>CBRFFM010000003.1:0-329376 GCA_967789005.1 uncultured bacterium | reverse complement strand
ATCTATGCCCCTATAAAAGACTCCTTCGCCTTTCCTTAAGTTAACGACTATGGTGTCCTCACGAACCTCCAACCTCCCTGGGTTTAAACCTCTCCTCGATTAAACCCCACCGTCTCCCGGTAAAGCTGTGACGATACTTCGGCATTGTTTTTTAAAGAAGCGACTGAAGTAATACAGTCCCTACGGCTCGATATAGGAGATACTCCTAATAATATGGGAGATACTCCTATACGTATTGCTGTTAGTTTATTAACTGTGTTACACTTCGGCTCAATCCCATTGGTATGAAGACTCGGTTCGTTTTTGTCGCCTTCTGCTTGTCAGTTGGTGTTTGTTTTGGACAAACATTTCAAACCAGCGGTAGTTGGACAACGGGCACAAACTGGAGTACTGGCAGCACACCTAGTGGCGCGGGCACTGACATCACTGTGTCGGCAGACCCAACGATTTCTACAACCGAAGTTATTGGCAGTATTACCGATGGGAATGCAGTTGCCTACACCATTCTGGGTACAGGAAATCTCTCTGTCGGTGCTTCGGGCACACCTAAGAATATGACTTTCAATAATAGTGGGAGTATCGCCATCAGTAGCGGAGGTGTACTAGAGATATGGGGTGATCTGAATGTAAATAATAATCTCGCGCTTACGGTTGTAGGGTCGCTCATCGTGCATGGCAATATAAATATGAATAACAATGCTACCGTTACCGTCACAGGCGGAGGAGTCGTGACCGTGGCTGGAAATTTGACAGGGCAACAAAACACGCACCTCTCCGTCAGCGGCTCAGGAAGTACTATAGCCGTAACAGGTGCGCTGAGTTTAGGCAGCGGAACATCGAGCATAGCTACCGCCTTAGGGGGAAAGATTTCAGCAGCCAGTTGCAGTTGCACCGGGTGCTCACTAGGATTTGATTGTAGTGTAGTGCCTATCACTCTGCTTTTCTTTAAAGGGACTGCGTTGAAGGAAGAGGCAGTATTGAATTGGGCCACGTCTTCAGAAATAAATTTTGATTATTTTCTATTGGAGCGCTCGTCCACTGGTACTCAGTTCGCTGAGCTGGCCCGGGTGCAGGGCTCGGGTAATAGTAACACTCGAAAAGATTATTCGTTTACCGATCGTGATCCGTTTATCGGCAATTCATTCTATCGAATCACGTCTGTTGATTTTGACGGATACACGCAAGTTTTCAATAACAATGTGGTGCGTGTGAATGTAGCTGCTGAAAAGCAATTCCATGTCTACCCCAATCCCATCGTTAATTCAAAGCTTATAGGTAAAGTGAATTGTAAATTGGAACGCCCCGCTCAAGTACAAGTATTTAATAACCTTGGAATACTTTTGGGTACGTTTGAAACTGATCTGCCGCAGTTTGAGTTTTCGCTGCCTTCACTATCGGGAAGTAATGTGTTGCTTGTACGGTTTTCTACAGCCGACTTTAGTACCTGGGCCCGTGTAATGGTCTCTCAATAGAAGTATTCAAAACAAAAAAAGCCCACAGCCAACAAATCCTGTCTGGCGAAATTCTCCAACGAGTGTAGATAAGCCGCAAAATATCCCCCGATGGCGGGGGCTAGGGGGTGGTGTGAAGACCCAACACGTGGAAAATACGGTACTCGCTTGTGGGAAAGCCACGTTGATCTGTAGTCTTGGCTGAGTTAGGTTTACTACATGAAAACGATCATAACAAGCCTCGTCCGGAAAGTGTTGGCGATTCACCCGGACGACCACGTGAGCAACCAGGAAAAAGTGGCCACGCTGTTCGCTCTTTCTTTCATCCTTTTGTGTCTTTTCCTTGTAGGTAATAGCCTTTTAATTCACAGCTATTAAAAGGTCAGAACTATGACGTTTTTGATTTTTCTGATTTCTTTATTTTAGGGTGTCATCGCGGAGGAGCACGTCTCGATAATTAGTAGATCAATCTCAATCGTCCCGAAGCTTCGGAATCCGCGATCCCCAAGTGCGAACCTGATAATCATGTTCACCATTACCATCACAAAAATCACAACTGCAGGCAAGGAGAAAAATACGGTACTCCCATGTGGGAAAACCACGTTGATCTGCAGTCTTTCACGAATTAAGTTTGACTTATGAATTCAATGATTACAACTCTCGTCCGCAAAGTGTTGGCGATTCACCCGGACGACCACGTGAGCAACCAGGAAAAAGTGGCCACGCTGTTCGCTCTTTCTTTCATCCTTTTGTGTCTTTTCCTTGTAGGTAATAGCCTTTTAATTCACAGCTATTAAAAGGTCAGAACTATGACGTTTTTGATTTTTCTGATTTCTTTATTTTAGGGTGTCATCGCGGAGGAGCACGTCTCGATAATTAGTAGATCAATCTCAATCGTCCCGAAGCTTCGGAATCCGCGATCCCCAAGTGCGAACCTGATAATCATGTTCACCATTACCATCACAAAAATCACAACTGCAGGCAAGGAGAAAAATACGGTACTCCCATGTGGGAAAACCACGTTGATCTGCAGTCTTTCACGAATTAAGTTTGACTTATGAATTCAATGATTACAACTCTCGTCCGCAAAGTGTTGGCGATTCACCCCGCCTACCACGTGAGCAACCAGGAAAAAGTGGCCACGCTGTTTGCTCTTTCTTTCATCCTTTTATGCATTGTCATATTAGGCAAGGGCCTTTTACTTTACGGCTTTTGATTGTCTGCATTATGATGTTTATGATTTTCTCGGCATCATCATGTTCATCACACCCATCACAAAAATCACAGTGCAGACAATGGGAGTTACTCATATGCCGATAGATTACGTATCGCCTGTATTTTTAGTACTTTAATCTTCTATGATCAGAGCAGCAAAATTCTTAAAGCTGTGGTTAATCGGTGCGAGGGACAGATGCTATAACCATTATTTTGTTTTAGTATGTTTGTTGATTAAGAACACCAACAAGGGTGGCAGAGAAAGTTTGCTTAAATGATATCCGATTTTGTAATCAGTAATCTGTCTCAAGTTTGCCCATTGAGTGATGGTCTTGTTCAAAGATTATCAGAAGTCACCAATCAGGTGACGTTAAAAGCTAAAACGATACTTCTTCAACAAGGAAAGATTTGCGATCAAATATTCTTCATAGAGAAAGGTTTTGCCCGTGCTTTTTATCTTAAAGAAGATCAGGAAATAACTTCCTGGTTTATGAGTGAAGGAGATGTGATTGTGTCGGTACAAAGTTTCTATGCACAGAAACCAAGTTTTGAAAGCATAGAATTGCTGGAAGACTCAGTTCTTACTTCACTCAACTATACAGAATTGCAAAGCATTTATAAAGAGTTTTTAGAATTCAATGTTGTGGGGCGAGTATTGACTGAGAAATATTATATGCTCAGCGAAGAGCGCACATTTTCTTTGCGATTGCAAACTGCAGAAGAACGATATAAAGCATTGCTGAACAGCCAACCTGAAATATTTAATCGAGCACCTCTGAAATACATCGCCTCCTATCTTGGCATGACCCCCGAAACAATTAGTCGCTTACGGGCAAAAGTGCGATAAATCGTTTCTTGATATAAATCAAGTGGTCTAATCGCATCGATGAAGTAGCTTTGACTAAACCCAACACAAACCCTATAAATTTATGTATGCCAAAGGAAATTTTTCTCGATTTCTGTTCACCTTCTGTACTATTCTGCTGGTGTCTTGCTTTAACAATGACTTGAGGCAAGAGTCACCTTACAAAGGCGAGATTCTAAATTATTTAAAACAGCTTAAGAGTATAGCAAATGAAACGCAAGCAAAGAAGATAGATGAATTGGTAAGCGTGATAGACTTTACCAAAGTGGAAATTCATAGACTAAGAACCACCGAGAAGGCAGTCATTGCCGACCTAAGGTCTATGGATTCTTTTGGTAAAACAGATAAGATAAAAGCGGTCTTTTACCTTAATCAGAATGAGATCGTCAGATCAAGCGTGGTCACCTTCAACGATAAGGTTAAGCCATTAGATTATGATCAGGTTATTCTATCGGTGTTGAATATGGACGACACCAAGAATAGTTATTCCGGGAGGATATCCTTTTACAGCCCGTTTCAGCACCTGCAGCTTTTTGATGAATTTGAAAACGGGAAGCTTAATATTAACGGCATTGCAACAAATAAGACAACCAAAGACGAAGCAGGGCGAGTTGCCGGTTGTCTTGATTGGTATTTGAATACAACATATTATTATTCGGATGGGTCTACAAGCACTACTTCATTGTATCTGTACACCTCGTGTTCACTTACAGGTTGCGAAACACAAGCTTACCGCCTGGGAAGAATTTCCGGAAATTGTAGCGGTGGAACCAGTGGAGGAGGAAGTGGTGGTGCCAGTGCTGGACTTGCGTTTCCAACTTCCCCTAAAAATAATGACACTTATGAATTTACAGACAAGGAGGGCAAGTACACCAAGTACGTGTTTGATAGCCAGACAAGCTACTGGGTAATTGTGGAAACTATTTTGCCGGCAGTAGTAGTTCTGAAAGAACCAGACAGTTATCCGTTTTTGCAAATACTATACCCGGTTAATGACCAGATGGTTTTGGGTACAGATAATTTGATATACAAATACAATGGGAGTTCTGCGAATTGGGTGGGGCTTCTGTACATGATTCCGAGCGGTCCAGAAACTATTATCACAAATAAATCGCTTTATTTAAATTGCCTTGACCGAAACAATCCGGCAACTTTGACTATATATGCTGAACAACCGATTCCGGGATCAAGAGCTCTGGTCAATTTGGTTTCAGGCAGTGTCGGTCACTCATTTATCGGGATAACACAGACACTAAATAACGGAACTCTCACCGTTACAAGGCTCTTCGGTTTTTATCCAGAAACTTCAGCCTATCCTGGTAATCCCATTGACCCGGGAGTATTAAAAGTTAATGAAAGTCATGATTACAACATCAGCCTGTCAATTCAGCTTACGCCAGCTAAATTGAGTGAACTTTTAGATTACGTCATTGATAACACTCCTGGCACATACAATTTAGGTTCTTCAGCTGACGATGTAGGTTCTGCTAATTGCACAAGTTATGCAATACGCATCGCAAATAAATTCGGTGCCAATCTGCCGAATACAACTTTTTGCTGGACTCCCCCCGGTGGATGCGGGAATAATCCAGGTGATTTCGGTGAAGATTTACGCAATAAACGAGGATCAGTTTCAAGTCTCAATTCAAAGGCACCATCAAATTCAGGTTGTCCTGCAGATCTTCCTTAGATTTAACTGCATAAAATGGCTAGGCAAAGGCTTTGATAATAACTTAGACTGGCCGTTCCATGTGACCACTAAAATAATATTAACACGTGAAACAAGTAATTACAATAGTTCTCATTCTTTCAGCCGGACCCCAATTATATGGACAGGAAACAAATGATAATCAAAATCGACTTCTGCTGGTGAAAGAATTTACGCGAAGAGTTTTTGATATGCAGCCATTCGATTCTATTGTCAAATTGACAACGTTGAACAAAAACTTGCCTAAGGCGCAGTTTAAATACAAAGCCGCATATTTTACAGTGGCAATGCTTCAATGCAAAATCCATGGTCGAAAGTATCCTCCTTATTCAGAATTGTCTTATATCCCGTATTTAGCACTCTCCAAACCGCAAAGAACTTTGATCTATGACAAATCATCAATTGATGGGTCGCAAAGTGGTAGAGATTTATCTTCAATATATGCGGTTTACCATAAGACGGAATTGGTGACATATGTGGAAGTAAAAAACAACAAAGTTGAGGGCATGCAAGCAGGTATTAATCAAGGAGGTACAGATTATATGCACCTTTTCAACATGAGCTACATTGATACAGACAAGTCAAAAGTTGATTCTAATAGTGAGAGACTAATTAAAAGCCGAGTGACAATTTCCAAAGAAGATGGTCTTTCAGTAGCCAAGGAATTTATAAATTTCATTTATGATTCTTTGAACGACAGAAGCACAGTCAAACGCTATTATCGTTTTCAAGACAGACTTTATCTGGAAATGATAGATGACTACACTGTTTCCTTTTTAATGGATTTTCTAAAACAAGAAATAGAGAAAATTCCAAGGGAAGAAATCTCAGTGGTTCCTTTTTCAAAATTGCCCCGAAAACAAAGAGTAGGTTTGGATGCAAGGAGTGAAAATGCCGATGAAATTTTTGCAGTGATGCACAAAGGGGAGGCAGTTACATATTTGTGCTTATATGGCAATAAAATAAAGTACTTCTGGGCATTTAAGAATCTCAAAGGTAAATACGTCTTCATTCCTTATGGGTATGCGAATCCTTGAATTAAAAGAACTTGATGATCGTTTATATTTTAGCGGCACGGCAGGTTTCGTGCTGCCAGACACGAGAGGTTCGTGGACTTGCGGAGGAGGAAGTAATCCAGGTGACTTGGGTGAAGATATTCGAAATCTATCATCACCCCAGAATATAATAATCACAAAAACTGCTGGCACAGCTCCATCTAATTCAGGTACATGCAACTAAAATTTAGCTAATATGATGAGATTCATTTATTTGTTTTTTTTGACATTAAGTTTTTCAACCTGTAAAGCTCAAAAAGTATCTGAGTCAGAAAAACTGAAATTGGTTACTGAATTTATTGATGCTGTCAGGAGTAAAAAAAATTCAAACGAAGAGATAATTCACAAATTTTTACCACCTGGTGCAACAAAAGAAAAGTTGGAGCTTGAACATACTCTAATAAATGCGTTGAGAGCTGAGCTGGAAAAAAATGATGTTGAATTAAAATTTATGAGTTACTACAAAGGGGGGACTTAGCTAAAACATTTACAGTTTCAAGTAGCGATAGTAGCAATTTGTACTTCGTTTTAAACAAAGGATCGTTGCTTTGTCCCATATTAATTGATAATAACAAAATCTTATCCTTTTCCAGTCTCAATAAAGGTGGACGAAGGCATTTGTTATTACTCAAATAGATTGCGATCAATGAAAGAGCTCGACTAATTCATTCGACAAATTTTAGATCAGATCCATTCATTTGGGCAGCAATAGTTAGCTGCATCTATTTTTTTTGAGGAATGAAATTTTTCATCCAAACAAAAACCTGGCTTATCACCGGGTTTTTTGTTCCTACTCTTTTGAGATTGACAGTACGCATTTCTTGATTTAGATCAAGTGACCCGCCATAGTTTTTGACGTTACATAGTCAAGAACTAAATCAAAATAATTATGCTGACAATCATATTCATCGTATTCGCGTGCAAATGTTTTAAAAAAATGAGTCGACACCTTATTGCCATAGTAATTTTCATGAGCTTGTCTAGTGCACTTGCTCAATCACTAGAGGAATTTAAAACCGACTTTAGAAAAGCGCTCAGCAAAAATTTTTCTGAAAAGGAATTGAATGAGGTGTTTAGAAGACATTCCTCTCTCCTGACCCCCCACAGTGATGTCACACAATTGGCCGCCAGCCTTAAAGGGCAGCATATTGATTCGTATCCGCTGGCAGAGTTCAAAAATGACAAACTCTATATCGAAAACATTTACAAACTAATAAACTCGAAAAAGCGAAATCAACGAATCCTTTCATATCTGATCATCGCAGGGACTGGGGATGTTTCATTTGAAAGCACGTTGCTTAAAAAGATTCGTGAAGAAAAAGACAAGGGGTGCTTGATATGGGCGGGGTTGGCATTACTGCATCTTAAAACAGCTCACACAACTCCTCTTTTCGATTTTTTAGTTGAAAATGAAACTTTTGGTGACGCGCACATGCTGCCACTTTTTGTTCAACTCAATGAGGATTCTTTGCAGCTAACAGCCTATAGGAGAATCAATAGTGACAAGCCAATGGCCAAGATTCTGGCAGCACATATTCTGTCGAAAACACCTCGAAATCCTCAGACGGAAGACCTTCTAAAAAGGGCGGTGACAGAATGGGATATGAATATAAAGGGCTATGCAATTTACTCTATCAAAGAACTACAAATCGGGGATTTATTAGAGACCATGAGACCAATTTTGGATAGCACGAAAACGCGAAGAATTGCGCTCGAAGCGCTGGCAAATAGCCCTACAGACGCGGATCGTAATTATTTGTTTGATGCAATAAGTAAGATGGATACGGTTTCAGAAGAGATGCTGAACTGTTTTTATACATCAAAAAATATCCAAAATCTGAGGTACTGGCTGAAGCTTCTGCGGTCACGACCTGGGCCAAAAAATTATTTCTTCTTTGTCTTCCAACAACCTCTGATTCGATCTAACGATATACTTCCTGAGCTTCAAGTAGCATTGCATCAGATAGACAACCCGAAAATACTGGGTGAGCTTGCTAGAGCAATGGAGGGAAGAGCGGACGATAAGTCAACGGATATTATGATAACTCTTTTATCTCATGAAAATGAGTCTGTCAGGTATTGGACAGCAGAAGCTTTAAGAGGAAATCGTTCATCAAAATTAATTTGTAAACTCCCGGAGTTGATAAGGAATCCATCGACAAATGTGACACCGCTAGCTAAGTTAGCGATAGAAAACAATTTAGACACCCTTCAATCCATTTATGAGAACATTTACAAGACAGCATTAGGTCAGGACTGGCAAAGAGCTTCTTTAGAATATTTGGCCACTTTCCCCAAAAGTGAATGCAAGGAAATATTCAGGAATGTATTGATCGATAAAAATTCGGACTTCTCTGAAAAACGCTCGGCAGCGCTAGGACTCGGCAGGTTAAAAGATGAAAGTTCGGTTGACTTAATAATTTCTGCCTGTCGACATGAGAGTGAAGGGAGTGATTACAATGCACAGGCATATTTAAGTGCGCTGGGAATGATTAAATGTGAAAAAGCCAAAATGGAAATTGAGAAATATAAAAACAGTAGTGAACAGTTAGTAAGAAAGATGGTGCTCAGCATTTTAGAGAATTGGTAGAGAAAAATTATCTAACCATGAAGGCACTTCGATGGGCTTATCAGTGGAAAGATATCCGCCAGATATGCTGCTTTTTGAAAAGCATTGGGAAGAAGTTTTGAGATAACATATTCATGAAAAACAGATTTATCAATTTAGTTTATGATCATTCACAACCAAAAAATGTCTAACAAAACTATTTTGAAGTCTTTAAAACTTGCAACTGCATTTGCAGGCTGTTGGATTTTTTTTCAAGGAGACGTTCTTGGCGGGCCGTTATGGGTGTTTGTTCTAGTTGGTCTTATATCCAAATATTGGGAAGCGATAGTGCAATCAGTTGCTTTTATCTTAGTTATCTGCTTATATATTGAGAGCGCATTCAACCCTTCCCGCAAATGGGACTTACTTTTGTTTACAATAAGCGGTGTTGTCTTTGATTTCTTAGTACTGCGGTTTCAAGGTTTTGACTATACAAGGAGTTATTTCCTTTACACCTTTGGTATTTATAATGCACTATGGATATCAACTATCTATTCCATTCAAAAATTTAATATAAATGAGTAGCCAAAAGCCCGGCTCATCACCGGGTTTTTGTTCCTACACATAGAAATTGAGGTTCACACACTTCCACTTGCCCTTGTTGGTGTTATCACTCGCTGCGCAGCCCTTCGGTGGGTCTGGTAAGTGCTGCTTTCCACACCTGGCCACCCACCGTTGCAAATGCTATGAGTGTCATACACAAAATGGCTACCACAAATGAGACAAGACTGATGTCGGTATGGTAAACAAAATTCTGAAGCCATTTATCCATAAAGAAATAAGCCACTGGTGAAGCCACAGCGAATGAAATCAAAATAAGCAGGAGGAATTTCCAGGCAAGGATCATCACCAGCTGAGCATGTTCAGCTCCCAGTATTTTGCGGATGACAATTTCTTTCATGCGGATATTCACGGTGTGCATGGTAAGACCGTAGAGGCCAAGACAAGCGATGATGATGGCCACGATAGAGAATAAATAGATCAATGTGCCCAGCTGCCGGTCGGCCTTATATACTTTTCCAAAGTCTTCGTCAAAAAAAGAGATAGCGTAGGGCATTCGGGTGGTAGCCAGCTTGCGGTAATTTTCTTCGATGAATGAAAGAGTAGAGGCGATATTTTCAGGTGCAATCTTAATGGCCAGTACACTTGACCAATCTCTAACCAACCCGATTCGCATCGGTGCGATCGCCTGCCGGTAGTCAGCGATGTGGATGTCTTTGATGACTCCAATAATGGTAACAGTGTCACCAGCTTCTCCGTGAGCATCGCCAGTGAATTTCATTCCCACGGGGTTAGTCCATCCGTACGTTTTTGCGGCCGTTTCATTAATGACAAAGGCATGCTTGTCGGCCTCATTGCTGGGAATAAAAAAGCGTCCGTCTATCAACTTAATGTTAAAGACATCGAGGTAGTTGGGGTCTGCATTAATAGTGTAGAAAGCAACATCGGTTGAGCCGCTGCTACCTACCCACTTCCTGGATTGCTGTGTGTTCACCGCATTTGGGAAATACGAAGTGAGTGAAACATTCACTATGGCCCGATTCTTTTTCAATTCGTTGATGAGCACATCGCGTTTAGAACGCACGCCTTCGTCTCTTAGGTTTAATCGCACGATTTGTTCGCGATCGTACCCGGGACTATGTTTTTCGAAATAGCTAAGCTGGCTCGTCACCACGATCACTGCAATGATCAGCGCCCCTGAAATGGTGAATTGAAAAACGGTGAGTGCATCGCGCAACAGGTTGCCTTGGCTGCCAGTGGAGAAGCTGCCTTTCAAAACAAGTACCGGCTTGAATGTGGACAGTGCAAGGGAAGGATAAAGGCCAGCCAACAAACCGATAACGATTGGAATGATAAAGATGGTAAGTAGCAATGTAGGATCATGCAGGATGTCGAATGGAATTTCTTTGCCGATGAAATTGCGAAAGGGGGGGAAGAGAGACCATGCTGCAGCCAGCGCCAGGAGCATGGAAACAAAACTAAGACTCAACGCATCGCTCAGAAACTGAAAGACCAGGTTTGAAGGAAGCGCTCCTACCACTTTTCTCACGCCCACTTCCTTGGCTCGTTTTACTGAACGAGCTGTAGTGAGATTCACATAATTGATTCCGGCTACCAAAAGAATAAAGATGGCAAGCACACTTAGCAAGTAGAGACGGTTGATGTCGTTCTTCGGAGTGTTAGAAAAGTTGATGTCGGATTGCAAATAAAATTCAGGAAGAGCTTGAAGTGAATACGTTGATTTTCCATCAAAACTAGGATCGTCTTTTTCGCGGTTGTAACAGAAATCATCGATCTGTTTGGCAACGGCATCGGCTTGCGATTTACCCGAAGTCAACAATAAATAATTGTAGTTGTGGTTGCCCCAGTTCTGCAAGTCGGTGGGCTGAACGGCTTTAACGAAGTCCTCAAAACGCAACACCACTTTAAAATTATAAGATGAGTTGGTGGGAAAGTCGCGGAAGACCAGGTCAATGGTATAACGCCCAAAGTTTTTAAAGCCGGTAAGGTTGAGTACTTCGCCCACCACATCAGTGCGGCCGAAATATTTCATTGCTGTTTTCTCTGATATCGCTACCGTGTAGGGATTGATAAACGTGCGTTTAACATTACCTGCCAGCGGCTCGAAAGTGAGGATTCTGAAAAGGTCACCATCGGCAGCGTTGTATGAGTCTTCAGTGAAAAACTTCGAAGCATCGTTGGTCTCTACCGTGAGACCTCCTCCCCATATTGCAAGACGCGATACTGCTTCAACACCCGTTACTTGTTGTTTGATCACATCTGCCAGCGGAGCCGGTAACACCGCTTGCCTGGGATTGCTCGTGTAGTTATTGCCTTTAGGGTTTTCTTTTATGATTCGGTAGACCCTGTCGGCATTTGTGTGAAAAGAATCGTAGTTGAATTCGTGTCGCACATAAATGAAGATGAGTAACGACACCGTCATGCCCAACGTCAGACCAAATAAATTGATGAGCGAGTTGGTTTTATTACGGAAGAAACGTCTGAAAGAAATGAGTATCCAGTTTTTGATCATAGCAGATGATTTGAAAACCTTAAAATTAAATAGTTCCAATGAGATCGGAATACACCAGTTAGGATGATTCCTGGCCAAAGACAGTTTGCGGAGGAGAAGGTGGCTTCCTGTCAAGAAAATTTACAGTTCTTTTTTATGAGTGGTTAAATGTTACTCAAGGTGGTGTTGTCACCAACCTCAAAACAATGGTCGGTGATCACCGACCACGAGCAAAAAGAGTTTGGTGATGTTGAGGAAGCAATCAAGAGAGAAAAGCAATTGAAGAAATATCGGAGGGAATGGAAAGAGAATCTTATCGGTGAGATGAACCCTGAATGGGAAAGACATGAGTGAGGGTTGGTATGATTCTAATAGTATTCGATTTGCAATGGAGTTGAATAAGGAAACAAAAAAATAAGGGGTGATACCAGAAGGTAATAGATAATAGAATTGGACTTAATCGAAGACTCAAAGCTCTAGATTGGACGTGCCGTTCTGGAGACCTGAAATCTATAGGCCAGTCCAAAGACTATTGCGAAATGAACCACCATTGACATTAAGACAAGCATCATATTCATAAAATCTATTACAAAAGTCGCTAAGGCCATACTGATCTGTACGGTTGTGTTGCAAAGTGAATTACCTGTGTAAGGTTTTTGATCGTTTGTATCCCCTGAAGTTTAACACAAAAGGCAAAAATCTTTCATACATCATTTTATGCATCTGAAGGAAGGATAACTACAGTTCATCGATTCTACTTTTGCATTAAACTATAGGGGTATGAAGCGGGCATTTCGAAACTGGATCATTGGGGAGAATAATTTCATCGAATCCTGGAATGAATTCCGGCATATCATGCTATCAGCGCAATATGCGTTGGTTTCACTGGTTGTCCTGGGCGTCTATCTTATCATAGACTCTCCAACAAAGAACCCGGAAGCATATCTCTGCCTGGCCGTTGGATTTGTACTTATTTTCGCTTCACTGTTATTACATCGGGCCCACCAGCATTGCTTGTCCAACATCTTATTGTTTCAGACGATAAATGCCATCATTTTCCTGCTGAGCTCAAGTGAGAGCTTGGCAACGGGCGGATTTCTTTTTCTGATTCCTATGGGGTTGGGTTTGTTTTCGGTATTTAATTATAAGCATAGAATACTGGCCCTCTCATTTTTGGCGTTCAGTGTTCTGTTGTTTGGATTGGTGTTGATACATCCCTTCTCAATCCTTCCGTTTCGTATTCATTCTGAAGCAGACATTCGGTATAATCAGCTCGTTAATTTTGGCCTTGCATTTCCTGCTTCGCTTATTGCCGTTAATCTGCTGATTAGTATAAGCCATCATAACGCCAGAGGCCTGAAGAAAGCGAACGATCAACTCATGAAGTTGAATGGAGAACTTGATCGATTTGTTTATAGTACCTCACACGATTTACGTGCCCCGCTGCTCTCGGTAAAAGGGTTGATTGAATTAACGAAAAGTGGCAAGGCTGAAGAACAAGCCAACTATCTGCGGTTGATGGATAAGCGAATCGACTCATTGGATAAGTTCATATCAGATATCACGGACTTTTCAAGGAACAACCGGCTGGAGATCATTAAAGAAAACGTAAACGTTGCAGATTTGACCAACGACATTTGGGAGTCGCTGCAACATAACCCCGAAGCCACCGGCATTAAGTTTATTAATGAAATCCCTGAAGGCCTGGTGGTCATGAATGACGGGAGGAGAATGAAAGTGGTGTTGACGAACATTATCAGTAACGCTATTCGTTATCATGACAGGCGCAAGGAAGATCAATTCATCCGGCTTTATTATCAAAACACAGATGAGTCTTTTTCATTGCATATACAGGACAATGGCTTAGGTGTTGACCCGGTGTTGCACGAGAAGATCTTCGATATGTTTTTTCGTGGCAGTGAAAAGTCACAAGGCACAGGCTTAGGTTTGTATATCGTGAAAGAAACGCTGGTCAAGCTTTCAGGCGAAATCATTTTGCAGTCCGTGCCAAGAGAGGGGAGCACTTTTTCGATTACGCTGCCAAAAAGCTAGTGGTTGGGTAATTTGGATTACCAGGTAAACGAATTTCCAGAGTCATCTGTCTCAAGGGATTTTATGCTTTCACTCTTACAATCCCGAAATCATCTCCACATCTTCTTCTTCCACTTCTTCGAGTGTAGGTTGTTGAACTGTAATTTTTCTTCCCATCATGAAAATGACTAAGGCACTTACAGAACAAAAAGCCATTACTCCAGACATAGGTAAGGCAGTATGATCCTGGAGAATGCTTACTGCCGCAGAGGCTGTTGCACCAATGCCCATCTGAATAGCGCCCATCAGCGCAGAGGCATTGCCGGCATTGTTCCCAAAGGCTGCCAACGTAAGTGCCGAGGCATTAGGGAAAATAAAACCCTGGCAGCACACATATAAAAAGATCAACGCGATGGTGGTGTATAATTCACTCCAGTGAAAGAAGGCAATGGTGGCAAGCGCAATTCCAAAAACACTTTGAACCATCAACGCTACTGGAATAATTTTTTCACTCGAATGTTTCTGCAGCACGTAACTGTTGATCTGGCTGGTGCTGATGATTCCCACTGCAATGATGGCAAAGATCCATCCGTATTGTTTTTCATTCATTCCGAATAATTCGATGAACACCTGTGGTGAGCCACTGATGTAGGCATACAATCCCGAGGCGGCTATAGCACCGGTTAAAGCATAAATGTAAAACTGCGGGTGAACGATGATGCTCGCAAAACTTCGCGCCACTGCCTTCGGTTTCAGCGAGTGATTGGGATCTGCCGCTTTGCTTTCAGGCAATAGAAAATAGACGCCTGCAAGAATGGCAATGTCAACAATGATCAGTGCGGCAAAAACATAACGCCATCCCAAAGCGGCTGTAACATACCCACCGACAGTTGGCGCAATGATGGGAGACACTGCCACTACCAGCATCAGCGAAGAAAATACTTTGGCGCTGTCTTTCACTGCAAACAGATCGCGCACCATCGCCCGCGAAGTCACCATACCCGCACAACTGCCTAATGCCTGAAGGAAACGAAAGGCAATTAATGAATTCACCGAATCGGTGAATGCACAACCTGCAGATGCAAGAAGGTAAATGACAAGTCCGACATACAACGGTTTCTTCCGCCCAAATCTTTCCAGGAGGGGACCATACACTAATTGCCCCACAGAGATTCCTATAAAGAAACTGGATAACGAAAGCATCACTTGAGCAACATTGGTATTCAAGCCTCTGGCAATAGCAGGGAAAGCCGGGAGATACATGTCAATCGAAAATGGCCCAATGGCAGAGAGCAGACCTAATATGAAAATGAGATTGAAGTGGTTTTTCTTATTCATGAGAAGGGCAAAGATAAAAGGTAAAGTAACTGAACAAGAGGAAAGTGAAATAGTTCAGCATGGTCCTGTGAAATGGATTTAGTTTCTTTTTGTGTGATTTGTCGCTGGTTGAATGGTCGGATGTGTGTGTTGGATGATGGCAAAGTGGAGTGAAGATCATTGCAGGGTTTGGTGTACATGGCGCGGGTTCAGGAAGGAATCCTCATCGCTGACGGCATCAGGTCGAAAGATTTGTCTAGAGTAGCGCAGTATCAAAGTTCAGTGCAGGTGCGCGACATAGCACTTGTATTTCATTGTTGTCGTGTGCTCGCGCGAAGGAACTCAGATAGGTTCGATCGCCAG
The DNA here is from genome assembly GCA_967789005.1 of uncultured bacterium. Classification (GTDB taxonomy): domain Bacteria; phylum Bacteroidota; class Bacteroidia; order Cytophagales; family Cyclobacteriaceae; genus ELB16-189. Next base: position 313,750 of record CBRFFM010000003.1, on the reverse strand, counting down.
CGATCGAACCTATCTGAGCTCTTCTTTTAGGTTTTCACTTCGAGCCGCCAGCGGCTCGAAGTGAAAACCTAAATACTTAGCGCGGAGTACGAGTTATTTCGTGGAACAGCATTAGGAGCCCGCGCTACGGCACTCTCTGATTCGCGGCCTCACCGCTGAGTAGATGGAAAGATCAGGATCAAAGGTGATATGTTCTCCCGTTGTTCATTGTTCATATTGTTAAGCCTAGTCAAAACATATTGAGTGGTTGAAAGCTATCCCTTGGTCAATAATAGTGAGAATCAAACTTGACCATTATGGTTTCTTTGCTGTAAATTGAAGCTTATGAAAATGGCTCGGCTAAACGATCAACAGACGAGACCATCACCCCAGAGAAAATATACCAAACCAGATAATTCCAGATTATGAATAAAACAGTGCTTGTAAGTATAATAGGTATCGTAATCCTTGCTATTGGCGGTTACGTAGCATATCGGGTATTCGCCTCACGTCCGCTTAGTCCCGAGCTAACTACTACCTACAGTTATGGAGGGCTTGACCTAAAGGTAGTCTACTGTCGTCCGTCCAAAAGAAAGCGAGTGATTTTTGGAGATGCAAAGGATGCAGTTGTACCCTATGGCAAATACTGGAGGTTAGGAGCAAATGGAGCCACCGAAATCACTTTGAGCAAAGACGTTACTATTTTGGGTAAGCTATTGAAGGCAGGTAGTTACCGTGTGTATTCCGTTCCTAAAGAATTGTCGTGGGAGATTTCGTTCAACAGCGAACTCGGCAAATGGGGATACGATGAACCCGACTACAGCAAAGATGTTTTGAAAGTGGAGGTGCCCGCGGAGAAAGCTTCTTCAGAAACGGAACAATTCACCATCGCCTTCACCAACGACTCTGACATAATAAACATGAATTTAGATTGGGACAAAACACACGTGCGAGTTCCAATTGTGGTGCAATAACTCTCTCTTTCAGTTTCATACGACTCCATCTCTTCTTCATTGTTCTGTAACTGTAACAAATCCGGTTTTGGTGACTTGTAACCAAATAATGGATTTGCAGTTTAAGAGGATCAATGATGAAAGCAATTGTGTGTACAGCCTACGGGCCACCCGAAGTCCTTCAAATCAAAGAAGTAGAAAAGCCCGTTCCCAAAGACCATGAAGTACTTATAAAAATATTAGCTACTACAGTAACGGTGGCTGATTTTAGAGTACGAAGTTTCACTGTACCTCCATCGTTCTGGATTCCTGCCCGATTGATACTTGGTATAAGAAGACCAAAGAAACCTATTCTGGGCGTGGAGCTATCCGGAGAAATTGAAGCCCTTGGCAAAGAAGTAAAACGATTTAAAAAAGGAGATATGGTATTCGCTGCCACGCTAGCGAGTTTTGGTGCTTATGCTGAATACGTATGTCTTCCGGAAGATGGCCCGATTGTTCTAAAGCCTACAAACATCACTCACGAAGAAGCTGCGGCTATTCCTATCGGAGCCCTCACGGCATTACACTATCTAAGGAAAGGAGGGATCAAGCCTCAGCAGAAAGTCCTTATATATGGAGCCTCGGGAAGCGTGGGTACCTATGCCGTACAATTAGCGAAGTATTTTGGAGCCGAAGTTACAGGTGTCTGCAGCAGTGTCAATTTAGCTTTGGTGAAGTCCATAGGCGCGGATAAAGTAGTTGATTATGCCGAAGCTAATTTCACCGATCGACTGGAGAAGTATGACCTGATATTATTGGCCGTAGATAAATTTCCTTTTTCAATCTGTAACCAATTGCTCAATGAAAATGGAGTTTACCTGAATGTAACAGCGCCTGTAAAAAGCTTTCAAATGCTCTGGATATCCATGACCACCAACAAAAAAATAATCGTTGGAGAAAGCCCGCCTTATAAGACCGAAGACTTGAATTTTTTAAAGCAACTGGTGGAAGCAGGAACAGTAAAGCCTGTCATTGACAGAAAATATACTTTTGACCAGATTATAGACGCTCATCGATATGTTGACCAGGGACATAAAAAAGGAAATGTGGTAGTGACAGTAAATCATTGATTAAGTGATCTTAACTAGACACCGGAATTCGATTGGATGAGATTCAAACAAAGCTGGATTCTGAGAGCATTGTCTAAAGAGAAGATGGGTTCTGCTAACTTTTGTACCTTAGAATTCCTATCAGCCATTCCATGAAAATAAATGCCTGCCTGATCTCAACCTTAATTACAGTCAATTATCTGTTTGCTCAGGAGACAACTACGCGGCTGAATGAGTTGGATGTTCTCATCGGCAGTTGGGAAGTAACAGCAGAAAGCCGCCTGGCAGCAGATGGCCCTTGGGAGACCAATCAAGGAAAATCAATTTTTACTAAAACCACGGGTGCTTCTTTAATTGAAGAGGACTTTTCCGGAAACCTGAAGAAGAAACCGTTTCTCACCAAAACGATTATAGCTTTTAATCATTTCTCTAATAAATTTCAACGCATATTTATCGACTCTGAACACGGAGCTCTGGTGGACTATGAAGGAGAGAAGAACGCTAACCAACTCGTCTTTGATAAAGACTGGGTGTATCCCAATAAATCAACAGTAAAGCTACGTGTGGTCTACACGTTCATTTCAAAGGATGAGTTTACAGTCGAGAATATGCGCATGCCGCAAAATGCCTCCGGCTGGGACACCACGGGCCGGATGAGATTCAAATGGATAGACTAAGTCTTAAACTCTAACTGGCGGTTGTAAAAAAATCTATCTTCGCGGTTTCTCATGAAGAACAATAAACATTATGCTGCCGCGATAACCGCTTTTGTGATCTGGGGCTTTTTCTCCATTCCGTTACGAGCATTGAAGGATTATGCTGCTGGCGAGATACTCTATTTCAGGATCTTATTCTCTTCGCTAGTGTTACTGGCTATCGTGTTCTTGTTTAGGAGAGCCAAATGGAAACAGAATTGGTCCTATCTCTACACGCTCACCAAAAAACATCGAAGAGAAATCATTGTGCTGACACTTGCAGGTGGGGTTCTATTATCGGTAAACTGGCTTATCTTCATTTACACCATCAACAATATCAACATACGCACGGCTTCGTTTTCTTATTTGATTTGCCCGGTGCTCACTGCTGTACTGGCTTATTTTCTGTTGCAAGAAAAGCTTACTCCTCTTCAATGGGTATCGGTTGCGTTGTGCGCCTTGAGTTGTATCCTGATTGGCTTTCAGTCTTTGGTTGAATTAGGCTATAGTATGCTTGTAGCGCTCTCGTATGCACTCTATCTTATTTCGCAGCGCAGGAACCAGGGCTTTGACCGGATGATCATTCTATGCATTCAGGTTGCCTTTTCTTTACTGATCTTGTCGGTATTCTTTGCACAATTGGTGAATGAGATTCCAAGTAGTGGGAAGTTTTATAGTCTTATACTTCTTATCGCCATTGTGTTCACGGTAACACCCTTGTTCTTGAATCTTTATGCCTTGAACCGGCTTAGCTCTGCTACAATTGGAATTTTATTGTATATCAATCCGTTGCTCAATTTCACCATCGCCTTTGTAGTTTATCATGAGGCGATTAGCTCGATCCAGTTTTTTGGATATTCGATCATCTTAATCGCGCTTGTTTTATTTAACTACCAAAATTTTGGCAAGCTGGCGAAGAGACTTACGTAGGTATGACATCAACTTTATTAATACAATTGGCAGTATCATTCGTTGTAGGAGGCAGCTTCATTGCATTGCTTTCCATACTGGCGGAACGAACCACTAAAAATATTGCAGGAATCATCATGATGTTTCCCAGTACAATCGTTTTAGGCTTCTTCTTTTTAGGGTTAACTACCTCGGCCGAAAAAGTTGCCATGATTATTCCGGCTACTCTGGTGCCCCTTGGAATCGTGATCTTCTCTTCGGTGATTTATATCTATTTCGCTATGTTTTTTGCAGCTTATTTGAAGAGTAAGCTCGCGCAGATACTGATCACGTTTACCGCAAGCAGTTTAACTTGGTTTGCTTTGGCTTCGCCCTTTGCGATATGGAGGCTCACCAATTTGGTCTGGGGAACAACCGGCTTTTTTACATTAATAATGGTAGCCCATTTGATTCTGAACAGAAATAAACTCCAGCAAGAAATTTCCCGACCTAGGTACACGGTATTTCAAATCGCGTTCAGAGCTGTTTTTATGGGAACCATAATCGCAACAGTAGTGCTATTGGGTAAATTATTGAATCCTTTTTGGGGAGGGGTTTTTACCATGTATCCGGCAGCAACTTTTGCGGCACTGGTTACTTTCCATTTCTATTATCAACCCAACCAGTTATTTCATTTTATGCGAAAAGCACCGATCGGTTCTATAGCCCTGTTCCTTTATACTATATCGGCAATGCTTCTGTTTCCTAGATTCGGGATTGTTTTGGGAACGATGATGTCTTATGGAATTTCGCTAACAGTTCCTGTTCTATTAATTAAGTACAAACTCTAGCAAAGCAGAAACATGGAGTCGCTGCTAGGAACCCCAGCCGCTCTCTCCCAATAGAGGCACAAAAGAAAAATTATCAAACTCTTCTTTAATGTACTTGCCTCCGCGCTTAGTGAACTTCACCATCTTTTGTGTTTCGCGATTGCCCACGGGGATGATCATAATGCCCCCTTCATTTAGCTGGTCGAGCAAAGCTTGCGGTACAACCGGAGCACCGGCCGTTACAATAATTTTATCGAACGGTGCTTTGGATGAAAGTCCTTTGGATCCATCACCAAAAAAGAAGAAAGGTTTGTAGGCCATGGTTGGCAAAAAGGCTTTTGCCAATTCGTAAAGCTTGCGGTTGAACTCAATAGTGTAGACTTTAGCACCCATCTCAAGTAACACAGCAGCCTGATAGCCTGAACCAGTTCCTACTTCCAGAATTTTGTCTCCTGGTCTTACTTGCAGCTTTTCACTTTGGAAGGCAACCGTATAGGGTTGGGAGATGGTTTGACCTTCCCCGATAGGAAAAGCCTTGTCTTCGTAGGCATGATCAAGGAGGGCATCTTCAAAAAAAACGTGCCTTGGCACTTTCCCAATGGCTGCCAAAACTGCCTCATCGGCTATGCCTTTTAGGCGCAGTTTTTTGACCAATTTATTGCGTAGTCCGCGCTGCTTATAATTGTCTTCGATCATTTAAAATGCCCGTTTTTGCTTAAAAAAAGGCATTATTTAGTTGAAAATAAAGTTTTTTAGAATTCTTAGGAAAATTGAATCTTATCCTACTACTTTGAGGTCCTAGTGCACGGTAAACCTATTTTGCCATAGCGTTAAAACTGTGCAACCTGATCCCGCAGTAGGAGTGGCAAAACCACCCACTACTGTTGGGGCAGGTAAACTTCCTACCCCCTCAAAAAACTCACTTTTTCCGCTGGATTACCTTCTTTGCAGCCTCTATAATATTGTCCGGACCAAGCCCGTATTTCTTTAATAATTGAGCTGGAGTACCACTTTCGCCAAAACTGTCGTTTACGGCTACCATTTCTAAGGGCATCGGTAAGTGACGACCAAGTACCTGGGCTACTGCATCTCCAAGACCACCATTGATTTGGTGTTCCTCGCAAGTAACTGCACATTTTGTCTTTTGAACTGACTCCAAAATAGCCTCCACATCCAGAGGTTTGATCGTATGAATATTGATCACTTCGGCACTGATTCCCTCAGCTGCTAATTTCTCTTCTGCTTCGATGGCATTCCATACTAAGTGGCCGCAGGCGAAAATGGTTACATCTTTTCCTTCGATCATCTTATCTGCTTTGCCGATTGTAAATGGTCTATCAGGCGCTGTGAAAATTGGCCAGCTCGGACGACCAAATCTTAAATAAGCAGGACCAATATGTTTCCCTAAAGCAAGGGTTGCTAATCTCGTTTGATTATAATCACAAGGAACGATCACCGTCATTCCCGGCAACATTTTCATCATACCAATGTCTTCGAGGATCTGGTGGGTTGCTCCATCTTCACCTAAAGTAACTCCGGCATGTGATGCGCATATTTTTACATTCTTCCCTGAGTATGCAATCGACTGGCGTATCTGATCGTAAACACGACCGGTAGAAAAGTTGGCGAACGTACCAGTGAAAGGAATTTTACCTCCGATGGTCATGCCCGCAGCGAGGCCCATCATGTTGGCTTCGGCAATTCCTACCTGGAAGAAACGTTCAGGAAAATCTTTTTTGAAGGCATCCATTTTCAGTGAGCCAGTGAGGTCAGCGCAGAGGCCCACAACGTTTTCATTTTGCTTTCCTAACTCATGAAGGCCCACACCGAAGCCTGAGCGAGTATCTTTTTTTTCTGTGAAAGTATATTTGGTCATGCCTGTTCTGTTAATCTCTTGTTAAAACTTAAAAATACCCCATTTCATATTCAACCCTGGGGAACTATTGTCGTAAAACGTTTCAAAATCATAGTCATGGAAGCCACTAAAACCATTGATCGTAAACTTCTCTTCTGGATCATCATTACTTTATTGATGGCTATTGTTCCCTGGTTTTTCTTTTAAGGCCTTACCTAAATCCCTCTCCTGGAGAAAGGGACATTTAATAGTCTCCGATCGTTTCTTCTAACTGAGCTAAAGCTTTTTTAAGCTCTTCATCATTCGGTGCTACTCCGTGCCACTTGTGCGAGCCCATCATATAATCCACACCGAAGCCCATTTCAGTTCTCATCAGGTTCATCACCGGCTTTCCTTTGCCTAATTGTGATTTTGCTTTTTCAATTCCCGCGATAACTTCTTCGATCTTGTTCCCATTGAATTCATTCACGATCCAGCCGAAGGCTTCCCACTTGGCTTTCAAGTCCATCAAAGAAAGAATCTTATCTACAGGCCCGTCAATTTGCTGGCCATTGTAATCAATCGTAGCGATGAGATTATCTGCTTTGTTGTGCGCACTGTACATAGCGGCCTCCCACACTTGACCTTCTTGCTGTTCGCCATCACCCATCAATACAAAAACAGTTTGAGGGTCTTTGTTCAGCTTTTTCACTTGAGCTGCACCAATAGCTGCGGACAATCCTTGACCAAGTGATCCAGATGCAATACGTACTCCGGGCAGATGTTCGTGCGTAGCCGGGTGACCTTGCAATCTTGAATTGATCTGTCTGAACGTGGCTAATTCTTTTACATCGAAATAACCTGATCGTGCCAAAGTAGAATACCAAACCGGGGAGATGTGTCCGTTGGACAAGAAGAACAAATCTTCGCCCACGCCATCCATATTGAATTTGGGATTATGCTTCAGGTGGTGAAAGTAAAGCGCTACAAAGAAGTCAGTGCAGCCCAATGATCCACCCGGGTGCCCGCTTTGACAGGCATGCACCATGCGTACAATGTCTCTGCGTATTTGAGTAGCTAATTTCTTTAATTGAACGAGATCAGGTTGAGTGGCCATGCTGAAAGTTTGCGCGAAGATATAAACTTAGGCGAAACGTAAGGCATTAGGTCTTAGGCATTGGGAAAATAAATTTCGACAACCTATTTCTTCTTCTTTTTCGCTGTTTTCGCAGAGGATTTCTTTGCAGCCTTCACCTCCTTTTTTGCAGCTGGTTTCTTTACAGGAGTTTTGCTTTTAGCTTTTACAGGGATTGTATTTCCTAAGATCTGGGCTGCGTGGTTCTTGGTGTCTACTTTTCCGATGATATCTGCGATTTTTCCATTTTCTATAATGAATGTAATGCGAGCAGTGCCCATGTAAGTGCGGCCGTACATCGATTTTTCAACCCAAGTTCCATATTTATTATGAACGGATTTATCGGTATCGGCCAGCAGGCGGAAAGGAAGCTTTTCTTTCTCAATGAATTTGCGGTGCGTCTTTTCATCATCGGTGCTCACACCCAAAACTTCATATCCTTGTTTTTGCAGCACTTTATAATTGTCCCTTAAGTCACAAGCTTCGGCTGTGCAACCGGGAGTCATATCTCTTGGGTAGAAATAGAGCACTACTTTTTTACCAGCGAAGTCTGAAAGTGTAACTTCTTTGCCATCCTGATCTTTGGTTTTGAAGTCGGGAGCTTTGTCGCCAATGTTGAGAGCCATGATTTAAAGTATTTTTTGTTTGAATGTGCTTGTGTTGCCCGAGCGATCGGTCGCTTTGAGTTCAAAGTCGCCACTCAGGGGCTTGGACTTATCCAATTTTTCAGATTGCAGTATTCCCGTTTTGTAATCGTAGGTCATCAACAACCATTCGCCATTAATGGTTGCCTCATACTTTTCAATTCCTGATAGATTATCTCGCACACGGAAACGCGCCTGATATGAATTGCATGAGAATCTAAAAATGGATGGAGGCACAGAATCTTTCAGTAGCACAAAATCTCCAAGCTCTGTGGTAGTAAATTTCATGTTTCCATTTTCCCATTGACCTCCCTTGTAATCAAATGCTTTTCCTTCGATATGATAGACTGATACTTTAGGGTCATTAACGTTGCCTTTCAATTGTTTCAACGTGATATCAATGGAGTCATGAAGTGGTTCGATTGCGCGACCAATGGAAAATATCTCTGATCCGTTCTTTTCGGACTTCACGAAATTCAAATACAGCGTATCGTAGAGCGAATTCTTATGAAAATGTATATCGGTCCAATCGCTGTAGAAGGTGTGTTCGGTCTTTGGAGGGATTTGATCGGCAATATCGAAACGAATCATTCCATTGCAAGCCTGGGCCGAATCGGGAATCATTTTCTTTAAGTCGATTAGAAAGACTTGTTGCGCATTGGCTGCATAGCTTGGATCAATTGCTACCGCAGATCCTTTCTCATAGAGCACAATCTTGCTTTTCGCAGCACATGGTCTCACTTGCAGCGACAAAACGCTCCCGTTGACTTGATAATCAAAGGGTTTTGAAATAGGAGAGAGAGCGATTGGTTTCAGTGATTTTTCTGGCATCAATTTTAACTTGACGCGACTTTCGTTTCCGTAAGTGTCCTTTAAACTAATCTGAATATTCGAAGGTCTATCTGAGACAGTAATCGTTCCATTCTTGATGCCGCTTTCATAATATTTTAATGGATTGCCATTGTCTATGTATAACTTATTGAAGCGAAGGCCTCGCGTCTTCAATGTTTGATAATTCATCAACGCCACGATGTCGTTCGTTTCGAAGAAATTTACTTTATCAATTTTCTGCGAGAAGATCTTCTCGCTGTCGGCAAACATTTCGATGTGGTTGATGCCGCATTTAAATCCCGAAAAGTCCATGCGGTCGTAAGCAAGCACTTCAATTCCGATTTTTCCTTGTGCCTGAATGGGGGCTGGCAAAGAATAAGTGTTTCCACTGCGAATGGCAAAGAACTCAACGCGTCCGTATTTTCCGTAGATGCGCGAATTGATGTCTAGGGTTTGAAGGGCAATCTTTTGAACTACCGGTGCAAGCCCGTCTTTTATTTCATCGAACTTAAACTGAAGAGGATTGAGTGCTTCGTTGTCCTTATTGCGGATTTCAAAATGCAAATGCGGTCCGCCCGATCCGCCAGTGTTTCCTGAGAGGCCGATGGTATCTCCTTGCGAGATGGGAAACTGATTGGGTGTTAACTCCATTTCCATCTCAAACGACTTCTGCTCGTAATGTTTTTGTAGAACGTAGTCCGCTATTTTGCCTTTGAACTGATCAAGGTGAGCATACACCGACATGTTTCCATCGGGATGAGTGATGAAGATTGCATTTCCATATCCGTAAGCGCTGATGCTAACAAAAGAAATATATCCGCGCTGGGTAGAGCGCACAGGAATGCCTATGGAGTTGTTGGTGCGTATGTCTAAGCCCGCATGAAAGTGCGTGTTGCGCAGTTCGCCCATCGATCCAGTGAGTGAGTTTATCTTTCCCGGATTGATAGGGAAGAGGTAAAATTCATCCAGCGGATTAGATGTGAGTATGCTTTTCTCCGGACTCAGCTGTGCCTGTGTCATCAAAGACACCAGTAAACAGAGTGTCAGTAAGAAACTATTTAACCTCAAATTCAAGCAGCTTTTCATTTTCAATGTAACCTGTCAATTTATTTCCAATGCTCACGGGTCCAACTCCTTTGGGGGTTCCAGTAAAAATCAAATCACCTGTACGTAGTGTAAAGAACTTAGATAAGTATGAGATGATGTAGTTAAAGTTGAAGAGCATCAGGCTGGTATTACCTTGCTGCTTAACAGCTTCATCTACTTCCAGTTTAAAATTGATATCGCCCAGGTTTTTGAAATCAGCTACCGGTATGAATTTGTCAGAGATCGGTGCTGAGCTATTAAATCCTTTGGCGATATCCCACGGTAACCCTTTATCCTTTGCTTTTTGTTGAAGATCGCGAGCGGTGAAATCTACACCAAGACCGATGGAATCAAAGTATTTGTGTGCAAATTTCTCTTCGATGTTCTTTCCTTCTTTGCAGATTTTCAAAACAAGTTCGATCTCGTGATGAATGTCTTTCGAGAAATCGGGGTAATAAAAAGGTGATCCGTTTTTCAAAATGGCGGTGTCAGGCTTAGTGAAGATCACAGGCTCATCTGGTCGCTCATTGTTCAATTCCTGGATGTGCTCAACGTAATTCCGGCCAATCGCAAAAATTCGCATAAGAATGGTTTGTTACAAAGTTAGAAAATTAGAGAGTAATAATTGCAGTTCATCTCATGACACTAAATGGCGTATGTAAGTATTTCTCTATTCTAAATGGTGATTTTTGGGATAGACCTTGTGTTTTTTTTGCAGTTCAAGTACTTGCAGGTCATTACGGCCATCACTCAGCACATTATACATGCGGAAACTGAAAGGCGAATTATTAACTATTTCCAGAACGAAATTGTTTAGCGTACCTTATAGAATTACAGACAAAGAGAATAATACATCGCCTGTTGAGATTTCTATTTACGGAAATTTTATTTTCATGCCATTGGCATTACTACTGACATCACTCGTTGGGGTTTTGTATAGGAAAGGAGTAGAGTTACGCTTCAATCTTGGGGTAGCAAGTTTCGTGCTCGCACTTCTCAACATCGCATTTTTCCATATTCACAAATTTTGACAATTGTATTTTATTCGGGAGCGCGACCAATTTTATTTTTTGACCAAACCAGAAACTCTTCGTTATCAGTTGAACCCATGGCTTTGATCACGTTCTCAAAATTGAAATCTTCATACTGAGATATTCTATCGTAGATTTCATCATAACCCTTTGCTCCTTGTGGAATCAAGCAGCCCGTCTCACTGCCTAACAATGCAATCCAAACATCCGGTTGCGCTGGCCCCTGGTCGGTGGTAATTATTTTTATTGTTTCAATGTCGGCCCATTTTACTTGCTCTTTTTTTCTTTGCGGATGTTCCACTGAAACCATTTCATCTGTGATGGTAACCTCAAAGTAATCTTCGGGTTGTTTTGGCTTGTTTTTAAGGAAATCAAATAGTCCCATGCTACAATGAATTTAATTCTGTTTCTAAGTTAAGTCTTGCTGACGATTCATACTTTGAGGAGAAGTCATTGGTCTTGTAAATACTATTCATCTCCAGAAAATGAGTGAGTACTTTTTTTCTTCCGGGGTTATAAATTAAGTCCGGATAAATGGAATATTCTTGCCTGATCTGTTTTGTATAGGTTCTGTAGGTTCCGGGATCGGCTCCGAGTACAGAGAGGTCTGCATCAGTAAATAAATTGGTCTCCAAGTTTCCAGCTTCATGTTTTTTCGTAGCCAATATCATTTGTGAACAGAAAGAGGTTTCCATTGGAGGAAGCCCAATAGCATTAAGTTTCTTTGTTGCGAAGGCAGCGCTCTTCTCTTCATTATTGCTTTTCAGTGTATTATAAATAATGTCATGATAAGCAATGGCAAACACGATGATGTCCCAGTTGGTAAACTTGTTTTTGAATGGAATGAGTTCGCTTAATAAGTTGTCAAGATGGGTGAGGGTATGATAATGCCGGTTTGATTTACTATAATTTTTTTCAATGTCACCCCACATCGTGTCGAGCAATTGGCTATCCGAAGTGTATTTGCTTAGCGACTTTAAGTATTCGTCTTTGATCATCAGTTATTGCGTATTGCCAATGGATAAAGGGCTAGTCGAATTGTAATCAATGTAAATTCTCTGTTTAAATTAAGCAAGGCTACCAATAATTACGATTGCAACGTGGGTTGAATAAACTCTTGGAATTCGTAAATTCAGGGACTTGTCTTCAAACCCTACGTGACTGTGAAGAGAATTGGCTTTATCTTTTTCCTACTTATCTCACTTACATCGTCAGCTCAACAGACAGCACAAGCCCGTGTTGATTCCTTGTTTATTCTTCTAGCCAACGCCAAAGAAGATATTAACAAAATAGGGCTTTATGTACGCATCATCACGACTTATAATGATTTTAATAAGGTGGAAGCATTGAAGTTGGAGAAGCCTGCCATGGAGCTTGCAAGGAAGTTAGATTCCAAAACTGCGGAAGCCAATGTGAAAAATGCAATCGGAAGAGTGTACTGGCGGGCAGGGAACTTTGACTTAGCCTTACAATATCACAGAGAAGCTAAAGAAATTTTTGAGGCCGATCACAATGAAGATAAAATTGCCCTCACAATTAGGTACATCGGCCAGGATTATGCCGATGGAGGTAAATACCCTGAGGCTCTCAAACATTTGGCAGATGCGCTGCACAGATATGAAAAGCTGAGTGATAAAAGGAACATGGCTTACGCACATGAACTTAATGCTTGGGTGTATCGCAAGCAGGGCAACTATGTTGAAGCCATGAAATCGGGTTTTGCTATGCTTCAACTGCTGGAAGAGGTAGGTGATAAAAACAGCATTGCGCTTTCGCTATCTGAAATAGCAGAGAATTATATCAACCTGGCCAATTATTCTGAGGCATTGAAATATTTTGCCAAAAGCGCAGAAGAATTTGAAGCGATAGGTGATCGGATTAATATGGGCTATAATCACAACCTTGTAGGGAAGGTTTATAAACTGATGGGCAATTATTCAGAAGCATTGAAAAATCATGTCGAGGCTCTTGTTATCGGCAAAGAGGTAAATGATGATAATATTATGGCTTATGCCTATGAAGGCATGGCAGAAGTCTACAAGATGCGTAAAGATTGCGGTAAAGCCCTGGATAACTATTTAGCTTCGGCTGAATTATTTAAAAAGTGTTCTAACCGAAGAGACCTCGCCCTTACTTATTGCAACATCGGTCACTGTTACCGTATCGACAATAATTACACGCTCGCAAGAAAATATTATGATGAGGCATTTGTGCTCTCGAAAGAACTAGGAAGTATGGAGCTGATTGTAAACTATTATCGAGGAGTAGAAATCTTAGACAGCGCTACAGGCAATTGGAAGGATGCGTACATCAATCATAAAAATTATATTCTGAACCGCGACAGTATTTTTAATCAGGGCAATATCAAGAAGATGGTGCAACTGCAGTTGAAGTATGAGTTTGATAAAAAAGAAGCTGCTACCAAAGCCGAGCAAGAAGAAAAAGATTTGCGACAGCGAAAACAATTGATTTCACTCATCGTCATTGCATTACTCATTTTAATACTTGCGATTGTTCTTTATCGAAGCCAGATGCGCAAAGCGAGGACTAATCTTGAACTAAAACAAAAATCAGAAAGTCTGGAAGAAGAGAACCGGCAGAAGACCAGTATTTTGAATATTGTCTCTCATGATTTAAAAGCTCCGTTTAGTAAAATAAAGGGATTGACTGACATTATGCAGATGACTAAGGACCTTAACAAAACGGAGAAAGAAGAATATATCAGTCATATTCAAAGTGCTGTTGAGCAAGGCAATCATCTTATCAGTAATTTATTAGAATCACAAACGATACATCATGAATCGAACTTGCCTTTTTTGGAGAACACAGATGTAGTAAAGTTCATTCACGATTTTCAACACGCTACTAACGGACAGCTACTCAAAAAACAACAGCAGCTGCAAACACAAGTTGAGTTGTTTAATGATTTTACGTTTATCGATCAACATATGCTCACCCGCATTCTTGACAACCTGGTAAGCAATGCAAGCAAATTTTCGGATAAGGGAAAGTTAATTTATTTACGTGCCTGGTCTGAAGGTGCTACACTGAATTTTTCGGTACGCGATGAGGGTCCGGGTATTTCCGAAAGTGATCAGAAGAAAATGTTTAAAAAATTTCAAATGCTTTCTGCACGACCTACTGCCGGTGAAGGTTCTACTGGTTTGGGTTTATCAATTACTAAGGCTCTTGTTGAAAAATTGAAGGGTACCATTCGTGTTAAAAGTAAAGTTGGTGAAGGAACCGAAGTGGTGATCAGCTTTCCGGCTTAAAGAATTTGTTCCTATTTCAAAAGAACCAAACAACTTCTCAAGCCAAAATAATTTGTAGTCACTCATCGTTTATTTAATTTGCGATGCAAAAAATTTCAGTCATGAAAATATTAAAACCCATCTTAATTCTTGTTGTATTCTTGATCATTCACTCTTGCGCCACGGTGCCCGTTACAGGCCGCAGACAGCTTGACCTCGTGTCGAGTTCAGAGATCAATACCATGTCATCAACTCAGTATCAGCAAGTGATCGCCAAGGGGCCGCTTTCCACTAATGTTGAGCAAACTGAAATGATCAAGCGTGTGGGCAAGAGTATTCAGGGTGCAGTGGAAAAATACATGGCCAACAAAGGATGGAGCAGTCAGTTGGATGGGTTCAATTGGGAATTTAATTTGATTCAAGATGACAAGACTGTGAACGCGTGGTGTATGCCGGGTGGCAAAGTTGCTTTCTATACCGCCATTCTGCCAATTTGTAAAGATGAAAATGGAATTGCCGTTGTGATGGGACATGAGGTGGCTCACGCGATTGCCAACCACGGGCGTGAGCGGATGAGCCAAGGATTGATTGAACAGTTTGGCCTCGGTACGCTAAGCGCAGCTATGGGGCAGAATCCTTCTGCTACAAGTCAAATATTTATGCAGGCTGTCGGAATGGGTTCGAACATTGGTATGTTGAAATTCTCTCGCCAACATGAATCAGAGGCTGATCACATTGGGTTGATCTTCATGTCGATGGCCGGATATGATCCCAATCTCGCTCCTGCATTTTGGAAACGCATGATGGAAATGAACAAAGGAGAAAAACCACCCGAGTTCATGAGCACTCACCCTTCAGATGAAACACGCATTAAAGATTTGCAAGGCTGGTTGCCTGAGGCAATGGCGTATTATAAGAAGTAATAGGGACTGCTTGCATCAAGCTGCCGCTCCTCATCAAATGAATTTGGGTTAAATCATGCTTTTTAGCAAGATTTACTTCTCGAATGAAAAAACCTTCTACGTTAAGGACAATTCTGCTGACGTTACTGATCATTCCCTACACTTTGGGAGTGTTCAGTATTTTCTCTTCCTATTTTAACTTTTACTATCGACCCGCTTTTCAAACTCAGATTGCGACTTCAAAAAAAGAAGAGCTGAAGATTCTGACTTTTGATTCCAAAGAACTCGCAAAGATTAACTGGGTGGAAGTAAACAAGGAATTCGAGTTTGAGGGGAAAATGTATGATGTTGCCAAAATTGAAAAGAAAGGCTCGGGAGTTTTGATTTATTGCGATAATGACACGCTCGAAGATTTATTTATCAACTGGCTTAAGACCGGAGGTAAATCAATATCAAAAATAATTATGCAGGTTCACTTCTTTGAGCCAATCGCTTACTTTGAATGCACACTTTCCGAATGGAAATGCGAACGACCAAATAATTTCTATAGTGATCACTACCTCTCGGTTATCTCCGAATTGATCACGCCTCCACCAAGATTTGTCTGATTACTTTTTAGTGATTTGATACTGATCAAACAGATCAATCAATACCACGACTCTACGAGTATGTGTTCTTATTTAAATCTTTAAGTGAATTAAAATGAAAAAAATAGTACTAAGTCTGTTCATGTTTGGTTTTTGCGGCTTGCTTCAAGCGCAAACACTAAATGGAAAAGTTGTTGATGAAAGTGGAAAAGCTCTTGCAGGAGCTTCAATTAAAATAAATGGTCAGGGTACTAACATTACTGATACTGATGGAGCATTCTCAGTGTCTTGCCAGCAGGGTGCGCTAGTGTCTGTGTCGTTTGTTGGTTATGAAACACAAACGCAAACAATTCAGGATTGTGGAACTGAGCTTTCGTTTCGGATGGTGTCCTATAGTCATATGCTTAATGCAGTTGAGATCACAACCACTTCCAATCAAAAGAAACAATTGTTGAACCAACCGTCATCTATCGCAAAACTTGGAGAAACAGAGATCAAACGCGGCAATGGTCTTTTTCTTGATGACGCCATCAACGCAAATGTGCCTGGAGTTTTTATGCAACGCAGAACTACATCTGCAGGCCAGCAATTTAACATTCGAGGTTACGGTGCGGGTGGTCCGGGAAACCGAGGAGCCAATAGCAACTTTGATAGTCAGGGAATAAAAGTTTATCTCAATGGAATTCCTATTACCGATGCGGAAGGAATTACGCTTATGGATGACATTGACTTTGGTTCCATCGGCAATGTTGAAATTGTGAAAGGACCCTCTGGTACTTTGTACGGACTCGCGATTTCAGGTGTAGTGAATTTACAAACTGTAAAACCTGCGCTGAGCAAGGTTTCGTTAAGTCAAAATACAATGTATGGAACGTATGGCTTAAGGCGATCCACTTCCACATTGCAGATCAGCAAACCAGGAACTTCATTCCTCATCAATTATGGAAGCCAAAACTATGATGGCTTCATGAATCACACCAGATCGAGAAAAGATTTTGTAAATATGATGGGTGAGTTTCAACTTAATGACAAGCAATCAATCACTTCTTACGTAGGATGGAGTGATAGCTACGATCAGCGCAATGGTGAATTATCTAAAGGTCAGTACGACAC
This sequence comes from uncultured bacterium, assembly GCA_967789005.1. Taxonomy (GTDB): domain Bacteria; phylum Bacteroidota; class Bacteroidia; order Cytophagales; family Cyclobacteriaceae; genus ELB16-189. The sequence continues at coordinate 296,900 of CBRFFM010000003.1, read as the reverse complement.
ATTAGATTACAGTGGTAATCCGGCCTACATCAAAAATGATGCGCACTCTAACATCATTAGCTTTCGTGCTGGCGTTGGCCACACCTATAAGTTCAACGACCGAATCTCTAATTCAACAACTTTTTTTGGAACGGGTATAAGCAATAATGTAAGTTCTGCCGGAGGGTGGACCGATAAAGCTCCTGTTAATTTCGGATTGCGTTCAGTGTTTGATACGAAATTTAATTTGAGCAATAACATTTCGTTATCCGGTGTGACTGGAATCGAAGCTCAGAGACAATACGCCCAAACCATCGCTTATAACATGGTTGTCAATAATGCTGATCCAACCGGTTACAATATTATCGGATCTATGCGCAGTAATCAGACTTCCATCACTTCTACCTATTCTCTTTTTACACAATGGTCGCTGATGTTGCCTTATGATATTACATTCATCGTGGGCGTAGGCTCGAGTACAATGAATATAGAATTGAATGATAAGTTTTACGTAGCTGCCAACAACACGGCCAGTCCTACGGTGCCTACCAGGTATGTGTCGAACTACCAAAACCTGGTTTCTCCATCAGTTGCCCTGACCAAATTGATAACGAAAGATGTATCGGCCTATGTTTCGTACAACAAAGGATACAAAGCCCCGGTAGCATCAAATATTTATACTCCTGCTGCAAACTCAGTCAATACGTCTTTACGTCCTGAAATAGGTCAGCAGATAGAAATGGGTAGCAAAGGAAATTTGCTTGATGGTAAACTGAACTACGAGCTAGCTTACTTCATGACTAAGTTCTCAGATAAGATGACAACCGTGGCAGTTCCAAATGCTGGAAATACAGCAACTGCTTATACTTATACAGTGAACAGCGGCAGCCTTGACAATAACGGACTAGAGGTTTTAGTAAAGTACACAGTCTATCAATCAGAGAATGGATTTATTAAGTCAGTAAGGCCGTTTGCCAACTTCACCTATTCTGATTTCAAATACAAGAACTTTACCTTCCAGGGAAGCACAGGCGCGAATCCCGTTGGATCGCCAACTGATTATTCAGGTAAGGCCGTTGCCGGTGTTCCTAAAAATGTTTGGAATGCTGGGTTGGATTTAACTTCTAAAGTGGGAGTGTATTTTAATGCCACCTACATGCACCGCGATGCTATGCCTATCACTTCCGATGGAGCGCTTACAACGAATGCTTATGATCTGATGAATTCGAAAATAGGCTTCCGCAAGTCGATTTGGCATTTTGATATTGATGCTTACTTCGGAGCGAATAACATCACAAACAAGCAATACTATCAAATGGTTTTCATCAACCAGCAGCCTGATACTTATTTGCCGGGTCCACGCTGGGTTAACTACTTTGGAGGGCTTAATGTGAAGTACACATTATAAATCTTAAAACATCTCCCGACTGTTCAGGCAGCCGGGAGATTTACTAAACATGATTCTGTTTTTATTCCGATCCTAAGAATAGCGCGAAGCTAAATGGCCTTCATGCAATCAATTTAGTACAGCACCCTAAACTTAATCGTATTCTCAATCGAGCGCAGGTCTTTAATCACTTCTTTGTCATACTCTTTATTGATGTCAGTGATCACGTAGCCGATGAGTTCATTGGTCTTCAAGTATTGCCCGACAATGTTAATGCCACGCGTTGCCAATACGTTATTGATCTTGGCAAGAATACCTGGAACGTTATTGTGAATGTGAATTAATCGATGGGCGTTTTCCAGTGTGGGTAGCGTGAGGTTGGGGAAGTTCACGCTGTTGCTTGTATTGCCGGTATTAATATACTCCATGATTTTGCCGGGTACAAAGTTGCCAATGTTTTCCTGAGCTTCTAAAGTGCTTCCACCAATGTGCGGAGTGAGAATGGTGTTGGGCAATCCACGGAGTTCAGATACAAACTCTTCATCGTTGCTTATTGGTTCGTAAGGATATACATCCACTGCACAGCCTGCTACTTTGCCGCTGAGAATACTTTCGCGCAACGCTTTTACATCTACCACATGCCCTCGACTAAGGTTGAGGAAGATCACGCCTTTTTTCATGAACGCAAATTCCTGAGCGCCTATAATGTTGGTGTTCGTTTCGCGACCATCTACGTGCAAGGTTACTACATCGGCTTGAGCCAGAAGGTCTTTCATGCTCTTGCATTTCGTTGCGTTTCCTAGTGCAAGCTTTTCTTCTTTATCGTAGTACAACACTTTCATGCCGAGGTTTTCAGCGAGAACAGAAAGTTGGGCCCCAATATTTCCGTAACCGATAATACCGAGTTTCTTTCCTCGCACCTCAAAACTTCCCTTGGCAGATTTATCCCACTTCCCTTCATGCATTTTTTGCGACTTGTCAGCGATGTTGCGGATGAGCATAATCATCTCGGCAATGGCAAGTTCAACCACGGAGCGTGTATTACTGAAAGGAGCGTTGAATACTGCCACTCCTTTTTTTGTAGCGGCATTAAGATCTATTTGATTTGTTCCGATACAAAATGCGCCAATAGCCATGAGGCGATCGGCATTAGCCAAAACTTTTTCTGTGACTTGCGTCTTTGACCGGATGCCCAGCACCGACACACTTTTTATTTTTTCACAAAGTTCATCTTCATCGAGCCCTGCAGGATACGATTCAACAGAAAAGCCTTCGGCCTTCATCAGCTCGAGGGCTACCGGATGCACGCCTTCGAGCAAAAGCATGTTGATCCGGTTTTTGGGGTAAGAGATGTTTGTGTTCAACTTATTCAAATATAAAAATTCGTCCAGGCTTGGCGTAATGTGATCGGCTTTCATTACCACGCGTTCGCGTTCAATATTTTCGGTGAACGCATAAAATTTATTGGCAAGTCCGGAGTGCTTGATCTCATAGTCGGTGTAGCCATCACCAATCACATAGATGTCGCCATCTAAGTTTAGTCTTTTGATTTGTTCAGCCTTGCCATTGTTTGCAGAAAGAGGATTTTCGGTATCGAAGCCAATTACTTTTCCGGTATCGTCAAAAAGAAATTCGTTGGCTAAGACATTTTCTTTTTTGATTCCGAATTCAGTAACCACCGGCTCAATGAATTCGCGAAAGCCATTGGAGACGATGTATACGTGATCAGTGTAGGTGTTGAAAAAGTCTTTGTTACGTAGAAAAGAATCCGTTACCAGGCTTTTCAATTTCTCAACGAGATGACTCAAATGTTTTTGGTGCGGAGATAAAAGTTCTATTCTCCGGGCTATTGATTCACGCAATGACAAACTGCCATCCATTCCCTGGTTGGTGATCTCGGCAATTTGTTTTTGAATGGATTCTCTTTGTGGATTATCGCTCAGGCAGATTTCAGCAAGCACATCAAAAGCCTCTACTTTGGTGAACGTGCTGTCGAAGTCTATGATGAAGTACTTGTTGGGAATCATTTATCAGGGACTGCCACTTCAATCTTGCTCACTAATTCATTATACCATGCTTCGCCATATTTTCTGATGAGCGGATCTTTGAGAAATTTATAGAGCGGCACTTTAAGCGATTGTCCGAAGCTGCATGCATCGGAGCAGATGCTCCATTCGTGATAATTCACTGCCTCCAGTTTTTTCGTCTTGGTTATCCGAATAGGATAGAGGTGACATGAAATGGGTTTGCGATAAGAAATCTTTCCATCAAGATAAGCCTGCTCAATTCCGCACTTTAAAACTCCTTGCTTATCGTAATGAGCATAAGCGCACTCGCGGCCTTCGATTACAGGCGTAGAGTAGTCGCCATCTTCATCTAAAACATACGGACCGACTTTCTCTATTTCCTTAATTCCGTCAGGAGTAAGGTAAGGTCTGATCTTGTCCTGAATATCTTTCATGATCTGAAGCTCCTCGTCTTCGAGCGGAGCTCCTAATTCGCCTTCAACACAACATGCACCCTTACATTTCTCCAAATGGCACACAAACTCAACATCCCTGATGTCGTCTGAAACTAGAATTTCGCCTACTTTAATCATCTCATTATAATTCGGTGCAAGTTAGCAAGACTTTAGCCTCCCTGAAAAGTTGTTTTTGTTATCTTTGTGGTATGAAATGGCCATTGCACAATTCATTTAGCGTTATGCATTTTGATTTGGCCATTCCATGCGACCAAAAGAATTAATTAATAACGCATGAAAGAGGTGCTGCTATCGATTGAAGACAGTAAATACGATGCCTTCATCAATTTCGTGAAAACATTAGACTTTGTGAAGGTCTCTGAGGACGTCACACTTGAGGGAATAAAGAAAAGTTTGGAAGAGGCGAAATCGATGGAATCTGAGGAGCTATCCAAAAAATCAGTTAAGAAGTTCTTAAAAGGATTGTAACCTCTATCCTTTACAAGGCATTTCAAGAATATCCGTCTAGTGTTTTAAAAAAACCCGACCCTGTTGATTATTGAGTAGAAATTTCGAATGGAATATTTAAAGACATTGAACCCACCTCAGCACGAAGGTGTGGTGAACACAGAAGGCCCTTGCATGATCATTGCCGGTGCCGGCTCCGGAAAAACACGAGTACTTACTTACCGAATTGCTCACTTGATCCAAACCCAAGGTGTTGATCCTTTCAACATCATGGCGCTAACGTTTACTAACAAGGCCGCCAAGGAAATGCGTGAACGAATTGAACACGTAGTTGGAAAAGACGCGCGCAATTTGTGGATGGGAACCTTTCACTCTGTGTTTGCGCGGATATTAAGGGCCGAAGCTCATCACATCGGCTACCCAAATGACTTTACAATTTATGATACCGATGACTCCAAGTCATTGCTTAGGAGCATTGTTAAAGAGATGGGATTGGATGATACCCAGTACAAAGTCAATCTTGTTTACAATAGAATATCCGGAGCGAAGAATAAGTTGATCTCGTGGCAAGAGTATTTGGCGAATCCGTTGCTCATGGGCGATGATGCCGCCAACATGAAGCCTGAGATTGGAAATATTTATAAGAACTATGCATTACGTTGCTTCAAGAGCGGTGCAATGGATTTTGACGACTTGCTTTTTAATACAGACAAGTTATTTAAAGAGCATCTCGAGGTACTCAATAAATATCAGCATAAGATTAGTTATGTTTTGGTCGATGAGTTTCAAGATACCAACCTTTGCCAGTACTTCATCATTCGAAAACTGGCAGCGGTGCGGCAGAACGTTTGTGTTGTAGGCGATGATGCACAAAGTATCTACGGCTTTCGCGGTGCTGATATTTCTAACATCCTGAATTTCGAAAAAGATTATCCAGATCTGAAGATCATCAAACTTGAACAGAATTATCGCTCAACAAAAACAATTGTTGACGCGGCTAACTCTGTAATCGCAAAAAACAAGGCACAGCTTCCTAAAAATGTTTGGACTGCAAATGAAGACGGCACTCTCATCGAACTGATCAAAGCTGTTTCTGACAATGAGGAAGGGAGACTTGTTGCTTCTTCCATCTTTGAAGAGAAGATGCAGAACCAATATGCGTTCAGCGACTTTGTGGTGCTCTATCGGACCAACAGCCAAAGCCGTGCGATAGAAGAAGCACTTCGAAGATTGAATATCAAATACAGAGTAGTCGGTGGACTTTCGTTCTATCAACGTAAGGAGATCAAAGACTTGCTCGCGTATTTGCGTTTTTCGCTTAACCAGCAAGACGAAGCCTCTTTTAGAAGAATTATTAATCTTCCTAAACGAGGCATAGGCGATGGCACGATCGACAAGGTTGTTGTTGCTGCCAATGATCATGCGATCACAATTTGGGAAGTACTTGAAAATGCTCCACGATTTCTTGGCGGAAGAGCAGCCGGTCCAATCGATGATTTTGTTACGAAGATCAAACGATTTGGTGTTGAGATACAAAACAAAGATGCTTACGAAGCAGCCGCTGAGATCGCAAAGTCTTCCGGTTTGTTGAAAGAATTGTACGAAGACAAAACAGTTGAAGGACTAAGCCGATTTGAAAACGTTCAGGAATTACTCAACGCTATAAAGGAATATGTTGACGATCCCGAAAAGGAAGACAAAAGCCTTGGTGCCTTTTTACAAGAGGTTTCGCTGAATACCAGTCAGGATGAAAAAGACAACGATCCCGATAAGGTTACACTGATGACCATTCACATGGCCAAAGGTTTGGAGTTTAAGAATGTTTACATCGTTGGTTTGGAAGAGGATTTGTTCCCGTCACAAATGATGTTGAGCAGTCGTGCAGAGTTAGAAGAGGAGCGGAGGTTGTTTTATGTGGCAATCACCCGTGCACAGAAAAAACTTTTCCTTTCGTACGCAATTACACGTTATCGTTTTGGTAGATTGAAGAACTGTGAGCCGAGCCGGTTCCTTGATGATGTCGATCAGCGCTATATTAAGATGAGCTCTAAGTTCGGAGGCAACGATTTGTTTGCGGCCACCCCCAACCCGAATTATGCCAAGAATTTTGTGAAAGGCATGAAGAGCACAACTAGCGCACCACCGAAGCCCAAAGCGGCAGCTGCCTATAAGCCTGCGGCTGATTTTACGCCAAGCGATACGCGCGGACTAAAAGAGGGAATGAAAGTAGAGCACCCTAAGTTTGGATTTGGTACCGTGGTGCTGGTGGAAGAGCAAGGCGCTGAGCGCAAGGCGAAGATCAATTTTGCCGATTTTGGTGAGAAGACCTTATTGCTTAGCTTTGCCAAGTTGAAGATTCATGAAAATTGATCAGGCGCAAGTTCCAAGCGTCATAATTACTCGAACCATAAAATTTCATATAACGAAATGATCGGAGAATATAACAGTCAGCGCGAAGGCATCATTCTGAAAGAATATGGCCGTAACGTACAGAAGTTGGTGAACTACATTCGCACCATTCCTGATAAAGACAAACGCACACAGATGGCCACCACCTTGATTGAGTTGATCAAGCAGTTGGCACCTGTAGCAAAGGAGGCACAAGAAAATCCACAACGCATGTGGGATGACTTGTACATTATGGCAAATTTTAACCTGGATGTAAACAATCCATTCTCAACGCCTGACCGAAGCATTCTGCAGAAGAAGCCTCGCAAGATGGAATATCCGCAGAGTGAAGTTCGCTATAAGCACTACGGAAAAAATATTGAGAGATTAGTGCAAGAGGCCCTCAAGAAAGAAGATCCGCAAGAGCGTGAAGAAGCAACGATCTACCTCGGCAAGTTGATGAAGACTTTCTACAGCAACTGGAACAAGGAAACGCTTGATGACTCTGTGATTGTAAAAGACATCGCCCTTTTGTCGAAAGGCAAATTGACATTGAACCTCGATAAAGTGCGTGAAGACAACTTATTTGAAAAATTGTATCGAGAGAAAAAACAGTTGCGTCCGGAGGGCAATCCTCGCGACAATCGAGATAACCGCAACCGTGGCAACAGGCCATTCAATAAAAACCGTCATCAGCACCGTAGAAGAGATAAATGAGTTTGTTCAAGATCAAAGGCGGTCATAGCCTGAGAGGCGAAATCGTTCCGCAAGGTGCCAAGAACGAGGCGCTCCAAGTAATTTGTACACCACTGCTCACTTCAGAGCCAGTTACCATCCACAATATTCCCGATATCGCTGATGTCAACAAGCTGATTGAACTTGTTTCTGAGCTGGGATGCAAAGTGGAGAAACTTCAAAAAGGATCTTATCGGTTCACGGCAGCCAACATCAATACCGATTATTTAAAATCGGACGCCTACAGAAAGAAAGCGGCATCGCTTCGCGGCTCTGTTATGTTACTCGGTCCGATTCTCGCACGCTTTGGTTCTGCTTCGATTCCTAAGCCTGGAGGAGATAAAATTGGAAGAAGGAGGCTAGATACGCACTTCATTGGTTTTCAAAATCTGGGAGCCAAATTCAATTTCGACAATAACGAAAGCTTTTTTCATATTGATGCGAGTGAGTTGAAAGGTGCACACATGCTGCTGGATGAAGCATCAGTAACCGGAACGGCTAATATTTTAATGGCAGCTGTTCTCGCAAAAGGATCAACAACCATTTACAATGCGGCATGCGAACCTTACTTGCAGCAGCTTTGCTCAATGCTCAACCGCATGGGAGCGAAGATTAGCGGCATCGGTTCGAATTTATTGACTGTCGAGGGAGTAGAAAAACTGGGGGGTACGGAGCATACGCTTTTACCTGATATGATTGAGATCGGAAGTTTCATCGGTCTGGCTGCCATGACCAAATCGGAGATCACTATTAAGAATTGCCGTATCGATATGTTGGGAATGATTCCCATGGTTTTCAAAAGACTGGGGATCAAAATGGAATTCCGTGGTGATGATATTTACATTCCTGCTCAAGATCGGTATGAGATTGAATCATTTATTGATGGTTCTATAATGACCGTGGCAGATGCGCCTTGGCCTGGATTTACTCCTGATCTTTTAAGTATCGTCTTAGTGGTTGCCACGCAAGCTAAAGGAACTGTTCTCGTTCATCAGAAAATGTTTGAGAGCCGTTTGTTCTTTGTAGATAAGCTCATCGATATGGGTGCGCAGATCATTTTGTGTGATCCACATAGAGCCACAGTCATCGGACTAGATCGCAAGACAGCGCTACGCGGAGTGAAGATGGCTTCACCTGATATTCGCGCAGGTGTTGCCTTGTTGATTGCTGCGTTATCTGCACAAGGTGAAAGCGAGATTTCTAATGTTGATCAGATTGATCGAGGTTATGAAAATATCGAAGGTCGCTTGAAAAAATTGGGCGCGGTGATTGAGCGGGTTTAATTTGATCTCTTATTCTTCTGGATCATCTCCCGATCCACTTTACTTTCTTTATCCAGTACTTCATTAATCTTGGTAACAACCTCATCAAGATCCTTTGATGCTTTGAGCAAGTGATCCAGATACTGTTTTTGCTCAGCTGATGATTCTGTTCTTGATAGCAGGTCAATGATGCCAAGGATCCGTGCTAATGGTCCTCTTAGTAAATGCGAATTGATATGAGCGTATTCGGCTAGTTGCTTGTTTTGTAGCTCTAGTTCGAGTGTGCGCTCATGTACGCGATCTTCCAGATGCTCGTTGTAGTCTTTCAGCTTTGTATTCTGAGTTTCGATCTCTTTAGTCATAGACTTCAATTCGAAATTCTGTTCATACAATTTCTCACGAATCTTCGCTTGTGTCTTGCCAAAGAATACCGCCATGACTGACATCGTGGTCAAGAAAAGCAGGCCGGCCACAAGGAATCGATCAGGGTATATCGTGAGCGGGTAAGGTCCAATCTTTTGCTGAATAATAATTCCATTCACAATAATGAATATTGCGATAGTGATTGACCAAAAAATGGTGTCACGGGCCTTGGTGAGCAAGGCAATGAATAATGGCGTTGCACCTAACCAATAAACCAACACATTAAATGACTTAGGGTTGCTCAGTAGATTTAATTGCATGGTAACCAGAATCGAGATGACATTTAACGCGAGCACATATTGATGAGGTACATTGAGAATGGATAACGTGAAGAACAGAACGCAACAGAGTTGCACATTAGAAAAAGTCCACCATTCGAACTGCTTAAAATCAACCGTCAACTCATAAAGTAAAGCAGCTGTAAAAATGACAAACATGATGGCCAGGTACTTCCGGAAAGTAATAATCCGCGGACGGTCTTCTTCAAAGTGAGCCGGTAAGATCGGATCAGTGAAATACTTTTTAAAAGCCTCGATTGATACCATAGACTTGCAAAAGTAGGAGTTATCCCCCAATCGTTGACATCGACTCGTTTAGTACAGGATGTTGTTTGCGCATAGCCTCGGCTTCAAGTCCATCTTTTGGTCGGTGACTGAATGCAAAAAGCAGTTCATTTTTAATTTCCTCCTCCGTTTTTCCTTCGCGCAAAAGATTTTTGATGTTCAAAACCCCGTCATCATACAAGCAGGTTTTTAGTACACCTTGTGCAGTGATGCGTATACGATTACACGAACCACAAAACGTGCGACTGAACGCGGCAATGACTCCAATGTTTCCCTTGAAGCCAGGAACTTGGTAATGATAGGCAGTGGCATTTTCAGGGTCTGTAATCTTTTGAAGTGCTGGAAATGCGGATTGAATGTGTTCCAAAATCCTTTTGTAAGTCCAGTTTAGTTTGGAGTAGTGACTTCCTTCGCCATTGAATGGCATCTCTTCGATGAAGCGAACCGAGATATTCTGATTCCTCGTGAGCTCCACCATCGGGATGATGTCTTCGATATTTTTTTCATCCATTACCACGACATTCAATTTCACAGGGATTCCACTTTCAATCAAGAGTTGAAGTGTGCTCCAGGTTTTTTCAAATTCATCTCTTCGGGTAATCATTTTAAATCGATCGGCATTCAAGGTGTCCAAACTTAAATTCACCGATGCAACGCCTAGAGACTTTAATTCTTTTACGTGAGGGCCCAACAAAATTCCATTGCTGGTAATATGTAACTCTTTGATTCCATCGATGTGAACTATTCTGTCGATCAACTGCATCAAATCAGTTCTTACGAACGGTTCGCCTCCCGTCAATCTTACCTTGGTGATTCCCATGTCCGCAAGAATGGAAACAGTCCGCTCTACTTCTTCGAATGAAAGCAGCTCTTTCTTTGGCAGATAATGGATCCCTTCCTCGGGCATGCAATAGTAGCAGCGCAGATTACATCGATCAGTTACGGCCAAACGTAAATAATTCAATGGTCTTCCATGATTATCGAATAGAACAGATCGGGACATGGTTGTAAATTTACCAAATTGTAACTTGCATTATGGTAGAACAAAAATTGAAGCTGAAAGTATTCGGAATTGCCCGCGACATCATGGGGGGGCGAGAGGTTGAAATAAATGCAGTTCAAAATGTCTCTGAACTTCGAAAGATGCTGCTGAGTAATTATCCCAAATTAAAAGAACTGAATTCGCTCCTTATTGCTGTCAACCAAAGCTACGCAGCAGACGAAATTTCTCTATCTGAAACTGATGAAATAGCAATAATTCCGCCTGTGAGCGGAGGCTGAATAAAATGCAGGGATTTTCTTGTAGAGTTGGGGTAAAAAAAGTACATTCATTTCAGATTTCTCAACCCTTCCAATCCGTTATCAGCCATGATTAAAATAACAGCAAAGCCCATCGATGTACAGAAAGTAATCGATACGGCCTCCAGCTTAGGTGCGGGGGCCGTTAATGTTTTTATAGGTACCGTTCGCGACAGTGTTCATCAAAAAAACGTGCGATGGTTGGAATATGAAGCTTACGAAGCAATGGCAGTAGCCGAGATACGCATGATCATAGACGAAGCAGCTCACCGATGGAAACTACATGGTTGGGCAGTGAGTCACCGCGTTGGTACACTAAGACCTGGTGAAGTAGCTGTCGTGGTTGCCGTATCTTCTCCGCATCGCAAAGAATCATTCGAAGCGTGCCAATTCATCATTGATACAATCAAAGCAAAAGTGCCCATTTGGAAGAAAGAAGTATTTGAAGGAGGCGAAGAATGGGTGTCAGCAAATCCACCAATGGTAATGCACGTGAACTAAAAAGAATAAATCATTTCACTAAAAAGGCCTGTTCATTTTAGAGCGGGCTTTTTTATTTATTATTAGAACTTACTCACGATCATCACCAAGAGCGTAAACGCTGCAATAGCAACGAGCAAACCCAAGGCCGCGATAGTAACGATGTCGCGATAAATGGGATTGAAATGAACGTGAAGTTCTGGGAGATGGAAGTGAAAATGTTTTGAAGTGGTTTTCATAGCGCCAACTACTAATTATTATAAAGGTAACTTATACTCGATCAAAAGCCAATCAATTACTTGCAAAACGATGTGTCAGTAAGTTTTGGTTCACTTTCATACGAGAATTAAATATTATGCCCCAATTGTTCCTTATAAAAATTACGCGGATGAGACTTGCAATTAATGGTGATAGCAAGTTTGATAGATCATTATACCAAAAAGGTTAAAGTGTTACTGGAGGCAGAGTAAGTTTTGAAGTAGGAATGAAATAATCGATAGTTAAAACTTCAGCCAAGTGACACTCGCTGGCTTTCCTTTTTGAGTAACAGTAATTACAAGGATGTTGCTATAATCAGAATCACTGAAATCTTTGTAGACGTCAGTGGTTGTTAGGTAATTGGCAATTTTAGGGATTGTGTTTGAATGTCCGCAAACGACAATTGTTTTTCCATGATTTTCGTTCCACATTTTGTCAATGGCCTCGAGCTTATTCGGTTCGTAGTGCTGTACTTCAAGCGACTTGCTTTTGGCTAAAGGAGTAACAGTGTTGCGGGTTCGCTCATATGGAGTAGAGTATATCGCTGCAATCGCTGTTTGCGAAAATAACTCCGTTAACCGCTCAGAACGTTTTTTTCCTTCGTCTGACAATTTTGGATCCTTACCAGTTGTCATTGCCCCTTGCCCTGCTTCTTTTTCTGCATGACGAAGAAGAATAAATGTGGTAAGCTCCTCTTTATTCTGACTAATTGCATTTGATGAAATCAGCGCGAGGAGCGCGATGTATAAAAAATTTCTCATTTAAATTGATCACTTATTTTTGTTGGGATGTTACAGCCTTCCTTTTGCCCTGTGTCAGCCAAGTGGAAAATTCTCCACTCTCCGTCTTCGCCTTTTACCAAATGGAAAGCATCAACTCCGCAATGATTGAATTTCTTTCCGAGGTAGAACGCATAGCTCGTCCAAACTTGAGCAAGATTACCGTCAACCTCAATTTTCTCGTCCCAGATCATTTCACTGTAGGTTTCGATATGAGGTGTGCCAATGGATTTTGCAAATCCATCCAGTGATGATTCATAATGAATAACCGATTTGCCCGTTTTGTCTTTGCCCACTCGCGCCATTGTCACTTGCTTAGTAAATGATTTACGAAGCAAAGCACTGTCACCCTTTTGCATGGCTTCAAATAATTGCTTGATGGGTTTCATCACCATTTCTTTTTCGGTTGGCGATTGAGAAAGGGCCACATGTGTTATTAAAATAGAACAGGCGATTAAAGCAAGCGTTGTTTTCATCGGGGTTAAAAAATTTGGAACAAGATAAGCGATGTTGGAAAAAGATACACGGTAATTATATGATCGGCAGGATGAATTCTATTTTCCCAAAGAAAGTCTTAATTTTAAAGTTGGACCCAACCAAACTTATGAGAAAAACCCAATTATCCGCTTTGGCTTTAATTTTTATGTCTGCCCAAGCTTTCTGTAGCCCAACTGACAGCCTTGAAAATGCCCTTAAAACAGCGCTTGGCGAAAATAAAGTCAAAGTTTACAATGAGCTTTTCCGGGCTTACATCAATTCAGATCCAGTAAAAGCGATTGGTTATACACGCGAAGCCTTGGCCCTCGCTACTGAAATCAATGACCAGAAGGGGATGGCAGCCTCTTACAACAATCTTGGTGTATCTTATCGCAATCAAGGTGCTCTTGATAAAGCCCTGGAAAATTACCTGATGTCACTTCACATCTATGATAATTTGAAAAATGCTGAAGGAATCGCTACTACCAAAAACAACATCGGCACCATCTATTCCTTGAAAAAAGATTATGGACAGGCAATGAAGTATTTTGAAGATTCCTTTCAACAGTTCAGCCAGCTCAACGATAAGCAAAAGATGATTGGCTCACTTAATAACCTAGGGAATCTTCATAGTGATTTACAATTGTTCGAACAGGCACTGAAGTTCTATTCACAAGCCTTACAACTGAATGAGCAAACAGGAAAAATATATACAGATCCCGTTAATAATATTGGCAATTTATATTTCAAGCAGGGAAATTATCAGCGCGCTATCGATTATTATCTGCGCGCAATCAATATGGCCAGAAAGGACAATAACAAAATTACAGTCCTTAACATTATGACTAATCTGGGTGAGGTCTATTCAAAATCAAACCAATCGGCTAAAGCCCAGGCTTACCTGGATAGTGCACAGCAACTTTGTAAAGAGCTCGAAGCATACGCTTTCGAACCGCAGATATTGAAAAATATGGCTGGTAACTATGCGAAACAAGGAAAGATGAAGGAAGCTTACGATGCTATGGTAGGTTATGATAAGGCCAAGGAGAGAATTTATGGAGAAGAGAGCTCACGAAAAATTGCCCAGATGGGAATGGCTTTAGATATGCAATCGAAAGAGAAGGAAGTGGAAGAATTGAAGATGGAAAGTACAATCAAGTCGATGGAGCTAAAGAACACCCGAATGGTTATTACTATAGTGGTACTTGTGATTATTACAGCTATTTCGATTTTTAATATTTTCCTTACTAGAAAGAAAAGCGGTACAGTAGGTTAGAATTATTAAAATTCAATCGGTATGAAAGAGTTCATGCTTCTAATTCGAAACGAGATGGATCACCAGAAATCATGGCCTGATGACAAACACAAGAAATTTTTGAGGGGCTGTGAGAATTACATTGATCGATTGAAAAGAGGGAATCATTTAATTGCAGCCCAACCTTTAGTGAGGGAAGGTAAAATTATTTCAGGTGCTATAGGCACGTGGAAAGAATCACCAATCAATGAAGCGAAAGAAGTTCAGGTGGGCTATTACCACATTCGTGCAAATGATATTAGTGAAGCAATCGCGCTAGCTAAAGAAAGTCCTGAATTTGAATTCAGCGCCACGGCACGAATTGAGGTTCGGCCAATTAAGATGAAAGAGGAAACCACCGGCTTCGTCTATCCCAAAGAATAATTCGCATCGTCAATGCCAGAAAAAAAATGCCCTGAATGCGGAAATAAGATTGCGGGCCGCTCTGATAAAAAGTTTTGCTCTGACCAGTGCCGTATCGCATTTAACAATCGGCTGAATAGCGATGAGACCAACTTAGTAAGGAACGTCAATAATATTCTGAGAAAGAATAGAAGGATTCTTGCTGAACTGAATACCACGGGCAAAACTAAAGTGATGCGCGAAAAATTATCTGAGCGAGGCTTTGATTTTCATTATTTCACCAGCATCTATACTACCAAAGAAGGAGCGGTATATCATTATTGTTATGAACACGGCTATTTACAAACCGATAAGGATTGGTTTCTCTTAGTGGTTCGCCAGGAAAAGAAATAATTACTTATCCATTCCTCCCTTGCGATACAGCTCGCAGTAGTCTTTAAAATATTTTTTCATCACCGCAGTATAATCGATGGCAGTTTGGATCAGCTCAGTTTGCCAAAAAGATTGCACTGAGTATTTGATTAACTCGTCAACATCGACTGAACCTTTTCTGGAAGCACTTCGTAATTGTGCCGAAGCTACCACTTGTGCCATGGTAGTCATGACGGTTTCCACATTCTTCATTTTTTTCTGACAAAGGGTATGATCAATTTTTTGCGCACTGGGTTGAAGTTGCTTTAAAACAAAATCTTTGTCTTTTATAGAAAGTGTTCCCATAAATCGGGGGGGCGCATACTGCATCATTCCCTGTATATTAGTAACCCGGTCCGATTCTGAACTCCATTTAGGTTGATGTACTTTTGAGTAAGGCGAAAGCGAAGACGGCAAGCTTTCTTTTACATCAAGCAAACGCCATTTTTCTTCATCCACGTCTTCAACCAATACCACGTACCGTTTAATGCCAAGACTCCCTGTCCCGGCAATCCTAAATGCAATATCCTTTACTTTTAAAAAGCTATAATGTTCTTTGAGAAAATCATTGACCGCTGTTTTAACCTCACGATAGGGTTCTTTGTCGATGGAAAATGTTTTGTGTTTGATAATCTTTAGGCGCTCCTTTTTAGCATCTACTCGCAGCTTAATCATCTCTTTTTCTTTTTTGCGTTCTGCCATTTCAAAAAACTCCTGTATTAATGTGGGGCTTGTTTCTTTTTCAATGGCGTAAGCTTTCCCGGAGGCTAATTGCCGGGTATATGCTTTCAGAACCACGAGCATTAAATCCTCGGCCTCTTTCGAGGAATATTTCCAAATGGTTGAAGCCATGCCGATGCTGCACAAGAAGCGTGATAGCTCCCAGCTTGCTGGTGCGAGCATCGCTTCATCAAAATCGTTAATGTCAAAATAGGTTAGGCCATTGAAAGCTCTATATGATCCGAAATTCTCGAGGTGAAGGTCTCCGCAATTCCAAACCAGTGGTCCGTGATTTAAAGATGGTTTGATATGCAGGTCTTCATAGAACAAATGACACGTGGCGCGATAAAAAGTAAATTCATTATCGGCCATCAATTTGAATTTGCGTTTTACTGTAGGCTCTTTGCGATTGAGGTGGAAATCTTTGATGCGATGTTCGAGGGATTTCATAAATTGTTCCTTATAGAAAACTACAATTTCATTTTGAATATGTAATCATGTTCTTAAAAAATTAACACGGCTTATGTGGAATTTGAATAATAAAAAGGCACTTGTAACGGGAGGCACAAAGGGTATTGGCCTTGCAGTGGTAAAGGAATTTTTGGATCTCGGGGCAGAGGTTTATGTGGTGGCACGCAATACATCAAACCTCGTTGATCAGCTGAAGACAGATAAACTATTGACAATCGATGGAGATCTGTCAGATTCTTCATTTCGAAAGAAAATTATTCAATCAATTACAGACCACTGGGGAAGATTAGATGTACTTGTAAATAACGTAGGTACTAACGTCCGCAAAAAATTCATTGAATATTCGGAAGATGAATATCGAAGACTTTTTGAGGTCAATATGTTTGGTATGCTCGACTTAACGAAGCGGTCTTTTTCACTTTTGAAAAAGTCTGATCATGCCAGTGTAATCAATGTAGCTTCGGTGGCGGGCTCAATCGATGTGCAAAGTGGTCCTCCTTATGGAATGACCAAGGCGGCAATCATTCAGCTTGCCCGCCATCTTGCTGCCGAATGGGCAGAGCATCACATTCGCGTGAATACGGTTTCTCCTTGGTACATCGAAACGCCATTGACCGAATCAGTTTTATCTCAACCCGATAGGCTTGAAAAAATTCTAGCGCGCACACCTATGGCGCGGGTTGGTCAACCTGAAGAGGTAGCAAGCTTAATTGCCTTTCTGGCAATGGATAAATCGAGCTACATTACAGGGCAAAACATTATGGTCGATGGTGGTATGAGTGTGAAGGGGCTTTGATGAACGTAATCGAACTGCCCGATTTTTAAATATTTCATCAGAGTAACTCCTATTCGTTATTACAGTATGATTGAATTTCGTTCTATATTTAGGAAGTACAAAATCTAGCCGTGACTCTTACCGAATTAGTATATGAACTAAATACTGAGTTAAAAGACTCAGATTCAGAACCCACAAACAAGGTGTGTTTTGATGAGATTAGAAAAAAAATCTCAGGAGCATCACAATTGACCAACCTTCAACTTTTATTATTGGCTTCAGTTGTTTCGAGTAAGAATGAATTTCAGGAAAGAATATTTATCGAATTCCTCGATAATTCAAATTGAAGATCTCGTTGGCGAACTTAGCAATTGTTCGATTAAGTATGTTTAGCATGCAACGGTTTCACAAGGTTCATTCTCTCGCTCCGTTTCAAGAGTAATGTGTTGAATGTTTTTGTGTTCAAGTTCGTGCTTGAGCTTATGTTTTATACTTTGCTCTTGCTCATGTGTTGCATCATGAGAGAGGACCAAATGAGCCGTCAGTGCATTTTCAGTTGTACTGATCGCCCAGATGTGGATGTGATGAAAATCTTTAACGCCTTCCACTTTCAGCGCAGTGGCTTTAATAACATCAAAGTTGATGTCCTGTGGAACCCCATCAAGTGATAAGCGCACGCTGTCTTTAAACAGTTGCCATGTAGCGATAAGAATGACCATGGCAATAATTACGCTAAGTAAACTATCAATCCAGAACCAGTTGGTGAAATAAATCACGATACCTCCAATCACAAGTCCTAATGAAATAATGGCATCGCTCATCAAATGCAAATAGGCACTTTTAATATTGAGGTCTTTGTCTTTATCTCGCAGAAAAAACAAAGCTGAAACTACGTTGATGATAATACCAACCCCGGAAACAATAGCAATAGTAAACCCGGGGATTGGTTCAGGATTTAAAATGCGGTGGGCAGCCTCATAAAGAATTGCACCGATTGAGACGAGCAAAACCATAGCATTGAAAAGCGCTGTGAGCACAGACACTTTGCGATAGCCATAAGTGAATTGTTTGTTTGACTTCACTTTCAAAAGTTGGAAGGCTAAGAGGGAAATAGCCAGTGAACCGACATCGGCAAAATTGTGGCCTGCATCTGAGAGTAATGAAAGCGAGTGAATGGAAAGTCCAACAACCACCTGCACGATTACCAAAAGAAGATTAAGGGAGATGCCAATGATGAAAGCAGCAGTCAAATTTGTCAGCTTGGCTGAATGGTCGTGATGATGATGAGTGTGATGATGTTCCATTACTGATCTAAGCATACAATTATCCGCTATCAAAATTAGCTCAAATCTTAGCCACAAAAAAAGCATCGCCTTTTGTGACGATGCTTTTTAAAAAGTTTTATAAAACTCAAGACGACATGCGTGACTTAAATTTCTTAGTTAATTCATCTATGCTGTTCTTGAAATTAGGATCTGTCTTCATCATATCTTCTACTGATTCCAGTGCATGGATCACGGTGCTGTGATCGCGGCCACCGAAATTTTCTCCGATAAGCGCAAGTGTCAATTGGGTGTAGCGCTTGCAAAAATACATCGCAGTCTGGCGAGGGATTACGATCTCTCTTTTCTTTACCTTGCCTTTCATCTGCTCAAGCTCTACTTTGAAATAATCGGCAATCGTTTTTTGAATGTAGTCAACACTTACGTCACTCTGAATTTCCTTGATGATATTTTTAAGAACTTCTTTAGCAAGGTCGAGGTCGATGTTTCTCTTCAACAACGTTGCGTGGAACAGGAGAGAGTTGAGAACTCCTTCCATGTCGCGCAGGTTGGTGTCAACACTGTAAGCTAAATATTCTGCCACATCGGTAGGAATTTCAATCCCGTCAGATTGCATTTTTTTGTTGATGATGGCGAGTTTTGTTTCAAAATCAGGCTCTTGCAAATCAGCTGTGAGACCCCACTTGAAACGTGAGAGCAATCGCTCTTGAAATCCTTTCAGATCACGCGGAGGACAATCACTTGTCATGATGATCTGCTTTCCTGATTGGTGAAGTTGATTGAAAATATTAAAGAATATTTCTTGTGTCTTTTCACGGCCTGCTAAGAACTGCACATCGTCAAGGATGAGGAGGTCTACTTGCAAATAGAAGTTTTGGAACTCCTGCATTTTCAAATTCTGCAGTGCATTCAAAAACTGATTAGTAAAATCATTCTGATCAACATAGAGTACTACCTTCTCAGGCATGTTCTTTTTGATCTCATTACCTATCGCCTGTACCAAATGAGTTTTTCCAACGCCCACACCTCCATAAAGCATTAATGGATTAAAAGAAGTGGTGCCTGGTTTTTTCGCAACAGCAACTCCAGCAGAACGCGCGAGACGATTACAATCGCCTTCAACGAAATTGTCAAAGCTATAATTAGGATTGAGTCTTGAATTTACTGTGCGAGGATCAAGTGCTTTGTATGCAAAAGGAGAATATTCTCCGCGGGTAGTTTCTTGAGTAGGTTGATTTTTCTTTACACCATTGCCGTTGGGATAATTGACAAGCACGGGCGGATTTAACTGATTGCCACTATCTACAACTACTGAGTACTCAAGACGGCCATGTTCACCCAAAACCTGACGTACTGCCTTTTTTAGAACAGGAACATAATTTTCTTCAAGCCACTCATAAAAAAACTGAGACGGCACTTGAATCGTAAGCACATCACCTTCTGTTCTAACCGGCTCAATTGGTCTAAACCACGTGTTGAAATTTTGTTCGTCTACATTTTGTTTGATGATTTCAAGACAATCGGCCCAGACGCTAGTAGTGATATCGACTTCCATTGATGAGTAGTGCGGTTAGTTGTCAGTTTTTTTTGAAGGGGGACAAAGGTGTAAAAAAATTGAAGAACAAAAAATAATTTTTCGCTTTGATTTATACTCCTTTCTCTTAGACCAAAACCAATTCAGGAAGATACCGAAACAGAGGAATTTCCAAGGGCTTTTTCCTGAAAAAATTTTGAAAAAATATTCTGAATTTTTTTTTGGCTTCTAAAAATATCAACTTGAAGTCCAGTTCAATCGATTTCAATGAAGAAAAATAATTTTGGTTTAGATTTTGCGCAGCACACTGTCCGTGATTGGGAAAAAATTGCGCAACAGGAATTAGGGAGCAACCCTTGGGAGAAGTTGACCAAAGAAAATTCGGGTTTGCATATCAAACCTTATTATGATTCTTCCAACGCAATCAATGAAAATAAAATTGTAATTCCTTTTGCGGAAAGGAATTGGATTAATGCTCCGAAAGTTTCAGTTACGAATGAAAAAAGGGCTAATGCAGAGGCGTTGACGCATTTGAACTCCGGAGCTGATGGCGTTTTCTTCGAGTTAAATTCAACCTCGATTGACTTTATTGATCTGCTCAAGGGTATTCAGTTGGAATACTGCACTGTTTTCTTTAGCGCTAAAAATAATTTAGCTAGTTATTTAAACGCATTCGCGGATTATGTCGAAGGACAATCGATGGAAGGAAAAGCCTCAGGAGCTTTTTTTGGAAAAATTCTTAATGACGAAAAAATAAATGTTTCTCGATTCAAGACTTTTAAAAACTTTCACCCCTTTAGTATAAGTGTTGATGCGAGAGAAAACATTGTTGATGAAATTGTGGATAGCTTGTTAACGGCTGTTGATATCCTTGAAAGACTCACGAAAGACAATTGGCCTATTGATAAAGCGTTTGGATCGATTGCTTTTTCAATTTCAGCAGATACTAATTTCTTTTTGACAGCGACAAAGATTCGGGTGCTGAAGAATTTATGGCTTACACTCCAAGCCGCCCATCAAATAAAAAATTCATCTGCTGCTTTTGTTCATGTTGATTCCATCAAGTGGATAAAGGAGCAGTATCAGCCTCACGGAAATCTACTCAAACAAACCACTGCTTCAATGTCAGCGGTGATCGGAGGTTGCGATGCGATTTCTGCAGAGCCTGAAGACGAACAGAGCCCAATGATGGGGCGCATTGCAAGAAATGTTTCTTCCATGCTTCGCGAAGAATCACATTTGGCATTAGTGAATGATCCATTAGCCGGTTCGTTTTACGTTGATTCATTGACTAACGAAATTTCAAATCTTGTTTGGGAGAAAATTAAAAAATCGAAGAGTCAATTTTCTAATGTTGAATTTAAATTTCTCCGGGCTGTACCTAAATCAAAAGGTGATGGATGGCTTTCGCCAGAAAAAATTTTAATTGATGCTTCGTTCGAGGAAAATGATATTTCTTCATTGAAAAATTATACAGCCGGACTTCCTCCATACTTGCGTGGGCCATATGCAACGATGTATACCGTGCGTCCTTGGACAGTAAGACAGTATGCCGGATTTTCAACAGCTAAGGATTCGAATGCATTTTACAGAAGGAACTTAGCTGCTGGGCAAAAGGGATTGTCAGTTGCATTTGATCTCGCTACGCATCGCGGGTATGATTCAGATCATTCTCGAGTATCAGGCGATGTGGGTAAAGCAGGTGTTGCGATTGACTCAGTACTCGATATGAAAATTTTGTTTGATCAGATTCCTCTTGATCAGATGTCAGTGTCGATGACAATGAATGGCGCAGTGATTCCTATTCTCGCATTTTATATTGTTGCTGCTGAAGAGCAAGGTGTGAAACCATCGCAGCTTACGGGTACAATTCAAAATGATATTCTCAAGGAGTTCATGGTGCGTAATACTTACATCTATCCTCCGGCACCATCGATGCGCATCGTGGCTGATATTTTTTCGTTCTGCTCTCGTCACATGCCCAAGTTTAACAGCATTAGCATCAGCGGTTACCACATGCATGAGGCAGGTGCACCTGCACACATCGAGCTGGCGTATACTCTTGCTGACGGAATGGAATATATCCGTGAAGGATTGAAAGCTGGAATTGCGATTGATGATTTTGCTCCACGTCTTTCTTTCTTCTGGGGAATAGGAATGAATTTCTTCATGGAGGTAGCGAAGATGCGCGCGGGCCGGATATTGTGGTCGAAGATTGTGAAGCAATTCAATCCTAAAAATGAAAAGTCGATGGCATTGCGCACACATTGCCAAACCAGTGGTTGGAGTTTAACCGAGCAAGATCCGTACAACAATGTAACACGCACTTGCATTGAAGCGATGGCGGCTGTTCTTGGCGGGACACAATCGTTGCATACCAATTCACTTGATGAAGCAATTGCATTGCCAACGGATTTCTCTGCACGCATCGCCCGCAACACTCAACTTTATTTACAGAAGGAAACCGACATTACACAAGTAGTTGATCCACTTGGTGGTTCTTACTATGTTGAATATCTTACCGAGCAACTTGCATCTAAAGCATGGGAATTGATTGAAGAAGTCGAGAGCCTGGGAGGAATGACGAAAGCGATTGAACGAGGTCTACCGAAATTAAGAATAGAAGAAGCTGCAGCAGCGAAGCAAGCACGAATCGATTCAGCAGATGAAGTGATTGTGGGTGTAAATAAATATCTAACCGATGAAAAACCGGATTTTGAAATTCTAGAAGTGGATAACGCGGCCGTACGCAAAGAACAAATTGAACGATTGGAGAAACTAAAAAGTGAGCGAGACAACGTTACGGTTCAAAATGCGATCAGCGCTATTGAAGAAGCGGCTAAGGGAAATGGGAATTTATTGGAAGCAGCAATCGTAGCAGCACGCTCACGCGCAACGCTAGGCGAAATCTCAATGGCAATGGAAAAAGTATTTGGGAGATACAAAGCAAGCATTCAAGCAGTTTCAGGTGTATATTCAGGTGCAATGAAAAACAAGAAGGAATTAGAGGAAGTACAAAAGCTGTCAGATCGTTTTGCGAAAAAGGATGGACGCAGACCGCGCATTCTTGTAGCCAAGATGGGGCAAGATGGGCACGACCGAGGAGCAAAAGTAATTGCCACCGGTTTTGCTGATCTCGGTTTTGATGTTGATATCGGACCGCTGTTTCAAACGCCAGCCGAAGTGGCCAAGCAAGCTATTGAGAACGATGTTCATGTAGTGGGTGCAAGCAGCCTCGCTGGAGGACATAAAACTTTAGTACCCGAATTAATCAATGAACTAAAGAAAATAGGAAGGCCGGATATTCTTGTAGTGGCCGGTGGAGTCATTCCTCAACAAGATTATGATTTCTTAAACAAAGCAGGAGTTGCCGGAATCTTTGGACCTGGTACTTCGGTGTCGCAAGCAGCCAAGATGATTTTGAAAAAAATGATGAAGTGATAATGACGCTGCTCGCATAATCACAATTTTTGATTACCTACTTGTTATGGATAAAATAAAAACTCAACGCCTTTTTTTAAAGCGTTGAGTTTTTATTAACAGGTACAATTATAGTCAAAAGCCTGCCCTTGGACCGTCAGCAGCGAAAATTGCCATGGAGCGGGCCTTCTGACCCTCGCTAAACATATACATGCAGGCATCATCAGTGTAATCCATGTAGTTCATGGTCATTTCAGCGTGGCCATCGCTTCCACATGAGCTCACATAAGGATATATCGGGCAACCGAAGTTTGAAGTTTTGGCTACTGGTGTATCGTTCACATAATCGTCTCCACAATTGGTGTCGCCCCAAATGTGACGAAGATTCAACCAGTGGCCTATTTCATGGGTAGCGGTTCTTCCTTTATCATAAGGGGCAGACACGGTTCCTGTTCTTCCAAAAAACTCATATCCTATAACCACACCATCCGTAGTTAGACTACCTCCGGGAAATTGAGCATATCCTAAAATCGTATACTGGCCAGAAGTCATGTGATTGACAACCCATAAATTAAGGTTGTGCTCAGGGTCTGTTGGGTCAATACCACCGAGTTTTGATTTTTTCATCGCATCATTTAATTGCCACTTTGTTTTTGTCGAATATTTCCGATTTACTGCAGCAAGGGTGTAGTGGATGCCATAATTTGCGACCAACCCTGCAAACTCATTGGGTGTATTTCGAACATCGCGGTTTGCCTTGTTGAAATCTTCATTCAAAACATCAATTTGCGAATTGATTTGATCCAAAGAAATATTCTCCTCTGGCAGGTTGTAGATAATATTTATTACTACCGGTATTTCAAGTGTTCCGTTCACCAGGCGGGCCGCTTCACCGCTTTCAATAAACTTGAGCGTGTTCACCTCAATGGCATTCATACGGGCCTGCAGGCCGGGGTCAGCTGCCAGGTTGTTCGCCAGTACTTCCATTGAGGCACAAGCACGGATGGTTGCAGGTGAGTTTTTTGATTTTGTAAAATCAGGTCTGTCGGAGCAGGCCGCTGTCACTACCAAAGCAGCAGCCAGGCAATAGCTAAGTAATTTTCTCATAGGGTTTGTTAGGTTTGGATTTTAGATGAACCAATATACGAGTTGCATCTATTTTAAAAAACCTCGCACATTTGTGTTACGATGAAAAACTCAAAAAAGAGACTATGGTACTAAGCTATGCGTTGATTCGAACTTTTTGAAATCGCAAGATAAATGTACTCCCCTTTCCACTTTCTGATTCGCAGATCACTTCACCATTCATGAGTTCCATAAATTTCTTTACGATAGAAAGCCCAAGCCCGGTAGACTGTTCACCACCTGTAGGCTGAGCACTCAGTTTCTTAAATTTCTGAAACAGATTTTTCTTATCTTCTTCAGTGAAGCCGGGTCCTTCATCTTTGATATGCACTTCAACTTTTTCGTTGTTATCGTTACATGAGATTTCTATGCTTCTGTTTTTAGGAGAGAACTTGATAGCGTTTGTAAGAAGATTCTCAATTACTTCAGCGAGATAGGTACGATCGGCCATGACTTTTAAATCAGGCAATGAAGATATGTTTATGCTAATATTTTTGTCGTGTGCCGCCTTTTCATAGGAATGAACAATTTCATGAATGACTGGTAGGATTTCAATTTCTTCCGTGATCAGATTGATCCTATTGGTTTCAATAGCATCTACGTCAAGAATTTTAGTGATCATTCCGTTAAGCCTTTTGGTAGCGTATTTGATTTTATTAATGTGATCGGTTTGATCTTTGCCGTTACTCATTTCCATCAGCCTTGCTAAACCGGAAATCTGGTTGAGTGGAGATCGGAGATCATGTGCAAGAATTTTGATCAAATGATTTTTTTCCTGATTAATTTCTTCCAACGCATCGTTGCGTTTTTCTAATTCAATTTTTTGGGCTTCTATATTTTTTCGCTGAGCTTCGATCATTTCTTTTTGTGATTTCAATACCTTATGAGTACGAAGCTTGCTAAAATATAACCAGGCAATAGCCACCAACGAGAGTCCGATAATTAATAATGAACCAGTCAATATTCTTCGAAGTGTTGCATCCTTTTCAATTTGAATAACTTTGTCGCGCAGATCGTTCGATTGAATTTCTTTTTCCTTGGTGAGTAAATGAATATCTTCATCGGGTGTGTTAGATACTTTCAGCAAGAACTCATAAATATCAGGATCCATGTATCGCCCAACGATGGGCTTGATATTTTCCTTAAATGGTTTACTTGCAAAATATTCATTCAGGGGATATTGCCAATCACTTCCCTTCGAGTAAATAAGTGCGTATCCAGCTTTTTTTATCGCATGAAAATTTTGCCTCCTTACTTTTAAACTAGTGTTGCGAGTAAATTGAGTGAGGTACACTGGCAAATCAATATAGCCGAAAGATTTTTCTTGATACTCCAATGCCTGAAATACGTTGTCACTGCTCGGGATATATTCAAAAGAGAAATTGATATTGTGTTGCTCTTTAAGCTTGATTAAATCTCTTTCATAAGTAGTGCCTTTTATCGTTACTGCCTTCAGATTGTTTAAGATGGTAAAGAGCTCTTCACTACTCTTGGCCATGGGCACATCGTTACTGGAAATCAGCACGGATACATCTCCTAAATAGGGAGGAGTAAAGTCGACCCATTTCAATCGTTCTTGCACAATAGAAAATGCCGAAGCTCCGAAGGCAGGAGTAGGAGAGGTCTTAACGTCATCGATTACGTTAGTAAAACCATCTGACTTTATCCATTGAATGTTTAATTCTACGTGATAGGCATCGCGAAGATAATTTTTAAACCCTTGAACGATTTCGTACTCAACACCGGCCAATTCTCCTTTTTCATTTTCGAAAATGAAGGGTGTTGAGTAGTACCAAAAAATAACGAGGTCGCCCTTTTTTGCATGTAAAGTTTCTTGCCAGGTGTTACTCGGCAGTCTTGGCTGCGTCATTGCTATGCTGCAATAGAATAGGAAAACGGTTGTGAATAAGATTTTCATTAATGAATAGCAATTCCTTGTACTGATTTTTTTAGGCATTCCAATTTTGAAATTAACATTTTTAACTCCGTACAATTATCAGTCATAATTCCTCTTATGAGGATTGGTTGCCATCAGTTAAGGGCAAGGTCACTTCAAACGCAGTAAGTCCTTCCATTGATTTCCTGAAAGCGATATTTCCATTTAACTTTTTGGCAATCACTTTAGCTTCATACAATCCCAAGCCATGACCTTTGTGCTCATTGTGGCCAATCACAAACATATCAAATATTTGAGTGCTGAGTTCGTCTGAAATTCCGACACCGTTATCGGTAAATGTAATATGCAGTGCTGATTTATTTTTATTGGCAGTCACGCTTAAAAACGGATCGTCCTTTTTAGGGTCACGGTATTGAATTGCGTTTTCAGTGATGATTGCAAAAAGATTTTCCATCAGATCACTGTCCACTTTTAGTTGAATATCTTGCTCTACGCGATTATCCAAACGGACAAGCCCTCGACTATTTAATTTTTTAGTAATCGTCTCAAACGTATCCGCCACTTTGGAGCTGAGGCGTACATTAACTTCGTTGATGTCCTTCAGATTGATTTCATGAATGTTGATCAGCTTTCGAAGCATCTCATTCATTTCGCTGGCCGTGATTTGAACTTTTTCAAAATAGGCTTGAGCCTCGGGTTCTTTTGATTCTATTATACCAAGATTACATAAGCCTAAGAGTCGGGCAAGAGGCCCCTTCAAATCGTGTGAGGAACGATAGATGAAATGATCAAGTTCCTTATTGCTCTCTCGAAGATCTTCAATAGCCTGATTCAGCTCGTGTGTACGCAGTTGCACTTTTTGTTCAAGCAAAGTATTGACTTCTTTCAGCTCATTATTTTTGATTTCAATTGTTTGCTGTGCCGCAGAGAGATTGTTACGTTGTGCAATTATTTCTTCCGTTTGCTGTTCTAATTCTTCATTCTTTGTTTTGATCTCATTATTTGCTTCTTCTAAGAGACTGGCCTTCAAAATAATTTCCTCCTTGCTTCTCAAGAGTTCCAATGTTCGCTCTTTGATTACACTGTAAGACCGATACAGGACTAATCCAAAAATAAACGCAACCAATAGTATGGCGATCAGTAAATAGGTCTGAAAGGTTTTCTTTTGGATGACGATATCTTTAGCGGCCACTACACGCTGTGCCTCTTCTTCAGCAACTTTAATTTCGATATTCGACAAGGTGCGCATCAAGCTTTCATTGAACATGCTGTCGTGTAGCTCTACATACTTGGATTTGTACCACAGTGCGCTATCGTATTTTCCTTGTTGTGTGTAGAGGTCTTCGCGAAGCCGGTAATTATCAAGCCTGCGCTCTCGAGAGCCAGTAGACGCAGCGGATTTCTCACTTAGTTTCAAAAAGTAGAAAGCAGAATCAAGGTTTTTCTTTTTGGCTTGAATTTTACTGATCAAGTGATAGATCTCCGACATGCCAACCTTGTCGTTAAGCTTTGCATAGACTTTAAGTGCTTTATTAAAATAATCTCGCGCTTCGTTTACCTGATTAGAATTTAGAGCTACCTGCCCGATGCCACCAAGTGCTAAAGCATGCCAACTCAGATCATGATGTTTTTCAGTAATTGAAATGGAAAGCGAGAAGTAATTCCTGGCCTCCGTAAGATTATTGGTATATAGATTGATAAATCCAAGATTATTACTCGCATAAGGTTTTTCACTATCGTTACCATCACTGTCTGGCATACTCAATGCCTCTGTTGCAAATTTTCTAGCTTTCTCGAAATCCTTTAACTTCATATACACGAGGCTGATATTATTCAGTGTATTCGTCATACCATAGCGTTGTTTAATTTTTCGCTTGATGCTGATGGAGTGAAGTAGATTTTCAAGTCCTTCGGGATAGATCCCCATGAGTGTGTAAACCTCACCAAGATTACTTAGTGAACTTGCGATGAGTGAACTATCGCGCGTTTGAATCGATAATGTGCAGGCTTGCTTGCAAAAGCGCAGGCACGAGTCATAATTACCTAAATAGAAATAAGCTCCTCCCTGAAGTCGTACAGCTATAGCTTTGTATTTTAACTCACCCATTTCATCAGCAAACTGTTCAGCTTTCTGAGCATAGATTAATGCGCTGTCAGGATTATTTCTCCAAAGCTTAGTGATAATCTCTTGGTATACCTTAATTTTCTTATCGTCAGGAGTATTTGTAAGGGAAGATTTGAGGCTATCGATTACGTTGGTTTGTGAATACGAATTGGCGAGGGCAATAAAAATTAAACTTACAGATAGAAGCCTCCTAACTATTTTGCCCATGGTCACGGGAAAACCCATATTTATAAAGTTATGAAATTGGTTGCCCTTTTAGAATGGGCGGGGCAATTAATTAAATGGACTTATTCTAGTCTGGGGCCTTGAATTGGGCTTTTACAGATGATTTGAATGAGCATGCACCGGATGTAGCCAAGCCTTGTTTTAGATTAAGAAATGATCTTCTCCATCACAAAATCATCCATTACAAAACCGTTGCCAACGTCAATCTTTTCTTCACCAGCTTTGGTAAAACCGATTTTTTGATAAAACTGAATAGCCGGATTATTCCGATAGACATTTAGTGAAAGAATTTGGTTTTGATTCTTTGTGGCGCTTGCTGAAATACTGTTCATCAATTCTTTTCCCACACCCTTGCCTTGCGCGTTAGGCATCACATAAATTTTGTGAATTTTTGTTTTGCCCTGATTCTTACAATTGATTTCAAAAGAGGCATAACCTAAATATCCTGTTTCATCCTGTGCCAAAAGAAAGTGATGCCCCTTGATTGTCATTTGTTCGGTTAAGGCAGAAGTGCTGTACATCAACTGGTACAAGTAATCTACTTTTTCTTTAGGTTGAAGCGGGCCATAAGTAATATACCAAACCTGATGAGCAAGCTGCTGAATCAAAGGGATGTCATTATTGGTTGCTTCGCGAATTTCTATCATGGATTTAATTTCTTGCCCGCAAATTTAATATTCGCGAGCAACCTGTCAGTAGAAAAGCAAATCAATTCGGCAAAACGGTAAACTCTACTCTTCGGTTTATGGATTTAGCTTGTTGCGTTTCGCTGATCTCAATAGGTTTACTTTCGCCATAACCTTTCGCTACCAGCTGAGCGGTATTTGCTCCTTGACTTATGATATATTCAACTACGGCTTGTGCCCTGCTTTGAGATAACCAGAGGTTATAATCTTCAGGACCATCGCTGTCTGTGTGGCCACCAATTTCTAATTTCAATTCTGGATTTCTTGTTAGTAATTCGGCAACGTCTTTAAGTTCTTCATAAGAATCGGGATGAAGTGAAGTTTTGCCAAAGTTGAATTGAATATTTTTCAACCGAACGTTAAGTCCAGCTTCGAGTGGAGTAAGATAGTAATCGCGATGAATTTCAGGGCGCTTGCAGTCCATCACCCACAAAGTATCCGATAAATTAAGATAGCCTTTTGCCGAGATGTTAATGATGTACCAACCATAATTGGTAAGCATTTCGCTGTACTTTCCTTCGCTCAGAATCTCTATGTCTTCTTTGACTATGTCGCTATCCAGGTACAAGTCAAATTCGGCCTTCACTGGTTGGGATGTTTTTTTATCGAATACCATTCCGGTTAACTTCATCTTCACAATGGGAATAAGATTGGCTGAAATTTGAATAACCGAATCTGATTTCAGGCCAGGGATGGACATTGTTTGCTCTTGTCTTTCAAAACCCTGGGCTTGAATAATGATGGTGAATTTAGAAACTTCAGAAAAAATGGTGGAGAATTTTCCTTCCTTATTAGTTTCGACATCGATCACAAAATTTTGCGACTGAACGGAAATTTTAGCCGAAATGGTTTGGGATGAATTGAGCACTGCCACCTTTCCTGTCAACTCAATTTTATATTTGGCGCTGACATACGAGCAGCTGGCAAACAGCGCCAGTGAGAGTAAAATGTACTTCATTTAGGGTTGTGTGGTTGTGAGCCCTAAATTAATTCAGGAATGGAAAAAAGCGACCCCGCTTATCACCTTCAATGTTCGTTTGTCGAAAGCCAACTTAAAGTGATTCTTAATGTGGATAAAATCTTCATTAGAAAATAACAAGAAGGGAAAGTTTGGGAAACCTTTAGTTGGATGAGAAAGAGGATGGAGTCCACCAGCTCTCCAGAGTTTTATTGTAGTCCCGCCCAGAATCGAACTGGGATCAAAAGTTTAGGAAACTTCTATTCTATCCGTTGAACTACGGGACCAACATGATTTTTTATAATCTTCTGCCAACTGCAGATTAAAACAAGGCTACCATTAGTAGCCCTTGTGGTCGGGGTGAGATGATTCGAACATCCGACCTCCACGTCCCTAACGTGATGCGCTAACCGGGCTGCGCTACACCCCGAACTAAAAACAGGGTGCAATATTAACCAAAATTTATCTCATCTGGCCGGGTTCAAATCGTTTTTTCGCCAGCTCTTCACTTAATTTGTAAGAATGCCGTTTCTTAAAAACTTATTTCTTACCATTATTTTGTTTGTTGGCGTAATCAGCAGCAATCTCTATGCACAAGGTGGTGCCATTCGGCAAGCGGAAAAAAAAGTAGCCCAGGGAAATTTTGAAGCAGCGCATCAACTCTTATTGAAATCATTGAGAAAGGACACGCTCAATCCTGAAGTCGAGACAGCCTTGGCAAAATGGTATTTGAATAGGAAAAATCCCTACTATCAGATTGACTCAGCTTACAGGCGCTGCCTTCATGCACGGAGTCATTTTTCGCTGCTGACAGTAAAGCAAAAGCAACGATTAAAACGTGATCAATTCGACAGCATGACTGTAGAATTACTACGCATGAGAATTGACAGCGCAGCTTTTGATCGTGCCAAGGAAATCAACAACGAAAAATCATACAACGATTTTCTTGAGAAGCATTTGTTTTCTGTTGAGCAAACCGTAGCGACAGAACTTCGCGATGAAGCGGCATTTCTAGATGTACTCAAGCAAAATACCTACCAAGCCTTTGAAGGCTATTATCAACGCTATCCCAATTCGCTGCGGGCAACTGAGGCTAGGTCGCGTTATGAAAAACTACTTTTTGAAACCAAAACTCGCGATCACAAGCTAAGGAGTTATGAGGCATTTGTAAGAGATTTTCCAGAAAGCCCATACGGGAAAGTGGCGATGAAAAATATTTTTGAGGCATCGACCAGCGGAGGTACTGTGGCTGCTTTTTTAAAATTTATTGACCTGTACCCAACGAGTTATTTTTCGAAGTTGGCGCGCGACATCATCTATCACCTCGCACATGAATCCGAAGAAAAATTTCCTGAGAAACTGATGACAGACTCATTAATGAATGTGATTGAACTTAACCTATTGCCATGGGTACCGCTTAATAAAAATGGAAAATTTGGTTTCATGGACACCGAAGGAAAGGAAATCATGCCCATGCAATTTGACTCGATCAATGATAATTATAAATGCGGATCGATAAGTGATGATATTTTAATGACTAATAAGGGACTGGTGAGCAGAAGCGGAAAAGTCTTGTCTACCTCGAAGACATTCAAAGACTTGGGTTACGGGTTTATCAAATTGAATGATAGCAGCTGTACCCATGTGCTCCACAAGTCAGGTAGAATCATTATAGCAGACTGTATTCAAGATGCTGCTGTTTTAGACGGACGATTTCTTCTCGTGACAAAAAATAATAGAGTAGGATTATTCGCTTTAAATGGACGAATGATACTTAAACCAGAATGGCAATCCATTGAGGTCATCGAAAAAGTAATTGTACTTGATCGCAATGGAAAGAAAGTTCTTTCAACGCCCGACCAACTGGAGTTGGTGGTTGATGGGAATCCCTTACTAGAAACTTTTGTTTTTGATGATGTAAAGGCAATAAACCATAATCGATTATTAGTGACGAATGGTTCGCTTCAGGGCATCATCAACTCTAATCTTGAATTTGTAGTGCCACTGGCAATCCAATCTCTTAAACAAACTCCGATCGGTTTGGTGAGAAGAGTAAACGATCAATTTATATTTTCTGATTTACCAGAATTGCAAAACGAAAGATGGGACAATTATACAATCCATCACCAGTGGCTCCAACTTAAGGGTGATTTAGGAGAGAAACTATTTGATGCTTATTCAAAAAGAATGATCGAGACTCACCCCGACAGTCTCTGGTTTGTGAACGGATTGAGTTTTGCAAGTGTAGGTGATTCAATTCATGTTCACATCAACTCAAGGAGTAAAATCTCATTGCCTCATGATTCGAAAACATTTTTTATTAAATCACCCGACTCGATTAGGTATTTTTTTGTTGAGCATAAAGGCAAAAAGGAAATTTTTAGTGTTTCTTCCGGTGAAAAAATGTTAGTCTCCGATGCAGACCACATTGAATCACTAAATGAAAATTATTTTATCGTAACGAAAAAGGGAAAGAAAGGCTTGATTGCTCTTTCGGGCAAAATTGTTTTGCCAATAGAGTATGATGCCCTGATTTTAAATTCGGGTATGCTCTCACTTCTCAAAGGGAAAAAATTCGGACTTTTTAATCTCAATACCAACGAACTGATCAAGCCCATTTATGAAAGGAATATCATTCCGATTAATCATCATTTCATGGTTGCTTTTCAAAATGCGCACTACGGATTGATTGATAAGGCAGGCAAAGCAATTGGTAACTTTGAATATGATGAGATACAACCCTGGGCGGACAGCATCGTATGGACTAAAAAGGATTTTGAATGGAATCTCATTGATATTCATCGTCAGAAAAAAATACTCACGCACATCAAAGATTTTCATTTAATAAAAGATAGATCGGCAGAGAAAATAGCTATTGTCAAACAAGAAAACTTTTACGGTGTGGCTAGTACCAGTAAGGGATTGATTATTGCTCCCGGTTTTTCAGTGGTAATTAATCTTGGAAGTGAGGACGAGCCCTTTTACTTTACATCAAAAGAGGTAGAAGAGGTGGGTATAGTGGCCGTGATCTACTATGACAAGAATGGAAACCTCATAAGAAAACAGGTATATGAAGACGAGGAGTATGCTCGTATTGTTTGCCCGGAAGATTAAGCCATGCGTTCATAAAACATTAACTTAGTGGCTATCGAAGTGTAATTTATTTTTCAGATAATTGCGGCATGAAATGGCCAGGCACAAAGTTTCATCCATGAGCAAGAATAAGATTGACCATTCCACGCGACCGCTAAAAACAATTATTAAAACCGCATGAAAAAACTATCCTTTCTCTTTTTAGCATCATTCATTCTTATAACAGAATCATTTGCACAAGACAGACCCAAATTGGTGGTAGGTATCGTGGTAGATCAAATGCGCCAGGAATACCTGTATCGCTTTGAGAAGAAATTTGGAGAGAATGGATTTAAGCGACTGATGAATGGTGGATTTACGCTCACCAACGCGCACTATAATTATGTGCCAACATTTACAGGCCCTGGCCACGCATCCATATTTACAGGCTCCACACCGGCTATTCACGGCATTATTGGTAATGAATGGTGGGACAAGAATCTTAAAAAGACAGTGAATTGTGTAGAGGATGAAAAACAAAAGCCTGTTGGTAACTCTGATGGTAATGGGGATGTTAGCCCTTGGCGATTATTATCGACTACAATTACAGATGAGTTAAAGTTATTCACTCAAAAAAAATCCAAAGTAATAGGTGTTTCAATTAAAGACCGGGGGGCAGTGCTTCCTGCCGGTCACCTCGCGGATGCTGCTTACTGGTTTGATGTCACCGATGGAAGGTTTATTTCAAGTACCTATTATCTTAAGACACTTCCGCCATGGGTGGAAAAATTCAATTCGCTGAAACTTGCTGACTCTTACATTAATAAAGAGTGGAATACATTGCTTCCCATTGCTCAATATACGGAGAGTGGACCTGATGATTCTCCTTATGAAAAAATATTGGTAGGTAAAGACAAAGCTACCTTTCCTTATGACTTAGGAAAATTGCAAAAAGCCAATGGTGGATTTGAGTTACTTACTCATACTGCTTACGGAAACGATCTGCTCACCGATTTTGCACTTGCAACTTTGAAAGGAGAGGGGTTTGGAAAAAATGAAGTAACTGATTTTTTCACCATTTCTTTTTCAAGCACGGATTTAGTGGGGCATTCAATGGGGCCGAATTCTGTGGAGATCGAAGATACCTACATTCGATTAGATAGGAATATTGAAAGCATCCTTTCCAAGTTGGATGAAGATATTGGAAAGGATAATTACCTGGTATTCCTTACGGCAGACCATGCAGTAGTGGAAGTTCCGCAATCGTTAAAAGATTCTAAAATACCTGGCGGTTATTTGGTGAGCGGAAACAAAATGCGCGATGAATTGAATACTTTTCTTCAGAAGAATTTTCCTGGCAAATCTCTGATAGAAAACGTATCCAATCAGCAAGTCTTTTTTAATTCTGATTTATTTGCAGGCGATCCTAAAAGTGCAGGCATCGATTTGCTGATTGCGACTGAATTAGCAGCAAATTTTTTACAATCAAGAGAAGGAGTTGCCCAAGTGCTCACAAAATCCGGTTTGAAGCAGGCAAGTTATAGTGAGGGAGGCATCAAAGGAATGATGGTGCGTGGTTATAACTACAAACGCAGTGGTGATGTGGTATACGAACTCGAGCCGGCCTGGCTTGATGATTGGTCTGTTCAGAGAGGTTCATCACATGGATCTCCTTATACCTACGATACTCATGTGCCTGTATTGTTTTACGGAAAAGGAATTCGCAAAGGGACTTCTTCAGTTCATCACAATATCACCGACCTTGCAGCGACACTTTCGGTTTTAATGAAAATAAAATTCCCTAGCGGATGTACAGGAAATCCAATTACTGAGATTGTGGATGGGAAGTAACGATGTCGATTCTCAAAAGACACTAAAAGTCTTCTCATCAATTTTTTTTCCGTTCAGATAAACGGAAAGGGTACACCTGTTCTTTTGAGGAAGCGGAGTTATTAGAAATTTATCGTTTTCTTCTTTTTCAATTTTAGCATCGCTGGATCGAATTGCAATCTCACCATATTGAGGTACATATTGCTCATTCTCTTTTAGCAGAACATCCAATCTTATTTCGCTTGGAGCTTTAGTACTTAAATGACTCAGCCAATTTCCATTGAGTTCAAATTCAGAATCCTCCACTTTAGCATTTGGTGGTAAAGTAAATAGTCTTTGCTTTTGAAGTTTAGTTTTGGGTGGGTTGCCCATGTTTTTGTCGAATACAACATCTGTATTAGGAGCTGGAGGATTTACCACATCGAAAGTAAAACTCCCTTTTACGCTATAAAAAACATTTCCTTTCTCCAAATAAGCCTTGATCGTTCCGTCCCGGTGAGGCAAAATAATTACACGGCCAGCGCTGTCGTAATCAATCCCTGCACCGGTAGCTTGTGCGTGAAAAATATATCCCATTGGCGAACGATGATCTTTTCCGCTAATGATCGGAACCGCCATGAGTTGAACGCATCCCTTGTATAAAGTGAATGAGAATGAGTTATAGGTTACCAGGTAATTCTGTGCATAGGTCTTAGCCGATAAGAGCATAAGACCTACTAAAACCAGAACAAGAATTTTTCGATCGAAATAATATTTATCCATTCTTTCAAGTTAAGAAAAAATGGAAGTAAATAGAATTCTTGCTTTTACTTCTTGGTCACATCAATCCCCAACTCTTTCAATTGCTCATGCGAAATAGTTGAAGGCGAGTCGATCATCATGTCTCTACCTGAATTGTTTTTAGGGAAGGCAATGAAATCACGAATGGAGTCAGCGCCACCAAAGAGAGAGCACAATCTGTCGAACCCAAAGGCAATACCGCCATGCGGAGGGGCACCGTATTCAAAAGCTTCCATCAGGAAACCAAATTGTTTTTTAGCTTCTTCTTCACTGAAGCCAAGTTTGCTAAACATCAATTGCTGTGTGGGTCTATCGTGAATACGAATAGAGCCTCCACCAATCTCGGTTCCGTTCAACACCATATCGTAGGCATTGGCGCGCACTTTTCCTAAATCAGTTTCAAGCAAAGGAATGTCTTCACGCTTGGGTGAAGTGAATGGATGATGCATGGCATTCCAACGTTTTGCTTCTTCATCATATTCAAAGAGCGGGAAGTCCAGCACCCAAAGAGCTGAAAATTTATTTTTGTCGCGCAAGCCAAGCTGACCAGCTACGTGCAAGCGAAGTTCACTTAGGGCCTTACGAGTTTTATCTTTATCACCTGATAAAATCAATATCAAGTCACCAGCTTCAGCATTGAACTTCTGTGCGAAGCGGCTTAATGCAGCCTCATCATAGAATTTATCTACCGATGACTTGAACGTGCCATTCGCTTCACAACGAATGTAAACCATGCCTTTAGCGCCCACTTGAGGGCGTTTTACATACTCGGTAAGCTCATCAATTTGTTTGCGTGTGTAGCTTGCACAACCTTTGGCACAAATTCCAACCACAAGTTCAGCGCTATCAAACACGCCAAAGCCTTTGCCCTGAGCAACGTCATTCAATTCTACAAACTTCATTTCGAAACGAGTATCAGGTTTGTCTGATCCATAATACATCATGGCATCGTCATATCTCATGCGAGGCACTTCAGTAAGATCAATCCCTTTTACGGTTTTGAAAAGATGACGAATCAGTCCTTCGAATGTTTTCAAAATATCTTCTTGCGTCACAAATGACATCTCACAGTCGATTTGTGTAAACTCAGGTTGACGGTCCGCACGCAAATCTTCATCGCGGAAACATTTTACAATTTGATAATAGCGGTCAAATCCAGACACCATCAACAGCTGCTTGAATGTTTGTGGCGATTGAGGTAAGGCATAAAATTCACCTTGATTCATTCGCGATGGCACAACGAAATCGCGTGCACCTTCTGGTGTACTTTTGATTAGCACTGGTGTTTCAACTTCAATGAAGTTCTGAGCATCGAGGTAGGTTCTTGTTTGCTGGCTCATTTTATGACGGAGCTGCAAGCTTTCTCGAACTAAATTCCTACGTAAGTCGAGGTAGCGGTATTTCATTCTTAAGTCATCACCACCATCTGTCTCATCTTCGATAGTGAAGGGAGGTGTCTTTGATTCATTTAAAATCTCCAGTGAGGAAACTTTTATTTCAATCTCGCCAGTGGGGATGTTTGCGTTCTTTGAATGACGCTCGGCCACAAGGCCCTCTACTTTGATTACGAACTCACGGCCAAGACTACGAGCTGTTTTCAGCAAGGCAGCATCACTCAGCCCTTCCTCAAGGAAAAGTTGAGTAATTCCATAGCGGTCGCGCAGGTCAATCCAAAGCAAACTGCCTTTGTCGCGTGTGCGCTGTACCCAGCCTGTAAGGGTAATTTGTTTGTTCACATCGCTTAATCGCAGTTCACCGCAAGTATGAGTCCGTAGCATCGAGTTATGTATTAATTTTGAAGTCGCAAATTTAGGAGAAGTTGGGTGAAAAAATAGGTGTTAATCAGCTGGTTTCTGGCACATCTGCCATCTCGGAGGGTTAATATATCCTCAGAACCTTGAATCTTAAATTTTGAATGTTGAATTTTGTATGTCGTTGACTTTATGAAAAAGCTCTTCTCTCTATTTCTGATATCCCTATTTGCCTTTGCTCCGACTAAACTGGTGAAAACCAAGATTGGAGAGGGTATCACCGTAACGTTACCCACTACACTTGTGCCCATGGCAGAGGAAGATATTATTCAGAGATATCCATCTGTACGTGCACCACTTGGCGCATTCACTAACCCAAACCGCGATACCGATTTTAGTGTGAACATTTCAGCCACGCAATGGGTACAGGCCGATATTGAAATTGCAGCTCAGTTTTTTAAGTCAGGTATTTATAATTTGTATGACCGGGTGGACCTTATCAGCTCGGGTATTCAGACCATCAATAAGAAGAAATTTATTTTTTACGAATTCGAATCGCGGGTGAATGGCAACAAACTCAAAGAGGCGGAACGCCAGCCCATCTTCCGCTATTCTTACGTGCAATATTATATTGAAAAAGGTCGCACACTTGTATTTGCCTTCAACTGCCCTAAAGACCACCGTGCAGAGTGGCAGACTTCGGCCCATGCGATTATGAAGTCTGTGAAGTTGAAGTGAAGGTACGATTTACGAAATACGAGGTACGAGTCCCTTATTTTCATTATTGATCTCCCGTTGGTACAATTGCACTCGTTTCCATCATCAACATCACTGTTTTCTTAGGAGCTCTTGGCCGGTGCATAACACCTTTTGAAATAGTTACTCCTTGATTCGGATTTAATTCAATGGTGCGATCTTCAAGGTCAATGAGCAACTGGCCTTCCAGGACAAAGAAGAACTCGTCATCGTTGTCGTGTTTGTGCCAATGGTATTCACCTTCTACAATTCCGATTCGCACCACACTGTCGTTGACTTTGGTCAGTGTCTGGTTAAACCATTTGTCTGTGCATTCTTTCACCATTTGAGGAATATCAATTCTCTCCAAATGGTCAAACTTGACATCAAGCTTTGTGATGTAGTCGAATTGTTTTTCTTTTTCCATAGGTAATGCATTTAGATGAAAATCACGAAAAATGATAACCAACAACTATTAACGAAGATAGCCGGGAAGGTTCACTCCATCTTTCAACTCAGGATCAGCAACTGGCTCGAGATGTTGAATCTTTAATGGCACAACTCCAGCCCAAATGTCTAATGTGTAATCTTCTTCGTCATCTTTCGGTGGACCTGTCCTTACTTTAGCGGAGGCTTCTGAAATATCAAAAGATAAAACCATCGTTTGCTTCCACTCATTGTCGGTTGGCTTGCGTACATCATTCCAACGACCGAGGCATATTTTCTCGGTGAAGAGCTCAAGCACTTTGTAGAGTTCATCTTTAGTATCAACTAATTGAGGCTCCCCAAAAATTACTACTGATCGATAATTCACTGAGTGATGAAAGGCTGATCTTGCCAGGACCAATCCATCCATTAAAGTTACGCTGATGCAGCTGGATTGTTTTTTGTCACGCAGCTCGCGCATATAAAAACTACCAACTGATCCATGGATATATATCTTGTCACCTATACGCACAAAGCCGGTAGGGATTTGAAATGGTTGTCCTTCGCGCACGTAGGCAACGGTACAAAACAAAGCTTCATCTAAAATAGTGTGGATAGTCTCTTTGTCGTACATACCGCGCTTGGATAAACGTGTGATTTCGGTTTTGTCGGTAACGGGAAATGTCTTCATACTCACTTCTTTCTTTTAATGATGAAACAATCGGTAAAACGATCCATGCCGATTTTTGGGTAGTAATTTGCTGCAAGCGGTGCTGCCAATAAAATCAGTGTAGTATCATTTTCGCCAGCAGCAAGATGCGTGAGCCGTATCAATTCTTTGCCAATGCCCTGATGTTGGTAAGCTTCGTCAACAGCTAAATCGGATAAATAACAACAGTAGGAAAAATCAGTTAAGGCACGCGAAACACCCACGAGCAATTCACTATGCCAAGCTGTGATCAGAATATTGCCATGAGCCAGCATCTTTTCGATCCTGAGTTTATCATTGACCGGCCTTCGTTCTGCTAGTGTTG
The DNA here is from genome assembly GCA_967789005.1 of uncultured bacterium. Classification (GTDB taxonomy): domain Bacteria; phylum Bacteroidota; class Bacteroidia; order Cytophagales; family Cyclobacteriaceae; genus ELB16-189. The sequence goes on along the minus strand of CBRFFM010000003.1, from coordinate 257,026 downwards.
ATCGTTGGAGTAAATCAATAAATTGATCAGCCGATATTCTTTGATCAATTCGATAGAGAAATTGACTCATAATGATCTTTTTTTAGATCCTCAATCCAATTTTTAGGCAAAGCGAATGCTATTACCCATTGGGTAGCAGCATTCACTTTTAAAGATTTTAGTTGAAAACTATTTTACAACGAAATTCCATCCGTGCACATCTGGTGCAGAACCAAGGCGGATGTCATTGAGTTTTTTCTTAGCGCGTAATTGGAAACTTTCCGGACCGGCAACAGGAACAGTATAGTTTTGTCCGTGAATGCTGATGGAGGCAATCGGGCTCACTACGGCCGCGGTGCCTACACCAAAGGCTTCTGTTAATGTGCCCTTCTTTAATCCTTCTTCGAGTTCTGCTACGCTTATTCTGCGTATATCGGTTTCAATTCCTAAAGAAGAGGCTAAAGTCAAAATGGAATCGCGGGTTACACCATCGAGTAAAGAAGAAACTAACTTTGGAGTAACTAATTTTCCATCGATAACAAACATGACGTTCATTGCGCCAGACTCTTCAATGTATTTGTGCTCTTTGGCATCTGTCCAGAACACTTGATCGAATCCTTGTTTTTGAGCAAGCATGGTAGGGTAGAAGGCACCACCGTAATTGCCGGCACATTTTGCAAAGCCCGTTCCCCCTTCTGCAGCGCGAACGAATTCTTCTTCTACTTTTATTTTAACAGGTTTAGTGAAGTATGGAGCCACCGGGCAAGTCATAATCACAAAACGATATTCATCTGAAATCTTAACACCAAGGCGTGCTTCGCTTGCATACATGAAAGGGCGGATGTAAAGTGACGCACCTTCTGATGTTGGGATCCACGCTTCGTCTAATTCAATTAATGCGGCAAGACTGTTGGTAAACAACTCTTCGCCTATGGCAGGCATGCACATACGCTCCAACGATTTATTGAAACGCTGATGGTGACGCTGCGGACGAAAAATCGTTACCTGACCATCTTTGTTTTTGAAAGCCTTCATGCCTTCAAAAACAGACTGGCCATAATGCAATGCAAGAATCGCTGGCGACATCATCATTTCGCCATAAGGAACGATCTTGGGTTCTTGCCATTCACCATTTTTGTAATCAACTACCACCATGTGGTCACTGATATAAGTTCCGAAACCAAGGTTTGAAAAATCAACCGTGGAAATACGCGATTTGCTCACGCGTTCGGTCTGGATAGGTGCGGTCATTACGGCCATAATTTTAGGTTTTAGTGATGTAAAAATACTCCAGTTTATTACGAAAAGAAAATTTAAAGTTTAGATCAGCGTTTTTTCAAGTTTTAGTTCTTCAGCCATGCTTACAATCGACTTAAATGCGATTCTGATGTCGTTTTCGGTGGTTTGCCAGTTGCTTACCGCTGCCCGAATAGCGGGTACATTTTTGTAAACGGTAGGGGTAAAGAATGCTTTTCCATCGCGGGTTACAAGATTTAGGAATCGTTGAATATCGTTTGTAGAAACAGACTCATTATTTAGGGTAAAGCAAACCACATTCATTCGCACAGGAGCAAGCAACTTAAATGACTCAGATTCTTCAATCAATCGACCAAACAATTTTGCGGAATTACAATTACGTTCTACAATTTCGCGGTGACCATCCTTTCCGTAGGCCATGAGTGTGAACCACGCTGGCAGAGCGCGAAATCTTCTTGAGTTTTCAGGTGTGTAATGAAAGTAATCGGGACTTTTCTCAGGATCACCTAAATAAGCTGCACTGTTTTGGAAGACTTTCAATTGAATGTCTTTGTGCTTGGTGAATTGCATGGCAGCATCGTAGGGAACATTCAACCACTTGTGCGCATCGATCGTAACGCTGTCGGCATAGTTAATGCCTTTCATCAAGTGCAAATACTCATCCGACAAGGAAGCGAAACCACCAAAGGCAGCATCCACATGCAACCAGAATTTGTATTTTGATTTTAATTTGCCAATGGCCTCCAAGTCATCAAAGTCAACTGTATTCACAGTTCCTGCATTGGCAACTACGATTACTGGATGCGCTGCATTCTCCCACAAAAAGCTTTCTAGTTTTTCAATATCGATAGCTTCACGGTCAGGTAATGTATCAATCTTTACCAAGGCTTTTCTACCAATCCCAAGCATTGACATCGACTTGATGACGCTTGAGTGAGGAGTGCCACTTACAATTTTAATTTTGGGAAGTCCGTCCAATCCTTCGTTGCTGATATCAATTCCTAGTTGCTCGCCTATCCACTGACGACCGAGAGCGAGCCCGACAAAATTTGAAAGCGTAGCGCCCGTGGTGAATGAACCAAAATAATCTTCATCCAATCCAAACAGCTGTTTCATGAAATGAATTGTCTGCTTTTCAATTTGAGGAGCAACGGAGTCATTGCTTCCACAAGCGTTTTGATCAAAGGCGCTTACCAGCCAATCACCAGCTACTGATGCAGGAGTGGAGCCACCGGTAATAAAACCAAAATATCTTGGCCCGGCACTGTTGTTCATTTTGCTGGCAAAATATTTTTCAAAGAAATCGATGGAGGCCTTTGCTCCGATTCCCTTTTCGGGCAAGTCTTGCAAATGAAGATCTTCTACCCGGACGCCAGGCGAGATTGCATCCTGATTCTTTAATCGGTTCTCTGCTACTTTCCTTGTACGATCAAGGATAGCTGAAAAATCATTGTGATCTGAAAACAAAATTCCATTCATAATTTTAAATTTTAGCGGCTACTAATCTTCTGTGATAATTGATTTGCCCGAGGTGATAACCTAAATGTGATGCCAGGTGAAAAAGAAAATATCCAGTAGAGGTCTTCTCTTTTAGCACAAGCAAGGGATATTCTTCTTTGAGTTGTTCGTCTTTGACTTTGGATAAAGTGTTCGCTACCGCTGCGATCGTTCCTTCTACCATTTTTAGCAAATCCTTTTGAGGTACATTTTTCATGGCAAACTCCTGATCACGATTTCTGATGTAACCGGTATCTCCCATCGTTGCTCCGATAAAATGGTTCAGATTACCTACCAGGTGAAGGCAAAGATTTCCCGCTGAGTTTGCAATCTCCTTTTCAATCGTCCATAAACTTTGCTCATCGCGATACAGCGAAATTTCTTCTTTCAGTTTTTCAAGGTCTTTGACAAAGACTTTCTTTAGTTCGTTAACGATCATGGCTATTTTATTTTCGGTTTGATTTCATTGCTAAAGCAATTTGTTTTGAATTTTCGTCATTACAATTCTCTAATTGAGCAATGATTGCCTCGTGATTTTTGTCATCACGGTTTTGTGATAATTTAAAAGAGGATTCAATTTTTGTGATTTCGATTTCAAAGCCAACCACACCCTGAAGCTCGTGCTTCAAAAATGATGGCGTGAATTTTTCCATCGAGATAGGGTTGTCAGAAGGTTTCTCATACTTGTCCACAAGCATTTTCATGGATTGGTACAATTCATCGCCTTCAATAGTCCGGATATTTCCATATACATGACAGGCGATGTAATTCCAGGTAGGTACGTTCTCATGATCATACCACGATGACGAAATGTAAGTATGCGGGCCAGCAAAAATTGCCATCACTTCAGTTCCACTTTTAAATTCTCTCCATTGCTTGTTCGCTTTAGCAACATGGCCCGATAATTTTTTATCATCTTCCGTAAGTAACATCGGGATGTGGGTAGCCCATAGTTTGCCCTCAGAGTGACTCACCAAAGTTCCGAAACTATTTTTTCGGATAAAGTCTTTTACAACAACCTCATCATCGTTTCTAAAATCTTTAGGTATGTACATTTCTGTAACTATTTTGGTTGTCTTAGTTGGTCACTGATAGTTTGTGATGAACCGGAAAATTTACTGACCGCGCGATAAAGCATAATTTCTCTGCTTGCTCGTGAAGTTCCATTGCTTTTTCATTCATCGAACTGTCTTTCACTTTCACTATTGGATTCAATGTTACTTCGGTGAATTGACCGCTGCCATCAGGGTTCTCTTTCATGATTCCAGTAGCATTGTCCTTGTATTCGATTACTACTACTTTGTTTGCCGCGCACAAATGCAGATAAGAGAGCATGTGGCAAGATGAAAGAGCTGCCACTAACATTTCTTCGGGATTGTGTCTTGTCTTGTCGCCACGAAAATGCGGATCGGACGAACCAAGGATATCTGGTTTATTTTCTATGGAGACAGTATGGTTGCGCGTATAGTCGCGATAACCTGAAGTGCCTGTGCCGAGGTTTCCCGTCCATTCAATAATTAAAGAATAATGGTGTTCGTTGTTAATCATTTGGTGTGTGCTTGAATAATTTCATTAATCTTTACTATGTGATGATCATCGTGCTCAGCAACAAAAAGAAAGTGATCCATCATTCTCATAGGCGTTTTTAGTCTTGGATGGAGTGCAGTGAGATAAATCTGCTCCTCTGTAAGCGTCTCAAGTTTACTTACCGTAGTTCTTCGCACTAACCGAAACTCCTGCAACAAATCCTTAACGCCACGTGCATTGTGATTAGCCTCGTCTGTTTGTTTATTGGTGAGATCAGCGGGACGCAAATCCAATTCCTTACTAAGGATATCTTCCAGTCGTCCCATCCACAGCGGCTCAAGGTCAATAAGGTGGCCGATGTTTTCTTTCACCGACCACCCACCATTCGTCTTCGCTATGGCAAGGTCATCCGAAATGATTTGAATTTTTTCTTCTAATCGCGCTGGCGTGCCTTTCAGACGTTCAATGATGGAAGGAAAAATATTCTGCGTATAGCTGAAGTCAAATTTCCGGTCAAACCATTTTGTCTGTTTCATATTCTAATTTCTAAGGGCAAGTATGATTTCATTAATTTTCACCAAGTGGTGATCATCATGCTCGGCATCGAACCATGCAAGATCGACCGGAGTCATCATTACTTTTAAGCGCGGATGCTGAGAAGACTTTAAAAGATCTTCGTCTTTGATGGCATTGTATTTCTTGATGTTGCTTAACCGATTCTTCTTGAAGAGCTCAATCACTTTTGCAATTGGCCAGCTAGAATAATCTTGCGGCTCAAAAACGGCTGGCGACATTACTGCTGCACCGTTTACCATTTCGTCAAGTCTTTTGTTGGCCACTTCATCAACCTCAGCCAAGTGACCAATGTTTTCTTTGACGCACCACTTACCGTTTAGTTTTTCTGAAAGAACTTTATCGTCAATGCCTTTTACCTTTAGCTCAATGCGAATGATTGTTCCCTCCAGCCGCTCCAAAAAAAATGGAAGCATCTCTTTGGGATAACCAAACTTCAAATTGCGTTCGAACCAGGGCATTGCCATATTCTTTGGTTGTTGGTTGAGAGTTATTCGTTGCTCGGGACAGCCGTCAAATGTTCTAATTGAATAAAGTTTGTTATCGATTGAGCGAATGCCTCGGCTGATCCGTTCTCTTTATCTAAAAACAATACCGGCTCGATCAACTCTAATTCCATTAATAAAAACTTATTTTCTGAGACTACTCCATCGACTCTTGCATAGAGTAAAGGCTCCTCAATCAATTCAAGAATTTTTTCGGCTTGAGCCAATACGAAAACAGGAGGTTGGGCGTGAGTAGCACTGCCACCGAAATCATGCTGCACGCGAAATTCATTTTCGACTGGTTTTTTGATTACCGCATGGCTGAATTTCTTATTGAAGAAAATCAAAGACCATTCGCCTTCATGTTGAATTTCAATCATGAATTTCTGAACCAGAATATCAAACTGATCAAGAAGTGCTTCAAATTGTTGCTGGTGCTGACGTGCTTCTTCTTTGGAAACTAAAATCGTATTAAATGACCCAGCAGAGATGGCAGGCTTCAATACTACTTTCTCCCATTTGTTTTCATCCATTATGGAAGTAAGATTGGCTTTGCTTGCTCTATCAAACCAAATCGTTTCTAATAACGAAACACCTTTCGATTCCAACTCTTGTAAGTATCCTTTGTGAAGATTCCATCGTACAATATTGAGTGGATTGAACATCTTCACTTTTTGCTTTTCCATGTGGTCAATCCACTGAATGAATTTTTCTGGATGCAAGTGATAGTTCCAGCAAGAGCGTAGCACAACAAGATCAAAGGAATTCCATTCTGTCGTTTCAACATCCCAGGGAAGTGGAGTCACTTCAATTCCAGCCGACCTCAACGAATCAACAACCTGAAGATCGTTGCCGGTGAAGTCAGGTTTTACAGAACTCGTTACAAATGCAATTTTATTAACCATGAAAGCATTTAGTCTTACGTCTTATATCTTACTACTTCGTGTCCAATTTCAGTTCCATCTTAATATCACTTCTCTTATACTGTCCATCAAGTGGAATTTCTTGAAAGCCTAATTTTCTATACATCACAATGGCGGTTTCCAGTTTTGTGTTGGAATAGAGAATGATTTTATTCGCTCCTGATTTTCTACACCAATCGATTGCCGCTTCTGCAATTGCCTTCCCGACTTTCTTTCCCTGAAATTTTGCATCCACTGCCATCTTGGTAAATTCATAAACTCCCTCTGCAACAAATTTTACAGCAGCGGTTCCTGCAATCTCCTGGTTATAAGCGCCCATGAAAATTGTTCCTCCATGTTTTATTATATGCTCCTCCGGATGTTGCAACACTTCAAAGTCGATGGGCTCCATCCAAAAATATTTTTCAATCCAGGCGCGGTTCAGTTTTTCAAACCAAGGCTGGTGTTCTTTGCGATAGTTGATAATTTCTACTCCTTCGATTGCCGAGTTGTTCATACCGGTTTGGATAGGATAGATAAGATAACGATACCTATCACGATGCCCAATAGAAGCACAAACTTTCTCTTATGTCTCTTCAACTGTTCGAGTGATATAATCATACGGTGGGTTTGGGTTTCGCTAATTGAGCCTTCCAATTATTTTTTAATTGGTATCCTTTATTCACAATGTAAATTCCCAACAGAGTTATACCGATCGCTCCCATGATTCCCGCGTTCAATTTTTCATCGAGGATCAGCCAACCCAGGATTACCGCGATCACGGGATTGATGTACGCGTAAAGCGACACAATCGTAATTGGCAGATGAGTGACCGCATAGAAGTAACAAGCATAAGCAGCAACCGATCCGATGAGCGTGAGATAAAACAATGCAAAAAAGACCTCAGAAGACCATTGGATGTTCGTGTAGTCATCAAACACCAAACTCATAGGGATGAGAAAGAGTCCTCCAAAAAGCATTTGCCAGCCTGCATTCATGATGGGGTCGTCTCCGCTGTTTCTTTTTTTCACCCACATGGTGCCAATGGCCCAACAAAGGTTGGCAAGGAAAATAGCAATGATACCGTAGATGTATTCGGGCTTATAAAATTCGGACAGGTGCTCGCGGAAAATCATCAGGATGCCGCCCAATCCTGTGAGCAAACCAAAAATGATTAACACCGTAGGTTTCTCTTCGCGATTGAAAGTCAGGTTGAGGAAGACAGTCCATATAGGCATCATTGAACAGACAACTGCAGCAACTCCGCTTGATACGTTTACTTCAGACCAGCCCACTACCGCCACACCGAGAGAGCACATCAATAGACCACCCACTGCCTGATCAAGTAAGACCTTCGCACTTGGAATTTTCTTACCGATGATGAGCATGATGGTGATCAAGATTGGGCCCGCCATTATGAAACGGAGCATCGTAAAAAGAAATGGAGGAAACTTTGTGACACCAACGCGCAGCGCCAGGTAAGTGGTTCCCCACAAGATGCACACCGCAACGAGTGCGAGGATGGCCTTCAGGTTTTTTTTGTTTTCCATGATTAAAACTTCCAAAGGTTAGTGTAGTGATATTTCCTTCTTCTTTGCAATCGATATTCCGATGCTCTCCAATGCAAAATGAAATCGGTTACTTCCTTTGCCAACTTGATGACCTCGTTTGTTATTGCTGAAATCATAATCAAATTTTTTGATTTCAACGGAAACATAACAGTTTCAGTTTTTATAATGTGTACCAGATCAGTTGGAATGGCTTGATTATTTTGCTAATAGCAAGAAATACCAAAGTTTATTCCTTCTTTACGAGGAAATACAGATTTTAATTCTAAATGGAATTAGAATAGCCGTACAGAAAATTTCTACTTAATGAATTACTTTGGCGCCTTCGCGTAATTGAGTGAAAAATGCCTACGCTGATTTCTTCAGTCCGTTCACGAGCATATCTGCTAACTGCTGCCCGAGTGAAAGTGAATCGATGTTGCTACTTGGATCATACCACATCGGCATCCAGTTGAGTGAAGAGAATAGTGTCATCACCGCGAGTTTCTTATCGATGTTGCTTTTGAATTCGCCTTTGCTCACACCCTCTTCGATGATTTCTTTGAAACGGTTGATGTAGTTGATACGCAGCAAAAGAAATTCGCGCAAGTGTGGATTGCTCAAGTGGCGGTGCTCATTCATAAACACAGCTGATGCTGTAAGATCTTTTGCCATCACCTGAATGTGCCCGATGATTCCGTTTTTCAATTTCTCGCTCGCAGAGGCTTTTTGTTTTTCAACTTCATCCAGCGACTTGCGAAATTCACTCGCCATGTCGAAACACAAGCTTTGTAAAATTTCTTCTTTCGATTTGATGTGGGAGTATAAGCTTGCTGCTTCGATACCTAATTTCTGTGCGAGGTCGCGCATGCTCGCTGCCGCATAGCCTTTTTCACGAAACAATTCGGCCGCACTGCGGATCACCTGTTCTTTGCGCGATAAATTGTCAGTAGCACTCATCATTTGGGGTATGAACTAATTGAGCAAAGATATTTTATAATTAGCTTTGAAACTACATCCGCTATGAATTTCACACTTAAAGAATATTTTTACAAGCTCTATAACCGCAGTATGATCATGATGCTGCTGCCAATTGCAGAGTTTCTCGCCATCTATTATTTGATCTTATCAGGGATACTTCCAAGAATAGTGGAGGATGAATTGGGTCTTCAAATATTGCTCATCTCGATTCCAATCCTTGTTTTGATGTTGCTAACGATTGTTCAGTTGGAAGCAGGCAAACGTTGTAAAAAAATTGCCGATGAATCCAGCCTTGGAAAAAAAATGGATTTGTATCTGCCCGTAGCAAGACGAAAAATAAATTCTTTGGTATGGGTATCTTTTTTACTGGCGATCGGATTTTTCCTGACTTCAGATGAACGTTTCAGTATTTATTTTGGAGTGATTATCATCTGGTGCGCTTGGCAATGGCCAACACCTCGCAGGGTGAGCAACGACTTAAAATTAAAAGGTGACGAGCGCAAGATGGTGATGACGAAAGGAGAAGCTTTTAGGATGTGAGGTTAGATTTCGTAGCTGGATTTCGTTTTTCAATAATAGATATAGATAGCACCAGACTTTTTTATTTGTTTTCTTCACCACCAGTGAGCCAGAGTTCCTATCCGCACTTAGCCGATTTTTTTATATTCGACAGTTATGACACTAAATCCTGCCGTAAGGTGTTGCTATGAGAATTAAAACGCACTGATGTCAATACCTCTACAAGAAAGACGACTCGGACTCTTCCAGGCTACTGCCATTAACATGATCGACATGGTCGGCATCGGGCCCTTCATTACACTGCCTATGGTCATCAGCATTATGAACGGTCCTTACTTTCTGTATGCCTGGCTGGCGGGGGCAGTGCTTTCGTTCATCGATGCGATGGTGTGGAGCGAATTGGGTGCCGCTTTTCCGCTGGCAGGTGGTTCTTATAATTTTCTGAAAGAAGCATTTCCCAACAAAAGCACCGGCAAACTCATGAGCTTTTTGTTTGTGTGGCAAACGATGATACAGGCTCCGTTAGTCATCGCTTCAGCTGCTATCGGGTTCTCTTCATACTTCTGCTATTTAATGCCGATGAGTCCGCTGGAGGCGAAGATGATAAGTGGGGGTGTGGTGATCTCCATTATCATTTTACTTTTTCGGAAGATTGAGTCCATTGGTAAAATCAGTGTAGTGCTTTGGGTGATTGTGATTGGAACGATCTTATTGATTATTTCTGGCGGCCTGATGTTTGGCAATATTTTGCAACCCGTTCAACACCTCAATGATGGGTTAACCATCAACTACGCTTTTGCGGCTGCCATCGGTTTTGCTTCGGTAAAAAGTATGTACAGCTATTTAGGATATTACAATGTGTGTCACCTTGGTGGTGAAATCATAAACCCTTCCAAAAATATTCCACGGAGCATGTTTCTTTCTATTGCGGGGATTTCGATTCTCTACCTGATGATGAATGTAAGCGTGGTCAGTGTCATTCCGTGGCATGCGGCAAAGGATAGTGAGTTTGTAATTAGTTTATTCATGCAGGAACTGGCAGGACCTGTGGCGGCAAAAATCGTGACGTGTCTCATTATGGTGGTTGCGTTTGCTTCAGTTTTTTCAGCCACGTTGGGTTATAGTCGCATTCCGTATGCGGCCGCTGTGGATGGTGCGTTCTTCAAGGTCTTTGCACGCGTGCATCCGAAAGGAAATTTTCCCTATGTATCGCTGTTGGTTCTTGGAGGTATAGCGTTTGCATTCAGCCTCCTTTTTAAATTAAGTGATGTGATCAGCGCCATTCTTGCCATGCGCATATTGGTTCAGTTTATTGGGCAAGCCATCGGGCTCTTGTTATTGAGAAAAAGTAAAACAAAGGAGTTCCCATATAAAATGCCATTCTTTCCCTGGCCAGTCTATATCGCCATTACCATGTGGGTAGGTATCCTGATTTCTACTGGATACAAAATGGTAGCAGGTGGCGTACTGGTTATCCTAGCCGGAACGCTGGTGTATTTTTTGAAAGCGAAGATTGAAAAGAGAGGGCTGCGCGAACGATCAGAGTAAGCTCTTAGCTTTTGCTTGGCAACTTCTTTCTTCAGGTGTCCTTTGACAAAGGACGTTTCCTTTTTTTTATTTTTCAGTGTTAGTCCTTAACGCTATAAAGTATTTTTTGAAAATCAGCTTTGAATTTTTCTTTGCTTGCAGATACACACCATGATAAAACCTTGTAGTATGACAATTTGGTTTCCACAATACCAACTAAATAATAGATATCAACATTCGCCTCTTTGTCAAAGTAAGTCACGTCAGCTTCTACAAAATTTTTATCGCCTTTCTTGAGATATTTTGGCTCTGATACTTTTCTGTTTTCCTGGTCTTTTAAAAAATCGGTAATAAATCCTTCGTAGAATTCGTTGAGTGAAGCGTATGACATTTCAGCCAGAGATAGCTCTTCCTTGGTGTCAACAATTATAAAACCGTAAACATCTTTGACAACACTTTTGTATTGTATTGATGAAGCAGAATTTAGCCCAACAGTTTTGCTCATGTAGTCAGGGAGGCTAACAGTAAAGATGTGTCCCGCCTGGTACTCTTTTAATCCTGTCTGAGCAAACGTCATTGATACAGTTAATACTAAAGCTATAACGATTGGTGTGATCTTTCCTTTCATCTCTTTAAGGTTATGTTAAAATTATTTATGGCTGATTCTCAAGCTCGAAAACTACGCGATCATTTGTGCCTTGCCAACTATTTTAATAACTAATTTATTCTGAAGGACACCACCAAGGTAGGAGCGAGGCACGATTTTTTGGGAAATAAAAAAAGACCGCCTTTAGGGGCGGCCTTTTCAGAATATTCTTTAAGAAATTTCTTAGTCTACTAGGGTAACATTTACGGCATTCATTCCTTTTTTGCCTTTTTGTTCTTCGTATTCTACTTTGTCGTTTTCACGAATTTGGTCAACGAGTCCTGAAGAGTGAACAAAAATGTCTGCACTTGAGTCCGATGGTGTTATGAATCCAAAACCTTTGGTTTCATTGAAAAACTTTACTGTTCCTTGCATTGTTTATTAAATTAAAATTGATTCTCATAAACAGGTAATAAAAGCTATGGCTCGTATTGCCCGGCAATATTCTAAAGTCATGTTAAAGCTAACGTAACTAAGGAATGTTTAATTAAGGAAGGTGAAAACAGAGACGCTAATCGATTTAGCAGTTGCTGAAGGCACTATTTCTTAAATGCGGCTCAAAGATACGATAATATTCGTAACCATCAGTAGATGGTCACACTCCATGTTAAAGGTAATTGACAACAATAGATGTCATGCTTGAAGAATCCTTACTTGCAGCCCAATTGAGGCGGTTTATGGATACTCTTAAGTTTCTGAGCCTTTGCATAATTTAAACTCTGGGTCTACCTTGGACGGTAAGGGAGTCCATTAAGAAATATCCAAAAAGGTTATCGAAGTAAAATTGGTAAAATAAAGCAGATGACTTTAACCGAAAGATTTTTAAGAGCGAAACATTGGCAACTGTTCCTGGTGACATTTGGTATACCAATGATCTTTCAATTTTTTATGATGGGAACAATGTTTGTTAAACTCGCCAGCGGTAATGATCCCGATCCATTATTCATGTTTAACTACTTTAAAGTCTTCCCGATATTGATGATCATTTGCATGGGAGCTTTTTTTGGTTGGTTTTGGGCAATTGCCATAGGACTGCAAAGCAAAGTTCCCGCTAGCGTAAAAATGAAGACAACGAAGTTTAAAATATTTTTTATCATCCCTATGATTTACATGTTACTCATCTGCCTGGGTATTGGCGCTCTCATGAGTGGTCTGCCTGGCATGATTGAGCGTGATGAGCAGCCTGACATTGGGCTCATTGGAGGCATGGCTGGAATTATTGTACCGCTACATCTATTTTCTATGTTTTGTATTTTTTACTCTCTCTATTTTGTAGCGAAAACATTTAAGACAGTTGAGCTGCAACGTGAGGCTACATTTTCAGACTTTGCCGGAGAGTTCTTTTTGATTTGGTTCTATCCCGTTGGTGTTTGGATAATTCAACCGAAGGTCAATAAAATGGTGGAGAATGATAATGCCACAGCCATCGGTTTATAAAACAGCCACTAGTTTTTGACTATGAGAATACCCACCATCATCGGTACAATTGACAGGCGAATCCTGATCAACTTTCAGGCTGAACGAGAGGTGATAGAAAAATTTTTGCCTGCAACGTTTAGACCTAAGTTGGTTAAGAATAAAGCTATGGTTGGTATCTGTTTGATTCGATTAAAAAATATCAGGCCGAAGGCAATTCCTTTTAACATAGGTATTTCATCTGAGAATGGAGCGCATCGAATTGCGGTGGAGTGGACTGAGAATGGAGAAGTAAAAGAGGGAGTTTACGTCCCGAGGCGAGATACGTCCTCAAGATTGAACTCTCTTGCCGGAGGCCGAGTTTTTCCCGGAGTTCATCATCTCGCAGAGTTTAAGGTTAACGAGAGCAATGGAATGTATCATGTAGAGTTCGAAAGTGAAGACGGCACATTTTTGAAAATTATTGCCAGGGAGACAAAAGAATGGAGTACCGAAAGTATTTTTGAAAATCAAGATTGTGCTTCAGACTTTTTCAAGCAAGGCGCTGTGGGGTATTCTCCGAATAAAATTGGTGAAGCATTTGACGGACTTGAACTCAAAACAAAGAAATGGGAAGTGTCTCCATTAACTGTAATGGAAGTTAAGTCAAGTTTCTTTGAGGATGAGTCCATTTTCCCAAAAGGGAAGATAAGATTTGACAATGCACTACTGATGAGAAACATTGATCACGAATGGAATAGTAAGGGGGAAATCAGGAAATAGAAAAGGCTGCCTATTATGACAGCCTTTCTTATTTTTAAATTTATTAATTACTTCATTTCTATACCAGGTGAACTCACCTTCTCCATCTTCTCAATTTTTATTTCTTGTACCTTAACATCTGCCGTGTGCTTCACAACTGAAATGTGTGGAGCAATAATCAACGCAACGATAGAAGACAATTTGATAAGGATATTCATGGAAGGACCAGAAGTGTCTTTGAATGGATCACCTACAGTATCACCAGTTACTGATGCTTTGTGTGGCTCTGATTTTTTGTAGTAAGTCTGGCCATCGATTACAACACCCTTCTCAAATGATTTCTTGGCGTTATCCCATGCACCACCGGCATTCGATTGGAAGATTCCCATCAACACACCGCTAACCGTAACACCGGCAAGGAAACCACCTAACACTTCAGGACCGAACGTGAAACCAATAACCACAGGCATTAGCAATGCGATCGCTCCGGGAGCAATCATTTCGCGAAGAGATGCTTTAGTAGAGATAGCAACGCACTTTTCATATTCAGGCTTCGCTTTGTATTCCATGATGCCCGGAATTTCTCTGAATTGTCTGCGTACTTCATTCACCATATCCATTGCTGCACGACCTACGGCTGCAATAGCAAGTGATGAGAAGATGAATGGAATCATCCCGCCAACAAAAAGTCCGGCAAGAACAGGAGCTTTGTAAATATCGATAGCAGTAATTCCGGAAACACCGGCAAACGCAGCAAACAACGCAAGCGAAGTAAGTGCGGCAGATGCAATGGCAAATCCTTTTCCGGTAGCAGCTGTTGTGTTACCAACGGCATCTAAGTTATCTGTGCGATGACGAACTTCTTCAGGAAGTTGGCTCATCTCTGCAATACCACCAGCGTTATCGGCAATCGGACCGAAAGCGTCAATTGCTAATTGCATAGCAGTAGTTGCCATCATTCCGGCAGCTGCAATGGATACACCATATAATCCTGCAAAAGAATAGGATCCTAAAATACCGGCAGCCAATACAAGGATAGGAAGCGCTGTTGATTCCATACCAACTGAAAGTCCTCCAATGATGTTGGTAGCATGTCCTGTTGCTGAACGATTGATGATTGATCTTACAGGGCGCTTGCCCATAGCAGTGTAAAACTCAGTGATCATGCTCATCAATGTTCCAACGACTAGACCAATTATGATAGCGATGAATACGTCCATTGAAGTGAACGTCACTCCTCGATGCGTCATTGTTGCAGGGAGCAAATACATTACAGCAAAATAAGAGGCAATAGCTGTCATTATAATAGACGACCAGTTACCTATGTTGAGTGCAGTCTGCACGCTATCTGTTTCATTTTTGATTCTAACGAACCAGGTAGCAATAATTGAGAAGATAAGTCCAAGACCGGCAGTTGCCATCGGTAATATGATAGGAGAGAGGCCGCCAAAGTTATCAGCAGCTGAAATCTCTTGACCAAGAACCATAGTGGCAAGGATGGTTGCTACATAAGATCCAAATAAGTCAGCGCCCATTCCGGCTACATCGCCTACGTTGTCACCTACGTTATCGGCAATCGTTGCAGGATTGCGTACATCGTCTTCAGGAATGCCTGCTTCAACTTTACCTACAAGGTCAGCGCCAACATCGGCAGCTTTAGTATAGATGCCACCACCAACGCGAGCGAACAATGCGATTGATTCTGCACCTAAAGAAAATCCGGCAAGCACTTCGATTGCTTTACGCATATCAAGGCCAGTGACAGGTGCACCTTCAGGAACAAAATATTTGTAGAATACAATGAATAAACCACCAAGACCAAGTACCGCAAGACTGGCTACACCAATACCCATTACAGATCCACCGGTGAAAGAAACATTCAATGCCTTCGCCAAAGAAGTACGAGCAGCTTGTGTAGTACGCACGTTTGCTTTGGTAGCGATGCGCATACCAATATATCCGGCAGTACCGGAAAGCAACGCGCCTATTAAAAAGGAGATAGCGATGATCGGGCTTGATTCTTCAATCAAAGTACCTGACCAGCCGAGTAATATAGAGGCGATGAGTGCAAACACACCAAGAATTCTCCATTCAGCTTTCAAGAATGCCATAGCGCCATTGGCGATATAGCCTGCCAGCTCTTGCATTTTTGGCTCACCGGCATCTTGTTTTAAAACCCAAGAAGATTTGAATGCAGTTACGATCAATCCAAGGAGGCCGATCGCAGGAATCAGAAGTAGAAAGAGTACTAGGTTCACAGGAATTTAGGTTTAATTAAAAATCAGATTAAGGCTTCGTGAAAAGCGGCTGCAAAACTAACCAAAATCACGAAACAGAGCGGTTCTATTGCAGAAATTTCCTGTAATGAAGACCGACCGCCAGCGGACGTTTTCGTTCGCAATCGTCCGCAGTGATTAGAAAAAGGCTTATTGTAAGCAGAATTAGGCAGGTTTTTCAAATGGCATCATCATTGGAAATACTGATGCTGAATCCAAGATTTTGGAATTCAAAGGCATTTATCACGAAAACTAAATCGTATGCTTCAAAACTACATTAAGATCGCTCTTCGGAATCTTGTCAGAAACAAGGCTTACTCTACTATTAATATCTTAGGTCTCGCGCTTGGTGTGGCTTGTTGTCTGCTGTTGTCGCTTTACATGCTGGATGAATTGAGCTATGACAGGCATCACGAGCGGGGGGAGGATTTGTATCGCATTGTCAGCGAGTTTAAGGGGGGTGCCGGCATACAAAATAAGTTGGCCACAGCATCTCCGCCCATTGCCATGACTATGAAGGATGAAATTCCTGAAGTTGAAAGTGCAGTTCGCGTGCTCAATCCACCCGATGTTGGCCAGAGTCTTTTCCGTTATCATGAAAATCTTTTTTACGAAACCGATGGCTTCATTGCCGACTCGACCTTGTTCGACATTTTCAAATATGAATTCAAAGAAGGCAATCCGCACAAAGCGCTGACACTTGGCAATACAGTTGTTCTTTCAGAAAAATTGGCCTCGAAACTTTTTGGTGCAGAGCCCGCTCTTGACAAAATCATTTCTATTAGTCAAGGTGGCAAACCCAGAGAGTATAAAGTGACGGGCGTGTTTGTTCAGAAGTACAATAGTCATATTAAAGCAAATTTCTTCACGTCTATGATGAGCAAAGGATGGGGCGAATATGTACGTGGGGAGGGAGCAAAACACTGGGCGGGAAATAATTTTGTGCCATCGTATTTGAAACTTGTTCGTGGTCACAACAAAGCGGACGTGGAGAAAAAGATGAATCAGGTTTTGTTGAAGCATGGTGAAGAAGCGATGAAAGCATTAGGGCTTCACAAAACACTTTCACTTGAGCCCGTGAAAGACATTTACCTGAAGTCAGATATTAACCAGAGTCCGCGCATCAAATATTTATATGTGGTTGCATCGATAGCCATCTTTATTCTGCTGATCGCCTGTATCAACTTCATGAATTTGTCAACCGCAAAGGCAACGAAGCGCGCTTCAGAAATAGGCATTCGCAAGACGATGGGGGCATTTCGATCATCATTAATTAGCCAGATATTAGGTGAGGCCATGTTCATTGTGGGGTTCTCCATTGTGATAAGCATTGTGCTTGTGCAGTTTATCCTTCCCTACTTCAACCAACTCACTGATAAAAATATTTCGTTTGATGGTGATAACATGTTCTACTTTGTTTTGGCAGCCATTGTTTTAACAGTGGTTACAGGGTTAGTAGCGGGTAGCTATCCGGCATTTTACCTATCCTCATTTCAGCCGGCTCAAGTATTGAAAGGAAAATTGAATCTTGGTAGTTCTGCAGGAAGACTAAGGCAAGGGCTTGTAGTGTTTCAGTTCATGATCGCCATCGCGTTGATCTGTGGCATTTTTATTATCACCAGTCAGTTGAAGTACATGCAGGAAAAGAATCTTGGATTCAATTACAACGCAAAAATTGTTTTGCCTTTGCGCACGGACGAAGCACGCAATAAATACGATGCGCTGAAAAAGCAATTGCAAAACAACAGCAATGTCAAAGCGGCTTCGGGCACAGCTTACATTCCGGGTGCTACCATTTGGAATGACATGTTGTTCTACACTGATGGTAACAATATGGATAAGGCGGTTGATATCCGAAGAAACCAGATTGACGTAGGCTATATGGAATTGCTTGACATGAAATTGTTAAGCGGCCGAATGTTTACCGACAATCGAGCGATGGACAGCGAAAGCAAATTGATTTTGAATCGAACGGCTGCTGACAAACTTGGTTTGTCGCCAGAGAAAATAGTTGGGCAAAATTTGCACTTCGAATGGGAAGGAAAAAAGTATGATTTCCAGGTGGTCGGAGTAATGGAAGATTTTCATCAAAATTCTCTTCATGAAGAAATCAAACCTACTTTATTCGAGCTTGCCGATAGCACAAAAAGATATAACTATATCGTTGCCTCTGTCACCACTTCCAATTTTGAACAAACGGTTCAGTCCATGGAGAAAATTTGGAAATCGATGATTATTGATACTCCATTTGAATACTCATTCCTTGACCAAAACATTCAAAAGCAGTACGATGAAGATCGAAGGGTTTCACAGATCATCACCAGCTTTGCCATTATTGCTATGATCATTTGCAGCCTTGGTTTGTATGGGCTGTCGTCTTACATGGCCGAAAGAAGGTTTAAAGAAATAGGGATCAGAAAAGTAATGGGAGCCAGTGTGCAACAGATTGTGGCGATGATGTCGACCGAGTTTGTGAAACTCATTCTTATTGCATTCGCCATAGCAACACCCATTGCTTGGTGGAGTATGAATAAGTGGCTGCAGAGTTTTGCTTTCCGAATTGAAATCAGTTGGGTGGTGTTTGCACTTACAGGCATTGTTGCCCTGACTATTGCGCTGCTCACCGTGAGTTTTGAGTCAATTAAGTCAGCAACGGGCAATCCGGTGGATAGCCTGAGGAGTGAATGAGGTGAGAGGTTCCGGAACTACAAATAGAATAGAAATTACATACAACAAATACACCCAAACAACCTAACACATGTTTCGCAACTACTTTAAAATTGCCTTGCGTAGTCTGATGAAGAATTCAGTTTATTCTTTCATCAACGTTGGCGGACTTGCCATTGGCATAGCTTCGAGTATACTCATCCTTTTGTGGGTGGCCGATGAATATTCATTCGATCGCTTTCATAAAAACTATGAAAACATTTACGAGCTCTATCAAAGTCAACAATGGGCTCAAGGTATTGGCACAGGCAATGCGATGCCGTATCCAATGAAAGAAGCAATCATGGCCAAGTCGAGCCTGATAAAAAACATCGTGATGACTAATTGGGGTGAAGGAAATATGCTACAAGTGGGGGACACTCGCTTGAACAAGTTGGGACTGAGTGTTAGCGAAGATTTTTTTAAGATTTTCAGTTATCAAATGTTGAAGGGGGATTCGGCTAGTGCACTCAATGATCCCAACTCTATTGTAATCACCGAGTCAACTGCGAAGGCATTATTTGATGATCGTGATCCTATCGGCCAATATATTAAAATTGATAACCGGCAGGAGTTGAAAGTGACAGGAGTGATCGAAGATGTTCGCCCGAAACGCACGAGGTTCAAGTTCGACTATCTTTTGCCATTCGCTTATTTTGAATCAACGCAACCCTGGATAAAACGCAATAAGGACGTTTGGGATAACAATAGTTTTACGATGTATGTGCTGCTTCAGCAGGGAGCCACAGAAACAGAAGTGAATGCAACTATTCACGACTTGATCAAGACCCACAATCCGAAGGCACCCACTGCGAAATTGTTTCTTCATCCGATGAGTAAATGGCGGCTTCACTCTGATTTTGAAAATGGAAAGATTTCCGGAGGCATGATCGAATACGTGCGATTGTTTACCATCATTGCTGTGTTTGTGCTTGTGATTGCTTGCATCAATTTTATGAACCTGGCTACTGCCCGCAGTGAAAGCCGGGCGCGCGAAGTGGGTATTAGAAAAAGCATAGGGTCTCGGAGAAAAGAATTGATTTTTCAATTTCTGGGGGAGTCGCTCATCATCACTTTCATCGCCTTTTTGTTAGCTCTTGTCATTGTAGAGTTAATGCTGCCGGTTTACAACGGATTGGTAGAAAAAAATATTCACATCGATTACTCAAATCCCTGGCTGTGGGTCTCAGCTTTAGCAATAATTTTTGTTACGGGAATTTTTTCAGGTAGCTATCCGGCATTTTACCTGTCAGGTTTTCAGCCAGTAAAAGTATTGAAGGGCAAATTGAGTGTAGGTAAAGGAGCAAGTACTCCGCGACAAGTGCTGGTTACACTTCAATTTGTTTTTTCGATTTTCATGATCATTGGCACTATCGTCATTTATCAGCAGATCATGCATGTGAAAAATCGCGACATGGGTTATGATCGCGAGAATCTGGTACAGATCTGGACGAACAATGAACTCGAGAGCAATTTCAAAAGTGTGCGCGAAGAACTGGTGCGCACAGGTGTGGTGAAATCAGTCTGTAAAAGCAACAGCCCTGTTACTTCTGTCTTTAACAATATTGAAGTGAAATGGCCTGGTCTGCCTGCAGAAAGCAGAGTATCATTTGCAACCATCGCTACCGAGTATGATTACACCGAAACAATGGGCATCAAAATGCTTAAAGGCCGCGATTTTTCGCGCGATTATAAAAGTGATTCTTCTGCAGCTATTGTGAATCAGGCGGCCGTTGATTTGATGGGGATGAAAGAGCCCATTGGCCAAAAGATAACATTCAATGGTGATACAGAACTACATATCGTTGGAGTGGTGCCAAATATTGTAATGGAATCTCCCGACAAACCAGTAGAGGCAATGATCATGGTCTTCGCACCCACCTGGAGTAGCACTGTTACTCTTCGTCTTAACAAGACAGACGATATCAATGGGTCTATGGCTAAAGTCGAAGAGGTTTTCAAGAAGCTGAATCCGAATTATCCGTTTGAGTACCGGTTTGTTGACACTGACTTTGAAAAGAAATTTTCATCGATCAATCTCATTAGCAGATTAGCAAGCCTCTTTGCTTCGCTCACCATAGCCATCACTTGTTTGGGTTTATTTGGATTGGCTGCCTTCACTGCCGAGCAACGAACTAAAGAGATTGGCATTCGCAAAGTAATGGGTGCTTCGGTTTCTAGTTTGGTGACGTTGATCTCCAAAGATTTTTCGAAGCTGGTGATTATCGCGTTTCTCATTTCTGCGCCAATAGCATGGTGGGGCCTGAATGATTTTTTGCAGCGCTATCCGTATCGTGTCGGAATATCGTGGTGGGTACTGGCTGCAGCCGGAGCGGGTGCATTGTTATTGGCATTAGTGATTGTAGGTACTCAAGCACTGAAAGTAGCAATGAGCAATCCATCTAATAGTTTGAGAAGCGAGTAGACTGGATACTTGATTCCTGATACTGGATTCTAGATTGCATTAGTATCCAGCATCCAGTAACTAGTATCCTTAATCGACAAATAAAACCATGAATTAATAAATATGTTTCGTCACTACTTAACTATAGCCTTTCGCAATTTTGTTCGTAATAAATTTTACACCACTATTTCGGTGGTTGGTTTGGCGATTGGTTTGGCTTCCGTTTTTCTGATCATTCAGTTTTTGAAACAAGAATTAAGCTATGACCGCTTTCATGAGAAGGCCGAGAATATTTATCGCATCGCATGGATAAACACCAATCCGCAAACGCGCACACCGCATCCGATGGCCCAGGCAATGGTGCACGATTTTCCGGAAGTAGAAAGCGCTGTGAGCTTATCTCCACTTTGGGGGCCGGGCCTTACTCGCGAAATATTTTCCATTAGAAATCCCGAGAAAGATGTTCGTTATGATGAATCGAATGTACTCGCTGTGGATAGCACATTTTTTAAAGTCTTTTCTTTTCAGCTAATAAAGGGTGACGTAAAAACGGCTTTGAAAAATCCTCGTGGTGTTTTGATTTCTGAATCGACAGCAATCAAGTATTTTGGCACTACCGACTGCATTGGCAAGCAGCTTGAAGCCAATGAAGAAAAATACCTCATACAAGTGCTTGGCGTTTTTAAAGATGTGCCTCAGGCTTCGCATTTTCATTTTGACTTTTTGGTTTCCTACGTGCGCGAGAAACTCTTAGACCCGGGTAACCCGTACTATCAATGGGTCGATTTTGGACATTACAACTATGTACGACTTAAACCCGGAACAGATGCGAAAGCACTGGAGACTAAACTTCTTGACTGGACAAGGAAATACCGAAACTATCGTGATGAAGAAATAAGATGGTTAAAAGAAAATCATTATGGATTTCAATTGCAGCCGATCACCAGCATCCATTTACAATCGCATTTGCGCTGGGAGCTTGAGGCCAATGGCAACATCGCCTATGTTTACTTAATGGCCGCAGCCGCATTGCTGATCCTGATCATCGGTGCAGTGAATTTTGTAAACTTAAATTTAGCGCAAGCAACGGAACGCGCGAAAGAAATCGGCTTGCGCAAATCAATGGGGGCTTATCGCAAACAACTTGCATTTCAATTTCTAGGTGAGTCGGTACTGGTCACCTCGATGGCTGTCGTGCTTGCTATAATCTTCATCGAAATCTCTTTGCCATTATTTTACTCAGTTACAGGCAAGGTGTTTACTCTGACACCAGGATTTTTTGCAACTGTAATTTTGTCATTGGGAATGATCATAGCCCTGATCACCGGTGTTTACCCAGCGGTTTTTCTTTCGGCAGCCAAGCCTGCACTGATTTTGAAGAATAACATGTTTCAAACGAAGGGCACTGGTGCGAGACGCATGTTTATCGTTTTTCAATTCGTTACTTCCATGGCGTTGATTTCGGCCAGTGCGATTATTTCGCAACAACTTAATTTCTTGCAGCATAAAGACCTGGGATTCAAACCTGAAGAAGTGATCGTGTTACCCATCAAAGATCGATCGATCAACAGGCGTATGGAAGAACTTAGGACTGAACTTTTAAAAGTAAAAGGAGTGAGTAGTGTGTCTGCGACTTCAAATGTCCCGGGAAAATCGTTTAATCAAAACCCAATCTATGCAACGCAACACCCCGAAGAACGAAGGGATGCGTCTGAAGCATTGATCGATGTTGATTTTTTGAAGGTGATGGACATGACTATTGTCGAAGGCCGGTCGTTCCAGAGTAATAACCCTGCAGATTCAGCTGGCTTTCTTTTGAACGAAACTGCGGTACGCCAGTTGGGCTTAAAGGATCCGGTTGGGAAAGAAATCTTGTGGGAGCGTGATGGCCCTGAACCGAAAGGACCCATAATCGGTGTGGTGAAAGATTTTCATTTCCAATCGTTGCACGAACCACTTCGACCGTTGCTCATGCGGCTGGAAGCGAATTATAACTTTGCAGTGATAAAAGTGAATACTTCCGATTTTGAATCAACGATCAAGGGCATTGAGAAAACATGGCGCAAGTTTGACGATCGTTTTCGTTTTGAATTTTCGTTTTTGGATACACAACTCAGCCAGCTTTATGTGGAAGAACAAAATATGGTATTGGTGCTGAATATTTTTTCACTCCTGGGTGTGATCATTGCGAGCGTTGGCTTGCTAGGGATTGCCGCACTCTCATTCCGACAACGAACTAAAGAAGTGAGTGTCCGCAAAGTGCTGGGAGCCAGTCTCTCCAATTTAGTTGTTTTGCTTATTCGCGATTTTACCAAACTCGTTTTGGTAGCCATCATCCTGGCGGTGCCATTGGTGTGGTGGGTGATGAACGACTGGCTAAAGAACTTCTCGTATCGAATCGAGATCAGCCCTCTAGTTTTTATTACTACCGGAATTGGTCTGATGTTGATCTCCTGGATTACGCTCGGAATTCTTACCGTGAAGACAGCTCAAGTAAATCCAGCAGAGACGTTGAAGTCAGAGTAAGAGGTGTCCTGAATGGTCTGAGTAGACCTAGGTCAAAAGCGAGTGCCATGAGCGTCAGATGAACGTGCAGCACGAATCAACTTATCTTCAACCCTCCGATCGCGCCATCGATAAGCTTTGCTAGAGAGCGAACTTGTCTGACGCGAAATGCACGCCTTCATTATATCAGGTTCCTCCAGAAATGAACGCCTACGGAAAATGATAAGTCATGGTGTGGTGGTTTAATGATGAATCTTACAGCCAAACTAATCTGGAGCAACAGAACTATTTCGAGTTTTCCTGCATCCAATAGCTTTAACCATGACTTATGACAAACAAGCTAACAACATTTGCGACCGCAATTATCTTACTCTTTTCATGTGTGCAAAATAAAAAGGCGGTA
The DNA here is from genome assembly GCA_967789005.1 of uncultured bacterium. Lineage (GTDB taxonomy): Bacteria > Bacteroidota > Bacteroidia > Cytophagales > Cyclobacteriaceae > ELB16-189. The sequence continues at coordinate 233,135 of CBRFFM010000003.1, read as the reverse complement.
AGCGGAGACCGTGACCAACCGCTTACTGAATTCTCAAACTACTATTCGGAACCAACTGCAGAGAAGCTTTACTCACGCCATGTCTCTGACACATTTAAGATTTTCACATCGACACCAAAAGGATACTCACACGATTCGACTAGAAAGTATCCGTTGATTATCATTCTTGACGCTAATGCGTTTATTGAATCGACCGTTACTGAATTGAAGTTTAACTCGTTCATCGGACTGATTCCAAAGTCAATTGTAGTTGGAATTGGCTACAAAGACTTTCCAACAATGGATTCATTAAGGACAAGAGATTATACTTATCCGACAGCAATTCCCGAATACGAAATGGCCTTAAGTGGTGGTGCAGCCAAATTCAAAAAATTTATTGATGAAGAGTTGGTGCCTAAACTAACCAAAGAATATAAGATCGATATCAATAGGTCAGTTATTTGCGGACACTCACTCGGAGGATATTTTACTTTGTTCTACGGATTGAAATCGATAGAAGAAAATTCGTTTGTGATAAAAAACATAGTTTCAGCAAGTCCGAGTCTACATTATAACCATCGTTATTTATTTGAAATGGAGAAAAATTTAGCTAAGCCGACTAACGAACTGCCACTGAATTTTTATGTAAGTATGGGGAGCGAGGACATGGTTGATGAATCGAAAGGAATCCTTCATTCTTTTGAAAAACAAATCAGTGACCGAAACTATAAAGGGCTCAAGATAAAGAAAGCTGAATACACAAACTTTGGGCACATTGACGCGGCCATTCCCGGATTCGTTAAAGGCCTAACCTACATCTTTGAAAAATAGATTTGGATGCATGCTGCGGCTTCTGAGTTCAGAAATAAATTAAAACAATTAGCTTTGCCAAAAATTAATTTCTCATGCAAATTACAAAACACAAGGTAGCGGCAATTCATTATACGCTTACCAACAATGAAGGCAAAGTACTCGATTCAAGCGAGGGCCGTGAACCTCTTTTCTATATTCAAGGCATTGGCAATTTGATTCCTGGAATGGAAGAAGGGCTTGAAGGAAAAAAGCAAGGCGACAAATTCAATATTAAAGTTAGTCCTGAAAAAGGCTACGGAGTGAAAGACGATAAAATGATGCAGCGCGTTCCTCGCTCAGCTTTTGGGGGCGGAGAAGTAAAAAAAGGAATGCAGTTTCAAACCGATCATGGCCAAGTGGTAACTGTTACCGAAGTTGGTTTGAACGAAGTTACCGTTGATGCTAATCATCCATTGGCAGGCGTTGAATTGAATTTTGCAGTGGAGGTAATGAGTATTCGCGAAGCTACAGCAGAAGAACTGGAGCATGGCCATGTGCACGGCCCTGGTGGTCATCACCATCATTAATAAAAATCTTTATTTCAATAGAAGCAGCCTTCCACTTTGGGAGGCTGTTTTTCCATTGGCGCTAACCGTGAGCTTATATACAATCAAGCCATTGCCCAATCCCGATTTTAAAGCACTCCAGTAAATGTTGTTGTCACCAATGATGAAATTGTTTACATCATTAAGACCAAATTGCTGAAGCAGTTGCCCTTCTCTTGAATACAACTGAAGTGTGAACTCATTGGGTAATTCGTTTCCCGAAAGTTCAAAATTGAAATTGAAGCCATCGCTTGACGGATTGGGATACACTGATTTTAAAGTGAGCGTTGTTTCCGCGTTTACTTGAAAATCTACCTGATATGGTTGTATTCCACTCGCGTTTCCACTTACATCAGTTCCTGCTACTTGCAACGTGTAAGTTCCGGATATCAGATTTGTGGGATGAAAGGAAACCGTGAAGTCGCTGGTGGATGTGGCAGGTGACCATTGTACATCACTTTGTTTAAAGTTTATTCGCTGAAACGGACAAGGCATTTCATCACAAGGATAGCTCAGGAAAATATTCACATGAGTTGTGTCAGTAATAAATAAAAATGGATTGTCGTCATGCAGCCTTACGCGAATCATAGGATTGGTAGAGATGTAATCTCCATTTTGCAAATACCGGTTGTCTACGGTTACATCGAGTGTAGGTAAAGCGCGGTCAGCAATTACATTCAAATATTCACTCAGGCCAATCACATTGTTTTCGTAATACTGTTCAGGCAGAATTTTCGGATTGACAAAAACGGATACATCGTTTAGTTCTGCTTTACCCCTAGTGTCAATGGATATCGAAAACTTTGTGGTGTCACCGGGAGCCGGTGCCTTGATTTTAAAATCCGTTAATTCCGTGTGCGATTTTGATAGGTTATGCGTTCCCAAACTCACACGAAGTGAATCAGAAAACGATTTGGAAGAAATATTAGTGAATCCATATTGGCCTGTAAATGCCTTGCCTTCCGGGATCGATTGCTGTTCTTGCGATCCTTGATAATACAACATGCCTTCAGCCACAGACTCGTAAAAGACAAACCAGTTTCTTAATTGTGAGGCAGATTGATTTATCGAATCTTGTAAATTAATCTGCACTCTTAGTTGTGGATACTGAACCGGATTGACCGATGATAAATCCAGTGCAGTAGTAATCCCAGATTGAATGAGTGCCTCCTGTCCATTCAAGTTGACTCCATAAATGGAATAAGTCACCTTATCTACCGATTCAACCTTCTTAGCTTTTGCCGAGAAACTCACCCAACTTTTAGCAGGACCGATCAACGGTGATTTTATTTTGCCTGAGGTGTATCCTCCTGTAATGGTGGAAGCCAAAGCAAGGTCTTGTGAAGTAGCGGGCGATTGTGAAGTGCGGAAGACTTTTGCGGAACCTATTGCCGAACCTTTTTTAGCAAGAATGATCACAGGCTCACCGTCAGTTAAGGAAGTGATTTGCGAAGCACTGATTCCTAAATCATTTAGTTTGGTAAGCACATTCGAAGGCCATGTTGAGAAGCTTGGATTCCCTACAGAATACATTACCACAGAGTCGCTCAAATTAATATTATCAACATAATGAAGTAAATCAATACCATCACCTGTTTGCAACTCAGTAGGTGCAAAGCTATTGATCACCGAAGGTTGATACCCACACCCACGTGCATCATTCCAATAGACGCTTATGCCTGGATATGGATTGGCGGTCTGCTTGTTGAAGGCTACCAAATTGATTGTGTTATAACGACAAGCAATCCCTGCCTGCTGTGGTTGCACATTGTATTCAAAACCATCCACTTTCATCGAAGCATTAATAGCAAGTGAGCCACTGCCTGAGCCAATTGATTTGATACTTAATTGAGAAGTCGTTTTTGTAAAGCTTATTTTCTTTTGATTAAGGTCAGTTTCTAAATGGATCAACGCATCATTCGTGAATTGAGGGAATTTAGTTTGCGCCCAACCTTCCGGGCTATTGTTAATATGAATAAACGAAGAGACGGTCCAGGAAGCACTATCGCTCGCGCTTTGCTTTACAGGTTTTGTGCGCCAATAGTAGACAATCGAATCGCCAGCCAATAAATTGATCGGTGTTTTTGCTAATACTTTTCCGGAGATCGTTTGCTGTTTCAAATAAGAACTGTTGAATGTACTAACCGTATCAATCTGCACAGAAAAATTTCTTTGAGCACCAAGCAAATTCGCATCCTGAAAAACAAGGTTCACTGAAGTAGCATTGACAATTCCATAATTAGTAGGGAAAAGGTTGACCGTTCCTTTAGATGGAATGAAAGCGTTAAGAGTCCCAATATTATTATTCTCGTTCAGCTCTTTAATGGCATTAAGTGGGTCAATGATTACCGTGAAAAGATTATTACCAAAACCATCAACACTTTTTTCCTTGGCCAATTTGAAAGTAAGCGTATCGATGTAGAGTGTTGGCGAGAAAATAGAATCGTATGTTCTTGAAGAGTTGTCGTTAAAGGTTCTGATCACCCGCACCTTCATTGGCTTTGGATGATACGCCCCCAGATTTTTTACAATGATTTTTAAACCAAATGAATCACTCAGTGAAGTTACCGGTTTAGTGTCAAGTGATGTTATTGAAATGGAGCCGTTATCAATACTATAATCTGAGCGATTCGTTCCAAATAATTTCAGAGCTGGGTCCCCGGCTAAAACCATCTGTTGTATTTGTGCGATCGAATAAATGTTGATCGATGCCGAGTCCAAATATCTTCTGGATGTTTCTTTTTGGATGTCGCCAATTCCTTTGGTGATAAAGGTAGAATCGCCAAATCCAACTTGATAGAATATGGTAGAGTAGTCGTTCAGGTCACCCGCCCAACCGAATGAGGTTCCGGCAATAAAATTGCGTGAGCCTTTGCCTGAAGCTAACATCCAGTCTTCGCTGAAAGTAATGCTATTGGCGAAAATGGTTCCGGCATTGCATCCGTTAATCAGGAACACCGGGTATTTACCCGGATTATTATAGCCCAACGTTGGATCGCTTACATAACCAATATCAATATCTATTGTACTTGAAGATGAATGTCCGAAGAAGGTGACAAGATTCACACCTTGATTCACGATGGTGGAGACGTTGATTTTTTCAATACCCACATTAGACTTGGATTGTGTGGTAACGTGCCCGCCTAAGTAAGGACCTTCGGCAATTGCCTTATAGCCATCAACAAATTGGCGGAATTGACGGAGCTCGTAAGAATCAGTAGTTGCGCTGCCGCCCCCACTAAGGTGAAGAAGTTGTTTCGCCCACGGTTGAAGTGGTTTTGATTCGAGCTCTTTTACTTTGTTGAAGTAGGATGCCACTTGTGCCGGTGTGGTGGCGGTAAGACGCCCCGTTGGTACTAGTGGATAATACGTTGTGCCACCCGACCCTGCGGTGAAAGCATTGTCACCACCGGGATAACCTGCCGATGGAACCAAATCACGAAACTCGCTTGAAGGAACTGTCTTGCGCTGATATGCAGAGTAAGTGATGTCTCTTCCTTTACCAATAATGAAGAGATATTTGATATTACCTTGCGTCATGAATTTCATGAAGCTGTAAATCGCGAGAGGTGATACTTCTCCGTAATTGAATTGATTGTAAAGTTGATCGATATTAACAATGAGTGTGTCATAGCTTCCGCCAGTCGTGGAAGCGCGATAACCAGCGTAGGCTTGTACCGGATCGGAATAACCTCCCGAAGGCTTTCTCAATTCTTTATTAGTAATGATCAAAAAGTTGGAACTCGAATTACTGAAATCGCGAAACGAAACCGGAATAATTGACGGTGCTACCGTTACCGATGATGAAAATAATTTGGACACACCACCTGGTACAATGACATTGAAAGGATTGGGATTTGCAGTGATCGTTTGAATGCGTACAATGTTTTGAATATCGCTGATATCCCACAATCTCAAATTTGCCGGAGGATTAGTAATTGATAAATAGGACTGCCCTGGTTTAACATTTAATTGGAAGCTTTTTTTCTTTTGACTGCCCCAATCAAAACTTTGAGGAAAAGTTACTTTCGCATAGGAAGCACTTGCTTGATAGCGATTGGTTGAAGCGCTAAGTGCAGCAATGCGCACTACCATTTTTCCGTCAGAGCCAATGTCGCTCCAATTTAAATCACTCGATAGTAAGTAGGTTGCAAAACCCGTGATCGTTGGCGATGCCAACACCCGAAGAGCGCTCACGTTTGGTCCTACCAATACTTGTAAATTGTGAATAGGATAATCACGGCCAACCAAAAGCAGTTCAAACTTCGGACTTCCTCCGCTCTGAACTCCGTTGGTCAATGAATCAATTACATAGTCCATCGTCTGGCCTTGCTGGAGTGGGATTCCGGTCCAGCCTTCACCTTGATCAAAGGATGTAGCGTAAGTCAAATCGTTTACTCTGTATCCTGCACTGTATTGATCATGGAAAACAAAAAGCCGTTCGCACAATTGATACGTTTCAGCGGGAAGACTATTGGTATTGGCGAACTGCACAGAATCCATTCGATTACCGAGTGTATTTGGATAACTGTAAGTCAGGAAATAAAAGGTGGTGTCGGAATAGAGATTATAATGTTTGTGTGGCTGTAAGGAAGGTTGCTTATAAAGTGCGCTATCCAACGTGCCATCATTTTTTTGTCCGAAGAATTCAATATAGTCGCTCGAATTAAAAGAGCCATCGGCCTGGCCTTTTATGTAAATCGATTGCTCTTGTCCGCGATGAAAGAGTTGAATGTATCGTGGGTCGCCACCAACAGGAAACCCTGCCGCCTGAAGATTGGTATACGTGAGCTTATAAATTCCATCCTTAGCAACGGGAATTTTGTAGTACTGCTGACTAAGGTTGATCCAACTGTTGCTGAATTGGGCAGAAACCGCCAGAGGCAAGTAGACCAACAGAAAAAAAACGAACCGCATTGCACTCACCCTCATAATTGACGCATAGATACGATCGACAAAGATACGGTAACTTTTGCCACAGATTGTACTGCAGATTGCCGGGATTACTACGATTGCTGGTGTGCAACTTGGGTTTGCTCCTCTTCAGAATCTATTTTTTTAATCGGCAGAATTATCCTGAATGTTGTGCCCTGATCAGGAGAGCTTTCTATTTGAACTTCACCACCCATGGCAAGTGCATGTGATTTAACCAAATACAAACCAAGACCCTTTCCTTCGATGTCCAAATTAAATCTTTTGTAAAGGCCGAATACTTTGTCTCCATGTTTTTCCAGGTCAATACCGATTCCATTGTCGGAAAAAGAGAGAACAAATAAATCATTTCGAATCTCTGACGATACTTTGATGATGCATGGACGATCGGGCGAGCGATATTTTAGTGCGTTGCTCAAGAGATTATAAAAAATGCTTTCGATATAACCATTGTTGGCGTAGAGGATATTTCCTTTTGAAAAATCGGAAGTGATTTGAGCGCTACTCTCATCAATTATTTTATCTAAAACCAATTTGGTTTTTTCCACCTTCACATTTAAGTCTATGAACTCAACGATTTCTTTAGCCTTGTACTTCGCGTCTAGAATCATGCTCAGGTCTTTGATCACGCTATCCAGATCGAATGAACTCTCTTTGATCTTATCCAGAATAAAGAGATATTCTTGACCATTGGCATACTGAATGATATTGACTAAACCCAGGAGCCGTGCAATAGGCGCGCGTAAATTGTGTGAAATGGCATAAGTGAATTGCTCCATTTGGCTATTCGACTTCACTAATTCGGCATTCGCATTTCTGATTTCCTGAGTTCTGCGTTCCACTTCTTCTTCCAGGTTTTTACTGTGCGAAATCAATTTCTCATGCTGTTCATGAATGATTTCTTGCGCCTCCAGGATTTTATCGTTTTGTTGGTGAAGCTCCTCGGTTCGCTCATTGAGTTGATCATTTACCGACATCAGCTCTTCATTTTGCGCGCTTATTTCCTGGTTCATTCTACTGATGGTGGCATTTTGCTGGGTAAGCATTCTGTTTTTTCTATTGCGATAGAAATACATATTGAGTGCTATAAGCAAAAGAAGAAACAGCAGAGAACTAACGATGAGATTATAATTTCTGATTTCCTGACTCTGCCTTTTGTCTTTTTCCAGCTGATCAACTTCCTTTTTCTGTTTGTCGAGCTGAAGTTGTTGAACTTCTTGATGCTTTTGAAGTAACGCAATCTTCTGTTGCTGCTCCAGTGAATTGGATCTTTGCTTTTCAAGTTCTAGCATCTGGCTGATGTGCTGTGTCTCCAGATCTTTGTTTTTGTATTTTTCCCCCTGAAGTTCATTATCCTTTTTTAGCATTTGAAGCTCTGAGATTTTCAGCTGGAGTTCCTGCTCGTTTTTCTGCTTCTCCATAGCTGCCTCCAGGATTTTAAATCTATTCTTGTCTTGCTCGGCCAGCAGAATCCGGATTTCATTCTTGGTGCGCTCAGCTTCCAGTTGACGATCAGCCAATTGTTTGTTGCGTCTCCGCTCTTTTTGAATGATCTGATCCTGTTGCCTAGTGAACAAGTCGTTGTATTTGCGGAATAATTTTAAATCATTTCTCTTCATCATGATTTGCGCCATGATCTTATAGCTGTCGGCCAGTGTCGATTCGCGTTTGTCTTCTGCGGGTGCAGCATTTAATAGCTTGATCGCTTCTTCTGTTTGCTGGATAGCTTTGTCCAACTCGTTTTGTAAATAATCATACGTAGCGAGGTAGTTCAAGCTCTGTGCAATCTTGATGGGGTCGTTTTGCGCTTTGCGAATTTCGTATGCCTTTTCAAAGAAAGTTTTAGCTTCCTTCAAATTGCGCATATTGACGTTGACAACTCCGAGGTTGATCAGAATGTTGGCTCGGTCATCATCATTTAACGCGGTACCTTTTTCATTAACCAACCGGTAGCTTTTGTCAAAATATTCAGATGAACGTACCGGATCTTTTAACAAATGGTAGATATATCCCAGGTTGTTATAAGCTTGTATTATCGACAAAGAATTACCGTCAGTTTCGGCTCTGCTCAGAATTTCCCTATTGTATTGAACGCCTTTGGTATAATCCTTTTTCTGAACATGAAGAGAAGATAAATTTTGCAGGGTTTTCTCTATTGCATTGTTGGAGGCATTTAGTCTTTGCTGGATACTCAGGATTTTTTCCTCAACAGAAATCTCGTTGTTAAGATCGCCCATTTCATTGTAGCAGAAGGCGATGTTCTTCAGCACCGAAAGTCCATCTATTCTAGAACTGTCACTTCCTTCAAGTACCTCACGGTAATAGACAATAGCCTTGACATAATCTTCCTGACTTTGATAGCGCCACGCTAACTGAAGTTGCAAATTGGTTTTATCACGGCTGTCGCTTGCCTGTTTATAGGCTGTCAATAACGAGTCAATCGCTTGCGAATAAGCGCATGAGCCAGAGAATACTCCAGCGCACAGAAAAAGAATTCTAGCGTATCGCCTCAAAATCAGACTCATTATTACCAACAGTACCTAAATCTAAAACATTAAACGCACATCAAATAGAATAGTGCGGCCCGTGATCTGATAATCGAAGGGATACAAGTTATTTTTTATGAGTTTTCCTCTTTGATCAGTCAAATTCGTTCCGGTGATCCCAATCTCAATCATATCTGAAGGTTTATAGGTAACTCTAAGGTCTAGCGTGAGCCACCCGTCTACCTGTGATCCACGAACTCCATTGTAATTATAAGCGATGTCATCATCTGTTGACCTTCTGGCTACCGCTCCCTGGTAATGAGCTTGCGTAGAAATGTTGAATTTCGGAAACCCGTATTTCAATCCCCAATTAAGTACGTGTTGCGGAACCCATGTGAGACTACTATTACTTTGTGCAATGGTTGGATCGCTGATCTTCTCGTTTTGACGTTGCACATAAGAGTGGTTAAGAAATCCGTCAAACCGGCCTGCCTTAAAAGTGAATTCATTTTCAATTCCATACGAAGTGAGGGAGTAAAGATTAGTACTCAAGTTATAGTTAGAGACGCTGTATCCAATCTGGTCATCAAATTCAGTATGAAAGGCATTAAACCTCCAATTGATATTTTTTGACAACGTATAATCTGAAGCAAACTCGAAAGTGGTGATTACTTCTGGGTTGAGGCTACGTGGATTCGAGGCAAGTAAATAGGTGTTTGAGCCGAAAAGTTCTGATGGTGACGGTGTTCGGAAAGCCTGACCACCCATCAATTTGAAAGTAAGTTTTTCACTTGCTGTGTAGACTAGACTTAATCTTGGGGTTAACCTGCTATAGGATTTTGATTCGTTAGGGGAATTAACAACATAGGGGTCATTAAATTTAAAAGCTAAGTAGTCATATCTTCCACCTGCTGTAATACTTAATTTATCAAAGAGTTTAGGAGAAGTGTATTGTAAAAACATACCCGTGTTGTTGAAAGGATGACTTCCAAGCCATCCAAAGTAAGGGCCAACATTGACTAATTCATTATTGGTAGTTTGAAGGAAATCAGAATTCAGATTTACATTACTCTGGTGCAAATCGTCTCCATCATAGAAGAAATAAGAGTTCTCGATGCCTCCAAGAAGTACAGAATTTTTGTCAAGTGAATAGCTGAGTTGAAGTCGGGTAAAAATATCAGAGGTATGAGTTTTCAAGTTCTCTGTTAGTCCATAACTGTATACCAACGGATCATTGGGCAAAAGGCGTGTATTCCAATCCACTCCATGCCTCTGATAGCGTACTAAATACTCCTGCTGTAGTTTTTTTTCCGAGTTAGGGCTTTTATATCGCAAAGAAATCAGTCTTCGGTTTTCATTCATATTTTCTGGTTTATCCGGAACATAAAAAAGCCATCCATGACCTGTCGCGAAATTCCAGGCTTGCTCGTGAAATTGAAGTGAAAGGCCTTGCAGTTTTCCCTTGCCCTCTATTTTGTTGAAGAAGTAATAACTGGAGCGTGCGTTGTTGATAGACTTGGGTGTTCCAGAGGCATCGTAGCTGTTATAGGTATTGCCATTGGTGTTATAATAATTAAATGCTGAAGTAAACGACACTGACTCATTTTCTCCAGCAACCAACATATCATATACTTGCGTAGCTCTGCTTCCAATCCTATATCGAACTTCCACCTTTTTACTAAGATCTTTTGCTGAGAGTGTATTGTAAGAAATAACACCGTTTGTTGCATTCGTTCCATACAAGGCAGAGCCCGGCCCTCTAATTATTTCAAGTGACTTTGTGAAAACAATGGGTGTGTTCTCCCACGTGAACGCTGTACCATACATGTTGTCGTTCATCGGTACCCCATCAATAAGCATTAACATGTGGTTGTTATTCCAACCTTCATAGATTCCGCGAGAGCTCACAGTTTGTCGATCATAGTCTTGCGAAATATTAAAGCCGGGGAGTCGGTTGAGTACTTCGTTTCCGCTAAGCCAGCCGTATTTTAATATCTGATCACGGGTGATGAGAGAGGTAATACTAGGAGCGTCTTTAATACTTTGTTCAAATTTCGATGCGGTAGTTACAGGAATGTTCATCAGCTCTTGAAGGCTGAGCAGATAAAAGTCAGTGGTGTCACCCTTTTGACAAAAAACGTTGGAGAAAGACACCAACAGTAAAGCGATTAGAAGAAAGCGCAACGATGGTTTCATACGGTTTTGGTTTAAGTTGGAAGGAGGGGAAGGAGAACATTTAAATAATTTAACAAACCTTCAAGGCAAAACCAAGGTTTCGATCAACGAATGAGTAGTAATAAGGTGGTATTTTATTTAGTACGCGAGTAAGTTTGTGAGGCTAATGTCTGAGAAGAATTGGATATTATTTTGTAAATACTATTGTGCTTCTCTCCATCAGGAAAGAATTGATTTTTTAAACTCTGGTGGCCTTCTGTTCAGCGATGCTTGCTCGTAGGCATAAGCAAGTGTGATCAAACTTCCTTCTGAAAACTCCTTAGCAAAAAAGGAGAGGCCGATGGGCAATCCGCTCATTTTACCCATTGGCACTGTGATGTGTGGATAACCAGCCACTGCTGCCGGACTTGTAAATCCGTAACCCGTAGAGTAATCCCCGTTGACCCAATCGGTGCATGATGCCGGGCCGTTCGAAGGCCAACAAATGGCATCAAGCCGGTTGTTATCTATAATCTTGTTAATCGTTGTTCTCGTTGTATTTAATAATCGATTCAATGCTTCAATGTATTCTTTACTGTTGAGGTCGCCTTTGGCTTCACTTTTTTCTAATAGCTCCTGCTTGAACCAAGGCATCGTCTTCGATTCGTTTTGTTTATTGAATTCAATAAGTTCTTTGAGCGACTTTACTTTTCCTTTTGCAGTAGAGAGGTATTTATTCAAATCCGTCTTAAACTCGTAAAGAAGAACAGTGAATTCATCTTTGCCGGCCTCTTCCAGCGCCTTGAGCGAGTCGATTTCTATAATTTCTGCTCCCTGTTTTTTGATTTGCTCCATCGCTTTCTTCAGCAATGCCTCTACTTCAACATGACCTTTGAGAAAGCCTTTTTCGAAACCGAGTCTTTTCCCTTTCAATCCGTTCTTGTCAAGAAAGGAAGTGTAATCCGTTAGAAATTTACCTTCACCTCTTTTTGTTGCAATGTCCTGTTCATCGATTCCGGTTAATGCTCCTAATAAAATAGCTGCGTCTGTTACCGTTCGGGTCATTGGTCCAGCGGTGTCTTGCGTATGTGAAATAGGAATGATACCCGATCGACTCCATAAACCTACCGTTGGCTTTATGCCAACAATACCATTGACTGATGCAGGGCTTATGATAGATCCATCCGTTTCTGTTCCGATGGCAATGGCACATAGGTTGGCCGAAACGGCAACACCAGAACCGGAACTTGAGCCGCTCGGATTTCGATCGAGCACATATGGATTTTTTGTTTGGCCCCCGCGACTGCTCCATCCGCTGGTGGATTTACTTGAACGAAAATTGGCCCACTCACTCGGATTGGTTTTACCCAAGAGAACAGCGCCCGCATCGCGAAGTTTTTTAATGATGAATGCATCCGCTGATGGAAGGTTTCCTTCCAGTGCAATCGAGCCTGCGGTGTTCATCATTTTATCGGCCGTATCAATATTGTCTTTGATCAGAACAGGAATGCCATGAAGCGGCCCACGGATTTTCCCTGATTTCCTTTCAGCATCCATCACATCAGCAATGGTAAGGGCATCGGGATTTATTTCAATTACCGAATTGATTGTTGGTCCGGTCTTGTCGATTGCTTGGATTCGATTTAAATACAACTCAGAGATTGACCGCGAAGTCATTTCACCTGACTTCATTTTCTGCTGAAGCTCGTCAATGGTGATTTCGTTCAACGTAAACTCATTTGAACTTTCACCTTCAATCGATGGTACAGCTTTCTCTTTTTTGTTTGGAGAGCAAGAATTTAAAACCGGAATGGCAACACTGGCCAAGGCAATGTTCTGGATAAAATTTCTTCTTTTCATTTTAGTAATTTCTGATCAGATGAAATTACTAAATGATTTTGTTAAACGATATGAGAAAATGCTAGCTCTCGGCTTTAGCCGGATAGACGGAATCTGAGATCAATTCGATCCGTAATAGCCAGGGCATTCCAGATTCTTGTGTAGTCTTCGGATGCGCGTGCGATAGTTAAGCATGAACTCGTGCGTTCCGTTGGAAAATGCATTGATGTTAGAGGTAGTCCAATCGTATGAATAGGCTACGTGGAGCTTTTCGCTAAGCTTCAATTCAACGAAGGTAATGAGGGCATCAACTGTGCGGTAAGAAATACCTGCACTGCATACTTCATAAAAAATGAAAGCGGCATTGATGTCCAGCGCCAATGGTTGCCCTTCTTGCGACCTGAGCAAAATGGATGGATTCAACTTCACCGTCTTCATCTGGTTAATCGGAAACATTCCACCGACCCGAAGGAAATAATAGCGCGCTTGTTGAATAGAGTTAGTTACCGCATGGACATCCGCATAATTCACTTTGTTGTTGATCAACATGGGGACTGAAAACCCGGCAAAGAAATTCTTTCTCCTGTAGTAAATGCCTGCACCAATGTTAGGTTTGAACGCATTGACAGGGGCGAAGGACAAATCGGGGTTTTGAAGGTCAAGTTTGCTGAAGTCAGCACCGATAAAATCAAAACCGGCTTGCAAGCCGAATGACAATTTCGCCTGGGGGAACTTTAAAAAGTAGGCATAGCTGAAATACAGATTCTTGTTCGAATAGCTGCCAATGTTATCTACGTTAACCATCATGCCCAAACCCATTTTGTCTTTTAGAAAAGATGAATGAGCGCTAAACAAATATGTTTTAGGTGAACCGGGAAAGTTCACCCACTGATTTCTGTACATGGAAGTAGCACTGAACTGAACATGGCTACCGGCATACGCTGGATTGATCACCAGCTCATTAAAATAGTATTGACTGTACACCGGGGTCTGTTGCGACCATCCGGTTACACTGATAACAGTAAGCAGAATAAGAAGGGCAATTCGGATCATCTCAGATTCTTATTTAACGATTTCGAGATAACCCGCCAATGGTTTTGCTCCGTCACCGCGATCGATTAAGTAAAAGTAAGTACCATCGGGAAGTAAATTACCTAAAGGACTCACGCCACGATTGGAGTGGCCATCAAACACAACTGAAGCATTATCATAACCTTGATCTTCATAAACCAGAGTACCTGCTCTGTTAAATATTTTCACCAGGTTGTTCGGAAACATTTCAATACAGCCAATATGAAACTTGTCATTATTACCATCATTGTTTCTTGAAATGCCATTGTAAGGTCTGATGTCATCTTTGATTTCAAATGTAGCATCTTTAAAGCAGCCTGAAGTCGTTGTCACCCTAACTGTATATAACCCAACAGACAATGTGTCGATTACCGGCCCGGTGATGGGTGGACTGCCTATATTCCAAACGATACTTTCTATCGACACATCATTTGTGACGACTACCTCAGCGGTTCCGTTTCCAATGTGGTACAAGCCGTCCGAAGACTTGAGATCGCAAGCAGATGGTGATGTCTTAACAATGATTTCAGGATAAGACATCAGAGTTTTTATTTCACCAGGAGAGGGATTTGATAGGCAGCCTGTAATTCTACTTTGGGCTGTTACAATGTACTGTCCTGCTGGCAATGGCGAATAAATTTCTCCAATAAGATCGGGGGCGGGTTTTACTGTCGTGCCAATGTACCAGTCAAAAATATAATCTTTTGTATCGCCATTAACGGAAGCACTGAGACCTCCATTAGGTGAAATGCAACTGGTAACATCTGAAAGAACAGTAACTGTAGGAGGAGGCACTGCAACGGTGTCGCTGGTGATGGTAACTGTTGATTGACTGGGGCAAGAGGTTATTCGATTTGTTGCAATCACGGTATATAATGTATTGGTAAGGCCTGTGATTTCTGAGCCGGTATAAATTGGTGCCACAGCTGTGTTGGAGCCAATGTACCACTGAAATACATAGTTGATGCTATCCTTCACTCCGTTGTCGTTCACAGAAGCAGATGCCACACCGTTAGAAGGTAAAACAAAGCAATTGGTGAGCGGAGAAATCTGCACGGCAATAGGCGCTGTGAAAACACGGCTGTCATCAATAGTTACTGTGGATGTAGTTGTACAAAAAGCATCCGCATTATCAACCGCCTTCACCGTATATGGTCCTTTATCTAAACCATTCACAAGCTTTCCAACATAAGTTGGGGTACCACCCAATGCACCTGTGTACCAGGTATAGGTATAATTATTTGAGCTTCCGCTAGTCACAGTTGCAAATACGGATCCATTCAGCGGAGCGCAATTGGTTAATGATGCAGCTGATGCACTCAGCGCAACTGGTGTGACAATCAATGGCAAGTGATAAGTATCGATTGCTTTGCATTGATTAGAGTTGTTAATAGCCTCAACAGTGTAAACAGCTTCAGTAGCCGGAGAAATAACTGTTATTCCATTTATCGTTTGAGTGATGCCTTGAACTGGACCACTGGCGGACGTTCCAAGATACCAATTATAACTGTAGCCGGTTCCACTTGTACCTGATGCTGTTGCTGCAAGTGACCCCAGCGTGTTGGCGGGCTGAAGACAGCGCGTTGGTTGCGTAAAACTAGTAAGCGATACCGAGACAGTACCAATTGTTTGGTTAGTGATAACAAATTGAACCGGAGATGAGGAAACACAATTGTTGGTGATATTCTTTGCTTGAACAAAATAGGTTCCTGCAGCAAGCGGACTTTCTATGTTTGTATTTCCTACAAGCGTATTCAGATTTGAATCAAACCATTGGAAGGTGTAGTTAGCCAATCCAACGGCAGTTCCATTTTCACTTATTGAATTTACTTTGGCAGATCCGTTAGAAAGATTGCAAAGGGTTTGCGGAGTTGTTGTAAGATCTGCTGATGATAAAGATATCGTTGGAGGATTATCAAAAATGGTAAAGGTAGATGTTGATACACATCCGGTGGAGGTAACGGTTGCCTGCACAGTATAGGTCCCACCTTTCAGATTTTGAGCAGTCTCTCCATTCACGCCTGAAGTCGTTCCGGTAGTAGTGCCGAGAGCAGGAGAGCTTGTGTTAGCTCCTTCAAACCATTTGATATTATAATTTAATGGATTAGCACCACCATCAAGGCTAACAGTAATTAATCCATTGGATGCAATGACGCCTGTACAATTTGTATTAGAGTTCTGCGCAGCAGCTGCAATTACAGGATTGGTTGTGCTTTGCTTAATATCTGCTTTGAATGGCACAGACTTACAACCAACAAGGTTGTTTCCTGCGGGCCCGGTGCATACCGCTTCAAATGAATAAGATCCAGGAACCATGGCAACCGAAGTTGTATAATTACTTTGGCCGGCAACTCCGGTGATTACTTGAATAGGCGCCCCGGTTGGATTACTTCCTGTATAAACATTGATCAAGTAATTGCTTTCATTAAACGTTGTGGGTGGGGTGGATGGCGTTAAATGAACAGTGACATTTCCATTATTGCCAGGTACGCAATTCAGCACATCATTTTGTGAAACGTAAGCTAGCTTATGGCTATTGGCAAAAGGTAAATCAAATGATTGCGTTGCTGAACATCCGCTGTTCTTATCCGTGCCCACAACAGAATAAACTCCGGTTGGGATGCTGGATAAAACCGTGCGGCCGGGTGCTGATGGAATTGTCTGAGTAAGAAGTGATGAACCTGCAAATGGAGAGAGGCCGGCAAACCATTGAACATCATAACCCAACGTGTTGCCCGGTGCCGAAACCTGAACTCCTAATTTACCAGTGGGTGTAGTACAATCACTTGGATAAACTGTCAGTGTATTAACCAACGACATAACGATGGAAGGAGTCTTGTCTAAAACAGTAACCGTTATTGCTGCGGCCTGACACTTGAGTAATGTGTTTATTGCAGAAACGGTATAAGTTCCCGGTACAACATTATCCAATATATTATCTGTGTCAGTGTAATCAGTTGAAGCTTTCACCGATGATCCGTCATACCAGGAGAAAGTATAATCTGCAGGCACTCCGGTAGAAACACTCGCAGTAATTTTTCCATCGTAAGGAGTACAATGAGTCACATCAACTTTTGTAGCTGAAAGTGTAGGGGTGACAATAGCATTTTTAATAGTGACTTCATCGGTATCAGTACAACCCGTAGTGATGTCGGTGGCTTGCACTGTGTAGATTCCTTGTTGCAAACCGGTTGCCGCACTAGTTGTTGCTACTTGATTTGCCGGCAAGGTGTTTTGTCCTGAGAACCAAACGAAATTATAACCGGTTGTTGTGCCTGATACGCTCGCGCTTGCGGCTCCATTAGGAGTAGTCTGATCACAAGAAGTCTGATCAGCTGTTTTAACGGCATTCACTACAATGGCAGGTGTCTGAGTGACTGCAACTGTTTTGGGTGGACTGCTAGAACAGAGAAAAACATTATCGGTTGCAACTACTGTGTAATTCCCTTGAGTCAGATTGCTATAAGTAGCTCCTGTAAAATCGGGAACAGGTTTGACAGTCGATCCATTGTACCAATTGAAAGTATAATTAGTGGTGTTGCCACCTACATCCGCGGAAGCGCTTCCTGAATTTGATGTTGAACAAATCGCATTTATTGCAACGGCATTAACAACTACAGCCACTGTGTTATCAGGAATAGGATAGGAGTTTACCGACTGACAACCGGTTAACTTCGAAGTAACAAGAGCGGTATAAGTTGTATTCTTTAAACGAGAAGCAGTAGCGCTGACACTAATTTGAGGAGACGTGAATATGTCATTGCCTTCGTACCACGCAAATGTATAGTCGGTTGAATCTGCCCCCGTAACCACTGCTCTCAATTTTCCATTCGGAATTTTACAATTCGTAAAAGGATTTAAGAGGTTGATAGTAACGGCTGGTGCTGTATTATTGATTAAGGCTACAGGAACACTCACAGTATCGGAGCTACATTGAAAGGCAGTTGACTTTGCATAAACAGAATAACTGCCTGCCGGTATTCCGGAATATACGGCACCGGTGTAGTTTGGTGCACCACTTACAGGCAACCCGGTATTGTACCAACTGAATACGTAAGGCGCAGTAACTTTAACTCCTCCCACTAATTGATACGCTTCAACGGCACCGTTGTTAGGTGTGGTGCTTCCAATACATTTGGTGTTGTCGGCAAGTTTTAATGCAGTTAACTGAAAAGGCTTCGGAGTAACTAAAGCTGAAACGGGAGAATCGTAGTTACATTCAAGCACATTGGTGTTGGGCAGCTTAACAGGAGTTGGAACCGAAGTGCCCGCATCATTTATATAAACGTACAGTGTGAATACTGTTCCTGGTCCGGTTACAGTGAGGTTTGTAGCAGTAAATACATCGCCCTTTTTAAAGTTCGACAAACTGATATTAACAGTGTTGAGTTTGACTGCGCCCGCTATCGTTGGGTCACCGCTGTAAAAAGTGATTGGTAATGTTCCTGTCACGGCAACATCTCCATTGTTGGTAATCTGAAATGAGATGGTAAAATTCTGATCAGGGCATGTTGGCGGATTTATCTTAATGGAGTTTGATACATATGATAAATCGGGAGCTGCATAGATGGGGCATCCTTTAGAGTTAAGAAAGGGGGCCTGATTCAAAAACGTATTTAATGGTCTGTTTTCCTTAGGCGTACAAATTCCATTTGAAAATATGGCATCTGAGTTCTGTTGGATTTTTGGGATTGTCAAATCATCGTTAATGTTCACATTGAAATAGCCGTGCTGATTCCAGAGTTTGCGTGCTGGCACCCATGGCTGCGCAGCTGAACGGTATGCGCGCACCTGGCCATTCTCGTAATAGGTGTTGTTGCAGAAATTTTGCGCAGCGAGCATGTCGTCAAAACCACAAGTAACGCAAAGCTCGGTGGCGCCATCATTGTCTACATCGGCAACAATTGGATACTCTAGTTGAGTACGTGAAATACATGTTTGTTGGGTATTGGTAGTTCCGTCTACTCCATTGATGATATAGAGATAATTCTCATCCCGGTAAACTACTTCTGCTTGCCCGTCACCATTGAAGTCAAAAAGCGTACATCCCGTAATACCGGAAGTTTCTTCTTTCACATCCTTGCGCCAGAGCAAACTGAAATTCTCATCGAGAGCGTATAAGTATTTCCCCGAAACGAATGCCGCATTCAACTGGCCATCACCGTCAAGGTCGCCTATGTTAATACGCCCCATTCCCTGATCCCATCCTTTGGCGTAATAATTACCGGTTGATCCGTTACATCCATTGATGGTGAAACTTGCTGAGTTATAATCGTTGTAGACCGTGAGGTTATTGTTGTGAACATCCCAAAAGAAAGCAGAGGTGTTGTCGGTAGTTTTGTATGAACCCGTGGCGATCACATCGAGGTAGCCATCAAGGTTGTAATCAGCAATACTAGTGGTGTGTCTGTATAGTACAGTTGGAGTGATCCTCGTTTTATAGTCAGGATGATTCTTGTATAAAGTGAGGCTTCCAGAATTGGCGGTACGAGCACCCAGATTAACGGTGTAAATGTTGCAACCGAGAACAAGTTCAAGACCTGTAGCTCCATCCATATCTACAGCTACAGGCCCGCCATTAACGTAGCGCCAATCGCTCACACTATTAACAATGATGATTCCCGTGTGGGCATCCAGAATCATGTCTTTACAATACAACTCTACCTTACCATCACCGTCAAAATCGGCCAGGCCAAAGTGAACAGGGTCGCCCAGGTCGATGTTTACTTTGCCTCTGATCTGGGTTCTCCAAATTTCAGTAAGGTTACAATCGTAAGAGATGATGTAATGCTTGCTGCCAATGATTCCGTAAGTAAAAATCTCACCGCAGGTGTCGTTGTTAAGATTCGCTATGGCTACTTCGCGCTGAACATCATATCCGGGTTTAAGACTTTTTTTGATGGCTCCGGTTTTGCCATTAAGAATATAAATCACATTCGTTACACTATTGAGCGTGACTATTTCAGGTATGTTATCGCGATCGAGGTCGCCAATGGTAATGCGGGTGAGGTGATCAGTTACTTGATTTGGCGATCCCCAATCCAATGTCATTGAAAATTTAGGGAATGACGAAGGCTTTGCTTCGCAATTGGCATCATTGCCAACATAACCGCCAGCGCAGCTCGCAAAGTTTACGCAATCACTGTCATAGCAGTCGATAAACCCATCGGCATCGTCATCAATACCGTTGTTACAAATTTCGGCACTTTGCGCTATTGCATAAGTAGATACCAATAGGAATGCCACGAGAAGTCCAATCAGCTTTTTCATATGTATGTACGTATATCAGGTGGCGAATTTTTTTAAGTATTCACCATTACTAATTCAGCTATCGAATAAGTGTAATGCTCCCCGTCTTCGGAGTGTTCTCACCATCACAACGGATGATGTAGAAATAAACTCCAATGGGTAAGACATGGCCATTGTATGTACCATCCCAATTGTTGAGATAGGGCTTGGCCTCGTAAATCTTCATCCCCTTCTCATCATATATTGTTACACCACATTGAGGATAGGTGGTAATACTTTCCACTTCCCACTTTTCATTGATCGTATCCCCGTTCCCTGGAGAGAAGAAATTGATCGGTTTTAACTTCTTAATGACAGACTCTCCATTCACACTCACCAAGATTGAATCTTTTCCGGTACAGCCATTACTTCCTTTTCCGCTTACCTTGTATAAGGTGCTTGAAAAAGGTGTGGCAACCGGATTTGAGATCGTTGAATCTGAAAGTGTTTTTCCGGGATGCCAACTGTAGTTCTGTAGACCAGAAGCAGTTAATTGTGATGGCTGCCCTTCGTTAACCAAAGCCGGTGTTGCTGAAATAGTAATTGTTGGCGCGGGTAATAGCGTAACAATCTGGGTTGAGGTAATCACGCAGCCGCTGGATGTGGCTGTTGCAGAAACTGAATAAGTTCCATCTGTGCTGATGTTTATGGACGATGAAGTTGCAGCGTTGCTCCACTGATAAGAATTGGAATTGAATCCGCTTCCTGTAGCCTGCAGGGTAATCGCTCCTCCATTGCAAAACGTAAATGAACCCGTGGATGAAGTGATTGACAATGGAGGTGCAGCCTTAACAGTTACGACTTGTGATTTTGATTGAGCACAGATTCCTCCGGTGTAGCTAATGGTCAATTTTGCCGTGAATGTATTGGCAGAAGAATAAGTATGCGTGGAATTTGTAGCAATGGATGTTCCGCCATCACCAAAATCCCAATTATAAACAGGGGTAGTTTGAGAATCTGAAGTAGATTGGTCTGTGAATGTGAGTAGTTGCCCTGTGCATGGTGTTACTGTTGTCAAACTAAAATCAGGAACAGGCAAACTTACAACCTTGACAGAAACAGTATCCGATATGGCAGCCGGGCATGAAGGGTAGATCGTGCTGGTCACTTTTCCAAAATAATTACCGGCTGCATTAACAACTAAAGAGGAATTGGTTTGACCACTTAATAGGCCTGCTGTTTTTTCATACCACTGATAAGAGACATTTGAGGTACCCGGTACCAACGAAAGAGCTACACTCTGTCCTTGGCAAATCAAACCTGTACTTGATGAACTTACTTTGAAATTTGGAAATGCTACACCCTGAACAATCACTGAAGTTTGTTGGGCAAGACAGCTACCGCTGTAAACATCAAGATAATAGCGGCCGGCATTTTGTTCTGAAAAATTGGGGATTGCCGCTGGTGTTAATCCTGTGCCGGTGTATCCGTTAGGGCCTCTCCATGTATATTGAGTTGCACCCACATCGGCAACACTCAGTTGAAGGGTTCCCTTTAAGCAAACCGGGCCATTGCTGGTTGGGTTAGTTGAACTAAGTGCTGCGCCCGATGAAACAGTTACATTGAGTTGATTAGATGTTGTTGAACATGCGCCAGCTTCCGCTGTGGCAGTAACAGTATATTGACCCGTGGTCGATGCAGTGTAGTATGGATTGGTAGCTGATGAAATCAACGTTCCATCTTTATACCATTGGTAAGATGTGCCTCCATTAATGGTAGAAAGCAATTGCACGGTATTGCCGGTGCAAATGGTAGTCGGGCTGTTGGCTGAAACCACTGGTACCATACATGCGGCATTGCGAATGATGGACACTTTAGAGGCCATGATGCTATTATTGTTGTCATCAATACTGGTAAAAGTGATGTCGGGCTTAGCATCGCCATCCATGTCAGCGATTTTTACATGGCGATTGATATAAGTCGTTGGAATAATATATGGAGTGAACGATAAACTACCCAAAGAGCTTGAGTTGTCTAAAACAGTGAGTGATTTTTTTGTAATTGAAGCGACTACAATATCCAGTTTTCCATCGCCATCTATGTCGCCAAAATCCAATCCGTAAGGTTGAGTATCGGTCGCGAATGTTTGAGGAGCAGCGAATTGTACCGTGCTGGCACTCTTGTTTAAGAAAATGGAGACAGAAGATCCCAATAATTGAGTGGCAACAATTTCCGGAAGTCGGTCGCCATCCAGATCTCCAACCCGAAGATCCACCAAAGTGCCGGGCACATTCAGTGTGATCTGGTTGTTAAAATTGAAACTGCCCTGATTGACCAGAATTGTTGCATTACCGTTGCCTGTAAGAAATTGAGTAGTGATAATTTCAGGTAAAAAATCTCCGTTTAAATCTTCAATGGAAAGGCCATCTGTACTCGCTGCTCCGGTAATCCGCGTTACTATTGAAGTGCCAAAACTGATTGACGATAAAGAACTGGTATTGGGTAGAATGTCTAAGCTTGGGTTTCCCTGATTGGTAACGATCAGCTCCGATCTTCCGTCACCATCAAGGTCTGCAATTTCAATTCGTTTCACTTTCCTGCCGGGAAGTGTCACGGTTGTCATGCTAAAAGAGAAGCCACCCAGGTTTTTGAATACATATAGGTGAGTACCGCCATTTGTTTCAGATGCAATGAGATCAGGCAACCCATCTCCATTAAGGTCTCCGCATTGCACGTGAATGGTACCGGTACCAACGGAGGAAGATATTTTAGTGAAGCTAAGATTTCCAACGGTGCTTCCATTTTTAAGAAATGTTACATTGTTAGAATTTGAATTAGCGGTAGCTACATCTAATTTATAATCGCCATCGAAGTCGCAAAGACAATGATCATACAATCCGGGGTCGGCAGCAAAATCGGCCTGGGTTTTTAAATTGGAGCTGCTGAAAGGATGTGTTCCTCCAAAATCAAGGAAGAACGATTCTTCAGATGAACTTCCACGTCCGCTTGCAGTATTAAAGACACTTATTTTACTAAACGATGTTCCGAATGGTGTTTGTACTTCGAGCAATTGATCTGTAGTAGTGTTAATGACACCCTTTACTCCACCAAAGTAAACAGCCAATTGCGATGGGTTTGTGCCAAAGTTGGTTCCGGTTATTGAAACTACCTGCGAGGGATTTGCAAATGCTCTATCGATGGATTGCACTTGAGGTACTTGGGCAACAACTGCGACTGAGCCAAGGCACAACAAAATGAATACTCCAAAATAGATGTACTTCCTGCCGTTCACTTTACTTCTCAATTATGGTTAGGACTTTTACCTCTTTCAACTTGGTATATGTTTTCAAGTTCTTGACCTCTTCATTAGCTTCGGCTACTTTGGTTGTTTCGAAGGTGAAAACATAGTACTGCTTGTTTTTTGGGTAATAGTAAATCTGGCCGTTGTATTTCTGGCTGATCAATTTCTTTTTAAAGTCTTCGGCAAGGTTAAAGTCATTGAAAGACTTCACGTAAACATAAAATCGTTTTTTATCCTCTGGTCGGTAAGCTTCCTCCTGATCGGTAGTTCTTTCTTTGAATCGTGCTTCGTGATGAACAACTTGTGTTTTTAATGTAGATCGTAATGCCGGTTCTTTAAACTTAAAGCTCTTGGCTTTCCCTAATCGCAATCCTAACTGAATTTCGTGGCTACCTGAGGAAAAACCTTTTTCTGGTTGAATGCCCGGTTCATAGCTGTAGCAGAATATGAATTGGTCCCATGAGAAACCGAAGCTGGGTATTACACCGTAATTCTGTCGGTAGCCAAGTCCCATCCAAAAATTGTCCGTCAAGTTATATTTTGCCACGACTTCATATTGACTGTTCAAGAGTGAAGAATACTTGTACAATCCGTATAATTCCAATGGAGCATATCGGGCTACTGATTTCGGCTTAGTGCGAAAGCTTCTATATGATTTCTTCACGATTTTATTCTCCACCTCTTTTCGATAAGAGAAGGTGAACATCATGTTTTCAAATGGGGTAAACCCATTTTTAGAAAGCTGATTGCTTGGGTAAACATTGCCCAACAGTTGTGGCAAAACAGCACCAAGACTTATACCTGAGGAGGAGGCCCATCGCATACCAAAGTTTGCAGAAGGCTTAATTCCGGTTGGGTAATTGGCAAGAGCCGGATCACTAGGATCTGAAGCTTTGTTGACATCAATGGTGTTTGAACTCGCCCCGCCCGAAATTCCGAAGTACAGTATATTATTAAGATTTAGGGGAACACCATAAGCATAGGTAACTAATGCCTCGCTGGTGTTTAATAAGCCTCGGTTGTAAGAGGTTAGCTTCACACCAAAGCCAGATCGGCTGTGATCTATGAGGGTATTGTAGTTTAAAGTGGCTAATGCCGGTGCGCCCTCCACATTAAGCCATTGTTTACGGTAATTTGCGAAAGCGTAGCCCTGATTTGAGGCAGCTTCGGCCGGATTGTACAGGTAAGGATTGATGTAGAAACTATTGTAAAGGGAATAGTTTTGTGCCGGTAATTGGTGCCAACCGAGGATAATTAGGAGGGGAAAAATGACGGCAATCTTTCTATTGCCCAAGTACTTAGACATTTTGGAAAAAGGGGTTCTTCAAAGGTCGCAATTTTTTAGATTATAATTCGAGGTTTTTGAAAATCGGGGCTCCGTTTGGCGATGTCTTAGGAAGTTGGGCGAAAGCCTACCCCGGTTCCGGGTCATTTAGCAATACTCAATAAATTGATAAATTTACCTTTCACAATGATCGTAAGACGCGTTTCTCTTCTGTTTTTGGTGCTGTTTGAAATCCTGACTCCGGGAAGTTCGATTGGGCAAATTCTTGTTGGCCCTGTAGTTGGCGGAGGAGTATCGTGGGTATCTTTTCACGAAAGTGATAGCCGTCATTTCTATAAGCAGACTCCGGTTCCCACATTTCACATTGGTGGAGGTGCCTCTTTCCAAGTGCGGAAAAACTTCGTCATGCATACCGCGGTGCTGTATTCCCGAAAAGGGGAAAATCTATCTTCTAATGTTGATCCGGATTTGAAGCACAAAGAGATCTACCATTTCATCGATGTGCCAATAGTGTTCGCTCGCGAGTTTAAAATTAACCTCGGGGCCAACAGAATTATAAAATGGTATGCCGGACTGGGGCCAAATATTGGTTATTGGCTCAGCGGAAAAGGCTCTATTTTAAATAACCAGCTTCTGGAAGATGGTTATCCAACAAGGGATTATAAAATAGATTTTAATAACACCTCTACCCCTAATACGGCAAATGTCAACCTCCCTGATGCCAATCGTTTTCAATTAGGATTGAACATTGCCACAGGTTGGGTATTCGAGCCAGTTGGCCTGCAGAAAATCTACTTTAATATACGATATGAAATTGGTCATACCTACATATCCAAGAGTGGTCTTGAAACTTTTGCCGGGATTAATGATTATCAAGGGGATATGATGGCGCGGAATATGGCACTGCGGATGACCTTGTCTTACCTGATTGACCTTAAACCTGCCGAGCGAAAGAAGGGTAAAAGCTCAAGTAATGTTGGTAAAAAGAGAAGATAATTCCCGTCTCTAATCCACTGATATAAGATGAATGAATTGAACTTGAACAATCCTCGCACGGTGCGAGCCTGGTGCATGTACGACTGGGCTAACTCTGTCTATTCTCTTGTAATTACTTCAGCCATTTTTCCTGTTTACTACCAGGCTGTAACCACATCGGCCGATGGAAAAGATGTGGTGAATTTTCTTGGCTTCGAAGTAGTCAACTCTGTTTTGTATTCCTATGCACTTTCTTTTTCTTTTTTAATTATCGTGCCGCTGCTGCCCTTGCTTTCGGGTATGGCAGATTACACCGGTAATAAAAAAGTGTTTATGAAACTCTTTTGCTACACGGGCGGGCTCGCTTGCATGGGGTTTTATTTCTTTACTTCCGATACGCTGGGTTGGGGAATTTTTTGTGTGGTGATGGCAAGTGTAGGCTACTCAGGGAGCCTGGTTTTTTATGATGCTTACCTGCCTGAGATTGCCACTCCCGATCAATATGATAAAACCAGTGCACGCGGGTATTCTTTCGGATACGTTGGGAGCGTAATCATGATGATTGTTGCACTGATTTTCATTTTGACGCCAACTACTTTTGGTTTCCCAAATGAAGGGATGGCTACTCGCTTTTCATTTTTACTGGTAGGCTTGTGGTGGATTGGCTTTGCACAGATTCCATTCAGGCGATTGCCTGATAATCCGTATCGCCAGAAACCGGAGAAGCAAAAACTGTTAAAGGGCTATCACGAATTGCGAAAAGTTTGGAATAGCATCAAAGAGAACCGCGACATTAAGTTTTACATCATCGCGTATTTCTTTTACAACATGGGTGTGCAAACGGTAATGTACATGGCCGCAACTTTTGGAGATAAACAATTAAAATTGCCGGGTGAAAGATTGATTGCAGTTGTTCTCCTTATTCAGCTGGTGGCTTCAGTGGGCGCGAATTTGTTTGCTCGCTTTTCAGATCAACGTGGAAACCGGACCGCCATTATTACGATGATCTGTATCTGGATTGTGATATGCTTCACTGTTTTTTTCGTTGAAAGTGAATATGAATTTTATGCTGTTGCTGTTGCAGTAGGTATGGTAATGGGAGGGATCCAAGCCTTGTCACGTGCCACTTATTCTAAATTAATCCCTCAAGACTCTGTGCAGCATGCATCGTATTTCAGTTTTTACGATGTGACATTTAATCTTTCGGTTGTGTTTGGTACTTTCAGTTTTGGACTCACCGAGCACATTACCGGAAGCATGCGAAACAGTACCTTAGTCCTTGCAGCCTATTTTGTAATTGGCTTGCTGTTGTTTTTGCAAGTGAAATCAAAAAATATTCAAAAAGGGTAAGCATGCATTCTCATTCGAGATTGATGATTTATTTTTTGCTTCTCGTGGTGCAAGCATCATGCACAAAGCAGCGCAACACCACACAACTTGAAAATATAAAATGGAATCACGGCTCGGCTGATTGTAAACAAAATGCAGGTCCGCCTATTCAAGTTGTTAAATACAGTGCAAACACTTGGATACTGCGTCAGAATAAATGTGTGCACCATGAGGCTCCCTTTATGTTTGTGCTGATGGGAGAAACAACCGCTCTTTTAATTGACACAGGAGCTAGGGAAGATTCACTGAAGTTTCCTTTACATCATGTGGTTGATTCGTTGATGCATTTATTTTACGCTGAAAAGTTTTCTAAAATAGAATTAATTGTCGCTCATACCCACGCACATGGAGATCATCATGCAGGCGATAGCCAATTCATTGGAAGAGTGAATGTGAAGGTTGTAGGATTGAGTTTACCTGAAGTGAAATCTTTTTTTACTATTTCTGACTGGCCGAATCAAATTCAGAAATACGATTTGGGACAGCGAGTGATTGACCTTATTCCAATCCCCGGTCATGAAAAAACGTCTCTTGCATTTTATGATCGAGAAACGGGCTTTCTTTTTTCAGGAGACACATTTTACCCTGGTCGATTGTATGTGAACGATTGGCAGGCTTTTGGTCTTAGCATAAAGCGTTTGTTGGATTTTTCTAAAACGCATGAAGTAAAGAATTTTGTAGGCAATCACATTGAGATGACTAATGTTGCCGGAAAGGATTATCGCATTGGCACTGCTTATCAACCTCAAGAACATTCTTTGGTTTTGTCTGTCGATGATCTTAAGAAATTAAATGAAGCTTTGGTGAAACTTGGTGATTCCGCTAAACGAGTAGTTATGGAAGATTTTATCATTTATCCAGTTGATGCGCCTCTTCCGGAAGAGACAAACATTGATGATGCAGCAATAGCGACATTGAAAATTGACGACTACCCAGATTTTATGAAAGCCGATGCAGATGGTGTATGGGTAACGAATGTTGGGCGAGTCGAGAAATTAAAATTTGGAATGCAAAAGCCAATTCTCACAGTGAACATTCCTGCGCCTTGCGGTGTGATGGCTACGGGCTTTGGTTCGTTGTGGGTAGCCGACTGTAAAAGTGAATCAGTATATCGTATTGAGTTAAGTACAGGTAAAGTTCAATCCATCATTAAAACCGGTCTAGCCGATCGTGAAGGTGAATTAAGTATTGCAGCAAGTCCTGATGCGGTTTGGTTGTTAACGAAGTCGGATGGTGAGTTGTCGAAGATTGATCCTCAGACTAATAAGCTAGTTGCTCGCATAAATGTACTCCCGAATTCTTTTGCTGTAGCTTTTGGATACGATGCTTTGTGGATTACGAATACGAAGAACGCATCTGCTCAGCAAGTGGATCCGAAGACTAATGCGGTTGTATCAACTATTAAGGTAGGGAAGGAGCCACGCTTTTTAGCAGCGGGGCTAAATGCTATTTGGATATTAAATCAAGAAGATGGAACCGTGAGTAAAATTGATCCTGTTACAAAAGAGGTGACGACTATTGATGTTGACCTAAAAGGTAGTGGCGGTGATATTACTACAGGAAGTAAATATGTTTATGTACGAGCTAAGAAAACTTTATTATCAGTGATTGATCCTCAATCAAACAAAGTCATTAAGCGATTTGGTCCAACGGCCGGGAGCGGAGCGGTATCTGTAGAGAATGGACATGTTTGGATAACAGCCCACGACATCAACAAAGTTTGGGTATTGAAAGAGTAGATTATTCGTCTTCAATATTTCTTGATAGTAATGAGACGAGACTCTTATTGAAATCTTTCTTCTGCTTTGCTAACGGAGAAAAGAACTCATCATCATATTGTTCTACTGTTTTAACGGCTTGATTAACCAACTTAACTCCTTTATCAGTTAATGAAACAGTTTTTGCACGCGTATCCGTTTCGTGCTCTTGTCGTTTAAGCAAACCTTTCTCTTGAAGTGATCTCAAAACTGTTGACGTTGACATCGGATCAATTTTAGTATGTGATGAAAGCAAAACCTGAGTAACATTTTGTTTCGATAGCGTAAGCCAATGAATGCTTGCCAGCAAAACAAATTGTGAATGTGTCAGTCCATGTTTGTCCAACGCTTTTTTTATTCCACGTTGCCAAAGGTTAGTTACTTGCCATAATAGAAAGCCCGAACTGTCTTCTGCTTTATCAACTTTAAATGGACTGTCAGGCGTTTTCATAAACTAACATTTTAGACGATATCAAATTAAAATCATGTTCGTTGATTTCAAAGAAGCCAAATCGAAACGGATATCCCCACAGACTTTTATTTTGAATGAACTCGAGCTTCTCAATCAGAGGTAAGATCGAAGTTTCTTCGCAATCATGAAACTTGATGTTTCTTCTGAAGGGAATAAAGTCTTTCGTCATCTGAAATTGATATACATCTTCATCGGTAGTTTGCCCGATGGCCGTGAATGCCTGGCATTTCTCTTCTCCGTCCATGGAGAGTTTAGGTGAATACACAATGATCCAGTCATTTGTCTTCATTCGTTTCAAGGGAGCAGGCTTGCTGTGACAAACCTGCATGTATCCGCCAGAAACTCCGCGCATCGTGTGTTCTTTCGAAACGACCGCGATCCAATACTTAGACTTTTGCATAGCTTTCTACTTTTTTCGCAGTCTCAATCAAGGCCTTCTGATCTTTTTCCAAACCCTCAACAATATTTTTCATCACGATTTGATTCCACAAAGCCGATAATATTCCTGTGATCGTCATGCGCACAGTAATCTTCAATCCTTGAGGTGTTTTTTCATACCAATGCTCGCCATACATTTTTGCTAATGGAAATGAGGTCATGTCTTTGAAGTAAGTCTTCTCTTTCACTTCTACCAATTGGATTGTGATTTTTGGTCCGCCTTTAGGGTGTAACAAGAAAGAAGAATTGCTTTCGAACTTTCCTTGCAGTTCTGCAAACTCTACGCCTTCGTCCCAGGTGCTCCATTGGTTTACATTGGAGATCACCTTCCAGATTTGATCTTGTGAAACTTCATTTGTTGTGATGGTGAATGTTTTCTGTATCATATGAGTTGTTTGTTTATTGTATGCTACAAATATTATAAGTAATACTTATAATATGCAAATATTACTTATTCGAAATTCGGTAAAGCGCTGATTATCACTAAAAAAAACGCGCGAAATCTTTGAGGCAAGAGTATTTTGAAGATTTCTATCATTACTTCTTAATAATAGAAACATATTAATATATTTGGGCCTTGTTTTATAAAGCTTGATTCTATGAAGGGATACATTGGTGAATTTGAAGAACTTGTATTGTTAACCATTGCCAGCCTTGGCGAAGATGCGTACGGGGTTTCCATTAAAGAGAATATTGAAAATAGAAGTGACCGTAGCATAAGCATTGGTGCATTACATTCAACCATTACACGATTGGAGGAGAAAGGATTGATAAAATCCTGGCTTGGAGAACCTACCCAAGAAAGAGGGGGTAGAAGAAAACGTTTCTTTGAGATCACGCACCAGGGCAAAGTAAGTCTGCATCATGTTAAGGACTTGAGGGATGAACTTTGGAAGGTTTCTAAAGCAACGCTTTCCCTTGCAAAATGAAAAGGCATAACATTAAACCGCCATTTTTAGCTGAGAAACTCTTCGAGTGGTATTGCGACAACGCGGCTATCGAAGATCTTCATGGTGACATGGAAGAATTGTTTTATTCTAACCTTGATCACATGAGTGCTAACAAGGCTAAGTTCAAATATTGGCAGCAAGTGCTATCACTTATGTTTTCATACGCCATCAAAAAGAGAAAACAGAAATCAGCCTATCATCAGTATTCAAGCCATTCAATAAACTTAACCATGATCAGGAATTATTTAAAAATTGCTTTTCGCAATCTAATTGACCATAAAGCATATACACTCATCAACGTTCTTGGATTGGCAATCGGAATGACAAGCTGTATCCTACTTGCTTTATTTGTTAAGAGTGAACTTTCGTACGACAAAGACTTTAGCGATGCAGAAAAAATACACAAACTCATTTTAGAGCGAAAGCATCCCGATCAAACTAAAATTCAAGCGTGGGTTCCGCATTCTTTTGCAAGTGTGTTAGTCAAGGATTATTCTGAGATAGAGCGAGCAGCAACCATTAGCGGTCCATTCAATGATATGATAGTTTCTTATAAGGGCTCTGGCAAAATTGATCTTAAATTTCTTGAGAATGATGTGTATGCTGCCGACAGTAATTTTTTCAAGATTTTCAGTTTTAAAATTCTAAAAGGAGATCGTAGAACAATGCTTCAGCAGACGTCTAATATGGTGCTGACTGAAAGTACCGCGAAGAGAATTTTTGGAAATGAAGACCCCCTTGGTAAATCAATCATGTTGTCTGGCGGAGTTAATATTGTTACTGGTGTCTGCGAAGATCCTCCTGCTAACACACATTTTAAATTCAATTCGATTATTTCAATCCACTCCATCGAACGTTTCAATCTTGATAATTTTAATCGGCCTGATGTTCACTGTTATTTGAAATTGAAAGAGGGTGCAAACTCTGCGCTGCTTGAATCAAAGTTTCCAAAAATGGTGGACTTGTATGCGGCTGCAGACTTTGAGAGAGTAAATAAAACGTCATGGGCCGATTACAAGAAAGCGGGAAATGGGTATCGCTACTTCCTGCGTCCACTTACAAGTATTTATTTAGCCCCTGACAATATTGGTGGAATGAAGCCCAGCGGTAACATTATTTTGGTAAGGATACTGATCGCCATTGCTATTCTTATCTTCATCATTGCTTGCATTAATTTCATAAATCTTGCCACCGCTCGTTCTAGTGAACGAGCAAGGGAAGTTGGAGTTAGAAAAATACTAGGGTCATTCAAGAGGCAATTGATCTTTCAATTTTTGAGTGAGTCTTTCATCATTAGTTTTATAGGAGTGAGTTTAGCTGCCGTATTAATCGCTTTTTCACTTCCGTATTTTAATCTACTTACAGACAAAAATTTACAAGTTGGGTTTACTTCACAAACACTTCTTGGATTTGGTATTTTGGTTATTGCATTAGGTTTTTTAGCTGGACTATATCCATCTTTTGTGCTGTCCTCTTTCAAGCCAGTTAATGTATTGAAAGGCAATTTCACAGCTACTTCACAAGGTAAATGGTTAAGACGTGGATTGGTTGTTTTTCAATTCTGGATTTCGATCTCATTGGTAATTTGCACGTTGATAATGCAACAACAAACAAAATTTCTAAGTCAAAAAGATTTAGGATATAATAAGGAGGAGTTGCTCGTAATTGAGGGCGACTTTCATATGAAACCTAATTTCACTCGTAATTTAGTTGGAGAACTAAATAGGATGCCCCAAGTCCTGTCTGCTGCTGGAAGTTTATCAATGCCCTCTATGGATGGCATTTATCGTCAACAATATCAGTCAGAAGATTCTCCTGAAATAAGAGGAATGCACACCATGGAAATTGGTGACGAGTTTGCGGAGACAATGGGCTTTAAGTTACTCGATGGTAGATTCTTTTCGGTAACTACAAATGATTCACTTTCTGTAATCTTAAACGAATCTGCTGTAAAGACATTTGGCCTCTCAAATCCCATTGGGAAAAAGATAACTTTTATTGAGCAGACGTATGGTTCTGGAGAGCGAACTACCTTTACCATTATTGGAGTAATCAAGGACTTTCATTATAGAACTCTGCACGAGTCAATTCATCCATTAGTGATTCAGAGCAATGAAATCATATTCAGCCGAATGAGTTATGTGGTAGCGAGGCTTAAACCAGGAGCCAATGCAGAAGTCATTTCACAGATTGAATCCAAGTGGAAAGATTTGGCACCTGATATGCCTTTTCAATTTAGGTTGGTTGATCATGTTTTAGAAGCCCATTACCAAAAGGAGAAACGAATGAGCAAAATCTTCACTCTATTTTCGGGCTTAAGCATATTCGTAGCCTCTATTGGATTGTTTGGTCTTTCCGCTTATACAGCAAGCTTGCGCACCAAAGAAATTGGAATCCGCAAAGTATTTGGTGCCGGTATACTAGATGTGTTTTTTCTGCTTACGCGCGGATTTACAAGAACAGTTTTGATTTCATTTCTATTGGCAGCTCCAATTTCATGGTATGTTATGGAAACATGGTGGCTAAATGGTTTCGCTTTTAGAATTCAAATTAGTGCGTGGACAATCTTAAGCGTTGGGGTTGCCGCTTTCACTGTGGCCCTGGTCACCGTTGGTTATCAATCGATGAAGGCAGCGGTTACAAACCCTACACGATCATTACGAAATGAGTAGCCGAATTAAGCTGAAAACTTATTTTGAAAAAACAGTTTCTATTTCAATAGGGTTGGTCAGGGTCTGATGAATGGGACACTTATTTGCCACGACCATCAATCGGTTTCGTTGAGCTTCGTCAAGATCGCCTTTGAATTCTATTGATCGTATGAATTTCGATTTTCCTTCAAGCTTGTCTAGCGTTATGTCAACAGACACTTCGTCCAACTTCCATTCTTTATGATCGGCATACATGCGCACAGTAATGCATGTGCACGCAGCTAATGAGGAAGCAAGTATTTCAGAAGGAGAGAGACCAAGATCTTTGCCTCCAAGATCAATAGGCTCATCTGCAATGATCGTGTTGGTAGCTGATTTTATCTCTGCACGATAATGATCTTTGCCGATGTGGCCAGTTATTTTGTACATGTTACTTTACATTAAGTGGGTAGTGAGGAAGAGGAACGAATTCTGATTCGCCTTTGATTTTTGGAAATGTTTGCGCTTGCCAGTTTTTCTTGGCGCGATCAATGAGCGATTTATCCGAGGCCAAGAAATTCCAATCAATGAATCGATGTTCAGGAAAGGGTTCACCTCCGAAAATGTACACGGTAGTGTTCTCACCAATCTCAAATTCACAAAGCTTGGTGTCTTTGGCGATTAAAATATGCTTTGCGTCATAAGTATTTCCTTCACTAAAAACATTCCCTTCGAGGATGTACAAACCACTTTCTCCAAACAGATCATTTCCGAGGTTGATCTTTTGTCGCTTACTGCTTTTGATCTCAATGAAATATAACGGACTGTAAACCGGCACAGGTGATTTCTTTCCGAACACTTCACCTGCAACAAGTCTGAACTGAACTCCGTCTACTTGCCACGAGGGAAGTTTGTCTTCATCCACATGAGAGAACGAAGGTTCCATTTCTTCCAACTCTTTTGGAAGGGCTACCCAGATTTGCAAGCCATGCAATGTCAAGTCTGTTGACTTGAGATATTCCGGAATTCTTTCAGAATGAACAATTCCTTTTCCGGCCGTCATCCAATTCACGGCACCTGGTTTTATTTCAACCTCAGTACCGATGCTATCACGATGCATGATGCTTCCATCAAAAAGATACGTGAGTGTCGACAATCCGATATGCGGGTGAGGAGGAACATCTAAATTATTATGGGCTTTCAAACTCACCGGTCCCATGTGATCAATAAAAGCAAACGGACCTACCATCCGCTTCTCTCTAAAAGGAAGAAGGCGCCCCACCATAAAGTTTCCTATACTGACGGAGCGCTCTTCTATTATTAATTGAAGGTTAGACATGATCAGTCTTCCAAAGTACCAAACTTTCCATTTTCAAAATCACCAAAAGCTTCAACTAATTCAGCTTCTGTGTTCATCACAAACGGACCGTAAGCTGCAATCGGTTCATTGATTGGTTCACCACTTAATACCAGCACGATCGAGTCTTCATTTGCTACGATCTTAAAGTCTTCGCCATCGTTTTTAAACAAACCAAAATGATTTGCCCGCGCAATGTCTTTGTCATTCACCAAAACACTTCCTTCAATCACCACCAAAGCAGTGTTATAGTTAGATGGGAATGAGAATTCGACTTCAGCGCCTTTGTTCAATTTCACATTCTGCAAATGGACAGGCGTGAAAGTCGATGCTGCACCTTTTACATCTTTATATTGACCGGCAATCACTTCAACTACTCCACTATTGTTGGGCAATTGATATTTGTTGATTTGGCTATTCGTAATCTCCTGGTATTTCGGTTTCGACATTTTGTCTTTGGCTGGAAGATTCACCCACAACTGAACCATTTGAAAATCACCTCCGGCTTTCGCGAAGTTTTTCTCATGATACTCCTTGTGTAAAATCCCTGATGCCGCAGTCATCCACTGTACATCGCCTTCACCAATTACGCCACTGTTTCCAGTGCTGTCGTGATGCGCAACTTTGCCTTTGTATGCAACGGTCACCGTTTCAAATCCACGGTGTGGGTGCACACCAACACCACGAGGCTTGTCGGTGGGAGGGAAATAAAACTTAGAGTTGTAATCCATCATGATAAATGGATTCATTCGCTGCATGCCCAAACGGCCAGGAATGTAACTATGCACTTTAAAGCCATCGCCCACAAAGTGCGTTGCACCTGGGGCGATAACTGTTTCAATATTCTTAGTTGCCATAATGCTCAAATTATATGTTTAAACATCTAACTGGCTGGCAGGGCAATTAGTTCCCCTCGATTTACTTTCCGATATAATTGGGTTTTCTCTTCTCAACAAAGGCTTTCATGCCTTCTTTTTGATCGGCAGAAGCGAATGTGAGATAGAAGTTCTTACGCTCGAATGCGAGGCCTTCATCCAATTGTGTTTCGAATGAACGATTCACTGCTTCTTTTGCTAATTGCACTGCCACAGGTGACATCTGCGCAATTTCTTTTGCCATCGTTAATGCTTCGTGCAAATACATTTCTACAGGAACCACTTTGCAAACCAGTCCATAATAATGTGCCTCCTGAGCTGAAAGAAATCTTCCTGTCAAGATCAACTCCATTGCTTTTGCTTTGCCTACAGCTTTTGTTAAACGCTGTGTTCCACCAGCACCGGGAATGGTTCCGATTTTAATTTCAGGCTGACCGAACTTCGCAGTTTCCGAGGCAACAATAGTATCACACATCATGGTAAGCTCGCAGCCACCACCAAGAGCAAAACCACTCACCGCAGCAATGATTGGTTTCTTCGTTTTACGAATCATATCCCATGTGCTGAATTGATCAATCATCAGCATATCCATAGCTGTTGAGTCGGCCATTTGCTTGATGTCGGCACCTGCAGCAAACGCTTGGTCATTTCCTGTAAGGACAATAGCACGCACATTTTCATTTTTATCGAGCGCCTGAAGAGCCTCAAGCAATTCGAGCATGAGCTGGCGATTAAGCGCGTTTAATTCTTTGGGGCGATTGAGTTCAACCAATGCAACCATTGGCTCTCTTTGTTCAGTAACTTTGATGAATTCCATGGGATTAAAAATTTTGAACACAAATCTAAGTGAAATTTGAAGATTTGGTGATTTGAAAATTTGAAGATTGATTTGCGTTGCAATTAGAGTAAACTATACAATGAAGATATTGTTTGTGTGTCTTGGGAATATCTGTCGCTCTCCATTGGCGGAAGCTGTCTTTAATGAAAAAATAAGGGTGCGAGAGCTTCAAAACGAATTTCAGTCCGACTCATGTGGCACTGGCAACTATCACGTTGGCGACTGGCCCGATGACCGTACCATCAAATGCGCAAACAAAAATGGTATTTTGATCAATCACATTGGGCGGCAACTAAGTCGTGCTGATTTAGACAACTTCGATTTGATTCTGGCCATGGACGGGTCTAACCTCTTTAGCATTTTAAAACTTAGTGAGGAGTCAACAAGATCGAAAGTGAAACTCATGCGCAGTTTTGACCCTCAAGGTAATGGCGATGTTCCTGATCCGTATTGGGGTGGTGACAAGGAGTTTGATGAACTGTATGAAATTCTTGATCGATCGATTGATGGTTTGATTGATCATTTGTTACCCAAAACAAATTGATAGACGGTGAAGACGAACCTATCTGCAATCTGTAATTTGTAAGCTGTAATCTGTAATTTGAAATCCATGAAACAATTCTCACTCATTGCTCTTACCTTCTTATCGGTGGCAGCTTTTGCACAAAAACCTTTCACACCATCCGATGTTTACAAAATAAAATCCGTCTCTGATCCACAACCATCACCTGATGGCAAATGGGTGGCTTATGTGTTGTCGACACCGGATTCGGCAAAAGATAAATCAGATGCAGATATCTGGATGGTAAGTTGGGATGGCAACGAATCGGTGAAATTAACTGCAAGTCCTGATGGAGAGAGCCGCCCGCGTTGGTCGCCAGATGGAAAATATTTAACATTTCTTTCTTCCCGATATGAAACCAAGTCTTCACAGATTTGGAAGATGGACAGACGCGGTGGTGAAGCAGAGAAGCTGACAGAATTAAAATACAGCATCAGTGATTATGTGTGGAGTCCTGATTCAAAAAAGATTTTGTTAGTGATCCACGATCAGGAGTCGAGTGATGATGCTGACAAAAAGAAAAGTGCCAAGCCCATTGTCATTGATCGTTACCATTTCAAATCGGATGGTGAAGGGTATATGGAACGCAAGCAAGATCATTTGTATTTGTTTGATGTTGAATCCAAGAAGTTAGATACGCTTACAAAGGGAAATTTTAATGAGGGTAATCCTGTTTGGTCGCCCGACTCCAAGAAAATTGCCTTTGTGAGTAACCGTACATCCGATCCCGATCGCAATAGCAATTCGGATTTATGGACGATGGAAGCAAAAAAAGGTGCAACCATTGTACAGCTCACCAAGTGGACGGGCTCAGACTCAAACCCTGCATGGAGCCCGGATGGAAAATGGATTGCTTATTTAAAATCACAGCTGCCTTCATTTAGTATTTACGATCAGGCGCAACTGGCGATAATTTCAGCTGATGGTGGTGAGCCCAGAATTTTAAACTCAAAACTTGATCGCGATGTTTCCACGCCACATTGGTCGAAGGATAGCCAATCGGTATTTGTAATTGTTGATGATGATCGGAGAAGTTATGTTGCTTCGTTTGATTTGTCGGGCAATATGAAGCAGATCACTCAGGGTGATCGTGTGTATGGTTCATTGCATAACACGCAAGCTAATTGGGTCTCCCTCTCGAGCGATTCTCAAACGCCCAATGAGATTTATGTAATTGAAAACGGAGTTCCGAGAAAGCTTACACACATTCATGATCAGATTCTGAAAGCGAAATCAATTGCTTCAGTAGAAGCATTTAATTCTCAAAGCAAAGACGGCACTTCGGTTGGTGGATTGTTGTTTCGGCCGGTAGGTGCAAAAGCCAATGATAAACTGCCTTTGATTCTTTGGATTCATGGCGGCCCAACAGCGCAAGATGATTTTGGTTTTGATTTTTTTCCTCAGGTCTTTACAGCACAAGGTTATGCTGTGGCTTGTGTGAATTACAGGGGTAGCAGTGGAAGAGGCCTTGCGTACAGCAAAGCAATTTCAGGTGATTGGGGCAATAAAGAAGTGAGTGATTTGATTGGAGCTGTTGATCATTTGATAAAAACAGGAGTTGCGGATCCAAACCGTTTGGCCATTGGCGGCTGGAGCTATGGCGGAATTTTAACAGACTATGTCACCGCAACAGACTCACGTTTTAAAGCTGCCTCAAGTGGAGCGGGAAGTGCCCTTCAACTTTCAATGTATGGATCAGATCAATACATTTTGCAGTATGAAACCGAACTCGGTGTGCCTTGGAAGAATATGGATAAGTGGATGAAAGTATCTTATCCTTTTTTGAACGTGGAGAAAATAAAGACCCCAACGCTCTATATGGTGGGTGAAAAAGATTTCAATGTGCCGGCTGCGGGTGGTGAGCAAATGTATCAAGCATTGAAATCATTAGGTGTTCCGACAGAGTTTATTATTTATCCGAATCAGCATCACGGCATAGGCGTACCCAGCTATCAGAAAGACCGATTGACAAGATATATTAATTGGTACGGCAAGTATTTGAACATGCCTATGTTGAAAGAGAAGTTGCCGGAGAAGAAATAAAATTCGTTGATCATTATTCGTTGTCCGTTATTCGTTAAAGCGATTTGTTAACGATTAACGGATAACTTTTCCAGTCGCTGCAGCAATGGCGGATGCGAGTAATGAAAGAACACGTAAGCCGGATGAGGAAATAAATTGCTCAACGAATCAACCGATAATTTTTTCAAAGCTGTGGCTAGTGCGGTGCCGCTAAAAGTTTCCCTTGCATACGCGTCAGCTTCGAATTCATTTTTTCTACTGAGCATGCTCATGAATAAGCCGGTTATTCCAGAAATAGGAGAGAAGAGAATTCCGAAGGCTAATAGATTTAAGTGAATGGCTTGTTCGCTTCCTCCCAATGCCAAAGACAGATTCGAATTGTAGATCATCAATGACAATACAAATAGCATAAAGAATATTTGTGCCACTGAAATAACATAACTCCAAATGATATGTTTTTTCTTGAAGTGACCGACTTCATGCGCAAGTACAGCAACCAATTCATCAGTTGAATGATTGTCAATCAATGTATCGTACAATACAATTTTCTTTTTCTTGCCGATGCCTGAAAAGAACGCGTTGGCTTTCCTAGAGCGTTTCGATCCATCCATTACAAAAATATTATCGAGCGGAAAGTTTACTTTTTGAGCGAACTGCTGAATGGCTGTTTTCAGATCTCCTTCCTGCAATGGAGTTAGCTTATTGAATAATGGAAGAATAAGTGAAGTGTAAAACATGTTCATGAACAATACGAACACAGACGCGATTACTCCAAACCAAATCCAGAAGTTAGGTCCGATCTGATTTACCAGAAAAATCAATAGCGCGAGTAAAGCTCCTCCGATTAGTCCACCCAAAACATATCCTTTCAATTTATCGATAATGAAAGTTTTGACGGTGGTTTTGTTGAAACCAAATTTCTCTTCGATGAGGAATGTTGAATATAGTTGAAAGGGGAGTGTCAATATATCCGATGCTAACATGATAACGCCAAAAAATAGCAGAGTCAGCCATGTTGGGTTTGTGATGGATGTTCTTAGTAAATGATCGATCCAACCAAAGCCACCAAGGCTGAGCATTATTAATGATATTATGAAACTGATTCCGCTGGTAAGAAATGAAAACCGACTTTGCGTTTGATGGTACTCCATCGACCTCTGATATTTTTCTTTGTCGTAAAAGTCAGCCACCTCTGAAGGAATGTCTGTTCTAAAAGATTTTAGATTTAATAAATCCAGCGTTTCGCTAAAAAGGTAAGAAACGATGGTGATGCCTATAATAATGTAAAGAATAATTTGTGGTGTCATTGATGGTCTATAATTTCGGCTGCAATTTAGAACATAGAAAACCGACTATGCAATTTTCCATTAACACTCCCGCATTACTTTTTCCAGCTATCACGCTGTTGATGCTGGCTTATACCAATCGATTTTTGGCGTTGGCCAAATTGATCAGGAATCTTCATGCGAAGTACAAGCAGGTGCCTGAGGAGCGAGCTATCGTTCACGAGCAGATCAAAAACCTGAAACGAAGACTTGTGCTGATTAAGCAAATGCAAGCAGCTGGAATCTTTAGCTTTTTTCTTTGTGTGTTGAGTATGCTGTTTGTTTATTTCGAATACGAAGTGATGGCTTTTGTCACTTTTGGATTGAGTCTGGGCTTTCTATTGCTCTCACTCGCTCTTTCGTTGAATGAGATCTTCATCAGCACTCGTGCCTTAGAACTGGAGTTGAAGGATATGGAGAGTTGAGCTAGCCCAACAGTTTTTTTAAAGCGTTTTCAATTTTGTCAAACTGAAATGAGGAAAGCGCACTGTCAAATGCAGTTTTAATTTGATCGTTGCAGAGATTACCAATGCTTCCCTCGTGCGTGTGGCTGATTTTGGTGGAGTAGTCGAATTTTCCTTCTTCAATTTCTTTTCCCATTTTTTTATAGGCATCGCGAAAGGGCATTCCGGACAAGACCAATTTGTTTACTTCCTCTACGCTGAAGAGAAATTTATATTTTTCGTCTTCAAGCAATTGATCTTTGATTTGAATATTGGACAGCATAAGTCCGGTCATGCGGATGCAATCAGAAAGTGTTTGAAACGCAGGGAAGAGTTTCTCTTTTAATAATTGCAAATCACGGTGATAACCTGAAGGGAGATTAGCAGTGACTAAAGCAATTTCATTCGGAAGAGCGATCAAGGTGTTGCACTTGGCGCGGATCAACTCAAATACATCCGGGTTTTTCTTGTGCGGCATGATGCTGCTGCCGGTAGTCAGATCATCGGGAAATGAGATAAACCCAAAGTTCTGATTTAAGAAAAGGCATGCGTCCATCGCAAGTTTGGAAAGTGTGGCTGCCACATTAGCCATTGATGCCGCAACAATACGTTCTGTCTTGCCTCTTCCCATTTGTGCATACACCACATTGTAATTCAAATCCGCGAACCCAAGAAGTTCGGTTGTCAATTTCCTGTTCAAAGGAAATGAAGAGCCGTACCCTGCAGCTGAACCTAATGGATTTTTATTCGCAACCTGACATGCAGCTTGTAAAGTGATTACATCATCAACCAAGCTTTCCGCGTATGCTCCAAACCACAAACCAAATGACGAAGGCATCGCCAATTGCAAATGTGTGTAGCCTGGGAGAAGTTTCTCTTTGTGCTGTTCACTAAGTTTCTGAAGTAAATCGAAAAGCGATTTTATTTCACCCACTAATTCTTGAAGCTGATGTCTGATAAAAAGTTTAATATCAACTAGTACCTGATCGTTGCGAGAACGACCGCTGTGAATTTTCTTTCCAACATCGCCCAATTTTTTGGTGAGTAGTAATTCAATCTGTGAGTGAATGTCTTCTACTCCAGTCTCAATTTTAAAATAACCTCTTTCAATTTCTTTGTAAATGTTTTTCAGCTCAGCGCTCAGGGATGTCAACTCATCTTTGGTGAGGAGATTGATCGACTCGAGCATTTGAATGTGTGCGAGCGATCCGATCACATCAAACCTCGCGAGGAAGAGATCCATTTCCTGATCTTTGCCCGTGGTGAAGTCGGTTACTTCTTTGAGTGAGTCTTTGTCTTTGCTCCAGAGTTTCATAATTCTTCTATCAAACGAATATACGATTCAATCCCGTTACGAATTTCTTCCAAATAAATGAATTCATCAGCGCTGTGTGATCTAGCAGAATCACCAGGTCCCATTTTAATTGAAGACACCGGTATCAATGCCTGATCAGACGTTGTAGGTGAACCATACAATTTCTTCCCTAATTTTTTAGCAGACAAGATTAAAGGATGAGTTTCATTTATTCCTGAGGGCCGCAAACGCAATGACCTTGGTGTTACTTCGCATTTTACGTTTTGTTTTACGGCCTCGAGTACTTCTTCCAATGTATAAGAATCCGTTACACGAATATCTACTGTGAATTTACATTCGGGTGGAACCTGGTTGTGAGCTTGACCTGCATTAATAATGGTGACAGACATTTTTACTTTGCCAAGAGTAGAAGAGATCTTTGAAAACTCATAAATCCTAAACCATTCGATGTCAGCGAGCGCTTCATAAATCGCATTCTCACCTTCTTCTCGCGCTGCATGACCAGCTTTCCCTTTGGTAACACAATCAAGAACAAGCAGACCTTTTTCTGCAATAGCAATGTCAGTCAGTGTTGGTTCGCCAACGATAGCACAATCGATTTTTGGTAAATCATTCCAAATCAATTCTATTCCGCCTGTGCCTGAGATTTCTTCTTCAGCTGTTGCCGCCAAGACTAGGTTGTATTTCAAATCTTTTCGATCATAGAAATACAAGAATGTTGCAATCAGAGATACCAATGGTCCGCCTGCATCATTACTTCCTAATCCAAATAGTTTTTCTTCTTCAACCGATGGCCAAAACGGATCACGAGTGTAAGCCGGATTTGGTTTTACCGTATCGTGATGCGAGTTGAGGAGAAGTGTTGGTTTCGAATTGTCGAAATACTGATTGATTGCCCAAATGTTATTTCCTTTTCGTTGAGATGGAATATTGTGTTTAGAAAAGCACAGAGTAATGAACTCCGCAGTTTTATTCTCTTCTTTACTAAATGAAGGAGTTGCGATCAGCTGTTTGAGCAGTTCAACACTTTCTAAATATAACTCATCAACGGATTTCATGATTTGGTGATGAGTGTTCCTTCAGTCGTCTCACGAATGTTTTTGATGAGATCTTTTGCATCGCCTATTAAAACTTCCTTCACACCTGAGTTGATAGCTGAAAAAGCGTTTTCGAGTTTTGGTAAAATACCATCAGCAATCGCTTTCTCTTCTAAAAGTCTTTGATAAGATGATTCATTCAATTGATGAATCACTGAATTCTCATCATTGATATTTTTAAGCACACCTTTCTTTTCAAAGCAGAAGATCAAACGTGTGTCAAAATGTTTGCTAAGCGAAATTGCAAGAACAGATGCAATAGTGTCTGCGTTCGTATTTAGTATTTCTCCGTTGCAATGCGTTAAAGGAGCAAATACCGGAACTACGTTTTGTTTTAATAGAAAATAAAGAAAAGTAGAGTTGACATCGTTGGGTGTAATGTCACCAACAAATCCGTAATCAATTTCGCCAACGGGTCGTCTTACTGCTTTTAATAAATTTCCGTCAGCACCAGTAACTCCGATGGCATTACAGTGAAGTGTTTGCAACTGAGCAGTGAGTTGTTTGTTCAGGAGGCCACCATAAACCATCGTCACGAGATCGCGAGTAGGGGCATCCGTAATCCTTCGTCCGTTGATGTACTTCGATTCGATACCAAGTTGATCACC
This sequence comes from uncultured bacterium, assembly GCA_967789005.1. Classification (GTDB taxonomy): domain Bacteria; phylum Bacteroidota; class Bacteroidia; order Cytophagales; family Cyclobacteriaceae; genus ELB16-189. The sequence continues at coordinate 189,410 of CBRFFM010000003.1, read as the reverse complement.
AATCTTAGTTGCAATCTTGCCACCACCATGCACTAATATTTTAGGAGCTTGGATCGATGCAAAATCTTTCAGGAAGGAATGAAGCGCTTGCTCATTGTCAAGTACGTTACCTCCGATTTTTATGATGTATAGTTTATTCATAGTTCTTAATGTCCACAGACCACGGCCGACAGTCGACTGTCAACCGTGGACTTGCTTTTTTAATATTTCGCTCAACACTGCCTGTGCTGCCCATACACGATTACCTGCCTGCTGTGTAACTAAACTGTTGTCGCTATCAAGCACTTCATCGCTCAACTCTACGTTTCTTCTCACGGGAAGGCAATGCATCACCTTAGCTTGATTGGTGACTTCCAGTTTCTTTTTCGTCAGCATCCAATTAGGATCATTGCTGTAAATCTTTCCGTAGTCGGTGTAAGTACTCCAGTTTTTCACATAGACGAAATCGGCATCTTTCAATGCTTCTTTCTGATCGTGCGATATCGTAGCGCCTTTAGTGAATTGCTCATCGAGCTCGTAATCTTCCGGATGGGTGATTACAAAATCAGCTTGTCCCCAGGCGTTGATCCATTGAGAAAAACTATTAGCAACACATTGTGGTAATGCTTTCACATGTGGAGCCCACGTCAGCACCACTTTAGGTTTTCTTTTCTCCTTAAAAGATTCAGTGATCGTGATCACATCTGTTAAACTTTGCAAAGGATGAAGTGTGGAGCTTTCGAGACTCACTACCGGCACTCCAGAATATTTTATGAACTGCTGAATAAAGAATTCGCTGTAGTCTTCGGTTTTGTCTTTAAGCGTTGGGAAAGTACGAATGCCCAATACATCGAAATATTTTCCAAGTACTGGCGCAGCGTCTTTCACGTGTTCAACAGAGCTGCCACTCATGATCACTTCTTCTTCGAATTCAAGAGCCCAGCCTTCACTACCCACATTGAAAACGATGACGTCCATTCCCAAATGTTTCGCTGCGAGCTGCGTACTGATGCGTGTGCGCATACTTGGGTTGAGAAAAAGCATGCCCATCGTTTTGTTTGCACCAAGAGTTTTATCCTTGAAAGGATTTGCCTTATAGCTCAATGCACTTTCAATCAAGGAAGGAATTGACGAAGCATCGTTTACAGAAATGAACTGCTTCATGATAGTGCGGCAATTTTTAATTCTGACGACAAGGCTTCGAGTAAAATATCAGCTTCTGATTTTTTCAGGGCCAATGAAGGAAGTAAACGAACCGTATTCGGTTTTGCTTCGCCTGTGAAGATGTGGTGTTTGAAAAGTAAATCTTTGCGAAGCGATGCAAATGAATCTGGTAAATCGAAACCGATCATTAATCCGAGGCCACGAACTTCTTTAATCGGTTGGTAATTTCTTAATTGATCCATCCAATAATTTCCAATGGTGAGCGCGCTGTCAATTAGATTTTCAGATTCAATTACTTCCAAGACAGACAATGCAGCGGCACAGGCCAAATAATTTCCACCGAAAGTTGTGCCGAGCATTCCGCTCCAAGGTTTGATGTTGGGATTGATCAACACTCCACCAACTGGAAATCCATTACCCATTCCTTTCGCAACTGTAATCAGATCAGGTTTTACTGATGAATATTGATGAGCAAAGAACTTTCCGGTGCGCCCGTAACCTGATTGGATTTCGTCAAGGATTAATAACGCTCCAACTGCCTTACATTTTTTCGGGAGCAATTCTAAAAATGAATTCGTTGGAATATGAATTCCGCCAACACCTTGAATGCCTTCGATGATCACCGCAGCAACATCCTTTGTGATTTTTTCCTCAGCTGCTTTTAAATCATTGAAAGGCAAAAATTCGATTTCGTGATTGGCATTGAATGGAGCAACGATCTTCGGATTATCCGTTGCTGCTACTGCTCCAGATGTTCTTCCATGAAATGCTTTTGAGAATGCAATGACTTTTTTTCTTCCGGTTACAAAGCTGGCGAGCTTCAACGCATTTTCATTTGCCTCAGCGCCCGAGTTGCATAAGAATAATTCATAATCCGGATAGCCGGAAAGTCTTCCGAGTTTCTCAGCCAGTTCTTCCTGCAAGGAATTCTTTACACTATTAGAATAGAACGAAATCTTTTCCAGCTGACTTTTCAATCGCTCCACGAAATGAGGATGATTATGCCCGATCGAGATCACGGCATGACCGCCATAGAGATCCAGATATTTTTCCCCTTCCTTATCCCACAGCCAGGAGCCTTGTGCTTTTACAGGCTCGATCGGGAAGAGCGGATAGACGTCAAAGAGTTTCATTTTAGAGAGCTTAAAGCTTATAGTTGAAAGGTTAAAGTCGTTGATGGATAATTTATTTTGAACGTACTTTTCTTATAAGAGAGATTAACATTGCCTTTACTTCACCAATTTCTTTTGTGAGTAAGTCGAATCGGTCTTTTTCAATATAACCCAGATCAAATGAAAGTAAAAGTAGATATTCGACCTCGTGAATGGAGCCTAAAGAAATCTGTAGAAAATTGGCAAAATCCTTGTCAGATGATTTTCCACAGCCTTCGGCAATATTTGTTGGAGCTGAAATAGCTGCACGTCTAATTTGACTGATGAGACTAAACTTTTCCTCTTGGGGGAATTTCTTAGTAACCTCATAAATCGAAAGAGTTACTTGATGAGCTTTCTCCCAAACTTTAAGGTCTTTATAATTTTTCATCCATTTTCAGATATTGGGCTTTCCACTTTTAACTTTTCGCTTTCAGCTAAAACGCTGATCCCTTCAATCTCAGTCCCGCGCTCTCATCGAAGCCAAACATCAGGTTCATATTCTGAATGGCTTGTCCGCTTGCTCCTTTGAGTAAATTATCGAGAGCTGAGTGAACTACTAATTTGTTTCCTTCTTTCTCCAAATAGATCAAGCACTTGTTAGTGTTCACTACTTGCTTAAGATCAATCATCGAATCAGCTACGTGAGTGAATGGATGATCCGAATAAAAATCTTTGTACAATTGATTCAATTCTTTCAAAGACTTTTCTGACTCAGTGATTGAGCTAACAAAAATGCCTCTCGTGAAATCTCCCCGCCATGGAACGAAATTCACATTCGATTTATAATTAGGCTGAAGTGACTTCAAAGTTTGATTGATCTCGCCCAAATGCTGATGCGTTAGAGTTTTGTATGCAGAGATATTATTTGCTCTCCAGGTGAAGTGCGTTGTCTCTTGTAGTTTTTGTCCTGCACCTGTGCTGCCAGTAATTCCTGTGGTATAAACTTCACTGAGCAAACCTGCTTTCGCCAAAGGCAATAATCCCAATTGAATGGTTGTGGCAAAACATCCTGGGTTTGCAATGTTGTTGGCTTTCTTGATTTCCTCTCTTTTAAACTCAGGAAGCCCGTAAGTGAAACTTCTTTCACCAACAGAATCGCCTAAACGAAAATCATTTCCGAGATCAATTATTCTGGTTGTTGTCGGAAAAGAATTTTCACTTAAAAACTTTTTACTCTCCCCGTGACTCAAGCAAAGAAATACAACATCAACATTTTTATCGATTGATGAAGTGAATTTCAGCGAAGTCTCGCCAATTAGATCTGAATGAACATCCGACAAAAGTTTTCCTTCCTGGCTTCTGCTTTGAACAAAAGCCAATTCGGCATGAGGATGATTCAGAAGCAAACGAATTGTTTCACCGCCCGTGTAGCCTGCCCCTCCGATGATTCCTGTTTTTATTTTAGTCATTTGTTTTTCGTTGATGGTTAACCGTTAAAAATTAATCGTATTGGCATTTACGATTAACGAATAACTATTAACGTTTTTCAGCTTCTTCTTTCACTTGATGATAAATCGCTACCTGATTGCCAAAGATTTTCGTAAACCCTTTCACATCATCGCCAGTCCAACCCAAATTCATCTCACCATACTTACCAAACTTCGCTGACATCAGATCATAAGCCGAACTGATTCCATTAATCACAAACCGATGTGGGTAAAGTGAAATAGAAACTTCACCTGTTACATTTTGCTGTGAACTTGAAAGGAATGATTCCATATCACGCATAACCGGATCAAGATATTGGCCTTCGTGCAACCAGTTGCCATAAAACTGCGCGAGCTGATCTTTCCAGCTCAACTGCCATTTGGTGAGTACATGTTTCTCTAAAGCATGATGTGCTTTAATAATGAGTACGGGTGCAGCAGCTTCAAATCCAACACGTCCTTTTATTCCAATGATCGTATCGCCCACATGAATATCGCGACCAATGCCAAACGATCCTGCAATTTCTTGTAAGGCCTGAATCGCTTCAGTTGAATGTGAAAACTTCTTTCCATTTACGCTTGTTAACTCGCCTTTCTCAAATCCGAGAGTTACTTCTTCTTTTTCGGTTTTGGTTACTGGCGTTGGCCATGCTTCTTCTGGTAACATGCCAAGAGAATTCAAAGTCTCTTTACCTCCAACCGATGTTCCCCACAGTCCTTTATTAATGGAGTACTTCGCTTTTTCGAAGTTCATCTGCACTCCATTCTTTTTCAAATATTCAATTTCCGCCTCGCGACTCAATCGCATATCGCGAATAGGAGTGATGATCTCTATTCCCGGTGCAAGGATTTGAATCACCATGTCAAAACGAACCTGATCATTGCCTGCACCCGTGCTTCCGTGTGCAACGGCATCGGCTTTTATTTCACGCGCATAGTTTGCAGCTGCAAGTGCTTGCGACATCCGCTCAGCACTCACACTCAATGGATAGGTTCCATTCTTCAACACATTTCCGAAAACCAAATACTTAATGACTTTATCGTAGTAGTTCTTCGTCTCTTCAATTGCCTTGTGTGATTTCACACCCAGGCTTAGCGCTCGCTTTTCAATCTCTTGAAGTTCTTTTTCAGAAAAACCACCGGTGTTCACTGTGAGTGTATGAACTTCATAGCCCAACTCTTTGGTGAGATATATCGCGCAGTAAGAGGTATCCAATCCTCCGCTAAATGCTAAAACAACTTTCTTCATTTTAAATAGAATACAGAATTTACAAAATAGATTTTAGAACCATGTGGCCTACCAAAAAAGGAAACTAAAGAAGGAAGTCTTCTTGTCGTCATTTCCATCTTTCTTTCGCCAGCCTTTGAGTAATACAGATTGCTTGAAGCGCACCCAGCGTTCGAACAATCGGAAGTTCCCTTTAAAATGTCTGCGATCGGGATGCAGTTCATGCACTGGTCGATGTGCACTTGCCGCTTCTTGTTTCTCCTGTTCTTCTTTTGCTTTCTCTTCGGGATCGTAGAGCATAGCAGTACACATACAATTCTTGCGCTCCTTGCTCATCAAGATTTCGTAGTTCACGCAGCTCTGACATCCTTTCCAGAACTCGTCATCGGTAGTCAGTTCTGAGTAAGTAACGGGTTCGTATCCCAAGTCGGAATTGATTTTCATTACAGCCAATCCAGTTGTCAATCCGAAGATTTTTGCGTTCGGGTATTTCTTCCGCGAAAGCGCAAAGACTTTTTGCTTGATCTGCTTGGCTACTCCGCTCTTGCGAAAAGCAGGTGACACGATCAAGCCGCTGTTGGCTACAAACTTTTTGTCTTGCCATGTTTCGATATAGCAAAAGCCAACCCACTCCCCAGCTTCAGTCAGGGCGATAACCGCCTTGCCTTCGTCCATTTTTAATTTTACATACTCGGGCGAGCGCTTGGCAATGCCCGTGCCGCGAGCTTTGGCCGACTCGGCCATCTCATTGGTAATTGTTTCTGCCCAGTGCGCATCGGCTGCCTCAGCCTCACGCACTATTATATTAGTGTTCACTGTATTCTAAAGTTAATAAGTTGATCTACGTAACGAACAGAAAATTATTCTGCCGTTACTGAAAATATCCAAAGTAAAATGGGCAAAATACCCTTGGCATTTTGCTAAAGCATTGTTGAAAATGCCGGTATCAGATTCGGATACGCCTCGCGGGACGTCTGCCTGCGATAGCGGTGGTGGGGTGTAAGGTGAGCAGCGCTGAGTGGCTGTCAGAGAATTGTGCTGAGAAAGAGCACGTTTCGAGGGTTAAGAATTCTTTTTCCAATTCGCGTTAGTCGTTTTACGTTAGATAAAAGGCATTCAGTTAAAATTTGTTTTCGCAAAATTAAGCGTTAAAATTTTAAATAAGTCAATAACTTTGCTAAGTTTTTATTAAATCAGCCTTCCGACCGTTAGGCTGGCGATGTCCGAAACATAAAATTTGAAAGTTATGAACAAGAAAATAGTTAGAGTTGGAAATATCGAGTGTGGTGCTGATGAGTTGTTCCTCATCTCAGGCCCATGTGTGATTGAAGATGAAATGATCATGATGAAGACGGCCGAGAAACTGAAAGAAGTTTCTGAGCGGATGAGAATCAAAATCATCTACAAGTCGTCATTCTCAAAAGATAATCGCAGTAGTTTAAAATACTACAACGGCCCTGGCCTTGACAAAGGAGTGAAGCTGTTGGCTAAAATAAAGGAGCAGTTCGGTTTCCCTTTGCTCACTGATATTCATTACCCTGATCAGGCCGCAGCCGCGGGAGAAGTGATCGATGTATTGCAAATCCCTGCTTACCTCTGCATGCAAACCGGATTGATGGTGGCAGCAGCTAAGACTGGTCGCGTAATTAATATTAAGCACGGACAGTTCCTTGCACCTGACAACATGAAGCACCCGGTAACAAAGTGCGTTGAAGCCGGAAACGACCAAATCATTTTGACAGAGCGTGGCTACACTTTTGGTTACAACGATTTGATTATTGACCCTCGCAGTTTCTATCACATGAATAAGATTGGATACCCTGTAGTATTCGATGTTACTCATGCAATCCGTAAATACGGAATACCAAGTGCCGATGCGAAAGGCGGAGCAAGAGAGTTCTTGCCTGTACTTTCACGTGCAGGTATAGCTTCAGGCGTTGATGGTTTGTTTGTAGAAACTCACCCTGAGCCTGAAAAAGCATTGTGCGATGCAGCGAGCCAGCTTTGCGTTTACGATCTCGAAGAATTCATCAAGCCATTGATCGAACTTCACGCTATTGAAGTGAAATATCGTCAACAAGAAGTTGTATTAAAATAAACTAACTTAGCTTGAAGCCTGCAGCGAGCAGCTTGAAGCCCAAATCAATCTTAAACCAATAAACTGAATAAAAAATGGAATTGTACTTAGACTCAGCCGACCTCAAAGAAATTGAAGACGCATTTCAATTGGGCTTTCTTACAGGCCTCACTACCACACCTACATTCATGCACCGTGGTGGCGTTACCGATGTTGATGGCCTTATTGTAAAACTTTCAAAGATCGTTCCGGTTCTTCAGATCGAAGCGTTGGGCGACACTGCAGCTGATGTGTTGAAAGAAGCAAAGCGTCAGTTGGCGTTGGGTCTTGATCCTAAGAAAACCGTGTTCAAAATTCCTGTTTCATTGGAAGGCGTGAAGGCTTGTGCTCTTTTGAGAAAAGAAGGATTACTCGTAAACGTTCACTTGATCTATACTTTGCAGCAAGCTTATATGGCTATGCAAGCAGGCGCAACTTACGTTTGTCCGCTAGTTGGTCGTTTGCAAGATCAAGGTCACGATGCGCTTGATCTTGTTGATCAAATTGTTTTTGCTGTTGACCACTACGGGTACGATACTAAAGTGATGTTCTCTTCTGTTCGTACTGTAGAACATGTTCGCAATGCACTTAATAGTGGTGTTCACACAATCACGGTGCCATGGAAATTACTGAAAGTGTTAACGGAGAATAATTTTACATCGCTTGGAACGCAACAATTTGTGGAGCATACTCGCCTGATGACTGTGCGTGTAAAAGATGCAATCAACAAAGTGAATCCTGTTGTTACAGCAGATACTACCCTGACTGATGCGATTGTGAAGATGACTGAATTTGGCTTTGGAGCAATCACGGTGACGAATGGTGATGGAACAGCATTGGGCGTGTTCACCGATGGCGAACTTCGCAGGAAAATTCAAGCCGAAGGAAGAAATGTATTGGCGCACAAGATGGGCGACTTCAAATACAACGCTCCGGTAGCAGTAGATGCCAATGCTATGCTTTATGAAGCAGCTGAAATTTTCAAAAAATCCAAAGTAGACACTATCCTTGTAACCGAAAACGGCAAGCCTTCTGGTATGCTTGATATTCAGGACATGGAGGTAGATTAAGTTTGGCCTTCGACAGGCTCAGGCAGACAGGTCTTGTCAGGTTGAGCTTGCCGAAACCTGACCATCTGAAATAATGGACAACACCGAAATAATATTTACAGAACTGGGCGGCACATTTTGCCGCCCTTTTGCTGAATTCAAAGACCGACTTTCAAAAATCAAGGCCTACATTTTTGATTGGGACGGTGTATTCAACGATGGCGTAAAGACCGCACAAGGCGGAAGTCCATTCAGTGAAATCGATTCGATGGGTACCAACATGCTGCGATTCGGTCATTGGATGAAAACTGGTGCCCTTCCTTATGTAGCAGTTATTACCGGAGAAGAAAACCCTACAGCTCAGTACCTCGCACAACGTGAGCATTTTCATTCCGTCTATTTCAAATCATACAACAAGCTGATTGCCTTCGAGCATTTTCTTAGAGAGAATCACCTTTACACCAACGAAATCGCTTTTGTATACGATGACGTGCTTGATCTTGGTGTGGCAGAGAAATGCGGACTTCGTTTCTTAGTGAAACACAAATCCAATCCGCTATTTCAAAGTTATTCCAACAAAAACGATCTGGCCGAATACATTACTTCAAGTGATAGTCATGCAGTTCGTGAAGTGTGTGAATTGGTTTTAGGGACTTCTCAAAAATATGATGAAGCGATCGAAAAGCGCAGTCACTTTGATGTGAGCTACCAGCGCTACCTCAACGAACGCAATCAAATCAAAACCATGACCTATCTGACCAGCGATGGAATCGTAGTTGAGTCTGCGTAGTCATGGAAAAATTCATCAACGAGTTTGGGTATTTAGCATTAATGATCGGCACTTTCTTCGAAGGAGAGACCGCTATTCTAACCGCATCAGCTCTAATTCATCGCGGGCTCTTTTATTTTCCGTGGACAGTAATCGCTGCTTTTTCAGGTTCATTCATCAGCGATTGGATTTATTATATGATTGGGCACTTCAATGGAAAGATCTTCATTGCCAACCGACCAAAGTTGAAAGCCAGGGTAGAACCCGTCAATCAGTTTTTTCATACCCACAAATTTCAAATTCTGTTTAGCTACCGATTTCTCTACGGATTTCGAATTATCATTCCATTGGTAATCGGAATGAGCGGACTGAAACCGATCACTTATTTATTTTACAGTATCGTCACTGGATTGATTTGGGCTACAACCATCAGTACAGCCGGTTATTGGGCTGGGCGCTTACTCGACTTGGAAGCAAAAGTCTTCGAGAACAATTTTTTATGGATCATGCTGTGCTGCGCGGGAATAGGATTGACTCTTGGATTTGTGATCAAAAAAATCGCGATGCGCAATGTGGGTATCGTTGAGCCTTCCTAGAAATAGATTGGGTGGAAAACTATTCCATGCTCAAAATTGATTTCGATTGCTGGAGCGGGAAATTTCAATAAGACGAAAGGCGCAAATAGATAACTAAACAGTTTGTTCTTTTCTCTGAGAACGGATGCATTCAAATCAATAGAAATAAAAATCCGCTTCGTCCTCATCACATTCGAATAGTCTTTCGTTTCTCCAGAATCAGTGTGCCAAACATTGTCGTGGCCACCAAGCAGACCTTCAGCTCCATAACCGACTGCCAGTGAAAGCCATTTCGGAAAAAGATTTGTATTTGATATTCTATTGACATCAACTGAGAGCCAGTAGGTTTGTCCGTTGTAATCTTTTAGAGTTTGTTGAATGAAAGATGAACCGAGCATTTCAGGTCTTAACAAATAGAAGGTAGTTGTATGAAACGAAAACTTCGGAGCTAGACTTGTGATGATTTTGTAAGAAACATATCCGTAACAGAAAATGCTTCCCAACCAATTCGCAACTAAATCAGCAGGAGAAGCTCCATAATTCAACGAGAAACCGTCCAGTATTTCAATTGGTAATAGCAAGACAAATCCGGCAAAACAAATCCAGCTTTTTCTTAGTGATGGATTGAGGTTCTGTTGATCCCCAAACGTTTTGTAGAAATAGAGGCCGAGCTGAAACGAAGCAAAGAAGTGGCCGAGTTTGTCAAGGTATTCCCATTCAAAAAGATCATCGAAGAAATGGAAGCTGGTGTATGAGTTATACCAAATTGATGAGAGCCACAATAGTGATATCGCATAGATAGCGGTAATCAAGATTGCAAGACTTCGTTTTGAGACGGACGTTATCAATTTATATGGATTACCTCTGCGTAACTCTGCGTGCATTTCCTTTGCGAACTTTGCGTTAAAATGCATTTAACCGCAGAGACGCAAAGAACGCAGAGATTTTTCTTATCCCACAGGACTTCCAAGTTTTTCTTTCCTCTTAAAATAGAAATACAAAGGTATTCCCATCGCGACTAACGCCAACCCAAACAATGAGTTTATTAGTGGAGACTTGCCATTCACGTAATTTGAAATATCGTTATACAGTGTGATGATCAAGAACATGAAAGAGATTGCAATGAACGCGATAGGCACAAACGGATAACCCCAGGTTTTATAAGGCCGCTCGGCATTTGGCATTTTCTTTCGGAGTACCATCACACCTAAAGCACTTAGTCCATAGAAAAACCAGGTCACGAAAATCAGCATATCGGTGAGCATGTCGAACGAGCCGCTAAAGATCAGTAAGGAAGTCCAGACGGCATGTAGTAAAAGTGCGTTGCCTGGAGTTTTAAATTTTGGGTGAACTTCACCTACGACCGCAAAAAACTTTTTCTCTTGGGCCATCGCAAATGTTACGCGAGCTGTAGCCAACACATTTCCGTTGGTTGCGCCAAAGGTGGAGATCATCACTAACAACGCAATAAGTGCGCCTGCACCAAAACCAAATGCACTCGAGGCTGCATCTGATCCCACAAAGGATGAGGATGCGATGACATCTATCGGCAGCGCATAGATGTAGGCGAGGTTGAGTAGGCAATAAATTAAAATCACTACGAACAAACCCATTAACAAACCCAGTGGAATATTTCGTTGTGGATTTTTTATTTCACCGGCCATGAAGGTAATGTTGTTCCATCCTTCGTATCCCCAGAAAGCGCCCGAGGTAGCGGTAACAATTGTCAATACTAAAGTCATTCCTGAATAAGGACTGTTGTGCACAAAATGCGAGGCCGATCCTTTTCCGAAAACAAAAATGCCGATCACTAAAAAGATCATCGCGGCAACTTTAAGAAACGAGAAAAAAATTTGAACGCGATTGCCCGAGCTCGTGCTTCGGTAGTTAATGAAGGTGAGGAACCATATCAATAAAATGGTGAGTGCTTTTACACCGATGTTTTCGAGAGGGAAGATTTTGCCAATACCAGGAACATACAAATAAAATAGTTGTTCAATTTCCTTTGGGAACCGCGGCAGGTGAATAAAATATTCAGCGTAAATGGAGAAGACATAAGCAATCGATGCATTGCCAGCGGTATTGAAAACAGCAAAGGCCGCCCACCCATAGAGAAATGCAACAAAGTCGCCAAACATCTTTTGAAAGAAAATATACTGACCGCCTGTCTCTGGCATCATCGCAGCGGCTTCCGCGTTTGTGAGTGCCCCAAGGAAAGTAATGAGCCCGGCAATAACCCAAACGGAAAGCAACAACCAGGGCGAACCTAATTGCGAAGCCATCAGTGCGGGCTTCATGAAAATAGCGGAGCCGATGATCGCGCCCACTACCAAACTTACGGTAGATGTCAAACCCAGTGAGCGTTCTAATTTTTCGGCCATGCAAATTTTTGAAATTTAAATAACTTTAGGCAACCAACAAACCAAGCATGAAGCGAATACTCACTTTATTACTCGTCACTTTTACTTTATCAGCTCAAGGACAAGAACTGACCGAAGCCAACGAGCTCATTGAGAATTTTCAATTTGAGAAGGCACTCACTGTTTTGTCACAACTCAACGACTCTTCCAATATTCATATTCCGTTGCAAAGCGGTTATTGTTATTCCCGACTAGGCAATTATAAATCGGCAATAGAAAGTTATAAGCGTGTTTTGCAATTTGATTCAGCTAATCGGATTGCTTTAAGTCAGCTCGGTCAAATTTATTCGCGTAACAATCAGTACACAATGGCCGAAGATTGTTACAAGAAATTAATCAGAATTGATTCGCTTAATAGTTATTACTTCAAACAATACGCTTCGTTAGCAGCTTCGGCAAATATCGATTCACTTGCGAACGTTTTATATTCCAAGACCTTAAGTCTCAATCCTCGGGATATAGAATCTTATTCTTCACTTGGTAACATTCTTTTAGAATCAGAAGATTACCATCAGCTGGATTCAATAGTTATTCGTGCTTTGAAGGTAGATAGTTTGCAGTCATCTATTTTGTTATTGAAAGCCAAATCGGAATTGGCTCAGCATAAATACAAAAAGGTGATTGCCACCGTAAATAAATTATTGGAGCATAATGACACCCAACCAGTTTATGTCAGGTTGTTGGGTATAAGTTATTTTCAGACGAACGATTATGAAAAAGTTGTTCAATGCATGAATTACCTTTTGCTTACAGGTGTGAAAAGCGATTGGGTTTATTATTATTTAGGAGCTTCCTATCGAGAGTTGAATGACCTACCTAAATCCATTGAGGCGATGAGTGAGGCGATTGATGCCGGCATTTCTGATAACATAGGAATCTACTATCAGCAGTTGGCTAAAGCTTATGAGGAGAACAAAGACTACAAAAACGCAATTCATTATTACCAGGCGGCATATGAAAAATCTAAGACAAAAATTTTACTGTATCACCTTGCCCGTAGCTATGATATTTATTTTAAAGATAAGTCGACAGCCATTGCTTACTACAAGAAATACCTTGCTTCTGATGATACAATTAAATTAGCCCGAGAGTATTCTAAGCGAAGACTTGATTCACTAGAATAAACTTTGCAGGATTTATCGGCTACATTTAGTTCATGAAAATGCTCTCGCTGATTCTGGTCATTGTAGCAGTTATGCTTGGAGTATTTGGCTATTGTGCCCTTTACACGAAATCGGGGAGGTTCCATATGATGAAATGGCCGGGATGATTCCAGAGTTTGCCTTGCTGCTGTCTTTCTTCTTTTTGGCATCGCAGCGGCATTAGCAGTTATTTAGCTTTTTAAATCCAGGGGTAAATCCTCTGCTTAAAAGAAATCTCTTCGCTTTTCTAACCGTATTAACCTCCGTACCTTTGCCGAATGTCAACTGTTGAATCTGCGATAACCAAGCGCGACATCCGCAAACTCAAGCCCGATGAGCTAAAGAAATTCTTTGTAGAGAATGGAGACAAACCATTCCGTGCCCTGCAAGTGGATGAATGGCTTTGGAAAAAATCGGCTAAGAGTTTTGACCAGATGACTAATCTCTCGGTGGCCACACGCGAATTGCTAAAAGAACATTTTTCCATCAATCATATTCATGTTGACAAAATGCAGCGCAGTTCTGATGGTACTATTAAAAATGCGGTTACACTTCATGATGGATTGATTGTAGAGTCGGTATTAATTCCTGCTGAAAAAAGAATCACTGCTTGTGTGTCATCTCAAGTGGGCTGTTCACTTGCTTGTAAATTTTGTGCTACGGCCAAATTGAAAAGACAAAGAAATCTGAGTGCCGATGAAATCTATGATCAGGTAGCAGCTATTAAGGAGCAAGCCGAATTATTTTTTAATCGTCCGCTCACCAATATTGTGTTTATGGGCATGGGCGAGCCTCTGTTGAATTATAGCAACGTTAGTGCAGCTATAGAAAAGATCACGTCACAAAAAGGACTAGGCATGGCGATGAAGCGAATTACTGTTTCAACGGTCGGTGTAGCCAAGATGATCATTAAGATGGCCGATGACGGAGTGAAATTCAACCTCGCTGTTTCCCTTCATGCCGCATTGGATGAAACCCGTTCGTCAATTATGCCCATCAATGATTCCAATCCGCTAAGTGAACTTGCTGATGCGCTTCGTTATTGGTATCATAAAACCAAACGTAAAGTCACATACGAATATGTTGTTTGGAAAGGAATCAATGACGATGAGGATCATGCACGAGCCTTGTTAAAATTCTGCAAAGTCATCCCATCCAAGGTGAACTTGATTGAGTACAACAACATTGGTGATGAAGGATTTCTGCAAGCAGACGATCAGGTATTAAATATGTACATGGACTTACTTGAGCGAAACGGAATCACCACACGCATCCGCAAAAGTCGGGGTAAAGACATTGACGCTGCTTGCGGGCAATTAGCCAATAAAGGTTAATCCATTCACAACTTTTTCATTAAAAAATTCATCTGATAGGAGTACATTGTGCGCTGATGAACCAAAAGATAATTTTTGTTATACTAGCTTTTTCTTCGGTTTATTTTTCGGCATCAGGTCAAAAAATTCTTAAGGGCATTGTAGTTGATTCAATCACGCTTAATGCTGTGCCCAATGCAGCGGTCAAAATAAAGAACACGAGCAGAGGAACCATCACCGATGCGGGTGGTATTTTTTTGATCCGCGTGAGAGAAACTGACACTCTTGTTATTTCGAGTATCGGCTATACGCGAGTGACGATCCCAGTGAATACGGATGATGAAATCATGTTTGTGCGTATGATTGAAGATGCCATCATGTTGAAGGAAGTAACCGTTTATGGTAGGGGTGAAGCGCAGAAAAAGATATTGCCTTCTTTGAAATTAAAAAGTGGTGCTGCTCCCTGGGGAGGAGCTTTGCCTAACTCTGGAGGTGGAGCGGCAGTGAATCTTGATTATTTTTCGAAACGTGAGCGTGAAAAAAGAAAGCTAGAAAAACTTAAAGCTGAATTATCCAGCACGCAGACCTACGTTGAAATTGTAACCAACCTCGCAGTAATTGACGAGCTCAAAGATCGATTTTCATTGAGCGATTCTTCGTTTTATAAAATCTTGACTCATTTTAATGAGCAACATATAGAGATAACGCATTCGGGAAATCAGGCCGCTATCTTGAATTCGCTGTTTTCTTTTTTTGAAACCGAAGTCAAGTATAGGCGTGTGAGACGCTGATTTTTTTTATCTATTCAAACCAGTAGATTCGTGTTATGGAGGAAAAACATTTTCAGTCGTCCGAGAAAGTTCGTGACTTTGTGATTGGCATGAGCGATGGGCTCACCGTTCCGTTTGCGTTAGCTGCCGGCCTTAGTGGTGCTGTTGACAATAATAACATTATCATCACCGCAGGCCTTGCCGAGATTGCTGCGGGTTCAATAGCCATGGGCTTAGGCGGATACTTGGCTGGCCGCACAGAAATTGAACACTATGACTCTGAGGAGAGACGCGAATATGAGGAGATCGAAAAATTACACGAAGTAGAGATTAGAGAAACCAAAGAAATTTTTGCGAAGTATGGATTGAATGATCAACTGCAGGAAACGATAGCCCGTGAAATGGCCAAACACCCCAAGCAGTGGGTGGACTTCATGATGCGGTTTGAGCTTGGTCTTGAGCGACCAGATAAAAATCGCGCGCATGAAAGCGCATTCATAATTGGCATTTCATACGTCATCGGTGGACTGATTCCATTGAGTGCTTATTTCTTAACCAACTCGGTAACTAAAGGCCTCGAATCTTCGGTGGTACTGACCATTGGATGTTTGATCATTTTTGGAATTGTGAAAAGCAAACTTACAGGCCAACCACTTTTGAAAGGTGCATTGCGTGTTACTATTGTGGGAGCAATAGCAGCAGCAGCAGCATTCGCTTTGGCTAAAATGATTGCGTAGAATGACCATCTCTATTATTGCGGCAGTTGCAAAAAATGGTGTCATCGGAAAAGGGAATGACCTTCCTTGGCGTTTGCCGGAGGATATGAAGTTTTTCATGCAGACTACAAGTGGTCACCACGTGATCATGGGAAGAAAAAACTATGAATCGCTTCCTGAAAAATTCAAACCACTACCAAATCGAACCAATATTGTAGTGACTCGTCAGAGAAGTTTCATGGCGAATGGATGCACAGTTGTTCATGACTTGAATACCGGAATTGAATTGGCTAGAAATAACGGTGAAAAGGAATTGTTCATCATTGGAGGCGCAGAGATTTACAAATTAGCGATGCCGATGACTGACCAACTCTATTTAACCGAAATCGATGGCGAAGTAGACGGAGATACCTTTTTTCCTGAATGGAATAAAAAAGAATGGAAAGAGATTTCAAGACAGCATAATCCTGCTGATGCCAAACATAAATTTGCTTTCGATTTTGTTGTATATAAAAAATAGTAATGGGCTACCTCAATAACAAAGTGATATGGATCACTGGCGCATCAAGTGGAATAGGCGAGGCGCTTACCTATGAGCTTGCAAAAAGAAGGGGTGTGAGACTGATCATTTCATCACGAAGAAAAGAAGAATTGGAACGTGTGAAGGGAAATTGCCCCCAGCCTGTGCAAGCCAATATCCGGATTCTGCCAATTGATCTTTCACAAGAAGAAACATTGAAGCTATGTACCGATGCGGCCGTACAGCTTTTCGGTCAGGTAGATATTTTGGTGAATAACGGAGGGATATCTCAGCGCAGCCTTGCCAAGGATACTTTAATTTCAGTTGACCGACAGCTGATGGAAGTGGATTACTTCGGCACCATTGCACTCACTAAACATTTGCTTCCCTATTTTCTAAAAAGGAAGAGCGGGCATTTTGTTGCGGTGACCAGTGTGATGGGAATAATTGGCACACCTTACCGCTCTGGTTACGCTGCCGCGAAACATGCGCTGCACGGATTTTTTGATTCACTCCGTGCAGAGTTGTGGAAGGAAAGTAAAAATATTTATGTCACGTTGGTCTGCCCTGGTTGGGTGAAAACTCAGGTTACCATGAATGCTCTTACCGGTGATGGCACTAAGCTCAATAAGATGGATAGGGCAACAAGTATTGGATTATCAGTTCAGAAATTTGCATCAATGATGGCGGAAGCCATGGAGAATAAAAAAGAGGAAGTTTATATCGGGGGATCGAAGGAGGTCTTTTCAGTTTATTTGAAAAGATTCTTTCCCAAACTCTTTTCAAGAGCGGTAAGAAAAATGGCTGTTAGGTAGTGAATGGCTATGCAAATGATTGATCATTTAATGATCAAATTTGTTGTTGCCAAAGTGTATATTCGCCTCGTTTTCATTCTAGAAATCAATTAAATAAATCAAAATATGCGGTTAATTGTAATTATTGCTTTGTCGTTAGTCTGTTCTTCGCTTTACTCTCAATCCAAAAAGGAATTGGAGGCAAAAATTCAGTATCTCCAAAATGAAATTGATCAATTAAAAAAACCCAAGGAAACCGACTTGAGCAGCGGCAATAAAAAAGCCGGCTATAGCATGGGAGTACTTTTTGCAAATAACATAAAGACTCAAGGCGCTGACTCTATGGATATCGATGCATTAGTTGCTGGTATCAGAGATGTGTTTACGAATAAGACATTGAAAATTGAACAGCAGCAATGCATGACCTTGGTGCAACAATACATGCAGCAGGCTGCAGAAAAAAAGAATTCTAAAGGCAAGGAACTCGGCAAAGCTTTTTTGGAGAACAATAAAAAGAATGAAGGTGTGATCGTAACAGCGAGTGGATTGCAATACAAGGTTTTAACACAAGGCAGTGGAAAAACGCCAACACCCAATAGCAGCGTAACAGTACACTATACCGGAAAATTGATTGACGGTACCGTGTTTGATAGTTCTGTTCAACGTGGTAAGCCAGCTGATTTTGGAGTAACTCAAGTGATTCGCGGATGGACTGAAGCTCTTCAACTTATGAAAGAGGGCGACAAGTGGATTTTGTACATCCCTTCAGAGCTTGCCTATGGAGAGCGTGGAGCTGGCGGGTCAATCCCTCCTCATTCCGCTTTAATTTTTGAAGTGGAGCTGATTAAAGTAAATAACTGATTTTAGTTTTCTAGCGACTTAGCGTCTTTGTGTGAAATATTTAGTTCACACAAAGACGTTTTTTTATCACCAACCACGCAAGCTTCTTTTCCTTTCTCCATGCGTCTACCTTCGAGAGCTGATAAGTTTTAACTTTAGAAAATGAAAAGCAGTTCGATCATTTCACGAACCGTGTGGATGCTTTCACTCGTGAGCTTGTTTACCGACATGGCCAGCGAGATGCTGTACCCTGTGATGCCGGTGTTCTTGAAAAGTATAGGATTCTCTGTTGTATTAATCGGACTGCTTGAAGGAATGGCAGAAGCAACAGCTGGTTTGAGCAAAGGTTATTTTGGAAAGCTATCAGACATTAGGGGCGAACGTGTTCCTTTTGTTCGATGGGGATATTTGCTCAGCGCAATTTCAAAACCATTGATGGCTGTTTCAGTATATTCTCTTTGGATTTTTCTGGTGCGAACGATGGATCGAATGGGAAAGGGAGTGAGAACAGGTGCACGCGATGCTATTTTATCAGCTGAGGCAACTACAGAAACGAAAGCACGCGTGTTTGGTCTGCACCGAGCAATGGACACGGCCGGTGCTTTCATCGGGCCTTCCTTAGCCATGCTGTTTTTATATTTCTATCCGCAGCGATATCAACTTTTGTTTTTGATTGCTTTTGTTCCAGGAATAGTTGCGGTATTATTTACTTTTTTATTGAAGGATAAGAAAAAAAGTGAAGTCAAGACCAATGCAGTTTCCTTCTTTTCTTTTTTTAAATATTGGAATGACTCTTCACCTGCCTATCGCAAACTGGTAGGCGGACTTCTATTTTTTGCACTGATCAACAGCTCGGATGTTTTTCTTTTGCTGAGGCTCAAGGACGCGGGTGTCTCGGATATTCAGATAATAGGAGTTTATGTTTTTTATAATCTAATCTATGCGTTGCTCGCTTTTCCTGCAGGATGGCTTGCTGACCGTTGGGGATTGAAGAACACGTTGATCATAGGGCTCATTCTTTTCGCTACTGTTTATGTGGGGATGTCTGTGAACGGAAATTTGTGGTGGTTCGCCCTTTTATTTTTTGCGTACGGAATGTATGCCGCATGCACTGAGAGCATTGCCAAAGCGTGGATCACGAACATCAGTAAAAAAGAAGAGACAGGAACAGCAGTTGGAACTTATACAGCTTTGCAAAGCATTTGTACTTTGATTGCGAGTGCATCGGCTGGTTTGGTGTGGTATTCGTTTGGATCGTCAATCCTTTTTGTAATTACTGGAGTAGCTGCAGTCGTGTTAGTGATTTATTTTTTAGTGGTTCGGATCTATTGAAACAAAAATTCAATATCGAAAAAGTAATTCTCATCATTCAGCCGATCCAGATAAATGGAAGTTTTCTTTTGACTGCCCAATAACAATTGCAGAGTGGTCTCATCTTTAGGAATGAGGGGGCTGTAAAACTTCTTCTTATTGCCATGAACTTCGGTTTCGTAGACTAATACGCTTTGTTCAACGTTATTAAATTCTCGATTGTCCTTCCTAATCATACCATCTAAAGCCTCATATCTATTAAAGCCAGCATTTTCACTAATAATTTCCTCGCGATAGCTAGCTGATTTTATTTCTACTTTATCAAGATCTACTTCCACTTTTAAACCATTCCTGATTAATTTTTCCTTCCATGCATTGTAGGTATCACTTGCTGTTTTTTCTTCTTTGTTGCTTATGAGTGTGACTACCAGCAAGCCAACGCCCGCTATTAATCCGCCCATAATCAGAAAATACAAGTTATAGTTGGCGACTTTGAATCCTAAGTAGAAAATACCACCACCGATAAGAATAAGAATAGCTCCAATTTGTTTGATGTATCTCATAGAATGTAGTTAATCAAGACTGATTTGCACAAAAATAGAATAAAAAACAAAAGGCAGGATTTCTCCTGCCTTCTGATCTTAAAATTTTTGAATCTGTAATCTGTAATTCTTAAGCTGTCACTTTGGCTTGCGGCTTTTCAGCTTTCACTTCTGGTTGTCTGTCGAAGTCAAGTACGATTGGTGATGCAATGAAGATCGAAGAATAGGTTCCGATCAACATACCAATCACCAATGCGAATGAGAAACCTCTCAATACTTCACCACCGAAGATCAACAACACAATCACCACAATTAATACCGTTCCTGATGTGATCAAGGTACGACTCAACGTGCTATTGATAGCATCGTTAAATACTTTATGGCGATCATGGTTTGCTCCGAAGCTCAGGTATTCCCTGATCCGGTCGAAGATAATTACCGTATCGTTAATCGAGTAACCAATAATGGTAAGTAATGCAGCCACGAAGATCTGGTCAATCTCAAAAGATAAACCAAATGCGTGAGCGATACCGAAAGCGGAAACAGTAAACAAGGCATCGTGTGCGGTAGCGATGATCGCACCTGTACTGAACTGCCATTTCTTGAAGCGAATCAAAATATAGAAGAAAATGGCAATGAGTGAATAAATACTCGCCTTGAGAGCCGAAGCTTTAATATCATCGGCAATGGTTGCATCAACCTTGTGCGATTTACCAATGGTAAAATGCCCGTTATCTAATTGCGCGTCATTTTCAGAATGTTTAATTCCACTGAATTTCTCTACAGCTTCAATCAAAGCACCTCTTACTTTTTCATCTGCTCCATCCGATTCATCATCGATCAAATACGAAGTTGTCACCAACATCACGTCATCACTACCATAGTTTTTTACTTCCGTACTTGAGTTTTTAAAGCTTTCGCTCAACGCCACTTTCATATTAGTAGCTACTACTGGCTGATTGAATGCAACTACATAAGAGCGACCACCTTTAAAATCAACGCCCATATTCAATCCCTGGAAAGCGATGATGATAAATCCAATGATCATGATTGAGCCAGAGAAAGCATAGGCTTTGTAACGGTTTCCAATGAAGTTAAACTCGCCACGCTTGCGCACGAGAGCTGCGAGAGGCGACTCGAAAGAGAAATTAGACTCATCTCCTTTGCGAACAAAGAATTCAATCACTACACGTGAAATATAAACCGCTGAGAAGAAAGAGGTAACAATACCAATCATCAACACGATGGCAAAACCTTTCAATGGACCTTGACCGAAGATGAATAAGAACATACCTGTTAAGAACGTAGTCAAGTTAGAGTCGAAGATAGTTGCGAACGCGCGTTCATAACCTTTCTTAATAGCATCGCGAAGCTTGCGACCCATTTTTAATTCTTCTTTGACGCGCTCGTAAATTACCACGTTGGCATCAACTGCCATCGCCATGGTAAGCACGATACCGGCAATACCGGGAAGAGTAAGTGCCGCATTGAACTGGGCTAAAATTCCAAGGATGAAGAAAATATTGAACACCAACGCAAGGTTAGCAACCCATCCGCCTTTAGAGTAATAAGCAATCATGAAGATCACAATTATCGCAAGACCACAGGCCATTGAAATCAAACCTTGGTTCTGCGCTACTTGACCCAATGAGGAGCTAACAATAGCTTGCTCAACAATTCTTGTAGGAGCAGGAAGTGAACCAGCCTTCAACACAAGAGCCAAATCTTTTGCTTCTTCAGTGGTAAAGTTTCCGGTGATCTGTGAATTTCCATTAGGGATTTCGCCTTGCACTGTTGGAGCAGTGTATACGCTATTATCAAGTACGATAGCGATACGACCTTGAGGTTGCTTAGCGGCAGCCTTCTTGGTGATATTTCCCCACGCACGAGCTCCTGTAGCATTCATTGTCATACTCACTGAAGGACGAGCAAACTGGTCGAAGTCAGACCGTGCATCATTGATCACATCACCTGTAAGCAACGGCTTCCCGCTACGACCAAGGTTTACAAAATTCAATCTTAAGTCTTCAATGCCTTTGGTAACATCCGGATCAGATTTTACATCCCAGAACATTCCAACGGTGCGGGGCATCAATGTCTTCACATCTTCGCGTTTGAAAATAGCATTGATGGTAGCAGTATCTTTAGTAGCATACATGAATGCGCCTTGCTGAGTGCTTAAAGCAAAGAGAGGAGATGAAGTAGCCGCGCGCAATGAATCCAATGAATTCTTTGAGGTGCTATCGCTTCCCGCTTTTGATAATTGTTTTTCCAAAGCTGACTTAGCTGTATCTGTTTTTACATCAGCTTTAGTTGCTACATCTGTTTTGATGTCCGTTTTTGTTTCAACCCTCTTTGCCATTTGTTCCTTCAACAAAAGTTGATTCACGGCAATAAGCGACTGGCTAAGTTGTGGATCATATGGTTCAACGATCTCCCAGAACTCAAGGCGAGCAACACCTTGCAACAGTTTGCGAACACGCTGTGGGTTGTCTGCACCAGGAATTTCAATTTGTATTCTGTTTGTTCCCTGAAGTCTCTGAATGTTTGGCTGAGAAGTTCCGAATTGGTCGATACGGGTCTTCAAAATAGTGAATGAACGATCGATGGCTTCTTTAATTTCTTTGTCGAGAAACTTCATCACAGCCTCATCACTGTCAGAAAGTTTAACGCGGTCTTTGTTGGCTGTAGAAGTAAATATTGATGCGAGTGTGCGATCAGGATTAGCTTCTTTGAAAGCCTTATAAAACAAAATGGTAAAATTGGATTTCCCTTCAGTCTTCTCCATTTCTTTTGCTTTCTGCAATGCAGCAATGAAAGCCGGATCCTGGTTGTTGCCGCTCAATCCCTTCACGATATCAATCGGAGAAATTTCAAGAACTACGTGCATACCGCCTTGTAAGTCAAGGCCAAGGCTAAGCTCGTTGTCTTTTACTTCTTTGTAAGTGTACTCTGCTCCGAAGATGTTGTACACTGGTTTGTTCCAAAGAGAATCGAGGTAATTCTGTTTTTTGGTGAGATCAACTGATCCCGCTTTGTCTGTGGCCTGGGCGATGGCCTCTTGTTGTACTTTCCGGCTCACCATGGTGAACGACAGATAGTACAAGCACAATGCTGTGATGACTACTGTAAGCACCACTACTACTCCTTTGTTTTGCATACTGATTAATTGAAAAATTGAAGATTGAGAGATTTAAAAATTGATGCAGTCAATCGCTTTAAAACGATCAACTAATAACGATCCCGATAGCTATCGGGACTAACTACGAATTCAGGGGGCGTTGGGCGATATGATTACCTGAAACAAGGTCTTAAAGAAATCGATGGTAGTCTTCTGAATGAAAACTACAACTTCTTGTTTCTTATCGCTTAATATTAATTCTTCGAGAAGAGAGGGTTGTTGTTGATTTAACTCAACAGATTGCCCTTGAGCAGCAACATCTGAGGGAGCTTGGATGGTTACTTCCTTCTTATCTTTTGACTTGGCTTTTGAAACCTGGCCTGAAACCTGATAGAAAGATTGCGACAGCAAAATCACCAACACAGCACAAATGCCGGAAGCAAGAAGAATAGCACGTTGGAATGACTTTGTTTTCATTTGAAGCCCACAAAAGTAAGGATTAGAAACGAATTTGCAACCCGGTCCAAGGATTGTACTAATTAGTTTAAAATTGGACCAGTTTAGACGGATTATTGGGGAATTTCTACCTGAAAAATGGAGCCTTTGCCATATTCGGAGTGAGCCCAAATTCTTCCCCCGATTTTCTCGACAGCCTCCTTGGCGATGTATAAACCAAGGCCAGAACCTTTTTCAGCGTCAGTGGCGCGGAAGAACATTTCGAAGATTCGATTTTGAAATTCAGCCTTAATGCCCTGTCCATTGTCTTCTATTTTGATAATCACACTTCGGGTGTCAGAAACCATTGAGGAGACGCGGATGTATGGAATTTCACCACTCGACTTTTGCTGAAACTTTACAGCATTTGAAAGGAGGTTGTTCATGATCATCTTCAGCCTCGACTTGTCGGTGGTTATAATTTTACCATTCAAGTTATCCAGATCAATTTTTACTTTCTCAAAACCATCAATGAACTTTAGATTTTCAATCAGTTCTATGCAGAGTTCTTTTATATTGATGGGCTCAGGTTGTTGCCATAATCGTTTATTGCGAGAATAATCCAGAATTTCAGAAATGAATGATTCTAATTTGAGCGCACTTGTTTCAATTTTCCCTAAATAGGTTTCCGTTGGTTGTTGCTTATCAATCCGGCTTACGTTCACCAAACCTCGAATAGATTTTAAGGGTGCACTTAAATCGTGTGAAACGCTGTACACAAATCGATCGAGTTCGCTATTAGTTTGACCTAGTTCGTTGTTCTTCTTTTGAAGTTTGAGCTCTACTTTTTTCAAATCACTTATTACCCTTCCGGTAATTGCAGCAAAGACGTAAAGCAGTAACATTCCTAAAAAAATATTGATCACACTTTCCTGGCCGATGTCTGGCCATCCTATCAAGTCTTTAGAAACCTTAGGGATGTAATAAGTGATCAAGAAAATAAAATAGTTGGTGAGAATCGCTGGGCCAAATCCAAAGCGCAATGCACTGTACATCGAAAACAATCCGTACACAAACCAAAAGCGCTGGAAGGGAATAAAAAAAGTAAGAACGCAAAGGAGAACATAAATTAGGATCAATTCGGCCCATCTCGCTCTTGAGTGGAAAGTATGTTTGCGCACCATCTCTGGAGGCGGATCTTTAAGCAATCCGGCTCTCTGCAAAAGTGGGGTCATATAATATAAGAGTGGCAACGCAAGGCCAAAGCTTGACGTGAATTCGCCTAAACAATTCCTGGTAAAAAATTTCAAGAATTCTTCTGGCTTATGCTCTTTAAATAAGACTAACAACCCTTCCAGAAGAGATATTTCGATTACAATGGGCAGGAACATTGCCCAAATGATAAATGCTGCGAGGCTGCGAACATCTGGCATCCAGTATTCTCCTTTTTTAAGTTTTGTAAATAGAAGCCATGAGGTAAGCGTAAAGACGGTCTCAGGAATTGCAAGAATTGGCCACTGATAAAATTCTTTGATGCCCCACAATCCTGTGCTTAAAAAAGCATTGAGATACATGGCTGGGATGATCCGCATTGGCCCCCAAAAATTGATCATGACAACCGAGAGGGCAGTGGGTAAGTAGATATCTGAGACGCCAGCAGTGTATTTAAATTGTAGGGAGATTTCGGTTCCAATATGGAGCACAATAATTGGAATGACCCAAGTCCACCACGGTAATTTTGTTTGCTCACTCATCAAGTTAAAGCCAAATTCAGGGTTAACGCCAAATTCAAAATTTTAAGTTAACTCATTTCGCATAAAAAAGCCGCCCTGATTTATCGGGGCGGCTTTAAGAGTCTTTCAAATGTATCTTAAACGGCTGCTTCTTCTTTAGCGTACGCTTCCATAGGCAAGCAACTGCAAACTAAGTTGCGATCACCATAGGCATCATCAATGCGGCTAACGGTTGGCCAGAATTTTGCTTCCTTCACAAACGGAAGCGGGTATGCAGCCTTCTGTCTTGAGTAAGGACGGTTCCATTCATCGGCAGTGATCACTGCGGCCGTGTGCGGAGCATGATGCAGTACATTGTTTTCTTTGTCGGCTTTGCCTGTTTCAATTTCACGGATTTCATTTCTGATTTCGATCAAGGCATCACAGAAGCGGTCAAGTTCTTCTTTTGGCTCACTCTCGGTTGGTTCAATCATCAATGTGCCTGAAACAGGGAAAGAGACGGTTGGGGCATGGAATCCGTAATCCATCAAACGCTTTGCAAAATCTCCTGCTTCTACACCGAATTTTTTGAATTCGCGGCAGTCAACAATCATCTCGTGAGCGCAGCGGCCATGAGTACCAGTGTATAAAATTTTGAAATGCTCACTTAAGCGTTCTTTCATGTAGTTCGCATTGAGGATTGCCATCTTCGTTGCATTCGTCAAGCCATCTCCGCCCATCATAGCGATATAAGCATAAGAGATTGCCAAAATACTTGCGCTGCCATAAGGTGCTGCAGATACAGCGTGAATAGCTTTGTCGCCTCCGGTCTTTACAACAGCATGACCAGGAAGGAATGGTTTCAATTTATCATTCACACAGATAGGTCCCATGCCAGGGCCACCACCTCCGTGAGGAATGCAGAATGTTTTGTGAAGATTCAAGTGACAAACATCGGCACCAATATTCGCTGGCGAGGTTAAACCTACTTGAGCATTCATGTTAGCTCCATCCATGTAAACAAGGCCACCATTTTTATGAATCGTTTCGCAGATGTCGATGATCGATTCTTCAAACACTCCGTGAGTAGATGGATAAGTTACCATCAAGCAAGAGAGATCTGCTTTATGTAGTTCTGCTTTTGCTTTCAGATCAGCTACATCGATTTTTCCTTCTTCATCTGATTTTACAACAACGACATTCATGCCTGCCATCACTGCGCTGGCAGGATTAGTGCCGTGAGCTGATGCAGGAATAAGTGATACATTTCTCTTGCCTTCACCACGACTTTCGTGATAAGCCCTTATAGTGAGGAGTCCAGCGTATTCACCTTGCGCACCACTGTTGGGTTGCAATGAAACGCCTGTGAAGCCTGTAATTTCTTTTAACCAATTTTCAAGGTTAGTGATCATCTCACTATAACCTTCGGTTTGATTGCTTGGCGCGAACGGATGCATTTGTCCGAGTTCAGGCCAGGTTACCGGAATCATTTCTGCAGTGGCATTCAACTTCATCGTGCAAGAGCCGAGAGAGATCATCGAATGAACCATCGAAAGATCTTTATTCTCTAAACGCTTGATATAGCGGAGCATCTCATGCTCTGAATGATGCGTATTGAAAACCGGATGTGTGAGATAAGATGACTTTCTCTTCAAATCTCCACCCCACGAAATTGAAGACGCGTTCGACTTCACCTCGCCCGCGGATTTTCCTACGGTTTTTCCTAAAATGGAAAGGATTGTCTTTATATCTTCTAGTGAAGTAGTTTCGTCTAATGAAATTCCTACTTCAGTTTTGGAATGATAGCGAAAGTTGACTTTGTTATCTTCGGCAACTTTACGAAGTGCATCTGAATCTGCAACCGCAACTTTCAGGGTATCGAAATAATTTTCGTTGCTCTGCTTCAATCCTAATGCCTCAATACCTAAGGCCAATGTTTTTGCAAGACCATGAATTCGTCCAGCAATCTTCTTCAAGCCTTCAGGTCCGTGATAAACAGCATACATACTTGCCATTACTGACAAGAGTACTTGCGCTGTACAAATATTGGATGTCGCTTTTTCTCTGCGGATATGCTGCTCTCGTGTTTGCAACGCCATCCGATAGCCCGGATTACCAGAAGCATCTTGAGAGATACCGATGATACGTCCTGGCATTTGGCGTTTGAACTCATCCTTCGTTGCGAAGAATGCAGCATGAGGACCACCAAAACCCATCGGAACACCGAAGCGCTGTGACGAACCAACAACTACATCAGCGCCCATCTCACCTGGCGATTTCATTAAAAGCAAGCTCATTAAATCAGAACCCATCACCACAAAAACATTTTTCTCGTGAGCTGATGCAATGAAAGATGAATGATCTTTTACTGCCCCATTATTATCTGGGTTTTGAACATAAACAGCAAATAGATTCGCATCTGTGATATCTAACTTAGTTACATCCCCAACTACCAACTCAACACCGATAGGAGTAGAGCGTGTTTTTAGCAAGTCTATAACTTGTGGAAAAGTATTTCGATCAACGAAGAACTTATGCGCGTTTTTCTTTTCGGCTTTTTTTGAAGCGTGAAGCAAATGCAACGCTTCGGCAGCGGCAGTAGCTTCATCAAGAAGTGAGGCGTTGGCTATTTCCATTCCGGTGAGGTCCATCACCAATGTTTGGAAATTGATCAACGCTTCCATGCGGCCTTGCGCAATTTCTGCTTGGTAAGGTGTGTAAGCAGTGTACCAACCTGGGTTTTCTAAAATATTCCTAAGAATCACACCAGGCGTTATACAATTGTAATAACCGGTACCGATGTATGATTTGTAAATCTTGTTTTTAGAAACTAGTTTTTTAAATCCATTCAGAAAGTCATACTCCGATTGAGCAGCAGGTAAGTTCAAAGGTTTCTTCAGTCGGATGGCCGATGGCACTGTCTGGCTGATCAATTCATCGATAGATTTCGCTTTCACCGTTTTTAACATTGCCTCAATCTGTGCGGCATCAGGTGCATTGTGGCGGCTCTCAAATTTTTCGGAGTATGTAGGATCGATATTCATAGTTATTGTTCTGATGGATATTAATTAAACAAAAACCCCGCTTGAGCGGGGTTAGTTCTTAGAATCTTTCAAATTGTGAAAAGAAGAAGCTGCCTTCAATTTCTGCATTGGCATCTGAATCAGAACCGTGAATTGCGTTTGCATCGATCGACTTCGCAAACAACGCACGTACTGTGCCAGGAGCTGCTTTCTTAGGATCAGTTGCTCCAATTAGCTTTCTAAAATCTTCAACTGCATTGTCTTTTTCCAAAATCATCGGCACAATAGTTCCGCTGCTCATATATGTGCAGAGTTCACCATAAAAAGGACGCTCTTTGTGGATTTCATAGAATTTGCCAGCCAGCTCAGCACTCAGCTTGGTTTTCTTCATTGCTACGATGCGGAAGCCCGCTTCTTCGATCATTTTGGTGATTGCTCCGGTATTGCCTGCGCCAGTTGCATCAGGCTTGATCATGGTAAAAGTTCTATTGGTAGCCATTATTAATGTGTTAAAGGATTATTATTTGGCCGCAAAAGTAACTTTTTACTCAATAGCTTATGTCCCTTTGCTCATCAATTTTTTGAAATGAGGAACAGTTATGCACTTCCGATAAAAAGTGGCATTTTTGCCCTCTTTGATGAAAAATTTACCTGCTCTTAAAGCTTTATTGGCCACTCCTAAGAAGGTTGCCATAGTTACCCACTTCAAGCCAGATGCCGATGCACTCGGTTCTTCGCTTGGCTTGGCGGGTTATTTAAAGAAAAAGGGGCACGAGGTCAGTGTAGTTTCCCCAAGTGACTACCCTGATTTCCTTTCCTGGATGCCAGGAGGTGAAAGTGTAATTGCTCTTACTAAAAAATCCAAAGAGCCATTGGCGAAAGCAACGGAAGCATTTAATCAAGCCGATATTATTTTCTGCTTGGATTTCTCAAGCCTAAGTCGCATCAATGATTTGACTGACGTGGTTAGAAATGCGAAGGGTACAAAAGTGATGATTGACCATCATCTGGAGCCTGAAGATTTTGCTGAATTCCAGAAGTGGTATGTTTCTTCTGCATCTACCGCACAGCTGGTGTTTGAGCTGATTGATGAGCTTGGTGATAAGCAAATGATTGATCCTGCCATTGCCAATTGTCTTTATGCCGGATTGATGACAGACACCGGTAGTTTTAGACATAACAATACTACTGCTCGTGAATTTCAAGTGGCCAATGAACTTGTTGCTGCCGGAGCAAATCCGAGTGAGGTTGCACGTTTGGTTTATGATGTCAACTCACTTTCCAGGTTGAGATTGATGGGATTTGCGCTTAGCCAAAAGTTAACAGTACTGCCTGAGTATCGCACGACTTATATTACTCTTTCTCAAGAGGAACTTAAGAAACTCGATGCCCAAACGGGCGATACGGAGGGCTTAGTTAACTACGGCTTATCGGTGAAAGATGTGCAATTGGCGGTTTTGATGTATGACCGGGGTGAGGAAATCAAAATTTCTTTTCGATCTTTGGGGGCTTTTTCGGTGAACGACTTTGCACGGAAGCATTTTGAAGGCGGAGGCCATAAGAACGCATCGGGCGGATCATCGAAACTAACGCTAGAACAAACACTTAAAAAATTTCTCGATCTCTTACCTGAATACCAAGAAAGTTTAATCCATAATCCCAATTCCTAATTTTATCATGAAAAATTCAATCCTCATTATTCTGATTTTAGCAGTTTTAGTAGTTGCTTGTTCCAGTGACCGCGAAACAGTCTCAGGTCAAAAATTTGCAATCGTTAAGAAGGGCGATGGCAAAGAAGTGGACGGCAAAAAATTTCTGATTATGAGTCTCGTGTTTAAAGATGGAAAAGATTCTGTTTGGAGCGACACTCGTAAGAATCCTTATCCATGGATTACGATTAAGCAAGCAATCATGAAGCCTGGTGATAACGTGCTCGAAGTGATTTCTATGCTCACTAAAGGTGATAGCACAGTTTTTAAAGTTTCGGTTAAAGATCTTTTCAAAAAATCATTTCATCAGCCAATCCCAGCGAAGGTTGACTCAAACTCCTACTTCACATTCAATGTTGGTCTTTCAGATGTACTTGATAGCACTCAGTTTATGAAGTACAGGGAGGAATTAGTGGCCAAACAAAATGTAGAGATGGTGAAGCAGAAGAATGAGCAATTGGCCAAGGATACGGTTATTATAGATAACTATTTGAAGGAAAGGAATATCGTGGCTAGAAAAACGGCTTTAGGCCTTCGCTATGTAATTACACGCTCCGGCATTGGAAATACAGCAAAAGATGGTCAGACAGTGAAGGCAAACTACGCAGGATATTTGATTGATGGAAAGTATTTCGACACCAATATTGAATCCATTGCCAAGGCTAAAAATTTATATCAGCCGAATGGTAAGTATATGCCAATTGAGGTTACCCTCGGGCAACATGGTGTGATTCCTGGTTGGGAAGATGCTCTAAAACTCATGAGCAAAGGTTCGAAGATGACTGTTTACATTCCATCTACCTTGGCGTATGGAAACAGAAGAATGGGGCCAGTTATTACTGAAAACTCGGTCTTGGTTTTTGATATGGAATTGGTTGATTTAAAATGATAAATCCTGAACGCGTTATGAGGGGTGTTTTATCTTTAATTGTAATAGGTGGTTTGGTGATCTCATGTTCATTGCCAAACGACTCATCGTTTGATTTTCGGGCACAATACATAAAGGACACTACTTCCATAAGTGCTTATGTGAAAAGCAACGCTATTCATTCAACTAAACTTTCCTATGGAGTTTGGTTTATCGATGATGTTCCGGGTACCGGAATCAGAGCTACTTACGATGATTCGGTTTACTTAACCTACAAAATGAGACTGCTATCGGATAATTCCATTGTTGATCAGAGTAGTTCTCCCGTTCTTTTTGTTTTGTCAAATCTAATTCCTGGAATACAAGTAGCAATGCCTTATTTCCAAGTGGGTAGCCAGGGGCGCATTTTTATTCCATCCTACTATGGTTACCAAAATTCTCCTAAGGGTGCCGTTCCGGCTAATTCAAACTTGATTTTTGAATTCACATTAAATGATGCCAAAGACTATCAACTAAAAAAAGATACTGTTACCGTAAATAAGTATTTAAAGGATCATCAAATTAATGCGATGACAGACGTGAGTGGCCTGAGATACACGATTGATGTTCCTTATTCTGGAAACTATCCTTCATTGTCAGACTCTGTTCAAATGAAGCTTACGTCAAGATATTTATCAGGCGATACAATTCAGCATTACACTACCCCCTTTAATGTGTTGGTTTCAGATTTGCCGATTGGCGTGTCCATTGGTCTTCTTAATCTACAACAAGGAGTTACTGCAACGATGTACGTGCCATCCAGCCTTGCGTACGGTAACAGACCAAATAATTTTCAGATTAAGCCTGGGTCAAACTTAATTTATCATATTGAATTTATTCAGATCACTCATCATTGAGATATAATGGTCTTCCTGGTGTAATTTTTATGAAAAGAAATTCACTTGGTCTTTTGCTACTGTTAATTGTACTCTTCTACTCTTGCTTGAGCAATGATCCGTTTAATTCAAAAACTCAATTTAAGAGTGACACGCTTTCTATAAAACAATTCCTTAGTGATAGCAGTTTATTTGCAAGCCGAACCCCGGAAGGCGTTTGGTATTCATCAGATACTGCGATTGGAATTTATCCGGTGCTGTCAGATACTGTAACAATTTCTTATACGGCATATGATATCCGTAATTATAAAGAACTGGATAACGCGGAGGGCCTTCCAAAACTATTATCAGCCACAATTTCAGGATTGCAAATAGGATTACCTCGATTTACGGTCGGTAGCCATGGAAGGCTTTATGTTCCTTCAGGTATGGCCTACGGTACAATTGGAAATGATTCAATTCCACCAAACACTACTCTTTTATTTAAGATAAATCTGGTGAGTGCCAAAGGAAGTCGCCTTACCTCTGATACCACGGCACTCAAAACCTATATAAACTCAGAGGTAGCAGCCGATCCACAATTATTGCATAGAATCGTTCATAAACTTCCTTCAGGTATATTCTATGCATATGATACTTTAATTAGCGGTGCTTTATCACCGGCACCATCGAGTTCGGTTGAATTAAGCTATACTGGTAAGGTTCTAAACTCAAGTACTCCATTTGTAAATAGTACAGACACAACGCTGGTATTAAAAAATCAAATTGCTGCACTAAGAATTATTCTTCCACTGATTAAAGAAGGCACTACTGTTGAGATTTACGTGCCTTCGGGTTATGGATATGGAAGTGCCTTTACAAGTACTTCTATTCCCGAAAACGCTAACTTGGTTTATCGCGTGAAACTGATCAAAGTCCTTTGATGAAACTTTGCTTTGCCACCAACAACGGTCACAAGTTGGGTGAAGTAAACGCTCTTCTCAACGGAAAGATAGAACTCGTCAGTTTAAAGGAAATTGGTTGTGCGGAGGAGCTTGCAGAAACCACCGGAACTATAAGCGGTAATTCTCAGCAGAAAGCAGAATACGTCTTCAAAAATTACAGTGTCAATTGCTTTGCCGATGATTCGGGGCTAGAAGTTGAAGCCTTGAACAGTGCCCCGGGGGTTGACTCCGCTATTTATGCTGGGCCTCAACGCAGTCATGACGACAACATGGAATTGCTTCTTAAGAATTTGGACGGAATCACCAACCGCAGAGCAAGGTTTGTAACCGTGATCACGTTGTTTCTGGATGGAAAAATCCAACAGTTTGAAGGAGAAGTAAAAGGAAAGATCCTTAATACTAGAAAAGGTAACGGAGGTTTCGGATATGACCCCGTGTTTATGCCTGATGGATTTTTAGTTACCCTTGCTGAAATGACCATGGAAGAAAAAAATAAAATAAGTCACCGCGCCAAGGCAATCGAAAAATTGGTTAAGTTCATAAATTCGCAATTTGAATCTTGAGCTTATTTTAATGAAACCTCTAACCATAGGCATCACTGGCGGAAGCGGATCAGGAAAAACTTTTTTCCTGCAGGGATTATCCAAACGTTTTGCCCCTCACGAACTGTGTTTGATTTCGCAGGACAATTATTATAAACCAAGAGACCAACAGCCCATAGACGAAAACGGGGTAAAAAACTTTGATCTTCCCATCTCGATCGATCGAGAAAACTTTCTGCGGGATTTACTTAAGCTAAAGGCGGGGCAGGATGTGATCAAAAATGAATATACTTTCAATAACCCATCGGCCGCCCCAAAGCAATTGCAATTTAAAGCAGCACCAATCTTAGTGGTCGAAGGCTTATTCGTTCAATACTTTGAAGAGATTTCTAAAGAACTTGATTTGAAAATTTTTATTGAGGCGAAAGATCATGTGAAATTAGGAAGGCGAATCAGACGTGATCAAACGGAGAGAGGTTATGATATTGATGATGTGCTTTATCGTTATCAATACCATGTCATGCCCGTTTACGAATCACAGATTGAGCCACTCAAACACTATGCAGATTTGGTCATACCCAATAACAGTAATTTTGATAAAGCACTGGAAGTGTTGACAACCTACCTGTCAACAAAATTGCGTTGATTTGCATTTCATGCCCAAGAAAGTTTTAGTCATTACCTACTATTGGCCTCCGGCAGGTGGTATTGCTGTGCAGCGCTGGGTGAAATTTTGCAAATACCTTAGCGATTACGGCTGGCAACCGATTGTTTACACCGTGAGCAATGGGCATTACCCACTCACCGATAATTCCATGCTGAAAGATGTTCCTGAAAGTTTGACAGTAATCAAGCAACCTGTTTGGGAGCCTTATCAATTGTATCAATTCTTTTCAAGGGGAAAGAAAGTCAATGTCAACCCGGGTGAGATCAAACCAGGCGATGGTTCTTCGTTTCTTAAAAGAATTTCAGTTTGGATAAGGAGTAATTTTTTTATCCCGGATGCCAGAAAATTCTGGATACGTCCTTCAATAAAATTTCTAAATGAATACCTAAAAGAAAATCCGGTGGATGCCATTGTTTCTACCGGCCCACCACATAGCGCTCACTTGATTGCGTTGGGCCTAAAGAGGAAAAATAATCTTCCATGGCTTGCCGACTTCCGTGACCCATGGACCACCATGGATTATTATCAAGAACTTTCTCTTACGCCATGGGCTGATCGCAAACATCATCGATTAGAGAAAGAAGTGTTAACCTCAGCTGATGCAATCACTGTTGTTGGCAGGGGAATGCAAGAGGAATTTGAGAGTAAGCGAGGCAGAAGAGTGGTTGTAGTCACCAATGGATTTGATGAGGATGATTTTTCATTGGAGCCGGCCAAGATAGACAATGAGTTTTCTATAGTCCATATTGGATCATTCCAGGCTCGAATAAACCCAACCGGACTTTGGAAGGCCCTTGCCGAACTCAGGAATGAAAAACATCCATTAATTACTAAACTGAAAATTAAACTGACGGGTAGTGTTGCTCCCTCAATAACTCAATCTATAAAAGATAATGGCTTGGATGAGTTTTTATTAGCCTCTGCATTTAAGCCTCATGATGAAGCGATCAAGCAAATGAAGAACGCAGCTGTGCTTCTATTATGTGTTTATGAGCAAAACAAATTTATTGTAACGGGAAAAATATTTGAATATCTCGCAGCGAAGCGACCAATACTCTACACAGGCTCGAAAGATGGCGATGCCGCACGAATTGTTTTGGAAACAGAAACAGGCCCGGTTTTTAGGCGCGATGAAGTAGGGGCAATCAAGAGTCACCTGAAATTTTTATTCGAGCAATTTGAGCGAGGAGAACTGAACCTGAAAACAAGTCGCGCGGAAAAATATTCTCATCGCATGTTGGCGAAACAAGTGAGTGGAGAACTTGATCGAATCACCGCGCATTAACAAAGTTGATTTGATTACTAAGAATTTTATAAAGAACTCAATCATCTATACCATCGCAGGCTCCCTGCCTTTGGCTAGCGCCATTTTGCTTTTACCATTTTATCTGGAATACCTATCGACAGAAGTGTACGGGGTTGTTGCTTTGTACATGGGCTTTTCGCTGTTGGTGCAGATTTTTGTGACCTACAGCTTTGATGCATCGATCTATTTCTACTTCCATGAATTTAAAAATGACAAAGAGAAATTAGCCACGTTTGTAAGCTCTGCCTTTACCTTTATTTTGATAATTAGCCTTGTCACCGGAATTATCATGGCTATTTTCGGTGGTTTGATTTTCAAACTCGTCTTTTCAGAGTCAAGAATTTTGTTCTATCCCTATGGGCTGATTGCTGTAGTTACGGGTGTGTTTCAGGCGGTTCTTAAAGTGAATAGCAGCTTGTTGCAAACTCAAGAGAAGGCAAGTTCATTTCTAAGTTTTAATCTATTGTCATTTTCTCTTATCGCCAGCTTGACAATTGGCGGACTGTATTTCTTTCCTGATGATTTACTTGGGCCAATTGGTGGGCGTTTTCTTGCAGTAACCATTACTGGTCTATGGGCGCTGGTCGTTACCTATCGTCAGTTTGGATTTCGTTTTGATTTTACGCTGCTCAAGGGCACCTTTTCATTCAACCACCCATCGCTTATCTATCAAATCATGCAATGGTTCAATAGTTCGTATGATAAGGTGCTGATGTTGACTCTTCATTTACCCTTATCGCAAGTAGGTATCTACGATTTCGCAGCGAAGTGTTTAACTGTTGTTGAATTTATTTTAGGAGGGTTCTACAACACATTTTTTCCGAAAGTACTAGGCATCACTGCTCTTCAGACGAAGAAGCAATCAACCGTTGAGATAAACAGGTACTTTAACGGGCTTACTGCGATCACTATACTTTTGGTGACATTAAGTATTCTTGGATTCCCAATTGTCATCGAATGGTTTGTAAAAAAACCGGGGTATTTGGCCGCGTTGCAGTGGATCCCATTCATCGCAGTTACTTATTTACTTCGCTCAATGCGCTATTATGTTTCTATGCCATATGCGTCATTAAAATATTCGAAGCCTCTACCTTTCTTTTATTTATTGATTGTGGCTATAAAAATTGGAAGTATGGTTGTCTTGATTCCAAAGTATGGTGTAATGGGGCTAATAATTGCAACATGGATTGGATATTTGGTGGAAGTGGTTATTTTATACTTTGGCATAAAGAATAAATTTGAGATCCGGTTCAATGCTTTGAAATTGATTGTGGCACCGCTTACTATGTCTCTAATCATCGTCATTTTCGAGCCTATGTTTGGTCACCAGTTCGAGTTCCTTACTCATTTGTTATACGTTGTCACAGCCGGTCTTTTACTGGCATGGGCTTACCGAAATGAATTGAAAATTTTTGATTGGTCTTCTTTTCTAAAATTTCTTAAAAAGGATAAATAAAAATGTTGCGCTGAGTAATTTATAAACATTGATATTTTTGTGAAATAATTTAGCCTGAGCCTCGGGTAGAAACCTAAGACTGACACTCACAATACCATTAACATGCTAGCAACACTATACCGAAAGATTCTTCCATTAACTGTTCGAGAACTTGTATATAATATTTTCCTGGGCAAGGTGATGTTTTTCGTGAGAAACTTTAAAGTGATCACAAAGAGTAAAATCACTTTCTTGTTTGGTATCTTCTTGCCAAAAACGGAGGAGAACAAAGCTTTTTCTTTTATGGGAAGACATGGGCTAACATCGTATCCGTATGAATACATGTTGGAGTATAAAAAGAAAGAAATTCAAGTTGAGATTGATGCTGAACAGAATTTACCCTTTGTTTTGCATCAGGGCAAAAGACTTTATTTCCCTGAATTTTTCTCCACAGAAAAAGTGAAGAAGGATTATCGGGCACTCATCACCGAGCAAGACATCCGTGCAGCACATCGCTATGTAAAAGACTACAATGATCTTAAAGATCTGACATTGCTGGATGTAGGCGCTGCAGAGGGGATATTTTCACTTGATACTATCGAATTAACTAAGCAAGTGATCCTTTTTGAATACCAGGACTATTGGCAAAAACCGCTTAAGGCAACTTTTGCTCCATGGCAACACAAGGTTACTTTTGTTGAAAAATATGTGGGAAATAGATCAGAGGGAAATTTTGTGACAATAGATGAATTTCTCTCCGCCCAGCCCAAAGAAAACCTGTTTATAAAAATGGATATTGAAGGAGCAGAACGTATGGCATTAGAAGGAGCTGCGAATACATTGAGGGCCGGTAAAAATATTCGATTGGCCATTTGTACATATCATCGGGTGAATGATCCAGAGTATATGGCAAGCCTGATGTCGGGTTATGGTTATTCAACAGAGTTCTCTGATGGTTTGATGTATTGGAATAAAAGAGTGAGCAAGGGCGTGATCAGGTGTAAAAAATAATATTGAGATGAATCATTTGATCAGTAAAATTCCAATACTCCGTTCTCTTGTACGTGCCATTGAAAGACGAAATTTTGAAAAGGAATGGCGAAGAAGAAACCCTCACAATGAAACAAAGATTGGAGAGCGCATGTTCCCCATGGAAGTTGTTACCGTTGGAAGAGGCACCTATGGAACAATTGTAATTCAAAGTCTGTATGTAACACCCATTGAAAAACTGATCATTGGTAATTATGTATCGATAGCCCCAAATGTGATTTTCATGCTTGGCGTAAATCATCAAACACAAACGGCTACCACTTTTCCATTTTATTCCAAGCTAGTGAAACGATCACCTGTTGATGCGCTAAGTAATGGTCCTATTGTTATTGAAGATGAAGTGTGGATTGGATCTGGGGCAATGATTCTTTCTGGAGTAAAAATTGGCAAAGGTGCAATCATAGGTGCAGGCGCCATTGTTACCAAAGAGGTGCCACCGTATGCTATCGTTGGTGGTAACCCTGCCAAGCTGATTCGCCATCGATTCTCTGAAGAGATTATTCAAATTTTGAAGCCAATTTATTTAGCTGATCTTTCTGAAGAATGGATAAAAGAGAATATTGAGATTGTCTATAAAAAAATTGAAACGCTTGACGATGCATTGCATCTGAAAGCACTAGTCGATGCCTATCAAGCCAAGAAGAAATGAAAAGTCCTGTACGAATCCTTGCTGCTTACTTACCTCAATTTCACCCGATTCCTGAGAACGATGAGTGGTGGGGAAAAGGATTTACAGAGTGGACAAACGTGGGGAAAGCTAAACCATTATTTCGAGGACATTACCAGCCGCGAGTTCCTGCCGATTTAGGGTATTATGATCTGCGCCTTCCTGAAGTACGCCAGCAGCAAGCTGACATGGCAAGGGAATATGGTGTTGAAGGATTTTGTTATTGGCATTATTGGTTTGGCAATGGACGTAGATTACTCGAAAGACCTTTCAACGAAGTACTCGCTTCCGGCAAACCGGATTTCCCATTCTGCCTAAGCTGGGCCAATCACAGTTGGCAAGACAAGCAATTCAGTAAAGAGGGTACCGAACGAATGCTGATTGAACAGCAGTACTTGGGTGAAGCCGATTACATTGCTCATTTCAATGCGCTTCTGCCAGCGTTTAAAGACAAGCGCTACATCCGTGTTGACAATAAACCTCTGTTTCAGATATACATTCCTCTAAAATTTCCTGAAGTCGAAAAGTTTATTGCCTGCTGGCAACGAGAAGCCAAGCAAAATGGCCTCGAAGGAATTCATTTTGTTGGCCATACGCATCACGAAACAGATTATGAACTGATTAAAGAGAAGGGGTTTGATGCTATAAATATTGTTCGGATGTATCATTTCTATAAACACAAATACTCCCTCCCCGAAAGGGCGTTTATGAAAATGAAACGAGTTTGGTTGAAGCATGGAAGCATCTTTGATTACCAAAAACTGTCCAAGTATTTTTCTGGTGAAGATGATAAGCGAGAGGATTGGTACCCCACGATTATTCCTAATTGGGATCACTCTCCGAGGTCGGGTAGGAAGGGAAATATTTTTATTAACTCAAATCCAGAGGCCTTTAAAAAGCATGTTGAGCAAGTATTGCAAACGGTAAAAGAAAAAAAACCTGATCATCGCATCATATTTCTTAAATCATGGAATGAGTGGGCCGAAGGCAACTATATGGAACCTGATTTAAAATTTGGCAGAGGGTATTTGGAGGCTTTGAAAGAGGCCATTGCTGAAGTGAAATGATAAATGGTCTATCGGCCTTTAAAATAAATCAAAATAAGCCGGATTGCTTTTTTTGTCAAAGTCCTACCTAAAAAGGAGTAGTAATTTTGGTGTAAGGATATTAGAAAAACCTATTTTTTCATGTTTGGATTTAGCGTTTCATTTGAGGGAAGAATGAGGTCTTGATAAGTTTCATTTTGATTCAGATGAGGACTCCAACCTTTAATAACCTTTCAAAAACTAATGCTTTCTTAAATGATTAAAACTACTTTTCGATTCATCGTTTATTTCTTGGCTGCTTCAGTGTCTATTACTTCGTGTAAAAAGAGCGATCCGCAACCTATTGATAATCTAGTATGCTATTTACCTATGAATGGAAATGCTAAGGATGCCTCTCATTATGCAAATGCTACGCAAGTAGAAGGGGCTACCCTAACCACAGGCAGAAATTCATTAGCCAACTCAGCCTACTTGCTGAATGGATTAAGCAATGATATTGTTATTTCTACATCTGATGCACTTGATGCTATTCAAAAGATTACTTTGTCTGCATGGATAAAGCCTGTTTCGTTTGCAGGTGTTGGAAATAATGCCATTATCGAAAAGGCCTACTATGCTCACTTCAATCCTTACTATCAATATAAATTGGGTATTACTGGAGATCAGCACCCCAATTTACCGGGAAGCTTTATATTTTCTTTGTCATTAAATGGCAGCTATCAGAATGTTGCCACAAGCGCTGGCACATGGACTCCCGGCAGCTGGTATTTTGTAGCTGCGACTTATGATGGAAGCAACATGATACTATATGTCAATGGAATTCAAGTTGCGACAAAGCCAATGACTGGAAAGATTGATAATTGGGGAACTGATATTTACCTAGGCAAAGTAAATAATGCAGATGAATATACTCCAGGTACACTTGGTGATATTAGAATATATAATCGTGCATTGTCAGCGCAAGAGGTGGGTGCCTTATACCTGAAGTAATCTCTAATTGATTTGAAGAACGGATGAGACCAGTTTGGAGAAAACGGTCTCATTTTTTTCTGCATTCATTTCTTGAGCAGCTACGGTGGTGTTACTTTTATAACGATCAATTTTTACGGCATTCAAAGAAACTATTTTCTGAGCGAGGCTCGTGGGGTTGAAATCATCAGACACTACACCGATATCAAATTTTTCGGTGATCTTTTTCATCTCCGGGATTGGCCCGATAGCAAGTGCAATTCTTGCTTGAATACACTCAAAGAATTTGTTGGGCAACGTATTCTTGTAATTAAAGTTGATCGGAGGAATGAGTACAATCCCAATGTCATAATTATTCAGCGTTTGAATTAATTGATCAGTAGACACGGGCGGAACAAACCGGATACGGCTATTATTTACAGCCAGTCTTTTTAAATTCTCAAGGTATATCTTGTTTGATCGATGAATTGGCTCCATTAGCATGAGGTCGAGCGTAAACCGATCGTCAAGTTGGTTCATCATGTCAAACATCAATTCCAATTTTCTCGAAGGGTTAGCAATGCCCTGGTGAACCAACTTAATATTTCTCTCATCTGTTGCCCTCGGTTGAATGGCACTGAAAGCCGGGGCGTTAGTGATGATCAAAGGCTTTACATGATAATGTTTTTCATATTCATTCGCGATTCCCTCACCGATGGTGATCATTCCGTCAACTTGTGGGATATATTTTTGGCAAAGAAATTTATTGAATCGCTGAAAGAATATTCGCCAGCTGAGCTTATTCTCAAAATGACGGGGCGCGTATTCATGTGCGTCAAAGATTAGTTTAGCCTGGCCTTTAATTTGGAAGGCAAGCGGTAGTGCCTCGATGTCATTGGCAATAATCAGATCAAATTTTGTTTTAAGGTCCAGTTGCTGACCGTAAAGCAGATTGTAAGCCTTTGAATAGAAAATAGTCAAGAGCAGAAATCCCGATTTGATTTTTGCATCCAGAGCGAGTCGGGGAGGATTGATTTTTATGAATTTGATTTCAATATCCTCCGAATGGTAACAAGCAGCTGTGATTTCAAATCCCAGTTTTTTTAAAAACCCAATTTGCCTCTTTACGCGGGCATCGGATGTTAAATTGCTAAACGAAATGAC
Organism: uncultured bacterium; assembly: GCA_967789005.1. GTDB lineage: Bacteria > Bacteroidota > Bacteroidia > Cytophagales > Cyclobacteriaceae > ELB16-189. The sequence continues at coordinate 148,069 of CBRFFM010000003.1, read as the reverse complement.
AAGAACTTTCTTCATTTTATGCTTTGTTTCACTCTTCCCGGATTCTCTTTCAAAAAACCTTCCCAGGATTTGGATTTACTTTTAACAGTACCGTTTTGATAGTGATGGCAGACAGCCACTGCAAGGGCATCAGTAGCGTCAAGCAGTTTTGGTAATTCTTTGATGGCAAAAATCTGCATCAGCATTCTAGCCACTTGTTCTTTGCTCGCATTTCCGTTTCCGGTTACTGATTGCTTCACTTTCTTAGGTGCATATTCGGTGATCGGTACTTCACGGTACAATGCTGCAGACATAGCCACTCCCTGAGCTCGTCCAAGCTTAAGCATCGATTGCACATTCTTTCCGAAGAAGGGTGCTTCGAGGGCCACCTCATCAGGTTTGTATTCATCAACTAAAGCCAACACCCGTTCGAAAATCTTTTTAAGTTTCAATGCGTGTTCTCCATATTTACCCATGTTGATAACCCCAAACTGATTTAGAGTTATCTTACTGAGGCGTACAGTGATGATGGCATAACCCATTACGTTAGTGCCGGGATCAAGCCCTAGAATAATCTTTTCCTTCACCGGTTTTTTCTCAACTTTGCTCACGCCCAAACTTACAAATTAACCTTCAATGGCGATTTACTTTGCCCTCGTATTTGGATTTTATTTTCTCCTTCTCATAATGCTATGGATAGGATGGTATCGAGCTACAAATAATCAAGCGAGTGTAGCTTCAGAGAGTATTTTTATCTCTGTTGTAATTGCTATTCGAAATGAGAAAGAGAATCTTGGAAAATTATTTCAAAGTCTCTCCTCTCAAAATTACTCTCCGTCCAATTTTGAAATCATTATCGTTGATGACCACTCTACTGATGATTCGGCAAGTGAAGCAAAGAAATGGATGAATCGGTTCGCGTCATTGACTATTCTTTCGCTTGATGAAGAACAAGAGGGAAAGAAAGCAGCATTGACTTATGGAATAAACCAGAGCCGAGGCGAATTGATTGCAACTACCGATGCGGATTGCATTCTGCCATCGAATTGGCTAAAAAAAATTAATGAAGGCTTTCAACATGAAACGACCAACATGCTTATTGGGGCTGTGTCTTTACAAAATGAAAATCATTTCTTTAGTCAATTGCAGTCCATTGAGTTTGCCAGTGTCATTGGCACAGGGATGTCTTTATGTAAATGGGGTAACCCGACCATGTGCAATGGAGCGAATCTTTCTTTTCGCAAGAAAATATTTAAGGAGTTGGATGGCTATTCTGGCAACGAGCACATTGCATCGGGCGATGACGAATTTTTGATGCGCAAGATTCAAAGTAAGCATCCCTCTTCCATCCATATTTTAAATCCGACTGAAAGCGTGGTCATCACCAAATCTCAAGCCTCCATATCCGATTTTATTCATCAGCGTCTTCGGTGGGCTAGTAAATGGAAATCGAACACTTCTATTTTAGCCAAGTTGCTGGCAGTCTTCATGTTTGTAACTCAAGCTTCATGGCTTGCACTTATCATTTGGTTGATTGTGGATAACTCAATGATTGCAATAGCCATTTTTGTTTTGAAATTGATATTTGATCTCTTCTTTCTGACAAGTGTTTGTCGCTCATTGAAGATGAGATTTAATTTCCTTGCCTTCACTTGTTTACAATTTTTATATCCTGTTTACGTTTTGGTCATCGGCAGTTTTTCGCAAATAAAGAATCCAGAATGGAAGGGGAGGAGGACTTGAGTGACTTGATAAGTAAAAGTAATCTGGCCAATCTGTGTAATCTCTGACAAGATTTAATAATTTTGAGAAATGAAGGTAGAAGCGGGCACAGATTATAAGAAGCAAGTCGAGCGTAAACAACTGGAACTAGGTGCACTGCTTGAAATCACCCAAGCGATCAACAACAATTTACCCGAAGAATCGCTCTACAAGATTTTTAATTTCACACTTCGGTCGAACCTTAACATTAAGAAGCTTGCCTTATTTGTTTTGGATCATGTGTGGGCGTGCAAAGTGGTATTTGGAACGGTTAAAGATTTTCGCAAGACCAAGCTCGATGATCGCGTTAAGCTCGCCAAAAACATCCATCGCATGGATGAATTTCCGGAGTGCGAGTTTGATGAATTCGATTTAGTAATTCCTATCTCACATAAAGGTGAAACGCTGGCTTTGGTTTTTGTTGGTGGCATCGATCATCATCTTGATGTGAATGATGAGAGCATCAAATTCATTCAGGCACTCAGCAATATCATTGTTGTTGCCATCGAAAATAAAAAGCTGGTTCGGCAACAATTAGAGCAAGAGGCATTTCGCAAAGAATTAGAAATTGCTAGCGATGTACAGCAGTTCTTGTTTCCAGAAAAATTGCCCAACACAGAGAAATTAAAAGTGGAAGCAAGCTACTTACCTCACGATAGGGTGGGCGGTGATTATTATGATTTCATCCCCATCAATCAAAACCAATTTTTGATTTGCGTAGCTGATGTGAGTGGCAAAGGAATTCCAGCTGCTCTGTTGATGAGTAACTTTCAAGCATCATTGCATACACTGCTCAGGCAAACACCGAATCTTACTGAAATTGTTGAAGCATTGAATTACCAGGTACTCGATAGCGCAAAAGGAGAGAAGTTCATTACTTGTTTTGCGGCCATCTATGATTTGAAGCTGAAGACGATGGTCTATATCAATGCGGGGCATAACCCTCCTTTACTTTGTGATAAGACTGGAATTCGTTTGCTGGAAGAAGGATCAACTGTGTTGGGAGCAATGCATCCATTACCATTTATCAACGAAGGATTCCTCACCGACCTGAGTGAGTTCACTTTGTTTGCTTACACCGATGGCCTTACCGAAACAATCAACGAACAGGGCGAAGAATTCGGGCTGGAGTCGTTGATGAATTACATGAAAGGAAATAGCTTAAAGGATCTGAAAACAATCCACCAGGATATTATTGTGACGTTGGATGGGTTTAAAGGCGCTAATGGTTATCGTGACGATATTACGATTCTATCTTGTCGTGTTCAATAATGCAAGTCAGAACGGCTATAGATTATTGGGTGAATTTGTAATTTTGATCCTGTAATCTCCAATCCAGTTGAATTTATTTCGAACTCCTTTCTTCCTCCCAAAATTTTATCCATCACTCTTATGGCGTGTGCCAACAGAAAAGAAGGAGTTGTATCTGACATTTGATGACGGCCCTGTCAAAGGCCCAACGGAATTTGTCCTTGAAGAATTAAAAAAAGTGAGCGCCAAAGCCACCTTCTTTTGTATTGGCGACAATGTGCGCAAGCATCCTGACGTATTTGAAAAAGTAATTGCCGAAGGTCATTCCATTGGAAACCACACGTACAATCATTTGAAAGGATGGAGCACACCCCTTCAGCAATACTTAGAGAATGTGAACGAGTGCGAATCAGAAATTTCAAATTTTAATATCCAGTACCCAGTATCTAGTATCCGCCATTCCTATTTCCGTCCACCGTATGGGCGCATTACTGCCAAGCAAATCAATGCGCTAAAAGAAAAATACAAGATCGTGATGTGGGATGTGCTCACTCATGACTATTCAAAAAGCATTTCAAGACAGAATTGTTTGAATGGTTCTATTAAGGCAACACGGCCAGGATCGATCATTGTTTTTCATGATAGCCTTAAAGCTGAACGCAACCTTACCTATGTCCTGCCTAAATTTTTAGAACATTTCTCTTCACAAGGATATGAATTCAAATCGTTCGTTTGATTTGATTTTTTTCGAGCTTTGAATCCAAATGCACTCAATCTCTAATGCCTAAAGCCTCTCCTATAAAACGAGTCTTAATTACTCCACTCGATTGGGGCTTAGGTCACGCCACGCGATGCATTCCCATTATCAACGAATTTTTAAGACAAGAGTGTGAAGTGCAAATTGCTAGCAGTAGTACTGCGCTGGTTTTGTTGAAAGAAGAATTTCCCGGATTGAAATTTCATACAGTTGCCTCGTACAATGCGAAGTATTCAGCCTCTATTCCGGTTGTGATAAAGATTCTTGAACAGATCCCGAAGTTCATGAGCACAATCAGAAAAGAACACAGGCAGATGGAGAAAATTGTTCAAGATGAAGGAATTGATCTTGTGGTGTCTGATAATCGGTATGGCTGTTGGTCAAGTAAGGTTAAAAGTATTTTTGTAGGCCATCAGCTAACGTTAAAGCCTCCCATTTTTTCAGCGATCTTTAACTTTTTGCATCTAAGAGTTATAAAAAGATTTTCTGCATGCTGGGTACCTGATGATGAGGGAAATCAATCATTGGCCGGAGAACTTGCAATCAACGCAAACTTAAAATCCCAAAGGGTTGGAGTCCTTTCACGAATGAAGTGGCATGATTCACAAACACGCTATGATCTAATGGCGATATTATCGGGCCCCGAACCACATCGAACTATTTTTGAGAGAATTATTCTTAAGGAATTGACAGGCTTGAACAAGAAGTGTTTAGTAGTTAGGGGATTGCCCGGTGAAGTTGCAAGAACTAAACAAGGCGATTTAGAGACGGTCAGCCATCTGAATGGTAAAGAGATGAACAAAGCAATCCTCGAATCGAGTTTGATCATCTCGCGATCTGGCTACAGCACAATAATGGATATGGCTGTCTTGGGTAAGAAAGCAATTTTTGTCCCCACACCAGGTCAAGTTGAGCAAGAATATCTAGCCAAAGAGCTAATGAAGAAGAAGATTGCATTCTCTATGCCGCAAGATAATTTTAACTTGCAGGAAGCAATGGTAGAAGAAAAAAACTATTCGGGATTTATGAGAAGAAATGAAAATACCCAGTTGAGTAAAACGATTAAAGAACTTCTTGATGAAAATAATTAAGAGTTTTGATTATGCTTTTAAGGGGTTGAGGGTGGCAGTGGAAGAGCAACTCAATTTGCGCATTCACTTTTTGGTCGCTTTGGTAGTTGTAGCAGCTGGCTTTTACTTTCATATCACTTCAACTGAATGGGTACTTTTGCTGATTACCATTAGCATAGTGATTTCATTAGAACTTTTAAATACGGCAATCGAAAGCCTCACAGACTTTGTGACATTGGAGAGAAGTCCCTTAGCCGGAAAGGTAAAAGATATTGCAGCAGCAGCTGTTTTATTTTCGTCCATCGTTGCTGTCATCATTGGCTTCATCATATTCTCCAAATATATTTCCCTAATGCCTAAGTCCTAATATCGAATGCCAAATACCTGGATCGACACTCATGCTCACATATACGCAGAAGAATTTAATGCTGACCGCGATGACATGCTTAGGAAAAGTGAAGAAGCTGGGATTGTGAAGATTTTTATGCCGAACATCGATCATACGTCCATTGATGGAATGATGGAAGTAGAATCGAAGAACCCAGCACGGTACATTTCTATGATGGGGCTTCATCCGTGTTCTGTAAATAAGGATTTTGAAAAGGAATTATACCTCGTTGAAGATTGGCTCGGTAAGCGAAAATTTGCAGCCGTAGGCGAGATGGGCACCGATTTGTATTGGGATAAGACCTTTTGGCCTCAGCAACAAGAAGCATTTAAAGTGCAAGTGCAATTGGCGAAGAAATATAAGCTACCATTGGTAATTCATTGTCGCGAGTCGATTGATGAGACGATTGCTTTGTTACAACCTTTTGCTGATGGGATACTCACTGGAATTTTTCACTGCTTCTCCGGTTCAATTGAACAAGCAAAGAAGATTATTGAAATGAATTTTTATCTTGGCATCGGTGGCGTTGCTACTTTTAAAAATGGTGGCCTCGATAAGGTTATTCCTGATCTTGATTTGAATCGCATCGTTTTGGAAACAGATAGCCCATACCTTGCTCCAGTACCTTATCGCGGTAAGCGAAATGAACCATCATACATTCCATTGATCGCTTTAAAAACCTGTGACTTAAAAAAAATAACTTTGGAAGAATTGAGTAAAGCGACAACTGATAATGCTAATAAAGTATTTTCAATTTTGTCTTAATACTTGAGTTTTACTACTTATGTCTTTCTAATGAAAAAGATCAACATCAACACCGCTACTCCAAGTAAACCACAGTCGAAAGTAATGATCATCTACACAGGTGGTACCTTCGGCATGGCTCATGATACCAACGGAGTGCTCGTGCCCTTTGACTTTAGTTTGATCTTAGAGCATTTGCCCTCACTTCGCAATTTATCGCTCGACCTTACAGTGATTTCTTTTGATACCCCGATCGATTCATCAAATATTCAGCCCGAACATTGGCAACAGATCGCTCAACTGATTTTTGAGAACTATGAAAGTCAGGATGGTTTTGTGGTGCTGCATGGCACGGATACCATGGCGTTTACGGCCTCAGCTTTGAGTTTCATGTTGCAAGGATTGGCTAAGCCCGTCATCATCACGGGTGCACAATTGCCCATTAGTGAGACACGTTCAGATGCCAGGGAGAACTTGATCACCGCATTGGAAATTGCTGCGGCAAAGAAGAATGGAAATCCTATCGTGCCTGAAGTTTGCATTTATTTTGACGATGAACTGCTGCGGGGCAATCGAAGCAAGAAAGTAGAAAGTATGCACTTCGATGCATTCCAATCTGAAAATTATCCGCCTTTAGCGAAAGCCGGAGTGCAAATTGATTACAACGAGAAAGTAATTAATAAGGCAGGGACGAAATTGAAGTTGCTTAGTAAACTAGATCCTTCTATTGCCATTCTAAAATTGTTCCCCGGCATTACAATGGCAACGGTTAATGCTTTGACGAACATTCCGAATTTAAAAGCCATTGTGCTGGAAACATTTGGCTCCGGTAACGCTCCAACTTCCCCTGAATTTTTAAAGTCGCTCGGAGATGCAATTAAAAAGGGAGTAATCATTCTGAACATCTCTCAATGCCCCGGTGGCATGGTGGTGCAAGGCAAATATGAAACAAGCAAGGATTTGCAAGATATTGGTGTACTCAGCGGTGGTGATTTGACAACCGAAGCTGCCGTTACGAAGCTGATGGTCTTGATAGGGGAATATGGTTCAGATGAAGCAAAACAGTTGATTGGAATTTCACTAGCTGGTGAGATAACCCAGTGATTTGGTTGCCTGCATAAATATCCATTTCTTTGTGCACTTTTTTGGAGAGGTGTCAGAGTGGCCGATCGAGCACGCTTGGAAAGCGTGTTTACCGCAAGGTAACGAGGGTTCGAATCCCTCCCTCTCCGCATCATTTTGTAATGAAATAAGAACGACCCTCATACGAAAAGTGTGGGGGTATTTTTTTAATCTTTTTTAGTCCTTCCAAGTCACATTGGGGTATTAAGAAGTCGTGGGATCATTGTCACTCGTGTAAAATAAAGAAGCCAGCATCTCTGCTAGCTTCTTTATGCAATTATAAAAATCACTCCAATTCAGATATGATTCACCTTAGGGAAGCAATAATGATATAAAATTTAATAATTGAAACCCCCATAAATGGGTGTGCTGCTTTATTCTCGATTATGGAAATAAGAAGTATCATTGCGCCAAGATTAAAGCCAACCTAATCTCAAATTAAAGCCAAAAGGCCGGCAGCTCAGACGGGGCTACCGGTCTTTTATTTTATGGGATACCACGCCCACTCTAAGTCCTTTTCAATCAGTCTCATCTCTTGTTATAAAAAAATGAATTGCTTGCCGCTATGCCTACGCCTATGTAAGGGTAGGGTTCGCAGAAGTAGACGTTATACTTATCTACTCCACGGTAACCAAAACTCAGAAAAGCAGATGTGTTCTCGCTGCCTTGAAACTTTACGTAATACTTAAACTCAATATTAAAATGTTGATTCCACGTGGCCCTAATGTTATCTAATACGATGGTGCCATCAATCACAAGGCGCGTATGCTCTTCTGAAGGGTGACGTGCTTTGGATGATGTTCTTTGCTTATAGGTATAAAACTTTTTAACGCCTAAAAATTCGTCTAAGTTTTTTCTTTTCACATAGCCATTGATCGATCGTGCCAGGTGGAAATTGATTCTTGCTTTACCGAAGCGATCGCGGTAAGCAGGCTCATCACCAATTTTCAATAGCCCAGAGTGTAGTTCTAGTTCAATTTTTTTGTAATCGTTGCGGTTGTTGGCATTGCGCCCCCAGTTAAGTCCAATCACTAGATAATTGGTCGAAAAATTTCCATTGTAAAGATTAATGCTTCCATCGCTATTTAGAGGAGGACCATCTTGTCCGTTGGAGTGGTGGAAAGCTCCTACATTCATGTACTTGTATCGCACTGAATCGCGATCTTGTGAAATATTAAAATAAAAGTTTCCGCCTGGAATAAAACTAGGCGTGCGCACCGGCAATGAATTTTGGTTGGCAATGATTCGCACTATCACTTGCGGTGTAAGGACGAAATTAACTTTCCAGTGTCTAGGAAAAACATAGTAGTGCGGCACAATGTTTCCATTCAAAATATATTGACGTCCGTCTGGGTGTCCTTGTTCAAAGAAGGTGATATATCCAATTTCAGAATTTAACACATAGAGGCTGTTATTGTGGGTTCGGAACCGGGCAAGTGCCGATGAATCGATACGGGCACTATCGGCACTGTGCTGAGCGAATAAAGCCTGAGTGGAAATGAGGAATATGAGCGGGAGTAGCTTCACCTAAGAGGATACACCGATGATAAGCATGAGCAGCACAACCAAAACCATTGCAACCGGGTCTCCATCAATGACACTTTTAATAAAACTTAGACATCGATAGCTTCTATTGTGGGGTAGATGCTTTGAACCAGAACCAGCCTTGAAGTAGGCTGGCAGATGTTGCCAATGTTGAGCTTTGTAGGTCATAGCTATAGACATTTAATTGAAACCTACTATTTTAAAACCTGTGTCCTCGTGGGCTTTCTAAAGATCTATTTCTTGTAAAAGAAGTTCATATATTCTTTTTAAAATCAATGTTATACGTAGGAGTTTGTCCCACAGAAATAGATGGGCCAATCACCCTCATTTTTAATCCCCTTTGCTCAACAAATATTGCATCAATAATTTGATGCAATCAACGTGGGTTTTCCTGTATGAGAAGTAGAATATTCACTCGTGTTTTGGGGAAAATACGGTGTGAATTGTCTGGAAATTTTTGTATTATATCTTGAGGAGTCTTCTTAGTTCGATCTTTTTTCACTGACTCAACTCTACAATGCTTTTTATTTCTCCCTATCCGTAACCTTCCTGTAGTCGCAAGGTATTTATTGTACGAATCGTTAAAAACCAATGTACAAAGATGGACACGTGCAAGACCATACCCTCGAAATTACCCCACAATGGTCGATTTCAGGTTTGGCACACCATTGGTACATTTGGACACTCGTAAAATGAAAAAGCTGTCACATAAAGACTTGATCATTGCACTGGGAGTACTGGTGGCAGCAGTTATTATCATCTCTTCAGTTTATTTTAAGGACGGAAATGCTGAAAGGAATTCAATGAAAGTTCCTGAAAAGAAAATCAAACCGGCAGCCATCCTTAAGGCAGTAGTGCAAAAATTCTCATCGCACACCTCTTTTAATTAATTACCGATAGGCGTAGTAGTGCAGAACCGTTTCAATGGCTTTGCGAATAGCTTTGTTAATGGGATAATACTCGCGTGCCATTTCAAAATCGATGGAAGCCAGCTGCATATAAAACTCATTCATCACGGGCACATCCAATCCTTCTTCAATTTTCTTTTCGGTTTCATTGAATTTTTCTGCCTGACCAGTCTTTATGATTTGACAAGTCACTAATTCGCGTTTGCCATATTTATTGGTGCGTGCTGAATAGCCAAACAATCTGCAGATCAATCCCCGATGAGGGTATTCTGAACAAAGTCCTGCGCCCGATTGATGAGGATGTAGAATAAGACAAACGTCTGAATCGGTTTCGTTTAATCTTGCTAGCCACTCTGCGGCCTGGTTATTTTTGAAAAGATGAAGTGCAAAGGGAAGAAACTCAAGAGGAGTTGCCTCAATGTCTGGCTTAAAGCAGCACTTGCCACACCCAAACTCGCAATGGAGCGATGACCATGATTGAAATTTTGAAATCTCGGCATCGAGTTTTTCAAAAACGGCTTCAACTGATTTTACTTTTTCTTCGAGAGCATCCATTTTTAAAAGTCTAAACCTAGTTGGTTCTCATTTTTCTTCTTCGAAATTTTTGGAGGGATGACGTTCACGATCTCTCCTTCAATTATATAAAGCAAGTATCCTTCTGATGAATAGCCCATTTGATTGAGCATATTGCAATACTCACCAATTTGTTTCTGATCTTCTTTCTTTGGCTTGCCGGTCTTAAAATCGATAACTATTGCCTGCTTATCTTTTAACAATAACCGATCGATCCGATATTCTGTTCCCTTTGGTAAGAGCGTATGAACTTCATTTCGCACTTCCCACTTTGAAGAAAACCAATCTGCCACCTGAGGATTAGTCAATAATTTATCAATCTGCTGCGTTAACATTTCTTTTTCATCCTGATGAATTACTCCATCCGATTCCAGTTGATCAATGGCTCTTGGAATGTCATCTGCATAATTCACTTTCGCGAAGGCTGCATGTAAATGGATTCCAAAGTTAATTTTCCTTCGGTGCTCCTCATCCTCTGTCGCAATTGCTGTGTGTGCCGAATGCTTCACTACTAATTTCGTACGCCACGAGCCGGTGTTGTATTCTTCAAGAGAAAAGGTTTGATGTTCTTCAACCGATTTCTTTTCGTCAATGATAATTTCTCCGGAACTCCACGTGTTAGTATTCTTATTCCACTGTGTTGAAAGTAATGGTGATCGTTCTATCGAGTCATAAAGAAGTCGTGCGATTGAGCCTTTGAATATACGAGGCACCTTTGAATCAGGTGCAATCACAAACAGGCCTTTCTCGGCTCGCGTAAGTGCAACATAAAGCAAGTTGAAATTGTCAAGGAAAATTCTTGAATGCTCTGTGTTGTAATCATCGGTAAACAAAGTTTCTTTCAGTGTGCTGGAGTACTTTACCGGTAAGTGCCCAATGCCTTTAAAAATGGATTTATCGGAACTTACCCAAAGGTTTGGTGAGCGCATCGCCTCGTGATCTAAACTCCAGGCACAAAATGGAATAATCACATATTTGAATTGCAAGCCTTTCGCTTTGTGAACAGTGTAAAGTTGCATGGCATCTGCGCTGGCGGGGGCCACGATCGATTTTTTGTATTTGTTTTCTTGCCACCAAATCAAGAATGCGCCTAAGTCATTTCGTTCGCGATGAGCAAATTCCAAAACTAAATCCTGGAAGGCGAGGAGGTAGGGAAGCTCACCGGAAACCGACTTCAACTCAAAAATATCAATGAGTGATTCTGTCAGTTCGAAGAGCGGTAGTTTTTTTAAGAATATCTTTCTTCTCGCGAATTCAGGAGGTAAGCTGTTTTCAAAAATTGTGGGATTAGATGAAAAGAAAATGTCGGCTAGCGGTTTGTCTGAGCTTTGCTGCCGTGCATTCTCGTAGGCAAGTTGAGCACGAGCAATATCATCCATCGGATTCAAGAGGTAGGTCAGCGCAGCTACAATCAGATTGACCGAAGCTGCACGGTCAATTCGCAACGATTCACTTGACACGACATCATATTTGCAGCCTGATTTAGCTTTTGATGAATTTTTATGCGCTAGTAGGTAAGAGATGATTCTTTCTCCTTCATCGTTCTTCCTGACAAGAAACGCGATGTCCTGAGCCTTGACTCCTTTGCTTTGCAATTCTTCGATGTGCAATGTCATTTGTTCGAGCGCAAGGTCGGTCCACTTTAAATCGAACTCTTCTTCTACAAATTTAACTTTCACAAATCCGTCACCCGATTGAGTTGCTACCTGCTCTACGTCATTGTATTCATTTGAAGAAATAGCTACAGCTGTTTCGGTCGATGCAATAATGGAAGCCGTCTTGAATAATTCGTTGTTGAACGAAATGATTTCTTTCGCACTTCTGAAATTCTTATTGAGCAATTTTACTTCCGTCCGGTCAGTTCCGATGGTTTTATTGGCTTGCATCAGCAAACTCTGATCGCCACCACGCCACCGATAGACAGCTTGCTTCACGTCACCAACAATTAGACTTCGATGCCCACTATCAAGACTATTGCCAAGGAGTGGCTGAAAGTTTTTCCATTGCAAGCCCGAAGTATCTTGAAATTCATCGATTAGAAAATTTTTGTAAAACGATCCAGCCTTTTCATAAATAAATGGAGTATCGCTATTGTCGATGATATTGTTGAGAAACTGCGGAGCATCTGCCAACAGCATCAGGTTGTTCTCTTTTTTGTACTCAGCCAGCTTTCGAGAAATATCAGTGAGCAGTCCGAATGCATAAAAATTATTTAATGCCACTTCCGCAGAAAGTGCCAACTCAAAATTCTTCTTCCTGAATTCTAAAATCTCATTGAGTTGTGGTATCCATTTGTCATCTGCAAGCTTGATGATATCTTTTGTTCTGGGATGATCTTTTGTAGGCCAGTTCTTTCCACTCTGATATTCGCTGTCAACTCTTTTTCCTTTGGCTTCATCGTCAAACTTCTTTACAGAATTCAATTCAGTGAATTTCTCAAGGAAGTTGTGAACACCACCACTGTATTTAAAATCTTCGGCTTTTAAGCCCTCTGCATGAATGCTATCAAGAAGTTTTTGAACGTGACTCCTAATAAAATTGAGGAAGCTATATTTCCTCTCTCTCAAAATGCTGAGCGTATCCGGAAAGAAATTCTTTTGCTCGGCAATCTTCACCAAACCACCTTCTATGGCTTTGAATTCTTCCCTGAAAATTTCATTCGAGAACGAAGCGAGGCTTTGACGCATGTCCCAGGAGCGATCATTCTCCAGATTTTGAAGAGCAAGTTCAACTACCCATTTCGTTAGCTGCTCACTACCGCCAAGTTCACCAATCAAGTTGCTGATGACCTGCTCCATCACCTCATCGTTTTCAACTTCCAACCGGTAGTCTCCAAGAATGCCAGCCTCACGCGTAAATGACCTTATCACTTTTTGGAAGAAAGCATCGATGGTGCTTATTGAAAACTCGTGGTAGTTATGAAGGATCTCGGCCTGTACTTCGCGCGAATGGCTTTGAAAGGTTTGCTGATCAAGACCCAGTTCGGCTTGAAGTTCAGCGGCCAGTTCGTTAGACGTTCCGTTGGCAAAATCATCAAGGTAATGCATGATCCGGTCTTTCATTTCTTGCGTGCTCTTGTTGGTAAAAGTGACCGCAAGAATATGCTTGAAATAATCAGATCGATAGCGCAATGCCAGCCTTAGGTATTCTTTGGCAAGAGTGCGGGTTTTGCCTGAACCTGCTGAGGAGCGATAGATTTGAAAGAGTTTTTCCAGATGATTCCGAATTACAAGTGGCAAATTACTGATTACAAATCATTGTTTGATCGGATTAAATCTGTAATCTAAGCCTGTAATATGTAGCGCAAAATCCCTAACTTGATAAAGAAATCCGTCTATGCGAAAGCTTTACCTTTTGTTCCCAAAGATCGCTTACTCTTTCCCGATTCAACTTTTCCTTAATAATATCAGAAGGAATATAGTGCTGGTGATTTGTTGGATCATTTTGTTCGCCATGATCACCGGGAATTTCGGTAAGTACCTGGGTATTCCTTACCTCTTCCTTGATCCTGAGTATCTCAATCATGTAGGCTTTACTAGTTTTCTGATCATGGGCTTGCTTACCGCTGGCTTTAGCATGGCGTTTCATATCACATGCTATATTTCTGATGGGCACCGGTTTTCATTTGTTGGTACTTTGCCTCGGCCTTTTAGAAAATTTGTAATCAACAATAGTTTACTCCCTCTTTTATTTCTTGTCTTTTACTTGTATGAAGTAATTGCCTTTCAAATCAATAATGAAAATAGTACCGCAGGCGAATTGGTATTGTACATTATCGGATTTGCGTTGGGTTATTTGCTCATGACTTTTCTGTTCTCACTTTACTTTCGGTTCACCAACAAAGACATTTTTAAATACATGGTCTGCAAGATCGATGAAAAGATCAAGCAGAATGTGCAGGTAACGCGAGCCAGCGCGATGAAGAAATTAGACATTGCGCGTAAAAAGCAGATCAGAGTCGATTATTATATTGATAGTAAACTGCGGGTGAATAAAGTTGAAGACACCTCATTCTATGATAAAGCCACCATCCTGCAAGTCTTCGATCAGAATCATTTCAACCTTGTGGTAATTGAGTTGATGATATTCACATTTGTTTTGTTGCTTGGCATTTTCAAGGACTTCCCGGTATTTCAGCTGCCAGCTGCCGCAAGCTTCATGATCTTCCTCACCATTTTCGTAATGATGTTTGGTGCGTTTACGTATTGGTTTGGCGAATGGAGCTCGACCATGGGATTAATTGTATTTCTTGGGATAAATTACTTGGTAGGCGAGGATTACTTTACCAAAAAATATGAAGCGTTTGGCCTGGATTACCAGGAGGCACCAGCTCCTTACACCGTGCAAGCGCTCGAAAACCAGACCGATAGTCTTTCGATGGAACAAGATCGGCAGGCAACACTTGTTCAACTAAATAATTGGAGAAACAAATTTTCTGAAAGACCTAAAATGGTCTTTCTATGCGTGAGCGGTGGTGGCAAACGAGCAGCGCTTTGGGCTCTAAATTCATTGCAATATTCTGACAGTGTTACTCATGGAAAACTCATGGAACATTCTATCCTGATTACAGGCGCATCAGGCGGGTTGATCGGAGCAAGTTATTTTCGTGAATTGAAGCTAAGGCAAATACTGGGAGAGAAGGTTAATCCCTATGCAAGAATTCATCGAACTAAAATTTCGACTGATAATTTGAATCCCCTCATTTTTAGTTTGCTGGCAAATGACCTGTTTGTGGGCTTCACTAAATTTCAATATGCGGGAGTTGATTATGAGAAAGACCGTGCTTATACTTTTGAAGATCAACTCAACCGTATCACACATGGCTATCTTGATAAACCTATCACCGACTATGCCCGCTACGAAAAGCAAGGGATAATTCCTTTGGCTATCCTCACACCAACCGTGGTGAATGATGGCCGTAAATTATATATCGCTTCTCGTCCGATTTCATTTATGAACTATGAAATTGAACGTGGTTACATCACTTCCAAAATCAGTGGTATAGATTTCCAGCGTTTCTTTCGCGATCATGGCGCGCAGCAGCTGCGATTTCTTTCGGCACTTCGAATGAGTGCAACGTTCCCTTATATCACCCCTAATACTTCGTTGCCAACCGAACCAAGAATTCAAATTATGGATGCGGGCATCTCTGATAACTTCGGACTCTCCGATGCCGTTCGCTTTTTATATGCATTTAAAGAATGGGTTGCTGAAAATACATCAGGGGTTGTTTTCGTCTCGATCCGCGATTCGCCAAAGCTTCGCGACATTACTCCCGCTACAGGAACAACCATAATGGATGATATTACTCAGCCCATCAGTAGCGTTTATAATAACTTTGAAAACTTTCAGGATATCACTAGCGATTTACTCATAGGCGAAGCCCACAGTTGGTTGCATGCCCCGATTCATCGTATCGACATTCAATATCAAGCTGAAAATTATGTTCCGATTCTGCAAAAGATGGACAGTATTCGGCAGAACAATGCGAGGGCTTCACTCAGCTGGCGACTTACTACACGCGAGAAAGAAGGAATCATCAACAACATTCGGTCGGAGCGAAATCAGCAACAAATCAAAAAGCTGATCGAACTTTTGCCATGACATTTGCCGATCGGATACTCTTATTCCAAAAGAAACTGAAACTTGATGTAAAACTTCCGAAAGGAGTGGGAGTGATGAACCCGTATCAAGAAAAAGAAGCGGTTCAGCTTTGTGAGAAGTTTTATAAGAAATTTTACAATGATAACGAGCAGCGAATTTTAATACTCGGCATTAACCCCGGTCGATTTGGTGGGGGAATCACAGGAATCCCCTTTACTGATCCTGTAAAATTGGAAATGCTCGGTATTCAAAATAATCTACAAAAGAAGCGAGAGCTCTCTGCCGACTTCATTTACCAGATGATTGACGCCTGTGGAGGAATGCAAAAGTTCTACAAGAGATTTTACATAAGCGCTGTCTCTCCTTTAGGCTTTGTAAAGGATGAAAAGAATCTAAACTATTATGATGTGAAAGGGTTGCCCGAAATCCTTGAGAACTTTATTGTGAATTGTTTACGAGAGCAATTGAGCTGGGGGATAGACACTAAGGTTTGCTTCTGTTTGGGCGAAGGAGAAAATTTCAAATGCATTAAAAGACTAAATGAGAAATTCAAATTCTTTGAGGAGATTGTTCCATTGCTCCACCCAAGATTTATTATGCAATACCGCAGGAAGCGGATTGAGGAGTTTGTCCATATGTATAAAGAAAAATTTATGTTCTAAACTTATAAGACGCTGAGGGCTTAAACTATGTGTTCGTATGTGTCTATGTCTTTAGAGAACTAAAATGTATTTTTGCAGCCTTTGAAAAATGAAGAATAGGTTTTCGAACGATATTAATATTCGCAATAAGCAGGCTAGCTTTCAATATGAGCTAATTGAAAAGTTTATTGCCGGTATTGTATTAAGGGGTACTGAGATTAAATCCATTCGCGAAGGGAAAGTGAATCTTCAGGATGGTTTTTGCTATTTCAATAACGGAGAAATTTTCGTGAAAGGGATTAACATCACGGCCTACGCTCAAGGCACGCACTACAACCACGAGGCTGCGCGTGAAAGAAAATTACTGATGAAAAAATCAGAGCTCGGCAAGTTGGAGGCTAAAGTGGAAGAGAAAGGATTGGCGCTCATCCCAACCCGACTATTTATTAATGAAAGAGGATTGGCTAAATTAGAAATCGCAATCGGTCGTGGAAAGAAGCTTCATGATAAACGCGAGAGCATTAAAGAAAAGGATATAAAACGAGAACTGAGCAAAATCAAACTTCGCTAAAAGATGGAACAGGATTTCGGAGTGTGTCGGTTGTCGGTGGTGCCTGTAGTGAAAGAGGCAGCAAGCGCTTTGCAGGTTTATCAATTGTTATTTGGCGATCCATATGAAGTACTTGATCGGAGCAAGAATAAATTGTGGCTCTTAATTAAGACAAACCTTGACGATGTCCACGGATGGATTCACATAAATCATCATCATTCCATTTCGAAAGAATATTTTGATCAGATTGTTCAGGCAGACTTCAAAATCACTTTGGATTTAGTTTCGACATTGCTTTACAAAAAAAGCCCACTGCCAATTTTATTGGGTAGCATAGTTCCAATCTCGTCTGCTGAGCTTTTTAAAATGGATGAACAGTTTGCCTTTAATGGCGAGACCAAATCGATTAGCCAAAAGCGCGATGCCGAGTTTGTGAAATCGGTAGCAATGAAATATCTAAACGCGCCTGAAATAGAAGGAGGAAAGAACCCTTTTGGTATTTGTAGTCAAGGTCTGATCAATATGGTATTCAAAATAGCAGGTCACCACCTTCCGTGGACTATGCAGCAGCAAAGTCAGGCAGGAAAGAAGGTAAAAGATATTGACTCAGCTAAAGTAGGGGATCTGGTTTTCTTTAAAGACAATAAAGGGAACATTAATCATTCGGGGATTAAAGTTGGAGAGAATAAAATCATCCACGCCTTTGGTCATGTTCGCCTTGATCACCTCAATGAAGAGGGTATTCTCAATACGGAGACTAAGATTTACTCCCATTCTTTAGCCGCCATTAGGCGAGTTTTGAACCCATAACATCCTCGGCACATCACCAGCGATGTTGATAAAATCAAAGATTGGTTTTATCTTAACAGAATGAATAGTCGTGTGCTGGTTCTAAATCAAGATTTTAGCCCGCTGATGGTTTGTTCGGTGGAGAGGGCTTTTATTTTGGTGTACCTCAACAAAAGCGAGATGGTTCGCCCAGCCAATGGACACAAACTGCACACTGTTACTCATGCCTACCCTATGCCTTCGGTTATCCGATTGAATAGGTATGTACATGCCCCTTACAAAGGCGTGACCCTCACCCGACAAAACGTTTTTAAGCGCGATAACCAGGAATGTCAGTATTGTGGCACAAGGCGTGATCTTACCCTTGACCATGTGATGCCGAGTTCTCGAGGAGGGCAGCACAGCTGGCATAATTTGGTGACCGCCTGCAAACGGTGCAACGCTAAAAAAGGTGATTGCACACCTGAAGAAGCTCATATGCCACTGAAGCGCAAACCATTCAAACCGAGTTATGCGCTTTTTTTACGCGATGTCACAGGCTCCAATCATAATGAATGGGATGAGTTTTTGGAATTAAGATCTGCCTGATTAATTTTTTCCTGCCTCTGTCTCCAAGACTTCGATCTCCGTCCTGCGGTTGATTTCACGTCCGCTGGTTTCATCGTCATTGGAAACGATGGGGCGCTCTTGACCAAAACCTACGGCCTTCAAACGCTTGTGATCAACTCCCCTGGTAACAAGAAATCCCATTACAGTTTCAGCACGTTTCAGCGAAAGCGCTTTGTTCGTTACTGCATTCCCAGAATTATCGGTGTGGCCGTTGATCTGAAGTTTTACTCCAGGGTTATTGGTAAGCAAATCCAGGATTCGCTCTAATTCACTTATTGATTCGTCTTTAAGTACGGCTTTACCTACATCAAAGAAAATGTTTTTCATGACAGCCTTTGATCCAACCGTAACACGCTGCATCAAGATGGCCGTTTCAATTTCTTGTTCTTCGGAATACAACGGAACTTCAAAGTTCAACGAGTTGAATAGATAGCCGTCAACCGAAGTATTGATACCGTAGTTACCTCCGTGAGGAATTACAATACTAAACTCACCGGTGCTATCATTGGAGTAGACACGTTCCTTAACTGTATTGGTTTTGTTATCCACTAGCGTGATTTGCGCACGCAAAGGCTTGGCATTATCGGCATCAATTACTTTTCCAATCAACTTCGAAGCCAAACCCAAGTCTTTTTGAAGGCTAACAATGGCATCTGAAAACTCGTCCTTCCGGGGAGTTTCTTTTACCGGTTCTTCTTTCTGCACTACTACTGGAACCTCTTTCTTTGGTGGTGGATCAAAAAATGTAACCTCGCAGATGTCTGAATTGCCTACGCCCTCATGACGAACCGAACTGAAATATCCACGCTTCTTATCTACTGAAAGGAAAAAGTGATTTTCAAGCTTAGGTGTGTTTATAGGGTAACCTAAGTTTACGGGTTTAGACCACTTGCCTTCTTTTAATTCACTTTTAAAAATATCATAGTCACCAAGCCCAGGTTGGCCATCAGAGCTAAAATATAAAGTACCATCCGGATGAATAAATGGGGCGTCTTCGTTTCCAGGTGTATTAATGATTGGGCCTAAATTTTTCACATTACCCCAGGCACCGCTTTCAAGCTTTTCTGCTACATAAATATCAAGGCCGCCCTGACCGCCATGCCGATCGCTCGTAAAATAGAATTTCTTTCCATCGGTGGAGAGGCAACCAGAAGTTTCTGCTGACAATGTATTTATTTCCGGTCCCATTGACCCCGGCTCAGACCAATCATTACCATCGTGTATGGATTGATAAAGATCACCATTGCCTTTTTCATAATATAGAAAAATGGTTTTCCCATCAGGGGTTAGATAGGTGACCGCATCGTGAGATGTCTCGTTAATTTTAGGGCTGATTTGCTCGGGTACAGACCATGAACTACCCTGCTTATGGCTGATTAGAACATCTTCAAAAACAACACCGTATTTTTTATCGAATTTTAGTGTATCGCGAGCTGAGGTAAAGATTAGCTTGCTTTCATCGGATGGAAGTGCAGGGCCATAATCGCGATAAACGGAATTAACTGGCCACTCCAATACTTTAACAGCGCACAAAATCGGATTATTCAATAGAGAATCACCCAGTTGACATTCTCGGATTTTGAAATCCACCATGTCGGCCATTTTCTTGTTTTTCTGTCTGTACTTTTTGAAATGCTCCATGGCGCTATAAAAGCGGAAGTTCATTTGTAGTGCAGATCCAAGAAAATAATCAATATCGGGGTCGACATTAGGTTGTATCCTGAAAGATTCTTCAAAATAAGGAAGGGCCTTTACGTCATTGCCAAGTGAAAGATAAACGTGGCCCATTCTATACTTAATCTTGGCATCATTAGGGGCAATACGCTCGGCATTTTCATAATTCTGCATAGCAGATTTGAAATCTCCCCGACCGAAAAAACGATCACCTTTATCTAAAAAGGTCTTTACGTTCTGGCCGAATGCGGAAGAAACCCAAACGATGAGTAGACAAGACAAGAAAGGCAACCTCATGCGCGAAAATATCAACATCAAATATGCTAACAAAGTATTAACAGAAGGAAAGATCATTCATTTTCTTTTTCACTAGGTTCATCGCCCAATAAGATTACCAATGGCTTTAGTGCGGGTGAGTAGGCCAGAAGGATTTTGAGGATCCCCACTAAAGGTACGGCCAAAATCATACCAGCAATTCCCCAGATTTTTCCGCCAATCAGCAATGCGATAATGGCAGCCAGGGCATTAATACTGATTTTTGAGCCCGTAATTTTTGGTGTAATGAAATTTGACTCCAGAAATTGCACAAAGGCATGAACGCCAATTACGCCTACCGCATACCATGCGCTGTCCTTAGTGAGCAGGGCAATAATGGCCGGCAACGATGCTCCGATCGAGATACCAACGTAAGGGATCATCGTGAGCATCCCCGAAAGGAAGCCAAAGAAAATCGCATGGGGAATGCCAAGTATTAATAGACCAATGCTATTCATAACCCCCGCAATAAATACTACGAGCGAGAGTCCTGAAATATAGGCGCGCACTACTCCTTGTATTTCATCCTTCCATTTTAAATCAGAATCCGGTCGAAGCACAAGCAAATACTCCTTAAATCGTCCGCGGTACAATAGAAATAGAAAAATGTAAACAGGCACTTGAACGAAGAAATAAACGAGGTAAGAAGTAGAGACTAATAACTGACCAGCGTATGAAGAGAAATTTTGAATGGCATCGTGGAGCAATTGAGTTTGCTCAGTCGTTGTGATCTGCAGATAAGTGCTCACCGAAGCGCTCAACGAAATAATAAGTGCAGAGAATTTATCTTCTAAATCGGGGAGACTTGCTACCAGGCTAGCCAATTGGGCGATAACAAACCACATCACTAATGCAATCATCAAAAGGGAAGCAACCAAAACGATAATGACCGCAAGGATCTTCCCCATTTTCCGCTCTAATCGTTTTACCAACGGAAGCATGATAATGGAAAACAAGGCAGCAAAAAAAACAGGAACGGCAATGTCTTTTAATAAAATCATGGCCGTAATCGAAATGGCAACGATTACAAATAGCTTAAATACACGATCAAGTTTTTCTTGTGATAATTCCATTCGTTTGAAAGATCAGGAATTTTCTATCGCCTTCAAAATAATGGAGCAAGCCTCACGGATTTCGCTTGCAGAAATGGTAAGGGGAGGAGCAAGGCGAAAACTATAAGGGTGTGACAAAAACCAATATCCGATCACTCCGTTTTCCTTGCAGTAGTTTACAATTTTGTTCACTTGTTCTTCATTTTCGAAATCGATGGCAAACATCAATCCTATCCTCCGCATCTCTTTTATCTTCTTGTGCTGAAGCAAATGCTCAATCAGTTTTCCTTTTTGCTCTACCTGATCAAGTAATTTTTCATTATGGATTACCTCAAGTGTAGCCAGTGCCGAACTACAACACACCGGGTTGCCACCAAAAGTGGTGATGTGCCCCAGCATGGGGTCGTGTGTGAGTAATTTCATTTTCTCGTAACTGGAAATGAATGCGGCAATCGGCAAACCTCCGCCAAATGCTTTCCCGATCGTGAGAATGTCGGGCACAATTTCGAATTGCTCAAATGCGAACAAAGTACCAGTGCGCCCCATGCCACATTGAATTTCATCCAGAATCAGCTGTGCTCCGGTGTCATCGCATCGTCTCCTTGCTGCCTGCAAATATTTTTTTGAAGGAACCCGAACACCCGCATCACCTTGTATGGTTTCCATGATTACACATCCTGTGCGATCTGTGATTTGGTTCAAATCGTTTTCGTTATTGAATTCAATGAATTTCACATCGGGAAGGAGCGGACGGAAAGCTCTTTTCTTAACTTCATTGCCCGAGATGCTCATCGAGCCATGAGTGCTTCCATGATACGATTTTTTACAAGAGATAATTTCCGTTCTGCCGGTAATTCGCTTCGCTAATTTCAACGCAGCCTCATTTGCTTCTGTACCTGAGTTGACAAAGTAAGAACAGTTCAGCGTTGATGGCAGATAACCAGTCAGTTTTTTGGCAAGCAAATTTGATGGAGCTTGAATGTATTCTCCATACACCATTACATGCATGTGTTTATCCAATTGACTTTTGATGGCATTGATTACATAGGGATGCCGATGCCCAATGTTGCTCACACCTATTCCTGAGATCATATCAAAGTATCTTTTACCATCGGGAGCAAACAAGAAGACCCCTTCTGCTTTTTCAATGGGGATAAGAAAGGGGAAGGGCGATGTTTGAGCCAGGTTGGTTAAGAAAATGTCTTTACTATAATCCATGAGGCAAAACTACAACTCGTTACCCATTTTTAAACTTAATAAAGTAAGGTTAACTTAGTGGGTATGTCTCTATTTAAATGGAAGGCTTTAGCCATAGATGCAGTCCTTTTGCTAGTGATTTGCTTTAAGTTAAGTGCTCAGCAAACCAATTTCACGGCTGGCTCACTGTTATCGCAAAGTTCTGTCACGCAATGGACCGGTGACAACGGGCTGATCTCGAACAACATTACTTCTGCTATTCGCGATCACGATGGCTTCGTTTGGATTACCTCCTACAATGGCATCATGCGGTTTGATGGAATTCAAGTTTACGTTTATGACGAAAGCAAAATCCCATTTTTAAATACAGGAGCATTCTACGCGGTATATGAGCAAAAGCCGGGAGTACTTTGGTTTAGCTCACAGAATAACGGAATAGTCAGGTTGCGCAATGGGAAGTTTGATAGTGTTGACCCCAACAACGAAATACTTCCAAAGTCAATTCGTTGCTTGCGATTCGGTAGAGATAGCACTGTGTGGGTGGGAAGCAATAATTCAGGTCTCTTTAAAATCCAGGGTGAAAGAATAACAAGAATCGATCTTCCTGAGTTGAAGGAGACTTCTATTTTAGAAATGTCTGTTGACTCTAATAATGTATTATGGATCGCCACGGATGGGAAAGGTCTTTTTAGTTATGATGGAAAGAATCTTAAAAATATCCCAGGAGTATCAAGCATTATTGTGAACTCTGTTTTTGCAGCAGCTGATAATACGATCCTGATTGGCACGCCTAATGGACTGGATGTTTATAAAGACGGGTCACTTATCCGTCATCCAAAGTTGAGGGATTATCAAGTGAACAAGGTTATTTCTGATAAATACAACCGGGTTTGGGTAGGCACTGAAATCGGCCTTGCAAGATTCACACTAGGCGATGACGAGACTTTTGCCTACGTAGGTGAGAAAGAAGGATTTCCTCTTTCGAGAATTAATTTCCTGGAATATGATAATGAAAACAGTTTATGGGTGAGTACTGGCCGTGATGGATTAGTTCAACTGCGCGAATCCAACATCATAAATATCTCGATGCAACAAGGGCTATCGCAAAGTAAGATTAATATGGTGTATGAAAGCCCCAGTAACGATTTTTACATAGGTAGTGATGGAGGAGGAGTGGACATTTACAAGCGTGGAAGAGTGACTCCAATTAAGCTAACCACGCCACTTTTCGATTCAGGCATCCGAGATATTTATCAAGATGGAGAAGGTAATCTTTGGATTGCTTCCTATCGTGGGCTCCTAAAAAAGACAAAATCAGGAGAGCGACTCTATGATTTAAAAGATGGACTTACTGCAGTAGACATACGCAGGATTTTGCCTGAAGCAAATGGTGATTTATGGCTTGCTACCCGATCGGGTGGACTGATGAAATTCAGCAATGGAAAAGTGGTTACGAAGTACAACAAGGAAACTGGCCTGGCATCCAATTATATTCTTGCCTTAGAAAAAAACAAGGAAGGAACTCTTTATGTAGGAACTCATAGTGGTGGCATGAGTATTATTACCAAAGACGGTCAGATCAAGAATATTCCTCTGACTACAAATGATGCAGGGATCGTCATTTTTAATATTCATACAGACAAACAAGGTAGAATTTGGGTTGTGAGCGGTGCAGGGCTTTTCCATTTTGATGGAAAGACTTTTCAAAAAATTGCCTTAACAAGATCCTTGAAAGGAGAAGTATTTTTTGATTGGGTTGAAGATCGTATCGGGAATGTATGGATCACGAGTAATGTTGGGGTTTTGAAAATTTATAAAGACAACATTGAAAGATATTTAAGAAACGAAATTTCTGAAGTCAGTTTTAAATTGCTCGACAGCCGGGATGGCATGAAGAATAAGGAATGCACCGCTGCCACACGCTCACTGCTTTCAAGCACCGGAAAAATTTGGGTTCCTACGATTAATGGAATATCAGTTTTCTATCCTGAAAAAATATTAGAGAACAAAAT
This sequence comes from uncultured bacterium, assembly GCA_967789005.1. Taxonomy (GTDB): domain Bacteria; phylum Bacteroidota; class Bacteroidia; order Cytophagales; family Cyclobacteriaceae; genus ELB16-189. The sequence continues at coordinate 123,528 of CBRFFM010000003.1, read as the reverse complement.
CTTGCCACCTGTCTATATATATTCATTGTCGGCCGATGATCAGGAAATGGATGGCGTAGGTCCGCTGATTATTGAGCCGGGGAAACTTCGCTACACCTTTTCCTATACGGCCCCAAGTTTCATTTCCCCAAAAAAGATCCGGTTTAAATACAAACTAGAAGATGTTGATGGCAACTGGATCAACGCTGGAACCTCCAGGCAAGCAGAATATACAAATCTGGCACCAGGCCATTATACTTTTAAAGTCCTTGCTTGCAACAGCGATGGTCTTTGGAATGAGAAAGGCGCATCATTGACATTCACCGTCAAACCGTTTTTTTATCAGACGGCTTATTTCTACATACTTGTGATAGTAACTGCCGTATTGATGTTATATGCGGTTTATAAATGGCGTGTAAATGCAGTTGAGAAAAGGAATGTAGAATTACGTAAAGTGAATGGAGAACTGGATCGATTTGTTTACAGTGCATCGCACGATTTGCGTGCACCGCTGGCGTCTGTATTAGGTTTGGTCAATATTGCCCGACTTGAGAAAGGAACCAATTTCGAAAGTTACCTGGATAAAATCGAGGCAAGTGTTCTTAAACTAGACGGGTTCATTCGTGATATCATCGACTTCTCAAGAAATGCCAGGGTAGAAATCGAATCGGAGGCAATTGACTTTAAATCTTTGATCACCGAAGTTTTTGATAACCTTAAATATTTGGATGAGAAGGACAAGATCAAACGCCTTGTAAAAGTGGAGGGCGATGGGCTGTTTTATTCAGATAAGAAACGGTTAGCGGTAGTGCTCAATAACCTCATTGCTAATTCCATAAAGTATGCCAACCCACATGAAGAAAATCCATTTATCGAGGTTTATGTAAAGCAGAATCCGAAACAGGTATTGTTGCAGGTGAAAGACAACGGCATAGGCATAGGGCATGAGCACATCGCCAATATTTTTAAAATGTTTTACCGGGCAGATTCAAAAAGCCGTGGGTCAGGTATCGGCCTTTATATTGTTAAAGAGACACTCGAAAAAGTTCAGGGTAATATTTCAGTGCAATCTGAATACGGGAAAGGGAGCACATTTACGGTGATACTGAAGGCCCTTAGAGCACCATTGATCGAACAAACAGGAAAAATTGATGTGAAAATCGAAAATGAGAATTACAAATTAGCTTCTCAAGCAAAGCCTAATAAGATATAATTAGAAGATTAATGCAAGCCAAATACACGGGAGATTACCATCCCTATAACAATTAGTATCAAAAGCACCATCACTTGTCTGAAGCGGCTTTTTAAACTTGAGTTGGTGATCATCTTCATAGTTTCCATAGTGGTTGTTTTTGCTGATACAAAGATGCACCAAGTGTCAGAGGCGATTTTTTAAAATCGTACTGAAAACCTACATCAGTAACTAAATTCAACGAAGGGAGGTGGAGTGAGGACTAAGCTAAATACCAAATAAAATTTAGCCGTTCTGCATTTTGATGAAATCTTCTAGTTCTTTTTGAATGTCTTGCGAAGAAACTTCATCGTAAGGAATGGTAGCAATGGATTTGAAGAGGTCACCAACGAGTTCTTTTTCGAATCCTAATTTCATAGCATAGTCTGCAGCGACCTCTAGTTCAAGGTCCTCAACCACTCGATCTAGATAGATCATGTACACCAAATGATACAAGGCTTCAATTCGGGCAGCTTTTTCAGAAGGAACAGCAGGTGTAGCATTTTCAAGTTCACGGAGGTCATCCACATTTACGCCTAATTGGATTCCCCACTTTACAATGCAAGCCAGGTATTTCCCATCTACTTTTCCTGCTCCTTGGTAAGTGGCAAGCAGGTTGAAATAACTTTTCTTGACTTTAGTAAGATCAACGTTAAGTGAACCCATGTATGCAAGATAACGATTTGAGATTATTCATAAAACAATAAAGACGCCCGAAAGCGTCTTTATTTCAATGATTTAAAGCTATTTATTAATTGAACTTTGCCAATTCTTGTAAGATGTCGATCAGCTTGTTGGAGTAGCCCCACTCATTGTCGTACCATGAAACCACTTTTACGAAATTGTTATTTAGTGCAATACCTGCCTTGGCATCAAAAATTGATGTGCGTGCATCTCCTAAGAAATCTTGAGACACAACTTCATCTTCCGTGTACCCAAGAATGCCCTTCATTTCGCCTTCTGACGCTTCCTTCATTGCTGCCTTGATCTGATCATAAGACGCTGGTTTTTCCAAGCGTACGGTTAAATCTACAACAGATACATCGGCCACAGGAACACGGAATGACATGCCAGTCAATTTTCCTTTCAATTCAGGGATAACCAATGCCACTGCTTTCGCAGCGCCTGTAGATGATGGAATAATATTTTGATAAGCGCCACGGCCACCGCGCCAGTCTTTCATGGAGGGAGAGTCAACTGTTTTTTGAGTGGCAGTTACTGCGTGAATGGTGCTCATGAGTCCTTCAGCAATTCCGAACTTATCGTTCAACACTTTTGCAATAGGAGCAAGGCAGTTGGTAGTGCAAGAAGCATTAGAGATAATGGTATGTTGCGCGGTAAGTTGCTTATGGTTAACACCCATAACAAAAGTAGGAGTGTCATCTTTTGCTGGGGCTGACAACACCACGCGCTTTGCACCCGCAGTGATGTGCTTCTGCGCATCGGCCATGGTTAAAAACAAACCGGTTGATTCAATCACGATTTCAGCGCCTACTTCAGACCATTTCAAATTAGCAGGATCTTTTTCAGCTGTAACACGGATAGTCTTTCCGTTTACCACCAGGTTTTTGTCTTTCACCGAAACTGTTCCATCAAACTTACCGTGAGTAGAGTCATACTTAAGCATGTAAGCCATGTACTCAGGGTCAACGATGTCGTTGATGCCCACGATTTCAATATCTTTTCTGTTGATGGCAGCGCGAAAGGCAAGACGCCCGATGCGGCCAAAACCATTGATCCCTATTTTTGTCATGATTATGGAGTTAAAAATTAAGTGGCGCAAAAATATATTCCCTTAAGGCTAAAACCAACGGAAATGTTCCTCAATCAAATATTTTAATTTCAGGGTTTGCAATTCAATAAGACAAAGTTATCTTTGCGGCTCTTTAACCGAAAACGGTCCCATCGTCTAGGGGTTAGGACACCAGATTTTCATTCTGGTAACACGGGTTCGATTCCCGTTGGGACTACAGAGATGTGGAAAAGACCTCCTAATTTAGATATTAGGAGGTCTTTTGTTTTTACAACATTAAGTTTCGAGGTAATTACGATATTATACTGACGACATACTTTTCCTGTTGAGATCAATGCATTCTCGCATTGTGATGCTGTTTTATCCGCTTGGAATTAGCACTATATTTCTTAGGCAAGAAACAATTTGAAATGATAGAATCGATCTTTAAACTTCTCGAGCAGGAAAATGACTCCGCGAAGCGGACATACAAGGTAGTTATCAAAATAGGGCATTGGCTTTTGTGCGCGAACCTTTGCGTATGGATAATGAAGAAACTTGGGTACGACCTGAACATTCTTCCATTTAATTTTGAAACTGTAATCAAACTTTTCTCAGAGTATTACCTACTGGCCGGAATAACAATATTCGTTCTGGTCAGTGAAGCGATTAGGGTAGCATCTCTAATCTTGAGTTTCCTATTGTCAAGATGGACAGTTCCAGAAATGGCAAAAAATGTAAAACAAACACCGTTTGAATCAGACTTTTCTAAGGTATTGAGAGCGGTAAAAATGATTAATGAAGATCCCGCAAAATTAAAGGAATCCACGTACAAGGTACTGATTGCAATAGTTGAGAAGGACAGACTTGGGGTTGAGAATCTTGTTCACGTATTCATCTCATTCACATTGTCCTATTTGCTTATTATCCAGGAGCAATATCCGCACCTGTATTCCATATGGATTACAATTACAATTGGTTGCATTACTATGGTGATTTTGTTCTTTTTTGGGTTTATAAATTATCTTGATTCGATTGCAACCATTGCCCGTAAGCAATTGATGGCAAATGCTAAATCAAACACAGATCAAAAGGTGGAAAATACTTTAATTGATTTTGTAAAGGGAGCAGGACTTTTTAGTCTGCCCGTTCAACTGATGACAACTGCTCAAGAAAGAGTGCGAACAACCCTAAAAGAGGTTGTTGACCGAGTGCCAAAAGAGAAGCAAATTATGCCAGACAGTACTTTTGCGGGTCAGATCATTGAACGACTGACATACATTGACAATACCCACTATCTCAAGAAATACTATCTCAACTTGCTGGAGAACTCAATAAATATTGATCTCGTTAATTTAGCCCACCCAGCTTTCACAACTGTAATACAACAACTCGCCCCAGACGAAGTAAAAATACTGGAAAGGATAAGGTCGGGCACAATTACTATTGCGCTTGAATATGATAAGGAGGAAGGTAAGATTGTTGGAGAAGTAGTATTGTCAAGTGATTTCGAACTTGGCGACTTGTCCTTTCCCCAGCACAGAACTATGTATGTGAATCACTTGCAACTTTTGAATCTAATTAAAATCTCATTTCCACAGCCAGAGTCTTTCAGTCCAAGCAATCAAAAATTTCACAGAACTGTTTCATATGAGCTGAACGAATTCGGCAGGCTCTTTATTAAGGCTTGCTCTCGGTGAGGCAGGTAAGTTTGAAATGCGAACGAGACTTGTTTAGTCAGGCAGATATTTGGAGGCAATATTGTAAGGCTATGATAAAAGATTTCTTTCTATTATGAAAATTCATAGATATCAGTTCTCATATACTCTACAAACTCCAGCCCTCTCGATACTGTCGCTTCACAAATGAGTTAGCCTCATCGTAGTTGGTGATCTTCATGTTCTTTGCATCCCACAATAATTTCTTTCGGCCGGTATAGGATTTGTTTTTCCCATCGGCAGAACGTTGTTGTATTGTATAACTCCTCAAAGCTAGATTGCCCATGAGTATCGCTTCGGTGAATGGACCTGCATAATCAAAACCTGAACTCAATTCGGATTTTCCGAAGCCTTTCATGCACGCGTTCACCCATTGGGTGTAATGACCTTCAGGTACACGTGCAAGTATTGGTTTGGGAAGTTCATCGGATTTCATTCGTGCCGCGGGAAGGAGTGTTGGGTTCGAGCTATAACAGCCGCACATCAATTTGCCTTTGGTTCCCTCGATGATCACACCGCCATCCCAGTCGCCCATTTTTTCATCTGGAAGAAGCTCTTCTGGGCGGGCGGGTAAAAGACCGCCATCCATCCACGTGAGTTTAATATTTCCTTTGTTGTCTTTGCGAGGGAAGTTTAAATGGATGATGGAAGAGGCTGGGCAGCTGTCATTGAAATGAGCTTCATCAAAAAATCCATTCCAGATAGTGGTTGTACTACACTCCACTTCGTTGGGATGATCTATTGGTAAAATTCTAAACACGGGATCGAGGATATGACACGCCATGTCGCCCAGTGCTCCTGTTCCAAAATTCCACCAGCCTCGCCAATTGAACGGAAGGTATGCCGGGTTATAATCGATTTCTTTAGCCGTACCTAGCCACAAATTCCAATCGAGCTCCTTAGGGATTTCAAACTTGCCCGATGGTGTTGGTAATCCTTGAGGCCACACAGGGCGATTCGTCCAGGCGTAAACACGGTTTACTTCTCCTATTAAACCGGCATCATACATCTCTTTCATTTTACGTACATCATCGCTTGAGCCGGCCTGATTGCCCATTTGTGTTACTACTTTGTATTTGCGCGCAGCTTCCGTAAGCATTCGTGCCTCATAGATATCATGTGTTAGGGGTTTCTGTACATACACATGTTTGCCGCGTTGTATCGCGGCCATTGCCGCAACCGCATGAGTATGGTCGGGTGTGGAGATGGTACAAGCATCAATGCCCTTTTCTTTGTCGAGCATCTCTCGAAAGTCTTTGTAATATTTTGCAGCAGGAAAATTTTTGATCGATTTGACAGCCATCCGGTCATCAACATCGCATAAGGAGATAATTTTTACGTTAAGGCCTTTGGCCATCTCCTTAAGGTCACTTTCACCTTTACCACCTACACCGATGCCTCCAATGTATAATGTGTCACTTGGTGCGATGAACCCTTTACCAAGTACAAAGCGGGGGAGAATGGTGAAAGCCGTTGCTGCTGTGACGGCTTGCGTAATAAATTTTCTACGAGAAACCATGCCGAATCAATTATCAATTATTAATAGATCAAGATTCAATAAGCAAATAATCGTTATGCTACTTTTTCACAATTTCAACTCTTCTGTTTTTTGCTCTGCCTTCTTCAGTGCGATTATCTGCTACCGGTTTTTCTTGCCCCCACCCCAAACTCGATAGCAGTGAAGCACTAATGCCTTTAGAGACAATAGCACTCATCACCGCTTTAGCTCTGTTTAAGGAAAGGGTTTTGTTCCCATCGGCAGAGCCGATATTATCTGTATGCCCCTCAATGTTTATCTTCAAATTTGCATTTGCTTTCATCATTTCGGCAAGCTGGTCAATGATCGGCTGTGACTCTGATTTGATATCGGATTTTCCTGAATCGAAGTTGATGTACAAGGCAATATGCCCATCGGTGTTGAGCGCAGTAAGAATGTCGGTTGAAGTAATTTCTTGCTTCATAGCCTCCAATTCTACGATGGTTAATTCGTAAAAATCGTTTCCATTGTCACCACCCGTAATTATTCTTACCCAAACTTCTTTAGAGCTTTTGTTGATTTTGAAAACCGCAATGTCTTCCTCGGCCCTAAAGAACATGGTAATACCTCCAATTTTTTTGGACGCATTTTCATAGTTCCGAAGGATCTGCAGTACACTCGGCTTTTGCTGACCGGATTCAGTATTGAAATCATATCGCAAAAAAGTTTTTGTTCCCTCTTTGGTTATCATCTTAGATTCATCTGCAGCCAGGTTGAATGGCACCGCATCGAAGTTGTTTGAATACCCGGAGATCAGATAGTTGGTCATCCGGTTTGGAAACATAGGATGGTCTTTGCTGCCTTCCATGTCTTGTTGTGCGAAAAGGGATGGCGAAATGATGGACAGCAAGAAAATAAATATCAACTTTTTCATTTTTGTTTGGGTTAACTGTAGCCTCGATTTAAAATCAAGGTATCGAATAACAATCCATCAACCTAGCCTCCAACCTCTAACTTCCAATATCCCACTTTACACATTCATCCAGCGTCTTCTGATCATACTTCACGTGGTATTGATCCAGTACTTCTTGAGGCACACCATCCCACTGATTAGGAGTGTTGCCCATATAGCCAAGGTCTTCTATTCCCATTTTGCTGGTGAAGAATCCGGTAGCTGTTAAGTCGCGCATCAAATTGAAGAACGAAACTCCTTGTTGCATCTCAGGCTTTGCTTTTTCAGGGAAAGCAATTTCATCCACCATTTCGATTTGTTGAGCTGCATTGCATTCCACAAAAGAGGAATTGAATTTTTTTGCGCAATGGATATCAAGCCACTTGATTCCACCACGCAATGGTATCTGATGGCGCGGCATATCCTTGGCGATGAACTCGATAAAATCAGGGACACCTGCTTCGGTTGCGCTTCCAGAAACTTCATCCTTTGGAATGATGATATCGGCCAGAACTGAAATGGTTTTCATTTCATGCTCATCAAAAAACTTTTCCGCCATTAGTTTATTGTAATGCTCCAGTTCCGCAGCAGTGCGATCAATGGTTGGCGCTTTTACAATTTCTTTAGGCTTGCTTTCTGGTGTGCATGATTCGATTAAAGCAGGGGCAGAGAGGGCGCCTACTGTTCCGACTGCAAGTGTTTTTAAATATTTTCTTCTGTCCATATTCGTTATTAGTTATAAGTTAATCGTTAATCGGTTTACTAATAACGATTAACGGATAACGATTAAAGGTTTTGTTTCTTCATCTCATCAATCAAATACTCTGATGCACGCATCGCCAGCGCAAGGATCGTCCATGTTGGATTCTTATCTGCTTGTGAAACGAACGCACCGCCATCCATTACAAAAAGATTTTTGCAATCATGTGCCTGGTTGAATTTGTTCAATACCGATTTTTTTGAATCGTTGCCCATGCGTGTTGTTCCCACTTCGTGAATGATTCTTCCTGGCGCCTCTAATCCGTAATCTTTTTCCGGGCCATCATCTCCCCAGGTCACTACTCCGCCCATCTTGTGGATGATTTCGCGGAACGTGTCTTTCATGTGCTTGGCTTGTTTTATTTCTTGATCGCTCCACTTGTAATGGAAACGGAGAACAGGGATACCATATTTATCCACTGTGTTCGGGTCGATCTCGCAATAATTGTCTTCGCGTGCAATGGCTTCACCGCGTCCATCCATTCCAAAATGTGCTCCGTAGAAATAACGGTAGTCATCTTTCAACGAAGCTCCATAGCCACCTGCTTCTTTTTGCTTGCCATCGCGACCAGGATATTTTCCATTCGTGTTTTGCATTCCAAATCCATATCCATATCCGGGCATGCCCATACCTCCATAATATTCGATGTGGTAACCGCGCGCGAAATCCAGTTTCTTATTGTCTAACCACCACGGTGTGTAAACATGAAGACCGCCAACACCATCTTCATTGTAGCGTTTGCGTCCGACTAGTTTTGGAAGAATACCTCCCATGCCCGCACCTGTGGAGTCGTGTAGATATTTTCCCACGATGTTGCTTGAGTTGGCAAGCCCATTGGGATGCTTTGACGATTTTGAATTGAGAAGCAACCGTGCCGACTCACATGCACTTGCTGCGAGCACAACTACTTTTGCATTCACCTCATATTCCTCCATGTCGTCTTTGCTCACATAAGAAACGCCAGTTGCTTTTCCTTCTTCGTTGGTGAGTACTTCACGCACCATAGCATTGGCAATCACATCAACATGACCGGTTTTAAGAGCAGGGTTGACCAAACAAGAAGACGATGAAAAATCAGCATAAAACTGGCAACCTCTATTACACTGTGAGCAATAGACACATTGGCCACGCTCTTTATTAATCGGTTTGGTGAGAATAGAAAGACGAGAAGGAATTACAGGAATATTAATTGAAGTTGCTGCTTCCTTAATGAAAAGTTCGTGTAACCTTGGCTTGGGTGGAGGAAGAAAAACTCCATCGGGATGATCGGGCATATTTTCTTTTGAACCGAAGACGCCAATCAATCGATCTACTTTATCATAATAAGGAGCGATGTCGTCATAACCTATTGGCCAATCGTCACCAAGTCCGTCAATGCTTTTATGTTTGAAATCTTTGGGACCAAAACGAAGCGAGATTCTTCCCCAGTGGTTGGTTCGTCCTCCTAACATTCGTGACCGAAACCAATCGAACTTGGTGCCGTCTTTGTGTGTGTAGGGTTCGCCATCTAAACTCCATCCTCCGTAAGCGGCATCGAAGTCACCAAAATTTCTGAACTGTGTGCTGGCGCCTCTGCGTGGAGATTCATAGGGCCACTTCAGTTGTGTGATATTTTTTGCCGGGTCATACATTGGTCCGGCTTCAAGCAACAATACTTTAATGCCCGCTTGCGAGAGCACGAACGCTGACATGCCACCACCGGCACCCGAGCCAACAATAATTACATCGTATTGCTTTGAATTTTTTTTGATTTGGAATTTGGGCATCGAATTAGAGTTGAAGTTCTAATGTATGCCGTTTTTTTTATTTATGGAATACTTTTTTGATGTGTTGAATCGAACGAGCGTTAGCATACTCTGCTATTGGATGAGGAGCAATCGTGAACAACGAACAACCAATAACGATTAACGATTTTTCTTTGGAACGGGGTCGTAGCCACTCGTACCCCACGGATGACAGCGTGCAATACGCTTCGTTCCCAACCAGATCCCTTTGATCACACCCCATTCCTGAATTGCTTCAATCGCGTATTGCGAACACGAAGGGGCATGCCGACAATGAGCACCCAGATACGGTGAAATCGACAATTGATAAAAGCGAATGGGTAGTATAAAAAGTTTTTTTAGCATTACGTTACGATAGGCTTCAGAAGAAAATTCGATCCAGTCTTACTGAATTTTCAGGTAAATATAAAAGGTTGTGCCCTCGTTTACTTCACTTTCTACCTCTAACCTTCCACCCATCGCTGCTACCTGAGTTTTTACCAAATAAAGGCCGAATCCTTTTCCTTCAACGTGATCGTGAAAACGACTGTATAATTTGAAAATCTTCTCTTTATATAAATTCAGATCGATGCCCAGACCATTATCTTTTACGGTAAAGCAAATACAGCTGTCCTGAACTTCTGCCTTGATGGTAATCTTAGGACTTCTTTTGGCGTGTCTGTATTTAATAGCATTACTTACAAGATTCACCAAGATGCTGTCCATATACGGTCTTATCGTTCGAATACTTTTTACTGACCCAAATTCAGTAATTATAGTTGCTTCGGTCTCTGCAATTTCTTTGGCCAGGCTGATTTTAATGAGTTCCACTTCTGCATCCAGATTAATTTCCGAAATGATGGTAGTATTATTCTTTCGGATTTCTAAAATAATATTCAAATCTGAGACTACTCGATCAAGCTCTTTTGTAGTAAGGACAAGTTTTTCTAAAATTTCCGGATCATTTTTATTCTCACCCAACTCAAGCAAATGACCAAGGCCAAGTATTCTCGCCACCGGGGCCCTCAGGTTGTGAGCAGAAATAAAAGCAAATTGCTCGAGTTGCTGATTGTATTCGATCAATTCTTTGGTTCTGCTTTCTACTTCTACTTCCAGATTTAAATTACGCTCTTTGATTTCCAGGTTTTGTTTTTCGATGATTAATTTTGATTGCTCCAGCTCTTTATTTTGATGGGATACCACATCGCGTTGTGCAGCAATTTCTTCCTGACTTTGAATTAGTTCTTCGTTGGTAGCTAACACACTTGCATTGGCTAATTCAAGCTCATTGGTTTTGGCCGTGAGCAATAGATTAAGCATCGTCTTCGCCCGATACCACCGGAGCAAAAGAAAAACAGCGATCAGGCCTAATACAATCACGACCACAAGACCATAAAGTATTTTACTTTGAGACGCAATGGTGTAACCCTGGAGGTTGAGTACTTTTTCTTTTTCCTGCACCTGGCGATTCAAGCTGTCAATGGAGAAGTTTAATGATCTAAGTACTTGATTTGCTTTTTCAACTTGAGTCTCTTGCTCTTTCAGCCAGTTTTCTTTGTCCGCAAGCTCTTGTGTTTTTTCTCTTAGGATTGTGCTATTCGTTATCACTTCGGTTTGTAAAGCCTTTAGCCGATTTTCTTGAGCCGAGAGTTCTTTCAACTGAGATTGAATCAGTTCCTCTTGCTGAGCAGATAATTTGTTCTGCTTATCGACTTCGAGTTCATTTGCCCTGATTTTCTCTTGTAAATCTTTAGAGGAGGAGGAAAGGTTATCTATTTGCTTTTGCATACTCAACAAACTCTGTCGAGATTCCTTATATAAGGAGGCAACATCAATTTCTGAGCCTCCCAGTAAGATCATTTCTGGAACAACGATTAACTGTTGATTAAGAATATTTGCTTTGTTGATTTCGAAATGAAGCTTACTTGGCCCTGCCTCGGTGATATTGATCATCACAAACCTGCGATCGCTGTAGCCGTCAGTTACTAACAGCGTATTTTTTCCATCGATTTCCCCCGAAAGATCAACTAAACTGTTTTCAAATTCCTTGCCCGCAAAGATTAATTGGGCGTTAGGTAGATTGTCTGGCTTGGTACTGAAATGAATTTTGATTGCCTTACCTCTGATTGTTTTGGTAGCGGCCAGCTTATTGAACTCCTCCCGGAATTGTTCGTCTTCGGTGATCACCAGAAATTGGAACTCTTTTAGCCCTGCCTCATTTTGCCACTTAATGTTCTTTGCAAAATTATAGACATAAGCTACGACAACCTGATGACGTTCAAATTGTTGTGCGTTAGAAACAATAATAGGGAGAAAGGTGCAGCAAAGGAGTATTAAACGCGGCAACTTTTTCACAGGCATATTCTAAATTAGATCAAATTAATTACAAATTTGATCTAAGCCTAAAATTAAGGCTGGATGTCAGGCAAAAGTTTAGCTGAGCTTTGTCACTCAACCTCGTAGCTCATCTCTCCATCCTTCCCATCTTTCAATTGAATGCCGATGGCCTTGAGGTCATCACGGATTTTATCAGAGAGTTGGAAGTTGCGATCGGTGCGCGCCTTTTTCCTTAAACCGATTAAAACGTTGATTGCCCCGTCCAGTAATTCATTGTTACTATGGGCTTCTTCCTTCAGGCCGAGCACTTCTTCCATAACCGAAACATAAGTCGATTTATATTTCTCAAATGTTTCTTCGCTCACTTCGGTCAACGAATCCTTCTGTCCTGACCAAATGTTGATCTGTGATGCCATTTCGAAAAGCACCGCCAATGTTTTGGCTGTATTGAAATCATCGCTCATGTTTTGAAAACACTTGTCGATTTGATCCAATAGATTTTTTTCGAGCTCTGCGTTGACGCTTGAAACTTTCTTGGGATGCTCCAGCGATTTAATCAGAGTCAATGCGTTGTTTATTTTTTTAAACCCTTTCTCTGCAGCAATAAGTGCTTCGTTAGAAAAATCAAGCGTGCTGCTGTAATGCGATTGTAACATAAAGAAACGCACCGTCATTGCGCTGTACCCTTTTTCGAGCAGTGGATGACTTCCTGAAAATAATTCTGAAGGCAAAAAGGAATTGCCGAGCGACTTGCTCATCTTCTGTCCATTCACAGTAAGCATGTTGGAATGAATCCAATAACGCACCGGAACTTTTCCATTAGCGCCTGTTGCTTGAGCTATTTCGCACTCATGATGAGGAAATTTTAAATCCATTCCGCCACCATGGATATCAAATGTCTCGCCCAGGTATTTAGTACTCATCACCGTACACTCAATGTGCCAGCCTGGAAACCCATCGCCCCAGGGTGATGGCCAACGCATGATGTGTTCGGGCGATGCCTTTTTCCAAAGCGCAAAGTCAATCTTCTCGCGCTTCTCCTCCTGGCTATCAAGCTCACGTCCACTCTCCATCAATTCTTCAATATTGCGACCTGAGAGAATTCCGTAATGGTTGGATTGATTGTATTTTTTCACATCAAAGTAAACCGAGCCATTCACTTCGTAGGCCAGACCAAGATCAATCAGCTTTTTAGTGATGTTGATTTGTTCAACAATGTGGCCTGTTGCCGATGGCTCAATGCTGGGTGGAAGTATATTGAATTGACGCATCACCGTATGAAAATCTTCGGTGTATCGTTTTACAATCTCCATAGGCTCGAGCTGTTCCAGGCGAGCCTTCTTTCCGATTTTATCTTCACCTTCATCTACATCACCCACCAGATGACCCACATCGGTAATATTTCGAACGTAACGAACCTTGTAGCCGAGGAACCTTAAGTAGCGTGAAATAATATCGAATGAAAGAAAGGTGCGCGTATTGCCCAAGTGCACATAGTTATAGACGGTAGGGCCGCATACGTACATGCCCACAAAGCCGGGAGTAAGTGTTTCAAATTTTTCTTTCTTTCCCGAAAGGGAATTGGTCAGCGTGATCGGGTATTGTTCGTAGAGCTTCATACTTGTGCTACGTAGCTTATTTCAGCAAGTTTAAAATTGAAAAAAAATATCGATTTCCATTAAGAGTTTGCAACTGGGCTTATCCGTCAAAGCAAAGTAGCAAGAAAATTAACGGGCGAAGCTACGAAAAGACGTGTGTATTTTTAAAGTTTAGAAAACCTTAACAAATATTTTGAGGTTATGATTTGGCTCTGAAAAGATTTAAATTTCTTATCCACAAACCCTAATCATATGAAAACAAACAAGTTCACTTCACTGCTGCTATTTGCAATGGCGGCAAGCTTCGTTTCTTGTACACCGACCACTCCAAAAGAAGATCCTTCCGCCACGGAGGCTAAAGATCGTGCCGCCATGATGGAGAAAAATAAAATGGCAGTGCAAAAAGTAATTGATGCTTTTAATACCGGTAATACCGACAGCCTCGGAAATTATGTGTCTGAAAATATGATTGAGCATCAGGTTGATCCCAATATAAAAAGTACGGGCTTAGCAGGCTTAAAGGAAGCTGTGGCTCTTTATAGGACGGCATTTCCCGATTTAAAAATGACCATCATCTCAACCGTGGCGGAAGGAGACATAGTCGTTTCTCACATGAACTTAAAAGGAACTAACTCCGGGCCAATGGGATCAATGCCCGCTACGAATAAGTCGGTTGATGTTAATGGTGTTGATATCGTAAGATTTGCAGACGGAAAAGGGGTAGAACATTGGGGCTACTCTGAGGAAGGAAAGATGATGATGCAATTGGGATTAATGCCTCCTCCTGGCGAACAAAAAGACGCGAAGAAAAAATAGAGCTATTTTCTTAAGGAATTAAAAACCGGCAGAAGATTCTGTCGGTTTTTTTTGTGCTCCAACTAAAGATGGTCGTTGAAGAAATATTTTCTTTATCTTGACAATTTAGAGCTGAATGCCCGCGAAGAAACAAACGAAAAAGAGGAAATTGTCAGGCTCAAAGTCCAGGCCAGTCTCTAAAAAGACCAAAAGACCAAAGGCAAAGCCACCTAATAAAAAGTTGGCGAGGGAATCATTGGTTCATGAACTTCAGCTTCGCGACATACTCTTTTCATCTTTAGCTCAGGCCACGCGTGAGTTGCTTCTTAATCCCGACTGGTCAGAGGCGATTGGTAATGGGCTTAGACTTTTAGGTGAAGCAACCAAAGTTGATCGAGTCTATCTTTTTGAGAATGACCCAAAGAAAGAAGGCGAAGAACTCACCACCACTCAGCGATTTGAATGGAACTCAGGCACTGCCCATCCGCAAATCGATAACCCTGAACTTCAAAACCTTCCTTACTCTGCTGTGCGTGAATCCTACGAGCCGTTGCACACGAATCAACCCTATTTCCAGATTGTGAGTAAAATGGATAAAGACAGTTCGTTCAAAAGGATATTGGAACACGAGCATATCATGTCAGTGTTGCTGTTTCCCATTTTCGATAGAAATTACTTTTGGGGATTTATTGGTTTTGATGAATGCAAATACGAACGGGAATGGTCAGAGATCGAGTTTTCGGTTTTGAGTTCTTACTCAGCAACCATTTCAGGAGCACTTAACCGAAAGCAAATTGAAAGGAGAGTTGAAACAGCTTTGCAACAAGCGTTGGAAAGTGAGCAACGATTTCGCACACTTCAGCAGGCATCTTTCGGAGGGATTGGGTTGCATGATAAAGGAGTTATTATCGATTGCAATCAAGGACTGTGCGATCTTACCGGATATTCTTATGATGAGTTGATCGGCTTTAACGGACTTCTGCTTATCCCGCCCGAGCATCGCAAGTTTGTGATGGAGAAAATCATATCTGGTTATGATCTACCCTATGATGTTGAATGTTTGCGAAAGGATGGAACGCGCTTTGAGCTGGAAGTGCATGGTAAAACTATTCCGTACATGGGGCGTACGATCCGTGTTACCGAATTTCGTGACATTACTCAACGCAAAAGAGCAGAAGAGAAAATCAGAGAACAAAACGCAAGACTCACGGATATTGCCAACGACTTAAAAAGAAAGAATGATCAGCTGGAGGAATTTGCTCAAATCGTTTCTCATAATTTGCGAGCACCTATCGGGAATATTTTATCACTCATCTCTTTCTTTGAAGACTCAAACAAAGAAGAAGAGAAGGAGGAATACTTTGGCTTACTGAAATCTTCAAGTCAAGCAGTCA
Organism: uncultured bacterium; assembly: GCA_967789005.1. Taxonomy (GTDB): domain Bacteria; phylum Bacteroidota; class Bacteroidia; order Cytophagales; family Cyclobacteriaceae; genus ELB16-189. The sequence goes on along the minus strand of CBRFFM010000003.1, from coordinate 107,792 downwards.
ATAATACTTTCAATGAACTCGTAGAGGTTTTAAAAATCCGGCAGAATACAACCATCGAGCGACAAACGCTTTCGTTTGGGTTAACGCTGAGTAAAGTAAAAAAGATGTTTGCTGCAAAAATCAGCGCTACACACGCGGTCATCAAAGAAGACTTTAAGGCGATCACAATCGATTATCCAAACATATATCTAGAAAGTATCCTTTTAAACCTCCTAAGTAACTCATTGAAGTATCGGCAAAAAGGAGTTGCGCCAGTGATTACTTTCAAAACCTATCAAACGGACGGTCAAACTATACTAGAGGTGAGCGACAACGGACTTGGAATTAATCTGGAGAAATATGGACATCATGTTTTTAAATTGAATAAAACTTTTCACTTGCACGCGGAAGCTCGCGGAATAGGCCTTTTCATCACCAAAAATCAGGTAGAGGCAATGGGAGGTGAAATAAAAGTCTTTAGTAAAACCAATGAAGGTGCTACATTTGTTATAAACTTTGACAAGAATGCACGTACTTGATCGTAAACCTGTAATTGCATTGGTGGATGATGATTCGATTTTCCGACTCATCGCTTCACGTACGATCAAAGGAGCCAATATTACAGAACAGATCCTTCAGTTCACCAATGGGGGAGAAGCACTCAAGTACCTGGAAGAGAATTTTGATCAACATGAGTTGCTTCCTGATGTTCTATTTCTCGATATCAATATGCCTTACGTAGATGGCTGGATGTTTCTTGATGATTTCGAAAAGATCAAGAGCAAAATGAGTAAGTCGATTTCAATTTATATGGTCAGCTCTTCCATCGATCCGGAAGACATCAATCGCGCCAAGCGAAATAAATTAGTAAATGACTATGTGATAAAACCGGTGAGTAAAGAGACCTTTCTTAAGCTGGTTGGCCTTGCCGCCTAGTATTGATTTGCTTCCATGAATTTTTTCAGATTGTGTTGAGCTAAACTTCTCACTCTATTTTTGATGAGAGGGCTCCAGCCCAAAAGTATTCCAACAATTCCTAAAGCCATCCCGCTCCACCACCATAAATTAAATTCATCGGTATGACGAAAAATCTTTCCGTCTTTGAATTTAAATTTTGCATCGATGACGTTATGCACCTTTCTTCCCGTTCTTGAGAAAGAATAGTGTGCTTCCCAGTGACAAGAACCTTTGCGATCGTCTGCTTTTACTTTTGAGAAATCTAATGTCAGATCTTTTCCTGCGGTCACCAGCATGTGCCACATGGCCTTGGCTTCTTTTCCTTTTAAGTTTCGGAAAACAGGATCGGAAAACACAATGTCTTCATGGTAGCATGATTGCATGGTTTTCCAATCCTTGTTTTGGAAAGCGGTGTAGAATTTATTGATGAGCTCTTCCAAGTTATTCTGGATCAATTTTTCTTCAACTGGTCAAACTTCGATTCGGTCTGCTTTGGTTTCGGGTATACATTGTTGCTTGTTTCGATGTCGGCAAGCTCGGCATTCGGGTCAACCACAATATTGGTTACCTCCTTGTTTTTCACAAACACTTTGGTGATTTCATTTTCGTTCAAGCGCCAAACTTCAGCCGGTATGCGCTCAATTTCCTTAGATCCATCTTTGTAAGTCCATTCAATTACGATTGGCGTAATGAGCCCACCCACGTTTTTGAATTTCAATTGATATAAATTTTTGCCTTCCAGGTTTTTGCGAACGGCATTATCATCAATCCGGCTGAGGAACTGTCCGTAGAAGTTGTCAGGTGTATTAGAAACGGTAAGAGGTTTGGGACCTTGGCTGAAATCAGTTGCATCGCTTTTTGAAGCTAAATCTCCTTGCTGCGCTTTAGGTGTTTTGCTTTCCGGATCTGCGGCTTGACTATTCATTTTATACCATTTCACATCGCTTAACTCAATATCCACATTGTCTGTTCCGAAAAACCAACCTCTCCAAAACCAATCGAGGTCAACTGCGGAGAGCTCTTCCATAGTGCGGAAGAAATCAGCAGGTCTTGGGTGCTTGTATTTCCATCGGTTAGCGTATTCTTTAAAGGCACGATCAAATAACTCAGGCCCCATGATTGTCTCACGAAGTATCTCGAGAGCAACCGTTGGCTTCTGATAGAAGTTGCTTCCGAATGACATCAGTCTTTCATTATCCGAAGTGGTCATCACGGGGCGCATCACGCTTTTGTCACCTTTCATGTAAGGCACAATATCTTTAGGTGTCGTGTGATGTGCTTTGGGGTAACGTTCTGCTTCTGTACGAGTTTGCAAAAAGGTGTTCAGTCCTTCATCCATCCACATCCATTGGCGCTCATCATTGCTTACGATCATCGGAAAATAATTGTGTCCCACTTCGTGAACGATGGTGCCCACCATTCCGGCAAGTGCACCATCCGACATTTTTCCATTCTTCGGGCGACCTCCATTAAAACTGATCATTGGGAATTCCATTCCAATGTTTGAAGTATTCACTGAAATGGCTACTGGATAGGGATAATCGAAAGTATATTTTGAATACACTTCAATTGCATTTTTTACCGCCTTGGTTGATTCTTCAGACCACGTAGGCATTCCTTCTTTTGGGTAGAATGACATGCACATTACGGTGTTGGTTGGAAGCTTTACGGCCTGCACATCCCAAATAAATTTTCTTGAACTAGCAAATGCAAAGTCCCGAACGTTGTCTGCTTGAAAGCGCCAGGTTTTCTTAGCAGTTGATTTTGTTTTCTCTTTCGCCTTTGCTTCATCTTCGGTGACGATCACGAAGGGTTTATCAAATGATGTTTTGGCTTTTTCAAAACGATCGGCTTCGGTTACACTTAAAACTTCTTTTGGATTTTGTAACCAGCCCGTTGAGCCAATAATGTGATCGGCAGGAACGGTGATATTGACCTTGTAATTTCCGAACTCCAATGCAAACTCACCCAGGCGTTGAAATTGCTTGTTCTGCCAGCCTTCAATATCGTCATACTGACACATGCGAGGGAACCAATGGGCTATCAAATACATATTATTATTGTCTTCCGGAAAATGCTCATACCCTTCTCTCGAAAGAAGGAACATGCTGCGGTCAGTAATGGCATAGCTCCACGAAATATTGATGGTAAAATTTTCGCCTGATTTAATAGGCGTACTCAAGTCAATTCGCATCATGGTGTTGTTGATGGTCATCGGGAGATTTTTGCCGGTTTTGTCGGTAATAGAATTGATCACATAGCCTGCTTCAAACTCCACCGGGCGAGTGAGGTACTGCATACTCATGGCTGCTAGCGTGTCTCTTAAATTTCCGAAAGCTGCCCCAAAATCTTCGTTTCCTTTTTTGTTCACATTCTGATCTAACTGGAGCCAGAGAAATGACATAGGCTCAGGTGAATTATTATAATAGGTGATCGTTTCCTTGCCGATGAGCTTGTTTTTGGGTTCATCAATCTCTGCATCGATCACATAATCGGCACGTTGTTGCCAATATTTTGCACCGGGTGCTCCACCGCCAGTCCTAAATTCATTCGGTGTGGGTAGTAAATAGTCGAGTTGCTCAAATTTTCCTTTCCATTTTTTATCAGCTTGCGCCAACAAAACGGAAGAGCTCAGAAATAAAAAAGCGATCAGTGTAAAAATCTTTTTCATGCGAATAAAAGGTTAATCCAAACAAACTTACAGGAAAACTATCGATCAGCAAATCAGGATTTTGCTCAATGGTTTGAGAGCGATAAATAAGTTGGTGAACCAGCTTTAAATTTTGGTTTTTAAAAAAATGTAGATATTTGAGCCCTTTGAACTGAAAAAATACTGCATGTCTAAGAATTTAGTGATCGTTGAGTCTCCCGCGAAAGCGAAAACAATTGAAGGTTATCTTGGAAAGGATTTCAAGGTGGCATCGAGCATGGGTCACGTTCGTGATCTGCCGAAAGGAAAGGGCGCCATCGATATTGAAAATGGTTTTGAACCGACCTACGAAGTATCTCCTGAGAAAAAGGATGTCATCAAAAACCTGAAAGCGTTAGCAAAGACTGCAGAAATGGTCTACCTCGCTTCCGATGAGGACCGTGAGGGGGAAGCTATTTCCTGGCATTTGAAAGAAGTGCTGGACTTGAGTGATAAAAAGACACGTAGAATTGTTTTTACAGAGATCACCAAGAATGCCATTCTTAACGCAATCAAAAATCCACGTGGTATTGATATTGACTTAGTAAATGCGCAACAAGCCAGGCGTGTACTTGACCGACTAGTAGGTTTTGAATTGTCGCCAATACTTTGGAAAAAAATTAAGACGGGCTTATCGGCCGGTCGTGTGCAGAGTGTGGCAGTGCGACTGGTGGTTGAGCGTGAACGCGATATCGAAAAGTTTGACGCGAAGTCGTCATTTAAAGTTTCTGCAATTTTTGATTTAGGAAAAGGAAAACAACTCAATGCTGAGCTTCCGGAAAAATTTAATTCCGAAGAAGAAGCATTGAAGTTTCTGGAATCTTGTAAAGGAGCAAAGTTTAGTATTGCCGATTTACAAAAGAAACCGGCAAAGAAATCTCCTGCGCCTCCATTCACTACCTCTACGTTGCAGCAGGAGGCAGGAAGAAAATTGAGTTTCTCTGTGCTACAGACGATGGTAGTAGCTCAGAAGCTTTATGAAGCCGGTAAGATTTCATACATGCGTACTGACTCTGTGAATTTATCGGACGAAGCAGTGGGTGGAGCTACGAAGCAAATCACTTCTGCTTATGGAAAAGAGTTTGTTCACGTTCGCAAATTCAAGACAAAGTCGGCAAGTGCTCAAGAAGCTCACGAAGCGATTCGCCCTACTGATTTTTCAGTGATGGATCCGGGAATGGATCGCAATGCACAACGACTCTACGAACTGATTTGGAAGCGGGCCATCGCCTCACAGATGGCCGATGCCGAGTTGGAGAGAACTACTGCGGTGATCAATATCTCAACAAACAAATACACGCTTACTGCTCAAGGCGAAGTAGTGAAGTTTGAAGGATTTTTGAAAGTCTACATGGAGTCGCAAGACGAAGATGATGATAGCGATGATGAAGGTGGTAAGGTATTGCCGCCACTCAAAGTAGGACAGGAATTGGATTTGAATGAACTCTCGGCTACACAGACTTTTTCACGACATGCAGCTCGGTATACAGAACCAACCCTAGTTAAAAAATTAGAAGAGCTTGGCATTGGCCGCCCGTCAACTTATGCGCCTACTATATCAACCGTACAGAAACGTGGTTATGTAGTGAAAGAAAGTCGCGAAGGCGAGGAGCGGAAGTATAGAGTTCTTTCTTTAAAAGAAAATAAGGTTGCGACTAAAACAGAAACGGAAATCACCGGGGCGGAGAAAAACAAATTGTTCCCAACCAACATTGCCATGATTGTGAACGACTTTTTGGTCGAACATTTTGCAGAGGTAACAGATTACTCTTTCACCGCAGAGATCGAAAAGGAATTTGATGAGATTGCCAACGGTAAATTGAAATGGCAAAAAATGATGGATGGTTTTTACAAGCCATTCCATAAGCTCGTCATCAAAACCGAAAAAGTAGAACGCTCTGCAGTACAAAATAAGAGTCGCGAACTTGGCGTTGACCCGAAGACTAAGAAAAATGTTTATGTAAAACTTGGGAGGTTTGGTGCTTATGTTCAACTCGGAGAAAACCCGGATGACAATGGTGGTGAGAAACCAAAGTTTGCAGCGCTTCGTCAAGGGCAATTCATAGAAAACATTACACTCGAGGATGCACTTGAGTTGATGAAGATGCCACGCGACTTGGGTACGTTCGAAGACTTGCCTGTGGTTGCTAACATCGGTCGATTCGGCCCATATGTGTTGCATAACAAAAAGTTTGTTTCGATCCCGAAAGGAGAAGACCCCTACAGCATCACACCTGAGCGTGCGGTGGAGTTGATCCAGGCAAAGCGTGAATCAGACGCGAACAAGACAATTAAATTATTTCCAGAGAACCCCGATATTCAAATACTTAACGGACGCTTCGGTCCTTATATAAAAGCCGGAAAGAAGAATGTGAAAATTCCGAAAGGCAAAGCCCCTGAAGAACTTACCCTGGAAGAATGCGTAACCCTTGCAGCAAATGCTCCTGAGAAGAAGGGAAGATTTGGGGGAGGTAGGAAGAAGAAAGCGTAACTTTTGATCTTATCCGAGGTGTCCTACACCTATAAATCGAAGCAGATAAGTGTAGGACACCTCTGAAGTTGCATAAGTCCTCCTACTTACGAGGCCACTGGCACTGTAAAATAAAAAATAGATCCTTTCCCCTCAGTGCTGTCAACGCCAATGGTGCCTCCGTTTCTTTCTACAAAATCCTTGCAAAGCATCAATCCAAGACCGGTTCCTTTCTCTTGTGCAGTGCCCACGGAAGCATGATGAGTACCTACTTTAAAGAGCCCTGCAATGGCTGTGGGTTTAATACCTACACCGGTATCTGCAATTGAAACCAGAACATATCCATCAGCTTGTTCAGCGCGAAGTTCAACCGTACCACCTTCGGGTGTGAACTTGATGGCGTTGGATAAAAGATTTCTTACTACTGTATCGATGGTGTTGTGATGGGCATTTACGGGCAGAGGTAATGCAATTTCATTTACAACCGTGATCTTCTTATCCTCGGCCTGGCCTTTGAGCAACTCCTGATTTTCTTTGAGCACTGCGGCCAAATCAAATTTTTCCGGGGTAAAATCGATGGCACCTATTTGTGACCGGCCCCAAGACAGCAAGTTCTCTAGTAACTTATATAAATTCTTTACCGACATGTTCAAATCAACGGCCAGCTTTTTGATTTCATCCTTGCTAAAGGTGTCCGTGTGCGTGGACAACAATTTGGAGAACATGTTCAATGCATTGAGCGGGCCTTTTAAATCATGCCCAATGATGGAGAAGAGCTTGTCTTTTGAAGCGTTCACCTCCTGCAGCTGATTGTTACGATCAGCTATGATCACTTGTTGTGCGCTTAACTTTATGTTGGATTGTCGCTTCTGCCAGAATGAAAACGTTAAGCCAATAATGACGAGACTGGAGATAATTATCGTACTGAGTTGAATGATCTGCTGGTTTTTCTTTTGCACGTTGAGCAAATCAACCTCAATTTGCTTTTGAGAAACTTCGTAGTCTGTGCGCAAATCTGCCATTCTTTGAACAGCCTGAATGTTGTTAAGACTATCCCTGTACGAGATGTAATCTTTATAGTGTTTGAAAGAAGCACTGGTGTTGCCCGCCTGCTCATAAAGTTCAGAAAGCTTAAGATTTGAATCCCTGATCTGTTCTTTCAATTTGTAATGCGTAGCAAGTTGCAAACTTTTCAAAGCATAGTTCAAAGCGGCAGGCTGGTCTCCTTTTTGTAGATAGAGATCAGCCATTGAAAGAAGATAAACACAGATAGGATAATATTCGCCAGATTTTTCTAATATCTGAATGGCTTCATTCATGTTTTTCTCAGCAAAATTGTTTTTGCCAATGCTGGCATAAATCAAACCAATATTGCCGAGGTTGTATGCCTTGCCAGTTAAATAATTAGCTTTTTCAAAAATGATCCCTGACTCATTAAAATATAAAAGAGCAGAATCATAATCTTTGTTTTTACGGAATTCTTCACCTGCATTTAAAATTGCCGATGCCAGGGCAATAGGATCATTGTGTTGCCTTAAAGAGGCGATGGCTTTGCGATAGTAATGCCTGGCATTAAGATGATTGTTTGAGCCGGTATAGATTGCGGCTATTGCGGCATAGGCATTTGCTTCTCCTTTAATATTATTAGCTTTTCGCGCAGCTTCCGCACTTCTAAAATAAGAATCCAGTGATTCTTCCAAGTCGCCAAGCTTCTTTTTTGCATTTCCTTTAAGAAAATAGCCCTTATATAAGTATAAGCTATTTCCTTTTAGTTCCGATAGGTGGATAAGTTCCTCAGCATATTGCGATGCCAATTTGAAGTCATTAATTTCATTGAACGACAACTCCAGAAGCAATTCAAATCTGGCTGTATCGCTCAATATATTATTCTTATAAATCTGAGCTAGGCTATCACTCACTTTCTGATCCTGACCAGAAGTGTTATAAAAAATAAAAAAAAGAAAGCTCATTAATAAATAACAAGCTTTCTTTTTAAGGATCATATCGTTGTTAGGGTTTTACTGTTATTTCTGGATCAATAAGATTACCACCAGCAACAAAAGAATACTTGTAGTTTCCGTGCGCGGCATTAGATTTCAGGGTGCCTTGCCAGTTCTTACTCCCACCACCAACGGGTGCAGGATTATCTTTGAATATTCCAGGATTATCAAAGGTAATTTGAGTTATCGTATTGTTGCCTGAAGGGCTCCAAATGATGGTGTCGCCCTTGCTTGCAGATGCACTATCCGGATTAGCCGCTGTAGGTGAAAGTGAAATGTTTACTGTTGCCATAGACTTCATTTTATTTGTTAGAATTTAGATTAATAGTGTTAAATATAAATCAAATTCTTAAAAAACAAGCTTACGTGTTAAATATCGTCTCCTCATTTTCATTCTACATTCTTAGGCTGGGCGTGCACCTGTTACATCCTGCGACAGGAGATTTCAAACAATAGCAGAGGATGCTCGACTATAAGGGTAAGAGAAGTTGTAGAGAATTTATTTTTGGATGAAGTAATTCTTCTTCCTGAAAATTTCTCTTATCGCCATTGGGTTTAGCAGAACTACCTCGTTGACTTTGCCAACGATAACATCGCTTCCCTTTTCGATGGGAAAGATTGTTAGTGGGTAACTTTGATTGCCAATGTCAGTGATTTTGATCTCCATTAATGGAGTTTGAGTAAGTGGGCTTTGATAGTTTTTTACTTCAGTAGAATCCAAAATCTTTTCTGCACGCAGTTGAAATAATGCATCCATAAACCTATCCAACTTGGTAGTGTCAGTGGCAATTCCTTCGATGCTGAAGTATCTTCCAAGGAACGAAGCCTTAAAACTTTGTTTAGTATCTGCACGAAAATTTACTTCAAGGCTTTTGATGTTTTGCCAATTGAAATTGAATACTTGTTTATCGCGCCAGTCGCTGGTAGGCACTTCAAAAACAGAAGCTACATAAACACGGTAGCCCGGTATGGTAACCAGGTAGGGGATACCATCGCTCAACTGAAAATAGGTTTCTGACTTTTCCTGATTTCCTTCTGACCAAAATTCTTTAGCTAAAGCATCTCCTTCAAAGCAAGAAACTTTAATTCCATTTTTGGTGATTTCGTTTTTTATGGAGTCTTGTACGCTTGAAGCAACTTTGCGTTTTGCTTCTACTTGCTTGAGTGCAGCAAACAAAACAGTGATCATTTGCTTGTCGGCTTCATGAGTACCATTTACCAACCATTTCGTTCCATCGAATCTCAATTCGATCTTCTCTTTACTGGATTGAAGAACGATATGATCAATCTTGTCAAGATTAGCGATTTGAAAAATCCCTTTATCAACTTCAGAATTATTTTTAGAGGAATTGAAAATGAACAATACAATGATCAATACGACCATCACGGTAAGAGATACAAGGAGCTGTATGTTTTTTCTTTTTTGCATCTAGAATTTCGCGTATTTCATTTTTCTCAAGTAAGAGCGGGTTACTCCAAAAATCAAAAGGGCCACAATGGGTAATACTAAATTGATGATTTGCCAGAATGTTCTTTCAGTTCTGATTTTCTCCTTATCCAATGGGCGAATTTTTACTTCTTTACTGCGCACATGAATCAATCCGTTTTCATTGGTGAGGTAAGCCACCATATTCAAAAGCAAATCCTGGTTTGCAAAGGTGTATTGAGCAAAGGGATCGAAGCCTAATGCTTGTGGTTTGCCATCGCGCGGATTTACATCATTACGAACGATATCTCCATCTGCAATGACAATCATTTTGGTTGGATAACTTTTTTCAAGGAAACCTGTGGGGTCAATTCCTTCGGGAGGGAAACGATTTTTGTAAAGCGAAGTGAAGCTTCCTTCGAGCAAATAACCCAGTGGAATTTTTCCATCGTTAAATTTTCCTTCTTGTAATTGCTTACGTAGATCATTTACTCCCACTTTTACTGGAGCAACCATTTTACGTGAATAAAGGGAGGAGAATAGCAACGGAGTTTTCTTCACACCGACAGCCTTCACGGTATCGATGCTGCTTATGAATTTGGTAACAACCGCATCCATGTTTCTGGTGATCGGATGCTCGGCATACTGATTTACTAATGGAAAGAACGGCCACTCCAATTGCATAATTTGCGGACGATTGCCGGCATTACCTACCACAATTGGGTACTTGCCTGATACTCGATCTTCAATCAAATCCGGATTGATGCGCACTCCGTATTTGAATAGCTGATCTTCTAAGTTTAGATTATAAGGAAAAGCAAAATAGTCTTCTCTGGAAGCGCTGTCCATATTCGCTTCTAGTCTGTCGATGAGAAACATCAACTTGCCGCCATTCATTAAATACTGATCGAGTTTGTATTTGTCTGCCGCAGAGAATTCTCTTTTCGGTTTGGCGATAATGAGCAATTGATAGCCTTGTATTTTTTGTTTCCTGGAAACGTCAACATTGAAGACATCGTATTGCTCAAGCAATGCATTGTTGAAGCTGGCAATCTGCACACTATCCAATTCGCCATGCCCATGCACCAGCCCAATTTTTTTTCTATTTGAGTTGCTGAGTTTGAATATGGTGTTGGCCAGTTCATATTCGGCACCTTCAATGGATTGGTTTAATACTTCTTGCGCGTTTTGCGCCTTATTACCCTTGAGTAGCATCACACCTTCTTCGAAACCGCCATAAGAAACAACTGCTCCGGGAAAAACGAATTTCTCCACGCGCTGTCCGTTTTGGTTTTCGATGACATTCATCGGCTGAATCCCTTTTGAGGCAAGCTCACGCATAAATTCATTTCGGGCTTTCTGACCTTGAGCCAGGGCAGGATTAGTGAAAATGAATTTTACTTTGTTATTGGAGTAAATCCGGAACTCCTCCAACGTTTCATGAACTGATTTCTGAAAACGTTTAAAACCCGGATTGAGATCGCCTTCTAAAAATACTTCTACAAAAACTTCGTCATCGAGGTTTTTCAAAAGCTCTTTTGTTTGGGGCTTGATGGTATATCTCTTCTCTTCAGTAAGGTCTATTCTAAAAAAGTAAAAGGAGGCAACGCTATTAAGCAGAATCACTAATGCAATTCCATTCAAAAGTAGAAGAAGATCGCCTATTTTTTTTGTGTTGAGCACTTAGATTAGTAATTATTAATTCGTCATTTGAAATTCGATCACTACCATTGTCTACTTCCAATCACCGTTTTCGCGCAAAGCAACATCAATCCTGTTACGCTTAAAAAGTAAATCACATCCCGGCTATCGATGAGACCTTTGCTTAGTGCTTCGTAGTGATAAAGAATACCAAGTTGTTTTATTAACAAAGCCGAGTCTGTAGTTAATGTCGCCAGTGAATCAAATCCGTTATAAAAAATGAAACAGAAAAATGCGGCAAGAATAAATGATACAATCTGATTGGTTGTGAGTGATGATGCGCATATTCCAATGGCGCAAAATATGGAACCTAATAACCCAAGGCCAATATAAGAACCGATTACGCCTGCAGTGTCAATATTCCCAACAGGATTACCTAATCGATAAATAGAAAAATAATAGATGAGAGTTGGAAGCAATGACACCAAGGTCAAAGCAAAAGCAGCAAAGAATTTTCCAATTACAATTCCCCAATCGGTGAGTGGTTTGGTGAGGAGTAACTCCATCGTTCCAAGTTTCTTTTCTTCGGCAAAGCTTTTCATGGTGATGGCCGGAATCAGGAAGATGAAAACATAAGGTCCCATCGAGAAAAGCGTGTCCATGTCGGCAAAGCCATAATCGAGAACTGAGGTTTCAGGAAATACCCACAGCAATAAACCAATACCTATTAGAAATACGCTGATCACCAGGTAGGCGATGAGCGAGTTGAGGTAGCTATTGAATTCCTTGGCGAAAACGCGGATCATGCAGTGGCTTCAGAAGTGAGTGAACGGAAAATTTCTTCCATTGAGTTTTCTTCTTGCTTCATACTTAGCAGTGAAAGATTTTTCTCAGATGCAAATCGAATTAACTCAGGACGGATATCGGCATTGGGCTTCGATTGAATTCGGAATGCATTACCACTAATCGCAATTTTTTCAACCCCTGAAATCGTTGATAAATCTTCCAATGATATCGATTCTTTAAACTCGACTACAAGGATCGAAACATTTTCTTGCTGGCCCATCAGATTCTTCAATTCATCATCCGCCACTATCTTTCCGTGATTGATGATAATAACGCGGTCACACAAAGCTTGTACTTCCTGCATAATGTGTGTAGAAAAAATCACCGTCTTATTTTTGCTGATCTCTTTAATGAGTTTTCTTATTTCAACGATTTGATTGGGGTCAAGACCCGTGGTTGGTTCATCTAAAATCAGAACTTGCGGATTGTGAATCAAAGCTTGAGCTAACCCCACCCGTTGACGATATCCTTTTGAAAGTGAGCCGATCAATTTATTTTGTTCAGGCTCGAGTCCACACATCGAGATGATTTCTTTAGTTCGGCTCTTGAGTTGGCTCGATGGAATCTGGTAAACGCGTCCAATGAAATTCAAATACTCATGCACAAACATATCTAAGTAGAGGGGATTGTGCTCAGGCAAATATCCAATAATCCTTTTGACTTGCAGGGGTTGTTCCACCACATCAAATCCATCAACTGTAATACTTCCGCTTGAAGGCGGGAGGTAGCCTGTGGCAATCTTCATGGTGGTTGATTTGCCTGCACCGTTCGGACCAAGAAAACCTACGATCTCACCTTTGTTAATAGAGAACGAAATGTCGTCAACCGCCTTTTGTTGGTCGTATATTTTAGTGAGGTGATTAACTTGTAGCGACATGGTCGGCAAAAATACAAAAATCCACTAGGCTGTCGTCAGTTGATGACCGACAGTCGACAGTTTTGTTAATAAGTTCTTAAACAAGTTACCAAACGCCAATTTTGTCGATGTATTGCCATTGCAAGTGATAGTTCATTTATAGAAATTTGTACGCTATTAAATTCACAATATGAGGATAGTAATTGTTTTTGCTCTGGTTCTTGGTTCCACTGTTGCATTTTCACAGTCTGGTTATAAGTTAGAGTTTAAAGTAAAGGGCTGGAAAGATTCGGCCGTTTACCTTGGGCATTATTATGGGGAGAATACATATATCAAAGACACCGCCCAGGTGAATGCAGAGGGGGCATTTACATTTCAGGATAAGACCGCCCTTCCGCAGGGTGTTTACTTTCTAGTAAGGAAAGGAAAAAAGGGAAATGCCAAAATTTTTGATGTCGTTGTTGGAAAGGATCAGACTTTTAGTATCGAAACAGCATCGCCCGAATATGTGGTGAACGTGAAGGTGAATGGAGATGACGACAACCGAGTTTTCTTTGAAAATATTGCCTATAATATTGAGAGAAACAAAGAAGCCGAGCCATTCATAAAAGTACTTAAGGATAGCACGCTGAAAGAAGATCAAAAGAAAGAAGCGCGTGATGGTTTTGCGAAAATCAACGAGAAGGTGATGGCTCACCAGAAAGAGATTATTGAAAAGTACCCGACTACGCTTACTGCACGCATGCTCAAGGCTACCATGCCAATCGTGGTTCCTGAACCTCCTAAGAAAGCTAATGGGCATATCGATTCAACTTTTCAATTGAAGTATTATCGCCAGCATTTCTTTGACAATTTCGATTTGACGGACGATGCGATGATCCGAATGCCGCAGACGATTTATCAACAAAAGCTGAAAGAATATCTCGAAAAACTTTTTATCCCTCAGCCTGATTCGATAACAAAGGCAATCAATTACATAGTTGCAAAATCCAAGAAGAACCAGGAGACTTACAAATACTGTGTATGGAATTGTTTATTCATGTACCAGCTGCCAGAGGTCATGGGGCTGGATGAAGTATTCGTCAATCTTTACGATCAGTATTTCAAGACTGGCGAGATGGATTTTTGGGTTAACGACAAAATGAAAGAAAACCTGAAAGAACATGCTGATAAAATTCGTTCTTGTATGCTTGGCAGAACGGGGGCAAACTTGATTATGCAAGACGAAAATCTTCAGCCTAGATCAATGTATGACATTAAGGCGAAATATACCATCCTCTTTATTTTCAGTCCTACTTGCGGTCATTGTCGAGAAGAAACTCCGAAGCTGGTGAAATTCTACAATGAGAGTAAGAAGAAATTAAATTTTGAAGTATTTGCAGTTGCAACTGATACTTCGATGAAATTGATGAGAGAGTTTATTAAAGAATTTAAAACACCATGGATCACTGTGGATGGCCCACGCAGCTATCTCAAAGAGCATTTCCAAAAGCTTTATCATTCAGACACAACACCAACCATCTTTATTCTAGACGACAAAAAGAAAATTATTGCCAAGAAATTGCCAGTGAATAAGCTGGAGGATTTCCTGACCAAGCACGAAAAATTCTCACAAGCTAAGAAGACTAGTGATACTTCTTCTCCACAAAAGGCGAGTGCAAATTCGGGCAAGTAATGAATTAATAACCAAGACGTGGAGGTGCTAGTAAAGTTACAAATGGTTACTTATTAGTGTGACGCGGGAAATTTTTTCCACTCTACATGCAACTATTTCCCCGTTTGAGAGTATCTAACAAGTACAAAAACCCTTAGGTATGGCACTCATCAATCTATTTGGCAAGAAAAAGAAGGAATTCAAGGCCTTCTGCAACATTACACGTGAACCGCTTGAGAGCGGCTTTGGTTATTTGCTCACCACAGCACAAGTGATTTCCTCCAAAAAGTATTGGGATTTGGTGATGACCGAACCTGAAACGCTTTCATACACCATCTCTCATTTCAACAATCAGCCGAGTGGTACCCAGATGCGTAACATGATTTTTGAAAAGTACGCATCCGTTGGCAAACCTTGGATGATTTCTGATTCGGTAATCAATTATTTTGAGGTTGATAAATCAGAGGCACGTGATAATGCAAAAAAATGGTGGGAGAGCGAGGGCAATTTTACACCGGAAACTTCAGGACCGGCTGTTCAGAAACTCGATAACTCTACATTCAATAGCTTCAAAGACTACGCAGTACTGGAAGCAGGTAGAGGTAAAGCAATTGTGAAGCGCTAATCAGTTTTTTCTTTCTATGGTAAACCTCACTAATTGACCGAGCGAGGTTTTGTGTTCTGATTCTGGCAGGGGCTTTAATAATTCCAGCGCCTGCTGATAGTACCTTTCCATTGCCTGACGTGCATAATCTATCCCACCGGAGTTCTTTACAAAGGAAATCACCTCACGCACTTTTTTAGAGTTCTCGCTGTCGTTCTTAACAATTCCTATAATTCTTCTTTTCTCAAGCCAAGATGCTTTCGATAAAGAATAAATCAGAGGCAGTGTCATTTTCTTCTCTTTAATATCAATACCCAAGGGCTTCCCAATCTCCTCTTCTCCATAATCGAATAAATCATCTTTAATTTGAAAGGCCATGCCTACGTGCTCACCAAATTTATGCATGGTTGCAATAGTCTCTTCGTTTGCCCCCGATGAGCAAGCGCCCACTGCGCAGCAAGAGGCGATCAGCGAAGCGGTTTTTTGACGAATCACTTCGTAATAGATTTCTTCGGAGATGTCAAGATGTCGGGCTTTTTCCATTTGGAGCAATTCGCCTTCACTCATTTGCTGAACAGCAGTATTAACAATGCTCAGGAGGTTGAAGTCTTTATTGTCAAGGGATAATGCCATTCCTCTTGAAAGAAGAAAATCGCCAACAAGTACAGCGATTTTATTTTTCCAGAGTGCGTTTACTGAGAAAAAACCCCTGCGAAAATTTGAATCATCGACCACATCATCATGAACGAGGGTGGCCGTGTGAAGTAATTCTATCAAAGAAGCCCCTCGAAATGTAGCTTCACTTATTTTTCCGCAAGTGCCGGCACTGAGGAAAACAAACAAGGGGCGCATCTGTTTGCCTTTGCGCTTCACTATGTAATTCATGATCTTATCGAGCAGCAAGACCTTCGTTTTCATGGAGGCTCGAAACTTAGGTTCGAACTCGTCCATTTCCTTCGCCACTGGCTTCTTTATATCGTCCAATCGTAAAGACATAGCTGCAATTATAGTCAATAGTCGATAGTCAATAGTCTATGGTTGAAGATTTTTTATGAGTTTTCCGCGATTTACAATCGACAATTGACTATGGACTATCGACTCTAATAACTATTTTCGAACCATGATACCAATGGATAGGCAATGGGAGCAATTAATTTTTATTGCGTTAGTGCTCGCCATCACTTTTATAATTTCTTTAGTTCTTCGGTACTTGGTGGGTAGGTTTTTTAAAGGAGCTGCCCGTAAACTAAAAGTCGACCCAACCCGTTATAATTTTTTCAAGAATGCGGTTGATTTCATCCTTTTCTTTACAGCGATAATTATCATATTCCGGTCAATTCCTTCGCTACGAACTTATGGTACTGGTTTATTAACAGGTGCTGGAGTCTTGGCCGCCATTGTGGGTTTTGCCTCGCAATCTGCATTTTCGAATATAGTGAGCGGGATATTTCTAGTCATCTTCAAACCATTTAGTGTGGGTGACCGGGTGAAGATTGGTCAATCTTATTCTGGCGATGTGGAAGACATTACGTTGAGGCACACGGTAATCAAAGATTTTGAAAACAGGAGGGTGATTATGCCCAATAGTGTGATTAGCAATGAGACCATTATCAATTCATCTACAGTGGATGAAAAGATCTGCGTGTTTGTGGAAGTAGCTGTTTCGCTAAAAACAGATTTGAATAAAGCAATTGCTGTTATCCAGGAGGAGGCGATGAAACATCGTTATTATATTGAGAATCGAAGTGAAACGGAAATAGAAAGAGGTGAGCATCCGGTGATGGTGCGCGTCATGACTTTTCTGAACGGTGGAATTCTTCTACGCGCATACATTTGGACTCGTAACGCAACGGATGCCTTTGATCTAAAATGTGATTTGAACAAATCCATAAAAGAACGGTTTGATAAAGAAGGAATAGAATTGTCTGACCTTCAATACCAAGTAGTGACGAAATCATTGTAAGTCGTGAAAAAGAAAATTCAAGAACCGGAGCCCTCCAAGTTAATCCTTGAATTGATTCAATACAATGAAAAGGAATACGTGGCTTATGATAATCTGAGTATTGACGAGCTCCTAAAGAAACAGCAATCTCAATTGGTGAATTGGATTAATCTTGATGGTTTGACCGACACCAACATCATCAATAAGATTGGAGAAAGTTTCTCACTACACAGCTTACTCCTTGAAGATATCACTAACGACCACCAACCTAAAGTAGAGGAGTATGATGATTATCTTTTTTTTACGTTGAAGATGCTTTATCGGATCGAGAACGGTGAAATTGATTATGAGCAGATCAGCTTTGTGCTGGGAAAAAATTACCTACTTTCTTTTCAAGAGAAGGAAGGCGATTTGTTTGGGGCATTCCGCGAACGCATTCGCCTCGATCAGGGGCGTGTACGCAAGAAAAAAGCGGATTATCTTTTATACCGCCTCATCGACATCATAGTAGATAATTACTACACCGTACTTGATGCCATCGGACAGAATATTGAGCAGATTGAAGATGAGATTTATAAAGGGCACTCCAGTCATGAGTTTCGAAGAATACAACAGCTTAAGAAGGACTTAATCTACCTGCGTAAGGCGCTTTACCCTTTGCGCGATGCCATGAGTAAGCTGATCAAAGACGAAAGCGGATTTATCGATTCATCTAACTCCAGGTTCTACAGTGACGTGTATAACCACGTAGCCCATCTCATCGATTCATTGGATACTTATAAAGACCTTACGTCTGGTTTGATGGATATTTACATCAACACCCTGAACACCCGTATGAACGAAGTAATGAAAGTGTTAACTGTGATCTCCACCATTTTCATTCCGCTGACTTTTATTGTGGGTGTGTATGGAATGAACTTTGATTTTATGCCAGAACTCCATTGGCACATAGGCTACTACGCTGTGTTGATCGTGATGGGAGTTCTTACTGCTGGAATGATTTTTTACTTCCGGCATAAGAAGTGGTTTTAGTAAATATCTGCGCCTGTCAATTTCATTTCAAACTGGTCGGCAAGGTTGGCTACCTCTTGTACCATTTCTTTTACGGCCTCTTCTGAAATGCCAATCAATGATGCTACCGCTTCTACTTGCAAATAATTATCTCTGATCACGAAACGACAGTAGTTGAAAAACGAGGTTTGATCAAGTAACATTTTATAGTCGATATCGGGTTTGATTGCACAGACTTTGGAACTAAGTGAAATCAACTTGCGCTTATATAATTCATTTTCAGTGATAACACCCATCACGGTTTGAAATCTTCCTCCTGAAACAGGAGCGATGATGATGGATTGTGATTGATCATACTGGGTATATTGCGCGCCAGTTTCAGCGGCATAATTTTTCATGATAGAGCTTAAGTCCATGGGCTGGTGGGTTTAAATGTTCAATGGACAATTTATCAATTTTCGATGAATTAAAATCGGCAACAGCCAAATTGATCATTGAAAACTATTTCGTTCCATCGTCCCCTTCCTTCTTTGCTTGCTGTGCCATTTGCTTTCTCCTGCGCTCACGAGCAGAGGTGAGCAGGTCGCGCCATTGATTAAAGTTTTGGGTTTTCATCAAACTGACCCCGGTGGTTATTGCTGTTTGTGAGCCAATAGAGTTATTAACTAGCTGGTTGACGTTGTTGCGGCTGTACATTTTTACTTTGAATGTTCCATCGGGCGTGAGCAAATAATCCACGGTCCAGTCACCAAGCATGTTTGATACATCTGACCGAGCGTATTGATTGCCTAAGGCTCCATCGCGCGTTACGCGTAAGCGACCATTGAGAAATGAATAGGAGAGACGCAATTGAAAGGTGTTGAATGCCTCCTGATCAAAATTGCCCAAATCAAAGTTCACTTCTAAATTCTGATCAACTTGGGTGAGCCAATAACTCAGTTGATTGGAAAACAATTCACTCACACTGCTATACAAGCTATTACCGGTAGCAAATGCATCTGGAGGAGAAAATCTCCTTAGCATGATCAAGCTAAATACCTGCCGCTTGAGTTCCTGCTCGTTGAGCTGAGCCTTGAATGCCCTGAAGTCATTATTTAGCGTCACCGCAATTGATGTATTTGTAGTTGTTGTAACAGGCACAGTGTTTGGTAAATCGTGTGCGACAATATCAAAATTGATTTGAGGAGACATCATCGCTCCGTCCAACTTCAATTGAACTTCCGCAGGATATTTTCTGCGCATCTGCAAGGAATTGATTACCGCGGGATCTTGATTTGAGATGACCGGGGCAAAAGAAACTAACTGCCTGTAGCTTGCTGTTAGATTCAGAATTCCACCATAAGGATCGCCCAGCCACGTAATACGGCTGCCTTTGTTAATGATAAATTCTTTATTGATGATATCGTACAAAGTGAAATTGTAATTTCCTCTTTCAAATTCATAGTCGCCAAACATGGCAAACTCACCTTTGGTATCTAATTGTAATTTTAGATCACCACGACCGTAACCACGAATGATGTCGCCCGAACGGATGTCAAAAATAATTTCTGCATAGGCATCGGGTGTGATGTCCAGGTTCATATCCATGGTGATGCCTGTCGGTTCGTTTTTGGTTTTAACTTTAGCTTTCTTATTTTCTTGCTTAAGGGAATCAGAGAAATTCACAAAGGTGACGAAGTCTTTCTTCGCCACGGTGGCTTCGGTTGTTCCATTTAGCGGAATGAACATACGCGTACCCTTTTCAGATTTGGCCGTTCCTGATATTTTTAAATTATTAATTGGCCCGAGCATATTCATGTTACCCGTACCATAAGCCTGGCCATAAAAAAGACTGTTGTCTTTGGGCGTAGTATTGAGTAATTGAAAATTATTAAAAACGGCATCGAGGTTGATTCGCATATCATTATAGTTTCGATGAGCGATGTAGCCCTCAAGCGTAGCTTTGTTTTTTAATTCGTCATTGATAATGAAGTTTTTAAATAGAATCTGTTTCGGTGTGAAGCCGAGCTCGCCCGAGAAAAAATACTTTGTCTTAAGGTAATCTACCGTGAGTTGAGCAGATTCAACTTTTCCGGTACCGTTGATAATTGGTTCTAAGAAAGTACCTGTGATAGTGTAGTTGCCAGTTAGCGCTCCATCCATTTGAGAGAAGATACCGCGCATGAATGGCTCAATAATTTTCACATTGGTATTTTTCAACTTTGCATTTACTAAGAGTGGGCTTTCGGTTTGCTGTGGGTCATAATAGCCATCCATTTCAACGGTGCGCTTGCCGTTTCTCTCCAATGTATAATTCAAATCAAACCTTTTTTTCTCACGGTTCCATTCATTGGCTCCGCTCACGTTGCCCACCAGGAATTGATCTACTGTTAAATCCTTAATGGTAATATTATTTTGGATGAATGGATCGTGGTAAAGATCACGGAATTGAACATTCCCATTCACAACACCATACACTTTCTCTAGCAATAATGAATTGATGATATCGATACCCAAGCTATCAATATTCAATGTGAGTATTTTGCTTGGATCCTCAGAAATTAAACCATCTAAAAGAACAGATTCTTTTCCATGGCGAATGCGCATGTGATGGATGTTCCACTCTAATCCATTTTCAAGAATGTAATTCTCAGGGCTTACTGTCCAGAATTCATCAAAGATTCTAAGTTGGGTGGGTAATACTTTTATTTTAATACTGTCTCTAAGGAAATCCAGCTCTGATTTCATTCGCAGAATATTGCTGTTGCCCACTTGATCGGCATTGAAAGTAAAATCGATATGATCTCCGTTCATTTGGGCATCGCCAAAAAGATTCTTTGTCTTAAAGACTTTGGATAGCACTTGATTGGCGGATCGGATGGTTAGTGAGGAAATTCCACGGAGACTGTCTTTGGGTTTTGAAGCAATCAAATTGAATTCGTTTCCGGTAAAAACTTTCGATTGAAATGTGACGGTATCGAGTGTGCCATTGATTTGCAGCTTATGTGTATGATCGTTCCAGAAGTGGCCGTTAAATTTTGAATTAGGCGAAATGAAAAGATTAATATTGGCAAGTTTAGCGAGCGGCACCATGTTGTGAACAGTCAACTCAAAATCTGCCTTATATTCTCTCGGAGGTGAAGCTTTCTTCTGTTCGTAAAACTCATTTTGCGCTTCGCGATTATTCTTTAAATGGAGAATAAATTCTTTTGAGAGTTGGAGAATATCATTTGCTAATGTGGTGTAGCGATAATTTCCATTAATACTAAAATCGGCAATCGAACTCTGGAGTTTAAGCTGGCGATCTGTTTTATTTCTATCCGAAATAATATGAATTGAATCAAGATTGAGAACATTGTTTTTATAATCAACAAGCGTATTACGCAGCACAACTGATCCAACCAAGCTGTCGAGGTTCAAACCTGCCGTGTTTACTTCGAAATAAGATTGTACAAATAGGGGTTCTTTAATGAAGCCCAACTTATTGATAAAGGCTGTATCAAGCGTGGCCTTTACCTGGATGATCTCTTTCCCTTTTCTAAAATCGATGAACGCGTTAGCGATAAATTTCAGATTAGGATCATTGATGGAAACGTTTCCATTAAAAAGCTGTGAGGCGAATTGGGCATTTGTGGTGATATCTGAATAGTTATAATCTCGAAACCCCAATGAATTTATTTTGCCAGTGAGTGTGAAATTGGCAGTCTCGCGAGTGAGCCCTATTCCATTGATTCTTCCATTAAGAGTAACGCGTTGAAAGTTTATGGTGTCCTTTAAATAACTCCCTAACTGAAAATCAGTAAGTGACAAATTTCCTTTGTAGGTTGATTGACCAACATCTTTTTCATTCACCTTCAGGTTGACATCTGATTTTATTTTCCCCAAACTAGTGGCAAGGTCTCCTTTCGCAACAAAGTCGTTGGTAAACCCCCGGAACTCCCCGCGAATTAAAGTGCGGCCAAGGGGTCTGATAAGACCGGCAAATTTTTCAGGCACGAAAGGCTGAATATCATTTTGTGTAAAGTGACCCTGATTGATTTTTAGGTCAATAAAAGTTTCTCTAATGTCGGGTAACCCATCCATGCTTAATCGCCCGGAAATTCGGGTGTTGCCCATTGCTAAATCCAAATCGCGACAAACAAATCGAATCACTTTCCCTGATATCGATCCGCTCAAGGTAACGGGTTGAGGGAGCTCAGGTAATCCATAAGTAAATAATGCCAGGTCTTTGGGGTGAAGGAAAGTCTTCTTCAATTTGGCTTTGATATTCACTTTATTAAAGAAGTCGCTCAGATCCTCCGTGCTTTGATACTTGAAGATTACCGTATCAGAAACAAAACTTTTACCAGCCCTAAGAGTCATCTTCAGAAACTCCATTGAGCTTTGAGAGATGCGGAAGTAGGTAGATAGCTCTTCAATTTTAAACTTGGTTTTGCGGTCTTGTATTTGAAGGCCTTTGACATCAAATTGAATGGTATCGCCAATCACTTGAAAAGAATTGATATCTCCGTTGGTAACGTCCAGGTGGAAATGATGGTAGTTAAAGCCATTCTTTACTGAATCTTTTTCAGGCCTGCTGTAAAGAAATTGCGAATTGTCAAGGGCGATCTCGCTGATATTCAATTTAGCAGAGCTATGCCCTCCGCTGCCCGAGGAGAACTTTTCATTGATCTTCTTGATGAAAATATTGATGTTCAGGTTTTTGGAGGTATCACTCTCGGTAATATTTACCAGACTCACTTTGGCGCCATCAAGGTCTGCGGCATCGACATTTACTTTGCCATTGGTAATCAGTTCCAGAAATCCGAAGTTCACCACTAACTTTTTCACCGAAATCATGCTGTTGCCTTCCGGGTCTTTGATCAGTACTTGCTGCATCTCAAGTCGGTCATACCAGCGCAAATTCATCTTCTCTACAGTAGCTGGGAAACCGACTACTTGCGAGAATCCCTTGAGATAGCGACCGATTAAAAAGGTCTGAACTTCAGGAAATTGTAAAATAAGGAGGGAGAGCGCAACAAAGCCGATAGAAGTAAAGATCAAGTACAAGAAAAATTTCTTGGACCAAAACAAAATCCGGTTTTTGATAACTTGCAACCTCATGATTCAAACACATCCAACAATTCTGGCAATTGAGTCTTCGTGCGATGAAACTTCTGCATCAGTGATTCAAGCAGGAAAGGTACTCAATAATGTGATAGCCTCACAAGAAGTACACACCAAACATGGTGGCGTTGTGCCTGAATTAGCCTCGCGCGCTCATCAGCAAAATATACTGCGAGTAGTAAACGATGCGATGCTGCAATCAGGTATAAAAAAGGAGGAATTAAAAGCGATTGCTTTCACCCGTGGTCCCGGGTTGATGGGCTCGTTGTTGGTGGGTGTTTCCTTTGCTAAGGGAATGGCACTAGCGCTTAATATTCCGATGATTGAAGTGAATCATATGGAAGCGCATGTGCTGGCCCATTTTATAGATGAACCGCGACCACAATTCCCATTTCTATGCCTCACGGTGAGTGGAGGTCACACGCAAATTGTACTGGTGAAGAATTTTTTGGAGATGCAAGTGATTGGGCAAACCCAAGACGATGCCGTAGGCGAAGCATTTGATAAAGCTGCCAAGATGATGGGCTTGCCTTATCCTGGTGGCCCGCTGATTGATAAGTATGCCAAGCTTGGCAATGCCAATACTTTCAAGTTTTCGCAAACCTCGATGCCCGGTCTCGATTTCTCCTTTAGCGGAATCAAAACCGCGTTCATGTATTTCCTTCGCGACAAGAAAAAGGAAGATGAAAATTTCGTAGAGAAAAACCTGAATGACATTTGTGCAAGCCTTCAACGGCATTTAGTAAATATGCTTCTTCAGAAATTAAAATTGGCGGCACAGCAAACCGGAATAAAAGAGATTGCTATTGCGGGTGGAGTAGCAGCTAACTCAGGATTGCGAAATGCATTGACTGATTCGGCCAAAGAATTGAATTGGAAAATCTTCATTCCCGAGTTTCAATATTGCACCGACAATGCCGCGATGATTGCCGTGGCAGCTCACTATAAGTTTTTGGAAGGTAAGTTTTGCGGGATGGATGTAGCGCCCGTTCCGAATCTTGGAATAGGTGACTAAACAGATGCTCTTAATATTTGTAAGGCCTTCTCTAAATCTTCCGGAGTATCAATACAAATGCTTTCTTCCATTTCGGTCTCAACGGTCTTTATTTTGAAGCCATTTTCTATCCAACGCAATTGCTCGAGTGATTCGGCTTTTTCTAAAAGGGAAGGGGAGAGTTTGGTAATTTTTTCGAGAACATTGGCACGATAAGCATACAAACCTACATGACGATAGAAAGTAGTTTTACTCAGCCAATCCTTCTGTTCAAATTTTTGAACGAACGGAATAGGCGAGCGACTAAAATAAATAGCTTCCTTGTCTTTGTTGATCACCACTTTCGCTTCGCCTGGAGAATTCAGTTGTTCAAGTGTAGCAATTTTTTGGATGAGGGTAGCAAGTTCTGTTTGCATGCTTATTGAAGAACAAAGCAAATCAATTTGATTGGGATCGATGAATGGTTCATCTCCTTGAATATTAATGACGAAATCAAATTTATCGCTTTGCTGCGTTAATGCTTCAAAGCATCGATCAGTTCCGCTAGGATGATTTTCGGCTGTCATGCAGGCTGCTCCGCCAAAGGAAAGGATGTGGTCATAAATCCGTTGATCATCGGTTGCTACAACCACTTGTTGAAGCAGTTTAGATTTTTTCACCTGTGCATAGACACGTTGGATCATTGTTTGACCAAGCATATCCACTAATGGCTTGCCAGGGAAACGAGAAGAAGCGAAGCGAGCAGGAATGATTCCGATTATTTTCATCGGGGCAAATTACGGATTACAAATCGCAGATTGCAAATCATTATTAACTCCTAATCCTCCAATTTGAAGGATACAAGT
The DNA here is from genome assembly GCA_967789005.1 of uncultured bacterium. Classification (GTDB taxonomy): domain Bacteria; phylum Bacteroidota; class Bacteroidia; order Cytophagales; family Cyclobacteriaceae; genus ELB16-189. The sequence continues at coordinate 82,793 of CBRFFM010000003.1, read as the reverse complement.
TGTTGCTGCGGTTGCCTAAATGATTCACCCAGCCAATCGGAGTGCCCTGATATTTCAATAAAGTAAAACCGGTCTGATCAGAATTTAAATTCAAAACATCTTTCCTTAAATAAGTGATCGCCTGCTCATGACTTAGTTCAATCGAAGGAAAATTCTCAACATTAATTTGATTCGAAAGAGCGAAGGCATGTTCGGGAATTAGTTTGTCGTGCTTGGCGATAGCAATTGCTGTTCCTTTTTGAATAATCCTTAATGCTTTGCTCAATAAGGTGATATCAAATAAGTACTTCTTTGGTAATGCTAAGATTAATTCGTCATGGAGTGCAAACTCAATTGTTTCTGGATTGGTGAACCAACTTGAAAGCCTGTCAATTATTTTTTTAGGAGGATGATCAAATATCTTTTTGTGATGAGCCGTAATCTCAAATTGCTCATCCTTTTTTTGAAGGACTGAAATAAAAAAACCTTCGCCTTTCGTTTTGTGCGGATAGAAATGATAACCAAATATGTTTTCAACCTGGGTTTCTTCAACGCCTAAACTGCTATCAACATTCAACTTTAAGCTTTCAGCCTTACCCTCCGCAACCAACTGACTAAGATTCTCTTCGTTCTCTTTCGGATTGTAAGTACAGGTACTGTAGATCAAAACCCCGTTCTGTTTTAATGCAGGCCATATTTGATTTACAATTCGTTGTTGTCTTGATGAACATAGTCCAGCATTCTCCTCTGACCATTCATTCATCGCATCCTTATCCTTACGAAATAGCCCTTCACCTGAACACGGAGCGTCAATCACTATTACGTCAAAAAATCCATTTAACCTCTGAAAATCTTCTGGATCATTATTAGTAACAACCGCATTGATGTTTCCCCATTTGCAAACATTCTCTGCAAGTATGGTTGCGCGAGAACGTATTGTCTCATTTGTTACCAGCAATGATTGATCATTAATCAAACTCAATAGATGAGTAGATTTTCCTCCGGGGGCAGCACACAAATCTAGAACACGCAAAGGTTGAGATAAGTCAACGGTTTGCTTAATAGCTTGCTCCAAAAACATAGAGCTCGCTTCTTGTACATAATAAGTACCTGAATGAAAAAGAGGATCAAATGTAAATGAAGGACGCTCGTTGAGGTAATATCCAAAATCAGTCCACGGGATTTTTTCAAATTCTTTTGAAAGACATTTCTTTGGATTGATTCGGATACTCGTAGGTGAGGTGAGCTGATGGGCTTCAACGAAACTTTGCCACTCGTCTTTTAATTGCGTTTGCATGCGATGCGCGAACGCAGAGGGAAACAAATGTTCAGCCATTCAGTTTTTTGTCGTTATGCTCTATAATATTAATGAGTTTATTCATTACGTCATCAAAATTCTTTTTACCGAATTCCCTACGGTATTCATCCATCAGTTCTGCAATGCATTTCCGCGCGGTCATAATAAAATCTTTACCTCTAGAGGTAAGTGTGAAAATTATCCCTCGCTTATCGTTTGGATCTGGCTTGGTCGAAACATAACCTTTCTTCTGAAGTTCTTTTACGATTTTGCTCATGGCTTGCTTGGTCATTTTAGCGCAGACAGCAAGCTCATTGTTTCGGGTGCCGTTCATATCGATGTTCATGATCACCGGCATGTAGGAAATCTTGAAATCTTTAAAACCGTTTTTGGTGAGCTGCTCTATAGCCCAATGATCCATCTGCTTCTTCAGATGTGAAAGTATTTTGCCCCAACCATACATTTTTATGTACTCAGGGTCTTTGAGTTTCCGGTCGAGGGCCATACTATAGTTATTATGGTACAAAGATAATTCATAAAAAAATAATAGTCAACTTTATTGACTAGATAGTCAACTAAGTTTACTTTTGTTCCGTTAAAGCGACATTATGGAATCTACTACTACCCCTAAGAAAAAAAATATAGCACCCTTCATTTTAGTGCCGGTGCTGTTGATCCTCGGTTATTTTGGTGCGCGCACCATTTTGCATCGAATGAGTTACGAATCGACTGACAACGCGCAGATCGAAACGAACGCCATTCCTGTCGTCAGCCGGTTGGCTGGTTTCATTGATTCGCTTTCGGTGAGTGACTACAGCGAAGTAGGTCGTGACCAACTTTTGATTTCAATTGATGACCGCGAGTACAAACTGGCTGTGCTTCAAGTGGAAACAGACTTAGCCAATGCGCAAGCTGATTTAGCCAACACGCAAGCTCAACTCAACAATAGCTTGGCCAACAAACAAGTATCTCAGGCCAACGAGGATGTTCAGAAAACCCGTTTGCAAAAAGCAACCGATGATTTGAAACGCGATGAAGCGCTCTTTAAAGACGGAGCCATCACGCAAAAGCAATTAGATGATAGCAGAAATAACCTGGAGTCGGCACAGAAACAATTTACCGCTAATCAGAAGCAAGTAACATTTGCCAGTTCACAGGTGATCACATCAGAAGCTCAAATTCGAAAAGCCCAAGCTACAGTTCAAACTCGAATGGCTGCGTTGGATCTGGCGAAACTTCGTTTGAGTTATTGCAATGTTTATGCACCTGTACAAGGACGTATTGGAAAAAGAAACCTGGAAGTCGGTCAATATGTGCAAACAGGCCAGCCTTTAATGACGGTTGTAAATGGAGACAAGTTCTGGGTGGTGGCCAATTTCAAAGAAACGCAGTTAGAAAAAATGAAAGTGGGGCAGGAGGTAACAGTAAAATTAGATGGCTATCCTGATGCGGACATTAAAGGTAAAGTTGCTTCATTCAGCTTGGCTACTGGTGCTAAGTTTTCTTTACTTCCTCCGGATAATGCCACCGGTAATTTCGTGAAGATCACTCAACGCGTTCCTGTAAAAATTGAGTTGAATGATGAGGGCAAGTACAAAGACATTTTGAAAGCAGGCTTGAGCGTGGAGGTGGATGTTAAAGTGAACTAAAGATGTCATCTCCTTCACCATCCAATTTGCCTACCGGCTTTGCGCGAACGATTATCGTAATCACCACGATATCGGCTGCCATTATGGAATTGATTGACATATCCATTGTGAACGTAGCGCTTGCTGATATCAGCGGAAATTTAGGTGCTACTATTGAAGATACTGCATGGGTTGTAACTGCTTACGCGATTGCGAATGTAATTATCATTCCACTTACAGGTTTTCTAGCCCGGCTTTTCGGACGAAAAAAATACTATATCATTTCGATCATCATCTTCACCATCGCATCCTATATGTGCGGGCAAGCAGGAAGCTTAACGATGTTAGTGATCTGGCGATTTGTTCAAGGGATTGGCGGAGGTGCGCTGCTCTCTACTTCTCAAGGAATTTTGTTTGATGCCTTCGAGCCTGCCAAGCGGCCAATGGCAGCGGCCATGTTCGGAATGGGTATTGTATTGGGCCCAACGATCGGCCCAATCTTGGGAGGGATTATCATTGATAACTATTCATGGCCTCTCGTTTTTTATATCAACATTCCATTTGGGATTATCGCTACGTTGCTTACACTTCGTTACATCAGGCGAACGGATGATGAAAAAAACCCGAATCGAGAAAAACCGGCTATTGATTTTACTGGCATTGCTTTATTAGCACTTGGTGTAGGCAGTTTGCAATATGTGCTCGAACGCGGCCAGGCAGATGATTGGTTTGAAAACAGAACGATCTTGTTGTTCAGCCTCCTCGGTGCAATCGGATTGATTTCGTTTGTATACAGAGAACTTACTGGAGAAAAGCCCATGATTCATCTCAGCGTGATGAAGCGAAGAAATCTGTGGGCGAGTAATGTCCTCACATTTGCGGTGGGCTTCGGTATGTTCGGGTCGATATTTATTTTTCCTGTATTGGTGCAGCGTGTGCTCGGTTATACGCCTACAGATGCAGGTTTTGGCTTAGTGCCCAGTGCCATCGCGGCCATTCTTTGCATGCCAATTGTGGGAAGGGCTTTGGGGTCCGGAACTCCACCATTAGTTTTTGTGGTGATTGGTTTCGTGTTTTTTATTTTACACGGCTACACATCATCTCTGGCAACGCCCGATGTTGGTCTGCCCTTTTTCTTTTGGACGCAGGTTTGTCGTGGGATTGCCACTGCTTGTCTCACTGTTCCATTAATTAATCAAGCGGTAGTGGGACTTGCTCCACATGAGATGCCTAGTGGCATTGCGTTGACCAATATGCTGCGTCAACTAGGCGGTGCGTTTGGCATTGCAGTGATGAATACTTACGTGGCTCAACGGTATGCAGTGCATCGCACTGATCTGGTCAGTCATCTGCAAGCTTCAGATCCGAATTTGATTCAACGATTAGCGCAGACACAAGCAGGCGCTATCAATGCAGGAATCAACCCGGTGCAATCAACTGAATTCAGTTACAAGGTTCTAGATCTAGCAGTGACTAAGCAAGGATTCTTAATGGCATACACTGACAGCTTTCAGTTGATTGCTTTGTTTTTTATTTGCGCTATACCATTTATGTTTTTACTGCGCACTAAAAAAGTAGACAAGGCTACGCTCCAGAAAGTTTCAGAGGAAAGTCATTAGAGATTTTAGACAATAGACTTAAGACATAAGATTTTAGATTTATGAAGAAGATATTTTTACCAATCAGTTTTGTTTTGACGTTCGCATTCGCGGATGCGCAGACTAACCCGGAGTTAAAGTCATTGATCACTCAATCGTTCAATTATTTCTCGCGCATTCAGGAATTGCAAAAGGCATCCGAGGTTTCGGCAATTCGCGTGAAGCAAGCATGGGCTAATTATCAACCGATTGTTTCGGGAGTAGCTCAATACACTTACGTTACTCCAATTAGTCAGGCTAATTTCGGAGGCGGAGAAATTAAATTTCAACCGAATAACAATTACAACTTCAACATTGGTGTAACTCAGCCCATTTGGGATTTTGGTAAGACCAACGCCATGATTGCTAAAGCGAAAACAGAATTATTGACGGCTACGACCAACATTGAACAAGCCAAAGCACAGGTGGCTGCCCAAGTAGCATCGGTTTACTATTCAATGATCTATTTGAAAAAAGCAATAGCGGTAGAGGATTCTATTCTCGCATTCCTCCATGAGAATAAAAAGATTGTTGATAGCCGCATTAAGCGTGGTGATGCGTTGCAAATCGATTTGACAAATATTCAAAGCAACATCGATCTGGAAGAAAATCGCAAAGTGGATTTTGTAAATCAATTGCAAAAACAAAAAGCATTAATGGAATATACTTCTGGTGCATCGGTCGAACCTACAGTTACCGAGTTCGATTTTCCTCAGTTCAACGAAGCACCTGTTTCTGATTACGCCAAGCAAAACAATTTTGATGTCCGCCTTGCAACGGATCGCATACTAACAAGTGAAATGGACTTAAAATATGCGCAGAACAGCCGCTTCCCTGCGTTGTCCTTTGTAGGAGGCACAGGATATAAAAATGGTTATCAACCCAACATTAATCCGCTTATTTTTAACTATGCATTGGGATTGAATTTAAGTGTGCCAATTTATTCTCAAGGCAAAACCAACCAGAATATCCGAATTGCGCAATCAACAGTCCAGGCCTACCAATTGGCAGCAAAGACGGCAGAGAATAATTTACGTAGAGACCTTGTCCAAGTACAAGCCGATCTTTCATCGAACGAAGAGCGAATTAAAAACTCTCAAGGGCAAGTGAACTATGCGCGCGAAGCTTTGACACTTACTCTGTCGAGATACAAGCAAGGAGTTGCTACACATTTGGATTTACTTAACTCGTCTTCCAATCTTCAGCGTATTCTATTGAACCAAATCCAATTCCAGTATCAGCTTTGTGCTGCTCGTATTGAGCAAGCCAGACTGCTTGGTTGGAAGTACTGGGGAGAGTGAACTTTATAACTCAATCAATTCGTCAAGGTGTCCTATTACCTATAAGCTTAGGAAAACAGGTGTAGGACACCTTTCTCCATGCGCGAAAAGCAGTAGACTATAAAGTTGATTTTAGAACTCATTCATATTGAAAGAATGCACTATTTTCGTGCATTCTTTTTTTATGGAAATAAAAGCCAACGATCCTAAGTTAAAGACCTGGGTAGATGTACCTAAAGGTTCTGACTTTCCTATTCAGAATTTGCCTTTCGGAATTTTTAAAACCAAATACTTGTCGCCAGTGGCCGGAGTCGCCATCGGCAACTATGTTCTTGACTTGGTCTATTTACATGAAAATGGATTTTTTGATTCGTTGGATTTGCCACAGGGCATTTTTAATCAAAAATATTTGAATGACTTCCTGGCTCTTGGTAGAAAGAAAGGTCGTGAAGTACGAAACCGAATCTCGGACTTACTTCGACACGATAATGATGAACTGAAATCGAATAAGGCTGCCTGCGAGATTGCACTTATTCCCATGAGTGAAGTTCAAATGCAGATGCCAGCTCGAATTCCTAACTACACTGACTTTTATAGCAGCGAAGAGCACGCCACGAATGTGGGCACCATGTTTCGTGATCCAAAAAATGCATTGCTCCCCAACTGGAAACATTTGCCAGTAGGGTATCACGGTCGTGCTTCTTCTATTGTAGTTTCCGGAACTCCGATTCATCGCCCCAAAGGGCAAATCAAACCAGCTGATTCAGAACTCCCAATCTTCTGTCCTTCGCAAAAAATGGATTTCGAATTAGAAGTTGCTTTCATCACGTGTACCGAAACGAAACTCGGATCGCATATAACCACAAAAGAAGCCGAGGATAATATTTTTGGATTGGTTCTCTTCAATGATTGGAGTGCCCGCGATATCCAAACTTGGGAGTATGTTCCACTTGGTCCATTTTTGGCTAAGAACTTTGGGTCAACTGTTTCTCCCTGGATTGTCACCCTTGATGCACTCGAGCCATTCCGCGTGAAAGGACCAGATCAGTTTCCGCAAGTGCTTCCCTATTTGGCATTTGAGGGGGATAAGAACTTTGATATAGCATTAGAGGTATTACTTCAATCAGAGAAGTCAGAGCCGACTACAATAAGCCGATCGAACTTTAAATACATGTATTGGAACATGGCTCAGCAATTGGCTCATCACACCGTGAATGGCTGTAACATCCAGGTAGGCGATACCTATGGCAGCGGTACTATTAGCGGGCCATCTCCAGGTTCATACGGCTCAATGCTTGAACTAACCTGGAACGGTCAGCGACCCTTGCATTTGGCAGACGGAAGTGAGCGGAAATTCATCCTCGACAACGATACCGTTATCATTAGAGGCCATGCCGAAAAGGATGGTATTCGCATCGGTTTTGGGGAGTGTAACGGCAAGATTTTGCCAGCTCTCTAATCCCTCATTTTCCCTCTAAAAAAATACAAAATCCTTGGTGTCCTTAGCACCAAAATCCGATTCATTTTCGCTACCTTCACGGCTCAAATTTTAACCCGTTTTAACTCAACTTTACTGTGGCAGAAAACTCCGGAGAACCCCTCGAAAGACAGTCCATAATTCCCATCAATATTGAAGACGAAATGCGTGGCGCGTACATCGATTACTCGATGTCGGTCATCATTTCCCGCGCCCTTCCTGACGTGCGCGATGGCCTAAAACCCGTGCATAGACGTGTGCTTTATGGTATGCTCGAACTGGGCGTAAATTATAACCGTCCCTATAAGAAATCAGCTCGTATTGTCGGTGATGTAATGGGTAAGTATCACCCTCATGGTGATGCTTCGATTTATGACACCATGGTGCGCATGGCCCAAGATTGGAGCATGCGTTATATGTTGGTGGATGGCCAGGGAAACTTTGGCTCCGTGGATGGAGATCCTCCAGCTGCAATGCGTTATACAGAGGCACGCTTGCGCAGAATTGCAGAAGAACTTTTATCTGACATCAACAAAAACACCGTTGATTTCCAACCAACGTACGATGATCAGAATTCTGAACCATCTGTTCTGCCTGCTAAGGTTCCAAACTTATTGATCAATGGTTCATCTGGGATTGCAGTGGGTATGGCTACAAACATGCCACCACACAACCTAAGTGAAGTTGTAGATGGCACAATCGCCTATATCGACAATCGTAGCATTACCATTCCTGAATTGATGAAAATCGTTCAAGGACCGGATTTCCCTACGGGAGGAATTATTTATGGTTATCAAGGCATTCAGGAAGCACTCCTTACGGGAAGAGGAAGAATTGTTGTTCGTGCTAAAGCAGAGATTGTAACCAATAACAATGGCAAGGAGCAAATCATCGCTACTGAAATCCCTTATCAGGTAAATAAGGCGCAGATGATTGAGCGCACAGCTACGTTGATCAACGAAAAGAGAATTGAAGGCATCAGCGATATGCGCGATGAATCTGATCGTGACGGATTCCGTGTGGTATATGACTTGAAGAAAGATTCGATTCCTAATATTGTTTTAAACAATCTTTTCAAACACACTCAACTACAATCATCTTTCAATGTGAACAACGTGGCGCTTGTAAAGGGCCGCCCACTAACATTGAATTTGAAAGATTTGATCGTTCATTTCGTAGATCACCGTCATGAAGTAGTGGTGCGTAGAACGAAGTTTGAATTGGATGAAGCTGAGAAACGCGCTCACATCTTAGAAGGTTATTTGATTGCACTCGATCATCTCGATGAAGTGATAGCCTTGATTCGCAGTTCTAAAGATCCAGAGATTGCCAAGGCAGGATTGATGGCCAACTTCCAGCTTTCTGAGATACAAGCGAAGGCAATCTTGGAAATGCGTCTGCAGCGCTTGACAGGTCTTGAGCGTGAGAAAATTCAGAACGAGTACAAAGAAGTAATGGAGCTCATTGGGAAACTAAAGGAGATTTTAGGAAGTGAAACTATCCGCATGGATATCATCAAAGGCGAATTGCTGGAGATGAAAGAACGATATGGTGATGCCCGCAGAACGCAGATCGTTCATAGCGAAGAAGACATTACCATGGAGGACATGATCGCCAATGAAGAGATGGTGATCACGATTTCTAATCAAGGATATGTAAAGCGTACTTCGCTTTCAGAATATAGAACGCAAGGCAGGGGCGGAGTTGGTTCAAAAGCAGCAGGCTCGAAAGATGACGACTTTACAGAGCATTTGTTCGTAGCACAGGCACACAATTATTTGCTCATCTTCACTGAGTTTGGAAAAGTTTATTGGAAGAAGGTTTACGAGATCCCCGAAGGAAATAAAACAGCGAAAGGACGCGCGATCCAAAACTTGTTGAACATCGAACCGGGCGACAGTGTACGAGCCGTACTCAACCTTAAAAACCTGAATGACCAAGAGTATTTGAATAATACATTCGTAATTCTTTGCACTGAAAAAGGAATTATCAAGAAGACATTGCTTGAAGCCTATTCTCGTCCACGAGCGAATGGAATAACAGCCATCACAGTTCACGAAGGTGACCGTCTGCTGGATGCTGCATTGACGAATGGAAAAAACCATATCATCATTGCGAAGAGTGAAGGGAAAGCAGTTCATTTCAATGAAGCCGATGTTCGCCCGATGGGTCGGAATGCGTCTGGCGTGAAGGGTGCAACACTTGAAAATGATAGTGATAAGGTTATTGGAATGGTGTGCATCTCTCGCGAAGACGCGAATCTCTTAGTCGTTTCTGAGAAGGGATACGGCAAGCGTTCAGACATTGGTGACTACCGAATCACCCATCGTGGAGGAAAAGGTGTTAAGACCATTAATGTCACTGATAAGACTGGCAAACTTGTTGCTATCAAGGAGGTGGTTGATAAGGATGACTTGATGATCATTAATAAATCAGGTATTAGTATCCGCATCAGTGTAGAAGAGTTGCGTGTGATGGGTCGAGCCACTCAAGGTGTACGCTTAATTAAACTCAATGAAGACGATGCCATCTCCTCTGTTGAAAAAATCCAGAAGATCGAAGGTATCCCTGATAATTCCGATGGCCTTCCGAGTCAGGATGAAAGTGGAATAGAAAATGGAAATGAGACCGAACCCCAGAATTAATACTTATAATTTTTCAAATTTTTAACTTAGAATATAATCCGCATCCTATGAAAAAAGTGATTTTCATTTGTTTATTATGCCCCATGCTTGCGCTGGCTCAAAAAGAAATTAAGCCCAGCGTTGCGAAAGCTGAAGCAGCTTTACAAAAAGGCGCACTTGATGAAGCCAAGTCCATCATTGACGTAACTGTGGCTAGTCAAGAATTTATGGTTGATAAAAAGGGAAATCCCTCCAAAAACGCAACCAAGGCATGGTATCTGAAAGGTTTAATTTATGCGGGAATTGATACTACTAAAATTGCGAAATTCAAGTCGTTACATGAAGATCCTTTTAAGGTAGCAAAGGAATCGTTTGAAAAATGTAATTGCGAATACGCGTATTATAATTTGGCAGCTGGCATGACTAAAGATGAAATTAAGAAGCATTTTGGTGAGCCCAGTAAAGTTGTAGGTCCTGATCAATGGATTTACAACGGGAATATTCTTTCATTTAAGCAGGATAAGTTGATTGAGTATAAGGATAATGGTAAGCCTATGCAACCTAAGGACGAAACCTATGTGAATAGACTTTTCCTTGGGCAACAGTTGCCGATGTCAAATCAAGAAGTTGCAAAGACATTAGCTCAGAAATACTTAGAACGTGGGTATGAGGAATATAAGAATAAAGATTATAAGAAGGCTTTTGTTGATATTGAGCGAGAACTTTTCTTTGTGCCCACTGATACTTCTCAGTTAATGAATGCCGGTGTTTATTTTGCCCCTCTTGCGGGAGAGAACGAAGTAGCAATGAATTACATTAATAAGTATATGGTAGCCGGAGGGAAACACCCCGATGCATTGCTACGTATGTTTGATATTTATTCGCAGAAAAAGGATTTTGATAATGCCTTGAAGGTAATTAAACAGCTGGGTGCAACCAATCCAAATAATGTTGATTATCTCAATAGTGAGTACAATATTTATGTACAAACTAATAATCTTCCTGAAGCAAAAGCAGTAATGTTAAAAAGAGCAAAGGCATATCCAAAAGATACCGAATCAAGATATTTCCTTTCATTGATTTGCAAGAAAATGGGACAAGCCGCGGAAGCAAGGCAATGGATTGAAGACATACTTAAGATAGACCAAGATAATTTTGAAGCTAACGGAGATATGGCTGCCCTTTTGAATCAAGAAGCCAGAACTATGAACGAGCAACGCAATGCATCTAAGGATACGAAGAAACGTCTGGAGTTATTTAATCAACGCCATGAGAAGCTTAAGGAAGCTCTTCCTTTTGCCGAGAAATGTGTAAATATTAAACCGACAGATGAGTCTTCACTTTACGGTTTGCTTTCTTTGTATGAAAACTTATCAACTTATGATGAGTCTTATGATAAAAAGAGTGCCGAACTAAAAAAGAAAATGAAAACACTTGGTTTGCAAGTAGATTGATATTGGAGAAATCCATTAATAAGTTAAAGGCCGGGCTTCCCGGCTTTTTCTTTTATATTGTTTGAATCTAAATTTCAGAATGAAGAAAGTATTTAAATGGGCTGCTATCAGTTTTTTAATCCTTCTGCTCATTGTAGTTGTAGCAGCGCTAACTTTGCCCACGATTTATAAGGAACAAATTCGAGTTGACTTGGAGAAGGAAATCGAGCGGAAAGTAGAGGCTGATGTTTCTTTCAGTATCGTTGATCTTAAATTGCTAAAGCATTTCCCTAATCTCACACTTTCACTCAATGATTTACTGATCAAAGGCAAGGGGGTATTCATTCATGATACCCTGGCGAATGTGAAAGAAATTCAGTTAGAAATAAAACTTTGGAGCTTGATTTCTAAAAGCGAAATCGAATTGAAAAGTATTCATCTATTCAAGCCGGAGATTAATGTTTATGTACTCAAAGACGGAAGAGCCAATTACGATATTGCGAAGGCACCTGACTCCACATCGCAAACTTCAAAACCATCATCACTGAAAATTGCGATTGATAAGGTAAGTTTTGAAAAAGGAAATGTCGCGTATTCTGATTGGCAAAAAAAGATTTTTATTGAAGCCATTGATGTCAAGCACGATGGAGGAGGCGATTTTATGCAGGACACGTTTGAATATGAAACTCAAACTATTATTCGACAATTCACTCTTAACTACAATAACGTCCAATATTTTTTTAAGAAAACAGTTGGTATAGATTTGATTATGGATATGAATTTGCCCGAAAACAAATTCACTTTTAAGGAAAATCAAATTCAAGTCAATCATTTTGTTTTCCGCGTTGATGGTTTTTTTCAGCAGGTGGTGGATCGCTACGCCATGAATTTAAAATTCAAAGCGCAAGAAACATCATTTAAAAACATATTGTCTTTAGTCCCCGGCCTTTACATGAAAGACTTTGATAACATGGAGACACATGGTGATTTAGAATTTAGTGGTCTTTTAGATGGTGTATTTTCAGCGGAAACTAATGAATTGCCAGCTTTTCACCTCGATGTGAAAGTAAAAAACGCAATGGTAAAAATTGATAGTTTGCCTGAAGCATTCAATAATATCCAATTTGATCTCGCAGTTGATAACCAGGAAAGGATTCTGGATAGTACCATAATTGACGTAAAAAACTTTCATGTAGAGCTAGGGAAGCATCCAGTGCATGGACGAGTGAAAATTGAAGGCTTGCATAATCCTGAAATAGATGCAGATATTTTTGCCAGCCTTGAGGCCGCATCGCTCGAGCGATTATTTCCGATAAGAGGGCTGGCTCTCAAAGGAAAAATGAATTTTGAATTGAAAGCGAAAGGCGTTTATAACAAAAAGAAATCATTGGTGCCTCAGTTTGATCTCAGTATGAAATTCGCTGACGGATACGTGCGTTATGACAGTTTCCCAAGACCCGTAGATAAACTCCAATTTCATTTGAATGCGGGAAACAAAACAGGCAGAATTGAAAATACGTTTGTCAATTTTCATCAAATACACGCTGAGGTAGATGATAATATTTTACATGGCTATTTAAAATTAAATGGCTATCCCGACATCGAAGTTGATGTAGACATAGATGCAGATATGGACATGGCAGATGTGGAAAAAATTTATCCGGTGGATGACTACAAAATCCAGGGGAAATTTAATCTTGATTTATTCGCCAAAGGAGTATACAGCAAGGAGAAAAAATTATTTCCTCTGGTAGATGCTAAAATGATAATTACTGATGGGACAGTTCAATATAAATCGTATCCACCGGTAAGAGATATTCATTTTTCGGCAGAGGCTTTGAGTAAAACCGGAACCATGACCGATGCAAAACTTTCAATCAGTAAGTTCACCTATCTTTTGGAGGATGAACCGTTTGAGGTGACCGGTAGTATAACAAACCTGAATAACTATCAATATGATTTGACAGTAAATGGGAGAGTAGATCTTTCAAAAATTGTACAGGTCTATCCGCTGGATGGAATTCAGTTGTCCGGCCTGATCGATGCAAGAATAAAATCAAAAGGACTAGTAAGCGATTTGGAAAAAGAAGATTATTCTAAAGTTACTACACGAGGGAAACTAGTTTTCGATCGTGTAAGCATGACCGGAGCCAAAGTTTTCAAGCCGATTGAAATCAACAGCGCAATTCTAAAATTTGGGCCCTCTAAAATAGTCCTTGAAAATCTGGTCGGAAAATTTGGAAAGAGCAGCGTGAAGATGAATGGGCATGTCAGTAATTATATGGCATTCATTACATCAAATAAAAGCTTGATAAAGGGCGATCTTAAACTTGAATGCGACACGCTTGATGTCAATGAGTGGATGCCTCCGCGAACAACTGCAACAGGAAAACCGGTGCCGACACTCGACACTATTCATTCAAGGCTCACGGTAATTCAGGTTCCCAAGAATATCGATTTTGTTTTCGATTCTAAAATCCGAATGGTAAAGTATGAGGATTTGAAAATAACTGAAATGGAAGGAGAGATTAGCATTAAAGATGGGGTAATGAACCTTCACGAAACCGGCTTTAACTCTATCGATGCCAGATTCAGCGTAACAGCGGATTATAATACATTAGATATGGCTCATCCGTTTTTTGATATGAACCTTGATGTAAAAGAACTGGATATCAATCGTGCTTATCGTGAAGTGAAACTGATGCGCGACTTAGCACCCTCAACAGCAAATGTCTTTGGTAAATTTTCTGTCACATATAAACTCAAAGGCGAACTTGCGAAAGATATGTCACCCAAGCTTGAAACACTGGTGGGGGGAGGAGTGATGCGAATTGCCGAAGCGAAAATCAATGGGATGAAAATGTTTGAAGAGATAAGTAAGAGTGCGAAGAAAAGTGAAATCAATGATCCGCACCTGAAAGATTTTACTATGGAGACGGAAATCCGAGATAGTAAAATTATAGTAAAACCATTTTCAATAGAAGTGTCTGGTTTTGATGCAGACATTGAAGGAGTAAATACCATGAGTGGGCTAGTGAATTACATAGTGAGGATAGAACTGATCCCGTTCACTAAAATAAAAATTCCATTTCACGTCACTGGCAAATACGACAACCCCAAAGTGGCATTGGGCAAAGGACACAAACTTCCTTATTGAAAATAAAAAAGTCATCACAGAACTTGTGATGACTTTTTCTTGAGTGAATAAAATATTAATTCAAAAACTCTTTCACATCGGTGTAAGAAAGATTGAATGAATCAGCTACGGCCTTGTAAACCACTTTGCCATTGATAACATTTAAACCCTTTTTTAAATCTTGATTTTCGGCACAAGCTTTCTTCCATCCTTGGCCGGCAAGTTTCAATGCATAAGGAAGCGTAGCATTGGTGAGAGCAAGCGTTGAAGTGTAAGGCACGGCTCCAGGCATATTTGCTACACAATAGTGAACAACATCATCTATGATGAACGTTGGATCTTCATGAGTAGTGGGCTTACAAGTTTCAATACACCCACCTTGATCAACAGCCACATCCACAAGAACAGTACCTGGCCTCATAGTTTTGAGCATATCGCGTGTGATAAGCCTTGGGGCTTTCGCTCCCGGAACGAGAACTCCACCAATGATAAGATCACTTGTTTTTACTAATTCACGAAGCACATAATCGTTGCTCACTAGAGTGCGAACATTTTTTGGCATCACATCATCCAGATAACGAAGGCGGTTTATGTTGACATCGGCAATGATTACATCTGCACCCATTCCTGCTGCCATCTTTGCTGCGTTTGTTCCTACAACACCACCGCCTAAAATCAACACTTTAGCTGGCATTACTCCGGGTACACCACCCAACAAAATTCCACGGCCTTTCAATGGCTTCTCTAAATATTTGGCCCCTTCTTGAATAGACATGCGTCCCGCTACTTCACTCATGGGTACAAGCAATGGGAGACTTCCATCCAAACGCTCTACAGTCTCATAAGCCAAGCATACTGCACCTGTCTTAATCATGGCATGTGTCAATGGTTCATACGATGCAAAATGGAAATACGTAAACACCAACTGATCTTTTTTGATCAGGCTATATTCTTGCTCAATAGGTTCCTTTACCTTCATGATCATTTCAGCAATGGCAAAAACATCTTCAGCCTTGGTAAGCATTTTGGCACCAACACTGGTATAGTCTTCATCGCTGAAACCACTGCCTTCACCCGCTTTGGCCTGAACATAAACTGTATGGCCACGCTTCACTAATTCTTGTGCACCTGCAGGTGTGAGTGCTACGCGGTTCTCGTTGTTTTTTATTTCTTTCGGAACGCCAATGATCATTTGATTAAAATTTATTGGTTGATAATAATTTCAAAATATTTTAGGGACACAAATATAACATTCGATTGCAATAGAACATCCTCCATGATCAGGGCAAGCTATTGCATGAAAATCTGAGTTAAAATGAGGGCTTTTTTTATTTGCTGAATTGAATTAATATCAGGAAATTATTCTGCAATTGATTGAATTTGCGCTATAAAATTGCGGCCAGATTTTCGTTTTGAACGCTCATTTCTTTTTTTCTACTTTTACCACAAACCTAACGAGTGTGAGCCAGACTAAAACAGCTTCCCCCAGCATTTCGTCAAAGAAAGCCGATTCCATTTTGGCCGATTATCGCCTAGTGTGCGAAAGCCGCGAAGCGAGTTTACTTGGTCGCAAAGAAGTGTTCATGGGCAAAGCCAAATTTGGAATCTTTGGCGATGGCAAAGAGGTGGCACAGATTGCGATGGCCAAAGTATTTCGCAATGGCGATTTCCGTTCTGGCTATTATCGCGATCAGACGTTTATGATGGCGATTAACCAATTATCGTTGACGGCCTATTTCGCACAACTTTACGCTCACACCAGTATTGAAGCAGAGCCTGCCTCCGGAGGTCGTCAGATGACTGGGCACTTTGCAACCCGGATGCTTGATGAAAACGGGAAACTCAAGCCGTTGACAAAATCAAAGAATAGTAGCGCTGATATTTCTCCAACCGCAGCGCAAATGCCGCGCTTACTGGGTATGGCACAAGCATCAAAACTTTTCCGCGAGAATGCTGACCTAAAAGACTTTACCGATCTGAGCATTAATGGAAATGAGATTGCTTTCGGCACGATTGGCAATGCATCTACATCAGAGGGGATGTTTTTTGAAGCAATCAATGCAGCCGGTGTTTTGCAAGTGCCAATGTTGATGTCGGTATGGGATGATGAATATGGAATTTCGGTTCCGAAGGAATATCAAACAACAAAAGGAAGCATCTCAAAAATCCTTGCAGGGTTTCAAAGAAATAAATCAGAACAAGGTTTTGAGATTTTTACAGTAAATGGGTGGGATTACGAAGAACTCTGTCTCACTTATGAGAAAGCGGAAAAAATTTGCCGCGAAGAACACGTACCTGTGCTAGTTCATGTGAAAGAGATGACTCAGCCCCAAGGTCATAGTACTTCAGGTTCGCATGAAAGGTACAAATCGAAAGAACGGTTGGAGTGGGAGAAGGATTTTGATTGTGTGCGCAAGATGCGCGAGTGGATGATCAACCAAGGTGTGGCATTACCTGAAGTTCTTGATAATATTGAGAAAGATGCCAAGGCCACAGCTAAGTCAGCAAAGGATATCGCTTGGCGTACTTTTGATGAAGACACCAAGAAAAGTCAGAGTTCACTTTTAGCTGTTTTAGCAAATGGTGCTGCTGAAAATTCGGAAATCGCAGGTATCAAAGAACACTTGGAGAAAGCAATCAACCCAGAAAGGCTTGATTCTGTGAAAGCAGCCAAGAAGGCATTGCGAGCATTAGCAGGAAAAGATTCTGACCTTAAACAAGAAATCATTAAGTGGCTCACTGAATCCTCTCTGGATAACTTTGACCGGTATAATTCTCACGTTCATAGTCAGTCAGAATGGTCAGCTTTGAAAACAAAACCTGTTGCACCGGAGTATTCTGAAGATTCCCCTGTACTTGATGGTCGTGAAATTTTGCAAGCATGTTTCGAGGCCGCATTGAAGAACAATCCATTTGTCTTAGCCTTCGGTGAAGATGTGGGGAGGATTGGAGATGTGAACCAAGGTTTTGCTGGCTTACAAGAGAAATTTGGAAAACTAAGAGTAACAGATACCGGTATTCGCGAATGCACAATCATAGGTCAGGGAATTGGCTTGGCATTGCGTGGTTTTAGACCGATCGCTGAAATTCAATATTTGGATTATTTACTTTATGCCATTCAGATTTTGTCTGATGACTTGGCCAATTTGCAATACAGAACAAAAGGAGGACAAAAGGCACCACTCATCGTTCGCACTCGTGGACACAGACTTGAAGGGATTTGGCATGCCGGTTCGCCAATTGGGCTGATCTTGAGTAGCCTTCGCGGAATGTATGTGATGGTGCCAAGAAACATGACACAAGCCGCAGGTTTTTATAATACCATGCTTCAATCAGATGACCCCTGCTTGATCATCGAATGTTTGAACGGTTATCGATTAAAAGAGAAGCTTCCTGCGAATATTGGTGAATTCAAGTTGTCTTTGGGAGTTCCTGAGGTTTTGAAAGAAGGAAACGATGTAACGATTGTTACTTACGGCTCGATGTGTCGCGTGATTATGGATGCAGCAAGTGAGCTTGAATCTGCTGGGATTTCATGCGAAGTTATCGATGCTCAAAGTCTTCTTCCTTTCGATATTCATCATTCAATATTAGAGTCGGTTAAGAAGACTAACCGGGTTGTTTTTGCCGATGAAGATATTCCTGGCGGAGCAACGGCATTTATGATGCAACAGGTTCTCGAGGTCCAAAAAGCTTATGCTTACCTAGACTCAGCACCATTAACAATTACCGCCAAAGAGCATAGGCCTCCTTACGCATCGGACGGAGACTATTTCTCTAAGCCAAATCCGGAAGAAATTTTTGAAAGGATATACGAGTTGATGAGGGAGTCTAATCCTGAAAAATTCCCTTCAATCTATTAATCATCGAGTGATCTGTTGAAGGGTGAAATCCTTTTTCTCGATTACATTACTTATGTGGAAGGCTCTGTCATTAATGGTTACATCCATTTTCAGAGTTTTGGTACTAAACAAATAGTATAACCCCGAAGATTGAAGTTTATAGGTAATTGTGCCATCTAATGGAGAGCTTTTTCTATCATTAGATAGGTCGGGGAACGCACCGCGAAACAAATTAGGTGAGCATCCTGGAAAACTAAAGTAATCACCTGGATTAAACTTAACATAAGCACCACTACTGTTTTTAATGTAAACGTCCACGTTTATGTTAAAGGCTTTCAAATTTTGAGTCATGTAAATGGTATCAATGACCTTAGGTTGTGCGGAGTTGTCCTTCAATTGTTGCCAGTTTTCACAGTTGATTCCAGGAAGGGTATCAAACTGGGGGAGTTTTCTTGATTTATAGGTGATCCATTGATAACCTGTAGGGGGCGTAAGAGTATTGTCAACGGCAAATGCTTGCTGGGTGAAATCAGTTGTATTATAAGCCCAATACCATGGATTGTAATAATTGTAAAAATTAGGCCCCGTCAAGTCTTCGGCCCCAATGCCTAAATCTCCATCCCCGTCAGTGAATTTTAACCTGAAGATCAAAGTATCTTGAATAGAGCCCTTTCGAAAGATAAGGTCCTGAAATTCAATATGAGGAATTATAGAGTAGGTTGGCTCCTTAATACAAGAATCAACAGCCAAAATCAGTAACAAGCCAATTCCTAAATTTTTTATTCGCTTCATTTTCTAACTTTGGTATTCAATTGTTTCGCTTGCCTGAATTAAAAGAATTCACTGATTTACTTCCCTCTGTCAA
This sequence comes from uncultured bacterium, assembly GCA_967789005.1. Taxonomy (GTDB): domain Bacteria; phylum Bacteroidota; class Bacteroidia; order Cytophagales; family Cyclobacteriaceae; genus ELB16-189. Next base: position 63,595 of record CBRFFM010000003.1, on the reverse strand, counting down.
CGCTAATAACTTTGAAGATATTGCGCTCAAGATTTTCCATTTTCAATACAAAAATAACCTTCTTTATCAATCTTATGCACAAGCGTTAGGCAAAGTTCCTGAGAAGGTTCATGGCTTAAACGAAATCCCTTTCTTGCCGATCAGATTTTTTAAATCACATCCCGTGATATCGGGTAGATGGAGTACTCAAGCCGAATTTACCAGCAGTTCAACAACAGGCGTAGGGGTTAGTAAGCACGAAGTTTGGAGTTTGGATTTCTATCGGAAAAACGCGACCTCAATTTTTGAGAGCTTCTATGGATCCATAGGGGCCTATCATTTTCTTGCATTGCTGCCATCCTATATCGAAAGGAAAGGATCTTCATTAATATGCATGATTGACCATTTTATTAAGAATGATGAAACGGGCAATTCTGGATACTATTTAAGTAATCATGAGGATTTGCTGAATAAGGTTCGTTCATTAAAAAAATCAGAAAAGAAAACATTGGTTTGGGGTGTTTCATTTGCATTGCTTGATTTAGCAGAGAAAAATGAAATTGATTTAAACTCTTGTATAGTTATGGAGACAGGGGGCATGAAGGGGAGAAGGAAAGAATGGGTGCGCGAAGATTTACATGCCTTCTTGAGGCAGCGCTTTAACGTATCTGAAATTCACTCTGAATATGGAATGACAGAACTTTTTTCTCAAGCCTATTCAGATGGTAAAGGTTACTTTCACTGTCCACCTTGGATGAAAGTAATAGCCCGCGATATTAATGACCCTTTTGATTATGTTTCTGGGGGGAAAACAGGAGCAATAAATGTGGTTGACTTTGCCAATGTGCATTCGTGTGCATTTATTGAAACTGAGGACTTAGGAAGAGTGGTTGACAATTCATTTGAAATTCTAGGTCGCATGGACAACAGCGATATTCGGGGGTGCAACTTGATGATAAATTAGGCGATTTGTTTGGAAGTAAAAGAATGATAATTTTGTTATGATTAAATCAACAAACATGAAAAAAGTACTTGCCTTTATTGCTTTGGTTGCCTTTATTTCTGCTTGCAGCCAGTACACTTGCCCTACTTACAGCAAGAAAGAGGTAAAATCTAATTCTGTGAAAAGAATCTAGGGACCACCTAAAGGTATTTTTTTACTTCCGCAGGGCTAATTGTGCCCTCGCACATAATCACCAATCTTTCGATTACATTTTTCAGCTCACGGATATTTCCGCCCCACTCATGCTGAGTTAATATTTTGACAGCTTCGGCTTCAATATTTTTTCTCTTAGCGCCATAGTTGATTGCGATTTCACCAAGAAACTTATCCACCAAAAGAGGAATATCCTCCTTGCGGTCTTTTAGAGAAGGAACTTTTATTACGATCACCGAAAGACGATGGTATAAGTCTTCCCTGAATCGTCCCTCACTGATTTCTTTTTTTAAGTCTTTATTGGTAGCAGCAATTACACGGGCGTTAACAGAAATATCCTTGTCTCCACCTACTCTTGATATTTTATTCTCCTGAAGGGCTCGCAAAACCTTGGCTTGTGCAGATAAACTCATATCGCCAATCTCGTCAAGAAATAGAGTTCCGTTTTCTGCCAATTCAAATTTCCCTAGCCGTTGCTTAATTGCCGAAGTGAAGGCTCCTTTTTCATGACCAAAGAGTTCGCTTTCAATTAATTCCGATGGGATGGCTGCGCAATTAACTTCAATAAATGGGGAAGAGGAGCGTGGACTCTTTTCATGAAGTTGTCTTGCTACTAATTCCTTGCCTGATCCATTTGGTCCTGTTATAAGCACTCGCGCTTCAGTTGGAGCAACTTTGTCGATCATGGTAAGCACCTCCTTAACCCCTTCAGATTGTCCAATGATTTCGTATCGCTGCAAGATTTTTTTCTTTAGAGATACGGATTCCTTCACTAATGAATTTTTGTCGAGGGCATTGCGAAGGGTTATGAGAAGCCTGTTGAGATCAGGCGGTTTTTGTAAAAAGTCGTAAGCTCCTTTTTTAACTGCATCCACGGCTAGTTCGGTTGTGCCGTGGGCTGAGATCATCACAAATGTTGCTGCATTACCTTTGGCTTTTGATTGAGTTAACACCTCCATGCCATCCACCTTTGGCATTTTTATGTCGCAAAAGACTAAATCGAATGAATCGTTTTCAAGTTTGAGTAGGCCCTCCGCTCCATCTTTAGCTTCCTCTACCTCTAGTTTTAATTCCTTTTGATCCTTCAATATATCTTTGAGTACAGCACGGATGCTTGCCTCGTCTTCAATGATCAGTATTTTCGGCATATAGTGGTTCTATAAGTTATTACTTCTTGGGGCAAAATAAAACCCCGCCTTGTGGGCGGGGTTTTCATCTAAGTCTTTTCGATTTTATCTTTTAAATCCAAGGGCGCTTCCTCCGCACTTGCTAGCGGAGCCGTCAAACGTGTATTGAATGTAATAGATACCGGTAGCATTACAAGGATAAACGATTGCCGATACAAACTGACCGTTAACCTTGTTGGTAGTAACCTTATTGCGACCAGAGTCAAATAAAGAAACTACGATCCCATCGGTAGCGGTACCATTTGCACAAAGGTTGATCATGTACTGAGTACCTTTCGTGAATACATAACTGTATTCTACTTTGTCCTTTCCGCCTTCGCCATCTACTTTATAGCTTTTTAGAAAATTGAAGCCGGATGCTAGCTTTGGTATACAAGCATTCGCAAAATTATCTGGGTTGCATTGGCTTGCTAATTGTGAAGAAGCTAACCCAATGAAAGAAACCATCAGCGCGAGTGTAATTATTTTTTTCATAGAGATTGGTTCGTGTTAACTGGCTATTTTGTTTCTGATCGAATTGGTAATTCCTGTGATATTTTTAATATCCTCATCGGTTACATCAATTGTAGTTGTACTGTTATCTTGAATCATCAAAACACCATCCACCACTTTTGAAGTCGGCTCTTTGTGAACATATGTGATATTAATCTTATCAAAAGCTGCTTTCAGGTTGTTAAGATCATTCAATAACGATGCCATATTTTCATCCTCTTTGTAAAATGAGAAAAGAAGCACGATTTGCTCTAAAATAATTTTCTGTTCACCAATTTTCTCTTTTAATTCTTTGTTTTTAGCGTCTTTACCAGCTACCTGGCAGGTAATCTGCACTGCTTCTAACCATCCACCTGTGAGTAACAGCACGCTCAAGTTAGATCTTCCCTGACCTTGCAGATAACTGTTTATACTATTGAAATTCTGGGTTGTAACCAGTAACAGTGAATCAAGGTTTTTGCTATTGGTAGCAAGCTTCGCTATCGTTTCGATATCGAAGAATTGTCCAATGTTCAATTCATCGGCCAACTGTTTAATCGATTTAAGATACTTTATTCCATCATTGTTCTGTTGATAGATGTTGGTGTATCCTAGATCTGTTCCGTAAATACCGAGATTCAAGGCTTTTTTGTAATTGCTATTGTATTTCGAAGTATTATCTGGAGTGTTCAACATGCTTGCATTGTACTTTGTGCCTGATTGCTTAAGCAATACAGATATTTCCAATGGGCTAGGAATCTGTTGCAAAATGCCATTGATCACTTCCTGATCAATTGAGGGGCCCTTCTTTGCAGAATCCAATGTGTTGAGAAATTCTTGCTCATCGGGCTTTTTACTTTTACCGCAAGAAGCAAGGATCAGGGCGGCAACCAAGCCAATTAGTGCTATTCTCATAACTTTCTTAGTTAGTTACAAAATTAAAAATTAAGCGGTCGTTACAAAATAATTTATTTCCTCCTGAAAGGGATGTTTACCTTATCAGGAATGCTAAAATTCCCAAAAAACTCGACTGTTTTACGCATCCATTCAAAATAAAGTGCGATGTAGCATGCTAATGCCATAAGCCAAATAACAATCAAGTCGAAGACGTAAGTGCTTGTGGTCACTCCAAATAAGGTCTTTTCGGGTACAAAAAAGGCAGTACGATAGGTTGAAGGGGTAGGGTCTTGAAAAATAGGGTTGATTTGTTGAATCAATTTTCCATTGTGTTCAAGAAGTCGCTCTTTAGCATTTATGTTCTTCACCATGTCAGACAAGCTTTCATTGTGATAGTTATTCTTTTCATCATTGACTTTTACTCCGTTCTTTTCATAGAAAGCCATTTTCTTTTCCATAAGATTTACATAGTCGTTATAAATCTGTTGATAGTGCTTTCTATAATTTTCTAAATAGGTATCCAGTGTTGTGCTTAACTCTTTCGAAGCGACACTGAAATTAACCTTTTCAATTCCTTCTCTGAAGGGTTCATGGTCAAGATTATCACGCAGGATTCCTAAGTTCAATGCAATTAATTGCTTGACGGAGTCGCTTTTGGAATCGAGGTTGTCCAGGATAAAACGATTTCGTTTCTTCAGTTCATCAGTAAGGTAGGCCGATTTAAAATCAGCTTTTGATTCTTGACGCTCATATTCATAGTAAGGAGTTTCGTACTCATTGTTCTTGTATTGGTAGACGGCAATTGCTTCGTATGCCCAACGAGATGCCATACAGTCTGCGATAATAGGTACTTTACCCTTGGCGCTAATCAAGTCATTTAACTTATCAAATGGAAAGAGTAAACCACTCAAAATCATTTGCGGAATGAGCAGGAGAGGGATCATCACATAAACCGTAACTGCAGAGTTAAATGCAGAGGAGATATTCAATCCAAGTACATTAGCAAAACATGCTGTTGAAAAAAGGACAAACCACATGGCGAATGTGATTCCGTGTATTTCCAAAATCAAATTACCAATAATCACGAAAGTCAGGGTTTGAATTGCTGACATTAAAAAGAGAATATTGAGTTTGGACAATAAATAACTGTTCCAACTGAGGTTCAGAAACGATTCGCGCTTAAGAATCTTTCTATCGCGGATAATTTCTTCCGCACTCACAGTCAAGCCCATGAACAAAGCCACGATAATTGACATCAACAAGAAGGCGGGGAAGTTATCGTTGAACCTAAAAATGTATTCTCTTCCGCCTGGAGCACTCTTGTACCGGGTAATGAAAGCGAGAATAATAGCGAGTAGTGGAGCCTCAAGCAAGTTGATTAATAAATACTGCTTGTTGCTAAGTTTAGCCAGAAAATCACGCGTAGTAAAAATTCCTGCCTGTTTTACCTTACTTGGAATACTCAGCGTACTTGGCGGAGTTTCTTTGACGTCTTCAACTTTATTGATCTTAAACCGCTGCTGATACATTTCATGCCACTGCGGGGGAGTCACTTTTCGCTTATTGGTAGGCTGGCCATACTCATCAACCACCTTCGATTCGATAATGTTGAAAATCTGTTCAGGGTTTACGTTACCGCATGTTTCGCATTGGCCACGGTTGCTGTCTACCTGGTGGGTAGCCTTCTTAAAATAAGTCACGGCTTCAACCGGAGATCCATAGTAAGCTGGAAATCCTCCTGTATCCATTATGACCATCTTATCAAACATCTTGTAGATGTCTGAGGACGGCTGATGGATCACCACAAATATCAATTTCCCCTTAAGTGAGAGTTCCTTAAGTAAGTCGATTACATTTTCTGAATCGCGAGAGGAGAGACCGGATGTTGGCTCATCGAGGAATAAAATAGCAGGTTCGCGAATTAGCTCAAGTGCAATATTTAGACGCTTCCGTTGGCCACCACTAATCGTTTTTTCTAATGGGTTGCCGACTTTCAAATCTTTTCGCTGATCAAGACCGAGGTTCTCCAGGGTACTCATCACTCTTTCTTGCAGCTGAGCTTCAGTAAAATGGGAGAAGCAAAGCTTGGCGTTATAGTACAGGTTTTGGAAGACCGTAAGCTCTTCAATCAACAAATCATCTTGTGATACAAAGCCAATTACACCTTCGATTTTATCTTTTTCGGTGTTGGTATTAAATCCGTTGATTTTAATTTCTCCTTTAGAAGGTTTTTCGAGGCCCGCAAGGGTAAGTAGGAGGGTAGTTTTTCCTGCACCACTGGCTCCCATGATGCCGATTAACTTTCCAGGTCCTTCAGAGATCAAGACATCGCGTAGACCTATAGCTCCGTTAGGGAATTTGAATTCTTCAATATTGGCATTGAACGAGAGTTTCGTGGTCTTTATCTCTTCGTTAAAATGGGCTACTAGATCACTATAATAAAGGGCATCTCCTTGCTGTGTCTTGATAGTGCTGCCGTGTGAGAACAAATACACTTTGTTGGGCTGCATGATGAATCCGTTAAGCGTATTGGATTCATGCCCAAGGTATTTGGTGAAATACATGTCAACGTCATTCACTCGCATGAAAATCATCTGACCTTCAATGTGTGCGTGTGAATGTTTTTGAAGCTCGGCTGACTTTCCCTCAGCGGAGTCAACCAAAAGAATGTCTTTGAAATTAAGTTGGTCAGCCTTTTCGGCTATGATGAATGTCTCTACCAGTTTATACTCCTCCTGGCTAATGTTAAAAACTGTAGAAACGGTATTGATAATTTCGATTCGCTGCGGAGTAAAGTTTTTATCAGAACCGACTAGTTCCAGCAGTTTGGTGAGTACAACTACTTTTTGCTTTTGGGTAAGTGTCTTGTTGATCTTTTTACAGATCCCCAGTGTCTTTACTGAATCTTTAACAGAGGTGAGTTTGTTCTTTTCCTCGTCTTGTTTGCCCCACCCGGAAAAGTCATCGTATAAGGTGACATATTCCTTTACGGTATCCTGATCTAATTCTTGCTGAAAGAAATTGATTACAAATTGGCGCTCATTTTCGGTCACACCACCGTCCTGCTTGGTGATGATGGCGAACAGTTGCGTTAATGCTTTGAGAATCTCCTCACTCATCTCTTCGGTATTTCCAGATTACAGATTCAAAACTTTAAAAAAGCGGCCAGAATTTTGAAATTGAAATCTAGAATATTGAATTAGTAGGTTTTAAACTCAAATGGAATTTCAACGAGCTCTGAAAACTCCTGACCAGCTTCTTCCATATCTTCGTCATCATCGTGGAAGTACCACAGGATTTTCATCCCTTTGATTTCTTCCAATGCCGAAAGCACATCCAAGATCAATTTAGAAGAGGCTGTATTGAAATATTCCAACTTGAAAACAAATTCAGTGGAGGGACCAGCTTCTTTGGCGAAACCATTTATCCATTCGATTACCGGACGGTAAAATTCAGCCGAATCTTCTGGCAATGAACGTCCGCTGATTTCAAAAATGCCGTTCTTTTTATCGAGAATGATGGTTGGTGTGTCTTCGGTACCTTTCAGATTGAGGATTTCCATGATTGATTCAGTTTATAAATTTTTTGAATTATTCTTTTTCGCGAGAGATATTTACTTTCAAACAGAAGAAGTCGTGATGATCATCCATCTTTTCAAAAGTGAATTCTAGCTTTTCGCCAGATTTGCGAGCCATATCCACAAAGCCAAGACCTGCTCCGCCTTTTTCTGAAATCTGCGTGTTCTTGATAATGTCTTTGTAGAGTTCTTTAAGCCCCTCTTTGTCCTTGGCGTTAAGGTCATTCAGGTTTTGGGTTAGCTTCGCAACATGGTCTCTTCCTATAGGATTACCAGTCATAACGCAGTATTTTTTATCATCCTTACTAATAAGGAAAATAGCGCTCTTACTAATGAGTGAGCCCGCCTGCAGTCCTTGCTCACTGCTGTGCTTCACGATATTTTGTAGCGCTTCTACCATCACGTTGAAGACCTTACGCTTAATGCCTGAGTCTTCGCCCGATGAGTCGAGATTACGCTCGGCCATCGACAAAATGGATTTGGTAGTTTCCTGCGTGAAGTCTCCTTCGTAAACCAAGATCAGCTTCTGCGTCATCATGGTGCGGTGCAGGTCGTAGATGTAGTTCATTGCAGTGGGGATTAAAGTTCCAATTTATTGCTTTAAAATTTAATTCCTATCAAAAGTACGTCATCTGTTTGTTTATGATCGCCTTTCCATGCCTCCCATTCCTTGTCAAAGACTTCAGCGGCCTCAGCCATTGGCTTCTTATGAATCTGTTCAATGATCTCGCGCGTCTTTTTGGGGCCGAATTTACGAACTTCAGGACCACCGAACTGGTCAGGGAAACCATCTGAACTAAAATAGAATGAATCCCCTTTGTTCAGCTGTAGTTTAGTAGTGGTAAAATTGGTTTGGTTTTTATAGATGCCTCCACCAATCGGGAATTTATTTCCTTTTACCTCATCCATTGCCCCACCCTTCATAAACCAGAGTGGCCTGTGTGCTCCGGCATATTCAACCGTTCTGGTTTCGGTATTAATTCGGCAAAGGCCAATGTCCATTCCATCTTTAGTGGCTGAATCATCTTGGTCCTGACGGAGCGTTTGAGTAACACCTTCATCCAGTAAGTCTAATATTTTACCTGGCTCTGTGATTTTGCGACTGCGGACAATATCATTAAGTAAGAAATATCCAATCAACGAAAGCAATGCGCCCGGTACACCATGACCTGTGCAATCCACGGCTGCAATAAAAATATCATTCTTGATCTGAACGAACCATGGGAAGTCTCCGCTGACTACATCGCGAGGTTTGTACAGTATGAATGAATCTGGCAATGACTTGCTGATATGGCGCGAGTTAGGGAGGATAGCATTTTGTATTCGCTTCGCGTAATTGATTGAATCGTTGATTTTCTTATTCTTATTCTGTATTTCAACTTCGATCTCTTTGCGCTCAGTAATATCATGTGAAACCACCAGAACGGATTCTATATTTTTCTTCTCATCATATTCAGGGATAGCGTTTACTTGCATGATGCGCTTGCCCTGATCGGTAGGGAAGTCCATTTCCATGGCCACGGTATCATTTGAAGCATTCACCTGCTCAACAATAGCTAACCACTGGTCGAGAATAACAGAGTTGAGGTCGACTTCCTTCACCTTCTTATTAAGGAATTGCTTAGGGGATTTACCAGTAAAGGCCTCAATCGTGGGATTAATGTATGAAATAGAATCGTGTTCAAGCCGAGTGATAAGGTCAGGTGAGTTTTCAGAAAGTGCCTGCATTTTGCTTCGCATGCGTTGCTCTAGTTCTGCTCTTCTTCGCTCGGTGATATCTCTTGAATTAAGAATGTATCCGCGGATTGCAGGATTACTCATGAAGTTGGTACCTGTAGCCTCCAACCAAATGTAGTTTCCATCCTTGGTTTGATACTCGAACTGCACGGTGATTTTTTCGTCCGGATTTTCGCGAAGGCTTTTGAATAGGCCCTTTGCAATTTCAATGGTGTTCGGATGGATTTTGTCAATGTCTGTTTTGCCTTGCATTTCTCGTTGACTGTAACCAAGAATGGTTTCAACGGAAGGAGAAACGTAGCGTACGGTTCCATCTTCTTCGTAGATCGTGATCACCTCTGACGCATTCTCTAATAATAACTGCATCCGCTTCTGTGTGCGGTTCACTTCTTCTACTTGCTCTTCGAGCATGGAATTGCTGCGCTTGAGTTCTTCTTGGGTAGCCTGCATTTCTTCGGCATTCTGGCGAAGCACTTCCTGTTTTTCCTGAAGTTCATTACTGAGTGCTTGAGATTCTGCTAAGTGCTTGCGCGTGCGTTCGTTAACCTTAATATTGAAAATGGTTCGGGCCAATATCAAACTCAGTTCCTGAACAAATTTCACCTGCGAAGGATCGAATTTTTTCATCCCGGCAAATTCGAGAAGACCGTAAACTTCTTCGTTGGTAATGAGCGGGGCGATCAAAATACAATTTGGCTTTTGCTCTCCTAAAATCCCGGATGTGATGGATAGATAATCATCTGGAATTTCGGTGCGCATTACAACGTCTTTTTCGGCTACCGCCTGACCTACCAGGCCTTCTGCAAAACGGAAGGTTTTCTTTAAATACTTTTTACGTCCATAAGCAAAACTTGCCCTGATCTCGATTGATACTTTATTGCGATCATCATTATTGACATCGTAGAATGCTCCCTGAACCGCTCCAATTTTATCTGCAATGAATTTGATGACATCGTTTCCAAGTTCATCGAGGGTGTCATGGGCACGAAGTATTTCTGCTGCCTCAGCCACGCCACGCACAATCCAGTTACGCTCATTGTCTTTTTTCTCATTCTCAATGAGGTCATCGCGCATGTGAATGAGTGCCTGACCAAGAGTATCATTTTCGCTTACTGGCTGAAAGTGCGCATCCAATTTTCCTTCACCCACATTTTTCGCAAACTCTGCACTTTTCTTCAGCGTCTGCACCAATGAATCGACCTTGTCAGACATTTTACCAAACTCGTCACGAGTACCGGTGGCGATATTTTCGGGTAACACACCTTGAGAAACTAATTCCAGTGTATTGCCCATGTCATCAAGAGGCTTTACCAACGTGCGACCTAATAGTAAGGCTGCTCCCCAGGCAATCAAGATCACGGCAAGTCCGCCAAAGAAATAGATCTCTGAAATATCAGCGCCTTGACTTTTGATTTCATCGGTGTCAATCTTTACCACCAAACCCCAGCCAGCTTGATTGATCTTTCTAAATACTTTTAGAGTTTCAACATGACGATAGTCCGACCCAATACTTGAACCATTCGTTCCATCAATGGCTGATTGCATTTCACGGCTGGCACGGCTGTTGGGCTCAATGGTTTTTAAGAATGTCTTAGGATCATTGCGCAGCGGGCTAACTATTATTATTTTTTTTGTGACCGGATCAACTTGTGCCAGGTAGCTCTCGCCCGTTTCGCCAATATTTCCGGTGACTAATTTTTTGTAGATGGGATCGAGGTCAATTTTAAATGCCAGAATCCTATTCTCAATTCCTGCGGCTGCATAAACAAAATAGTTTTCTTTCTCCTTACGAACTCCACTAATCTGAACGTTACTGACTGCATTGGAAAAAAAATTGATGTCCAAATCAGCAAGGTTTCTTCCAGTACTATTACTATCGGTGGAAACCACAACGGTTCCTTTTTTATCGGTGATGTAGACTTCGCTGAAAGAATAAATTCCCTTAATATGATTGAGAGTAGATTCCAGTGTATCGGGGCTAGTATCGATTTGTGATTTTAACTGCTCTGAGCCTTGCAAGAATTTTACGGTAGTTGTAACATGCTCAAAATAATGGTTGAACATCTCTGCTTGCTGATCAGCAACGGCAGTAACACTTGCGTTAAGTTTGTCCTGGCCGGCCTGTACATTTACCCGATAGGTGAAAAGAGCAAATGCAAGTACACCACCCGTTGCAAGGGCAACTATCAAAGCCGTGATCTTGGTACTAATTCGTAAATTCTTGAGCATATTCATCAACTGATCTCTGAAAAAATGGTTCCGGCTTCCTGAGCTTGCTTGCGCATCGCCTCTGATAAATTGGTGAACGTAGCCACTTCAATTACACCAATAATTTCATTTTCCTTTTTAATCGGCAATATGAAAAGGAATTTGGGTAGTGCACTACCAAGCCCACTTTCAATCCTTGAAGCGTACCCTTCTGGCAATTCATCCAGGTATAAACTTTTACCTGAGGCGGCAACTTGTCCAATCAAACCTTCGCCCCATTGGAAGGAAGGATTTTCCTCTCCCTCAGCCAAAACAACAGCACAACCACTTTTCATTTCAAGTGATTTGTCGCCTTTTGAATTAACCAAATAAAGAGCTCCCTGACCAGCATTGAGTTGCTTACACAATTCATTAAGGCCTTGCTGCCATTTTTCATCTTTGCCAGCCGATTTAATTTTTTCGCGAAGAGCGGTTGTGTTAAATGAATCTTGGGATTGCCCTGCTGTAGTTCCTTGCTGAGCAAAGGAATTTTCAATTTTCTTGTCCAGATAGACAATAGTTTCCTTTCTGGTCTTCTGCGAGAAATAGATCAGGGTATAACAAAATGCAAACGCTAACCCTATAATAGTAAAGAGTTTTGCGTAAACGCCCGTTGCACGATGTGAATCAATCATGCCTCCTTTATAGACAAGGTCATAAGGTAACGTTGCTAAGAACCAGGCAGCGATAGCCATCATTATGAAAAAACCAATGGTTGCGGCTCTCGCAACCTTGGCCGGATCTTTTAAGAAAAATCGAATCTGTTCAATCATTTGTATAGCCTATCTAATTCCGTCATCAAACTTACAATTTCGTCTACTTTTAGCACATGGTCAATTTTGGTGAGTGCCAAAGCCGCTTTCGGCATAGTATCAATCATACATTCGGTCGGCTCTTGTACAACAGTAAGCCCACCTTTATCGTGAATGTGCTTCATTCCCATTCCGCCATCGCGGTTAGCACCTGAAAGTAAAATACCAATGAGCTTCTCTCTATAAACATATGCTGCTGTGCCCAGTGTAATATCTATAGCAGGACGTGAGTTGTTAATCATGTCTTCCGTGCTCATCGCAAAATGATTTCCCAATTCTACTGACATATGATAATTGGAAGGTGCCAAATACACGCCACCTTTCTTTATCGCCTCTTTGTCATTAGGTTCGGTTACCGGAAACACACTCTTAATTGATAATGCCTCCACGAAACCGTTGCGCACGTGCTTAAGCCGGTGCAAGCACATGATGATGGGCAGCGGAAATGTTTTAGGCAATTGCGACAAAATTTTTGTAATTCCCTGGAAACTTCCGGCTGAACCGCCAATCACAACGGCTTTATAACTGTTATTTAGGTTGAACCTGCTCATCGGGCCCTTCCTAATCTTTTATTTTTTTGTAAACTTTTTCTTCATTGTTGGCCACTAAAAAACGATTGGCCACATCACACCAAATCAATGACTCTTTTGAACCTATGCAGAGATAACCGTATTTAAATAGACTCTCATGGAATTTTTTCAAAACCTCGTTTTGCAATGTCTGGTTGAAATAGATCATCACATTACGGCATAATATCAAGTCAAATTTGTTGAAGATCTCACCCACTACCAAGTCATGCTTACGGAAGGTCACATTATTATAGAGGTTCTTATCAAAGATCACTTTGCCGTTTTCCTCCTTATAATAGTCTCGCAAACTCCACTTGCCTTCAAACCGGATATAGTTCTTCTCATTGAGCTCCATGTTCTTGGCCGGGTAGGTAGCGGCTTTAGCTTTTTCCATGATATTAACATCAAGGTCTGTGGCGAACAACGACACATCATTATGGATACCCATTTCCTTTAAGAGAATGGCCATCGAGAGAACTTCCTCGCCTGAGGAACACCCGGCATGCCATACATTAAAGGTCTTATGGTTTAAAAGAATGCCAGGGATAATTTCGTCTCGCATAATCCGCCAGAAACTGGGGTCGCGAAACATCTCCGTCACATTCACAGTAAGTTCATCGAGAAACTCATTAATAAATGCGGGTGATTCATTTAGTTTCTTGATCAATGATTCGATAGAGAGGTTCTTTAGCTCCAGGATGCGGAGGATGCGCCTCTTGAAAGAAGACATCGCATAATTCCTGAAGTCATAGCCATACTTCGAATAGATGAGTTCGGTAATTCGCTTAAGGTCAGAAATATCAATGTCTTGTACCACAGAATAGATTTTAGCCTTACTTCAAATAAAACAAAAATAGCTTTACGAAACTGGTTTTATAATTGGAAGATAACAGAAATATTACATTAGTTAAATCTTATCCTAACTATCTAGTGATTCTTTTGTAAAGCCAAAGGGGAGCAGTGAAGCGGCCGATGGTACTTTTACCCATTTTTTATCCGGACCGAACATTATAATCTCCATGGGTTTATGCTGCCTTTGTTCAAATTCCAACATCACTTGTCGGCAGGCTCCACAACAAGCGGCAGCGACTAACTCTTTATGGTTTTTTTTATGTGCGACTACCGCCAGTTTTAGTATTTTATTATCCGGGTGACTGGATGCAGCCGCATAGAGTGCCACCCGCTCGGCACACATACACAAGGGGTATGATGCATTCTCTTGATTTGAACCGGTAATCATAGTTCCGTCATCCAGCATTAAAGCAGCTCCAACATAAAATTTAGAGTAGGGAGCGTAAGCATGAGCCGTGGCTTCCTTCGCCTTATGCACCAAATATTTTGATTCGGGGTCTAGGTCTTCGAGATGGTCAAAGTAGGTCAGTGTTGTCATAGAATTTTGAACGCTGATAAAGTTAAAAATTTTCCTCACTCTTTCTAAACTGATTAACTTGCCGATCCTTATGAAATGCCGATCAGCGAAACATCAAGGGAATGTTAATTTGTCTGGGCATTTCAGGTGACTCCTTTAAAACTATTATGAATTCATGAAATGAGCACAAACAGAACTTTGCCCAACGTTATGATAATCGAATGCGAATTCCATATGACCATAAAAAATAATTATTAGCAGATGAAAAGTATTCTTGTTCTTGGAGCCGGTCGATCTTCGTCAGCCTTGATTTCTTATTTAATAAAAAATGCTCCTGCCAATAACTGGCAGATTACCGTTGGAGATTTCTCAAAAGCTGCTGCTCAAGAGCGAGTTAGCTCATCAGCCAACGCCAATGCCATTGCATTTAATATTGAGAATGCAGATGAAAGCAGAGCTGCCATTCGCAATGCAGATGTTGTTATTTCACTGATCCCGGCTAACCTGCACCCACTGGTGGCAAAAATTTGTCTCTCAGAAAAGAAACATTTGCTTACCGCCAGCTACGTATCGGATGAGATGAAGACTTTTGATGCTGAAGCCAAAGCCAGTGGACTCCTATTTCTTAATGAATGTGGTCTTGATCCTGGCATTGACCATATGAGCGCAATGCAAGTGATTAATAAGATCAAAGCAGAAGGAGGTAAGATGGTTTCGTTTGAATCATTTACCGGTGGTTTGATAGCCCCTGAAACTGATCTTGAAAACCCATGGAGATATAAATTCACCTGGAACCCACGAAACGTAGTGCTCGCTGGGCAGGGAACGGCAAAATATTTGCAAGACGGGAAGTTCAAGTATATTCCTTACCAACAACTTTTTCAACGAACAACACCTATCAACGTTCCTTCGCTTGGCGAGTATGAGGGGTATGCTAATCGCGATTCGTTGAAATATGTTGACGTCTACGGATTACAAGATTGTAAAACCGTCTTGCGCGGAACATTACGAAACAAAGGTTACTGCACTACTTGGAACGTATTGGCTCAACTGGGTTGCTGTGATGATACTTATGTGATGGATGGAATCGGTAGCATGACGCATAACGATTATATTTCTTCATTCCTTGATTCCGGGATAAATACGCAGGAAGAAATCTGCAAAAGATTTTCGCTTATAGCAAGTGGAGAAGAAATGAAGAGATTGAATTGGAGCGGACTTTTTTCCAATGAAAAAGTAGGTTTGGAAAAAGCTACACCAGCGCAAGCCCTTGAACACATACTCAACAAAAAATGGAGACTTAAAACTGGCGATAAAGATTTTATCGTGATGTGGCACCGGTTTAGGTATTCATTGAATGGAAAAGAAAAAGAAATTCAAGCTTGGCTTACCGCAACCGGTGAAGATGAGACGCAAACAGCAATGGCGAAAACCGTAGGCTTGCCAATAGCCATTGCCTGTAAACTTTTATTGCAGAATAAATTTCAAAGCAGGGGAGTGATTGTTCCCGTAACAAAGGAATTTTATGAGCCAATCCTTAACGAATTGAATGAGCTTGGAATTGGGCTAAAAGAAAGCATATCTGATTTAAAATCAGTGATTTATAAAAAATAATGGGGGTTTTAAATCTTTAGACTTAGAAATTTGTTGGTTAACTAAACATGCGCGACTACGAAATTTATACCCTCAAAAACGGCATACGAGTGGTGCATAATCGCATCACCACTACCAAAATTGTTCATTGCGGAATTATGCTCGACATCGGCAGTCGCGATGAAAATCCGGTCAATCAGGGAATCGCGCATTTCTGGGAGCATATGGCTTTCAAAGGCACTCGAAAGAGAAAGGCATTTCATATTTTGAACCGATTGGAATCGCTGGGAGGGGAGCTGAATGCTTTTACTGATAAAGAAAAGATTTTGTTTTACGCCTCTTTGCGAGACGAATATTTTGAACGTGCTGTAGAGTTGCTTACCGACATTACATTCGATTCCATTTTTCCTTCCACGCAAATCAATCGTGAGCGCAATGTGATCCTCGAAGAGATGTCAATGTATTACGATGACCCTGATGATTCGCTTCAAGATGAGTTTGATGGAGTGATTTTCTCTGGCCATTCACTGGGAATGAATATTCTAGGCACGCAAAAGACAGTCAAGGCCTTTCAACGAAAAGATTTTAGAAATTTCATCAAACAAAATCTAGATACCACACGAATTGTTTTTTCATCGGTAGGCAACGTGCCCATGGAAAAAGTAATTGCTTTGGCGGAAAAACATTTGGGGCAAGTTCCGAGGCTAAGGTCAAGAACAAAGAGGAAAAAATTTACGGGATACAAACCAAAAGATATTCTTCTAAAGCGTAATGTAAAGCAAGCCCGATGTGCTATCGGTCGCACGGCCTTCCATTCCTCACATGAAAGGCGAACGCCATTTTTTATGCTTACCAATATTTTAGGAGGAGGAGGGATGAACTCTCGTTTAAATATGGCGCTGCGCGAGAAGCACGGATTTGTCTATAGCATAGGAGCACAGTTTGTTCCATTCACCGATACAGGCTTGTTTGTAATATCATTTGGAACGGAACCATCGCAGCTAAATAAAAGCATTGAACTTGTGAAGCAAGAGCTAAAGAAACTGAAAGAAGAAAAACTGGGAGTAAAACAACTTGCCGCATCTAAAGAACAATTGCTTGGACAAATTGCTATGGCCGAAGAGAACAACATTGGCTTCATGATGATGATGGCGCGCAATCTTTTAGACTTGGGAAGGATCACCTCGCTGGAAGAAATTTTTGAGCGAGTTAAAAAGGCTTCAGCTGCCGATTTGCAGGCGCTTGCCAATGAAATGTTTGATGAAGATAAAATGAGCGTACTCAGAATGCACAGTTAAAAAGTACGATTTGTGATTTGCGAATTACGATTGCTGAGTACATGGAAAAATCGTAAATCGTAAATCTAAAATCGTAAATCAAAATCATGGATTTCCTTCCAGAAGAGCTTCAAGCATACATCGAAACCCACACAAGCGAGGAATCAACTCTCCTAAAAAAGATCAATCGCGAAACCAATGCGCAAGTGTTAATGTCGCGCATGTTGTCGGGGCAGGTGCAGGGAAGATTTCTTTCCATGATGAGCAAATTGGTGAAGCCAAAATGTATTTTAGAGATCGGAACCTACACCGGTTACTCAGCCATTTGTCTTGCCGAAGGTTTACAGCCTAAAGGGAAATTAATCACTATCGACATTAATGAAGAACTTGAGAATCGTGTTCGTGGCTATTTCAACGAATCTGACTTCTCAGAAAAAATCGATTATCGCATTGGTGATGCTCGAAAGATCATCCCAACATTAAATGAAACTTTTGACTTGGCATTCATTGATGCCGATAAAGAAAACTATTCACTTTATTTTGACTTGATCATCGATAAAGTTTCCAGCGGAGGTTTGATCCTGGCAGACAATGTTTTGTGGAGCGGTAAAGTCCTTGATGCGAAACCTGACAAAGACACCAGAGCGATCATCGAATTCAACAAGAAAATTCAAAACGACTCCAGAGTTGAAAACCTTCTCATGCCATTACGGGATGGCGTGATGATGATGCGAGTCAGATAAACCGTCTCACTCTGTTTCAGTACTGGCATTTTGAACACCTTTGAGCTACTTATTAAAAATCTGTGAGAATCTGTGACAGAATTATTTACCTTTGCTCTCTATGAGATTTTTTGCAGTCGCACTCATTTTTTTCGGAGCTGCTGCCTCATATGCACAAACTCCGCAAGTGCCCCACAAAATGCATTTCGCTGGCATGACGCTCACTATTAGAGACGATGCCAAACGTGAAATTCAGAAGGAAGTTGATGCACTAACCCGAAGCCCACGCTACTTTAATATCAAAGTAGAGCGGGCCAGAACTTATTTTCCAATCATCGAGAAAATCTTTAAAGAAGAAGAACTCCCTCTCGATTTCAAATACCTTGCTATTCAAGAAAGCAATCTGATTCCTGATGCTGTATCACCTACTTATGCTGTTGGATTTTGGCAGTTCAAAGATTTCACTGCTCAAGAAATGGGGCTGAGGGTAGATAAAGATATTGACGAACGGATGAACATCGTATCCGCTACGCGAAGTGCCGCCCGATACATCAAGCAGAATAATTGGTACTTCAATAATTGGGTGCTCGCACTACAAGCTTATCAGATGGGTAAGGGTGGAGTAAAAGAATCATTGGGCGATAGATACAATGGCGACAGTCATATGGAGATCACCTCTCAAACGTATTGGTATGTAAAAACTTACCTCGCTAATAAGATTGCTTTTCAGGAAGCTTGTGACGGGAATCCGCAAATGAAAATGGGCTTGTACGAAGCGAAAGGAAAGCGAAAGCTGAGCGAGGTTGCAGAAGAAGTATCCGTAGACGAATCCACTTTAAAAGAATATAACAAGTGGGCCAAGTCGGGTATCATTCCCGATGATAAAACTTACCATGTGTCTATTCCTGGAGGTACAATTCCTCAAGATTTTAATGTGTTGGTTTTAAAGGCTCCTAAAACACTGGAGACAAAGGCAACAACTAATGTTAAAGGCAATCCTAAAGCCGATATGAAATTTCACATCAACGGTATCTTGGTGATCCAGGCGCTTCTTGGTGAAACAGTGTCGGCAATATCAAATAGATCAGGAGTGGATGTTTCTAGTTTTATGATATACAATGACATTCCCATCGATGCGAGAATAACTCCGGGGGCCTACTATTTTGTTAAGCATAAGAAAAAGAGAAGTTCACAAAATATCTATCAGGCTAAACCAGGTGATAACCTCTGGGCGATTAGCCAACAACAAGGTGTTCAACTCAAATATCTTAAAAAGTATAATCCGGGACTTGGCGACCAAGCGCTCAATGCCAGTACGATCGTTAGACTTAATAAAAACAAATCCATTGCGCCAATTCCATTAGAAAACGATGGGGAGATTGCAGAACTGGCCGATGAGGTATTTGCATGGTCTATACAACCCAATCAAAGCAAACTAGCTCAAATTGCTCTTGTTGATACTAATCCCAGTGTTACTCAAAAAAGGGTTGTGGAGGAAATTCCGACTGACTCTCTTTCATCAAAAGCACCAAACACTAAGTTAAATGACATTGAAACGAACAATATTGTTATTTATGAAGTAAAAACTTCCGACACCTTGTATGGCATTGCCCGACAGTTCGGAGCCACCATTAAAGACCTAATGGAGTGGAATAACAAGTCAACACTGACAATTAACCCTGGTGAGAAGTTAAAAATCATTAAAAGGTAACCTTGCTTTTTTACAATTTCCACAAAATCCTTACTTTGAGGGGTTTAAATTTTGGATAGATGAAGGTGGATTCATAAAAAACGATAATTTTGCCAACACCTAAACCTATTTTTACAATCTCAAGAGATGATGTTGATGGATACCGAGCTTAAAACATTGGACCTGGTAATGTTGGTGGACGATAACGACACCGATAACTTTATCAGCAAACGAATCATTGAGATCACCAAGTTCTCAAATCGAGTGGAAGTAAAGAGCTCAGGCAAAGGAGCCCTCGATTATTTGAAAGAACACGAAAATCAGGCAGAGAACCTTCCAAGTATTATTTTTCTAGACATTAACATGCCCGTAGTCGATGGGTTTGTATTCTTATACGAATTCGAAAAATTCAACGAACTGGTTCGCAATAAATGTAAGGTCATCATTTTGTCCAGTTCAGATAATAAGCGTGACATCGATAAGATTGTGAACAACAATCACGTGATCAAGTTTATTACTAAGCCTCTTACCGAAGTAGCCCTCGAGGAGATTAAGCTAAGCAATATTTGAGCTTTAGTGTAAGGTTTTTACTTTAGTATAAACCTTACTTACATGCCACTCTCAAAACATGCCCTTCTATTGGCAACGATGTTTATTGTTGCCTCGTTGCCATTAAGTGCTCAGGTCGTCAATATAGATTCAACTTCTAAATGGAAGAAGGCTTTTAAGTTCGGACTCAACTTGAATGAAGCCTCATTCAGCACCAACTGGAAAGGCGGTGGAAATAATTCTATTGGCTTCACTTCATTTTTAAATTTCAAAGCAAACTATAAAGGTGAACGCAACTCGTGGGACAATGAGATTGACTTGCTTTATGGAATGGTCAATAATCAGGGCCTCGGCTATCGCAAGACACTGGATCGAGTCTTTTTGGATACGAGGTACGGATATGCACTGAGTAAGAAGTGGGACTTATCCGCTTCGGCTAACTTTCTTACACAGTTTGCGCAAGGATATAAATACTTGAAGTCAAAAGCAGGAGCAGATTCGTTAATAGCCCTTTCCGATTTTCTTGCTCCAGCATTTTTTACTGTAGGTCTTGGATTTGAATATCATCCTGTTGAATATTTTAAACTTCGTATTTCGCCATTTGCTCCTCGCCTGACTATCGTAAACAGTGTCGATCGATTCATCACCATAGACAATCCTAAGCCCTATGGCGTATCGCTGGGTCGATCAGCGCACATGGAGTGGCTTGCATTTCAAATGTTGGCTGAGTTCAATAAAGATATCGCTAAGAATGTCACGCTTAAGTGGCGCTATATCATGTTTGCCAATTACCAAAAACTTAAGGTAGCTGATTTATACCATCGATTGGATCTTAACCTCACAGCGAAGCTCGGAAGATTCATGAATGCAAGTTTAGGAACTATTCTCCTTTATGATCACAACCAAGACAATAGGATGCAAGTGAGTCAGGCGTTCTCATTGGGTGTCTTATATACGTTCCAGAATTATGAAGAGAAGAAGAAATAGAGAGAGATTCAATAAAAAAAGAAAATGAGAGCCGCGAATCGTGGCTCTCATTTTTTATGATCAATGATTTTTTTGAAATCAATAACTAAAATGCAAAAAGGAAAATTGTTAAAGAGAGAGAAAAGAAAAAGGGAAGCGATCCTAGATTGCTTCCCTTCTGAAAGTATCAGCTTTGCTGATTACTTCTTCTTCTTAGCAGCTTTCTTAGCCTTCTTAGCTGCTTTCTTTGCTGGTTTTTTTGCCATAGCGTTTTAATATTTTGGTTAAAACTTATCGAAAGGTATAATAAAAAATTAATCTGCAAAAATTTTCAGCATAAAATTTTTAGTTCACGAAAAATTTTCAGGTGAAAGAAAATTTTATCCACATTGATTTTCATCTTACTCATCACTTTAAAAAATATTCACTTCAGGTGTAAGCGTGATCGAAAATTTTTCTTTCACTGATGAAATAATTTTCTGCGCGAGGGAAAAAATTTCATCACCGATTGCATTTCCATAGTTCACTAACACCAATGCTTGCTTGTCATGCACACCCACATGACCAAAAGTTTTTCCTTTCCATCCGCATTGTTCGATGAGCCAACCAGCAGGCACTTTAACTCCTTGATTTGCAGAGTAATGAGGCACTGTCGGGAAATCATTTTTAAGTTTTGAAAATTGTTGTTCACTGATTTCCGGATTCTTAAAAAAGCTTCCAGCGTTGCCTAATATTTTGAAGTCAGGCAATTTTTCTGATCTGATTTTGATCACAACATCGCTCACATTTTTTATTGTTGGTTGAGTGATATTCAACGCGTGTAATGTGTCTGCAATTGCACCGTATGATGTGTTGATGCGATGACTTTTTTTGCTCAATGTTAAAGTAACACTTGAAACAAAAATTTTTTCTTTCAACTCATTTTTAAAAACACTTTCGCGGTAGCCAAACTTACATTCTTCGTTAGTGAATGACTTTACTCGACCTGTTGACAATTCAACCGCTTCAACTTTTTCAATCACTTCTCGCACTTCAATACCATATGCTCCGATGTTTTGCATAGGTGCTGCACCAACAGTGCCAGGTATCAATGAGAGGTTTTCTATTCCTCCCCAATTATTTTCCACACAATACATCACCGCTTGATGCCAAACTTCTCCTGAATTCAATTGAATAGAAACAGAATCATCTGTTTCATTGACTATTTGCCTGCCAAGAATGGAATTATGAATAATCAAGCCATCAAAATCTTTTGTGAACAGCACATTGCTGCCTCCTCCAAGAATTAAGCTCCTTTCTTTCTTGAATAGATCCGTCTGAACAAGATCGATTAGCTCATTGGTTGATTGCACTTCATAGAAGTATTTAGCTTTCGCATCGATTCCGAAGGTATTGAAGGGCTTGAGGCTTACGTTTTCTTTAATGGACATGGGCTTTGGCGGTTCAAAGAATAAAATAAAATCGTAAATCGAAAATTGTATCCCGTTAATCGGGACATAAATTTACACGATGAAATGGTCTTGTCAGTAGTTTATTCCATGCTTCACGACCATTCCACTTACTTTAAAGTAGCTGACATATGAAATTGATTGAATGCCCCCGTGATGCAATGCAAGGTTTGGATGAATTTATTCCTACAGATAGGAAAGCTGAATACATCAACCAATTATTGAAGGTTGGCTTTGATACTATTGATTTTGGAAGTTTTGTGTCGCCCAAAGCAATCCCACAACTCCGTGATACGGTGGACGTATTGAAGAAACTGGATCTATCTCAAACCAAATCTAAATTACTTGCTATTGTGGCCAATACGCGTGGAGCTGAAGACGCAGTTAAGTTTGATGAAATCGATTACCTGGGATTTCCCCTATCTATCTCCGAGACATTCCAACAGCGTAATACCAATAAATCTATTGCGGAAGCAATGAACACGGTCGCGGAAATTCAGAGCCTCTGTAAAAAGAATAATAAGGTGCTGGTAACATACATCAGCATGGGCTTTGGTAATCCTTATGGTGATCCTTACGATGTTGGTGTAGTTGAGAAATTCACGGCCGACCTTGCAGCGCTTGAAATTGAAATCATTTCGCTAGCAGATACCATTGGAGTTTCTCAGCCAAGTCAGATCATGTATTTATTTGAAACCCTTGTACCTAAATTTTCGAAAGTTGAATTTGGGGCGCACTTGCATTCAAATCCCGCAAAAGCAATTGAAAAGATTGAAGCCGCGTTTCTTTCAGGCTGTCAGCGCTTCGATGGGGCAATTAAAGGTTTTGGTGGTTGCCCTATGGCCGAGGATGAGCTAGTAGGAAACCTTGCTATGGAAACTATTCTTAGTTATCTATCAAGCAAGAATGCCTTACCAAACTTAAATCAAACAGAGTTTGCCAAAGTATTACTAATGGCAGATTCTGTTTTTCCTCAACATTGATTTAAACACAGGAGCTTTCACCGTCTTTGCGGTTTAGCTCTTAACCAGAGCAAACAGCTTTCCCGGTAAAGACTTTACCACATTACCGAATTCAAGCGTGAGCAGGAGCGAGGCCAGCAAACTTGGAGACATTCCAGTCTTGATAGTGAGCTCATCAATCATCATTGGATTGCCCTTATCTTGAAGTATGGAAAGGATTTTTTGTTCGTCAGCACTGAAAGAGGTGAAGTCGAGCTCCTTCTTTTTCTTTGGGCTAGTTTCTTCCACCGTCCAGTTCATCAAGTATTCTAAGTCTTTGATGGAAGTATAAATTGTTGCCTTATTATTTCGAATGAGCTTGTTGCATCCAGCGGAATAGGTTTGCCCAAGAGAACCTGGCACCGCAAATACATCTTTGTTGTAGCTGTTTGCAATCTCAGCGGTAATTAGGGCTCCACCTTTCTCGGCTGCTTCAACAACTAAAAGCGCATCGCACATACCGGCAATGATTCGGTTGCGTGCAGGAAAATTGTGAGCATCCGGTTTTGTGCCAAAATGATTTTCGGTAAGCAATGCCCCACATGCAACAATTTTTTTTGCGGTTTCTTTATGAACGGAAGGGTAGATCACGTCCATACCGCTGCCCATCACTGCGATGGTGGGTAAATCATTTTTCAATGCTTGCTTGTGTGCCTGAATATCGATGCCGTAGGCAAGACCGCTAACCACTAAAACATTATGTGGTTTTAATTCTTCGATGATTTTGGAAACCATCTCCTTTCCATATTCCGTTGCTTGCCGTGTGCCAACAATCGCTACTGACTTGGGATAATTAAGATCTACGTTTCCTTTATAATAGAGCAGCGAAGGTGCGTCTTCAATAGTTTTTAATCGCTCAGGGTATTTCTTATCGGTATAGAAGAGAATTTCCGTTTCGTCTTTCTCCGCTTTCTTTAATTCTCTCTCAGCCTGATGAAATGTTGAGCCTGTGTGAATCGAGTTAGCGGTAACAGGACCTATACCCGGTATTTTTAGAAGCTTGCCTTTCGGAGTTTTGAATACTTGTTCAGCAGAGCCGCAGTAACTCACCAGTTGCTTGACTAATTGATCTCCTACACCTGAAATAAAATGAAGGGCAAGAAATGCGAGACGATTTTGATCCATTAACGATTAAGAGATGACGATTACTGCAGTTTGTCTCTTACCTCCACCAGGAACTGGCGGATTTTTTTCAGCGACTCATACATTTCCATTTTGTCGCGAACGGCTTGGGTATCGTTCTTTAGCATTTCTTTAGCGCCTTGCAGCGTAAAGCCTTTCTGTTTTACTAAATGATAAATGGTTCGTACGTTTTCAATGTCTTCTTTGGTGAACTGGCGATTGCCTTTGCGATTTTTCTTAGGTTGAATCAGTTCAAACTCTGATTCCCAAAAACGAATAAGAGAAGGAGCTACATTAAACTGCTCGGCTACTTCACCGATCGAGTAATATATTTTTTCTATTTCCTTTTCTTTGTAAGCCATGAAGCGAGTTGACTTTCGTTTTGACAAAACGAACTTCATGCAAAATAACAATTCTTTAATCTCAGTACAACGGGAATTAAAAAATTAAATCCTTAAGATGTGACCCATCTTATTTGGCAATATGATAACTGTTAGTTTGAAAAGGAATGGCAGAACTATTAATTCCGTGCTTTGCTGTTGACTATCGTCAGTCGACTGAGGACTTTTTAGTCTAGTACTTCGTTGCCTTCGTGTGCAAATGAAATCAGTTCTTCAAACTCATGACTGTTTAAATCAAGTTTAAAAAAATGAATCGGATTAACTTTTTTCCCATTGACAAGAACTTCGTAATGCAAATGATCTCCTTGTGATTGCCCGGTGTTTCCTACGTAACCAATCACCTGGCCACGTTTGATCTTCTGGCCAACAGTAACAATGAATTTAGTCATGTGTGCATACCTGGTTTGATATCCATATCCATGATTAATGAATACAACATTGCCGTAAGTAGTTCCTCCATCGGCATAATCAACATAGCCATCGCCCGTTGCATAAATAGGAGTTCCAGCCTTGGCAGAGAAATCTAAAGCAAGATGATCTAACCATTGTCCCAGTATTGGGTGCAGTCGTGGACCGAAAGTAGTGTAGAGTTTAATTAAATCTTTGTTACTGATCGGTTGAATAGCTGGACGTGACGCCCATTGTTTTTCGTTATGATTTAGCTGAGCTTTCAATTCACTCATCGATTGATTTTCGACCGTAAGCCTGTTCTTGATTTTTTCGGAAAGGTCTATTGCGCCACGAATAAGTGGATACTGAAGATCGGCACTTGCCTTTTCACGACCACCGACACCGGCTTCACGTTGGGTGGAAGACAAAGGCTCCATGCCCAGAATCACTCTGAAATTGTAATCATCATTCTCCTCCAGTTTGGTCAACAGCTCCGAGGTCTGATTCAGTTGAGAAGTGATCGCTTTCCATTCTGCCTTTAGCTTTTGATTTTCTTTCAACAGGTTTGTCTCGTCCACTAAAGGATATTTGTAATTGAAATAAGCTAAGCCGCATAATCCTAACACCAGAGAAATTCCTAAGAACTTAAAAGTTCTCTTGAAGAACACACGAGGTGGAACAACAATAGGTTCGTAACGGCAGGTTTCAGGGTTGTAGTGGTAACGTAGCGCCATCAGTCAAGGGATTGGTTTTGTGTTTTGCTTTTCAAAGCCAACTGTTGATGTCCTTCTGCACTGATTCCCTCTATGATATAAGTAAGCGGGTCTAGACTTTTCCCGTACTCAATAACTTCGTAATGCAAGTGAGGCGCTACCGATCCGCCAGATGATCCCGAAAGTGCAATAACCTGACCTTGGGTAATTTTCTGACCCCATGCTACATTGATTTTTTCAAGATGAGCATAGCGAGTAACAAGCCCGTTGCCATGATCGATCTCTATGTAATTACCAAAGCCGGCTTCGAGTGGACTATTATAAATCGAAATCACTCGCCCATTACCTGTGGCAATTACTTCTGTGCCTTTGGCTAAAGCTATGTCGATACCATCATGATGGTAGTTTCTTTTATGAAACGGGTTGATTCGTGTACCAAATCCTGAAACTAAATTCTGATCATTCAAATCTTTGACAGGAGCAATCGATGGAAAATTGATTAGCGTGGGGACATCGTCCTTATCTAAAGTCAAGTGCTCTCCAAAAAACCGGTTCTTCATTTTTGTCTTTTCAATCAAGG
This sequence comes from uncultured bacterium, assembly GCA_967789005.1. Lineage (GTDB taxonomy): Bacteria > Bacteroidota > Bacteroidia > Cytophagales > Cyclobacteriaceae > ELB16-189. The sequence continues at coordinate 37,142 of CBRFFM010000003.1, read as the reverse complement.
CTTCAAATCGGTCATTCAGAAGATTCATTGATTCATCCCAGTCATCCATTGAATTAACGATACTTGCACTTTGCACTACAACAGATGCTTCTGGTTCGGCCGGAGCTTCAAAAAGTTCTTCATGAAGCTTAGCCTCATCCGTTTTTAAGTTATTAAGCGATTGATTTGAGCTTTCAACCTGAGAAGCAAGTACAACTTTGTATTCCGAAAGGGACTTATTCTCGGCTGAGAGTGACTTTTCCAGCTTGGTTTCTACGAAATAGTTTTGAGCGAAATTGAGCCCGATAAAGGAAGCAAAGCCAAAACAGCCATAGGCGATGAACGCACCTGTGGTTCGCCAAACGGAGAACGGCACACGTTCATAACGCAAGGTTTTTCGGTTGTACCGGAACTGGGGTTGGTTCATTCTAACAACTTTTCCTTTTATAATGCCTTAACTAAGGCTAATTTTGACCTTTTATTAAGGACTAATCTGCAAGATAGAAATTTTTTATTCGTGTAAAAGTTTAAAATTCAATGGATAGCGCACTGATCAGGAGGAAGTTTTTAGAGTTTTTTGAGAGCAAAGGCCACAAAATTGTGCCTTCAGCCCCCCTTGTTTTGAAAAATGACCCCACATTGCTCTTTACCAACTCCGGAATGGTGCAGTTCAAGGACAATTTTCTAGGCAATGCCGCTCCTATATATAATAGAGTAGCCGATACCCAGAAATGCCTGCGCGTAAGTGGGAAACACAACGATTTGGAAGATGTGGGCCTCGATACATACCACCATACCATGTTCGAGATGCTCGGCAACTGGAGTTTTGGTGACTATTTTAAAACGGATGCCATTGCCTGGGCTTGGGAACTGCTCACCGAAGTCTATCAGCTTCCTAAGGAGAGGTTATACGTAACTGTATTCGGTGGCGACAAGAAAGACAATCTACCGGTTGATGTTGATGCGGAGAATTTATGGAAGCAACACGTCAGTACAGATCGAATTCTTCACGGAAACAAGAAAGATAATTTTTGGGAGATGGGAGAGCAAGGGCCATGTGGTCCATGTTCAGAAATACACATCGACTTGCGAACTGATGATGAAATAAAAAAGAAATCGGGAAAAGAGTTGGTAAACAACGATCATCCGCAAGTAGTCGAGATTTGGAACTTGGTGTTCATGGAGTTCAACCGCAAAGCAGATGGTTCTCTTGAAAAACTTCCTGCACAACATGTAGACACAGGCATGGGCTTCGAACGCCTCTGCATGGCTATTCAAAAGAAGACTTCCAATTACGATACTGATGTTTTCAGGCCGTTGATGGATTTCATAGCGCTTCATGCCGATAACTATAAATATGGAACCGACATCAAGAGAGACATTGCTGTGCGCGTAATGGCCGATCACATTCGTGCCGTAAGCTTTGCAATTTGCGATGGACAGTTGCCCAGTAACACGGGTGCCGGTTATGTGATCAGAAGGATTCTGAGAAGAGCAGTTCGCTATGGATTCTCATATCTCAATTTCAAAGAACCATTCATGTACCGGTTGGTTCCGCTGCTCGCACAGCAATTCAAAGACGTTTTTTCAGAGTTGCACAAGCAAGAGGAATACGTAGAGCGTGTAGTGCATGAAGAAGAGATTTCTTTTTTAAGAACGTTGGAGAAAGGATTGAAGCGAATTGAGAACGTTACCGGAGCAATTTCTGGTGAACAGGCATTTGAACTTTATGACACCTTTGGTTTTCCTTTCGACTTAACATCTCTGATCGCTCGTGAAAACGGATTTTCGGTGGATGAAAAGGGTTTCAATGAAGAAATGCAAAAACAAAAGTCGCGCTCCAAAGCCGATGCAACAAAAGAAACCGGAGACTGGATTCTGATTGGCGATGATAAGAAGACTGAATTCATTGGCTACGAAAACGTAGAAGCCGATGTGAAGATTGTCAAGTACCGCAAGATCAAACAAAAGAATAAAGAACTCTTTCAATTGGTGTTTGATAGAACTCCTTTCTATGCCGAGAGTGGCGGCCAGGTAGGAGATACCGGTGTCATTGAATCGGTGAATGAAAAGATTTTCATTACTGATACCAAGAAGGAAAATGAATTGATTGTTCATTTAGCTGAGAAACTTCCTGAAAGTCTTACTTCTGCGTTTGTTGCAAAGGTTGATCAGCGCAAGCGTGAGTTAACAATGGACAATCACTCGGCTACTCACTTACTTCATGCATCACTGCGTCAAGTACTCGGTAAGCATGTAGAGCAGAAAGGCTCCCTTGTAAACGAGAAGATCTTGCGTTTCGACTTCTCGCATTTTGCTGCAATGACTACCGAGGAGATTTCGAAAGTGGAGACAATGGTGAACGAGAAAGTTCGTGAGAATATTTCGTTGAATGAACAACGCAATGTTCCGATCGAAAAAGCCAAATCCCTTGGAGCAATGGCGCTGTTTGGCGAGAAATATGGTGACTTTGTCCGCGTGATTACTTTTGACCCCAAGTTTTCTGTGGAGCTTTGCGGTGGTACGCACGTTTCAGCAACAGGAAAGATAGGTTTGTTTAAGATTTTATCAGAAAGCTCTGTTGCAGCAGGTGTTCGAAGGATTGAAGCGGTAACTGCAGAAGGCGCCCAGGAATTTGTCGATGGATCACTTGCGGTATTGAATGAAGTTAAAACCTTGCTGAAAAACCCGAAGGACGTTTCTTCTTCATTACAAAGTCTGATTGAAGAAAAACATTCGCTCGAAAAGAAATTGGAAGTGATGTACCAGCAGCAATCCAATTTGTTGAAAGATGAGTTGGCTCGTAAGGCTGTAAAATCAAACGGCCATACATTGATCATAGAAAAAGTGCAATCACCCAATGCAGACTCTTTGAAGAACATAGCTTATGCCCTTCGCAATCAGTTTGAGGATCTGCTGTTGATATTGGCGGCTGATGTAGATAGCAAGCCGCAAGTGACTGTGATGATAGGAGAGAAATTGGCAGCAACAAATAAATTCCATGCAGGTAACATGGTAAAAGAACTTGCGAAAGAAATTGATGGTGGTGGCGGTGGTCAGCCTTTCTTTGCTACAGCAGGAGGTAAAAACTTAAATGGCCTCGATGCTGTTTTAATAAAAGCGAGAACAATGTTTTAAGAGGGAATAGGATAGTCGATGTGGAATTCATTGATAACATCCTGGAAGATGTGATTAAAGAGTTTCCTTTGGAGATTGAAGAGTATCAAAACGGAAAAACAGGCCCAGTATAGATTTGAGCCACGAAATGCAAATGAATTGTTAATGAAGAAACTGCATGAAGCCGTTAATCGCAACCGGCAGACCGTTAATAACAATGCATCCGGAGTAATCGTATTAATCCAGCACTTTTAAATAATAACGAATAACGAAAATGAGAGCCTTTGTAAATTTCTTACTCCTTTTTGCATCTTTCAGTTGCACACCGGAAAAAAAAACCGATGACAATGGTTGGGATGTGATCATTAAAGGAAAAGTCAATTTCCCGCAACAGGGAATAATTAAAATTCAGGAATTGAGAAACGATGGAAGTGGCCAGCCTGAGATGGTAGAATTGAAAAAGGATAATACCTACTCCAAGACGATTCACCTGACTGAACCCGGAATTTTTCAATTGGATTTTTTCGGTGCACAGGTAGTGAATTTGATGGTCGATCACGGCACCATCGAAGTAAATGTGGATGGAAATAGTCAGCAGGGTGGAGTTGAGATAAAAGGATCAGCCGATCACGATTTGTATTCAAGAGTGCAAATGATGTTTCGAGGCATGCAAGAAGCGCCCGAACTGAAAGCCATCGAGCAGCAATTTCAAGCGGCCGCTTCTACTAAAGATGAAGCGAAGATGGACCAACTGCGGAGTGCCTACATGAAAGAACTTGAAAAACTCCAGGGCAAAATCATTGACGTACTGAAGCAAGCTCCAGCCTCGTTGGCTTTGTATAATATCCTCCAGGATCAGAGCTTGGTTGATAAAGACAAGAACATTGATTTGTTTGTGCAATCACAAGCAAAGTTTGAGAAGAGCTGGCCGAATTATCATTACACCAAAGAATTCAGTGAGTTAGTAAAGAAGATAAAAGTAACCGCCATCGGGCAGGCTGCTCCTGAAATTGCATTACCTAATCCTGATGGACAGGTAGTGAAACTTTCTTCTTTGAGAGGGAAATATGTGCTCATCGATTTTTGGGCCAAGTGGTGCGGACCTTGCCGCAGAGAAAACCCGAATGTGGTTCGTGCTTATCACAAATTCAAGAGCAAAGGATTTGAAGTTTACTCTGTTTCACTCGATCGCACCAAAGCTGATTGGGTTCAAGCCATTCAAGAAGATGGTTTAGACTGGACACATGTCTCAGACTTGAAATATTTTGACTGCGTGGCTGCAAAAGAATACAACGTCAACGCCATTCCATTTTCAATTCTATTAGATAAAGACGGAAAGATCGTGGCGAAGAACCTTCGAGGCCCTGCACTGGATCAGAAACTGATGGAAGTGCTTGGTAAATAATCTTTGACGGAATCATTTTAAAAGCCTGCTCTTGAAGGAGCAGGCTTTTTTGTGCTATTATTTTTTGAATGGCTACATTTACATGGCAGCTAGTTGATCATTTTAATTGGGATATTACATATGACTAGAATTTGGATAATTATTCTGTTGAGTGGATTCTGGACAATTGACTGTTTGGGACAAGAAAGCCCTTGTGATTCATTGTTTACTGTTGTTGACAAAGAGCCGCTTTTCGCAAAAGAGAAAAAAGGCCTCCTTGAATATTTTGGGAAGAATTTAAAGTTTAACAATGCCTGCAAAGCAGATCAACTAATTCGCTTGACTTGGACTATAAATAAGGAAGGAAAAATGATTGACATTGATGCAGTTGGGCTTGAAGGACAATGTAAGGCCGACTTAATTAGCCAACTTAAAACTTTTCCTATTTGGTCACCAGGAAGACTTAAAGGAAAATTGGTTTGTGTTAAAATGACTTTACCAATGCATACATCGGGATTACGGACAAATGAAAACGACCGCTGACAAAGTTACGTCTGCCGCTTGGGGTAATCGATAAGTTTGAAGAATTCACTTCTTAATTTAGTTTTGTCACGGTCGATATTGATGACAAAATGAAATTTACTCTACGCCCCTGGAACATATCAGACTTGAGTAGTTTAGTCAAGCATGCCAACAATTGGAATGTGGCAAAAAACTTAACAGACAAATTTCCGCATCCATATTCTGAGAGGGATGGCAAGGCATTTATTGAATTTGCTACCATGGATAATCCCATTCATATTTTTGCAATTGATGTTGATGGCCAAGCCGTAGGTGGAATTGGTATTCACCTGCAAACAGATATTCATCGGAAGAATGCTGAGCTAGGCTATTGGCTAGCCGAACCGTTTTGGGGACAAGGAATTGTTAGTGAAGCAATAAAGCAAGCTGTTGATTTTGCCTTTACCACCTATGACATCGATCGTGTATTTGCCAGACCCTTTGGAACTAACCTCGCTTCACAAAGAGTGCTTGAAAAGAACAACTTCATTTTAGAAGGCAGGTTTGACCAAGTGCTAATTAAGAATGGAGAAACCCTGGACGAGCTTGTTTATGCCATCAGGCGAGAGAATTGGAAAAAATAGGGCGAATTGAGATTTTTATAGTTGTAACAATTTCAAAAGACCATCGTCCTAACCTGATAATCATAAATCATGGAGCCTACCAAAACGACTGCACGAATTGCCGGATTACTTTACCTACTTCTAGTATTCAGCGGTCTTTTTCACCTGATGTATGTCCCCAAACAGCTAGCCGGAGCTGATGCGGCAGCAACAGTCAATAACATAATTGCTTCTGAATCGCTTTTCAGGCTTAGCATTTTTGTTGGGATACTCGGCTACATCATCTTTTTGATCTTGCCGCTGGTCTTATATAAGTTGCTCAGCCCCGTTAACAAAAGTTATGCGGTATTAATGGCAGCCTTTGCTGTGGTGAGTGTTCCCATCTCTTTAGTCAACATGCTCAACGAGTTTTCAATTCTGACGCTGATTAGCAAAGCCAGCAACTTGAGTGTGATTGAACCCGAGAAACTTCAAACTCAAATCGTATTGTTTAAAAGTTACTACAGCAATGGAATTCAACTTGCTTCCATCTTTTGGGGACTTTGGTTATTCCCTTTTGGCTATCTGGTTTTCAAATCCGGATTTCTGCCCAAGGTAATTGGCTTTTTCCTAATGTTCGGCTGCTTTGGTTACCTCATTAATTTTACGGGCAATTTCCTGTTTCCCAGTTATGATGACAGTGTACTCGCTTCGTTCATCACCATCCCCGGCAGCCTTGGAGAGATTGGTATTTGTCTGTGGCTGTTGATTATGGGAGTAAAGGAAAAACAGCCATCTTAATTTTTTGTACTGACTTAATATCACCCAAATTCTGATATGTCAAACACAACCAACCTCGAGGACTTCAAAATAAATGTGAAGTTTAAACTTTCTGCATTATGGATAGCAGTAATGTTCTGCTACATCTACGGTGACTATTTTTCTCTTTATGTACCAGGGCAAGTTGAAGGATTTGTGAAAGGAGATACTCGGCTCAACGACCCCCTGAAATTGTTTGCGGCATCTGTACTAATGGCTATTCCTTCTCTTATGATTTTCCTGTCGATAGCATTAAAACCTAAAATAAACAGATTGCTAAACATAGTCTTTGGAATAGTGTACACTGCCATTATGATTCTGATTGCGGTTGTTTCAATTGCACCTTGGTGGTCCTTTTATGTGTTTTTGGCTATTGTTGAATCGTTGATCACTTCCTTAATCATATGGCACGCCTGGAGATGGCCTAAGCAAACAAATCCAGTTTAACAAAAGGACTAGTCTATCATTCATCAATTTTCATTCATTAAAGAATGAGACTTGCTCCCGTAGCTTTCAAGTCAACAAATTCAATTATTTTCAGGGATGAAAGAACTCATCATCGATATCCTTGGTTGGATAGGATCAGTTGAAGTGATCGCAGCCTATGGCCTTAATAGCTATCAAAAACTGAAATCCGATTCTCCCATTTTTCAATTACTCAATTTCACTGGGGCCATTTTCCTTATTATCAATACCGTCTACTATCACGCGTATCCTTCGGCATTCATTAATGTAGTGTGGGTAGTTATTGCTTCGATAGCCTTAGCACGAATGTTTGCTAAGAGGAGTTAAAATTACGAACAACAGCCTTTCTCCATTTGCATAGGCGGACATTTCACTGTGCCATAAGAACAAAAGACACAGCAGTCTCCAGACTTAGGTTTTAAAAGTGTGTGGCAGTTTTCACATTCGTAGAAATACTGGCAGGCATTGATAGGCATTTCTTCTTCCTTGGCAAAACCACACTTAGGACAAGTGATCGTTGAATGAGTTATTATCGCCTCATTTACATCCACAGGTCTAGGCTGACTTTTTAGCTTTCCATTTATAATAAAAGTACATGCCAAGAGTAGCGCCAATGGATATGAAAGCCGAGGCAACTACACTTCTGATCCAATCTTCGTTCTTGAAAGCCAGGCGGTAAATGACAACGCCCACAAAAAAGCCTACGGCATATTGAATTAATTGCTTATTCATATTACCCAATTTCTATAACTACATCATCTGTAATCGGGTGGCCAACGCAAGTGAGCACATAACCTTCGGCACGCTCGGATTGTGATAGACCTTCTTCTTCATCTAATTTTACCTGGCCTGAAAGTGCACGACCACGGCACGCAGTGCATAGTCCGCTTTGACAGGAGTAAGGCAAATCAATTCCTTGATCGAGTGCAGTTTCAAGTATTGTGCGGTTAGGTTCAACAACGAATTTGTATTCCTGTCCATCGTAGCGAATAGTAACTTCATGCGCTGTGTTGCCGGAAGCAGTTGCTGCCTTTTTCTCCTCTTTCTTGTCTTTATCGATGATGCCTGATACAAAACTTTCTTTGAAGACATTCTCTTTTGGAATATGAAGTTCCGCCAGTAAAGTCTCAACGTTCTTCATCATCCCTTCAGGGCCGCACATCAGGTACGTAGTCTTGTCTAATCCCCAGCTTGGCACGCGTTCGAAGAGTTTTACAAGCATCTCTTTGTTGAGTAAACCTGAATAACCTTGCCAGTTCATTGGGGCATTGTCAAGAATGTGAATCACATGCACACGGCCTTCGTACTTGGTTTGCCACTGATCCAATTCATTTTTGAAAATGACGCTATCAATATCGCGATTAGCATAAATGAGAGAACAAATGCTATCGGGTTCTTGAGTGATTGTGCTCTTTAATATTGACATCATTGGAGTGATACCGCTTCCACCTGCAAACATGATCAAATGACGCTTTCTGTCTTTAACATATTCGGTGGTGAAGTTGCCCATAGGCTCGAGCACTTTTACTTTTTGGCCTACCTTCAAATTGTCGGGGAGCCAATTGCTCATGAGGCCATTGTCAACGCGCTTTACCATCACCACTAAGTCATCATCCACAAAAGGAGAGGAGCAGAGGGAATATGATCTGCGCACTTCTTTGCCTTGCACCGTGGTGATCAGTGTTAAGAATTGACCTGATTTATATTTTAGTTTTCCTGAAGCGGGTTGCTCAAAAACCAAAGAGATCGAGTCTTTCGTTTCTTGTATGATTTTCTTTACCGTGAGCTCGTGGTAATGCGTGTTGGTAGTTTCAGGTTTCTTTTCGCTCTTTTTAAATAATCCGAAAGCCATTCTAATTCAAGGTTTAGTACCCGATACCTATCGGGATGGCAAAGGTAAGTAAGAATTTCCAACTAGAAACGGAGATAACCTAGTGCATTTCTATGCGGACTATGTGCCTATGTGTTTTAGAATCCCTACATATTAAGCCAATAGGTCAGCTTCAGAACAAGTGCCCTGTTTCTGGAGTGAAGATTATCCTGGAAGTAATTTTCCGTGTAAACGATAAAGAAGTCTGAGGCAGGCTTGAAGCGCCATTGGAAGCGTGCGTTAAGACCTACGTTGTCATAGCGTGTGTTGTACTGAACAATGGTGGTAAAGAAAAGCTTGTTGGTGAAAGTCAAATCGATTCGCGGACTGATGAGCAGAAACTTTGAGCTACCATAACTTAAGCGGATGTCATTGTAATCATAAGTCACCGTGATGTTTCCATAAGGCTGATAACGATACGAGAGTGTTCCACTCAGCCCCTTCTTATCCCCATCATAAAACTGTCCTCCCGCAGCTCTAAGAGTGTAAGTAAATAACTTTCTCGAATCAGAACTGTATTGAACATTGTACTCTGACCACTCAAATTGTTGGCCCGTTTGATAGGAAACATCTCCATGTGGATCGATGGGATTAAATCCTTCTGGCAGCCACTGAAATATTCGTTGTGCTTGCGCGAACAACCGGCCGGTATTTTTGTAGTTGATAGAATAGTCTGCGATGTAAACTTTGTCGGTCATGAAGCCGGTGAGTTGCTGTGTGCGATCGAACTCGATGCCGGGCCCCATGTTGGTGATTGAACCTCGCTTGGGATAAAATTTTAATTCGGCACGATTGAACCCATAAGTATAGCCGTGGTAAACCGATTGCTGAGGTACAAACCCAACTTCGGCATTGTAATTTTTACCCACACCATATTGCCCTCCAAAGGTGTTGAAATACCGCGTTGAATAACTGAGGAACAATCCGTAGGAGTAATTATTATCGGATGTGAACGCATCGAAAGACTTGTTGTAATAGAAATCTCCATTCCATTTATTACTCTTTGTAAAGAGATTAAAGTCGGCACCGATTACCCTATTATACAGATTAAGCTTTTTTACGTTGCGGGTCCCCGACCAAACATCGCGTAACAGATCAGAGTTGTAAAACTTGGTGGAATCATAATTACTCAAGCCAAGCGATTGTTTATTCACGACATAGAAATCAATGTTTGATCGCGAAAAAACCTGACGTTGTACCACGGCTACCGTATAGTTTTGTGTTGGCAATCCAAGTGATGCTGTCTTCTCTGTTTGTAGGTTCATGGCACCAATGCGCCAGTTAGATCCGATCTTTCCGCTTAACCGGGCACCATACGTGATTGGCACCTTTTGAAGATTTCCATTCCTAGTTGAATCTTTTGCCAATCCAATTCTACGAGAGAAAAACGGACGCGTAGGCGGATAACCCGGGGTTGAAAACAAATCGCTGTTCTCCAAGAAAAAAGTTCTTCGCTCGGGAAACTGGTATTCAAAACGCGTGAGGTTGATCACTTGCCTGTCGACATCCACATTCGAGAAATCGGGATTCACAGTGAGATCTAAATTGATAGCCGGTGTAACTGCAACTTTTGCATCGAGGCCCATGGTCATAGAATTATTTACGGGCACTTTGTATTCGGCATCTTGTGTTGAAGAACCTGCCATGTATGGAATAACAGAAATATTGGCGCCCACATGAGGAGCGCTATCTTCCCACTTTAATTTTCCGGTGTATGCAAAAGAACCGGGCGAAAATTGAATGGGAGTGAAGATCCAACTCGAAATCTGATTGTGTTTTAAATCATTGCGAACGAAAGTGATGTTCCAGTGCTCAACGTGGTTATATCTGAATGATTTAAATGGAATGGCCACTTCGGCTACCCAGCGATCTTCGTAACGCTTGACTTCAGAGTACCACTTGTTGTCCCAGTTTCCATTGAAGGAGTCACCGGAAGTACCGCCACCATATACAGTGCCTTCTTGCTGAACATTGTGTGGTGTGATTCCAAAATAAAAACCGTTGGTGTGATCGTCATAAGGATCGAAATAGACACCGATATGGTCATTCAAATCAAAGGCAAAGTCCCTGCGCAAACTCTGAACGATGTTGGGTTTCGTCATGTCATCGTAACAAACGAAGGAAACGTACATGAAATGCTGGTCGAAAGTAAGCCTCACCTCTGATTGATATTTTGGCGCCACTGTGTCAATCGGGTAATTCATAAAGAAATGGGTAGCAACACCCGCATTAGCCCAGTCAGGCTCATCCAGAATACCGTCCAGCTTGATGATACCTTGTACTTTTTTGATGGAAAGTTCTATGCCAGGTTTGTTTTTCTCTTGTGCGAATGCTTCTTCGAGATCGATACCCGGAAAAAAGAATAGAACAACTAGGTACTTTGAGTAATGCATGAGTTTAGTAGAGGTCAAAAACAGTCTAGCTTACGCAGGTGTGGTATCTGAGTTTCAAAAATTATGTGAGAAGGGTGTTAAATGACTGTTAAATTGCTTTTGCTAATTTTGGTGCCTTAAAATCTACTATCCGTGCAACTCAATTCACTTACAGCCATATCACCCATTGATGGTCGCTATTTCGAAACGGCAAGGCCTCTGGCTCCTTATTTTTCAGAGTTTGCCCTAATGCGCTACCGAATATTGGTGGAGGTAGAATACTTTATTGCGCTTTGCGAATTGCCTTTAGATCAGTTAAAGACTTTTCCTAAAGATCAGTTTGCATCACTTAGAAAAGTGTATCAGAATTTTTCTGAAGCCGATGCGCAGCAAATCAAAGAGATAGAAAAGACAACTAACCACGATGTAAAGGCAGTGGAGTACTTTATCAAAAAGGAATTTGATAAGCTTGGGCTTTCATCATTTAAAGAATTCATTCACTTCGGACTTACATCTCAAGACATTAATAACACTGCGACTCCATTGTTGCAGAAGGAATTTTTAGAAAAGGAATTTTTACCAGAGCTGAATAAATTGATTTCGCTTCTTGATTCTCAAGTTGATCAATGGAAAGATGTCGCTTTGCTTGCACGCACACACGGACAACCGGCTTCACCAACACGTTTGGGAAAAGAGATTGCAGTTTTCAGTGCACGCATCAAAAAGCAATTAGAGCTTTTGAAGACAATTCCACACTCGGCCAAGTTTGGAGGAGCGACCGGAAATTTCAATGCACATCATGTGGCCTATCCTGAAATCAACTGGGCGGATTTTGGAAATAATTTCGTGAAAGAATATTTGAAATTGGATAGAAGCCACCCAACAACACAGATTGAACATTACGACAATGCCGCTGCACTGTTCGATAATTTGAAACGCATCAATACGATTCTTATTGATTACAGCCGCGATGTGTGGCAATATGTTTCTGTCAATTACTTCAAACAGAAAATCAAAGCGGGAGAGATAGGTAGCAGCGCGATGCCCCACAAAGTAAACCCGATTGATTTTGAAAATGCCGAAGGGAATTTAGGATTGGCAAATGCGTTGTTCGAACATCTCTCTGCCAAGCTTCCCATCTCAAGATTGCAACGCGACCTTACCGACTCTACAGTACTTCGCAACATTGGTGTGCCGATGGCTCACACATGGATTGCACTAAAGTCATTGCAAAAAGGAATAAACAAGTTGGAGTTGAATAAGGCTGCGATTGACCATGATCTGGAAGAGAACTGGGCGGTGGTAGCTGAAGCGATACAAACCATTTTACGCAAAGAAGGATATCCTAATCCTTATGAGGCGTTGAAGGAGCTTACTCGTAAGAATGAGAAGATTACTAAGGAATCAATTCATTCTTTCATTGATGGATTGGATGTTAGTAAAGGAGTGAAGGAGAGGCTTAAGGCGATTAGTCCGTTTAATTATACGGGGATTTAGTCTTGTAAAATTGCCCAAATTTTGAGGGACGCAAGTTGTGGCATTAGGTTTTGCAACTTGACGCGAGAGATTTTCTGAGTCAGGTCTTACGACTTGTTGGAAGACCTGACAGGCACACAAAAGCGCGAGTAATTATTGAATGATCTAACTTATTTTTATCAGGTGGTGATTTTCCTAGGTGAGGAATTTTTGCTCCCGCGAAAGAAGAAACACTTCGTGTATTCGAAAATCACCACTCTCTTTTTTATTTTACTACCTTGTTCAAACCCCTTTATCCATGAAGCAGGCATTGTTCACTTTTGTTGTGCTCCTTTCTTTGGCAGCTTGTAAGAAAGAGGAGAAGAAATTGCCTTCCTCGCAGATCAGCTTCGGCACCATTGACAGTCTTTTTTCCAAAACACTGAATGAACAACGCAAGGTCTGGGTGTATGTGCCGGAAAGCGCTGCCAAATTCCCAAGCAACAAATACCCCGTGGTTTACTTGCTGGATGGTGACGCTCATTTTTATTCCGTAGCAGGATTGATTCATCAACTGAGTACAATTAATGGCAACACACTTTGCCCTGAGATGATTGTGGTGGGCATCCCCAACACCGACCGCATCCGCGACCTCACCCCCACATACGTCAAAAAAGTTTTTGGCGACACCACGTTTTCAAGAGCCTCTGGTGGCGGAGAAAACTTTACCAAGTTCATTGCCGATGAACTCATTCCCTACATCGACAGTCATTACCCTACCACGCCTTACCGCACTATGATCGGCCATTCGCTGGGCGGGCTTATGGTCATCAATACCATCGTTCATCATCCGCACCTGTTTGCCAACTACCTCGCCATTGACCCCAGCTTGTGGTGGGATGCACGCAAGCTTTCCAAAGAAACCCAACCTATTTTTAGTGAAAAGAAATTCGACAACAAGTTTTTGTATGTGGCCGTTGCCAACACCATGCCCGAAGGCATGCAGCTGCCCAACCTTGCCAAAGACACCACCAAAGGCACCGAGCACATGCGCGCAATGTTAGAGTTCTGCGACATGACCAAATCAAAAACCACTAACGGCCTCACGTTTCAATTCCACTACTATCCCGATGATGACCACGGCAGCGTGCCCTTGATTGCCGAGCACGATGCCCTGCGCGCCATGTTTGCATGGTACCGCCTCAAGGGCATCGACAAATTCTTCGATCTTAAATCCACCACGGCCGATGAGCTCGCGCAGTTTATTACTACACATTATAAAAATGTATCTGCTCATTATGGTTTTGAAACGCTACCGCAGGAATCTTTGGTAAACTCACTGGGTTACGCATTCATGGGCAACAAACAGGCCGACAAAGCGCGGGCAATGTTTGAAATGAATGCTCGCAACTACCCCCGCAGCGCAAACGTACACGACTCCATGGGTGACTATTACCTGAACCAGCAAGACACCACCAATGCCATCGATCAGTTCAACCAGGCCCTCGCCCTTGCCGATACCCCCGCCACCCGCGATAAACTGAAGAAACTGAAACAAGTTAGTAGTTCAACAAAAAAATAGATCAATAAATAATTGACGGGCTTGCCATCAGAAGCTAATGCGTAGGATGGCGTGCCCTTGTTCGTACTTAACTCGGGTCGCGCTGTCACTACTCGCCTTGTCCGCCTCGGCAGGGATGCCGCCCCACCTTCGTTAAAACTTCCAGTGGACGGGCAAAACCCGCTCAAAACAGGGCTAAAATCTATTTTCTGACTCGCTTTTTTTGTGGCGTCAGGTTTTGCAACCTGACGCAAGGAGAAATTCTATCAGTCAGGTCGGAAGACCTGACTGGCACAAAATCAATTCTGAGACTGTGATCCAAGAAACTGCTTCCACATTTTTGATGCTGCGCGCAGTATGGCAGGATAGACAATCCATAGTCTAAACGGTTTAATGAATAGCATATACCCTTTCCCGAACCAGCCTTTTGGTTTTACTAGCACAGCCATTTGAATACCCCACACATTTTCACGAAGCGGTATGCGGCCGAAGTGCAGCGCTGCATGCACTGTTTCATTTTCTATTTCTGAAAGAACCTCATTCTCTAGTTGATATACGGGCACAAAAATTTCATTGCCCGGGTGGGGGAGTTGAAAAACGGTGAGTCCCTTCTGCCGTGCATAAAGCAACCGAATACTTCCCTCCCGATTGGGATCTGGGTGCGCATCCCAACCCAATAGTTTACCTAGTGCAAGGCGCAGTTTAAACAGCAGGCCGGCTGCTCCTTTCTTTAACAGCAGCACTTCCGCTTTCTTAAACTGACCCATGAATATCTCCAAACTGTGCTGTGCGCCTAACTCAACGGGCACAAGCCAGACGTCTTCCAATTCAAAGTCAGCGCACAATGCATGTACCTGCCACGGATGTTTTAAATGCTGCCAGGGACTGATTTTAATTGTAGACACTTTTTATTGATTACGATGAGTGATTAATTTGTTTCTTTTATTCCGTGATTAAGAGATGGGCATTTAACACCGAATCTAATTAGTATCCCAAGGACCAGCAAATGAAGTTCGACATGAACACCCCAATTGTCGTCATTTGCGGAATAGTAATACCGAACTTGTTATTTAGGTTTGTTTCTTAGTGCCGTCAGGTTTTGCAACCTGACGCGGAGAATTTTCAGTCAGGTCGGAAGACCTGACTGGCACAGAAAAGCCGCCTGATGCTGTTTCTGGCTAGCGAACAGCAATAGTTTTCTTCAGATTCGAAGGCCATTTTCCAGAAACTGTAAGGGAGTTACCGTGAAAGGTACCCTCCCTTTGATCTCATCTATTTTGCTGGTTTTTTATACTATCTTCCATTTAGGAAGAGATTACATCTCCTAAACCAATGATTCAAAAAATGGAGCAATTTCATCAATCCATCCAAACTTGGAACATAATTCAATATGTCGGAAGTACAATAATAGGGTTAACAGTGGGGGCATTATTTTGGCTCTACTGTCAGACAAAGATTAACTACAATCAAACGCAAATTCGCCTTGAAGAGAATGCGGAAAAAAAATTAGAAGAGAAAAAAACGGCACTTCAGGGTAAACTAAAATCGAAGGGGGAGTTAAATGAAAAAGAAAATAGGCAAGTAAATATTTGGATAGGTTCCAATGCCTTTGGGGCGCCTCTTTTTAGTTTTAAAGAAGGATACCAACTAAACGCCATAATTTCTGAGGACCTGGCTATCACTCTCAAGTATAACAAAAATTTAAAAATGTCCCTAAGCTGTAAGTTTAGAAGTATTGATAATGCAATAATTTCTGAAATCCAAAACAATGAATGGGTTATAAACCCTAATAATTTTTTTCAAAGAAACTACGATGATCATGGCCTAGAAGTAATTGGAAAAGACGGAATAATTAAGTTTCGAATAGATTTTACGGATCCTTATAACATCAAAATTTTAGGCCTTATCACTGATGGGCAAGGAATTTTTTATATATCTGATAAAGGCATGCATAGAATACCTTATGCCAGAATAACGATGCCTGAGATCGCTAGAATGAGTAATGAGATTCCATATATGTTTGTTTATCCTGCTGAGACGCATTTTGCTGAGCGTAAAAAATGAAAGTGGGGAAAAGTTCTACGCTCCGTTATTTCGGTCCAGGCCAAAGTCACATATTGTTGCCATAAATAATTTGTGTCGTTAGGTTTTGCTATCCGACACATTAGAATTTCTAAGCAAGGTTGTTAGTCTGAACGCTCCGGAAACCCCACTCTCGGCCAAGGATGGAGGCATTGTTGGAGCCCGAAATGGCAAGTGCGGTTGGTTGGCGACTGCCGACAGCCTGGTGGCGCGCCTCGCGACAGGCTGCCCAAAACCCTGAAAACGGGGCTAAAATCTATTTTCTGACTCGCTTTGGTCATTTCAGGTCGATTATTTACCTTTGCACCCCATTAAAAACAATAATAATTCATGAAAAACTACGAGACGGTATTCATTCTCAATCCCGTTTTGTCTGAAGATCAGGCAAAGGATACTGTCGAGAAATTTGTGAAGGTGTTGACTAAGGCGAAAGCTGAGATCATCAACAAGGAGCAGTGGGGACTGAAAAAGATGGCTTATCCCATCCAAAACAAGTCTACCGGCTTCTACAACCTCCTCGAGTTCACGACAGAAAACACTGGTATCATCAACACGCTGGAGACCGAATTCAGACGTGACGAATCAGTGATGCGTTTTCTTACCACGGTGCTGGATAAGCACGCGATTGCATACAATGCAAGAAGACGCAAAGGCGAATTCAATCGCACTAAAAAAACTGTTACTACACAAAAAAGAGAGAGGGCTGAAGCATGACACTAATGAATGAACCTATCAAGCGTGCAGAGATTAAACCTAAATACTGCCGCTTTAAGAAGAACGGGATCAAGTACATTGATTACAAAGACCCTGATTTCTTGTTGAAATTTATCAACGAACAAGGCAAGATTTTGCCACGCAGACTTACCGGCACAAGCTGGAAGTTTCAGCGTAAAGTGTCGCAAGCTGTAAAGCGTGCAAGACACGTTGCGATATTGCCGTACCTGGCTGACCAAATGAAATAACCTATAAACCTTGTAATACTATGGAAATCATTTTGACACAAGATGTAACAGGGCTTGGTTACAAAAACGACACTGTAAAAGTAAAGGCTGGCTACGGACGCAACTTCCTGATTCCAAACGGAACAGCGTTGATTGCGAACGAGTCGAATAAGAGAAGAGTAGCTGAAGATATCCGTCAGGCTGCCCACAAGGCTGCTAAATTGAAGCAAGATGCGGAAGCAGTTGCGGCAAAGATTGGCGAGATGACAGTGGAGATCAGAACGAAGGCTGGCGAAACCGGCAAGATCTTCGGTGCTGTTACTTCATTGCAAATTAGCGATGCTTTGAAAGCAAAAGGATTTGATGTTGATCGTAAGAAGATCAGCTTCAAAGACCAGCCTAAGGACCTTGGTACTTACACTGCATTGTTGGATCTTCATAAAGAAGTGAAACACAACATCTCTGTAAGTGTAGTAGCTGAATAAAATACAGCTTTAATTAATAGGAAAGCCGAGGAGAAATCTTCGGCTTTTTTGTTGCCCTCACCCTTCGCGACTTCTGCGTCATCGAGGCTTGGAACGCCCTCTCCCTAGGGAGAGGGATGAATTTTGCTTTTGAATTTCTTTGCGCTCCTCTGCGCCCTTTGCGGTTAAATCTTCTGAGGCTATTGCTTTAACGCCAATTGTTTTAAAGAGAAGAAGTGCAGCAGATAAGCCAGCGGAACCAAAAACGCTGGAAGAAACGCATAGGGGAATTTTGTCACCGCCAGATTCATTGGCTCATTGAAAAAATATTGGAAGGGGGTGGGCATGGAAAGAATGGCGACAGTGAGAATGTTGATGAGAAGGCCAAGACAGGCGATGTTCCAAATTGTGAGAAGAGTTTTGCTCATCTTTTGATTGGCTGCCAGCCACGCAACAATTACTGCAGTGATGCCTGAAAGGACATCGAGGTTACGTCCTTCGAAGGTCATTTGAATGGGGAGCATCTGTTCAATGAAAAGCAGCCAGATTACTAACTCCACGAAGATTCGAAATGATTGCAGACGGATGATAGCTTGTGGTGCAACATGAGGTAAAAGCTCTTTTGTAGTTTTTGAAAACGTTATGATCAACGATGTGATTAGTGGGATGGCAAATACAGGCACAACATTCAACGGAAACCTGTTGAAGTTTTGCATCATGCCACTCAAAGTCCAAGCGGACGTAAAAACAGCCCAGGCAATTAGTGAGATCAAAACCCGATTGAATACTCTTTTCTTTTTGCTCTCATCGAATGAGCTTCGTTGAAGTGCTTTTTTTAATTCCGATAAACCCAATCCGTAAAAGATTAAGGTAATAACCGGGAAACCGATGGCTGCAATGATCTGGTTCATATTCGTTTTGTTTCTACAAATGAACGCATGAAGCTACGATTGAGGCATGACAAAAATTGCTAAAACCTTAAGCTCTGAATTGAGAGGGATATGCTCCCACATTCTGATAAAACGCTCTGCTAAAAGAACTGCTATCAATAAACCCGACACGGTCGGCAATTTGTTTTATTTCTTGCTGAGAGTTTGTTAAAAGCTCTTTCGATTTTTCGATACGAACTTGAGTGATGAACTGATGAGGAGTTTGCCCCATGGCGATTTTGAATAAGCGAAGGAAATGAAATTTGGATAAACAGCTTACGGCAGCTAATTCATCCAGTGACAATTGCTGATCGTAGAATTCATGAATGTAGTCTGTGCTGAGAAGAATTCGTTTGATCAGTTCTTCGCGAGTAGATTGTTTGATTGAGGGAAGTGTTTTTACTGCTTTGTTCAATTTTAATTCTTCATGGAAGAGCTCAAGGAACAACTGGGTTAAAAGTTCACTCTCTTTTAGCTCATCTTTATTGAGTTGAAGTGAGAGCAAAAAGTCATTTACTTTTTTGGTTCTTCTAATCATTCGGTTGTGAAATGAAAAGAGTCGTTCTCTTTCAAATTCATTCTCCATTATATTTTCAATGGAAGAACTTTGGCTTTGGATTAACTGGTCAGCAAATTGATCTCCGAAATGAACGTTGAAAGTTTCGGTGTTTGATCTTTCGTCAACTTCAAGTGTATAGTTCTGACCTGAGTTGGTGATGAAGAAATGATCGTCAGAGACTTTCACTTTTCGGTTATCAACTTTTACAAAGCTTGAGCCTTTCAGGTTTCCGAATAGACTAAAGGGGCCTTTGATATTGTCGCGTGAGATTCCGCTTGTCTTGACGTTTAATAAGACGGTGGGCCAGCCTTGTTCTTTCAGAATTCTCCCTTTCCAGCCAGCTCTATTTTCAAACTGACTGCTGATTTGCTGTTTCAGCCATGTTAAATCGGGAAATTCGTTCAGAACCATGAAATAGACTTTACGAATTGATCAATTTAAAGTTTATTTGGGATAGATAATAATACAGAATGGAAACCATTTCAATCCCCAAGCGCCCCGCGCGCAAGTTCATGCCTGAGAATTTTCAAGTTTCTGATTGGGAAACACTAAAACCGTTTTTCGACAGGCTTTTGGAACGGTCAATTTCTAATGAAGATGAATTGAAACAATGGCTTCGCGATAGGAGTGAGGTTGAATCAGTAGTTAGTGAAGATATGGGTTGGCGGTACATTCGTATGACGTGTTATACCGATAAGGAAGAGTACAGTAAGGCGTATCAGGATTTCATTCAGAACATTCAGCCGCACATTGCTCCTTATTCTGATATGTTGAATAAGAAAGTGCTGGATAACCCGCTGAGTAAAGCATTGGAGACACAAAAAGGTTTTGATTTGATGATGAGGAACCTGAGGAAAGACGTGGAGCTTTTCAGGGAGGAGAACATTCCGTTGTTTACTGAGATAGCCACGGAAACACAGAAGTATGCGGAGATATCCGGAGCAATGACTGTGCATATCAATGATCAGGAAATGACGTTGCCTCAAGCCGGAGTTTTGTTGCAATCTACTGACCGGGCAAAGCGTGAAGATGTTTACGAAAAAATTACGGAACGCAGACTCAAAGACAAAGACACGCTGGATGAGTTGTACTCGAAATTGATTTCACTTCGCCATCAGGTTGCTGTAAACGCAGGCTTCAAGAATTTTAGGGATTATCAGTTCAAGGCTTACGGACGATTTGATTACACCCCGAAAGACTGTTTTGATTTTCATGAATCGATAGCCTACGAGGTAGTTCCGGTGTTAAACGAGTTTGCCAAGGAGAGAAAGGCAACAATGAAAATCTCTGAGCTTCGCCCATGGGATAAAGCTGTTGATGCGGAAGGACGCGAACCACTCAAAGCTTTTAATGATGGAAAAGAGTTAACAGAGAAATCGATTAGTGTCTTTAAGAAACTAGATCCCTACCTCGGCAATTGCCTTGAAGTGATGAAGGAGATGGGACATTTGGATTTGGAGTCAAGGAAAGGAAAAGCTCCTGGAGGATACAATTATCCGCTTGCTGAAATCGGAGTGCCATTTATTTTTATGAATGCTACTTCTACCATGCGCGATATGACCACGATTATGCACGAAGGAGGTCACGCGGTTCATAATTTCCTTACGATGAATTTGGAGTTGAACGATTTCAAATCGCCTCCGATGGAAGTGGCGGAACTTGCATCAATGAGCATGGAATTAATTTCGATGGACGAGTGGCCTATCTTCTTTTCAAATGAAAAAGAATTGAAACGAGCCAAACGTGATCAACTCGAAGATATTATTGAAACACTTCCTTGGGTTGCCACCATTGATAAATTCCAGCATTGGATTTATGAGAACCCAACACATTCCTTAGCCGAGAGAAGGGAGAAGTGGAATTCAATCTTTGATCAATTCGCAGACACGATAACTGATTGGTCAGGTTTGCAAGAGGCAAAGGATTATTTATGGCAGAAACAGCTTCACCTTTATGAAGTGCCATTCTATTATATCGAATATGGAATGGCGCAACTTGGTGCGATTGCCGTTTGGAGGAACTTTAAAAAGGATAAGACGAAGGGCTTAAAGAGTTATCAGGATGCTTTGCGCTTGGGTAACCTAACCACGATTCCTGAAATTTATAAAGCTGCCGGAATCAAATTTGATTTCAGTCGAGGTTACATTCGTGAGTTGATGAGTTTTGTTAGGGAAGAATTGTCAAAAGTCTAGCCCCGGCACTTATCTAATAAATCACTAAGCAGATTTGCTTCCTTGGCTGTGAGGTTCAAGACTTTTGAATCGATCTCATCGAGGCGCACATCGATTTTGGCAAGAAGCTTCAGCCCGCTTGTGGTAATCATTACATCAGATGCGCGCTTGTCGGATTCACACTGTGTTTTAGTTACTAAATCTTTGTCGATGAGTCGATCAAGCAGGCGAGATACGTCTGAGTTTCTATCGAGCATACGCTGCTTAATTTCTGCAGCTGAAATAGAATTCGGGTTTTGGCCGCGAAGGATGCGAAGGATATTGAACTGCTGCATAGTGACTCCAAAATCCTTAAAGAAGTCATTGTTGTTGGCCATGAGCCAATTGGCGGTGAACTGCAGATTGATCGCCACCTTCTGAAAAGGGCTTTTAAATTTGCTTTGCTTGATTTCCTCTTCGATTTTCATAGATGTAAAAACAGCCTTGTTGACAAGGCTGTTAATATAATCCTGCCTGGATTGAAAAAAAACTATCCCTTAATAAATTCTGCGTTGGCATAGATAAGCACCTCTTCACTAATAGCAGCGTTAGGGGCCTTTTCACCTACTCCAAAGTCTTTACGATTGATTTTGCCAGATACCTTGAAGCCAGCAACTAACTTCTTACTGCGAGGATGTTCGATCGGGCCCTTAAGAACCACATCAAGTTCAATGGGTTTGGTTACGCCATGAATCGTTAGATTGCCCAACAACTTGTAATTTTTTCCATCCACCTTTTTGAACGAGGTGCTTTTGAAAGTGAGTGTTCCGAATTTAGCTGCGTCAAAAAAGTTTTCACTTTTCAAGTCTTTATCGCGGTAATCGTTATTAGTGAATACGGTGTTAACATCTGCCGTAAGTTCAATTACAGCATCGCTAAAATCATCTTTGGTAGAATTGAGTGTGGCCTCAAAAGAATTGAATGATCCCTCAACATCGGAAATCAAAAGGTGAGTAACACCAAATCCGAGTTTCGCGTGGTTCTTGTCGAGCGCCCAAGTTTGCGCAAATGAAGCACTTGCTACAAGCAATGCTATCATCAGTAGGTTAAGCTTTTTCATTTGTTGTTTTGATTTTGAACATTGTAAATACAAACCTTCTTAAAGCCTGATATAGATTTTCTATCATTGACGTCAATTCAGCGAGCTAAAAAATCCGACCGATGAAGAATCATCGGCCGGACACAAACAAACCCTTATCCTTTCACAAATTCAGTGTTGGCGCTCAGAGCCACCTCATCGCCAAGTGCTGGAGATGATGAACCTACACCGAAGTCTGATCTCTTGAACGTGCCAGTAACTTTAAAACCCGCAATGGTCTTCTTGTTATAAGGATGAACAGCTGTACCGTTGAAGACAACATCCAATGTTACGGTTTTGGTTATGCCGTGCATGGTTAAATCACCGGTGAGCTTATACTTTTTTCCTTCCACTTTGGTGAACGATTTGCTCTTAAACGAAAGCGTATTGAATTTTTCAGCATCGAAGAAATCAGCGCCTTTCAAATGCTTGTCGCGACCTTCATTGTTAGTGTTGATACTTGCCACCTCTGCAGTTAATTCAATGACAGCGTCACTGAAATCATCGGTTGATGACGTGATTTTCGCATCGAATGAATTAAAATTCCCTTCAACTTCAGATACGAGCAAATGAGTAACTCCGAATCCTAACTTGGAATGAGCTTTGTCTAGTGACCAGTTTTGTGCAGTGGCCACGCCTGCAATCAGCAATGCGCTAATCAGAATGTTTACTTTTTTCATTGTTTAAATTTTGGTTCGCAATCATAACGCAAATCTTAAAATATATGTTTAAACATGTATTGTGATTTTTATAACCGATTGATAGTCAGTTATAAATAATTGTTAACGAAGTGTAAATGCTTCTTAGAGGTTCAGCCAATAGGTGAGTTTTACAACCAAGGCTCTCAATTTTGGTTGGCCTACATAAAAGAAATCTCCATGAGAGTTGGCTTCCGCGAAATAGTTGTCGGTATAGACAACGAACAGATCAGAAACCGGACGAAAGCGCCATTGCAAACGCGAATTGATATTTATGTTATTGATTTGGTTGTTGTATTGAATGTAGGTAGTCCAGAATAGTTTTTTTGAAAACGTAAAGTCAAACTTAGGCTGGATCAAAAGTAGGTCCACGCTGTTGTATGCCGAAGGAAGTGAAATATGATTCACAGAGTAATCAATGGAAAACACCATGCGCGGCTGAAGACGATAGCTAAAGTTACCATCGATATTCACCCGATGGCCATTATAATATTGTCCAAGCCTTGCCTGAATTCCATAAAATAATTTTCTCCGCATGTTTGATTGGAAATTCAGAATGACAGAATTCCAGTAATAGTGCGATTTATATGGAAGATTTTTGATTTTAGCCTTAACTGTGTCTTGTGGGAATGTTGGATCAAACGGAAAAAAGACCAAGCCATAGTCTTGACGGATTCGTAAGAAGAAGCTTGCTGTATTTTGAAAGTTGATGGAGTACCACAAATTATAATCGGCATCGGTTATGCCGTAAAGGTCGTTGCCAACAAAGTCAATGTCGGTACCAGGCCCGTGATTATTGATTAACCTTGATTTAGGATACCACGAATAATATGCTTCTGGTGCGAAACGATTGAACCTTGCGCGAGGCAGATAGCCTACCTGAGGATCGAAATTTGCACCAATGGCCTGCGCCAGAAACTCAACTCTGATATTGGGCTTGCTATAAATGATCTTTGCCGTAGTGGCGTAGGAACTATCTTTTTTCTGTTCGTTGAAAGATTGATGATAAAAGAATTTGCCAAACCATCGATTGTCTTTGCTGTTGAGATTATAATCCATACCAATTAATCGATTGTATTTGTTGGGCAGCATTTTGAAATCCTTGGTGGTAGAATCATGGAATGCTTGTTTGTTAATGAGCATTAGTCCAATGTTTGATCGGGCGAAGACTTTTCGCTGTACTGCTGCCACGGTGTAGTTAATGGAAGGCAAATTGATGCCGTCATCTTTCGCAGCTTGCATGGACATCAATCCAATTCGCCAATTGTTATCCAACTTTCCACTGAGGCGCGCACCTGCATAAATTTTATTTTGAATGTTTTGCCCGGTAGACGGATCACGTGTAACTCCAATCCTTCGAGAGAAAAACGGACGCGCATTACTGTAGCCAAAACTTCCAAACAAGTCTGCGTTTTCCAGAAAAAATTGTCTTTTCTCCGGATAAAAAATTTCAAAGCGACTAAGATTTGTTACTTGCTGATCAACTTCGACTTGTGAAAAGTCGGGGTTGGCGGTTAAATCTAAATTCAATGCAGGGCCAACAGCCACTTTAACATCTCCGCCAATAGTAGGTCCGCGATCGGTTGGTAATTTATTTTCAAAGTCATCGATGTGGTGGCCGGCCATGTAGGGAATCAATGATACGTTCCCTCCAGGGTGATCGAGTGGTTTGTCCCACTTCAGCTCCCTGGAAAACGCAAGACTCGTGACATTATAAATCCTTGGAATGGGTGACCATGTACTTTGTTCCGCGCGATGCGTGTCAAGTCGGTAGAAATTGATATTCCATGAATCCAGTCCCTTCTTAAACCGAATTGTTTTAAATGGAATCGCAATTTCGCAAACCCATCGGTCGTTTAATATTCTGGTTTCAGAAAACCATTTGTTGTCCCAGTTGAGATTGAGATCATCAAATTGACTTCCTCCATTTGAGATCAGGCCTTCGCGCTGGACTCCGAATGGATTTACTCCGAATAAAAATCCATTAGTCCGGTCTTTATAAGTATCAATTGCCACATTGAATGCATCTATCGCTGGGCCACGATAATCTCTTCTGAGCGAAGGTGTAACATATTTGCGCGATTCAGTTTCATTAAACATCGTGGCAAAAATGTAAACGAAGTGATCGTCATAAGTCATGCGCACCTCCGTTTGTGCCCAGGCGTAAGATGAGTCGAATGGAAAAAGCTGCTTAAAATGCCCTGCTACATCGACCTGTTGCCAATCGGCCTCATCCATCACAGCATCGATTTTAATTTGACCCGTAGCCTTTTTAATGTTCAGTCCAGGCAGCTGCGCCATCGCTGTGATGCTTGCAAGAACTAAAAGAAGAACAATCGAAATTCGATGCATTAATGATTCAGAGTAATGTCAAGTTACGACAGCTTTCGAGCGGTTTGCAATCGATCACGCACATTTTCCCAATTGATAATGGAAAAGAGATTGTCAACAAAGCCACCACGATTATTTTTCCATTTTAAATAATAGGCGTGTTCCCATACATCGATTACCAACAGCGGAACACATCCCCATTGCGTGAGCTTCTCATGATTTTCGCATTGCAATACGCAAAGTTTTTTTGAATAGGGTTGGTACGCCAATATTCCCCAACCGTTTCCGTCAACACTTTTAGAAATTTGAGCGATCAGCACTTTCAGTTTATCATAGGAACCGAATGCCTTTTCAATTTCTTTGAGGAGGTCTCCAGTGGGTTCGGATTTCTTATTGGTAAGGTTCGTCCAGAAAATCGAGTGAAGAATGTGCGATGAGAATTGAAGGGAAAGCTTTTTAGTAAAGTAATCAACAGTGTCAACCGAATTTGAATCGAGCGCTTCGCGGATTTGTGATTGGAATTTATTAGCTGCTTTCACGGCATTGCCATGATGGAAGGTATAATGAAGATGAAGTGTCTCTTCATCCATAAATGGCTCTAGAAAATTCTTGGCATAAGGGAGAGGCTGTTGAATGAAGTTACCTTGCTCATCGGTGAGCTTATCCATACCACTTTCCTGAACACTCTGACCTAAGACTGAATCTATAGGTAATAAACTTGCACCACCCAACAATAGACTGTTTTGCAAAAAGATTTTACGGTTCATGTTTTAAATTTTTAATGGCCTCTTTTTCATTTTTCAATTCAACAACCAATTCATTTAAGAGCTGTAGGATTTTATTCCGAGCGGCATCGTAATTTTCACTGATTAGGGGAATCCCTTGCCAGGTATGATACCTTGTATATGATGGTGGCACCGTGCAATCCAAACTGATCAACAGCGTATTTGAATTAATATCTTTTACCGAAAGACGAACTGGTGAAAGAAGAGCAGTTTCAAACCCATCTGCTATTAATCCCTTTCTTGTTTCATTTGTAATTACAGAATCTGGAGTGAGCCCTCTGAAAATAGATTGATAAGCCAGATGGTTTTCTTTAACCATTTTGTTGAAGTAGACAGAAGCAATTGTGCTCCTGGCTCCGCCATGTTCGCAAACAAAGATGATTGTCTTTTTATTTCCCTGTCCCCAACTGATTACAGGGAGAAGTAACAGGCAAAGAAAGAGGGACCGGTTCTTCATACATTTAAAATTAACTTTAAAATGATTCCTGTTAAAGCAGCGACAAGAATAATAAACGGCTCGCTGAGCTTTTTAAATCTAAGCAAGAGTGCTGTAGTGCATAAGGCGATAATGATAGTTGGCATATCGGTAAGTGTTCTTTTGCTTAAGACTAACACTGCACCGGCAATAGCGCCAATAGCAGCGGCTGTTACACCATCAACAAACGCTTTTATCGCGGGGTGCTTTCCATATTTTTTGAAGTAAGGCGCAGGGATAACTGTAAAAAGATAACATGGAAGAAAAGTCGCGAGTGCAGCAACGCAAGCACCCGGCACTCCGGCTACAATGTAACCGATAAAACCGACAGTGATTACCACAGGCCCGGGTGTAATCATGGCTACTGCAACAGCATCTAAAAATTGTTGTTCGGTTAGCCAATGATATTCTTTCACCACACCGCCATATAAAAACGGAACGATGGCAAGTCCGCTCCCAAAAACAAAAGCTCCTGCTTTGGTAAAGAACCATCCTATCTGAAAAAGTTTGGATTCAAGAGTGGAGGGAATGAGTTCAAGAATAAATGTTAATGAAATGGTTTGTGTTGAAGAAAATATCTTTGGTGGAGCTTTCACGAACCAAACCGCAACTCCTGCCAAAAGGATTAACCAAATATTTTCTTCTTCGGTGAAAAATGTGGTAAACGTAAGAATGAGAAAGATTGCCCAAAGAAGTTTGTCTTTGCCAATACTCTTGGTGGTGAGCTTGTAACTGCCAATGAAAATGATTCCAATGACGGCAGCGCCAATTCCATAAAACATAGCCTGCATCCAGGGTAGTCCACCAAACCCAACATATGCATAACCAATTCCCAATACCATCAAGAACGAGGGCAACACAAATGCAATCCCTGCTAATGTTGCACCGATTATTCCATGATGAACATAACCTAAATAAATGGATAACTGGGCAGCTAAAGGACCTGGCGCCAACTGAGAAAGAGCGAGACCTTCTTTGTAATCATCTTCACTTATCCATTTTTTATTTTCTACCAGGTCGCGATGCATATAACCTACCAGTGCCACAGGACCACCAAAGCCCCAAGTGCCTAGCTTCAAAAAATAAATGATCAGATCTTTTAGTGAATACATTCCAACTCAGAGTTTGGGATTCCAATTATGTTTTTCGTCAGCAACATATTTAGCCCAACTGTAGAGCGCATCGTAAATTTTCATTCCTAATTTAAGCTGTTCCTGGTCGTCTTTAATATTGTAGGAGAGCCCAGCCGATATTGCCCACAATCCGGCAGCTTGTGGAGCGAGCTCAAAACTATCGGTGTCGGCACCGCGAACGATCACCGCAAGTTGGTCAACTGCGGGATCGTTGATGTGATGCTTCTTCACGATGTAATCAAAAGTGCAATGGTCGCCTTCGTGCGAATATTCCGCCCCTGGAATGTCGTAAGGAATCGCATCCAATTCCTTCGCTTGAGAAAATACCTTCTCTTTGGCAACGTAGATAAACTCTGCATCCTTGTCTACGAAGTTTTTAATCAACCACGGACATGCGATGCGGTCGATCTTTGGCCGTTCACGGGTTATCCACTTCATCGTTGAGTTATTTAAAGTTTTTGAATAAAATTCTAAGCTCCAAAATTCAATGTCATTCCAATTTTTGCAGCCAGTGCTTTTTCGTAAACGATGGCAGAAGCCGCTACATCTTGCAGGGCAGTTCCGGTGCTATCGAAAATAATAATCTCATCGTCTGATGTCCGCCCTTTCTTTAGTCCCGCAATAACTTCTCCTATTTCGGCATGAACATTTGCTTCAGTAAGGAACCCATTTTCTATAGCGTGATGAAGTTCTCCAATACTGGCAGCTTGCTCTGTAAGATCAACGATCACTTTACTTGAAGCAACCAATGAACAACCCAGCTCTCGCTTGTCATCACTGTCGGCACCTATGGCTGCAATGAATGTTCCGGGTCTAACATCTTCCTTATTAACAAAAGGTTCTTTAGATGGGGTACAAGTGATGATGATGTCGCTTTGAGCTAACGCGTTTCTTAGAAAATCAACAGATACAATAGAGACATTCAACTCTTTTGAAAGTTCCTCAGCAAATTTTTTGCTTTGATCTTTATCAATGTCGTAAGCGTAAACCATTTCGAGTTTCCGCACGTGCATTATTGCATTTAATGATATTCTTCCTTGATTGCCGCATCCGCAGATGGTCGCGATCTTTGAATCCTTTCTGGAAAGATATTTCGCAGCAACACCCGTAGCTGCTCCGGTTCTTATAATGGTAATCTCAATCGAATCGAGTAGTGCAAGTAGCTTCCCGTTTTCCGCATCGCATACGGCAATGACTCCTTGTATTGTTGGGAGATTATACTTCCTGTTGCCTGGGAAGTTTGCATTCATCTTGGATACAAAGTAATGACGGTCCGAGTTCATCACACCGGCTTTAATGTGGAAGCCGCCTTGCTCAACGTGAATGCCTAGAATTTTGGGACGAGCTACTTTGCCTTCTGCTTGTAACTTGAATGCATTTTCAACTGCATCCATGCAGGGTTTTATTTTTAAAAGATCTTGAACCTCGCGTCTTGTGATTAATAATGTTCCTTCTCCATTCATAGCCTTTGTGATTTGTACACAAGACTATTCAATATCCATTTTTGAAAATAGAATGTTATTTACCTTTTGTATCCGATTTACTTCTAGTGAGATTTTTCTTATAGGCAGAAGGGTTTTTGCCTGTATGTTTTTTGAAGATTCTGGTAAAATGACTTTGGTCGGAGAAGCCGGTGAGGTAAGCAATTTCGGATAGCGAGTAAGAAGGATCGCCTAATAATTGAATAGCTTTTTCTATTCGCAGTTTCCGGATATAATCACCGAATGAGAGATCGTCAAAGTATTTTGAAAACTCGCGAGAGAGATAGGAGGGATGCACGTGAAGGCTTTGCGATACTTCTTTTAAATTTAGTGTGAGGTTAGTGTCGATTTGATCCTGAATTATTTCTTTTAGTTCTTTCGCCCACTCAGGCACTTTTCCTGATCGCTTTTTTAAGAATTTCTTATAAACATCGAGAAGCAAATTCTCGATTGGATTTTGTGTATGTTTTTCTTTTTGCAAATGTTTAGCCCAACTATACAGTGCATCATAAATCATCATCCCTCGTTCTAACAATTCCTGATCGTTGGTGATGTTAAAAGAAAGCCCCGCAGAGATTGCCCAAAGCCCCGAAGCCTGGCTTGCCAGGTCATGACGGTCAGTATCAGCACCTCGAACAATAATTGACAAGGTCTTTAAGGCCGGGTCGTTGAGTTTATGCTTTTGAAGGATGTAATCGAAGGTGCATTGGTCTCCATAGTGTGTGTATTCTACGTCCGGCAAATCGAAGGGAATGGCATTGAGTTCTTTTGATTTCTTTATGACTTGATCGAAGGGAACGTAAATGATCTCCGCATCTTTATCAACGAAACGTTTGATCAACCAGGGGCAAGCGATGCGATCAATCTTTGGTCGTTCACGTGTGATCCACTTCATACTTAAAGATAAAAATCTTTAGTGAGGTTGATGTATTCTTTCGTCTTGTCACCATTGTCGTCATAAAGAATAAGTCGGTCTGATATCAATGGGCCATCGACACGACTAAACTCTAAGAGCCATCGCTCTTGCTGCTTTTCTTTGCGCGAATGAAAAGCTGTTTCCCTGATAACATAAAGATGGTGTGCTTTAGCGAGCGACTTAAAAATATTTCCTTCGGAAAAGGGGAGTATTACCGCGAGCCTTCCTTTTGCACTTAGCAAACGCAGTGAATGAAATATCAGCTCCTCAAACGTAAGGTCATTGGCGTGTCTTGCTTTTGTTCGTTCTTGCGAAGGAGGGAGCAAGCTTTTAACAAAATAGGGTGGATTACTAATAATCAGATCGTATTGGCGCCCCGGTGTAAATTCTTGCAACCTGGATTGATGAACAGATATTTTTTCTGGCCAGGCCGATTGCGAAACATTTTCTTTTGCCTGAGCAGCGTCAACTTCTTCCAATTCAACAGCATCTATTATTGGCCCTTCACCCGTTCGTTGGGCGAGCATCAAGGCGATGACCCCACTTCCGGTACCAACATCGAGGATTTTCCGGGAGTCTGATACATTTACCCACGCGCCTAGCAACACGGCATCCGTCCCTACTTTCATGGCGCAACGATCATGGTGCACAGAGAATTTTTTGAAATGGAATATATTTGTTTGTCGTTTTGCTTTCATTGATTTAACTTTTCAAAAGTAGGAATGATTCCACGATTATGAGAGTATCACTTATTCTATTGTTCGCAGTCCTTAGCCAACCCACTTTTGGTCAAAGCTCAGACTCATATCCCATTAAAGAAAACCTATTTGAAAAAGCAAATGACAAGGGTCAAGTAGAGAAAAGATTAGAAGAAGCTTCCGGGCTGGCGGCTAGTTTCAAAAATCCGGGGCATCTATGGGTGATCAACGACAGTGATAATCCTGCTGAAGTTTTTCTCATTGATGGAAACGCTAAAACAGTATTGGTTTGCAAACTTCAAGGCATAGCAAACCGTGATTGGGAAGATATAGCCATTGGGTCTGGACCTAAACCCGGAAAGAAATACGTTTATGTGGCTGAGATTGGCGACAACCAGGCACGCTATGATTTAAAATATTTATATCGGTTTGAAGAGCCTTTGATAAATAATGGAGCAGAGCAAACCATCACAGATATTGAGACGCTAGTGGTGAAAATGCCTGACGGCAATCGCGATACTGAAACTTTGATGATTGACCCGGCCACAAATGACATCTACATTGTTTCCAAGCGCGAGGAAAAAGCGCGTATCTATCTTCAAAAGTATCCATATCCAAAAGATACTCTGAGACCCATCAAGGTTTTAGAGTTGCCTTTTAATTGGGTAACCTCCGGGGCGATTTCACAGGATGGGAAGGAAGTGCTCATCAAAAATTATCCAACAATTTATTACTGGAAGCGCACCAACGAAAAATCACTGGTTGAGCTCCTTGCAAAAAAACCGGCAGAAATTCCTTACGATCCAGAGCCTCAAGGTGAAGCGCTCTGCTTTGCATACGATGATTCAGGCTTCTATACTATCAGCGAAACACGCGAGAAAAAGCCTTTGGCGCAGCTGAAGTTTTATAAGAGACGTTAGACTTTAGACATAAGTAGTAAGACAAGCGCATTAGTCTTGTATCTTACTACTTGATACTTACGTCTGAATTAGAGTCTCCTATACAACTCACTGATACTCTCAATCGTCACTTTCTCCTTCCAATCCGGTCCGATAGCATGCGCCCACATGTGCGGCAAGTTGTAAGCCACGTTCGCCATGGCTGTGATCTGTTCCGAGGTCCAACCTTTGGATAAGCCTTGAGGTAAATCGATTTTATGTTTGGCGATCATCGTCTTGAATTCTTTCACACCTTCAGCATAGAAATCTTGAAGGTGGTTGAAGGCTATACAATTCGCGTAGCAGTGACGTGTTCCTAAAATCTTAGATAGTCCATATGACAACGCATGACAAACACCTACTTCAGAATAAGTCAAGCTCAACCCGCCCATGAGCGATGCAACCATAAGTTTGTCATCGTTCTCGGCAGTTTGTCCGCTCTTGTCTCCCAAATAAATATCGCGACAAAGTTTTAGTGCTTGCTCTGCGTAGGAGTGAGAGTAGGCATTGTTCAAAATTCCATTTTCAGATTCTATGCAGTGAATGTAAGTGTCCATGCCTGTATAAAACCACCAGTTGCGTGGCACAGATGCAATCAATTCAGGATCGAGAACTACTTGATTGAAGACAGTCCACTCGCATTTCAATCCTAATTTCTTTTCAGGGCCGGTGAGTACTGCTGTCATCGATACTTCAGCACCTGTTCCTGAAATCGTAGGCACACCAATATGATAAATGCCTGGCTTCTTGATCAGGTTTAATCCTTGATATAAAGTAGAAGAACCGTCATTTGTAAACATCAGTGAAACCGCTTTGGCAATATCCATTACAGATCCACCGCCAATTCCAATTACCGCAGCAGGAATTCCTTTTGAGTTTTTTACTTCATCGCGAAGGCCATCAATCTGCTGGGTAGTGGGTTCGTAAACATCTACATCAATGAACTTGACAATATCTCCTTTCTGCGCAGGGATCTTTTTCTCCAGGTCTTTGCCTTTGAAATAATTGTCGATGATGAAGAGCATGAACTTGTCATTGTCATTTCTTCTTTCGTTGAGGATGTCACCTAATTGGTTGAAACTTCCGCGACCGAATACGGTCTTCTCTATTCCTTTAAAATTTTTGTGCATGAGTTTTCAATTGATGGCTGCAAAAATACAAAATTCAAGATTTAGTCGCCTGCCATCGTTACTTTTCAATACGTCTGATTTTAAATGTTCTTTTTTAACCAGTCTGTTATCAATTCCAGTGTTTTAGGTGAGAAGGTTTCTTCCAGCTCAAAATATTCAGAGGGCGCACCTGTCTTGCATGTTTGGAACAGGTGATTTAACCCTGGCAATGCGATCACCTCATATTTGCTTTTACTTTTTTGCAGTGAGTTTCGAATGCCGGCCAAGTTGCTTTTGGCCAGAACCTGAACGTCTTTTTCGCCATTTAGTGCTAAGACTGGACAGGTCAGCTTTCTCAACACAGGCTGCGGATCATACTGCAAAAAATACCTGAACCATGGACTGTAACATTGATTTACAAAGCCATTGACAAAATTCTTTGCCGAAGTAGAATCGGTGATAGCGGTTGTAGCAACGACAATATCTTTGGGTGTGGATTTCTGCCAGTCGTTTAGAATGGTGGTTGCTGATCGATTGGCATTTTCTTTTGTGGTGGCCGATGGAATGGCTGTAATCAGTTTTTTGTAGAGCGTACGATAAGCCACAAGCGCTTCCTCCTTAATCCCTAAAGTGCGCATCAACGCCTCCGATTGTTCCGACATTAAATCGGGAACAGGAATTCCGGGCCCAGCAAGCATGATAACAAAGGACACTGCTTTATTTCGTGTTGCTACCATTGGTGCAATCATTCCTCCTTCACTATGCCCCATCAAACCGATTTTATTGGAGTTTATTTCTTTTCTTGTTTTGATATAGTTTATGGCTACCTCAACATCATTAGCAAAATCGGCACTTGTTCCGATTGAAGGGTCGCCTGTAGTTTTACCCATTCCACGATCATCCGTTCTCAGCACAGCAAATCCATTTTTAGCGAGATGATCTGCGATTACCGCGAATGGTTTGTGCAAGCCAATGGTCTCATCACGATCTTGCTGGCCACTGCCTGTTATAAGAATGATAACTGGAAATGAATTCCCTGTTTTAGGATAAGTGAATGTTGCTCCGTAATGGATGCTGTTGTCTGCATTGTTAAATTCTACATCCTCGCTGTTGTATGAAAAAGGAGGTAGAGGAGTTTGAGGCTTGTTAACAATTTTTATTTCTCCGGTACTTCTGCTCATATCCAGATTAAAGGATGCACCGCGTTGCTTCCAAACTCCTTTAATGAGAGTGTAATCTTCGTTGGGAGTTCCTTCATACTGGATTCCCGCTTTGGTATGAGTTAGGAGAAGCTTTCCATTGCTAAACTCTGTCTGATCAAGCGCTATTCCTTTGGCTCCTTGGTCGGGGCTGTCCATTTTGGTGCTGAGCTGATCTCCTTGTTCAATAATATGGAAAACAACTCGCAGGTTAATTCCGCTCACGGCAAGCTTTCCTTCCCAATCTCCGGCTATTTTGTTTTGTGCACTAGAACAGAAAAAACCAAACACGGACATTATCAACAGTAACTTTTTCATAACCATTATTTTTTTGATTGCTTAAATAAAATGAAAGAATAGACCACAGGAACGAGTGCCATAATGACGACCATACCGACAAAAATGATTACGCCTAACTCCTGCGGAAGCAATCCTACGAGTAAGGCTGCCAGCAATCCTCCTGCAAACCAAATCTTGGAAGCCAGCCGGTGGGTTTTTATCCAAATGCTCTCATCTTCAAGTGTCCATGGAGTTCTTATTCCTAAGAAGTAATTAGGTTTAAGATTGTTCATGAAATTGCCAATGAAGGCTAATAACAAAGCCACAAGTACAGGAACGAATCGGTCAATTTCAATCGCTGTTGTGTTTGCACTGTACAGCATCATTGTGTTGAGCGCTACAATGAATACAACTATTACAAAAGCGATCTTGTCAAAAGTAGGTTGCGACAATCCAACCTTCTTTTTCGGATCAATCTTCGACATGAAACGAAACAGCAGGTAATTGCCAAGGGCAATCAGCGAGAGGAACACCAGTGTAAGCCAGACTTTATTTTTCTCAGTCCAGTCGTTGGGTTTGCCATCCAGTCCCCAATGGATAGGCACGCGCTCGGGCAGAGTGGCGTAGACGAAGTACAGGTACACAAAAGGCACAGCCAAAAGAAGCAATACCAAAAGATCAGTCCATTTGAATTTCATATGAATGCTGTTTATTTCTTTTTCTTTTTAGGGTTCTTGGCAGAAGAGAAGTCGATCAACCACTTTAAGAGCTCATCTACCACAGTTGTATTCAGAGAATAATAAATGAACTGCCCTTCTTTCACAGAGCTGACAAGATCCGCTTGCTTTAGCAAATCCAGATGATGAGAAATACTCGGTTTCGAAATGTTGAATTGATCAGCGATTTCGCCTGCGGTAAGATCACGTTCTCTGAGAATCTCCAGGATTCGCCTGCGCGTAGGGTCATTCAAGGCTTTAAATGCAATGTTCACTTCATTTAGTTATTTAGACAAATGTCTAAATAATATTCGTATTTGCAAAACTGAGTGAACAGCGTCTTGTAATTAAGATCGGTGGGTATTATTAAAAATAAAATCAGCCTGAATGTTCAGGCTGATCACATTATTACAAATCTCCTTGATTGAATGCTCTTAGGCAGTCACTGCCATCGCCTTCTCCACACATCCGGCAATCTTATTCGCCAAAGCTTCAACTTCTTCTTTCTTCCACGTGCAGCGGATGCCGAATGAAATCAGACGCCCAACCACTTCCTGCGATTTAGGTAAATTCAAATTCTTATAATCTTGCGGAGCGCCCAGCAAATGGATTGTCAATTTCGCAGCCGCATCCAAATTCTTGATGTGATCCCACTGATTGATGAAGTGATACATATTCAAAAACCAATAGTTGAAACCGGCAACGCCAGCTTTGTTAAATTCATCTGCCGTTCTCTTTGCAGCTTCTGTGTCTGGCAAGAATAGGTTTAAGAATGTAGCCGAGTCACCAGCAGGGTCTGGCAGCGTGCTGAAACTCACGCCCGGTACTTTAGAAAGTATGTCGGTCAATATTTTTTTGTGTTCCCTGTTCTTCTCTAAGATGAAAGGCACTTTGCGAGTTTGTGCTAAACCAATGGCAGCGCTCAATTCACTAATCCTATAATTGAAACCCAACAGCGGGTGAGCCTCCATGCCGCGGTTATTGCCTATGTGACTGTGGCCGTGGTCAGAGTACACGTCAGCATTTTTATAACACGTCTCATCGTTGGTCACCATCACACCACCTTCACCGCAAGTGGCTATCTTGAAAAAGTCGAACGAGTAGCAACCTGTTTTTCCCATAAGTCCCACCGATGTTCCTTTATACGAAGCGGCAAACGCCTGGCCCGCATCTTCAATCAGCGTGAGGTTATTTTCTTTACACACTTTTAAGATCTCATCCATCTGCGCCATGCCACCGCACATGTGCACCAGTAGCACCGCTTTGGTTTTCGGAGTGATCGCAGCCTTGATACCTTTTGCACTGAGACAAAGCGTCTCATCAATTTCAGCAAACACAGGTAGCGCGCCTGCAAACAACACCGCCTCTACCGAAGCAATGAATGTAAACGGAGGTACGATCACCTCATCGCCAGCGCCAATGCCGGCCGATGCCATCGCGCACGCCACCGCAGTAGAGCCGCTCGATACCGCATGGGCATATTTTGCGCCCAATAGTTTTTTTACTTCAGCTTCAAATTCACGCGCCTTCCATATGTTGTTGCGCTGTGCATCATGGTTGTAGCGAAAGAGGATGCCCGTTTCGAGTACATCGTTGATTTCTTTCTTTTCTTCTTTTCCAAATAATTCGGTGCCTGGCATATTGATTTACGATTTTAGATTTCTGATTTTACGATTTATCCTCCGAAGCCTTGACCACTGAAGCTTTAGCGAAAGTGGTTAGCGAAGGAGGACTGCAAAAATACGAATTTCTCTTTGTTTGGGTTGCAAACTTCAGGTTTCAGCCGGAGGTGTCCTACACCTAATCTGCTGCGAATCCTAGGTGTAGTACACCTCGTCACCGAGTGGTTGCAACTGGTACGATTAGTCTTTCGGAAACTGATTTGTTTTGGCTTGCCCACCGACTCGTCCGACCGAAACGAAGTGAAGGCGGAAGTTATTAACGAAGGTGGGCGGCCTGCCCGATCCCGATAGCTATCGGGAGGTCACCGCGCTAT
>CBRFFM010000002.1:0-397573 GCA_967789005.1 uncultured bacterium | reverse complement strand
TTTTCCATTTTCTTTCTGGGTTGTAAAACCTGTCAAGCTATTTCAGGACTAGACAATATGACTTACGCCAAATACACTTTACCTTTTATCTCTCTACCAAGCAGTTCTCCAGCACCAGCATATCCATATTGGTGCGAAGAAAACAATCCAAAGCTTCGGCAGGGGTGTTTACGATGGGCTCGTTTTCATTAAAGGACGTATTGAGTAAAATAGGCACTCCGGTCTTCTCTCTGAATCTATCGATGAGCCCGTGATACCGGGGCGAAATTTCCTTCATTACTGTTTGCAGGCGCCCCGTGCCATCTACATGGGTGACTGCGGGAATGAGTTCTTGTTTCTCCTTACGGATAGGAAACACCTTCTCCATGAAAGGAACATCTTCCACTTTTTCAAAATACTCTCCGGTATATTCTTTCAGAATAGAAGGCGCAAACGGTCTGAAGCTTTCTCTCCGCTTAATTTTGGAATTCAGCAAGTCTTTGGCTTTCGGATTTCTAGGGTCTGCAATAATAGATCTTGCCCCCAATGCTCGAGGACCAAACTCCGCGCGACCGTTAAACCAACCTACTACACCCGGTTCAATAAGTTTATCAGTTATTCGATCGAACAACTGCTGATCGCCTAATCGCTGGTATTTTATCCCACGTTCTTTTAGCAAAGCCTCTATTTCTTCATTGGAGAATTTACTTCCTGTATAGGCACTGTAAATAGCCGGAGCTCTCTCTTTTTTAAGCAAATGATTGTAGGCATATAAGGCGCTGCCCATACTGATCCCTGCATCATGGCCTGCAGAAGGGATGTATAGATTTTCAAAACCAGTGAGTTCAATGATCTTCCCATTGGCAACTGAATTCTGGGCCACACCCCCAGCCAGGCAAAGGTTTTTCAATCCTGTTCTTTTCTGGAGATGTTTCAAGATATGAAGAATCAATTCTTCACATACCCGTTGCACACTTGCTGCGAGGTCTTTATGTTTTTGAGTAAGCTCCTCTCCCACTTTGCGGGCTGGGCCAAAAGCTTCTTCAATTTTTTTTCCGAACAGCGTAGAGATCACCGGCACATGTGTTGAGTAATCCAGTTTGATTTCGGTGGCGCTGGCAAAATAATCGGCATCCCAGCTGAATAGGCCACTGGGTTCAAAGCGAAGTGCCTTTTTTATTTGATCCACGTAAACCGGATTTCCATAAGGCGCAAGGCCCATCACTTTGTATTCATCTCCATAGTGCGGAAAACCTAGGTATTGAGTAAAGGCTGTATAAAACAATCCGGCCGACACCGGAAAATCAACAGAGTCAATCACAGTGATATGGTTGCCCTTACCTGTGGCAATCATGGTAGTAGTGAAATCACCAGAACCATCAATAGATAAGATGGCTGCTTCATCAAACGGGCTGGCAAAAAAAGCCGATGCCAAATGACTGCGGTGATGTTCTACATTTATTATCTTGGGTTTGATCACACTCTCACTTAGCTCACTGATCGCTGCCAGTTCGCTCTCAATACTCGCTACTTTTTTGGAGTTCTTGATCCGATCTGCCAAGAGTGTATTTTTCTTATGAACATTCTTGAGTACAAACTGTACTTTCTTCCAGAATTTTGCTTTCGGATCGCGGCCGATGCAGATATGATCTACTTCCTTAAGGGCAACACCTGCTTCTCGCAAACAAAACTTTACCGCCTCGCTGGGAAACCCAGCCCAATGTTTTATTCTGCGAAAGCGCTCTTCTTCTGTAGCAGCGATGAGAACTCCATCTTTAAAAATAGCAGCAGAAGAATCTGCGTGGTAGGCATTGAGGCCGAGAATGATCATTTTAAGATTAGATAAAACTCAAATCTAATAAAGGATAATGTTCTACGAAAAAAGATTTTGATACTGAGCCTTGAAATCATTCCTTGAAAAATAATCTTTAGCAAGGTTATACGCACCTCTAGAATAGCTTTCGTAATCCTCTTTGTCAAGATCAATAAATGTCTGAATTGCTTTTGCCCAATCAGCAGGATTGAAAGATTCAACTGTTAGGCCTGCATGAGAATCCTGAAGTCTTCCCCAAGGAGTGAATTGACTTACAAATACAGGTGTACCAACGCTAAGAGATTCATAAATAGCGTGACCAAAATTCTCTCCCTTTGTAGGAAGAACAAATACATCATAAGCTGCAAGCTTCTGCTGAACCTCTGCTGGTTCTACTGAACCAAAATATTGAATATCATGAATCTGGCTCGTAATTAACTGCTTACATCTCCGCCAATAGGGTTTGTCCTTTATTGGGCCATAGATATGAAACTGAATCTTAATTTTTACCTGCATCAAAGCCTCCAATACTACGTGCAAGTTTTTCTTTTCAGCGATCAAAGAAAGGAATACAATTTTTAGTTGCCCCTCCATTTTTTTCTCCCTTCGAATAAGAATCGGGTGCTTAGTTATATTAAATGCCACTGTAACCATCGCATTTAATCCAAAAATCCGTTGAATATCTATTCTCTCTTGCTCATCAGTAGCGTGCCAATAGATATTTTTATGTAAACCCAAACCTTTAAAGAGGATCAGAAATACTTTTTTTTTAAAAGACTTTACCTCAAGCGCACCTGATTGCAACATACCTCGTGGAGACATCACCACCTTTTGCTCATACTTATTCGCTAAGATCAAGGGAAGCCAATTGTAGGTTGGCAAAAACATGCCATTGATATAAACGATATCTGGCTTGCAACTACTGATTGCCTGACGAACGGCATTATATCCTTTTCCTGTGGTATAAAAGACTGAGACATTTTTCTTGTATTCGTTCCAGGTATCAGGCTGTATACCGCTAAACAAATCATTTTCTCCTAAATCATATGCACTGCACACCACGCTTATTCGAAAATCTTCGCGTAAAAGATCAACCAGATTAATTAACGATTGCACCGGACCGCCTGCTCTAAAGGCCGGATAAAAATGAGAATACAGAACGAGAAGATGTTTCAAGATGCCACGGGAGTTTGAACCCCAAATTTCTTTTTCTGAGTTCCAAGTATATTATAGCGAATATAATTTACAGCCAAAAAAATGATGAACCCTTTAACTAAAGCATTGAAGAAAATATAAAAATCATTATTGGCTCTAATGAGGTAACTCAAAATAAATGGAATCCAAATGATATTGATCGGATCGGGTATTACGTATCTGATTATAAACCAGCGAACAGAAATTGAAATCAGTGCACCAAAAACAAATAGTGCTAAATAAGAGCCGTACTCACCGAAATTGATGTAAAAATCACCTATCACGCCAATGGACATCGAGGTTCTTCCTCGAAGTTTATGACCTGTGTATTTATAAAATTTTTCCCTTGAATTCACCGACTTTTTATCTGCAACAATCACTCGTGGTATTACTGAAGAGACAATGTCCGTCAGCATCTCCTTTCCATGGGCTATCGGCACTCTTTTAGGTACCTGTCTTAGTGTGAGACCTAAATGCCAGCCTTCACAAAGTCTTCCTAATGTCTTTACTACTCCTTGAGATTTTGAGAAAGGTTCATTCTCATTTGATTCTTGTTTCCCGGCCAAATCTGAAAGCAGACCTATGCTTCCCTCCTCTTTGCCAGTCCATACTTTCTTCCGATAGTCTTCTTTAACACTTTGAATAGTAGTGACGACCGGGATAAAAAGAAAAAAGAAAAAAATCCTCATCCCGAATGAGACGGAGTGCTTTAATCCGAAGAAAATGATGAGAAACAAGGACCAGACAAAAAAACTTACGAATACTCCACTTTTTATTACAGAAATTGCCAGTTCGACATAAATCATTGCTAAAATGAAATAGCTGAGAATAGTTCCGGAGAACAGAAAACAAAACGCAGCTAAGTATTTCAAGTAGCTCGTAAATGATAGAAGGGATTCAAATATCGATATTCCAAGGAAATTCAGACCATCAAAAAAAAGTGAAATAAACAATAAGAGATAACCCAATTTTGAAGCATCCTTAGGGTCAATTTTTTTCAAAAGATCTTTTATGTCTATCTCTTTATGAAAAAGAAATACCCCTAAAAACAAAAATAAGATTGCCGGGACAGCGTAGTTAAAATACTGTTCCTGAGGGATGGGCATAAAAGTCTTCAATTCTCTGTACTCATTGTAAATGAAATAGCTTGAAAAAATATATTGAAGGAAATACGTAAAAAAGAACAAGTACAAAATGGGAAAAGTCTTACCTGCTTTCCACATCATTAGAAGACAAGAAATCACTAAAACGGCAACTGTTAAAAATTGATTCATCTAACTTTTGACTCCCAATGTGTGATTAATTGAACGAGCATCTCGGCTTGACGAGTTGAGGTTAGTTCTTTAGATGCTCTATTGGCCAATTGAATTTTGTAGCTTTCTCTTCCGACTTTATCTACCACCCACTTCACCAAAATATCTTTGAGGGCGTCCCTATTGTTTTCTCTAAACACAAGCTTCGGGTCATCCACCAAATCTGGAAGGTGACCTGAGTCAGACACGAGGGTAACACAACCGCAGGCCATCGCCTCCTGAACTGCACGTCCATATTGCTCCTTGAACTCCTTTGTGGTTACTGATGGTGCAACCATAATATCCGCAGCCCTCATATAATTTGCTATCTCAAAATGATTTGCATCGAAATACCGGACCCTTTCCGTCAATTTACAATCGCTGATCAAAGAGTGAATATACGAAGAGTATCGATCATGCGGGTCGAAGGCGTGATCAATTAAGAGTATCCAATCGTATGCTTTTAAATCTGCCAATGCGCTTATTAACAAATGAACGCCTTTTTGCAAATTCATTCTACCAAAGTAAGAGATCAAGACCCTATCTGAGGAGACCTTGAGCTCAGTTCGATAATTATTTCTCAACACTCCATTGGGATAGAATACGGTCTTATCATATCCTAACGGGATACGTAAAATATTTCGGTATCCATATTGGCCAAAAATGGTTTCACTTTCCCTGTTCACCACCAGTAATGCAGTAATCCTCTTCGCCATCCATAAGTTGAGAAAGTAAATCAACAAGTTTTTTGGAAGGCGCTTCCATCCTTGACGGGTCAACGTTGATTTCAAGTCTCGTCTTGTATTTTCGTAAGTCTGACAAATAATTTTTTTTTGATTTCTTGCGCACCACGATGAGATCATAAATCCCAACCGAGAGACAGGATCGTTTTCTAATATCACCAAGTCAGGTTGATGGCGGTCAAGTTGGTCTAGAAGGCCTACATAGAAATAAGTTCTCGGATTACGACCTCGAAGAGGAAGTGGTAAAAATTCAGGATCACCCGTAGTCAGAGGCTCATGGTGCAACATCATACCCGAAGCGGTCTCAATGGAAGCTGGAATAATAAGCCTCAATTCTCCGACCGACCCTGATAACTCACGATAAACTGAGCGATTGATCTGGCGTATGCAGGCATGTGAAATGACAATGATTTTCTGTTGACTCATTTTAACTCACTTGAAGACAGAAGAGATTTCGTGAAGTACGGGTTTATGTTTTTCTCTAAACTGATCATAAGAAAAATATTCACGTGCGATACGAGCAGCCTCTTCTGATTTGCTGTCATGAAGGTCGCTATCAGCAAGTAAGAGTGACAATTTCTCCGCATGACTTTCGATATCAAATGGATCGATGATGAAACCGTTGCCATTGTCCATTACCGCTTCCTGAGAGCCGTCTTGATTTCCTACAATCACGGGTGCTCCACAAGCCATTGCTTCGAGCGGTGTGAGCGGAATACCTTCTCCCCTGCCTTTACCCCTGTCCGAGACAAGTGAAAACACATAGGCGGATCTATATATTTCTGCGAGGTGTTGCTCCTCCACCATTCCGGTAAAAACTACTTTATCATTCATATTCAAGCTTGAAACCATAGCCTTCAGTTCTTCCACCCAATCGCCCTTACCTGCCAAAACCAACCGAGCATTAGGAAACTTTAAGTGAATGATGCTAAAAGCTTTGATCAATCGATCGTATCCTTTATGCGCAGCTGCTTTTGAAATTCTCCCCAGCGTAACAATCAACTGATAATTTTCCGGATTGGGTATGCCGTACTTTGCCACAGCTACACCATTTGCTTTCATCGGATAAAAGCGTTTGAGATCAACACAGTCCCAAATCACCTTCACTGTTTTAGGTGAGCGAAATTTCCCATCTTCTAAATACCTGGCAGTGAAATAGCAGTCTGAAATCACGGTGTGCACCTTTCTCAATCCAAAGGCTGCATCTTTTGTCAAGCCGCTCCAGACCTCAAGTCCATATGCATTTAATATCACGTGCGATCCATTGATTCTCGATAAGATGTAAGCCATCCCTGAAAGATTTACATGACCCACCCAAATTACATCGGGTCTCCAGAAAATCAGATTTCTAAAAACATATATAGCGAATCGAATTTTGCTCAATAAGCCAGTTCCATTTGAAGTAAAATCCACATCAAACGGTTCTTCAAAATCATCAGGCATTCTGCCATGAAGCGAACAAACCCGAACATTCTCTGACTTAAGTAATTCTCGGAGAGCTGTAATTTGATATCGATTATACCTGCTGATACCCCCTTTATCAAAGCAGCCGGTTGTTAGATAAATTACTTTCATTTAGGACACTATTTTTTAATGGCTTGCTCTGATGTATAGACTGAATCTATATCAGTAGTCTTGCCTTCAACATAACTCAATACCCCTAGCCAGCTTCCTTCGTTGATCGTTGTTCCGGGGAGGACAACTGAATTAAGACCAACGGCAGCTCCATTCATGATTACAACTGGCGAGACAATTAGAAACTGATCTTCTTTTGAAGCCATCGAAGAAAACGAATAGCGTTTGGTATCATTTGGGTCGTTGAGATTACGGTAGTGATGGGATACGGTATAAACTTTGGCACCAGAGGCTATTGTCACTCCCTTTCCAATGGAGAGCCCTGCATGAGATTGGAGTAATGCAAATGGAGCGATGTGAACGCCATCATCAATGCGTAGTTCTCCTGGCTTGCCTTTGTAAATGGGATTTGGTTTTTCATAGAATTTTCTACCATTTGAAGCGAAAGGTCCTGTTACAAATATGGTGTAGCGATCAATCCAGACATTATTCCCAATAAAAACATACTTGGGGTTCTGAAAGAAAACGCCTGGCTCAATCACTACATTCTTTCCACACCCCCCCAGTCTCTTTCGATAATAAAAAAGCCGTATCCAACGTCCCAGTTTGCCGTCTAGATTCCTTATCAAGAATTCAAAAAAAGTAAAAAACTCTTTAATCATTCAGAATTGATTTTACCTCTTTACAAATCGATTTCACGTTCTCTTCACTCAGATCAAAATAAGTTGGCAAATTAATGCCCTTTACATAAGCTGACATTGATATCGGGGTTGAAACACTACTCTTGAGGTAAGGCATCATAGAAAGCGGATAAAAATAGGGGCGTGAATCGATTCCCCTGCTTTTCAATTTCAACATGAAGTTGTCCCGATCTTCCTCTGAAGTCCATCGGTCACATTCCATGCAAATCAACCAGTATGAATTTGTAGCCCAGTCATTGGTTCGATTTAGTAAGACTCCTCGAACTCCGCTTAATTCTCGTTCGTACCAGGTAAATAACTGTTGCCGTTTGCCCATCAACTCACTTATCCGTTCCAACTGAGCGCACCCTAAGGCTGCCTGAATATTCGTCATCCGATAATTAAAACCTATTTCGGTATGCCAGTAC
This sequence comes from uncultured bacterium, assembly GCA_967789005.1. Classification (GTDB taxonomy): domain Bacteria; phylum Bacteroidota; class Bacteroidia; order Cytophagales; family Cyclobacteriaceae; genus ELB16-189. The sequence goes on along the minus strand of CBRFFM010000002.1, from coordinate 389,869 downwards.
CGTTTTTCCTTGCTCATCGCATGGTCTCTCAAATAGCGGCATCTTACATTTAACTCTTTATCATTCGTAGTGATCATCCCTCCTTCGCCTGTGGTCAGATTCTTATTTCCATAGAAGCTGAAGGTGGCACATTGCCCCCAACTTCCTACGGTTTTGTTGTACGCCTTTGCCCCATGAGCTTCAGCGGCATCTTCAATCACGATCAACTTGTGTCGTTCTGCTACTTCCATGATCTTTTTCATGTCTGCCGGATGTCCGTAAAGATGCACCGGCATGATCGCTTTTGTTCTTGGTGTTATAGCCTTTTCAATGCTGATAGGATCTATGCATAAATTGAACGGATCAATATCAACAAAAACCGGTTTTGCACCAGCGTGTAATACAGCATTAGCAGTTGCTACAAAAGTTAGATTGGGAATAATCACCTCATCACCGGGCCCGATATGGTGAGCGACCAAAGCTAAATGAATCGCAACGGTACCATTTGACACTGCGATGGCGTATTCTGTTCCACAAAATTTCGCAAATTCAGCTTCGAACTGGTCGATGTATTTTCCCAAAGATGATATCCAAGTTGATTTGACTGCATCGGTCACATAATCAATTTCCTTTTGCGTGATAGAAGGTTGTGAAATAGGGATCATTTGAAATATTAATCTTTAGCAACAGCAATTTATTTCGCAGTCAACTTTTTCAATAAGCGCACCAAATCAGTCGTCCTCCTTCGGTACGAGTAATCTTGTTCGATTGATTTTTTTCTCGCATTGTTCCGGATATTTCTTATCTGCACAGCGTCCATGGCAAGCAGTCTTTTGCATTGCCTGACCAAACTTGTTTCATCCGAGTAAAAAAACAATTCAATTTCGTTTTCAAAAAAAGACCGCTGTTCCATGCTATCAGGCGTAAGCAAAATTCCGCCTACAGCGGGCACCTCAAAAGTGCGTAAATTATGCGAGCCTTCATTATGCGGTCTGAAAAAATTCAATTGAATTCGATATTGCCGAATCACTTTCCAAAATTCTAATTGATCTTCCCAAAAGGCATTTTGTCTTCGGTACTTGTGGATGGTCAGTGAGTCGGATGATTCAAAGTATCTCTCCCATCCAAATCCATAAACGTTTACAGGTATTTTCTCTTTCAATAATTTCTGCAAAGCATCAATTCGTATTGAGTCAGGATTACCTACAAAACAAGCTTCATTGATTTCAGGCCTGCCTTCCTGCACGACCTGGGCAAACTGCTCCTCGGTTATGTGAAACCCAAATGGAATAATATCGGTTTGCACCTGGTACCGCTCCGAAAGTTGTTTGGCAATAAGCGAGCTATACGAAATGTGAAGATCGTAATACGGGATTGCCTCAGTGACAAAACGATTTCCTGTACCCCTTGAGAAATGAATAAAGGGATGATCGAAATTGTAGTTCACCAATTTAATACCCATTGATCTAACTTCTTTCAACGATCTTTTGCTTATCTCACTGCCTTTAAAAATAAGTACGACAGAAGGCTTGAATTCCTTGACTTGATCTACAAAATCCTTATCCATTATCCGAATAAGCAAAAGTGGGGCAATTCGGTTAATAATTTTAAAGAATTTATTTGATAACAATTGAGAATACCTATCTGGAAAGCGTAACAATTCAAACTCTATAGTGTGGTCAAAATTACTGACTATAAAGGAAGCAATTGTGTTCGAATTTAGCTTCGTACCAGAGATCAGTAAACGCACAGCTTTGTTAGTTATGAATTATTGATTGAACAAAATTCGCATATCGCTCACCATAATTATCCCAGGTAGAAAATTTATGTGCATAATTCTTTGCTTTCTCTTGCATTTCCTCAAGCAGCACCTTGTCCTCAAACAGCAAAGTCAATTTCTCAGCAATTTTTTCTGGTGAACGAATGGGAACAATGAAACCATTCTCTCCATCAGAAATTATATCCTCTCCTCCTGTATTGGTTGTAGCTATTGGCACTACGCCACAACTCATCACCTGTGAAAGAACCATGCTCAGCCCTTCTTGAATCGATGGATGAACCATTACACTACACTGGGAGATATAAGATGCCAACTCATGGTGATCAATATGCCCAAAGAACTTCCAATTGGGTCTTGAGAGCGATGGAATTATCTCTTTGATTTCGTTTGATACAGTTCCAATAAGCCAGAGCTCATACTGGCTTTCAGGCCAACCCAAAAGGTGCATTGCTTTGAACAAATAAATCAGGCCCTTTTGAATGGAGAGAGTTCCCACGTACAGGATAATAAATTTGGAGGACTTGTTGCCAGTCGGTGCAAAAAAGGAACTTACACCGAAATTATTCACAAAAATTTTTGAATCATCAAACCCGCGATCAGTAAAGCTTTTTTTTGCAAATAGTGATGGCACCGTAATGTAGTCTGCCATATCATATTCAGCTAGTTCACAATCCTCAACTCGCTTATCTTTTTTAAAAATCTTTCCATAAACGCTGTACTCATGGCTCAACAATTCATATTGATGAGATATATGACAAGATCCCCGCTCTACAATTGCAATTTTATTATTCCTCTTCGCCTCGGTAAAGCTTTTCAGGCTCATGCCGCTCCAACCGATCAAGGCCTTGTATTCATGATTGCGAGAAAGATTTTGACTAACCAAATTATCGAACAAGCTATTTATCAAAAATGGATCATTTACGGTTCTGAATAAAGGAGCGAGAAACGGGTAGGTTTGAATGTGCTGTTCTTCAATAGCCTCAGGATCTTTCCGCTTATTAAATTTTCCTACCCACGAATTTTTTTTTGCATGATAAACGGTATAAAGACGATGTAGCATTCCACGTTTTTCAAATTGCTCCGCTAAAGCAAAGGCGTGAAATTTAGTGCAGCAAGACACGTTGATCATAAACCCTTTAGTCTTGTGTTGGGCTTGACAATCACTAATAATTGGTCACCATCGGTTTGATGCGTCACCTGGGAGGCATGATCCCACTTTTTAATTTGGTCAAGATCATAAGGCGATGTGAGAATTAAATAAGGGCATTCTTTAAAAAGCCATTGATAAAAATCTTTGCTGAGATAGCTCGGATGGACTAGTCCCCAGGCTTTACTAAAATTCGCTGGATTCTTATCTCGAAACCCTTGTGAGCCGTTGGGGCACTCCGCTATAAAGTAACCCCCTGTGCTTAGTACTCTTTTAGAAATATTGACCATATCAGGAATGGAAGGGACATGCTCTATAACATGTGAGCTAAAGAAAATGTCATTTCCAGATTTTAGTTCTTCCGGATTGGATTTAATGTCAAGATTCAAATTCGTGTTACCATAATTAGCCCGCGGTCTGGATATCTCAAAGCTTTGCACTGACATTCCTAGCTTCTTAAACTGATAACTCATGTATCCCCAACTGCTCCCATAATCGACCAACTTTGCATTTCTAATGTCTGGAACAATCGAGGAAAATATTTTGACAAACGTGCTTACATTCTTTGGGGAATTGGAAAAATCTATTTCGATCATCTGTTTCAACTCATCAGGAGCCGGCATATCTGTAGTGATTCCGTCATCTTGACTATATTCTTCCTGGTAAAAAGAGCTGTTAAAGTTTTGGCTATCCAAAGGATGCCGAAACTGCAGGAAACAATGGTCACACTTAAAAAGCCTTGTTACAAAATACTTTTGATCGACTTTTGTTGCCTTGTGTGAATTACAGTTGGGGCAAACAACGGGAGAAAAGAAATGCAGGCTTGACCGAAGAAAGTACTTAATCTTATCTTTTTTCATCTGATTGAATTTTAGCGGAAATGTCAAAGCAACAGAAAGAAAGCATTGAACATCTGGATGGTTGCGGAATAAAATTTTGAGTATTCATTGCTCTTTCAATTGAAACAATAAGTCTGTAGCTCGTTTTGCAGATAGCCCATCGCCAAAAGGATTTGCATAATTTTTTCCAAATGTTGGTTTAAAATTGTAGTAATCATGAATAATATTTTCCGCATTTGGTCGAACAAGCTTGGACAAACCAGCATCAATTGCCTCAGTCCGCTCAGTCGCGTTACGGAGTACGAGAACTGGAACCTGAAACGATGGAGCTTCCTCCTGAATACCTCCGCTGTCTGAAATTACCATGTGGCAGTTGCTCAACACCTTAATTAAATCCAGATACTCCAAAGGGTCGACTAATAAAACGTTTTTGCATGAGGTTATATCTTTACTGGATAGTACGATACTTTGGACGTTTGGATTGGGGTGAACAGGCCAAATAAAGAAAGTATCCAGTTGATCCTTTGCTAATCGTGAAACAGCGCTAATAAGTTCAAGCAAGTTATTACCATGATTTTCTCTACGGTGGCATGTTATCAGAACATGCTTTGCATACTTATAAAAAGTTGAGTTAAGCTGACGGTTTGAAAACGAGTGATTATTAAAGACTGGCAAATTTCTTACAAACTTTAACGCATCAACAACTGTATTGCCTATTACGCTGACTCGGTTTTCTGGAATACCTTCTCGAAGCAAATTAGCCTTTGCATTAATTGTTGGAGCTAAGTGCAATTGAGTTACAAGAGATGTAATTTTACGATTGAATTCCTCAGGAAATGGATTCATTAAATCAAAACTCCGAAGCCCTGCTTCCAGATGCGCAAATGGAATATTCAGATAAAATGCCAGTACTGAAGAAACCATTACAGTAGTTGTGTCCCCTTGGGCTAAAATGGCATCAATAGGTGAGGAAACTCGAATCTCATTAAATAATTTGTCAAGCTGCTGAAAAGCTCGGGAAGTTAGAATACCTAATGTACTTCCACGTGCCATGATAGAAAGATTATAATCAGGTATTAAATCAAATAATCCCCAATAAGGTTCAGACAAATCTTTATGCTGACCTGTATTGATCAGAACGTAGTCTTGAAATCCACGCTGTCTAAATTCCAGTATTAATGGCGCAACCTTAATAATCTCTGGGCGAGTTCCTACAACGACACAAATTTTACCCATCAAAATAACTCTTTAAGCTTTAATTGCAATTTCTGAATAAATATGTCAATACTTAACTTTTCGTTGAAGAGTTGAATTAACTCCTTTCTCTGCTCATTCTGTTTTTTATGAATCCAATTTTGAATCACTTCAGCTAATTCTCGATAGTTGTAGAAATCTACTAGCTTACCTTTCAATGGCGAGTCAAATACAGAAACCAATCCTTTCAAGTTTGGAGCAATAACCGGGACACCATACGACCAATATTCATATAATTTATTCGGTGCGCAATAATCAGTATTAAAATCAACTGGTTTGTACAAAACTAAACCAACATCTAAAGTCATGTAGATCTCTCCAAGTGTCTCATGGTCGAGCCATCCGATAACGGTAGCGTTAGGAATGTTATCCCTTATGTAATTTTCAATATCCTTGTTTTTAATTCCCACAAAAATAAACTCCAAATGAATGTGCTCCATAAGCCTTACGGCATCAGCAAGCTCTTTCAGAAAAAATGCTTCCAGCGATAAATTTCCAATATGCCCTATTCGAAATTTATCTTTACTATGTCCATCAGTCAAATGACTCGTTTTGGGATAGCACGTATTTGGAAATACGAGGCTATCACCAACACGATTGTTAATCAATCCGAGGAATAGATTCAGTCTGTTCCTTTCAGGGAAAATAGCTAATTCAATGCGAGGAAAGGCAGAAAGAAGGAGTAGAGAAATTCGTTTTGCAAAACTAACATGCTCTCTTTCAATGGCTTCGAATTGATGATACACAATTCGACAGTTGGTCTTTGCCAGCCACCTCAACGCAACACTTAGGGCAAGGATTTCAAGATCATTAGTGTATAAGATAGTATCCTTCTTCAGGTATTTGAATAAGTATAAAACTATCAGTCTATACTTTTTCATCTTTTCAATTAGGCTCTGATGATTAAAACCCCAAGCATCTTTAAAATGAAGAACATCGTTGTGTCGATATTTGAATTGGAACCGGGCAGACATGTCTTCCAAAAAACATTCGCATATCGTAATACTATGAAAAACGGAACGATCCAGTCCATTTAATATCAATCTAAAAACAGGGGTAGCACTAATTGAATTTAGAGATATAAAAACCAGCTTAGGTTGTAGTATATAAACATTTGTCAAAGACATTAGTTTACTTATTCTTTGAAGCTGAATTTCATACGTATTTTCTAATGCCTGCTTAATACGAATCTCTCTTCGTTCTATGGAATTATACTCATCCAGATTTTCAACAACATCCAAAAAAATAGTAAGCAATAAATCATTTCTGTCGGGTAGAGACATTTGTATCAAATGAGAGTCATTATAGATTGACAGATGAGATGAAACAATTGTTTTACCAGTGCTAAGGTATTCGAGGACCTTATGGGAGTTTTCGCCATGGTAATTCTTATTATCTGGCCTGTAACAAAGCAGAAAGATATCTATGTCATCGTAAGCACGCGCTAGCTCTTTAACTGATAATTGGCCTCTCAACTTGACATTTGGAGTTTCGTGTAAAAATTCATTCCATTGGAGTTGCCACTCAACTGAAAGATCAGCATCATGCGATCCGAAAAAATGGAATTCAATGGAGGGGTTTTGCATGATCAACGCCTTCAACGTCTCGACATCCAAAAATCTTATAAACAAGTTTCCCGAGCACCCAACTCTGATTTTATCTCCGGAATTCCATGGTTGCATACTCACTCTATTGGAAAATTCCTCTGACAACCCATGGTTAATGAAATGACATTTACCAACCGGGTACTTAGCTTGTACGTTTTTGGAAACAGTTAAAATTAAATCTGACCCTCGATCAACCGCTTGCAATGATCCAAAGTCATCTACCGGGAAAAAAATCTTGAAATCGGCTGAAATAAAATCAAGTGAATTAAACTGCTGGTAGCATCCAAAATCAAAACAGACATCGGCTTTCCCAACAAGTGTTTTTAGTACTTTCTTTAAATAAAACCTTACTATTTTTTTATACAACCACGGCAGTTTAAATCGGAGCCAATCAGGAGACGGAATGGTATAAGTAACAACCTTAAGCTGCGTATGGTTTATTTCATCAATACAAGAAAAGGTAAGATTTTTTCCGTGCGATGGGGGCCCAATAAAAAACACTTTATTACTCCTTGAAAGCTCCAATGCATAGTGGTGCTTTGATATAAAAAGATAATTCCAAGGTTGCGGGGAAAGGATGACAATAACCTTATTCCAAAAAAAATTATCCATCTATTTTAACTTCCTCCATATTTTTTTGAAAGGCCTAATAAGTGGGTAATTGTCCCAAATGTTATTCTTTTCATGGGCATAATCACCGTGCTCCTTTCGTGGCAAAGACAGTATCTTATTAAATTCCTCTTCTGTCATTTCGAATTTTTTCAATACAAAATCATAATCAACTTTAAATTGCTCTGGGTCATATATAGGCTTTGCCAGTTCTTTAATGGCTTCATCCTTAGTTAGCTGACCTGAGAAAATGAGATTGGACAGATGAGCTTTTCGCTTATCGATAGAAAATTTTTCAGGAAGAATATACCCTTGATAAAACCGCGTAAAAACAGATTCGTAATGTTTCCCACCATAATCTCTCCAGCCCAACTCTTCCGTGATTGTCTTTTTAACCTCTGCTTTATTGTAAGGAAGATAATTCAATAAAGACAGGGTCTGTATTTTTTTGACTCTGGAGTAATAATGTCTCTGACGCGCAGACAAAAATGGAAATGTTCTTAACGGTACAGAGCCGAATTTTTTATGAATAGCCTTAATATTTATCGAGTCATATTTGCTCCAAATCCATGCCCTGGGAAGCACAAACTCAGTAACTATGTTAGAACCACTGAGGATATACTTAATATCATTTTCAGCAGCCAATTTATAAAGTGTTCCGATAATGGCGTGATCAGTAATCGCCTCAATGTCAACTACAGAGGCTTTTAAATAGGAAAGCTGAATATCCTTAAATTCTTCCCAATCGACTACAAGAGTATATAAATCAAAGCCTAGCCTGGAAATAATATTTTCAATATTCTTAACGGCCATCTCTGAGTTCCACCCATTATCAAAATGAACAATAAGAGGACGCAAGCCAAGTTTTTTGGCTTGCAAAGCTAAATAGGTGCTGTCAACCCCTCCACTCACACCCGTAATACAATCATATTTTTTTTCTTTGCCGTGCGCCTTGATCTCTGCAATGATGAAATCTAAACTACGTCTGCCCTCGTCCCCAGTTACTACTGTTTTTTTCTCTTCGTTCAGGTAAGCATAATAATAATTTGAAACTCCCTTTTCATCAAAGGAAATATCAGGATCTGCAATGTTATCCAATACTGTCAGAGCGCACTGTCTATATCCCATGTCTTCTTTACCCCAAACCATTCTCCTTTAGTTTTAATTGAAATGCGAAAATAGCTTTTCTTTTAATTCCGTTTGACTAGGGTAGCTGATCAAAACGGCTCGATGTGGCCCCTGAAAGACAAACATGCTGCCAGCAGCAACTGCCGAAGCCCCGCTTTGTATTGCGCGCATGAAATCCAATGCCGTACCTGCTCCTCCGGCAGCCGTCACTGGTACATCAACGATGGAGCTAATTTGTTGAATTAAATCACAATCATACCCTTTGAAAGTTCCATCTCTTTCGATGGAGGTCAACAGAATTTCACCTGCTCCTGCATCTACCATTTTTTTTACGTGATCTGAGGGATCAATGCTCGTATTTTTTGTGCCGTTTTCTATGAACACTTTATATTTTCCTAATAGGTTTTTTTTGACATCAATAGAGACCACTATACTTTGACTACCCACATATCTGGCACCCTCTCTAACCAGGTCAGGATTTTTGAATGCATTTGAATTCAAAACAATTTTTTCAACTCCGCAATTGATCAGTTGTTTGATTTGAGTCAGTGTGGAGATACCACCACCGTAGCCCAATGGCATAAAAGCTTCACTGGCAATATCCTTTATTCTGTCAATATCAGGACCATTCAAACCGGCTGTCCGATCAAGAATTAAAATTTCATCCACCTCTTTCTCATTAAAGATTTTTACTGCATTAATCGGGTCGCCTACATATTTGTGGTCTTTAAATTTGATTGACTTTACAAGCCCTCTATTCTGAATAAGCAGAGATGGTATTACCCGAATCCTTTTCATTTAATAGTACTTCGCAAAATTTTCAAACAATTTCATTCCAAATTTATGACTTTTTTCAGGGTGAAACTGAACGCCAAGAATATTGCCATGTTCAACCCCTGCTGTGAATGAATATCCATAGTTAGCGGTTAACACTCCGTCATCGGCATTTGACAATTGAGCGTAATAAGAATGAACAAAATAAAACCTGACATCACTTTCGAGGCCGGAGGTAAGTCTAGATCCCTTAGCAACAGCAACGTCAGTCCAGCCCATGTGAGGAATCTTATATCCTTTAGGCATACGTGATTGATCGAATTTTACGTTTGTTCCCTTGATCCATCCTAGGCCGGTGAGCCTGCCTTCTTCACTACCATTAAGCAATAATTGCATGCCCACGCAAACGCCAAGCACTGGGGTTCTATCTTCAAGTACTTTTCTATTTAGGCTATTGATCAATCCTGATTTTTGAAGCTGCTCAACACATGTATCAAATGCACCTACACCTGGCAGGATTAATTTGTCGGCAGCCATCAAATCATTTTCTTGAGATGATATCTTCGAATCAATTCCAATTCGCTTAAACATATTTTGGATGGAGCCGAGATTGCCCACACCATAGTCAATAATTGTGATCACTTATATTTTGAGATTTTTTTTCTATACTCATTGAAACTATCCACCTCACGATTTTAAAAACACTAACATAAGAATAACAGATCGATTGCAAATTACCTGTCTTATAGTCTACGATCGTTATTAAAGTAACTTGGCTCTAATTAATTGCGCTAAATACATAAAGTAAGGTTAAATTTTAATAACGCTCAGCACATTTCTGTATTTGTAAATACCTAGTCCTGCTAAAAGACTAACCACAACGGAAATCATGAACTTAATCTGAATAGGTAAATCCTTAAGCATGTAAACTAAGATGGAAAAAGCAACGATTGTGAGCATCCATGTGATCGGGTAATAATCGGCATTGTCCATTTCGCGATAGGCCTTTAAAAAGAAACCTGAGAAGCCAATGTACATCAACCCTATGAAGCTTGTAAATGCCGCTACCTGAAATCCAAAAACAGGAATCAATATAAAATTGAGAATAACATTGACGGAACCTGCCGTAAAAGAAATTCTCCACAGATATTGAGTCTTTTCATAAAAGCCTAATTTGCTGATTACTGCCCAATACATCGGACGGTAATTATATCCCATCACTACAATTATGGCCATATAGTAACCGCTCCGCAATTCTGGGTTCTTGATCAACAGCCAAAACAATTCTTTTAACCAGAGGCAAACCAAGAAACTACCAAAAAGAAAACAGGATTGTAATGCAAAAGTGATAGAACGTACATCCCTTTCCTTTTTAAGCGAATAAAGACTAGTGTACATCGGGCCAACCGCCATGCCAACTGCACTGCCTGCAAAGTCAACATAATTGCCAAAAGTATAGGCAATATTGTAAATACCAATTTGACCGATTTTAATTCCAAGCACATTCATTACTAGACGGTCTGAGGTATTCAATAAGTAGGATGAATAATTATGGGGCACCATAGGCAAAGCTACCTTAAGTTGATGACGAAAGAATTTCATTCTCACCTTAATGATTGGCACAAGTTTATATTTAAAATATAGTGGAAAAAAGTAGAATAAAAATGAAATGAAAGTGCCGATGAAAGTGGACACAAACCATCCCATGTAACCCATTTTAAAATAGGATATGGTGATCAGGTTAAGCGCTATACTTAGGCTTCCAACAATGGCAGAGGTCATGGCCATATAAAAAGGGCGCTGTACAAATTGATAGTACCGACCACCAAACATGATGGTGGTATCAAAAAAAATGGCAGGGCAAGCACAAAGAGTAATGATGATCCACTTATTACCTTCTGCTTCGTACGGAATAATAAAGTAAAGTAACACCGACTGTATTAAAGCATAAGGAACTGACCATAAAGAAATATAACCGTGAAGCTGGCGCCAGCCAGTTTGCCAGCGATTGGGATGACGATAAAATAAATTCGATAAGTTAACTGCAATGCCTAAGTCTTTAAAACCTCCAAGCAGCCCGGTGTAAGCTATCACTACACCGTACACTCCATAATCGATAGTGCTGAGATCTTTTGTAATAATCGGCAGCACAAAAAAACTGGCAATCTTAGGAAGCTGCGGACCAAGCGCATAAATCAATGTATTTGTGAAAAGCTTTTTAAACACCTCGCTGTGATTTATAACTAATCAATCGAGCGGGAACCCCACCAACTATCGAGAATGCTTCGACATCTTTAAATATAACTGAGTTAGCTCCTATTATAGAATTTGTACCAATATTGACCCCTGGGCTAATAAAAACATTTGCTCCAATCCAGACATGGTCACCAATTATAATGTCACCTGTTTTTTCCAGCAGCGGTGTTATCGAGAAATTCTGGTCGCTAACGTTGGATTGGGTATACATCCTTACATTATGGCTAATGCTACAGTTCCTTCCGATGATCACCTTACAATCTTTGAATGCTTGTATGGTAGAATAGGAACCAATATAGGAATTCGCAGCACAATGAATTTCACCTTCACCATAAAACAAAATATTTTCTCCGTTAAAACGAAACGAATTATGTACATGATATTTATCTCTAAATGCTAAATACCTGTCGGCTTGTTCCCAATTGGACACCACTCGAAAAATCCTGACTATCCAGTTTCGTATTCTTTTTTTAAATTTAGTCAGCATTTTATCAATTGATTATTCCGATTAATTTTTCTGCATAAGGGTTCTCATAAAGATACCTACTCACCGATTTAAACTCTTTGCTTTGGCCAATCTTGTTTTTCTTTTGAAGAAAGTTTATAAGTTCTCCCGCTTTACTCACTTTTAAAAGAAATTTCTCCAAGTCAGAACTCTCCCCTATTAAATCATAAATCCCATTTTTTAAGATATCATCACAAATAGTAAAAGATATTATTCCTTTGGCAACCGCCTCGATAAGCACAGTTGAGTTATAACTTATAACAAAATCGCTCACAGAAAATAACTCAGTAAGATTGAATTGGCTTTGTACCACTGTTACCCTGCTATGCACCTTTTCAAGTTTCTGATACGCTACCTTACAATATTCAGGCTCTAATGGATGTAACTTAATAACCAGATAAAAATCTCTGAACGAGTTCGTTAACAAGCTCTCTAAAAAAATAATTGATTGATTAAAGTATAAAATCCCTTGAGCAGCAAAAAGTAATGTAGGCTTGTCAGAAAAACGAGGAATGGAATTATCTCCTTGAGATAACTCAAACTTACCAACAACAATTACTTCATCATTTTTCCAAAAACCTTTCGATACTAATTGATCCTTATGAAACTGGCCAAATACTCCCACTTTATCTGCAATCGGAAGTTGTCTTTTGATGGAAACAAATTTGGGAGGCATCTGGTACTGTGGATAATACTCGTCCATTATCCCATGCTGAAGCTCCAAAGATTGAATACGCAGTGATTGTGCAGCTGCAATCATTCCAGAACCCATCAGGTCATTGGTAATCAAAAATTTTGGTTTTAAAAGTTTGAATAACCATTTATAAAAAAAATAATCAACACAAAAACCTGCAATAAACTTTTCTAACCTTTCTCCTGATGTTGTCAATCCTAAGTTCTTTAATTCACCATTAAACAAGGAAGCCAGGCGCTCCGCAGACAATTTCACCTCGCTCTTAGAAACTAATAGTTTATTTAACGCAATTTTGATAAACTTAAAATCCTGCTCCTTAAAATGCGCCTCAATTTTCGGTTTGACTGAACTTTCTTTGGGCAGCCCAGGGATTTCGATATAGAGATAGTTTTTAATTCCTGATTTTATAATCAATCCATCTACTATCTGATCATATGAAAGATTCGAAGAATCTTTCATTGTTTTGTTAGCTGTATGGGTAATGATAACGGTGCAATTCTTTTTTAACCTAAAACAAAAAACAAAAATCTGATAGATGATTGAAATAGACTTAATAACGAACCAAAACAATTTGATTTTTTTCCCACTTTCCTTGCCAGGATCCTTGACATTTAGGTACACCGAGTCAAGGTATAGTGGTGACTTTACTATACGCCATGCATTCCAATTGCAGACATTAATATGTTTGAGTTGATCAAAATATTTATTTTCAAATTCATAAAATAACCTTGATACTTGCCCAGCATGAAATTTCATTTATCAAAATTAATCATCAGCTCCTTCAGCGTTTACAGTATGTCTTAGTTTCCAGATTCCATCTTGATTGGTCCATAAATGTGGAGAACGAAACTTGTTAGCGAGTTCGTGGAAGTGATCCGGTTTCATTCCTATGTACTCCATAATTTCATTAAAATATTTATCTGGGAATTCACCATCAAATTTTTTAACCAACGCCTGTCCCTCTTCTCGCGTAAGGTGCTGGTTGCGTATTTCTTGAGAAGCGTCATAGGTGGCTCTTCCAATACCAAACTTGATAAACGTTGTATAATAATGCAGGTCATCAATCTTATCATCAATGCTGTTGTACTTGCTATAGGTACCTTGAGTGCGAAATGGCCTTGCCTTGAAGCCGGTATTCTCTACTGCATAATAATAAACTTCCTGAGGTGTCCATCGCAAATAATAACCTAAATAGTGTACTTGTATCTTCGCACGCTCCACTTCTTCTGCAGGAGTAGGCAAGAAGGCCATCAGGTCAGAAATTGATACATTATGTTTTTCCCTTAGTTCCTTGATAGACACTCCGCCTAAGTAGAGTTCGTCAATATGGCTAAAGGTGTGGAAAGATTTATCTCTTAAGGAGGAAGCATTATCGGCAATTGGGTTTCCATACTCAGCCTCATTTTCCCCATAAAAAATCAAGGGAATATCAAATCGTGCCGCAATTTTTGGCGCAAGATTTTTCTGACCTAAAATAAAGGTCTGAAAGGGATGGAAAATATTTTCAATGGAGAGTTTCGTCAACAACTTCATTACTTTCCCGTTGCGATAAAAACTGATATTGTCAAACCCTGAGTCTAACCAATTCTGCCAGTTCTTTCTCCCATAATCAGTATACAAAATAGGCGGCCAGGTAACCGTGAGCGGGTTCATTCCATATTTATACTTTAAAACATGAGATTGAAACGCACTGTCCTTCCCCCCGCTTCCAGGAACAAGACAATCATAATGACCATCCTTTCTTCTGTGCTTATCTAAAAGTTGCAGGAGTTCTTCCTCCCTTTTTTTCCAGTCGATCCGCTCCTTGATTTCTGCTGTACGGCAAGCATCACATATCCCAGCTTCGTCAATATTTAATGTTACTTTTTTACTATCAATGGTGTGTTTAAATTCCACGGTAGAAGCCGGTCTTTGATTGGACATCACGCATCTTTTACAAAATTTAACTTCACGCGGCAGTCCATACTTTACTTCTAGATCCTTAGTTGGGTTATGGGTCATATTATATTCTGATCAAATTAGATTATTCATTAACGCCCACTCTTTATATATTTTAACACCTATTTCCGTGCTCTTCTCCGGATGAAACTGGGTTGCAAAGATATTATCTTTAAAAATAGCTGAGCAATATTCATTATCACCATATTTTGTAATGGTGAGGGTTACGCCATCATCCGTTGGAGCTGCATAAAAAGAGTGCACAAAATACATGTAAGAATTAACAGGTGTAGCCCTCAAAGGAGTAAGATACCATGGCACTTTAGATGGTACGATTGTATTCCAACTAATTTGGGGGACTTTAACAGGCTTGTCGCTTGTTGATTTTAATCTTCTTATCTCTCCAGGTATTAAATTCAAACCTCTCGTATTTCCAAATTCTTCGCTGGAAGTAAATAACAATTGCATACCCAGGCACACACCCATCAATGGCTTTCCTGAGCTTGCGAAATCGTGAATGGGCGAAATAAAATCCATTTGTTTCAGATTTTCCATTGCATCACCAAATGATCCAACTCCTGGAAGGATAATGGCATCTGCTTTTTTTAAATCCTCTTTATTCCCGCTAATCTTCACATTCATCCCAATCGATTCACAAGCCAATTGCACACTGAACAAATTACCCAAATCATAGTCAATAATCACAACGTTCTTTTTCATGTTAGTGTCTGCATTCGTAAAAGTTAGAAAGAAGATATTCCTTTATCTCAACTATACCCGTAGGTGTGATTTTCTGAAACGAGCGATTGCTCTTAAGAAATTCAATATTACCCTCGGTCCGATTATGCATGGTGTGTTCAATCTTTTTTATATAATCGTAATGCAATACAGAAGCGACAGCAAATGCATCCGCTTTACCTTCTTTTAATACAGTTCCAAAATCTTCTAATGAACCGGGGCCACCATGAGCAATAACCGGAATGGATACGTTTTCAGCAATCAGCTTAGTCAGCTGAATATCGTAACCAAGGCCCGCACCTTCATTGTCAACACTTGTAACAATCAATTCGCCTGCACCCAATTCTTCAACCTTTTTTGCCCAGGATAAAACCTCAATTCCAGTATGCTCTCTTCCGTTATCCACATAAGCTAGATATTTTCCATCTCCTTGTTTAATTGCTTCAATAGCTACCACAATTGTAGAGCTTCCAAATTTTCGAGATGCTTCACTAATTATAGAGGGATTTCTGACTGCAGCCGTATTCAACGAGACCTTATCAGCGCCAGCTCTTAATACCGATTTAATATCATCTATTGTGCGAATTCCCCCCCCCACTGTTAAAGGAATAAAAGTTCGCCTTGCTGTTTTAGAAATAATATCATGAAGACTATTGCGCTCATATAAACTTGCTACTACATCTACGTACATGAGTTCATCCGCACCTTGTTCATAATAATACTGAGCAAAATCTTCTGGGCGCCCTAAGACTCTCAATCCTTCCAGATGTATTCCCTTGACCAAGTTCGGACCTTTAATATCCAGCCTCGGTATTACCCTTACATTAACCATTCGAATTTGTTTATTATTCTATGAGGCAGAAGCAACTCCTTTGGAAATTAAGAATTCGCAATATTCAAAATCTATAAGTGTGTCGATATCGACCGATTTTATTTCATCCATTACATATTTCTTCACTCTCGAAAATTTCTTCATCGGTTTTTCTTTTAAAGATTTAACATTTATAATATAAATCGCTCCATTTGCCTCATAGACTTTAGGAGTGCTTTGACGAGTTTCAAAATTTCCTTCTTTAGATTTAACGAGAAGATCACCTACTTCTTCAAACAGCACATAGTATGGATTAGCCTTTGTTTCAAAAACTGACATAATCATATCTATATCAGTATCATAAATTGACAATGCATTTTTTATATCTTGCGAATCGCGCAATGGGCTAGTTGGCTGAAGCAGAACAATTGTATCATAAATTCGATTCTCCTTTTCGTAAAACTTAAACGCATGCAGCAACACGTCATTCATCGGTGTTGTATCCGCTGCCAATTCAGGGGGCCTCAAGAATGGCACAATTATGCCAGTCTCCTCTGCCACGCTTTTGATTAACGGATCATCTGTCGATACACAAATGTTAGCAGGAGATGTTAACTTTAATGCAGCTTCAATAGAGTAATGAATCAGAGGCTTTCCATTCAAAAGTTTAACATTCTTTCCGGGCAGGCCTTTTGAGCCTCCTCGGGCCGGTATCAAGAAAAGCGTTTCCATCAGAACTTGATATGCTTTATATCCTCATTGGCCTTGGCATAATCTTCATGTTTTCCGATGTCAAGCCAATATCCAATTAATGGATAAGAGATTACCTTCTTCCCATTTTTTATCAAGTCTTCCATCAGATCAGTTGCATTGAAAAAAACCGGAGGAATATTCTTAAACACTTCTTTTTTTATTAGATATATACCTGCGTTGGAATGGTATGTATAAGTAGGCTTTTCCTTAAAGCTGACCACATGGCCATTTGAGGTCTCTAAAACAGCATACGGTACATTTACATTATAAGGAATAGTTGCGACCGCCAGATCGGCACCTCCCGAGAGAAACGCTAAGTAAAATTGCTTGTAATCAATATTTGTCAGTACATCCGAATTAATAACCAGAATATGATCATGCTTAAATCCAGATATATTGCGAGCCGCACCAATGGTACCCAAAGGAATTTCTTCTTTGACGTAAGATACCTTGACACCTTTATTGGAGCCATCTCCAAAAAATCTTTCGATTTGATCGCCAAGATAACCGATGCAAATCCAAAAGTTTTCAGCTCCAAAAGTGATTAGTCGATCAACATTATGTTCGAGAATTGGTTTCTCACCTACCGCTAAAAGAGGTTTAGGAACTTTTTCAGTAAGGGGTCTTAAGCGCTTTCCTTCTCCACCAGCCATAATTACTACATCAACAGGTAGTACCGTTTGAAGTACATTCAAATTCAAAATTTTCCTTATCCTGCCATGATCATCAATGACAGGTAAAAGTTGAATACGTAGGGCCTTTATCTCCTCCAGATTTGTAAAATCCAAATTCTTTTCAGCAATAAATTTAAAATTGACATGCATCACCTTATCAATCGTGTCCTGAATCGGGATATTTTTTAACAACCCTCTTCTAATGTCTCCGTCTGTTATTGTGCCTAAAAGTGAATCTGAACCATCCACAACGAATAGGGTCAAGTCTTCCCCCAATTCATCCAGTTGAAGCAAAGCTTCTGCAATAGTCCTTGCACTACGAATACTATGTTTTCTTATATCAATCACCGGATTCCGTTAAGTATATTCATAATCTTATTAGCCGTATTACCATCACCATATATATTATGAAATGGTGAGGATGGTGCTTCTTTATATTTCTTTAATGCCTTAATTATCTCCTCTTTCGTAATTTCACAAGAATAGATGTTAGGGGTGAGAATTCTACCCTTTTGTCTATCCCCAAGATTAACAACAAACTTAGGAAAGAATGAGGCTTCAATAAACCCACTTGATGTATTCCCGATCATCATGTGGCAATGCTTCATACAACTCAGGTAGCCAACGGTGCCGAATGACTCTACTACTTTTGCCCGGGGAGTTAGTGAAGCAAATTCGTTGATGTTTCGTCTGATCATATTTCCCATAGCATCTGCATTGGGCATAGTAAATACAAACTGATATTCCTTGATCTCACTCAAGGCTGCCAATAACTCGCTAATGAAAAATTCATTCTTATCAAGCGAGACTGTTTCCGGATGAAATGTAATTAGGATGCTGGGCACTTGAAGATCAATGCTGAAGTTGTTTTTAAATTCTTCAATGGAATAAAGCTTTAATGCTTTCAGGTTGTCAATACTCAAAGAGCCTACATTGTAAACATTATTTCCAGTGCCTTTTAATTCGATTACTCTTTGCTTATATGGTTCAGCTGCCGTGAAATGGTATGAGGCCATATGAGTAATGGCATGACGAAAGACATTATCAATCGCTCCAATCGTTTCTTCGCCTCCGTGGATATGTGCCAGTTTGACATTGAAGGGAACTGAACTTGCACAAGCGGCAAACATTTCATAACGATCTCCAAGGCAAAACACGAGATCAAACTCTGTCTTAGTCCACAATGATGAGAACTTGCTTATGGTAATTCCCATGGCATTAGCAATAGCCTCAGAAGTATCATTTTCAGGAAGTGTTTCAAAACGGTACTTAACGGGAAAATCATCCTCTTCAATCTTTTTAATTGTAAGTCCATATTGCTCAGACAAGTGTGAGCCAAATGCGATAATCTCAAATGAAAAATGATCATTTACACGCAACGCCTTAAGAAAAGGAAGATAGATACTGTAATCAGCCCGAGAACTTGTTAAAACTCCAATTTTCATGCTAGGTCCTCCTCTCTTAATTTATGATCAATAGAAAGATCCTTATTTACTTTTCTTCCTATTATTTCATCCATCTTCATTGGCGAGATGCCGTCTCCGGGGCGCTTCATTATTAAATGCTCTCTAAGCAAGACTATTCCCGCGCGTAACTCCTTTTTCAAGTGAATGCTTTTACGTGCAATCGGGATGTTCTTAACTTCTGATGGCGAGGGTTTCTTTTTTCCATCACCCATAGCCTGTTCAATATTACGAATAGCTTTCACCATCATTTTCAGCTCGTCAGGTTCCAACGAGGCCTTATGATCCGGTCCCGCTAGCGAGCGATCCAACGTAAAGTGTTTTTCGATAACCTGTGCTCCTAAAGCTACCGCAGCAATTGGCACCTCGATACCAAGCGTATGATCGGAGTATCCAACTTGTAAACCAGTTCGTCTCTGAATAGACAACATCGCATTTAAGTTAACATCCTGCATCGGAGTAGGATATTCCGTGTTGCAATGCATGACAATGATTTTTTCTTTCTCTACACCCGCCTTAACAAGGACATCTATTGCGCTCTCAATCTCTTCCATATTAGCCATTCCGGTAGAGAGGTACACAGTTTGATTGAATGCCCCGATCTTTCTTAAGTAGGGTAAATTAGTCAATTCACCTGAAGGCACTTTCCAGAATCCAAGTTCAAGTGAAGCTAAAAAATCCAGGCTGTCTTCATCAAATGCGGTGGAAAAAAAAACTATGTTATACTTTTTACAATGCTCAATAAGTTCGATGTGATCAGTTTTACTTAGCTCTAATGCTTTAAGCATGTCGAATTGAGATGTCGTTGCATCACTTTGTGCTTGATAGGCAGCTTTAGGTGCCAACACAGTCACCAGTTTTTCTGCAACAAAAGTTTGAAACTTGATGACATCTGCTCCTGCTGCCGCTGCTGCTTCAACCAATTGCTTTGCTCTGGCAATAGAGCCATTATGATTGACACCTGCTTCTGCTATGATTTGTACTTTCCCCATTAGCCTTTTTTCTTTAAGACTAAAGGATTGCCAACGTAAAGACCATTTGGTTCTAAGTCCGTCATAACAACTGAAGATGCACCAACTGAAACATGATGACCTAAGGTTAAATATTGTCTGATCATGGCATTACTGCCGATAAAACTATGATCTCCAATCTGACATCCCCCATTGATAATTGCACCTGTGGAAATGTGGCAATGATTACCTATCACCGAATCGTGTTCAACAATGGAGCCCGTGTTTACAATTGCATTTTTACCTACACGAACGCTGGCATTTATAAAAGCATTATGCATAACCACAGTGCCTTCACCTATGAACGAATGCTTGGAAACATAAGCTCTTGGTGAAAAAATTACCGGAAAAATACCACCGAGTTCTTTTACCAAATCATAAAGCCGGCTTCTAGTCTCACTTGATTTTATGTGACCTACTGTAATAACTATGTTTTTAAATTCTTTAACTAGTTTAGGAAGGTCTGCATCAGAACCGATAAATGAATAGCCAAGAATATCCTTCCCTATATTTTCGTCCTTGTCAACAATTCCTACAATCTTATATTGATTTGCCTGTTCAATTACGTCAATAACAGACGCGCAATGTCCGCCTCCACCCACGAGCACTATTTCGCTTCCAGGTTTCATATTTTCTTTACACTACTTGGTAAACTAACTATTCGATCTTCCATTTCCTGAGCATCCGAAAGGTCACCGCAAATACATTTTTTAAACATTGGCAATTTATTCATTAATGTCCAAACGGGGCGAGTACCAATCTGCTGCGCATTTGAATGAGCGAGGAATTCATCTCGTTCTTTTCGGTCATTAAAAAAAACATTGTTTAACCAATAATTAGACACCGTATTTGAAGGTTCAATTGCAAATCCCAATCCGAGCTTATGAAAAAGTTTGTTGTATTGTTTTGCAAGCTCACGTTTCTTATCAATAAACTTATCCAACATTTCCATTTGCGCGCAGGCAAGTGCTGCATTAAGGTTGGGCATACGATAATTATACCCAGTTTGGTCATGATTGAATTCCCATGGATGTGGAAGTTTTGCTTGAGTAGTCAAGTGTTTGGCCAATTGTCCAAGTGTCTTGTCGTTGGTTGTAATAACGCCACCACCGCCACTTGTTATCGTTTTATTACCATTTAAACTAAAAGCCGAGATACGCCCAAACGTCCCAGTTTGTTGTCCCTTGTATTTGCTTCCCAGCGATTCAGCTGCATCCTCCACAAGCACAATCCCATAGCTTTTACAAACATCATTAATTTCGTCCAGTTCCACTGGATGGCCAAAAGCATGCATAGGAAGGCATGCCGAAATGCGTTTACCCGATGATTTATGAAAAGCCTCCCCATTCGAAACAAAACAGCCCTGAATGAGAAACTCCTTAAGTTTCACTGCTGACAGCCCTAAAGTCTTTCTATCATTATCTATAAATAATGGATCAGCACCAACATATCGAATTACATTGCATGTAGCAACGAAAGTCATCGGTTGGGTAATTACAAGATCATCTCGTTTTACACCGGCAAGGATCAGGGCAATGTGTAATGCAGAACTTCCGTTTGCTGTAGCCACCGCATATGCTGCTCCCGTATACTCTTTAACCATTGACTCAAACTGATCAACGTATTTCCCCACAGATGAAACATAGGTTGAGTCAATAGCATCTAACACATACTTACGTTCATTGCCGATGAATAGAGGTTCATGAAGAGCAATGGGCCCTTCGGGTTGATCATAGTATTCTCTTATAAACCGGATGATCTCATTATACTTCTCAAACATTATAGATATTAGATTTATACCTTCCTAAATTAGATGGATTGCTAAACCATTCAATTGTCCTTTTTAATCCTTCCTCCAACTGATAATCTTGTTTCCATGCAGTAAGCGATTTTAGCTTCTCGTTTGATCCGAATAAGCGATCGACTTCGCTTTTCTCGGGGCGCAACCTTTGTTCATCTTTAACAACATAAGCAGCAGGATTAATCATTTGAATAAGCTTGTTCGCTAACATTTCAACACTAATTTCCGATTGAGTTGCTATATTAATTTCTTCTCCAATGCACAGATCTGACTTAGCAATTTCAACGAACCCATTTACTGTATCACTTACAAATAATAGATCCCGAGTTGGATGAAGTGCACCAAGTTTAATAGCAAACTCACCGTTCAAAAGCTGAGTGATGATCGTAGGGATAACTGCACGAGAAGATTGACGCGGTCCGTAGGTATTAAATGGCCGTACAGTGGTAACTGGCAAATTAAAGCTTTTGTAAAATGCCTCTGCGATAGAATCAGCACCAATTTTACTTGCAGAATACGGGGACTGTCCCTGCCGGGGATGTTTTTCATCTATGGGAATATAATTCGCAGTGCCATAAACTTCAGACGTAGATGTGGTTAATACTCGAGATGTTCCATACTCTTTTGCAGTTTGTAAAATATTAAGAGTGCCCTTAATATTGGTATCTACATAACTCTCTGGAGAATAGTAACTGTATGGAATTCCGATTAAGGCCGCAAGATGAAAAACAACCTCTATTTCTTTCATGCAGTTTTTAACACTTCCTGCATCTCGAATGTCGCCTGTAAATATCTTAATTGCCTTAAGTTTCTCCTCAGGCAAAGTATCAAGCCAGCCCCATGAATTAAAAGAGTTATAATAACAAAATGCACTAACTACAGCACCTTCTTCAAGGAGCCTTTCAATTAGGTGGCTTCCTATAAAACCATCTGCCCCCGTAATCAAAATTTTCTTTCCTTTAAGTTGCATTACTCTCAAATTAATGTCTAAACAAAAAACTCAATTAGTGAAATCGACAAAATATTTCAATGTCGATTTAATCTCCTCCGCTGCGTTGCCCGTGAATACAAAACCTGTTTTTATTAGCTTTTGATTTGATATCTCGAGCGATGATTTTAAAGAACTATACTGTAACTCTTGCCTGCTAAGATCAATGGATTTCAGTAAAACTTCTTCTGCATTGTTTTTTATCAGAAGAGCCATGTCCCAAACAGAAGTAGAATTACCGCTGGATAAATTATAAATTAAATTTCGTTGATCAGGATTGACTTGAATCAAGTGTGAAGTTGCAGAACAAACGTCTTCAAGGCAAATAAAATCACGCAATTGTGAACCATCTGTTTGTAACCTCATTGCTCCTTTTTCAACTGCAGATCTACAGAGGTCGTTCACTAATAATGTCCACCGGTCAGCGGTAGGAAAAGCTGGAAAACCAAAAGCATTTGTCAATCGGATAACTATGTTCTCCATCCCTTTTTCTGCAGCATAAGCTAGCACATAATCCTCAGCACATTTGTGGGTGATGGCATAAGGATGCACAGGTCTTGTCAAGGTATCTTCGTCCAGGTATCCTGTTAAGGGTTTTCCGTAAACATGTGCCGTAGAGAAGTAAATAAACTTTTTGATACCTGCTTCATAAGCTTTATCTAACCACTGGAGAGTTTGTGTAACGTTTATCTCAATAGCCTTCTCGGGGTACTTTACACAATCATTTTCATTTAAGGCGGCCAGATGAATGAAAACATCATGTCCTTTTAATAAACTCAAATCTGAAAGCAGTGTATTTGGATGAGTTATCTTCAAGTTTTGCGGCCATACTATTGAAGGCAGGACTCCAACTTGGCGGGAAAGTGCAACTACCTCATGCCCTTGTTCACATAAATATTTAGACAATCTTCCGCCAACATAACCCAAGCCACCTGAAATAATGATTTTCATTGCCATGAATAATCGATGTAATCATTTTCCAAAGGAAGGGTTTCGGCTTCAGTTGGATCATGGGGGATACTTGCGATGTTGAGAAGCAAATTCTCACCTTTACCTTTTCCGTGAAAAGCCATCCAGATGCCGGGTGGCACTGTTAGCCTGAAATAGTTTTGGCGAGAAAGCGCAATTTCAAAACAATTTCCTTTGGTATTACTTCCCTGGCGATCGTCATACAAAACAAATCCAATCTCCCCAACGGGCACGATAATATTTAGAGTCATACGTGTATGCATTTTCCACCCTTTCTTTTTTCCATGGTGAATCGTAGAAAAATAAGCTTCTCCAAAAGTGCTAAATGCAGGTTCGCTGGATTTTAAACCATGCAGCACATCACCATTCTCGTTTGAAATGATTTTAACCGGTGTGAGCAGCACGCCCTCAGGAACAGGAATTACCTTGTCCATGACAATTCCTTTTTTGACGCCTGAACAATGTATTGGTCAATTTGCTTCCGGGTAACCTCCAACATTTGCTTGTTGTTCTGGTAATACTCCCAATACCAGGAGGCAGTAAATGACATCGTCTCCGAAAAATTTAAAACGGGCCACCATTTCAAATGCGTATTCGCTTTTTCACAAGAAAGCTTAAGCAAACCGGCTTCATGAAATGTTCCGGGTTCAACTGTAACCCATTCTTTTGATGAAGGTAAGTTCCAATGCTTTTTTATGGCATCGAGCACTTCTTTCACTGAAAATATCTGATCAGCGGAAGGACCAAAATTAAACGCTTCCCCATTGATTTTATCAGATTCAGCTAAATACTGCCCGGTGACCAAATACCCACCCACGGGTTCCAATACATGCTGCCATGGGCGTGTAGAGGCAGGGTTTCTAATTACCACAGTCTCCCCTTTTGTCCATGACCGAATGCAATCTGGCACCAATCGCTTCTCTGCCCAATCGCCACCACCAATTACGTTTCCAGCTCTTACCGATGCCATTCGCAAATTGGGCAAGTGCTTAATAAAAGAATGATAATAGGAATAGATAAGGATTTCGGCAGCTGCCTTGGAGGCACTGTAGATATCTTTTCCACCAAGGCGATCTATTTCACGGTAGCCGTAAAGCCACTCTACATTTTCGTAGCATTTGTCGCTCGTGATCATCACGAGGTTACATCTGTTTGATAAAGTCCTGGCGGCATCCATTACATTCACCGATCCCATCGCATTCGTTGAGATAGTACCAATGGGGTCAGCATAAGAAGTGGCTACAATCGGCTGAGCTGCTAAATGAAAAATAAAATCAGGTTGAATTAGATGAACACAATCGTGAAGTGCTTTCGCATCGCGAATATCGAGGTCATGATGTTTCACTTTTTTGCTTAATGAAAGCACCTCAAACATAGCAGGGACTGATGGGATACTATTCGAAATTCCGTAAACCTCAGCACCTAATTCAAGTAACCAAACGCTAAGCCATGATCCTTTAAAGCCTGTGTTTCCTGTGACTAATACTTTTTTTCCGTTATAGATATTTCCAAACATGGCTGAGAATTATTACCACACTTTCCATTTAGCTGCGCCTTTTTCCCATAGCGATACCAATTCGTTTCGATCACGAAGCGTATCCATCGGCAACCAGAATCCGGAATGTTTAAAAGCCATCATCTGATTTTCTTTTGCCAATTGTTCCATAGGTTGTCTTTCAAAAACAGTAGTATCGTCAGCTATGTAATTAAACACTTCAGGCTGACACACAAAGAACCCTCCGTTAATCCAGGAGCCATCTCCTTTAGGCTTTTCAGCAAAAGATTTTACTTCATCATTTTCAGATAAATTCAATGCACCAAATCTGCCTGAGGGCTGAACCGCAGTGACCGTAAGATGCTTTTTATTTTTATTATGAAAATCGATCAATGCTGGAATATTCACTTCACCAACACCATCCCCATAAGTAAGTAAAAATGGTTTGCCTTCTGTATAGGGCTGTATTCTCTTCACACGACCACCGGTCATCGTTTCCTGGCCTGTATCAATCAAGGTAATTTTCCAGGGTTCTGCAAGGGAGTTATGTACTTCGGTAGTGTTGGAAGAAAAATTTATGGTGATATCCGATTGATGCCGATAGTAATTCGCAAAATATTCTTTGATCACGTATCCTTTATAACCAAGGCAGATAATAAACTCATTGAAACCGTAATGAGAGTAGATTTTCATGATGTGCCAGAGAATGGGCTTACCCCCTATCTCGACCATGGGTTTAGGTTTCAATTCTGTTTCTTCACTTAAGCGCGTGCCAAATCCACCCGCCAGGATAACTACTTTCATTATTAATTATTGAGCTTCAAACATATTTTCAAGAGGGCAGCAATTACGAATAATACCCACCCCCATTTTTTTTCTTCTCGTAACCATAACCATAACCATAGCCGTAACCATAGCCATAGCCATAGCCATAGCCGGATTTATAAATATCATTCAGTACAATACTGATATTCTTCAATTTGCCTGAGGCATAAAAGTCCTGAACGTCATTTAGAAAGGCCCTTGGTGTGTAATTCTGTCGCACCACAAATACCGTGTGGTCAGCGTATTTCGCAAGAACAAATGCATCGGTCACCAGTGCTAAAGGAGGGGTATCTACAACAATATAATCATAAATCTGAAGTGCCTCCTTTAACAGAATTTCAAAATGACCTGTAAGCAAAAGCTCGGACGGATTAGGCGGTACAGGCCCAGCACTGATCAAATCCAGATTTTCAATCGAAGTATGCTGGACCACTTCCTCAAATGAATTCAGTTGGCTAAGGTACCCACTCAAGCCACAAACATTCTCTAAATTAAAATCGGAATATATCTTAGGCTTGCGCATGTCTGCACCGATGATCAATGTCTTTTTACCCGAAATAGCAAAGACTGTGGCCAGGTTAATGGTAGAAAATGTTTTTCCTTCTCCGCTGATGGAACTGCTCACCAGGAATACTTTTTTCAACTGATTACCTGTAAAGTAATTCAAGTTAGAACGAATGGCTCGAAACGATTCGGCCACTGCTGATTTAGGTTTCTCACTCACTGCCAAATTTTGTTTCTGATCATGATGACCTACGCCACCTATAAACGGGATACTTGTAATCTTATCGATGTCTTCTTTCGATTGTACACGCTGGTTAAAAAATTCAAGCACTACAAATGCGCCTATAGGGATGATAAGACCAATAACCCAACCGAACATATAATTCTGGCGAGTATTAGGTGTAATCGCACCTCCTTGCATTGGTGGATTGATCACCGCAATATCAGATACGTTAGCCGCCTTGGAGATACCCGCTTCTGACATTTTCTGCATTAGGAAAACATAAATACCCTCAAGTAAAGAATAGTTTCGCTGAATAGTAACTAGCTGTCGCTGAGCAGTGGGAAGGTGATCGATTTGCTTCTCTAATTGAGCAATTTGCTTATCAAGAAGGTCTGATTTGAATTTGTCCGCAACGCGCAGTGATTTTACTGACTCCAGCAAATTGCCTTTGATCTCGTCCAATTTTCGCATGCCGGTTTGAACTGTAGGATTCTCCGTCAAACCTTTACTAATAAATAATCTAAGTTCTAATTGAATGTCAATCATTCGATTGACAAGACCTGTAAGTATGGCATCGTCAACCCCAACCGATGATGGCAAAATGATCAAATCCAGGTTCTTTCCTCCACTTATATATTTGATTAGGTAGTCATAATAATTAGAGCGAATAATGAGCTCCGTTCGTTGCTCCTCCAACGGGCTAAGCTTATCAAACAAACGTTTAGTCTCTTCATCGAGCTGGTTAGAGCTATTGTTAATCTTAAATTGTTGGAGCTTACCTTCAAATAACCTCAAAGAGTCAGAGATATCAGCTAATTGACCCTTAATGAATTGAATGGTTCGCTCCGCAGTTTGGTTCTTTTTATCCAAATCGTATTGTTGGTACTTGGAGATCAATCCATTCATAAAGTCAATTTCCTTGGTGGGATTAGCTCCGGTAATTGTCAGATTGAGAACACCTGACCCTTCTTCTGCCCAATCTGCTTTAAGCCCTCCAACATACGAGCCGGTTATTCCCAACGGATCCAAGAAAGTGAGTAACAGTGGGGAATTTTTAATGCTTGCAATGCTTTTTCCTGAATCTTTTAATACCATAAAATGATGGCCCAAGTATTCAACACTATCATTAAACTGACATACTTTTTCACTTTTGATTTTATCATCCTCGTCCCGGACTGCATACTTCCCTTCATCAAGAGCTTTAAAAATAAGGGAAGCGCCATAGGAACCATTGCGCACCAACAACCTGACTTTAATTGGCAGACCGTAAGCCTCAGAAGTTTTAATCTTTCCTTCTTTATAGAAAGCGACTTCAAAATTCAGGTCTTCGATCACACTTTGAATCATTGGGTAAGATCGAATGAGGTAGGGCTCATTCAAATAATTTCGATAAGGATCTAGTAGCGAGTTTTTATAGAGCAAATCTCCTCCACTCGATTCTTCTTTTTCGCGAATAATAACTGAAGCCGACACCGGATAGATCCGAACTGCGTAACGGTTTCTGAGGTAAGCGATCGTAAGCGAGATCGTAAGCGAAATGACAATTACCCACCAATACCGGATTGCTCGCGCTAAGATCCGCTTGAAATCAATTTTCAGTCCTTCATTCTGAACTTGCTTTACAGATTGGTCGAATGGAGACAAATTGTTAGTGGTCATCATTTCCGGCTCAAAGTAATGATAAGTACTAAAAGAGAAACTGAGGAAAGAATCAATGAAAAATTCTGCCCGAAGTAAGTTCGGAAGGGTCGTACTTTCAATGCAGGCACCACTACGATATCGTTTTGATGAACATAATAGTAGGGCGACTTAATCAAGTCTTCGTCCAATAAGTTCACATAATGCACTTCTGCCTTTGAACCCACCTGCCTGATGATTTTTATATTGGCCCGATCAGCCAGTTCATTCAGTCCACCCACCAATCCAATGGCTTCTGGAAGAGTAACCCGGTTGTTATTAAAGGTAACGGAACCCTCTTTATTCACTTCACCTAGAAAAGTAGCACGATAATTCAATAACCTTACTTTCACATTGGGGGATTCAAGATAAACATTTGCTAATTTTTGAAGGGTATCCTGAATCTGGAAAATGGTAAGACCCGCCACCGCCACCTTTCCCACGACAGGTACAGGTATGTGGCCTCTTTCATCAACTAGATCACCCGCGAGTAATGCCCCGCCTATGAGGTTCGTTCCACCTGTGCTTTGCTGGCTCTGTTGCCCCAGTACATCAAATTCTTTAGTCGTCAAACTTTGGTAACGAACTGAAAGGATGTCGTTGGGTTGGATTTTATAATCGAACTTCTGCACATCATACCTCCTGGCAGCTGAAGTGTCTTTGGCAAGGTTTTTCTTACCCAAATCGTTCTTTTGGAAGTAAACAAACTTACGGTTGGGAACGCACGAGGAGAGAACCACTACCCCAGCAAAAAATAGAAGAATGACGCTTCGCATGGTCTAAAATAAGATTGCAAATATATCAAATTGATTAAGATTTGGCTTTTAGTTTTGATGGCTTAGGTGCTGAAATACAATAGTTAATCGTTATTCGTTATTTGTTAAAGTCTGGTGCAACGACAAAAGTGTGATCCGGCTGCAGAGTCTCCACACCATCCGAAAAGATCTTCGTGAATTGACGTCTTATGCAAATTGAAATGCTTATTTTCAATTTGCATATATAGTTTATAAGTTGTTGATATTCAATATCCAATGTAAAAGTACGAGTAGGGCCTCGACCTGCAATTGGACTAAAATGGATTAATGTTGGATTACAATCTTCTCTGTCCTTGTTGCTTTGGTCGTAGTGATCAACAAGTAATACAACCCTGATGCAAAGTGTGATGCATCAATTTGATAAGGATTGTTTTCCCAGGAGACCGGAGCAGAAACCTCAATTACTTTTTGACCTGATGAATTAAATAAAGTGATTCTACACTGCTCACCTTCAGGTCCTTTAAAAATCAATTTGATGATGTCTTTGGTTGGATTAGGATAAACGCCAATGCCATTTACAAATTCGGTTGCGTTTTTGGCTTTCCCAAAATCCGGAATCCCATAACCTAACTTGTTATCCGGGTGAGTTGCCTGTGAAGCTGAACTTATGATGCGGTCATAAATTTCATAAGCTGAGGCATTAGGGAGCGCCTGTCTCAAGCCTGCTGCCAAACAAGCTACCAAAGGGCTTGCGAACGATGTACCGCTACCCGTACCTATGCTACCGGAACTTCCTATCACTTCCGCGCCCGCTGCCATCGCACTCACATCGGGCTTAATGCGTTTGTCTGAAGAGGGGCCGATCGAGCTAAACCCTACATATGAACGAGAGGCATCCACTCCCCCGCAGGCAATTATCCCTTCCGCATCGGCAGGAGTGATAATGTATTTCCATGAACCATCACCTTCATTACCCGCAGCATTTACCACTACGATGCCGCGCTCAAAAACTTTACGAGCAGCACGTGCCACCACTGATGTCTTTCCATCCAGGTCATTATAAGTATAGTCCATACTCGGATCGTCAAACTGAAAATATCCCAAAGAAGAATTGATCACATCTATCCCTGCACTGTCGGCCTTCTCGGCAGCAAACAACCAGTTGTATTCCTCCACTCTAAATTCACTATAAGCATCTTCTGTTTGATAAAGGAAATAATTGGCTTTATCTACACCGCCCAGGTAAGTGCCGGGAACATTTCCTGCCATGATCGACAACACCATCGTACCATGTGGATACCCTGCATACACATTGGTAGAGTTCTGAACGAAATTAAAAACTTGTTTAACCCTTCCCTCCTGATACAACGGGCTAAAAGCGGAAAGCATGTTCACTCCATTAAAGCCCGAGTCAAACACGGCAATGTCAACTCCTTCGCCATGATATCCTTCGGCTTGCATCTGATCCAAACCAATCATCTGCAATTGTGCTTGATTCACCAGAGTAGTTGTACTGTTAACCTCTTCAAATTTTTGGTCGACACCGACTCTCCCACCAGTCAGTCTTGTGCCCCATGCAACCCGTTCCACATTCGATACAAATGGCAAAGCCAAAATTGTAGTCAACAGTGAAGCATTGGCTTGAATCAACACCCCATTAAACCATCGTGATCTGAAATATACTTCTGCCCCGGTAGCTTTCACTTGATGAACATAATCTCCGTTTACAGGAATATCTTCTTCTGTCATCAAGAAATTTTCGCGTGTCCTCCGGTCAATACTTTTTTGGGTAAGAAACTGCAGTGGATTTGAAATGGAATAAACAGAATTGGCTTTGTCTTTGAATGAAACAAAATATCTGTTCGATTGAGCTAAGAGGGAGACAGGGAGAAATAGTAAAAGGATAGCAATTCTATTCATGTCCATAGCTTATCAACGATTGCGTATACGTAAGACCTGTCTTCACTTTCTGCTGCCCATAACAAGGATCCTGAAAATAAGTTAACTGGGTTGTCTCTTTGTAGATAAGCCCAACATTTACGGCATAGATCTCAACACGCTTGTCCTGGTAAACAAAAAAATCCTGGTTGTCGCTTTGGGCAACTGTTAATGTGAGTGGATATTTTTCTCCACTTTCCAGCTGATACGGCCGGCCATAATTTTGAAGGGTATAGTCTTCTTCAGCAAAATCATTGTATTTGTTTCCATTCCATTTGCTATTGGCCACCAAGGGGAATAAGAATTTCACATAAGGAATGTTTCCTTCATTCACAATCACCTGATTATTGGTAACTCTTGCAGACCAGGTATCTAAATCTGCCCACGCCAAAGAAGAGTTAGGCCGGGTGTAACGATGGATATTATAATTATAGCCGCCTTCAGCATTTTTAACCGAATCAAAAATCAAAACTTTCAATTGATAAACATTGGGCGAAAGGGCGTTGTCGCTGCAATTGATATGTTGAATGTTGGTTTCACTTACTTGATAAATCAAATAATTACCTACACGAAGAGGAAAATACAATTGATCGGCAATACGCAATTGACTTGAACCTGAACAGCCCTCCAAAATCATCAGCCCTACACAAAAGAATATACTCACTAATCCCCTCAACATCTGCTTACCATTAATGCGATTAAAAAAATTGAGTTCATCAACCTCAAAGTTATTTTTTTTATGCGACATATTCATTTTTTCAACGCACATAAGGCATCTTGGGTGACTAAATCGAGATCGGTTTTGTAGGTGTCCATTTCTTTCCAATATTTGGGCATGTTGATTACCAAAGTAAAAGTAGGCAAGGTCACCAACCTGAGTGAAGCGCGCTATTGTGCCGGCATGGGCGTAGATTATTTATCCTTCCCCTCCTCCAGCGTTGATCCGAAAACCTACCAAGAGATAACCGGCTGGGTGGCTGGCCCTAAGTTTGGGGTAGAAATCGATTCGAATGAGTATGAACAATATGCTACCGACTTCTTTGAAATACCTGTTCAATCGATTGATAAAATCCCAGTTGGAAAAAAAGGGTTTGTCCATCTTACCGTGAATGAATGGACTGAAAAGAGGTCGATGTTGATTGCAGCTAAAGAAAAAATTACCGCCATCGAATTGGATGCCGCTTCTATTGATGAAGCTAAAAAAATAATAGAAGAAGTTTCGAAAGAGTTTGAGGTCTTTTTAAAGCACCACCCTTCCTTCGATATGGATACCGTTTTAAAATTGCCAATAGCCGGAATCAGTTTGGAAGGAAGCAGCGAAGTAAGGGCAGGATTGAAAGAATATCCGTTGGCAGAAGTATTGGAGAAATTGGAGGAGAATTAGACTTAAGATGTAAGACTTGAGACATAAGACGTTAGCTTTCACTGAAAGGTGTAGCTTTAAAATGGCTATCTTTGCAAAAGATTTAACTGTATGGATATCGCAGTAAAAAAGGTAGAAATTATTGAATGGCTTATCCAGATAAAGGATAAACATCTCATTGAGAAAGTGGAAGAACTCAAAAAGCAATCCATAAAAGAGTTATATGAGGCTAAGCTCAAGCCGATGAGTCCACAATCTTACAAAGCAATGCTGGAACAATCGGAAAAGGATTACAAAAACAACCGATCCATTGCTCAAGAATCCTTAGAGAAAGAATCTGAAAACTGGTAATGAAAGTAATCTGGACCGAGCTGGCAAAGCTACAGCTAAAAGAGGCTCATCAGTATTACAAAGAGGTGGCCGGTATCAAGGTTGCAGACTCAATCAAGAAAAAGATTTTCGAAGACAAGCCAACTCGTCAAGCATCCGGAAATAGGCCAACAAGAATTGAATATGGTAGTTGCATCTTTGGGCTACCGATATCTGGTATACGGCAACTACAAAATTATTTATCGATTTGATAAGGAAGAAAAGACTTCAGTAATTGTGGCAATTTTTGATGCTCGACAGCATCCTGATTCTTTACAAGTTTAAATAGCAGCCCAAGCCCTAGTAAACCTTTTATTTCGAGACTCTCTCCATCGCTCTTGCCACTGCCTCTGCTGTAACATCGGGAAAAGAGATATCTAATGGCTTTCCTTCTTCCAACCAGCGATTGATTTTCTTCAAGGATTTCTTTTTTACTTTCTTCAGCACTGGCACACCCATCTTTTTAAGAGCAGCAGCGTTGCACTTTTGCTCATATTGACTTTTCATCGGCACCACCAGGAGTTTTTTGTTGAGGTGCAATACTTCAGCCGGAGTTTCAAAGCCGGCTCCGCACAAAACACCTGCACTGGAAACCACACTTTCAATAAAGTCAACGCCACTTACCGGGTAAACCGAAATTCTTCCCACATGATAAGGTGTTTTGGTGTGCTTCGAGAAAATATGCCAACGCACTTTGGTAGCTTTCAAAAACAGTTGTACCAACTTTTTATCATCATAAGCCGGAAGGTAAACCGTGTAATGTCCTTTGTCACTCACTTTTGCCTCTCGAATGGAGGCGCGTATCACCGGTGTGAAAATATTCTTATCGTATTCTTCAAAATGAAAGCCTACATATTTTTTTACCGGAGCATAGTTGTGCAAAATCCATTCACCAAACGGATCAACGAACTTTGGTTTAGGTGCTTTCTTAGACAACAAAGACGCCTGATGACTCAGCGAAATAATCTTTATCTCTTTCTTCTTGGCCGCCCATGCAGAGATAGGCTCAAAGTCGTTGATCACCAAGTCATATTTCTCTATCGGAAAGGATTTGATTTCCTTCATCACATCCTTGGAGCTGTTCTGTTGAAAGGTTTTAAGGAAATTGATTCCACCCGTCTTGCCAAAATAAAAACTCAACCCTTTCGATTTGTATTTTACCGGGTAAGGAAGTTTTACTTCTGCTTGCGCTCCACTCACAAACAAATCCAGGTCGCCATATTTTTTCAGTTCGGGAATAACATCAACTGCCCGGCTCAGATGTCCATTGCCGGTACCTTGTATTGCGTAAAGAATGTTCATTTTTTAATGGGCAAGAATTCGTTGATAAGGTCTTTAAATATCTCGTCATTATCAAGATTGCCCTCTTTTTCCTTGTCGATTTTAATCGACTGTGCGTATTTGTCGTCTGCGTATCTGTAAATCTTCCATTCGCCTTGATGATATTCTAGTGCGGTAAGATTCTCCACCCAATCGCCTGAGTTGAGATACATGACTTCACCTTTGTCTGTCTTGATCATTCTCATTTCAGGCTGGTGGATATGTCCGCACACTACATAATCGTATCCATTTTCAATAGCGATCTCAGCTGCCGTCTTTTCAAACTCATTAATAAATTTCACTGCTTGCTTCACGCTGTCTTTTACTTTTTTGGAAAGGGATATTTTTCCTTTACCAAAAAGTTTCATAACCCAATTAACGGCCGAGTTGATGAGGATCAACATATCATAGCCAATGGCTCCCAGCTTGGCAAGCCACTTCGAATACTTCATCGTCACATCAAACACATCGCCATGAAATATCCAGGCCTTCTTTCCGTTCAACGAAATCAATTTTTTGTTCGCAATCTGAAATGACCCCAACCTGAAGCCTTTAAACTTGCGGAGCATTTCATCATGATTGCCAGCGAGATAAGACACCTTCGCTCCTTTCGCAATCATGCCCGTGATGTGCTTCATCACCAGCATGTGCGACTTAGGCCAGTAGCGTTTACTAAACTGCCACATATCGATAATGTCGCCATTGAGAACGAGGCGGTTGGGCCTGATGGTTTTTAAATAGCGCAACAACTCTTCGGCATGACAGCCATAGGTACCGAGATGCACATCGGAAATGACAACCAGGTCTACTTCGCGTTTTTTTCTTTTGCCCACGATCAAGATTTAAAGATTGTAGATTGAAAGATTACGGATTGAAGCCTACAAATTTGCAATCTGCAATTTTCCAATTCTTAGCACAAAGATCGGCAATTAGAAATTACGGGAGGATCAAATCAATGTTAGGGGAATGTTACTAATACGTAAGTAGCAAGATATAGGTAGTAAGACAACACTTGAATCATTTGTCTTGCGTCTTAATAGCGAATCAATCCTCACTAAATACCTGTTCCAAATTGATAGCTAATTCGGGTAATGTTATTGGCGAGAGCATATCTTCTTTGACATAAGGTTTCAAAGCGCTGCTATATTTACGATCCGAATTTAAAACATATACAAGAACGGTTTGTTCTACAGGATGAACAACCCAATATTCCCGCACTCCGGATTGTTCATACACATCAAACTTCTGCCGGAGATCTTTACTGGAGGTATAACGCGATAATATTTCGATGATCCAATCAGGTGCACCTAAACATCCGCGCTCATCAATTTTGCTATTGTCGCAAATCACGCAAATGTCTGGCTGAACGACAGTGAAAATATCCTGATCTTTTTTTTGATCCTCAGACACCGGTAAACGAACGTCAAAAGGAGCTGAAAACACTTTACACTTCTTTCCTTTAAGGTAATTGGCAATTTGCCGAGATAATTCGATGGAGACTCGCTGGTGAGCAGTATTAGGAGCAGGAGACATTTTGAAAATCTTCCCATTTATCAATTCTGACATTTCAGTCCATTGCCAAGAGACGTAGTCTGCGTAGCTGTAAGTTCCTGTCAAATCCGGCTCCTCAACTTTCATAGTTATAAAGATAGATAATAGCTATTTCCTAAACTTAAACCTCAAATACTTTATCTTCTCTCCTTCGGCTGCAAACATTTCTTCGTATCTCGTTTTAATATCAAAGCATTCAGCTTGCAGATCGGATTGGTAGAGATCGTGCGTGAATTTTAAATCGAAAATATCGTTACGAAGATTCAGTTCCTCAAGCGTATAATCAAACAGTGGCGTGTTATCTGTCTTGAAACGAAACCAGCCATCGTGCTTCAAGATTTTCTTAAACATATCCATGAATCGCGGGCTGGTAAGTCTTCGCTTGATATCACGTTTGCGCGGACGAGGGTCTGGAAAGGTGAGCCAGATCTCATCCGCTTCATTTTCTTCGAAGAAACTTTCGATGCTCAATATTTGAGTACGGAGGAACCCTACATTCTTTAATCCTTCTTCAAAAGCCCAGGTACTTCCTTTCCACAAGCGATCTCCTTTAACATCTACACCCACAAAATTCTGATTGGGGAATTTTCTGGCAAGCCCCACCGAATATTCTCCACGACCACAAGCAAGTTCTATGGTGAGCGGATTGGCATTTTTAAAATACAGCTCCTTCCAATGGCCTTTGACCTTCAGATAAATTTCTTTGCCGGCTTCAATCACATTTTCGCGACCGGCATTGATTTCAAAACGTTTTAGTTTACTCTTCATAATTAGAATTAAAAATACGTGTCAGGTTGAGCTTGTCGAAACCTGAGTCCTTTCGCGCCTTCGACAGGCTCAGGCTGACAATCATCTATAAATTTTCAATCTCTGCAACCACAAAGGTGCTTCCACCTATAAAAATCATATCCTCAGGAGAGGCATTTTTTTTTGCTACTGCAATGGCTTGGTTGACATCTTCAATCGTCTCTCCAGTCAATCCAAAGCTTTTTGCTTTTTCTGCCAATTCGCTCACAGGCATTGCTCTCGGTATTTTAGCCTGGCAGAAATAATAGCTGGCCTCTTTGGGAAGCAACGACATCACCTTACCGGGATCTTTATCTTTGACTATCCCCCAGACCACATGAAGCTTATTAAATTTCTGCTTCCCGATTTGCAGCATAACCTCTTTGACACCGGCTTCATTATGAGCTGTATCACAAATCATCAAAGGCCTGTCATTCAATTTTTGCCAACGACCTTTGAGTCCGGTAAGCTGTATGGTTTTTTTAAGTCCATTTGAAATAGCCTGTTCTGAAATCTGAAATCCCTTCTTTCGCAATTCATCAATCACTGCAAGAACTCCGGCTAAATTTTTCTCTTGATAATCTCCCGTAAGTTCAAGTTGATATTCGTTCTCTTTACCATTGGCCTTATTCAAAACCTGGAAACGCCCATCACCCAAAGTCTTAATCCCATATCCATCAGACGCAAAATAGATTGTGCTTTTTGTCTCAAGTGATTTCCTGACAAAAACATCTTCCACTTCTTGTTGTCTTTCACTGATAACGGCTGGAACACTCGGCTTAATGATTCCTGCTTTTTCTCCGGCTATTTTTTGCAACGTATCGCCAAGCAAATCCATGTGATCCCAACTGATATTGGTAATCAATGACACTTCGGGCGTGATCACATTCGTGGAATCCAGTCGCCCACCAAGACCAACTTCAATCACCGCCACATCCACTTTTTGCTGAACAAAATAATCGAATGCCATCGCCACCGTTGCCTCAAAGAACGAAGGCTGAACTTGTTCCAGCACCGATTTCATCCGATTAACAAAATCAGCAACAAATTCTTTATCTACTTCTGCACCATTGATTTTTATTCGCTCTGTAAATTCCTTTAAATGAGGCGAGGTGTATAGACCGGTTTTATAGCCTGCCGATTGTAATACAGCCGCAAGCATGTGTGACGAACTTCCTTTGCCATTAGTACCTGCAATGTGAATGGATTTGAATTTACTTTGAGGATTGCCCAAAGTCTTGCATAAAGCAAGTGTATTAGTAAGATCTTGTTTATAGGCAGATGCGCCAACGCGCTGAAACACAGGCAGGCTTGCGTATAAATAATCGATGGCTTGCTGATAATTCATTTCAGTCGCAAAAATAGGAATCCGCAGATAAGATATGTCTTGGTTTTTATCTGCTTTAAAATAATTTTAGCAGTTCATTACTCATTAACCCGATCACCCCATCCTTAAAATCATGAAACTCACCGCCCGAAACACCCACAGAGACATCGCTTACTTTTATGTAGGACTTATCATCTCATTCGCTCTATCCGGTATTTTTCTTAACCATCGCCAATCCTGGCACCCTAGAAGATATTCTTACGATAAACAAGAAATCGCTATTCCTGCGCCTATCATTAAAGATTCCATCAACGATGCATTTATCGATGCTTTCACCAAGCAGCAAAAAATTGATGACCAGCTGAGACGGTTCAATGCCAATGAAAATAAGCTCCGTATTTCTTATGTAAGCCACGATGCGGAGGTCGACCTCTCTACCGGTAAAGGGCGTATTGAAACTTACCGAGTAACACCTTTGCTTGGCCAAATGACTCAGCTCCATCAAGACACCAGCAAATGGTGGATATACTATTCCGATATTTTCGGAATAGCCATGCTTACCATTGCCCTCACGGGAATGTTCATTGAGAAAGGCCGCCTTAGCTTTCGCAGTCGCGGATGGAAACTGGCGTTGGCGGGATTACTATTCCCGCTCGTGTTTTTGTTTCTACTTTCTTGAATTAGTGATAAAGAAATAGTTGATCGTTATAAGCTAATCGATCGAGAAAGCACGTTTTAACTTTTAACGATTAACAATTAACTTGCAACCCTAAAAATTAAAGCGTGGTTTGGTTTCGTGAATGGGGTTTGACCCAGATCTTTTTTATAGTAGCATTCATTATCCTGTACGGGATTTTTATATTCAAAATTGCGCGCATTAGCCGCACGCTGAACACTCCTTATTATACTATTTTCTTCAAGCTAACAGTGCGTACTGTATTCTTTGCATTGTTGATTATTGCCTTTCTTGGCCCATCTTTTGGCGATGCCAAAAAGGAAATTAAATCGGTGGGCAAAGACATCATGATCTGCGTAGACTTATCCAAGTCGATGGATGCCTTTGATGTACAACCTACACGTCTTGAAAAAGTCAAATATGAAATGAAGCGCATTGTAGAATCATTCAGCTCTGATCGCGTGGGGGTGATCATCTTTTCGTCTGAGGCTTTCATGCAATGTCCGCTCACCTACGATCAAAATGCATTGAATCTGTTTATTGAAACAATGAATTCAAGCCTGGTTCCTTCCAGTGGCACTGACTTTGGCCCGCCTCTTCGAATGGCATTGGATAAATTGACCACTCAAGAGGAGTCGAGCATGCAGCAAAAATCGAAAGTGATTATTCTGATCAGCGATGGCGAAGATTTTGGTGACCAAACGAGTGAGATTGATAAGGAGATTGAAGAGAAAGGCATCAAACTATTTACGCTGGGTGTTGGCACTGAGAAGGGTGGCCAGATCATGGCAGGTCGTGGTTATAAAACCGATGCACAAGGTAATACGGTCGTCTCCAAATTGAATTCATCTGAACTAAAATCACTGGCGAGCAAGACCAATGGTCAGTATTTCGAAATCAATGAAAACAAAAACGATGTAGCCCGGCTCATCAACACAATCGGCAAAATTGAAGGCGAGCTTCGCGATGCCCGTGTAGTTGACGTTTCGGCTAACCGTTATTACTTTTTTCTTCTGGTAGCCTTAATACTTTTAGTCTTAGATTTGTTGATTGATGTGAAGACCGTGACGATATGAAAGTACTTGCCATCTTTCTACTGGGAATTATCCTTTCCATTGACCCAAAAAAGGTCAGCAAAATCAATTCATTAAAATCAGAGGCGAAGAAAGCTTACCTCTCAGGCGATTTCAAAACAGCCATTGAAAAATACAAGTACCTCAGAGATTCCATGGGGGTTAGTGAGGAAGAAGTGGGGATGAATTTGGCCAATTCCTATTTCCGAACTAATGACACTACAGGCGCGTTTAGCACTTACCAGCCATTGACGGTTAGTGAGAATTCCAAGATTAAATCATGGGCCAATCAGCAAATGGGCGTAATGGCCAACCGCAAAGGCAAATTTGAAGAAGCTTTGAATTATTTCAAGCAAGCACTAAAAGCCGAGCCTGAAAACGAGCAAGCCAGGTTCAATTATGAGATGGTAAAAAAGAAGCTGGAAGAGCAAAAGAAACAAGAGCAGCAGAACAAAGACCAGAATAAGGATAACAAGGATAAGAAAGACGATCAGAAAAAAGATCAAAAGGACAAGAAAGATAAGCAAAACAAGGATCAACAAAATAAAGATCAGAAAGACAAGCAGGATAAGAAAGATCAACAAGACAAGGACAAAAAAGACCAGAAGAAAGATCAAAAAGATCAGCAGAACAAAGACCAGAAAGACAAAGAGCAAAAGGAAAAAGAACAGAAAGACAAAGAGCAGCAAAAGAAAGAACAAGAGAAAAAGGATCAGCCAAATAAAGACGAGAAGAATAAACCCGATCCTTCCCTTTCAGAGAAGTTGAAAGACATGAAGATGAGTGAGGAGAAAGCGAAAATGATTTTGGAGGCCATGAAGAATCAGGAAGTGCAGTATCTTCAGCAAAACAGACGCAAGGCCACTAAGCCCAAGGATAAGGGAAAACCGGACTGGTAGCAGAATTAAAGATTGTAAAATTGAAAGATTGTGAAATTGAATTCAAATCTTTTAATCTTCTAATTTTGCAATCTTAAATCAATATCGAAATCTTTAAAATCCACATATGAAAGAAGTTGTAATCGTATCAGCCGTTCGCACACCCATCGGAAGTTTTGGGGGAAGCCTGGCAAGTTTGTCGGCCGTTAAGCTCGGAGCCACTGCAGTAAAAGGCGCTCTCGCCCAAGTCAATTTAGATCCTAAGCAAGTGCAAGAACTTTTCTTCGGCAACGTGATTTCTGCCGGCCTTGGTCAAGCTCCGGCTACGCAAGTTGCGGTTGGTGCGGGTCTCGGTTATGAAATTCCTTGTACGCTTGTCAACAAAGTTTGTGCATCTGGCATGAAAGCGATTATGCTTGGAGCACAATCAATTATGCTTGGTCATAACGATGTAGTTGTTGCAGGTGGAGCGGAGAGCATGAGCAACATTCCATACTACTTAACGAAGGCACGCTACGGTTACAAATATGGTGACGGTCAGATATTGGATGGTCTTACTTACGATGGTCTCACCGATATCTACAATCATTGTGCTATGGGTGTTTGTGCAGACAACACTGCGAAAGAAATGAAGATCAGCCGCCAGGATCAGGACACTTACGCTATCAACTCTTATAAAAGATCTGCTGCCGCCTGGGCTGCCGGCAAATTCAAAGACGAAATTATTCCTGTAGAGATCACAGGCAAAAAAGGAGACGTGACTTTGTTTGGAGAAGACGAAGAGTACAAAAATGTAAACTTCGATAAGATTCCGGGATTGAAGCCAGTGTTCACCAAAGAAGGAACAGTTACAGCTGCCAATGCATCCACAATCAATGACGGGGCAGCAGCAGTAGTATTGATGAGTGCAGCTAAAGCAAAAGAACTCGGCCTCACTCCTATTGCAAAGATTCGCGGCTTTGCCGATGCGGCTCAAGACCCGATGTGGTTTACAACAACTCCATCATTAGCCATTCCAAAAGCAATGAAGATGGCGGGCGTAGACAAGAAAGACGTTGGTTATTATGAAATCAACGAAGCGTTTGCGGCTGTTGCTATTGCCAACAATATGAAGCTTGGTCTTGATCCCGAGAA
The DNA here is from genome assembly GCA_967789005.1 of uncultured bacterium. GTDB lineage: Bacteria > Bacteroidota > Bacteroidia > Cytophagales > Cyclobacteriaceae > ELB16-189. The sequence continues at coordinate 348,258 of CBRFFM010000002.1, read as the reverse complement.
AGTAAATATCAACGGAGGTGCCGTAGCTCTTGGCCATCCACTGGGAGCATCAGGCGCTCGCATCACCATTACACTCGCTAATATCTTAAAACAGAATCATGCTACTATTGGTGTAGCAGGCATTTGCAATGGCGGAGGCGGTGCCTCAGCTATTGTGATTGAGAAAGTGTAGTAAGATTTTACAAGCATCAACCAATACGGGTGAAGAACTAATTAAATTTTCTTCATCCGTTTTATTTTTAAAAACTGATTAGCAATTTCATCCCTCATTTTTGCGTTAATGAACCACTGGGTTCCCTATTCTATGAAGTATCTGTTTCTTGGCTTAATCTTTTTCAGCATCAATGCATTCGCGCAAAAGGAAGTCAAGACTTATTACGACAAAATGAGGTCGCACGTACTTGAGGACTTCTTTGTTTTGGACGACAACCAAACGATGGAAGGAAAATACCGCAAGTATTTTTTTAATGGGAAACTATCCATCGAAGGCACATTTGTAAATGGAGTTCGTTCAGGAACATTCTACGAGTATCATCAAAACGGAACCCTCATTCGTAAAATCAGTTACGAAAACGGAATGCGTCACGGTGCTGTAGAGGTTTTTGATGAAAAGGGCAGGCAAATTCAAACTGCTTTCTACAAGAATAATTTATTGATAGATAGCGTTCGCTCCTACTTCCCCTCCGGTATTTTAAAAATGGAAAGCAAATTTGCGCAGGGCAAACCCGATGGATTTATTAAAGAATACTACCCGAAGGGAGGCATACGCAAAGAGATCGCTTACAAAAACCAAAGACCAAACGGCATCACGAAGACATATTACGAAAATGGTGTTCTGGAAACGGAAGCAAACTATAAAGACGGAATCATCAGCGGCTTCTACAAATCTTATTATCCCAACACTCAACTTGAATTGGTTTACACCATCGAAGAAAATGAAAAGGTGGGCGACTTCATGAGCTACGACCCCCAAGGTCATCTTCTTTTAAAAGGCCATTTCATGCTCGGACGTCTGCACGGCAAAAACACCGGTTACTTCACCGATGGAGTTGTGCAGCACGAATACAATTTCAACCAAGGTTCAAAGGTGGGAACCAACCTCGATTACTATCACAATGGAAAATTAAAAACAAAAGAACAACTTGCTCTCAATGGTATTGATAGTGACGTGACCGAATATGATACAACCGGAAACAAAGTGTTTGAGAAGAATTTCCGTAGAGGAAAGCCTCACGGTACTTGGTATTTCTATGCGAAGAATGGAAAGACGTTGACTTTAAAAGAGACTTATGATGAGGGGCAGCTCGAAGGACCACGTATTACCTATCACCCCAATGGCGAAAAGAAAGTGGAAGAGACCTGGAAGTTTGATTTGATCACCGGTCCCGTGAAGAATTTCTACGAGAATGGAAAGCTGCTGAGTGAGTGTGAATATCGCGCCAGCCGCATGCATGGTGTTTATAAAAGCTATTGGCTCAATGGTAATCTCAAAGAGCAGGGCGAATATGTGGCCAATAAAAGACATAAAGAATGGAAAGAATTCAATGAAGAAGGGAAATTGATCAAGACCATGAACTTCAGAGCTGGAATTTTGATTGAACCCAAGAAAGAAGACGAAAAAAAGTAATTCAGTGTCGTAGCGATCTCAGCAATCGTTCTTAATTTGCCGCAAACTTTCAGGCAAATGCAAGCCATCAAGGAGACTAATTTCAAGTTCAAAGGTCAGACAGGATTTTACCGGGGCAAAGTAAGAGACGTTTACTATTTCGGAGACAAGATGGCGATGGTCGCTACCGATCGCATCTCTGCATTTGATGTGGTTCTGCCGCGCGCCATTCCTGACAAAGGAAGAGTACTCAATCAAATCGCGGCCTTCAACCTCAATGCTACAAAAGAGATCGTTCCCAATTGGGTGATTGCCACTCCCGATCCTAATGTGACTATCGGTTTCACATGCGAAACATTTGCAGTAGAGATGGTAGTACGCGGTTATTTAGCAGGACATGCCTGGCGCGAATACAAATCAGGAAAAAGAAAAGTCTGCGGAGTATCATTGCCCGAAGGCCTAAAAGAAAACGACAAGCTCTCCCACCCGATCATTACACCGACCACCAAAGCAAGTGTGGGCCACGATGAAGACATCTCTAAAGAGGATATTATCTCCAAAGGAATTGTAAGCAAAAGCGACTACGAAACGCTTGAAGATTATACGTTTAAACTTTTTGCCAAAGGAACTGAACTTGCTGCCAGTCGTAATCTTATTCTGGTAGACACCAAATATGAATTCGGCAAACAGAATGGAAAAATCTATCTGATCGATGAAATACATACCCCCGACTCGTCAAGATATTTCTATAAGGAAGGGTATGAACAGAGGCAAAAAGCAGGTGAACAGCAAAAGCAATTGTCAAAAGAATTTGTAAGGCAATGGCTGATTGAGAATGGATTTCAAGGAAAAGATGGACAACAAGTGCCTGAAATGACTGATCCAATCGTGAAAAACATTTCTGATCGATACAAAGAACTTTACCAACAAGTTATTGGTCAGCCGATTGGCGAAATAAATTATTCCAACATTCTGGAACGAATCGAGGCCAGTATCGTTAATTCGATAAATTGAATTATTTTAGCTCCCAAATTCCATTATGAAGTACACCATCGATAAACAGGAAAAGTACACACTGATCCGCTTGCACGAAGAGAAATTAGATTCCAACGTTGCTCCTCAATTGAAATCTGAAATGGTGACGCTTCATGCCGAAGGTGTTCGCAACATCATTCTTGACCTATCAGAAGTAAAATACACCGATTCATCAGGATTGAGTGCGTTGTTGGTTGGTAATCGCATTTTACAAGAAGATGAAGGCATTTTTGTTTTGGCTTGCCTCTCAGACCACACAATGAAGTTGATCAAGATTTCACAACTCGATAGCGTATTGAATATTCTACCTACCGTAGAAGAAGGCGTTGATGCCGTTTTTATGCACGAGATTGAGAAAGACATGAAAAAGGACTAGGTTTTAGACATTAGGACTTAGGTGCTAGTCACTTGCTTGACAATCACAAACATGATCACATCAGCACTTCAACACGTGAACACGTCCACACGTGAGTTCATTTAGCCTTACTATCCTCGGTTCCAGCGGTGCCTTGCCTACTATCGGCAGGTTTCCTTCTTCACAATACCTCACGATTCAAAACAGGCATTTCCTTATCGATTGCGGTGAAGGTTCGCAAATGCAAATGGCGAAGCTTCAGGTGTCGATGCACAAGATCGATCATATCTTTATCAGCCACTTGCATGGTGATCATTATCTGGGATTGATGCCTTTGCTTTTCTCTATGCACCTGCACAAGCGAAACAATGACTTGCATCTTTATAGTCCGCCCGGCTTGGATGAAATCATCACTTTGCAGCTGAAACACTCCAAGTCAGTTTTGAATTACAAAATTGTCTTCCATCCTTTTAATCCTTCTAAAATTCAATCGTTGTTTGAAGATGAAGTATTAACTGTTGAGACGATTCCCCTTATTCATAAACTAGATTGCGCGGGCTTCTTGTTCAGAGAAAAACCAAAGCAAAGAAGAATCGACAAAGAAAAACTTGTTGAGGGATTGAAGATTCAACAGATCACGTCACTGAAAACAGGTGCTGACATTTTGGATGAGAAAGGAAACGTGCTCTACAAAAATAAAGATTATACCTTGCCACCAAGACCCTCATTCACCTATGCGTATTGCTCTGATACTGCCTGGAATGAAGGGATGATTCCGCAGATAGCGGATGCAGATTTACTTTATCATGAATCCACTTTCACAGAAAGCGATCGTGATAAAGCAATGGAGACCAAACACAGCACTGCGCGTCAGGCTGCGGAGATCGCCAAGCGGTCATCAGCTAAAAAACTGGTTATCGGTCATTTCTCAGCCCGGTACAAGGACCTCAACTTATTACTCAACGAAGCGAAGGCGGTATTCAGCAATACCGAGCTAGCCATTGAAGGAACTACTTTTACTTTACAAGATTGATCTATCTTTACTTAGATGATCGAGCAAAAGAAAAACAGATTGTTTGTGGTATTGGCGGGAATATTTCTCACCAATGCCATTGTTGCTGAGCTAATCGGGGTAAAAATTTTTTCAGGCGAAAACTCATTAGGGCTTGACCCAGCTCATTTGCAGATCCTTGGGTTCACCATGGACTTTAATCTTACCGCAGGCGCGGTGATCTGGCCAGTAGTTTTCATTACTTCCGATTTGATTAATGAGTACTTTGGCAAGCCTGGAGTAAAACGAATCAGCTACCTCGCAGCCATTTTTATTGCATACTCATTCTTAGTCATTTTTCTTGCCATGAAATTACCCCCGGCACAATGGTGGCTTGATGCCAACAGTAAAGACGGTGCGGGGAATTTCTTCGACATGAACTTCGCATTCAACAAAATACTTGGACAAGGACAAAGAATAATTGTAGCATCTCTTGCCGCATTTCTGATTGGCCAGTTAATTGATGTATTCGTGTTTCAAAAGCTAAGGAAATTAACCGGAAGCAAAATGCTTTGGTTACGCGCCACAGGCTCAACATTAATCTCACAATTCATCGACAGCTTTGTGGTTTTGTATCTGGCATTCACCGGTATTTTTTCTAATGATCAAATCATCGCGATTGGAATCACGAATTATCTATATAAGTTCTCCGTTGCAATTTTACTGACGCCATTGATTTATGCCGGCCATTACATTATCGATGGATATCTGGGCAAGAGCGAAGCCGAAAAACTCTCAGAGGAATCGGCTGAACAAAGCGGTTCATTTTTTTGATCGGAAAACATTATCAAGTACGATGCCGGTAGCCATAGCGGCATTGAGCGATTCAGCTCCTCCTATCTTAGGAATAGTAATACGATGATTTACAAATTTGCTCACTTCGTCTGAAATCCCATTTGACTCATTGCCGATCACAATCAACCCATCCTTTCCAAAATCAACTTGGTGAACATCAGCTCCGTTCATGAAAGTACCATAAACAGGAATTGAATTCATAGAAAGAAAATCACTTAAGTCAGTATAATAAACTTTCACTCGGCAAAACGAGCCCATCGTTGAACTGATTGTCTTTGAATTGTAAAAGTCTGCCGTTTCCTCAGAGGCAATGATATTTTTTATTCCGTACCAGTCGGCTGTCCGAATGATGGTGCCAAGGTTTCCCGGATCGCGCAAGTCATCTAACACCAGGCAAAATTCGTTTTTCAACTGAGGAGCAACGTTCGGTTTTATCTTGGCTACAGCAACTGCGGCATCATTTGTTTGAAATGATCCCAGTTGTTCCAATTCCTTCTCGTTGGCGATCGCTATCTCGATATTTCTTCCATGAATTACTCTTTCATTCTCATGCAGAAAATTTTCAGTACCAGCCAGCCACATCACCTCAAAATCGGAGCTCAAAAGTTCTGAAACACTTTTTGCTCCTTCCACAACAAAAGATTGTTCCTGTTTTCGGTATTTCTTTACTTGCAGGGATTTGATGAACTTAATTTTGGCTTTGGATACCATTTCTCAATCAGTTATAAAACGAGCTTCGTCATGTGGTCTCTTGGTGTTCATCATGCTGATGAGCAGTTGCATTGGCACAAAACATCTTCAAGAAAATGAAAAGTTATTGTACCGCCAAACAATCAAGCATCCAAGAGGGCTTAGCACAGAGGGTCTTCACGATTTATTTGTTCAAAAAGTAAATAGCAGAATTCGCCCCACCTCAATAAGTATCCCGGTAAGAATGTATTACCTGGGAAAAAAAAGATTCAAAAAGGAGAAATTTATTGACCGTAAGACTAAAACAGAGGCTAAGTTCGACCGCAAAATTGCAGCTACAAAGAATCAAAAGAAGATTGCTAACCTGCAATACCGCAAACAAAATGCAACTGACGCCTACAATAAAAAAATCGATAACGGAAATATGTTCATGCAATGGGGTGAACCTGTGACCGTATTTGATACTGCAGCGATGCAGCAAACCCAGCACAAGATAGAGACATCCCTATTTAATAAAGGATATTTTAAAGTCAGGGTAAAGTCTGATTCGATACTATTGAAGAAGAAGCGGATTGCAATCACTTATACGGTAGTTCCTGGTCCTGCTTTCACTTACGATACCACATTTTACAACATACCTGACGCAAACGTTTCAAAGCTTGTCATAAGAAACAAACAAGCGAGTTTATTAAGGAAGGGAGATCAGTACAGCCAGGATAAGCTAAGTAAAGAGAGAGATCGTATTGATCAACTTCTCAAAGACAACGGCTACTATGACTTCAGCAAGCAGTTTGTTGATTTTGCGATTGACACTTCTGCTAAGAAAAACAAGATCAAACTTCAGCTTGAAATTTTGAACCCTGCCAAGCGCGGCTATCACAAACAATTTAGAGTCGACTCTGTTACTTTTACACCCGATGCAGCAGTAACCGGGGTTGAAAACAAGAAGAGAATAAGCAAAACCTATCACAACATCACTTTCAATTCATTCGAAGACATCTACAGTAAAAAAATATTAGCTCAACGTGTTTTCATTTCAAAGGACAGTTTGTACAGTCGAACAAAGACTTTCAATACTCAGCGACAGTTAGCCAATCTTGATAATTTTAAATTTGTAAATCTAAACTACGACACAAGCGGGGGGCATTTCATAGCCAATTTGTTTACAAGTCCGCTAGATCGGTACACTTGGAGTAATGAAGCCGGAGTTACAGTGACGCAGGGGTTCCCGGGGCCTTACGTCAGTACGAACTTTAAAAAGAGAAATGTATTTAGAGGGTTTGAAATTCTGGAACTCAACGGAAGATTTGGTTTTGAAGGAGTGGCAGCCGCAACATCTGAGGGAGGCTTCTATAAAAGTACGGAAGCAACGGGTAACGTATCCATTACATTTCCACAGTTTCTATTTCCTTTCCGAAGCGCAGCATCGTTTCGTTACGGAAGAAATAATCCTCGCACAAAAATTCTAGGTGGGTATACTTACACTGACAGGCCAGAATACCAGCGATCGATCACAACGCTGTCTGCAACCTACACCTGGGACTTGCAAAGACGTCTTCAATTTTCTTTTAGTCCGGCCACACTAAATGTGATTAATTCAACAGTAAGCCCTGATTTTGAATATAGATTGAAACAACTTGATAGCGCGGGAAATAAACTAATCAATGCATTTAAGCCTTCGTATGTCAGTAGTATGATTTTTTCAATGACCTGGAACAACAATTATGGGGTTGCTCAAAAGAATTCCACTTTCGTTCGTACGGCACTTGAAAGTGGTGGCGCTCTTTTGAATTTATATTCACCAAAATTTATTCAAGACCAGGGGCTTGAGATTTACAAATATTTCAGGTTCAGTTTCGATTTCAGAAAAAATGTAGCTATCGACAAGACAAGGGCGTTGGCATATCGATTTAACACCGGTTTTGGCTACGCTTACAGTACCAACAAAGTATTACCCTATGAAAAAAACTTTTTTGTCGGGGGAAGTAACAGTGTTAGGGCTTGGCGACCGCGAAGACTTGGTTTGGGGTCTGATGAGCCTTTGGTCAATACTGATCCGGCTGCAAGAGCGTCTAGCGGTTACTATAATTATAGGTATGAAAAACCAGGGCAGTTTTTGCTAGAAGCTAGCGTTGAGTGGCGCCAAAAAATTATTGGATTTTTGAATTATGCCCTCTTCGTTGATGCCGGAAATGTCTGGGCATTGGAGACTAGTTCTAATGAAGCCTCAAACTTTGCGTGGGATAGATTCTATAAAGAGTTTGGGGTAGGTACGGGCTTCGGTTTGCGATTTGATTTTACTTTCCTGATCGTCCGGTTTGATGTAGGTATTAAAGCTTGGGATCCTGCGCGCCCTGTGGGAAGCAGGTTTGTATTACCAGACATGAGTTTTAAAAAGCCCTACACTTTTCATGAACCTGTGATCTACAACATTGGAATTGGATATCCGTTCTGATAAAGATCTACCTCTCAGGCCCCTCAATTTTGATTAATAGTCCAGAAGTCGCGCCAACTCCTTTTCCACTTTCTCGGCACTAGGCAACATCATCTTCTCTAAATCTACATTGAGAGGTACTGCAGGCAAATTGGCAGCTCCGAACGTCCAGACGGGAGCATCAAGAGATGTAAAACATTCTTTCGAAATTCTTCCAGCTAGTGATTCTGCGAAGGAATTAAGTAAAGGCTCTTCGGTAAGTATAAATACACGGCTGTGCTTTTCAGCAGCATCTTTCACACATTCCCAATCTAGTGGATTCAGCGTGCGAAGGTCAATAATTTCAATTTGACCACTGAATTTCTTTGAAGCCTCTTTAGCCCAATACACACCCATTCCATAGGTAATTACAACAGCACTCTTACCTGCCTTTATTTTTTCCTCATCTGCCTGTAGAACAATATTCGCTTTGCCTAAAGGAATGATGTAATCCTCATCCGGTTCAATTGTCTTCGCATCAAGCGTGCCCGGTACTTTACTCCAATACAAACCTTTGTGTTCTAGCATCACTACCGGATTTGGATCATAGAAGGAAGCCTTCATCAGTCCTTTCATATCGGCAGCGTTGGAAGGATATACCACTTTAATTCCGCGGATAGTAAGCAGCGTTGACTCCACACTTCCAGAGTGATATGGACCACCTCCACCATATGCACCAATAGGAACCCTTATCAAAGATTGAACTGGGAATTTCCCTTTTGACAAATAACAGCTCTTTGACAATTCTTCTACTAATTGATTGATCCCTGGCCAGATGTAATCGGCAAATTGAATTTCAACAATAGGCTTTACTCCTACTGCACTCATACCAGCTGTAGAACCGACAATGTATGCTTCTTGAATAGGTGTGTTGAAGACACGAGCCTCACCATACTTTTGAGCCAGAGTTGCTGCTTCGCGAAATACGCCACCAAGTCTTCCGCCTACATCTTGTCCATAGAACATTGCTTCCGGATGTTTTCTAAGAACTTCATCTACAGCATGAAGGGCAGCATCTACCATCACCACTTTTTCTCCTTTGGCCGGCAATCGATTTCCTTTCTCTTCAGTAATTTCTGTCGGTGCAAACTCATGTGAATCAAATTCATTCACGTCAGGATCAGGTGACTTAACGGCTTTGTCATAATCCGCCAATACTTTCTTCTCAGCCTCCGCTTTTACTTCATCTAATTTCTTCTTACTCACTTCTTGCTGAAGCAAATAAGTTTCGAGCTTAACGATTGGATCATCCTTCATGTGAACCGATAAGTCATCTCCGCGATACCACTCTTTTCGCACGCCCGAAGTGTGATGACCGAGCAATGGACACTTTGCATGAACCAGTATTGGAGCACGTTCGGTGCGAACAAAATCAAATGCTTTCTTCAACCCTTTATAGCTATCAACAAAATCAGAACCATCCACACGCATACGTTGCATGCCCTTGAACCCATCGGCATACTCATAAGCATCCATGGTGCGCATCTCTTCTCCTGTAGCCGAAATTCCCCAGTTGTTGTCTTGCACGAGGTAAAGGATGGGCAACTTTTTTAATACTGCCATTTGAAATGCTTCAGCCACTTCACCTTCTGTGACGGAGCCATCACCAAGTGAGCAAACCACAACCGATTTATCATTCGACAATCCCTGAGATTCCAAATATGAAATTCCATGAGCCATGCCTGTAGCAGGAATAGCTTGCATACCTGTGGCCGAGCTTTGATGTGGAATAATTGGGAATCCTTTTCTTTTCAGTGAAGGATGTCCATAATAACTTCTCCCACCTGTGAAAGGATCATCGCGCTTCGCCATCAGTTGCAGCATCAACTCGTAGGGTTCAATACCGATACCGAGTAAAATGGATTCATCTCTGTAGTAAGGAGAAGCAAAGTCGGTGGGCTTTAATTGAAATGCTGTTGCTAACTGAATAGCTTCATGTCCGCGGGAAGTGCTATGAACATACTTACTGCATATCTCCCGATTTTCATCGTACAAATCAGCCATGCGCTTAGAGGTGCACATCAGACTGTAAGCCTTGAGGCATATTTCTTGAAAATCTTTATCAACAACCGGCACAGGATTCTTTAATTCAGTATTCATGAAATAGAATAAGCATCAAAGATATTAATTGAATAAGCCAGAATGAAATTTGATTCCGGTTGACTCAAACAAAAAATCCCTGAATCCAAATGGCATTCAGGGGTTTTGGTAGGATTGATTATTTATTATTTCCCGCCAAAAAGTTTTCCGAGCATTCCACCAATTCCGCTTCCGCCTTGTCCACCCGTTAATTGACCAATCATATCAGACACATCGAAGTTACTGTTGCCTGTAAACGTTCTCATCATATTTCCAAGATCAAAAGTGTTATCGTCAGGATTATTGGTTTTAGATATGAGTTGATTCATTACCGTGGGCAAAAGATTCGAAGCCATGCTTTGCGCGGCTTGGGAAGAAACACCAAACTTAGAAGACACACTTCCGGCAACCGATGAAATCAATTGACTTACAATCGGATTAGAAGAAATAGTAGATGTTCCTCCCTGAAGCAAGCTTGTCAATTGTGACAAGTTTCCGGAAGAGGCTTGGTTCTGCAACCCATTGAATATCTGTTGCGCCACTTCCTTGATTGCTGCATTATTGTGTTGATCAGGTATTGCAGAATTATTTACAATTGCATTGCCAGCATTTTGTTCGACAAGTTCTATGAGTTGGTCTAACATATAAGTTATGGGGTTAAATTTTTATAACAACTCAATTTAATCCAACATGAAGCAAAATGAAATCACACCCCCAATAATTTCTTAACATATTTTCCTATGATGTCAAATTCAAGATTTACAGTGTCGCCCGTTTTAAGATTATGAAATCCGGTGTTCTCTAAGGTGTAAGGAATGATGGCTACTGAAAACTCTCCATCTTTCGAATTAAAGCAAGTAAGGCTTACCCCATTTACAGAAATTGATCCTTTCTCAACAGTCACATTCCCCAAAGACGAATCATATGTAAATGTAAATAACCAACTTCCATTTTGATCTTCAATGGATTTAACCTTTCCAACCTGATCGACATGCCCCTGAACAATATGTCCATCAAACCTTCCGTTGGCAACCATGCAACGCTCCAGATTAACTTTATCTCCTTCCTTTATTAAATCAAGATTTGATTTCTGAAGTGTCTCCTGAATTGCTACTACCCAATGAAACCCATCACCCACCCAAACAACCGTAAGACAAACTCCATCATGTGATACGCTCTGATCCACTTTAAGCTCGTTACTGATCTTACTCGCCACCTTAAAGTGCTTATTGGTGCCCTCTTGCTTGATAGCAACTACCTCACCAACTGTTTCAATTATACCAGTAAACATGCTCCTAAATTATTATGAAATATGCGATGAACTTCAGGAATAAAAAAATAGCCCCGCCAAGGCGGGGCTAAATTACTATATCATGGAAGATATAATCAATTCATTGACGGCATCATTACAAAACTATTGGGTATTTCTATATTGAATCTTGTTCCTTCGCCTAACTTCGATTGAACCGAAATTTTTCCGTTAAGCTTTTCGATTGTTCCTTTCACAATATAAAGCCCAAGACCCGAGCCTTTGCTTTCATAGCTTGCGCGGAAAAACATTTTGAAAATGTTGTCTTGAAACTCCTCTGCAATACCAACCCCATTATCCACAAATTCGATGACAGTTTTCTCGTGTTGGGTAGCAACATCAATCTTCAAGAAAGATTCCTTGTCTTTATCCTGGTAACGAACTGCGTTTGATATGATGTTGTTGAAGATGATCAACAACCGACTGTGGTCTGAATAGAATGGCGCATCTTCACTAATGTTGATGATCGACTTGACGTGGTCGGCATCTTGCATGTACTTCAATGAATCGATTGATTCTTTTACCAAGTCACGGAAATCAATCTTGGAAGGCATAATCTCCATTCGCGAATTGCGTGAATAGTGAATAATGTCATTGATGAAATAATCCAGTTTGCAAATGCTATTCTCAATCAAATCGAGGTAATGATCGAGATTCTTCTTATCAGGATCGATCTTAATCATATTCACCAATCCTTTCACTGACATTAAAGGAGCTTTCAAATCATGAGAAGCGCTATATACAAATTGATCAAGCTCAGAGTTGATCTTTGTTAATTCTTCATTCTGAGCTTTGAGTAGATCTTCAGCTTCACGCTGTTGGGTGATATCGCGGGAGTAAATGGTAAGACCTGTTACTTGGCCGTCTTCAATAATTGGATAAGTCTTAATTTCAAATGTGCGAAGTGAGTTGCCAATAGCGTACGTCTCATTGAATTTGCCGGGGCGACCTGTCAAACCTGCTTCATATCTCGCACGCCATGTTTCGCGCATCTCGGGCATATGTTCAGGTACAAACTCAAAAATATTCTTGCCACGAATCAACTTAACACCAAAAGCAAGTTTATATAGCCTGAAAAATTCCTTATTGAAATCGATCAATTCCAAATCACTATTCACCAGCCAAATGCTGTTCTCGATGGTATTTAATATAGAGCGAAGATTGGCCTCGTTGCCAATGATCTTTTTCTGATAGGCTTTGCGAACTGAAACATCGCGACTAAAAACTGAAACAAACTGGCGGCTATCAGCAAATGTTTCTGATTTATAGTGGAGCTCCCAGAAATACTGTTTGCCATCAATTTCAAATTCATCCTCCACTTTCACTGGCGATCCACTCAAAGCAGTCTGGAATCGATCCTTCCACTGACGTGTGAGTGAAGAGTTCACTTCATTCATCGATTGAAGAATGAATGTTCCTTTCTTCAATTCTACACCGTAGGTTTCAAGGAAAGTCCAATAAAATCCCGGATTGATGGTTACAATCCTGAATTCATCGTCTAGCAGTAAAATATTGGAGTCTGCGTCTTCTATTATCGAGGTAAACAAATCTTGCCACACCCCCACCTCCGTCTGATCGAGCATCATCATGCCTAACTTTAACCGGCTAAAGGCCGCATTTTTTGGTTAATAACTGATTTCCAGAATTTTGAAAGCTGCAAAAGTAAACCTTGACAGGATATCTACCTAAACATTCGTTAGGTTATAGGGTAAAAAAATTTACGTGCTGGTAAAATATGGGTTTAACCGATAATCTATACCATTATGGAAATCAGTAAGTTAGTTAACGATACCAGAATTACGAGATGAGCATTGATGATCGCTTCAAAGTCTCATCCGCAGTCTGACCATTTTGAATATTTGATTTAATGGTATTGATGAGTTCTTGAGTCCTATTCTTGGGATAACCGAATTTCACTGCAAACAGATCACAGAGCTTCATTTCTTCCGGGTGCACCAGGTTATCAACGCTCATCATATGAACGAGGTCATAAAACTGACGAAAGCGCTCATTCTTATCGGAAGGCAACTCAAACTTAATGCCTTGTGGGTTCTCACGTATATCTTTCAATTGCGATTCAGAGATGTTGTTCTGCTTGGCAATTTTCTTGAGAAGATCGTATTCGATTTGATCAAAATTACCGTCAACGGCTGCCATCTCAATCAGATTTTTCATGTGGCTTTTGGCCGATGCCTTACCTTTATGAAAAAGGTTAAGGATTTCTTGAATGCCCATAATCGTTATTTATCGCCCATGAAAGTAGTGAGCAAAATCGAAAATTAAAAGTTCAATTGATTAATTTAACCGCGACCATTACTGATCTTTCGTTCTTATGACCATGATGAAAATCATTTTATTCGCGATTGTATTCATAGCGATTCAGCCTCCCTCCAAAACCATTTTATTCTTTGGGGATAGTCTGACCGCAGGGTTTGGTCTCTCCTCTACCGACAAAGCTTTTCCCGCACAATTCGAAAGAGAATTGATTAAGGCAGGAAAAAAAGTAAAAGTGATCAATTCAGGATTAAGCGGTGAAACTTCTGCTGGCGGCTTATCTCGTATCGATTGGGTTTTACGACAGCCCATTGATGTTTTCGTTCTTGAGCTTGGCGCAAATGATGGACTTCGCGGTTTGCCTTTAGATCAGACCAAAAGAAATCTTCAGTCGATCATTGACAAAGTCAAGGCAAAATACCCAAAAGTAAAAATTGTGCTGGCGGGAATGATGGTTCCTCCCAACATGGGCAAAACATATTCAGATGGATTCAAAAAGGTATACCCAGACCTTGCCGCTAAAAATAAATGTCAGCTCATTCCATTCTTACTCGAAGGAGTTGGTGGTGATGAAAAGTTAAATCAACCGGATGGCATTCACCCCAACGATGAAGGTCATAGAATCATTGGGAAGAACCTGGCCAAGTTTTTCGATCGGATTATCTGAGCTCGTCCTAAAGAACCTTTCGCGTTTGAGAAATAATTGCGATCATTAAGGAAAAGTTTTTCCATGAAATCACTCAAGGTTTTCATTTCACTGCTTGTCACCGTCACATTAGTTTATGCGCTCAACCAATCTTGGGAAATCAAGAAAAAGCCAATTCCTCCTCTAGGAAAATTTCTCGATCCCTTTCACGGTTTTTGGAAAAATGCTGAGCCTAAAATGTTGCCTGTCTTATCGGTTAAGGGATTGAGCAAAGAGGTTTCTGTGCTTTATGACAGTACCTTGATTCCACACATTTATGCATCGAGCGAAGAGGACTTGTACTTTGCTCAGGGATTTATCACCGCCAGCCATCGACTTTGGCAAATGGAATTACAAACTCATGCTGCCGCAGGAAGGGCTTCTGAAATTCTTGGCCTTTCTGCACTCGATTTTGATCGCGGACAGCGAAGGTTGGGGATGGTTTATGCAGCCCAAAATTCCTTGAATGAATTAGACAAAGATGCACATACGAAAATGCTAGCCGACAGGTACGCTGACGGGGTCAATGCATACATACAGACACTTGATTACGAGCGCCTGCCTCTTGAATATAAGCTCCTGGATTATAAACCCGAGGCATGGTCAAGGACTAAAACAGCTCTACTACTTACCTACATGGCAAAGACGCTAAACATTTCAGAGAAGGACTTTGAAATGACGAATGCGCTAAAACTCTTTGGCAAAGAAACTCTTGATATTCTTTATCCCGATAATGAACATGTAGGTGATCCGATAGTTGACAATCCAAACGGCTGGAAATTCACGCCTGTGCCAGTTCAATCCGCTCCTGCACTTCCTGAGGCTTTCGTTAACATAAAGCCGATCGAACATTCTTCACCTGAAGTGGGTAGTAACAACTGGGCTGTATCCGGAAGTAAAACTGCGACAGGCTCACCAATGCTGTGCAACGATCCGCACCTGGATTTGAATCTGCCTTCCATTTGGTTTATCGTTCATTTAAACACAAATGGAATTAACACTATGGGGGCCTCGTTGCCCGGTGCGCCAACGGTGGTCAGCGGATTTAATGATTCCATCGCCTGGGGTGTGACTAACGCACAGCGTGACTTGGTGGATTGGTACAAAATTCAATTTAAAAACAACACCATGAATGAATACTTAAGCGATGATCATTGGAAACCGTCCAGGAAGGTGGTTGAAAAAATTACGATCAAAGGTGGTGATGATTTCTATGATACAGTAGTATACACACATCACGGACCTGTTACTTACGACAGGAGTTATCATGGCCAGAGCGAAAAGAACAATTACGCATTCCGTTGGGTGACACACGACCCCTCAGAATTTTTGATGACTTTTTATTCGCTTAACAAAGCAAAGAACCATAAAGATTACATGGGTGCCCTGGATCATTATGGAGCGCCAGCACAGAACTTTGTATTTGCCAGCGTGAGTGGTGATATCGCCATGCGCATTCAGGGAAAATATCCCGTTCGAAGAAAAGATGAGGGTAGATTTGTACTTGACGGAACCAAGACTTCAAACGAATGGCAGGCATTCATTCCCAATGATCAAAACATTGCGTACAAAAATCCCGCTCGCGGGTTTGTAAGTTCGGCTAACCAGTATCCTGCCGATGATACTTATCCTTACTACATAACTGCTGAAAACTATGAGGCCTACAGAAATAGAAGAATCAACAAGCGACTTGGAGAAATGAGCAACATTACTCCACAAGACCTGATGAAGCTTCAAGCCGACAACTATAATCTGAAAGCTGCTGAAAGTCTTCCTATTTGGATGGCAATGCTTGATCCAGCAAGATTGAATAGCCAGGAAAAGGAGAGTTATACAAAATTAAAATCCTGGGACTTCTATAATCACATCAATTCGGAAGCCGCATCTTATTACGAAGCATGGCTAAATGCTATAGAGCCAATGATCTGGGATGAAATAAAAGATTCTAATGTTTCGCTGCCCTATCCTACCACCTACACCACTCTCAAATTAATCAAAGAAAAGCCTGAACTCAGTTTTTTCGACATCACTTCAACTCCTGAAAAAGAAACTGCTGCAGATGTGGTTCGCAAATCATTCTCCGAAAGTGTGAATCTAATTGAGCAATGGAAAACAAATCATAAAACAGAACCGATGTGGGCAGACTATAAGGACTCTTACATTCAGCACCTCACTAAGCTGGAACCTTTTAGTTATCATGTGAAGCACGGTGGTAATGAAAATATCGTCAACGCCCATAGCAGGCGTCATGGTCCGAGTTGGCGTATGGTGGTGAGTCTGGAGAAAGCAGGAGTAAAAGCGTGGGGTGTCTATCCCGGAGGTCAATCCGGAAATCCTGGAAGCCAATACTATAATAATATGATTGATGTGTGGGTTGCCGATCACTATTTCAATTTGCATTTCAATACCTCAGCCGAGCAGATGCAAAAGTTCTCAATGTCAAGTCAAACGTTAAAACCAGTACAATGAAATTCTTATATCAGACAATCGCGACCATATTAGGATGCTTGATCGTTCAATACTTTCTGCCTTGGTGGACGATGGCAATCGTGGCCTTAGGGTTCGGCTATTTTTTCAAAAACAAAGCAGCCATTTCTTTTCTTTCCGGCTTTATTGGTGTCGGAGTTCTCTGGCTCATCATGGCCTACACCATTGATGCCAGCACGTACTCCCTCTTAACTGAAAAAATCAATAAGCTTTTTCCATTGAATGTATTTGTACTCATGGTAGCCGTGGGGGGACTCGTTGGGGGCTTCGCTGCACTGACCGGGGCATTGATGAACGGAAAGAAAGTGTCAAAGTATTATTAAGCTCTAACCATCAACAGAAGTTGATCAGGGTTTACACACCATGAACTGAAACCCTGCTTAGTCTATCGATGATAGCATCAATTTATTACAGTTATCTTTAAAAGATAAGTCTTGGTTCATAAGTCTCCTTATCTATGAATTTATTAGAAATCGAAAAACTTTTTTCTCAAGGAAGATACCTGGAAGTCCGGCTTCTAACGGAACAATTTACAGAGCATGAAGATCACCTTAGGGAGAAGCAACTTTACGCTCTTGCCTTGTCTAAATCAGGTGCCGCAGGGAAGGCAGAATTTTTTTTCAAACAGGTTTACGATAAGGCCCCAAATGATCCGGAAAATGCGGGTATCATGGGCGGCATTCTAAAAGAACTCTTCAGGTATACACACGATCAGCATTATGCAGTAGAGGCCCGGAAAATATATCATGATAACTTCAATATCACTGGCCATTATTACACAGGCATTAATGCGGCATCCATGCTCGCCATCACCGGCAGATTAAGTGCAGCTCGTGAAATTGCAGGCAAAATAATTTCAAGCCTTCCTTCCCCATCCGATTTCTGGGAGATCATGACATTGGCCGAAGCGAAGCTTTTGTTAAAGCAAACTCATGAAGCTGTGGAATTATATAACCAAGGAAGAAAACTGGCAGATAAAGATTGGGGAAAAATCAATATCATCTATAAACAGCTGTGGATGATGAACCATTATTTTCCTATCCCTAATCTTATCATCAAAGCTTACAGACCTCCAAAGATTGGTGTTTTCATAGGGCACATGATTGATCGCGAAGGTGGCAGTGTGAGGTTCCCTAAATCGATTGAGGCACAAGTAAAGTCTGCCATTGTTGAGCGTATTAAATTAATGGACATCCAAATTGGATATTGCTCACTGGCTTGTGGAGCCGACATTTTATTTGCGGAAGCGCTGACCGAAGCCTGTGGTGACGTAAACATCTATCTTCCTTTTCCGAAGAAAGATTTCCTCGAGACGAGCGTTAGATTTGCGGGACAAGAGTGGGTAGACCGATATGAAGCTTTAGAAAAAAAATGGCCGGTTCGCTTGCTGTCTCAAGAGCAATTTCATGGCAATAACGACTTGTTTGCTTTACTGGGTCGTTCGCTCATGGGCTCATCCATTCTACGAGCACAAATGACTCATTCCGATTGTTACCTACTTACCGTCTTGTCTTCAGCAGATGCTCAAAGAAAAGAAGGGGGTACTCGCGATATGCTTAAGCTTTGGCCAAACATGGAACGATACATGAATATTGATCCTAGCACCTTCATAACCAACGAAACCCAACAAGCACCGAGTGCCAGTCAGGTAGAAGCGCCTCCAACTTCCTGGCGCACACTTTATTTCTGTTGTGCTGACTTCCCCCATCTGAGTTCTGTTGACTCCGAACTAATCAAAATAATTGATAAACACCGTTCCGAGTTTCAGGATGAACTCATCCACACAGAAGTAAATTCGGGTAAGATGACAATAGGCCTTAGTTCATCGTACGGTGTCATCCGACTTACACAAATGATCATCCAAGATTATAAAAACAAAACCGGAAGAGAGGATTATCGATCTGTCTTTCATGCAGGGGTTGCCAATGTTCTCTCAGAGAATGGTCTTACAAAATTGGAAGGTGAAGACCACGAGATGGCAAAAAATGCAGTTAAATACGCAGTCGCTTCAACATTAATGTGTAGTAGCCCTTTTGCTACCTCCTTAATACTTGATCCGGGTGAGTTTACATTCCATCATGCAGGAACAATTGAAAAAAATATGGAGATGTACACGTTAGAAATTGGGGGTAAGTAATCCATCTGATCACTCTCATTGGATGGACTTCAAAGAAAATCTCAGAATAACTCTATTGGCTTAACTCTGTAGTCTTCTCTGTTAAAGTTTTGTTCCTCACCGTAGGTTAAGCGAATAATCTCTTCTAAAATTAATTCATCGCTCATCGGTAAAGGATAGTCATACCGACTGGCATCGCCATATTGAGTATAAGAATTGATGCTGGTAGAAAAGGGAACGAACCGAACCATTGTTGCGATCTTATTATTTCCCTCATCACGAATAAAGCAAAAGGCATCGCGGTAGTCTTTGAAAGTTGCTCCGCTGAAGGTAAGATCCTTTACGATGTCGAAATACCTGCTCATACTGGTGATTATTCAAGATAATCAATTCGGTACTACAATAAAACTATGTATTGGGCTTCTTCGATTTATAAGTAACAGGTTTTACAACAGATCTTTTTCCATAAGATGGGCAATAATGCCCTCCTGCGCACGAGGAAATAATTGAGGCGATTAAAAGCAAGACTATAGACTTTTTCATGGGGTTGGTTTGGGTGTGATGCCTATTCCGGGGCAAAAGTAACCAGGGTCTCGAATAGTTGTACATCACATAACTGGAGGCCAAAAAAAATCTGATTACTGTCGGGAAAGCGTATACAGGCTCTTGAAAAGGATAGAATGAGGCTTTAAAACAAAAAAGGCCTCATCAAATGATGAAGCCTTTTTGTCGGGGTGGCCAGATTCGAACTGACGACCTCTTGGTCCCAAACCAAGCGCGATACCGGGCTACGCTACACCCCGAACTTTTTTCGAGCCGCGAAGGTATGAAAAGATTCCGTACCTCCAACTATTTTTGTGATCCGGCAGGGAATCGAACCCCGAACCGTCAGATTAGAAATCTGATGCTCTATCCAGTTGAGCTACCGGACCAAAATTTTAAACCCCGCTACGTTCGCGGGGCTTATGGCGGAGAAGGGGGGATTCGAACCCCCGGTACGGTTTGACCCGTACGACAGTTTAGCAAACTGCTGGTTTAAGCCTCTCACCCACCTCTCCGTTGCTTAAAAAGATTGCAAATATAGTCCGATTTTTAAATCGAATAAAAAAAATTTCACTTCAAGACCTACTTTGTAATTCCATCACCACCACGCTCCACGTGCTCATCAGTTCGGATCGGGCCACTCAGACAAAGAGGCCGTCTCAATTGTAGAGACGACCTCTTTAAAGTTAGTACAGACGCGCTAATATTAGCACTTGCACTTTCCCTTTTTCTTAGGAGAGTTATTGGAGAGCAACCATGAAATTGAGATTGCAATTAAGCATTCAATAAAGTAACGCTCACAATAAACGCCCAATAGCAGAAATAAGAATTTCTTTGCCATTGAAGTAAAGTTTGATGTTAAAAAACTTCTCCTTTTTGAAAATGCTTGAGGTTAGATTTTACCTCAAACTCCTTTGCAATTAATCCTTTGTAATAGCCTATCCTTTGTAGTCACAAAGTTAAGCATATAATGGTTTTTATTTCCTAAATCAATGGCCTAATCTCGTGTGAATCCTACCCAAAGATAAAATACATTGTTGCGCAAATGCAGATGGATGCAATTATCGATCGCACAATGATGGTTTTCAGGTTTCCCTTTTCATAAAACATACTCGTGACAAAAATAGAAAGCGATAAGGGAGCCCAGATATAAATGAAATGAATCTTATTGATCAGGTTAACAATTAAGCCAGTAAAAGAAATTCCGATGATCACCCGAACACAGAAAGCAAGAAATACCATAAAAGCAGTAAACTGAAAGCGCTGGCGATTTTCCCAATTGGCAGTTAGAAAGTAAACCGTCACACCTAACAGGATAATCAGGAAATAATCACCCCCGGAAATTTGCCGAAACAAATGTTTTACTGAATCCATTCGTCTTTATACTTACTTTTTTTGAATACGACCAACCTTATCAATCCCGGATATTCAGGTTCAAAACTCAAGCAAATTTCTTGTCATTCTGCCGGCTCCTATAATTAAACCTGTCACTACAAATAATATAAAAAGATCACCGCCCTTGGTAAATGATACTTTTCGTCTGGGGTGTGCAGCCACTCCGTTTACTTGCGTATTTAGTAAGTAAATATCCAGGATTATCCGGGGCTTCGCCAAAAACTCTCGCTGTATCATCGAAAGGGTCATTGAACCTTGTGCCGCATAGCCTTCAGCTTCCATTCCTTTTTGCCGAGCAAGGTAAATGGCTCTCTCCAAATGAAAGTATTGTGAAACAATAAGGATGGTTTCATTGCCGCGCATTTGCTGTCGCATCCGGAGGATACTATCGAAGGTTCTGAAACCATCAAAGTCTTCTGAAATGAGTTTCTCTTTAACGCCTGCTTTAATCAAATCCTTTTTCATATCCTCTGGTTCATTGTATGAACCATGACGATCGCCTGAAATTAAAATCGACTTCACTCTTCCGGTCTTATAAAGCTCAGCCACCGAAGCAATTCTAGCTTTATAATATAAGTTCTCGTGCTGCTTCTTACCGAGAGGATCGATAAATTTAGAAGTACCCAGAAGTAGGATATGATACTTAGTTTTAGGTAGCTCATCTATGGAAGAGTAGATGGACGGTGTAGTGACCGAATGAGTGAGAATGAGACAAAATAGACCCGTTTCAAAAAAAAGTACGATCAGGTTGGCAAGATTTCTAAAAGTCCATATCACCCCTTCCGAATAAAACCCTCTTTCACCATTGGGTAAATATTTCTTTAGTACCCTGTCATTCAGTGTATAAATAATTACAGAAAAGGAGAATATGGTAGTTAAAAGCAAAAAATTCCAGTCATCACAGAAACGAAACAATGAAGCGATACCTCCTTTAAACTGGTGAAGGGTATCCAACGCACCCTCCAGGCGTTGAGGCAGAATAAATAAAAAAATAATAACCGCTCCGGTTATCAACCAAAGACTTATGATAAACAAAAATCGTAAAGCCGGAGCCGATTCGTTCACCGGAGCCGATTCTTTATTCGGTTCCTTCTTCGCCATTTATTGAGAACGCTTTAGTGCGCAAAGTTTAGAGATAGACTATTTTTTAGTTGGGTCGGGGGTAGAACCTGCGGAATAAGTTTTGTTCTCTTCAAGCCAGTTCGTAACTCCTTTAACAATGCACATCGCCACCTCATAGCATCTCTTCGGCACCATTATTCTTCCGTATATAGGGTGGTCTAAAGTATAGTCACGCTTGGCAAGTTCTACAGCTTCCTTCTCGTTATCTTGCAAGAGAGCTTCAAGATACACCAAGGGGCCTCGAACGGTGCGAGTCATAGCAAGATTGCGACAATAAACTCCATCATAATCAGTACGAGTGCAGTATCGCTCATCCAAAACATGCTGATCATTTTGCACCGGTGGTATTCCAATGAGGTTTTCCTGATCGAGGATTAAGTGAGCCAACCGCATCGACTTATTCATGTCAGATGACATTAAAAGCCGAAGGAAGTCAAGTTTTTCAGCATATCTTCTAAGTTCATAGCCATTAAATGCTCCGGGTACAAAGGCCATTGAGTAATTGTTCTGCACTGGTTTTAGGAATCCATCAGCATCCCTCTTGCCTCCTTCTGCGGCATTGTAGTGAATGATTATTGACATTGTAGGATTGGCGCTGTTGATCAAATCAATCCTCTTTCGAAATTCTACAAATCGATAAAAAGTATTGAATATCGCATTAGAGTCTGATTTCAGATAGGCATCATAATCAGCCTTCGTAACGTCACCATCGTTATAATACTTCTGCAAATCTCCCTTATAATCTTTCACATACCAGTCATGAAAGGATTTACCAAGTGAGTTTTCACCCATTCCTTTAGTAAGAAAAGCTTTGGCTCCTAATTTTTCAAGCTCAAGCTTAGCTATGGCGGCAGTGATATTAGCCAGATCAGCTTCATAAAAACTGATGTCTTTGGCCAGACCAAGGTCCGCTCCATGGATCTTCACATATTTATCTTCGCGGATCGCCTGGGCAAAATTTTTCGCAAAGTGACCGGGGTCAATAGCCACCACCACTTCAGACATTTCAGTTGGGACGGGGTGATATTCAACCCCTTGTTTTATGAGACCACTACTCAAGTGTTTCAAATGCTTGTGCATACCGCCATACAAGTCCTTGTGATCGCCAGTTTCGAGTCTCGTAACTAAATGAGGGACTTGTGGCCAGGCGATTGAAAACTCATTTGTTCCCTTCTCATCATAGAGCTCCAGGTTATGTTCCTTGAATTTAACCCGTTGTAATTTTAGCGCCCCTCCCTTGTCCAGATAAGACAGGTTATACTTTGCCAATTCCTGATAATCATTGTAGTTAAGTATCTTCTGAGCACCAAGCGAGCCAGACATAAAAACTAAAATCGTTAGCCCAAATATTTTCATGATTGAGTATGGTTGTGTTATTAAGAAAAGTTTAAAAAATTGACCTTTAAATTTAAAGAAAATCTGTATTGAAGCTAAATATATTAAGGGAGAAATCTTAGCAGTCAGCTCCTACTGAATGTCAAGACAATTTTTCAAATGTATTTTCTTTGAGGCCTAAGTCATTGCCAATTGCCCTTAATACCTTTTTGAAATCTTTTTCATTATAAGATTCTGAATTCATGTAATTAATCCACGATGCTATCACTTCTGAAGAAGCATAAGCTATAAGTTTCGGTAAACATTCTTTGTTGATAGCATCAAAATCTTCTTTTCTCGGATTTTGAGATAGCCTAAGCAATCCAATCAAAAAGGCTTCATAAATTGGTCTTCTGCTATTTCGCAGGGCCCTATCATTTTCGATCTGCCTATTAAATACTATGGATACTGCTGCGACAATAACCGCAGTACACCCAGTAATTACCGTTGCAAGCAAACTTTTGTCTAAAGTCTTAAAAGACCCAAAAATCAATTCAATGAATTTTAAAATTATTCCATAAAAGAAAAATAATTGGCCTACAACAAAAATCATTGCGATGACCAGTGCGATAATTCCGAGCAATACAAAAGCAACTCTTTTCATAATTATCTTTATCAAAATTAATGAGGCTACTTCAGCACCACCACTGTAATTCCATCGCCACCTCTTTCTACGTGTTCATCAGCAAAAGAGGCCACTTGCTTCACTTTCTTCAAATACTCCCGCACAATTTTTCGAAGCACACCTTCACCTTTGCCATGAAGGATTTTTAGTTCGCCTTGGCTTAACAAAATCGCATCATCCAGAAATCGCTCGAGCTCTGGTACTACTTCTTCAGCACGTTTTCCTCGCAGATCAAGGGTAGAATCAAAAGTGGATTGTTTTCTCATTACATCTACTCCCATCGACCGAACTTTGCGGACAAAAGAAGCTTCAACCAAATCGCTTCGCACCAATTGATTCAATTTTACTGTTGAGCGCAGGCTACCAAATTCCACAACTGCCTGATCTCCTTTGATCGTTACCAGTGTTCCGGTCACCTCCTGCCCTATCAAACGAACTTTGTCTCCTTCCTTCACCTTCTCGGTAGAAATCTCTTTTTTCAGTACCGGCTTCACTTTGTCCGCCAACTCCTCTAATCCCTGACGAACCTTTCTGGTCTCTTTTTTCTCCGCCTTGTTCTCACGGATATGTCTTATGGTCTTCTCAATCTCGCGATTAGTCTCTTTCAAGATCGTAGAAGCTTCGGCCTTTGCTCGATCTACGATCTCTTTCTTTTTAGACTCTAATTCCGAATTCAATTTTTGGTAGCGGTCTCGTTCATCGGCTGCTCGCTTTTCTTTCTCAGCCAATTCCCTTTGCCGCTTGATGAGCATTTGCTTTTCTTCAGCTACGGTCTTCATCAACGTTTCAAGTCCGGTCAATTCCTTGCCAATGATTTGCTCAGCCTTCTCCAGCGTCTCGCTTGGCAATCCCGTTTTACGAGCGATCTCTAATGCAAAAGAACTTCCCGGTTTTCCAATTTCTAAATGAAATAGCGGTTGCAATCTCTTGGTATCAAACTGCATCGAAGCATTTCTAATATCGGTACGATTAGAAGAAAATAATTTCAAGTTATAGTAGTGTGTTGTAGCCACTCCCCACGATTTCTTTTGTAGAAGTGAAGCAAGAATTGCCTCTGCTATCCCTCCGCCAAAATTAGGATCGGTACCCGAGCCAAGTTCATCCATTAAAACCAGTGACAAAGCTGAAGCATTCCGCAAAAAGAAATCCATGTTCTTCAAATGAGAACTGTAAGTGCTTAAGTCATTGTCAATGGATTGCTGATCACCAATGTCAAGGAAAATGCCATGAAAAATTCCAACGGTTGATTTCTCATACATCGGCACAAGCAAGCCGCATTGCAGCATGTATTGGATTAAGCCAACCGTTTTTAAGCAAACGGATTTCCCTCCCGCATTCGGTCCGGATACTAAGAGAAATCGTGCATCTCCATTCAAATCGATTGTGAGCGGAACAATCTCTCGCTTTCCTTTCAAACTCAAATACAGTAAAGGATGGCGGGCCAACATCCAGTTTAAATCAGGTCTATCAACGACCGTAGGCATCGTGGCTTCCAGGTCGATGGCCAGTTTTGCCTTTGCCCGATTCAAATCGATTAAGGCCAAAAATTGACAAGCCGATTTTATCGATTCCAGGTTCTCGCGAAGCAAAGATGTCAGCTCCTTCAAGATTTTTATCACTTCTCTTCTATCGGCATGAATCAAATCACGAATCTCATTATTTGCCTCCATCGATTCTGCCGGCTCGATGTAAACGGTTTGACCAGTAGACGATTCATCGAGAATAAAGCCCTTAAGTTTTCTTTTGTGCTCTGCAAGTACTGGAATAACCACCCGGCCATCTCGAATGGTAAGCGTTGCTCCTTCCGGCACCCAACTTTGCCCAACCGAGTCGCGGAAAATATGATCTGTTAATTTTCTAACACGAGCTTCTTCTTCGCGCAATCGTTTTCTTATTCTGGCTAACTCAGGGCTCGCATTATCTTTTATTTTTCCCTTCTCATTGAATTTATTTTCAAGCGAAGACGTCAAAGAAGCTGGAAGCGTGACAAGTTCTGTTAAGCGATGTAGCTCAGGATATTCTTCTTTCCCCTTGATTAGAAATTTATAGACTCCTATCACTATTTGAAGCGATAAGATGATGTCTTGAATATTTTCCTCTTCAAGAAAACTATCTTCAATTCGAATGACATCAAAATAAGTTGATGGATCTAAGTAATTATTTAAGGGAAGTGAATCGCCCTTTTCAAGAATTCTCTTAGCCTCATCACCTCTTTTCAATAAGACATTGATCGTTTGGTGATTTTTAGAAAAAGCAATTTGACTTACTTCTTTTACCCCCAATTCGCCCAGGCAATAATTAACCAACTTGGCTCGAATCTGATCGAAACCTAGCTTGACCTCAAAATCGCTTGGATAAATAGTCAAGGTGGCTATTATTTTTTAGGCACTAAGGTTCCCGGCTTAGTAATTGATTGTGCCGAGACTTTGCTAGCGCGTTTCTCTCGCAACACCAGCGAATCAATCACTGAATCATAAACCTGCTCCAATTCCTTGGGATGTGACAAATAATAGGAATATGTCACTTTCAAAATCGAATCGGTAACTCCCCTTTCTTTAAAAAGCTTCTCTTCAAATGGCAAGAAGTACTTTACGGTAGAATCTCTGACCAACGGGAGGGCCTCAACCTTTGCTTCTGCCAGGTAAACATCAACCAGCAGCGCTGAAAGTTGAGCTTGGGTCAGAACCTCTTTTGGCTTTTCTTTGGTTTGACACGAAAGCAATGAGACCAAAATGAAAATACTCAGCGTTTTTAACATAAGTTTCTCCTGCTTCATCAATTTAAATGCCACTTCAAAAAATTCAGGCTTCAAATTTAATCCTATTTCATCTGTTAAATATTAATTTTTTGAGGTCAGATGGAATCGCCAGCTAATTGTCACGCCTTTTGCAGTGCATTTGTACATTGCGATTTCATGTGTTAATAATTATTTTTTATCGTCACATGGAATCTCCTGACCGATTATCCAGACAAGATGCGCTCTGTTGAGTGAGATTTCTTATTTTTAGCCCCGAAAATGAAGGAGCTTCTCAAAAAACTTCGAAGGTACGAAATCCAGATTCGCAAGGCTGTCAATAGCCAGATGCAGGGCGACTTTCATTCCTTGTTTAAAGGCACTGGTCTTGAATTTGACGATGTACGCCCTTATCAATATGGCGATGACATCCGCACCATTGACTGGAATGTATCTGCTAAAGGGCATGGAACGTTCGTAAAAACCTTTCGCGAAGAGAAAGAGCAGACCATCTTTTTTATTCTGGATGTCAGCGCATCTCAAAATATTGGGTCGCCAACGAAGACCAAAGTTGATATTGCCAAAGAAGTATGTGGAGTATTGGCACTATCCGGAGCTAAGGAGTCAAGTCAGTTGGGATTGATCTGTTTCTCTGACGTTCGCGAAAAAGCGCTGAAGCCAAAAAAGGGCTTAGCTCAAGCTTATGAAATCATCTACAACATTGTTAGCCTAAAACCTCAATCTCTTAAAACCAACTTAAACAAAGCCATTGCCTTTGCTCAGAATTTCATCAAGCGCAGAAGTGTGATTGTAATGATTTCAGACTTCATCGATGAAAATTATTTTCAGGGGCTGAAGTCGCTGGCTCGCAAACATGATCTTGTGGTTATCCGGATTACCGACAAGCGCGAAACACAGTTGCCTAAGCTCGGAATCATTCCTGTATTCGATAAAGAAACTCAAAAAACAATTTGGGTGAATACATCCTTTGGTGGATTTCGTGAGAAGATGGCCGCGCACAATACTTCGCGGCAAGAGGAGTTGGCTGACTTCAGCAAAAAGCATCAAATCAATTTTCTTTCAATCGATACTGATGAAGACTATGTACCCAAATTGTTGAAGTTGTTTAAGGTGAGGAATAAAGGGATGAAGACGGCATGAGTATACGAATTCCAATCCCGATAGCTATCGGGATCAAATTTCAAATTTCGAATTGCTTGATTACAAGGATCGGCATTCTATACTCCATATTCTATATTCTAAATTCTTTCTCAGCGAATGCTCAAGAGATAAAGGTTCAGGGAAAATTTGGTTCCGACTCTGTAAAGCTTGGAAAGCCGATTGAATTTTATCTCTCAGCGCATTATCCTGAGAAACTAGACTTGTTATTTCCTGACTCTACCTTTTCTTATGCCCCTTTTGAATTGCAAAGGAAGAGATATGTTACTACCAGGACGAAGAATGGCATCAGTGTTGACAGCGTGATTTACGTTCTCGCCACCTATGAAGTGGATAGTCTGCAAATGCTGAAACTCCCGGTGTTCGTCTTAAATAAATCCGACTGCACGCAAATCTTTTCAAACACAGACACAGTTTATTTTCAGCACTTGGTCAAATCAATTCCGGATTCTTTGGCGGCCGAGAAATTACCCTTGAAAGTCAATGTTAATTACCTGGGAGTGAAGTGGCAGCTTAATTACATTTTAGTTGGCATTATTGGAGGAATCTTAATTATTGCATTGGTCTTAGGCTGGATCATTTTCGGCAAAAGGGTCAGGAAATATTTCCGGCTCAAGAAATTAGTAAAGGGATACGAATCCTTCCGTGCTCAATTCGATTCATCACTCAGTAACCTAAACAGCGAATTCTCACCTCAAATTGCAGAGCAAAGCCTGGTGATCTGGAAAAAATATTTGGAATCGCTGATGGCAAAGCCCTACACGAAATACACTTCAAAAGAAATATGGGCAAGCGAGAAAAGTCAAGAACTTGGCCTTTCATTGAAGGCTATTGATAGAATGATTTACGGACATAAACACGAAAATGTTCTTCCCCCATTTCTTAATCTTAAAGAATACGTGCAACAGCAGTTTGAAAAAAAGAAAGAGGAGGTAGCGAATGGATAAACTGAATGAACCATGGTACTCGATGGATTGGTTTTCCATTTCCACTTTCAATTCGCTGACTTGGGAAAATCAATTCTTCCTGTACCTGATCCCAGCTATTCCGGTCTTATTTCTGTTCCGGTGGCTCATTCGTTATTTTGTAAACCAAAAGTTACCGGTTGCTTTAATAAAAAGTGATCTCAAGACTTCACCGCTCCAACTCCTTCGTTTTATTCCTGAAATATTCTTAATGCTAGTCACTGTACTGATCCTCGCAGCGCTTGCCCGCCCGCAAAAGACCAATGAAAAAGTGGAGCAATGGACGGAAGGTATCGATATCATGCTTGCGCTTGACATTTCTCAATCGATGCAGATCGAAGATTTCGAGCCCAACCGTTTGGAAGCAGCAAAACAAGTTGCCCGAGATTTTATCAAGGGAAGAATTCAAGATCGAATTGGTTTGGTCGTTTTCTCAGGAGATGCCTTTTCATTGGCACCACTCACCACCGACTATGAATTGCTCTACTCTTATTTGAATGACATTTCGTTCGACATGATCGAATCACGCGGAACCGCTATTGGCAGCGCACTTGCTGTTGTTACCAACCGGATGAGAGAATCAGAATCCAAATCCAAGGTTTGCATTCTCATCAGCGATGGTGATAATACCGCAGGAAATATTGACCCAATCACCTCTGCCGAACTTGCAGCAGCCTACAGCATTAAGACGTACACCATAGTAGTAGGTAAAGAAGGACTTGTTCCTTACGGGAAAGATTATTTCGGGAGACCACAAATGGTAGAGAACACCGTTGATGAAACTACCATGAGAAAGATAGCTTCCATTGGTTCAGGTGAGTTCTTCCGCGTGACGGATAACGAAGCTCTCAAGAATGTTTTTAAACGAATTGACCAATACGAGAAAGCTGAGATAAAGGAAAGCCGCTTCAAAGACACCTCCGATTTCTATTTTATTTATCTGCAGTGGGCAATCGTCTTCTTTTTGGCGTGGCTCGCAATGAAGTCGAGTTTTATGAGCAATGTGTTACAGGATTAGAATCGTTGTTAGTTATTGGTTGTTAGTTGATCGGTACAGAATCCACGATTAACGAATAACGATCAACCAACAACGATTATCCCATTAACCCCGCTTTCCCCCACTCTGCTTTTTCAGTTTCATTCCATAACTCGGGATAGAAAAATATTTTCTGAAAACGTGGTGGCAGGTACTTCTGCCAATTAGTTCCACCTGTGGCTTTAATGTCTTCAGGGTCTTTTTGCAAATACCTTGCAGCGGACTTCATGTGAGATAGCGGCCAACGTACGTTTGAGAGCTCGTCAAATTCGCGCAGGCGTCTTTTTACTTCATCCGAATTAGGGAAATGCTTTAAATAAAGTTTCCTCAAATTCTTATCCTTATGCTTCGCGCCAAGTACTTTGAAGTCTTCAATGTATTTCTCTTCAAACTGTCTTAGCGTCAACGTCTTTTTGCCGGTAGCTAATTCGGTTGCACCACTGCGCCAGTAAACTCTTTCAAGCAATTGATTGATGTCGTTATTATCCTTCATCACTTCACGATCAGCCGGCCCCACGATGTTGATCATATCGGTAGAACAGATTTCAATCATCCGGAATTGTCCCGATTGAAAACCTGAGGCAGGAAGCAACGACATCCTGAATTTCAAAAACTGATCCTTGTCCATTCCGTCCACCATAATTCCAAACGAGCCCACCAACTGGCGAAAGTAATTGATCATGCGATCCATTCGGTCGCAGAAGAACTTCTCATTGAGATCTGGATGATTAACTATTTGGTCGATCTCCCAAAGAATCAGGTTAAAATACAATTCCGTGATCTGGTGATAAACGATAAAAACCTTTTCGTCTGGAAAGTGTGTCTTAGGAGTTTGGAGGCTTAAGAGCGTATCAAGGTGAATGTAATCCCAATAGGTCAAATAATCGGAATACAGAAGTCCATCGAGGTATGAGGAAAGATCTTGCCCCATAACATCGTATTTCTGTTGAAGTTTCTGGAGTTGTTCCTGAAGTTTAGGGTCAATCGGATTAGACATAGATTAAGATTTGTGCTTCGTAGTTAGTTGCGTAAATTTGCGGCTTAAATAAGAATAACCCAAACTTTTATGGCCGCACATACCGCTGAAGCTCCCGCAAAAAAATCGATGAAGCAAGATCGCTACGAACAACCTGATTTTTATGCAATTGATGATTTGCTTACTGAAGAGCACAAACTCATCCGCAGTTCAATACGTGAGTTTGTAAAGAAAGAAATTTCCCCAAACATTGAAGATTGGGCTCAGCGTTCACATTTCCCATACGAGATCGTGCGCAAGTTTGGCGAGATTGGAGCTTTTGGTCCTACCGTCCCGCAGCAATATGGTGGTGGTGGACTTGATTACATATCCTATGGTATTTTGATGCAAGAGATTGAGCGTGGCGATTCAGGTATGCGCTCGACAGCCTCTGTGCAAGGCTCGTTGGTAATGTATCCGATCTATAAATTTGGAAATGAGGAGCAACGCAAGAAATATTTGCCTAAGCTCGCCAGTGGTGAGTGGCTTGGCTGTTTCGGATTGACAGAACCTGATCATGGTTCTAATCCTTCAGGCATGGTGACCAACTTCAAAGACATGGGCGACCATTATCTTTTGAATGGTGCCAAGATGTGGATTTCCAACTCGCCCAAAGCTGATGTAGCAGTAGTTTGGGCAAAGAATGAAGCCGGAAGAATTCATGGATTGATTGTAGAGCGCGGAATGCCAGGCTTTACTACACCTGAAACTCATGGTAAGTGGAGCTTACGTGCCAGTGCAACCGGTGAACTTGTTTTCCATGACGTAAAAGTTCCTAAAGAAAATTTGTTGCCTAACAAGTCTGGACTTGGCGCACCAATGATGTGTCTTGACTCAGCTCGCTTTGGCATTGCGTGGGGAGCAATTGGCGCAGCGATGGATTGTTATGATTCTGCAAGAAGATATGCCGTAGAAAGAATTCAATTCGGAAAACCAATTGGATCGTTTCAATTAGTTCAGAAGAAATTAGCCGAGATGCTTACGGAAATCACCAAAGCTCAGTTGCTCAACTGGAGATTGGGAATGATGATGAACGAAGGCAAAGCTAGCACAGCTCAAATTTCATTAGCGAAAAGAAACAACGTGCACATTGCACTTGAAATTGCTCGTGAAGCGAGACAGATACACGGAGGAATGGGCATCACAGGCGAATACCCAATCATGCGCCACATGATGAACTTAGAAAGTGTAATCACCTATGAAGGAACTCACGATATCCATTTGTTGATTCTTGGAAACCAGATTACTGGAATTCCGGCTTTCGTTTAACAGAAAGCGTATCCATTTAAAATCAAAAGCCCCAACCAAATTGGGGCTTAATTTTTTTTATAAGAACCAATTTCAATTCACCGCAGCCGTAAATGTTATTCGCTGCACTGGATTTTGTGGATCGGTAGAATAAATGGTCACTGACTTGTTTTGTGGCCCCGTGCGGCCTTGTGTATCAAGTGTGATTTTCACAAAGGTTTCTTGTCCCGGTTTCAAAGTTCTAGAACCGGGTATCACTGTTAGACAAGAGCAATTTGATTGTGCATGGCGGATAATCAATTCCTTCTTTCCGGTGTTTGTCATTTTGATTTCACGTGAGAGAGTGGCTCCTGCTTTCACAACTCCAAAATTTATCGTGTTGGCTTGAAGTGACAGTACCGGTGCCCCTGCTAACTCTTTGTCAGAGAGTTTTGAAAAATACTCTTCCATAGTGGCATAAACTGAAAAAGCTTTTTCAGGTGTGTCAGCGTCATCTGTTTTTAGTTCAATGTTCTCAGAGGTAAATCCATATTGATTTTTCAGTTTAGCATCGAAGGTAATCTTGATGTTGGCTATTTGATTTGGTGCAATCACCTTAGGCGCATTCACTTTAATGTAACGTGGAGCATCGTAACCTTTAAAATGAATCGAATCCTTTCCCCCATTTCTGAAGGGAAAAGAAGTCGCTTCAGCCTCTCGGTTGATGAAGACTTTGCCAAGGTTGAATGAGTTAGACTTGAATCTTAGATTTCCGACAGCCACTGAAAACAAGGTGGGATCATTGGCCGTCTGAGGATTGACTACAGTTCCTTTGATGTGCAATACCACAGGAGTTCCATCCCAATCGGTTGTAACTGAAAGTGTCTTATCAAAATAGCCTGGTCTTCCTTTGGGGTCGTAGCTTGCTTTTATAAAACCGCTGGCATTCACCGGTATCGGATCTTTGGTCCAATCAGGAGTAGTACAGCCACACGAAGGCTGAACGTTTGTGATCTTCACCGGTCTAATGCTTTTATTCGAAACAACAAACTCAAATGTGGCGGGACCGTCTTGTTCCAAAATATTCCCAAAGTCATGAATTTTCTCACGATAGATCAACGGCTCAGACAATTGGCCGAATGATAAATGATTGGTGATCACAAATATGGATAACAATACAAATCGAGACATAGTTACTTCAGTTTACAAAATTTCAAGATGCAAGTTACAACGACAGACTCAAACGAGCCAATATGCAAATCCCGAAATTACTTTTAGAGTCTTGAATCTCTAATCTTTAATCTGTAATCTTGGATTTTATTTATGTCAAGAATTTTAACAGGGATACAAAGTAGTGGTCGTCCGCATCTTGGTAATTTGCTGGGTGCGATTATACCTGCGATCAAGCTCTCCAAACAATCGGGCAACGAGTCATTCTTCTTTATTGCCGATCTCCATTCGCTCACAACCATAAAAGACGCAAAAGTTCGTGAGGAAAACGTGCGTGCTGTGGCTGCAGCTTGGCTTGCCTTTGGTTTTGATGTTGAGAAAAACTTGTTGTACAGACAAAGTCGCATACCCGTAGTTTGTGAGTTGACGTGGTATCTGAATTGTATCACGCCTTTCCCCATGTTGGCGAATGCTCATTCATTCAAAGACAAGTCAGAAAAACTTGCGGATGTGAACGCAGGGCTTTTTACTTACCCTGTGCTGATGGCGGCTGATATTATTTTGTATAATGCCAACTTCGTTCCTGTAGGGAAAGACCAAAAGCAACATCTTGAAATGGCTCGTGACATTGCAAGCTCTTTCAATACCATGTATGGAGAGACGTTTGTGTTGCCCGATCCTAAGATTGAAGAAAACGTAATGACCATTCCCGGTACCGATGGTCAAAAGATGAGTAAGTCTTATGGAAACACCATTGATATCTTTTTACCCGACAAAGAATTGCGAAAGCAAGTGATGTCTATTGTGACGGACAGCACACCGATGGAGGCTCCAAAAAGTCCCGATAAGGATAATGTGTTTGCCATTTATCAGTTAGTTGCCACCGCGGAACTAACAGAAGAACTTCGCAAGAAATATCTTGCGGGTAATTTTGGCTACGGTCATGCAAAACAAGAATTGTATGAATTGCTTGTTCAAAAATATTCAAAGGAGCGCGAGGCATTCAATTACTACATGAACAATATTCCTGAATTGGAGAAGACGCTTGAAAAATGTGAAGCAAAGGCAACTGCTATTGCATCGGAAGTACTTAGTCGCGTAAGAAAGAAACTTGGATACTGATTATGACTGCGTCAATCATTCCGCCTCCCTCCAACGCTTGCATTTCTTGTGGTGCTAAAATGAAGGGCAACTATTGCTCACAGTGTGGTGAAAAAAGATTGAATCCGGAAAAAGATTATGCCCTTCATAAGTTTATAGAACAAACGGTGGATGGGTTCACTCATTTCGATTCTAAATTTCTAAGGAGCTTCAAAGCCCTTTTATTTAAACCAGGATTTCTGACACTTGAATTCATTAAAGGCAGGCGTATACGTTACATGAAGCCAGTGCAGATATTTATTATTGCCTGCGTTTTGTTTTATTTTGTCTTTCCCACTGTCAGTACCTTCTTCGCATCGGTGCGAGACATTCAAAAGAGTAATCGATTTAATTTTGATGTTACCAGAGCCATCCAAAAAAAACTAGACTCAGACAGTACTACTGTTCATTTGGAAATAAAGCACGTTGAGACAGAGGCTGCGCACAAATCAAAAGCCTACTTATTTTTAATAATACCGTTTTGGGGGATCGCCTTCTACCTGCTGTTCTGGAAATCAAATCCGTTTCTTGTGCCGCACATCGTTTTTGCCGCGCACAATCTCTCTTTCCTGATAATCCTACTCATGGTTTACTACCTGGTCACTATTGCTCTCCGAATTCAAAATGTTGGAGATTCCCAACTGATACCACTGGCAATAATTTACATCACCTATTTATTTATAGCCATCAGGAAAGTCTATCAAAGAAAAATACTATGGTCAGTAATAACATGCCTGGCCTCGTTCGCAGCTTTTATATTTCTATTTATAATTTACAGGCAGGGGATTACCATTTGGGCGTTGAGCTGATAACTACTCTGCACTCCAAACCACTTGCTGTTTCTCCTTTGTATTTAGAATAATCCTAAGAGGATTCGGAACAATCACCAATTTAGTCTCCTTGCCTGGCATTGAATCCATTTCAACGTAAACGCCTTCATTGTTTGTCACCGAAAATTCGTTGTTTGCATTAACGGAGTACGTCTTAGCAAAGTAGGCGATAGGGAAAAGGATGTCTGTGTCAGGAGAAAGTTTGTCGTGTACTTCTTGCAAAGCTTCCTCCAAATATTCGCCAAACTTCACATGAAATGCATCTTCCAAATCATGGAGCTCCTCTTCCAAATCATCGTATTTGGGGTTATTATAGTCAATCTTCTTCAATTCGTTGCGTCTGATAGCAATCTCCTGAATGGCTTTGTCGAGAGCTTTGATGTCCATTGGTCAAAATTTTTCCAAGATTATGGAAATGACTTTGATTTTAAAAATATAAAGATGGATTGCTTAAATTTACATCTCAAATTTTCACACTATGTCAACTGATTTCCTTCCCCTCAATGGTACTGACCACATCGAATTTTATGTTGGCAACGCCAAGCAATCTGCTTTGTATTACCAACATTGCTTTGGTTTTGAATTAGTTGCCTACTCCGGTCCCGAGACGGGTGTTCGTGATCGTGCCTCATACGTGGTGCAGCAACACAAGATCCGCTTTGTATTGACAACGTCTTTGGTCCCTGATTCGGAAATCAATAAGCATGTGCAGAAGCATGGAGATGGAGTAAAAGTACTTGCATTATGGGTTGATGATGCAACGAAGTCATTTCAGGAAACTTTGATGCGTGGGGCGGTGGCCGTACACGAACCTAAGACATTGAAAGATGAGTTTGGCGAAGTCGTAACAGCGTCCATTAAAACTTATGGCGACACGATTCACACATTCGTGGAAAGAAAGAATTACAAGGGCGCCTTCTTGCCCGGGTTCAAACCGATGACAAGTAAATTAAAACCAACTCCCATCGGGCTGAAGCATGTTGACCATTGTGTAGGCAATGTGGAACTCGGCCAAATGAACAAGTGGGTGAAATTTTACGAAGATGTGATGGGCTTCAAACTCCTGATCACGTTTGACGACAAAGATATTTCAACCGAATATAGTGCCTTGATGAGCAAGGTGGTTTCTAACGGAAACGGCTTTATCAAATTTCCAATTAATGAACCTGCGAAGGGAAAAAGAAAATCTCAGATTGAAGAGTATCTCGACTTCTACCAGAGTGCCGGAGTTCAGCACATTGCTATTGCAACCGATGACATTATCTATACCGTAAGTGAACTCAAAAATCGCGGTGTGGAATTCCTTCATGTGCCTGAAGTTTATTACGATGATGTAAAAGAACGCGTAGGTCATATTAACGAAGATTGGAAAGAGTTACAGAAACTAAATATCCTTATTGATCGTGATGAGGAAGGTTATTTGCTTCAGATTTTCTCTAAGCCCGTACAAGACAGACCAACATTATTCTTCGAAATCATCGAACGTAATGGAGCAAAGTCATTTGGCAAAGGAAACTTCAAGGCCTTGTTTGAAGCTATCGAGCACGAGCAAGAACTGAGAGGAAATCTTTAATTCATTATTGCATGCCCGCTCTACTCGAATCTGCTACTGCGAAAGCAAAGCATTGGCTCAATAGTAACATTGACGAAACAACTAAGGAGCAAGTTAAAAAGCTCCTGAACAACTCCGATTCGAAAGAGTTGATCGATAGTTTTTACAAAGACCTAGAGTTTGGTACTGGTGGCTTGAGAGGCATCATGGGTGCTGGTGCGAACTGCATCAATCAATATACGATTGGTGCTGCCACTCAAGGGCTGTCCAACTATTTAAAAAAATCAATACCATCAAAGCCAATCAGTGTTGCCATTGCTTACGATAGTCGCAACAACAGTAAATACTTTGCTCAGGTAACAGCTAATGTGTTTTCAGCGAATGGGATTCAGGTCTATTTATTCCCTGAATTACGCCCCACCCCGCTCCTCTCCTTCGCTATTCGATACTTGAAGTGTGATTCGGGAGTGGTCATTACGGCATCACATAATCCGAAAGAATACAACGGCTACAAGGCTTACTGGAATGACGGAGCACAACTCGTTCCTCCGCATGATAAGAATGTAATTACCGAAGTGAATTTGATTTCAGATTTTTCTCTAATCAAATTCTCTCCAGATAATTCTAAAATCAAGTTCATTGGCCCTGACGTTGAAGCCGCCTATTACAAAGAAGTAATCCAGCGAATCCCAAGGAAAGATTCCATCACCCGACAAAAAGATATTTCACTTGTTTACACCAGCCTACATGGCGCGGGTATCACGATGGTTCCCGAATGCTTGAAACAATTGGGATTTGAAAATGTAAATGTGGTGGAAGAGCAGAAAAATCCTGATGGCAATTTTCCTACCGTGCAATCTCCCAATCCTGAAGAGCAATCGGCTATGGAGATTTCACTTAAGCGAGCTAAAGAATTGAATGCCGAATTGGTGATGGCCACGGATCCTGATACCGATCGTGTAGGGCTTGGAATAAAAAATAACAAAGGAGAGTTTTTTCTTCTGAATGGAAACCAGGCGTTCAGTTTGATGATGTGGTTCATCCTTAAAAACTTACCTGATAAAAAAGACGCTTACATCGCCAAGACAATCGTAACCACCGAATTGATTGATGACATGGCCCGCAATCTGGGAGTTACCTGTTACAATACCCTCACTGGATTCAAATACATTGCCGAGCTGATGCGTGAGCTGGAAGGCAAAAAGAAATTCATTGCTGCAGGCGAAGAAAGCTACGGCTACATGGTGGGAGATTTCATCCGCGACAAAGATGCGGTAAGTGCGTGCGCTTTCTTTGCAGCCATGGCTGCTGCCGCTAAAGATGATGGGCAAACATTGTACGACTGGCTTTTACAAATGTATGTAGAGAATGGTTTTTATAAAGAGGGATTGATCAACCTCGTTCGTAAAGGCGCAGACGGTGAGCAGCAGATCAAAGAGATGATGGAGAAATTCCGCAGCAACCCACCTAAAGAAATTGCAGGTGAAAAAATTACGCAGCTACTCGATTACAAAATAAGCGAAGAGAAAGATTTACTCTCTGGCAAGACCAAGCCGATCCATTTACCAAAATCGGATGTATTGCAATTTTATACTGAACAAGGAAGTAAAATTTCAGTGCGCCCATCAGGCACTGAGCCGAAGATCAAATTTTATGTGAGCGTTAAAAGCAAATTGCTTTCAAAATCAGATTTCGAAAAGACGAACGCTGAACTTGAAAGCAAAATTGCCGCTATGCGTCAGGCACTAAATTAATCTTTCTGCATTGCTGTTCGGGCAAGAATAAACGCCATCGCTGCGAAGAAAAGCACTCCTAGTATCTGGTATCCACCGTGGCCCAAAATCGGGGTGAGCCAATGCTCTGCACTAATCGATTGAATCGTAGTAAACACCTTATCATTGACTGATAGCAGAGCAACCACAACGCCCGCTAACGCGCCCCCGGCAATTAATCCGGTAGCAAAGAGGCTTCCTCGTCCAAGGTCACCTTCTTCAACAGGCAATTTCTTTTTCTCTGCTCTCCAGTCAATCGCACCTTTTATTGCTCCTCCAATGAAAATTGGAAGCGTAGTCGACAACGGCAGATATAATCCAATGGCGAAAGCTAAAGCCTTAATACCGCACAATTCAATCATTACTGCAATGAAAACCCCAACCATTACAAATTGCCAGTCCAGTTTGTATGATAGAATTCCTTTATCGAGCGTGGCCATCAAGGTTGCCTGTGGCGCTGAGAAGCGGTCTCCACCAATAGCATGAATAACACCTTGAGCCGCTTCAGCTTGAGTAGGAGTGTCTAGCACCTGAACAACAATACCGATAGCAACTGAAGAAACGATGGCTCCGATAAATAAAGCTAACTGCTGATAATACGGAGTGGCTCCCACAATGTATCCGGTCTTCAAATCTTGTGAAGTACCACCGGCATTGGCTGCTGCAATACAAATCATTCCCCCTACTACAAGGGCGAGTGGTTCATATAATTTTCCGCTCCATCCCACGGCCGTGAAAATCAAACATGTGCCCATCAGCGTGGCAATAGTCATTCCCGATATCGGGCTGTTACTTGAACCAACTAATCCAACGATGCGACTGGCAACAGTCACGAAGAAAAATCCGAAAACAATAACTAGAATTCCAATCAGTAATTTTTGAATAAAACTATCTCCTGGTATGCCAGGGAGTACGGTCATCAACGCAACTAAAATTAGGCTTCCAATGATCACTACTTTAAAAGAAAGATCACGGTCCGTGCGAAGCATCGTTGCGCCTCCTTTTTCTTTAAGCGATCCCATGCTTTCGCTGAAAGAACTGATGATCGTAGGAATGGTTTTCACCAATGTAATTAAACCACCTGCTGCAACAGCGCCCGCGCCAATTTGGCGAATGTAAGCGCGGTAGATGGCATCGGCATAACTTCCGAAAGTATGATTAATTGGATCCCAGGAGCCAGGGCCACCTGTCGAAGTCAGGTTAGCCAGGTAACCCAATTTTACCAACTGAGTAGCAATTACATCCGGAGAGACTAGCGTTGCTAGTAATGGAGTCATCGCCCACCACGCAAGTACAGATCCAGCCACCAACACGCCACCAATGCGAGGACCGATTACATAACCAACTCCCAAATATTCTGGGGTAATATCTGCGCGTGTTGCTGCTGATGGCCAAAACTTGCTTGCCTGAGAAGTTACAAATGCGGGCGTTTCTACAATCACGTGAAAAACTTTCTGAAGCACCGCATAAACAAGTGCAATGCCCATACCCGTAAAAGCGGTCATGGCAAAAACTCCACCCTTCTCCCCTGCTTGCAGAACGTGAGCACAAGCAGTACCCTCGGGATAAGGAAGCACTCCATGTTCCTTTACAATCAAAGATCTGCGAAGAGGAATCATCATCAATGTACCTAACATTCCGCCAAAAGCAGCCAGGATCAAAATAGTCAGGTAGTTAAAATAATTTTCTCCAACGCTTATTCCATTCTCACCGGGTGAGAGAAATAAAAATCCAGGTAATGTAAATACTACACCGGCTGCGATCGACTCACCAGCCGAACCTGTTGTTTGAATGATGTTATTTTCAAGAATGGTGGTCTTTAGAAATTTTCTTCCCAATGTAATCGCTAATACGGCAATTGGAATTGAAGCTGAAACGGTGAGGCCCGCTTTCAGCGCCAAGTAAACTGTTGAGCATCCAAACAGGATTCCGAAGATAACTCCAAATCCAACTGACTTTACCGTAAACTCAGCTACTTTTTGTTCAGGCGCAATGTATGGTTTGAAAGGATTAGACATAGGTTAGGCAGTAATAACGTTTTTGAGGTTTAGGTTTTTGTTTCGTAAGTCAATGCCGTGTTCGTAAACTGATTTTAAGTTGGTCAGGTAAAAAGTCCAACCGGTTTGGCATTGAATATATAAAAAGGTTTCAGGGTTTTCGTCAGCAGGAATGTTCTCTTGGGTAAGTTCAATGATCGTTTGATCTCCTTCCTGTTTCAATCGAATGGATACGATACATCCACCGGAGAATTCAAATTTGAAAAAATCTTTTCCGTTGGCATCCAAGACTTTTCGCTCTTCAAAGGTAGTATCAGGATAACCATGCCAGAGCCAATGATAACGATCTCCTTTTGAAGCTGTGGATTTACTTTTTCCATCGGAGGAGAAAAAGT
Source organism: uncultured bacterium (assembly GCA_967789005.1). Taxonomy (GTDB): domain Bacteria; phylum Bacteroidota; class Bacteroidia; order Cytophagales; family Cyclobacteriaceae; genus ELB16-189. The sequence continues at coordinate 307,232 of CBRFFM010000002.1, read as the reverse complement.
CAGCTTTTCGCAAGAACCATTTTTCTAATCCTTCTTTGGTAGACCAGGCACGGTAAATCGTTTGCTCATCCCGTTCAACAGGAAGGCGCAACACAAATTTCGTCCAGTCGTAGGCCATGCAGTTTATATCTTAGGAGAGCTTGAATAAACCAAATGGTGAATAATCAGGAGAACAGTTCCGACAACACCAATACCTGTTAAAACAAACCACATCATTGATGGGTTTGAACTCATAAAGTTCAAACGAAGCCAATCGGATAAGTATCCGGCAGGTAAAGATCCCAGTGCCACAGGCAAAAATGCGAAACCCATAAACGTACCGACCTGATTTTTTGGCGCTAGAGAGCTTACATAATCATAGAAGCGTGGAGTTTGGGTTGCATCGGCCAGCCCAAAGAGAAGAACACCAATCACAACAAATGTCACCGTGCCTACAGTGCCAACGATAAACCATGCTAGCGTTGCAATAATAAAACCTGCAACCAACGGATAGATTGGTTTTACATTTTTTAGTAAAGCCCCCATGGGCACTGTAAGAATAATCACTGCGAGTGCATCCAATGATTCCAATTTTTCAAATTGTGAATAGTGAAGAACATCGGTGGCGTACAAAGGCAGCAAATAAAAAATTTGCCAAAACATCAGCCAGAAGATTCCAAAAATGATGAGCAAACTGATGAACTTGAAATTTTTAAAGACCAATACCATGTCCTGAAAGACTTTTCCGAGCGTGCGCTTTTCTTCGCCTGTGCTATCTATCTCCTTATAGAATAGAAAAGTACCGATGAAAAGACAAACTGAAGTAATGGCCGACATGATGAGCACATATTCTATTCCCCAATCTGTGCGAATAGTTAGTGCGACAATCGGCCCGAGTGCGCCTCCGGTATTTACGAGGGTATAATAAATCGAAAAGCCCAACGGTCTGGCTTCAGGTGTCGATGTTTTTGCAACAGTGCCAACAATGCAAGGTTTAATCAGTGAACCGCCAATAGCTGTAATCACAATGGCGATGATCATATAGTTGCGGACACCGATAGCATTTGTAATTGCTGCACCGTATTCAAGACCGGCTAGTCCGATACTAAAATACCCTATGGCAAAAATGGCAAAGCACGTCATCAATGTTTTTTTGAATCCGTATCGATCTACAAACACGCCCGCAATGATGGGCAAAGAAAAAATCAATGTTGTAAACCACCCGGTTAGCGTTCCGGCCTCATCGTTGAGGCCTACTTTCTTAGCGAGATAGAAAACGAGCACAGCCTTGGTTCCATAAAAGGCAAGACGCTCAAAAAGCTCTAATGTATTGGCAATCCAGAACGTGGAAGTAAAGCCGGTGCGAAGGATCGCGAGCCGATCGGTAAAACTCATGGAGACACTCAGGTTTAGGTTTAAACGCGCGCCAAAGTAGGTGTATTTATCTGTATTTTCAACGGGCCGATTTATTCGGCCATTTTAAGCCAGTGATTTAGCAGCCCTCCCCAACAACGAATATCTTTGACAATGAATTTATCAGACTGGATCGGATTTACAGGTGTCACCATTTTGCTGATTGCATTTCTTCTCAACTTGCTTAAGAAAATTTCAACCACCAGTGTCACCTATATATTAATGAATATGATAGGTGCGGGCCTCGCAGGTCTGGCTTCGGTAATGATCAACTACATTCCTTTCATTATCCTTGAAGGCGCATGGACTTTGGTATCACTCATCAGCCTTCTCCAGATGATTTTAGGTAAGAAAACCACCTAACCTTTCACTTTTTTTGAAAGGAAAATGGTAACATTGGGGCTTAACATTAGCCAATAAGCCGAAAGCCGCCTTTGCTCTAACCTAAAGTTTATGTTTGATCTTGATTTAAGCTATTCCGTACTTCTAATCGTTTGTCTTATTGCCGCTTGCGCCTTTGAATTTGTCAATGGCTTCCATGACACCGCCAATGCGGTAGCGACTGTTATTTACACCAATACCCTTAAGCCGTGGGTGGCTGTTATCTGGTCTGGTACCTGGAATTTCCTGGGTGTGCTCTTTGGTGGGATAGCGGTGGCCATGGGTATTGTTAATTTACTTCCGGTTGAGACTTTAGTTGATCAAAATATTGCACATAGTATTGCTATGGTACTGGCATTATTACTTACAGCCATATTCTGGAATTTGTTGACTTGGTACTTTGGTATCCCGTGTTCAAGTTCACATACTTTGATTGGCTCTATCCTGGGTGTGGGCTTAGCATATTCTGTTTTGCCTGAAGCCGTAGGAGAAGCGGTGAACTGGACCAAAGCCCAAGAGATTGGCTTGTCATTATTAATCTCGCCCATGTTTGGCTTTTCTGTAACGATCATCCTTATGTACTTTGTAAGGGTAGCCACTCGTAAGACTCCTATGGAGGACATGTTGTTTAAAGAACCAAAGAAGAATCAGCCTCCTCCAATCTGGGTGCGTGGAATTCTCTTTCTCACTTGCACTTTAGTTAGTTTCTTTCACGGCCAAAACGATGGACAAAAAGGTGTTGGATTAATTATGCTCGTTCTCATTGGTATTGTTCCCGCTTACTTCGCCCTGGATTCAGAATTTGACGTACATAAACTGTCACCTTCTTTGCATAAGATAGAACAAGTGATGTCCACGGTAGACTCCTCTACTTTATCTAAGCCTGATAAAATAAGATTGGCGCAAACCAAAACCATGAACTCGCAACTGCAATCGGTATTTGCTTCTGTCACTTTAGTAAGCGAGATACCTAAGGACAAAAAGTTTGAAGTAAGAAGAGATATCATGCTTATTGATCGATACACCAAATCGTTGATCAACAAGGAAGAAGTAAGGCTTAGCGATAAAGACAAGGGTGTTTTAAAGGATGAATTGAAAAGACTCAGAAAAGTTACCGACTACTCGCCACGTTGGGTCATTGTTTTAATCTCTATTTCTCTTGGTTTAGGAACGATGATCGGTTGGAAGCGAATTGTAAGAACCGTGGGTGAAAAGATTGGTAAAGAACACTTGACCTACGCACAAGGTGCAAGTGCAGAAGCCGTTGCTGCCATGACGATCGGTTTGTCTTCCAGTTTCGGATGGCCTGTGAGTACAACGCACGTATTGTCATCCGGTGTTGCCGGCAGTATGGTGGCAAGTAAAGGAGTAAAAAATCTTCAACCTGATACGGTAAGGAATATTTTATTAGCGTGGTTCCTCACATTACCTGTGGTAATGATTATGGGCGGATCGCTGTTCTTGTTATTCCGCGCAATTTTCTAATCGAAAGTCGCTTACAATATTACCGAATTAAACCACTACGACTTTGGCGTGGACTTTTTTATCGCACCAGCTTAAGAGTTTCTCACGATCTTCTTCTGTAGAGAAAGATACGGCTGTACAAGTCGCACTTGGGCTTATTGTGGTTGTAGTTGTAGGCTATTCTCTGGCCCTGGGATTTGCACTTGAGAAAATCATTACCGATGGATTAAAGCAGAAAAACGCTATTGCTTTTCTAAATGGATTGCTGATCTACTATTTCATCAGTGGATTCATCACAAGGTACTTTATACAGAATCTTCCCGCGCTTGATGCACACCCCTACTTGCATCTTCCCATCTCCCGAAGAAAGATTGCTAATTTTCTAGTATGTAAATCATTAAGCCATGTAATCAATATTTCCGTTTTTCTTCTCTTTGCTCCTTTTGCATTTGGGGCTATTGCACGGGGGTATGGAATTGGACAGGCATGGGTATGGTTACCATCGCTTTGGTTCCTTAGCTTAATCAATCACTTCCTGGTAATCCTTGTAAAGAGAAATCTGGCTCAAAGCGCATGGAGGTTATTTGCTTTCATTGTCATTTGTGCTGTCTTTGCAGGCGCTGATTATTTTGGCTGGATAAAATTATCCCTTGTTTCAGAAAATCTATTTGGCGCTGCTTTGCAAGGATACACGATCGTGGGCGTGTTATTCTTATCGATTGTATTTCTCTATTATGTCACTTATCGCAGTTTCATCAGCAGATTATATCCTGAAGAGCTTAGTGTACAAGAGAACTATACTTTTCACTCATCCAACTGGGCTTTTCTGCAAAATTTCGGGTTGATCGGATCCTGGATAAAAGTGGAGTTGAAATTAATATTCCGTAACAAAAGATCACGCGAACTTTTTCTTATGCACGTAGTCTTCTTGCTTCTCCCCTTAGGGTTTTACTCTTATTCAAAAAATCAAGATGGCTACTATGGTTCTTTTTTGTTTTTTGGAATGATCTCTTCAGGATTTCTCACCATGAATTATGGTCAGTTTCTTTTTAGTTGGCAAGGTGATCACTTTGATTTTACACTTACTCAACCCACTTCTATTCGCCAATTTGTGGAATCAAAGTATTGGCTTTTAGCATCCACCACTGCTTTGTGGTTTCTGTTCAGTATTCCCTATGTTCTCCTTGGGTGGAAGTTCCTCTTGCTTAACCTTGTTGGCTCTCTTTATAATATTGGTGTTAATACCATATTGGTCATGAACATGTCGATGTGGGGAGCAAAGAAAATAGACCTTAAGCATTCAGGTTCTTTAAACTATGAAGGTATGGGTGCCGCTCAATGGATTATGGGCATCCCGCTTCTGGCAACTCCTTATCTGTTTTATCTTCCTTTTAGTTTAATGGGTTATCCAGTAGTAGGACTTTTGTCCATAGGAATGGCGGGGTTGATCGGCTTTGTGTTTCGCAAAAGTCTGATCGACTTTACGTCTCAGAGGCTTTCTAATGTACGCCATGTTCTGGCATCCAATTTCAGAAAAGATTAGTTACTATGATTTCAATTTCCAATCTCCAGAAAGTATATAACAATGTCCCTGTCGTTGAAATACCAACGTTGCACATTGAGAAAGGCATAAGTTTCGGTTTGGTAGGTAACAACGGAGCCGGAAAAACTACCCTCTTCCGGATGCTTCTTGATTTAGTTCGACCCACCACTGGAGAGATAACGATCAATGATAAAAATGTTCACACCACTGATGAGTGGAAACACTACGTAGGTTCTTTTCTGGATGAAAGCTTTCTTATTTCCTACCTGACGCCAGACGAATACCTCAGCTTCGTTGGTGAACTTCGTGGATATGGTGCAGAGGATTTAAAACAATTTTTAAGTCCCTTCGAACCATTTTTCAATGGTGAAATCATAGGAAAGAAGAAATACATCCGCGATCTGTCAAAGGGGAATATTAAAAAGGTGGGCATCATCGCTACTTTGATCGGACAACCTGAGATTGTAGTATTGGATGAGCCGTTTGAAAATCTTGATCCTACTTCGCAAATACGTCTGAAGGAGATTATCGTAAATGATCACAAAAACAGAAACACCACGTTTCTCATATCAAGTCATGACCTTAGCCATGTTACTGAAATTTGTAACCGAATAGTGCTGATGGAAAAAGGCAAGGTAATTAACGATATGCAAGGAGGTAATCAAGCCCTAGTCGAATTAGAGGCTTATTTCAAGTCATAGGAAACAAAAGCGCCCGCTCACTTTCGCAAGACGGGCGCTTACTCCAAACCTCAACCCCAAATTCTTAGCTCACCTTAATGGTTTGCTTCAATAATTTCTTTTCGTCTTTAGGTATCACTAACTCAAGGATACCATTGTTGTACTTCGCATTGATCTTTGTGCCGTCCACATTTTCAGGAAGTGTGAATGAACGACTGAAAGAACCGTACTGCGTTTCGATGGAATGGAAATTCTTTTCTTTCTTCTCGTTCGTGAATTTACGTTCGCCACTCACGGTAAGATAGTTGTCGTTTACTTCAATTTTGAAGTCTTCTTTGTTCAAGCCGGGAATGGCCAGCTGAACTTCATACGAAGTTTCGTTTTCGATTACGTCCACTCGTGGAGTGAACACGCTGCCACCGGTGCGAGCCAGTGATTCATTAAAGAAACGATCTACCAGGCTGCTGAAAGTGGATGGCACGAAATCGCTTGGGTTATAACGGATGATACTCATAGTGTTTTTATTTTTTTGGTTAAACATGTGTTTCAAACTCATGCTTACCCTACTAAGAAAATCCGTACCGATCGTGTTTTAGACGTTAATTCAAGACAGAATGACCTGAATTAACATCAATCAGCTATTGAAACAGACAGAATGACTTATATACGAGCTTGATATGTGTATAGTTCGTAATAACGTCCCTTGCTTGCTATCAGCTCTTCGTGCTTGCCACGCTCCTGAATCTGTCCGTTTTCAATGACCAGAATCTGGTCGGCTTGGCGAATGGTGCTTAGCCTGTGAGCGATTACAAATGTTGTTCTTCCCTTCATCAGGCTTTTCAAACTTTCCTGGATGAAACTTTCACTTTCGGTATCAAGATTGGAAGTTGCTTCATCTAATAACAGCACTCGTGGGTTGGCAAGAATAGCGCGGGCAATTGCAACGCGCTGGCGTTGGCCGCCTGAAAGTTTTACACCGCGCTCTCCGATTACAGTTTCTAATCCTAATTCAAAACGAGCAGTGAATTCATCAACGTATGCAGCCTTAACTGCGGCCATCAATTCTACATCAGTTGCTTTAGGTCGCGGGAACAAAATGTTTTCACGAATAGTACCTTCGAATAAGAAGTCATCTTGCAACACAACACCGAGCTGGCTGCGATAACTATCCAAAGACACTTTGCCAAGGTCAATACCATCGACAGTGATTTTTCCACTCGCGGGATTAAGGAATGATGCTGACAATCCAGCGATGGTTGTTTTTCCGGAGCCTGAAGTCCCTACCAGCGCAATCACGCTACCGGCCTTTGCTTCAAAGCTCACATTATTGAGTACGTTCTTTCCTTCTTCGTAGGCGAAAGACACATTATCAAATACAATATCTCCGTTGATGGCTCCGATCTTAATCGTTCTCACGGTTCCATCATCTTCAACCGGGGTGTTCATAATTTCTTCCGTGCGGTCCAAGCCGGCAAAAGCTTCTGTCAACTGACTACCGATGTTACTCATCTGCACGATTGGTGCAATCATGAATACAACGAACATGGTGAATTGAAAAAACTCACCCGCTGTTAAATTGTAATGACCACTTAACCACATAATGCCAACGCTGGTAATTCCTACTAATAAAGCGCCTGCGCTGGTAATGAGGCTTGTGGATGTCAAACTCTTTTTCACGTTGAGAAAAAGTTTTTCTACGCCATCTTCAAAGATTTTAATTTCTTGTGGCTCAGCGTTAAACCCTTTGATCACGCGCATGCCGTTTAGTGTTTCCGTCAAACGACCGGTAACATCGGCTGTGATTTTTCCTCTTTCGCGAAAGACAGGACGAATGACAGCAAAGGCTTTCAACATGATCACGCCAAAAATGGTCATGGGTAGCAGTATCCATAAAGTCATCCATGGATTGATGTTAATCATAAAACCAATTGATACGATTGCAGTAAGGGTACCTCCTATCAGTTGAACTAAGCCTGTACCTACCAAATTGCGAACACCTTCTACATCGTTCATTACACGCGAAACCAACGAGCCGGATTTTTGATTATCAAAATATCTGATCGGCAAGCGGAGCAAATGTTTCTGCACCTTCGACCGCAGTTCGGAAATTAAGTGTTGCGCCTCTACGCTAAGCAATTTTGTAAGCACAAATGAGGTGACTGTCTGAATAACAATAGCTAGCATCAGGAAACCCAACAGCGTTGGAAGATCGGTGAAGTCGTGCTTTGTCAGAATATCATCTACAAAAGGGCGGGTAGCCCACGGGGGAACAAGACCTGCGGCACTGCGAATAAGGATAAGGATAAGACCAACAAAAAGAAGATTTCTACGTGGCCAAACGATGGTTTTAAAAACCTGGCCAATAGTAACTTTAGATTTCGCCATGAGGGAGTTAAGTGAGTTATTCTTATAAAGTCGGCAATGATCGGATTTTATTTTAAGTGGGGCAAATAAAAATCTCTGCTGGCAACGAAGACAAATTTGGGCGGGATTAAGTTCAAAATTTAAGTTACTCTCCCCACACTTCATACGGACTGCATGTGTAGTGGCATGTGCGAATTCCGATATCTCCCCAGACGTGTTTCATAAGCACGGTATGCACCGAAATTTCTTCTATCCGTTGGGGGATGCCGGAACTCAATCACACATCCTGCGCAGTCCGGCATGACAGATAAGTAGATGTGGCTGCAAACGAATGATTCCTCGTCACAAAGAAAAACCACATATCTTCGTGACCACAGTAATTAAACGACAAAAAACAAACTTAAAATTATGACAGAAGGACAAAAATCATTACCAATATGGGTACTTATCGTATCAGGGCTTTTTGCATTAATGGAGCTTGCGGTAAGTGTATTATTATGTCTTTCACCGCAATCCGTTGTGGAGACAGTTGACCTTAGCGCTAAAGGCGTTGACTACTTAATTTTCATGTGGGCTGCCCGACAATTTGCCCTCGGTTTTATCTTTGGCTTTGCAACATTTAAAAAATCAATCCCTATGCTGACAATTGCATATATTTTCTTTTTAGTAATGTTTGTTGGCGACTTCTTTATTGGAATATTACAAAAAGAAAATGCACTCATCATTAGTGCTATAGTAATGTGTGCTATTTCTGCAACATTGATATTTGCCATAAATAAGAGAAAATAATAGTTGAGTATGACACAGTCTGGCAATGACTTGAATTCACAGAAGTTCTATCATGGCACTCATCTCACTTGTGCTGAGCGCCTTTGCATAATCGAACACGTGGCCTTATCTTGGTCACTAACAAAAAATCAACTGACATGGAAAACAACAAGCCCAATACGAAAATTTATTTCATTGCGATGGCTGCCTTCTGGTTCATATTCGGCATGATCACTACGTTCTATCCTGCACTGATGAATCTATTTCAAACCGAAACAGGAATCAGCGCAGTAACAACTTATTCTGACCATGTGTGGCGACATGATGGTTTTGATATCCTCGCTATCAGTGTGTTGCTTTTTGCACTTTCACGCGAAACGGTAAGTCGTAATATACTAAGGGCGGCTGCAGTTGTGGCACTGCTGGTAACCATCGCCATTGCATCTTCACTTCTTACCACTCCCTATTGGAATATGTTATTCCTTGTTCCCGGAATAAGTTGTTTCGCTTTTACTGTATGGGGCTTTATGCTTGCTACAAAGACCAAGTGATAAGAGTCGCTGTAGATTGCCCTGATTAACCATAAGAAATATTTTAGTAGCTTGTCGACAAACCAATTTGTTTATGCCTAACCCACAAAAAATTGAAGCTGGAGATGTTGTTAGAATTTCCTCCCATCCAAAAGAAATGACGGTAAGTCATATTGCCGGTGATGAAGCGATGTGCATTTGGTTCAGCAAAGAAGAAAAAATTGAATCAGCGAAACTTGATTTGGACACTCTCGTGCTGGTAAGTAAAAAACCTAAGAGTTAAGGGTTTTAGCAAAGACCATTTTAATTTTCACTTTTATGCAGAGCCACCTTTTTCAGGGACTCTGCTCTCTCCTGCCTTTGTTGATTTTCTTCATCAACGAACTTTGATCAGTCAATTAACTATAGAATGCCCGAGCGCGGGGTCCAAGTTCAGCGCAAAGAAATAACTTGGAGGCCGCGGTGAAACCAAAAAAGTAAGCACAAGGATATTCGACCGCGGGCGATCGAATATCCTTGTGCTTTTTGTGCGCGAGCACCCAACGACAATGGAATGCAAATTTTCAGTAGCGCGTCTGCACCAACCCTCCTCCTCAAGTTCACATGAGACGAGGATAATTATCCAATATCGTTAGGGATTATATTGATGGAAATCATAAATAAGGACATCATTGGTGGTCCTTGCTCCCATGCCCAAATACCCCTTATCATTCAAGGTAAAGTACAAAGGCCAGTATCTATAAGTGCCGCCCATAACTGCCTTTTTAATCCATTTATTTTGAGCCTCCTTATAAACCCAAAAATAATTGGCTGAATAATCTTCACCGGCTAATCCGGCATACAACTCATTGTTGATTCCAAAAGTGAAATCCAGATCATAACCTGGAAACGCTGGCAACTGTGTCCATTGATTAATATTGGCTGTGTACTTCCAAACCTCTTTGCCGATAATCAGAAACCCACCATCATTTGCTCCCTGTACCCGTCTGGTTCCACCGTTTGTGTTTAGAGAGGCCATAAAAGGAGCGTTGTGACCTACTGCCCAAGAATCGTCTACAGGATTATATAAGTACCAATCGCCATCGCTAGTTACCGCACAAGCTTTGTTCAAGCTGGCGATTAAGAAGACCCCGAGAACTTTATACGTATACATACTGACTGGCAAGGCATTTTTTTTAACCCAAGCATCATTAACAGGACTGTACTCCCATAGCTCTTGGTTTATAAGAATATATCCCTTATCCGCGGTTCCCCAAACACACCCATACCCAGGAGGCAGCGTCAAGCTAAATTCTTTTTTCTGTACCCAACTATTATTAGCAGAACTATACATCCAAAAAGAGGCATTTACAGGGCTTCCACTAGTCAAGTGGTGCGTAGTATGGATATACCCGTTGCCGCCAATACTGAAGAATAACTCACGGCCTGCCAGAGCTCCTTTACTAAAATCTGCTTTGCTACTCCAGGATCCAGCCATTACGGTGAAGTCCTCAGTAGTCGTAACCTCCTTGCCTCTTGCTTTGACGGTGATTTTACCTGTGGTTCCTCCAGCGGGCACAGCTACCACTAGCTCGCTTGCAGAAGCAGTTAAAACCTTTGCCTCTTTTCCTCCAAACAACACGATGTTATTTTGAGTATCCGGATCAAAATTTGAACCTGTAATGGAAACCTCACTCCCGTATTCACCGCTTGTTGGTGCGAAGGTGCTAATCATGACAGGGGGTTCAGCCTCTTTTTGGCAGCTAAATAGACATGCACCAATTGATACTATGAGTGCAGCGAATACAGTTTTGGAATCATTTAAAACCTTGAAGAACATATATATTTAAAAAATTTGAGTTACTAATTCTCTTTCTCAGTCGTCTCTGGGACTCCCTACTTTCGTGTCTTATCAATGGGTGCAAAATTGATATTTATCATTTTGCCAAAAGAAACAACTTTTAGGATATCCTTACTCCAAAATTTCTACTCCTTTAGGAGTATGATTATCAAATCATTGGGTGGTTCAATATCTAAGACGCCTATTGCAAGGGCAAGAATAAATTCTTTGAGCCATAAAATTTCTGGAGTTCGGCAAAGCCGGCAATGTTTATCCCTTAGCAATACCGGAAAAGGAATGGGCACCGGTTAGAATCGTGAAGACGTTGAGAAGTGTTTATTTTGCATAGGTGCGTTGTTCGTATGAAGTAAAGTTCTTGAATGTTTATAAGACTTAAAGCGCTGAAATATCCATCTGCTCAACATGAAATAAAATAGAAATGGCAAACTAAAATTGTAGAAGAATGCCTTAAGCGTCTGCAGGTTGAGATTTGCGAAGTTGGCAAGAGTTTGGGTTACGAATTCGTACAAGTTAAATGGAAAATATATAATTGAGCCCGTTTGAAAGTACAGGATAGTGATCAGAAAAATGATTACAAAACTCAACGATACGATCGCATATAACGCCAGGAAATAGTCAATGGAATTGGTCAATGGAAAATCAGATTTACCGAGAATCCAATTGATTGAAGCCTTCAGTTTTTTGTTAGAATTACTCCGAAGATTAGGCACATTAATTAAATCTGAAAGCGCCCAGTAGCCATCATATCTCAACAGCGGGTTAAAATTGACAAGCGTTCCGATGAGCCTGATAAAGATGAGCTGAAGGAAAAAAGTGTTGTGGGTAATAAAAAATACTGATGTAATAGTAACGTAGAGCAGAAGCTCCATGTAAATTCCAGCCATGTCAACGATGAATCTTTGATTTCTTGAGAGGCGCCAGGCGTCACTGACACCGGTATAAAAAACCGGCAGAACCAAATAAAAACCAAAGCCGATATTTCCATGTTTGGCTCCAAAACTTCTACATGCGGAGGCGTGCCCTATCTCATGAAAAAAAACGCTTACTAGCATGATGACATAGAAGATCAAAATATTCCCGGGCTGAACAAACCTGTCAACTACCGTTTTAAAATCATTAAAAATGACAAATACACTGATTAAATAAAGTACACAAAATGAAAAGAGGGCATAGAATATATTTGGTTGAAAAAGGTAAGAGAGCAATCTGGTCAATCCGGCTATTTGGTCAGGTTTAAAAATTGTGAATCTTGCCCAAATGTACTCGTCAGTTTTTTTGGGGCTAACTGTCTTATTTGTTTCTATTATACCACAGTCAGCTAAATTTCCTTTATAGAGTCTATCGTAAACAGTAGATGATGGTATCCATGTATTTAAGATGCTTGAGAGCTCTTCGGTGATCTCACCAATAGTTCGATGACCATTGACCAGGTTTAGCATCTCCATGGTAGCCCAACTTATTTTAACCTGATAATTAAGGGTAGTGTGTTTTATTAAATAGTCATCCTTTCCAAAAGATGATATTTCAATACCCGATGACAATATTGGCACTATTAAATCTTCAGTGTTCTTTACCATAAAAATCGAAGTGCCAATCATTTTTTCACAGCCTAAATAGAAATTGTAGATACTGCTCTATAAATAAAGTCAACCCCCTTTGGGTTGATCTGTAGTTGGTCATCATTTTACGATTTGGTTTGTGAGTGGCAAATGTTAGACAATCACTATGCTTTAAAAAATGAGAAATAGTGATTGTCTTACTATTGATTGTCTACTCCCTTTTAGGTAGGGCGCTTAACGAATCGAATGATTGTCAGTGAATTGAAAATAAAAATTCGGAGAGGACCTTTTCGGAAATTACATTAATTCATCTCCCCGGTTTCAGGGGTGTCGGTTGTAAAGACACGATGTGGATAATAATTTTCATTAAAAACATTTGTGTAGTTAAATGACTTCATGTACATTCGTAGTCAAATAGCTACACGATGAATTTAAGACGAGATGTATTTCAAGCCATAGCAGACCCAACCAGAAGGGCTATACTTCTGTTGGTCGCTTCACAATCGATGACAGCCGGAGCGATTGCCTCCAACTTTGACACCGCCAGGCCGACCGTTTCAAAACATCTGCAAATACTCACCGAGTGTGAATTGCTTAAACAAGAACAAAACGGCCGGGAGGTTTACTATCACATCAATGCAAAACAAATGAAAGAAGTAGCAGACTTTATTGAATCATTCCGCAACCTGTGGGATGACCGATTTAACAAACTAGAAGCTGCAATGAAAAAGTACAAATCAAAAAAATAGAAGAACATGGAGCGCAAAACAAAAATCAATGCCGAAGACGGCAAACAAGACTTAGTAATAACAAGGGAATTTGATTTGCCTTTGGAACTACTTTTTAAAGCTTATATGGAGCCCGAAATTGTAGAGGAATGGATGGGGACGAAGGTGCTGAAACTTGAAAATAAAAAGCACGGCAGTTTCTTATTTGAGACTACTGATCCTCACGGAAACAAACATAGATTCAATGGAGCAATTCATGAGTTCGCTCTGAATCAAAAAATCACTCGAACTTTTGAATTTGAGAAAATGCCTTTTGGTGTTCAGCTTGAGATCTTAGAATTTGAAAAACTCACTGTAGACACGAGCAAGCTCAACATGCACATAATCTATGAATCGGTTGCACACCGAGCGGAGGTACTAAAGATGCCCTTTGCTCAAGGCATAAATATGGCACACAACCGACTACAAGAAATAGTAACCAAATTAAAATAACGCGTTATGACAAAGAGAAACAAAATCATCTATTGGGTCGCTACACTCTGGCTTGCCCTTGGAATGGTATCAACCGGAGCCGTTCAGTTATTAAAAGCTAAAGAAGGACAGGGTGGATTAGATACCATTACTCATTTGGGATATCCGGCCTATATCTTAACCATACTAGGTGTTTGGAAATTGTTGGGAGTTGTGGCAGTACTTATCCCTAAATTTCCACTAGTAAAGGAATGGGCTTATGCAGGTTTTTTCTTTATGATGACAGGAGCCGCATTTTCACACCTTGCATCGGGCGATTCAGTGAGTGCGCTCTTTCCTGCGTTGCTATTGCTAATCCTGACTTTAATATCTTGGTATTTCAGACCTGCAGATAGAAAAATGATTTCTGCTAACTCGTAAATGAAATATGAACCCTAAAGTTGATTGGTACTTCAACAAAGCCCAAAAGTGGCAGGAAGAAATCAAGCTATTGAGAACGATTGTTCTTGACTGTGATTTGACTGAAGAATTGAAATGGGGTTGTCCGTGTTACACGTTCCAGAAAAGTAACATCGTGTTAATCCATGTGTTTAAAGATTACTGTGCTCTTTTGTTTTTCAAAGGCGCCCTGTTAAAGGACAAAAAGAAGATTCTCGTTCAACAAACAGAGAATGTGCAGGCAGCACGCCAGATTCGGTTCACCAGTCTTAGCGAAATAACCAAGCAGGAAAAAATAGTGAAAGCTTATATCTACGAAGCCGTTGAAGCAGAAGAGGCAGGTTTGAAAGTGCCTTTGAAAAAGACAAAGGAATTTACAATGCCTGAAGAATTTCAAAAGAAATTAGATAAGAACCGCACGTTGAAAACTGCATTTGAAACATTGACACCGGGAAGGCAAAGAGGATACCTTCTTTATTTTTCGTCAGCCAAACAATCTAAAACCCGTGAGTCGAGGATTGAAAAATGTATGCCGCAGATTCTTGAAGGAAAAGGATTAGAGGATTAATACCATAAGAAAATACCTATGACACATAAACACATATTAACCCTCATTGCACTCTTGATACTTTCAGTTGGGGCTTCAAAGGGTCAGGACAACGTAATGATAAAGTCAGACTCAATTTATTCACGAGTTGATGTTCTACCGGAATTCCCAGGAGGAATGAAAGCACTCGCAAAATATGTCGATGAAAAGAATCATTATTACCCCGCAGAAGCGCGAAAAAATAAAATTGAAGGAAAGGTGATCATTCAATTCATTATCAATACTGACGGAACAGCAAGTAATTTCAAAGTAATCAAAGGCATAGGCTATGGATGTGATGAAGCTGCTGTTGAAGCATTCAAAAAAATGCCTAAATGGAAACCGGCAACTATTAACGGGCAACCCGTTAGGTTTCTCACACAGATGGGGTATTTGTACGGTCTATAAAAATAAAAACCTATGGCAAAGAAAAATAAGTCAGAGAAAGCATTGTCGTCAAAACAAGTTGAAGATCTGCTTAGCATACTGAAAGCACGTTTTGAAAAAAATATGAACCGCCACAAAGGTCTCGCATGGGATAAAGTGCAGGCAAGGCTAAAGGCCAATCCAGAAAAACTTTGGTCACTCAATGAAATGGAAAGAACGGGCGGTGAACCGGATGTGGTGAGTCAGCATAAGAAAACAGGCGAGTACACTTTCTATGATTGCTCACCAGAAAGTCCTAAAGACCGTAGAAGTCTTTGCTACGACCGCGAAGCCCTGGACTCAAGGAAAGAAAATAAACCAAAAAATAGCGCCATTGACATGTGTGCTGCGATGGGCATTGAAATTTTATCAGAGGAGCAATATCGAGAGCTGCAGAAACTTGGAAAGTTCGACACGAAAACATCAAGCTGGGTGAAAACACCTACTGATATTAGAGAACTCGGTGGCGCCATCTTTTGTGATTTTCGTTACGACACTGTATTTACATACCACAATGGTGCAGAATCTTATTATGCAGTTAGAGGGTTTCGTTGTTCTCTGAGGGTCTAAAAAAACGGACGAAAGATTCCTCCATGTAGCGTATTTTGCCGTCATGTTTAAACGTGATGAAGCCTCCCTCCTTCGCGAAGAGTTCTGGACTGCCTTTGGTAAGTACATGGGGCCGGTCCCATCAGCCGAAGGCTTGAAGATTAACTGGATCAACTATCGCACAACGATTAAAGATGTATACTTCCGCATGGATGCGAACCAGAAGGCTGCCATGATCAGCATCACCTTAGAGCACAAGGATGCCGGAATCCGCGAGCTGTACTTCCAGCAGTTTGAGGAATTCAAATCGTTGATGCACGCTACACTGGAAGAAGAATGGGAATGGCAATTGCACGCGCATCTCACAGAGGATAAAGTAATCAGCAGAATTTACAAAGAGATTACAGGCGTTTCAGTTTTCAACAAAGATCATTGGCCCGAATTGATTTCCTTCTTCAAGCCTCGCATCATTGCACTCGACCGCTTCTGGGAGGATGCTAAATATAGTTTTGATGCGTTAAGGTGAAAGTCCATTCGGCCATGCGACAGAAGCGGCACCCCGCAGCTGCGTTGGATTAGTGCGTGGATGCGAGGAGTATAGCGGATGGCGCGGTGCACCTCCCGATAGTTATCGGGATCGGGGCAGGCCGCCACATTTAATTCCACTTTGTGTTGATCCACTTCCTCTGTTGCTCTTGAGTAAGGTATGTCCATGCTACAATGCGGCTCGTTTTATTTCCCTGACTCATAGAAATCGTTTTTACTTCAAGAGCTTCTGCTTTTTTCAAAGATGCATAAACACTTTTAAGATGCGATGACTTCGCGACCAGGGTAGAAAACCAAAAACAGGAGGATGACAATTGTTTGCTTTGAATGATCATTCTTTGCACAAATTTTTCCTCACCCCCTTCGCACCACAATTCCTTATTCTTGCCACCAAAGTTCAATGTTGCCCTGGTAACCCTTTTACGATTGAGGTTGCTTAGTTTGCGAATTGTTCCAGCTTGAGCTTCTTCGAATGAAGAATGAAATGGAGGGTTACAAATAGTTAAATCGAAGAGGTCGTCTTTACGAATAATGCCGCGAAAAATATCTTTTGCATTCGGCTGCAAGCGGAGTTCCACCTTTCCTTTCAATGAAGAGTTCGATTCAATTATTTTGGCAGATGATTGAAGCGCTATTTTTTCAACATCGGATCCTACAAACGACCATCCATATTCTTTATTCCCGATGATGGGATAAATACAATTTGCACCAACACCAATATCAAGGCATTCGATATTATCACCCTTGGGAATGACTCCTTTATTACAACTCCCTAATAAATCGGCTATGTTATGAATATAATCGGCTCGTCCTGGAATAGGCGGACATAAATAACCTTGAGGAATACTCCAATGGTTGATTCCATAATAATGCTTCAACAACGCCTTGTTCAAAACCATCACTGCCTCAGCATTTGAAAAATCGATTGACTCATCGTTGTACTCATTCAATCGCACGAACGGAGCTAACTCAGGACAGCTGCTAATAAGCTCTTTGAAATCATAGCGCCCACGATGTTTGTTACGCGGATGTAACTCAAGTTTTTCCTTTGGGTGTTCTTTCTTTTGAAGCATGACTTAAAAGAATGATCCTACCCAATACCTCACCTGTTCATAAAACAGCGGAAGCGCAGAGGGATAAACAACTGCACAAAATAGCAACCCATATGCAGCTCCGTACAAATGGGCATCATGATTGATGTTGTCTTGTGATTTTCTTCCTTGATAATAGGTGTACGCCATGTACCCGGCACCAAACACAAACCCAGGCATGCATAGTGCAAAGTATAAACAAATTGACTGCAGCGGCTGAAGCAGAATGAATACAAAAATCACAGAACCAACAGCACCTGAGGCACCGAGTGAATTGAAGTTGGTATTATTTCTTTCTTTGAGATAAGTGGGAATATCAGAAACAACAATGGCCGTGAGATATAAACCAACGAAGTAGTACATGCCTGCCTGGCCAAACAAAGAAGCAAAGTCATGCTCTACCGCGGTGCCAAAAAAATAGAAGGCAAACATATTCCACAGCAGGTGCATATGATCTTGGTGGATGAAACCCGAAGTAATAAAGCGATAGTACTGACCTTTTGTTTTTATCAAATAAGGATTCATCATCAACCGCGCTTGACGTTCGTGATTGTTGAAAGTATAGAAGCTTATGGCTACGGTAATGCCGATTAGAATGATGGTAATGCTCACGAGTATCGAATTGAAAATTATAGGAGTGCAATGTTAGTGAATTTAAGGTAACCTGTTAAGGCGAGTGGTGCCTAGACATTATCGATTTACCTCTTGCGTTGAAAGAATCCAGTGGATCAAACGAATGAATAAGAAGGACTGCAAAAGAAAACATATAAAAACTAGTAACTCATAAACAAAGAGCAGATTAGTGTTTCCAAATATTTCGAGTGCATTTAGTCCAGCTAATGCACCGCAGAAGAATCCACTGTAGAGATAAAATTTTGAAAAAAAAGGTACTGGGAATCTTGTCCCCATTAATCTTGCTGATCTGGTCGTAGCTGTAAACGCGTATAATGGAACTCCGATCATTAATAGAACCGAGAGAGCTTTCATTAATGATACTTGAGAAACATTAATTGACTGAAAAAAGATGGGAAGAATACAGACGATGATGTTGATCAACCCGAGTTCTGTTGATGCTAAGATTCGAATTTTATTAAGTTGAAATTCCCTAGTGCTGATATTGGGTCGATAGATCACGTTCGCAAGGTTCGCAAAACCCACAATGACACCCGCCAACTGTGCCATTGTGCTGAAGTAATTTGATTCCATAAATCATTTCGCGTTTACATCAGGCGATCTTAAGAACGTTTTTCTTAAACATCTGTAGGGCAAGTAAATTCAGCACGGTGCCAATCACTACTAAAACAAGAATTCTCGAAAGGAATGTAGGGTCCGTGATCGGAAGCATTCTCCAAAAAATATCGTAGAAGCCTTGTATGCCCCAGTAGTTTACCGAGAACACAGCAATTTTCTGCATGAAGAGTGGCATGATGAACGTTGGAACCATGCTGCCCCCAATGCAACTCATGACAAGTACGATCAGCGTTGACATCCCTTGCACCTGTTGACGCGACTTTGCAATTGAAGCAAGCACTACACCAAAACTCGAACAGGCATATGCGGTTGCTATGATCATGATCACTAAAGAAGGAAGGTGAGAGAAAATATCCAACCCGAAAGCTATTTTGGCATAAAGAAACATGACCGAAAGCTGGAGCATAGAAATTAAATTCGCATAAATCATTTTACCAAACAGAATGCTGTTCGGGTGCAATGGGGAGTACAATAGTTTTTTTAACGTACCTTCCTGTTTTTCATCAAGCATGCTTGCACCAACACCTACCACAGAAAACAACAACATCATAATGGCCGTGCCCGACACCGCCTGAACAAGCCCCGGAGAAGTTTCTTCTTCGGCTACAATTGCTGTAGCCTTAATCATGCTTTCCGATACTTTTTTTGTTTCATCTGACGAAAAGTTTTTAGAGACCTGTTCATGAATTTTTTTTCGGGTTTCAGCATCCATGTTGGGATTATCTGAATCAACTTTAGCGAGCACATTTTTTTCAATAGACCTTGCGCCAATAATTCCCATAAGCTTTCCCATCAGCGCACCTTGAAGAATTCCCACCTCTGCCTCTTTAGCTGCATCGTATTTGAATTCTATTGGAGGTTTACTTCCCGCATTTAACGAATCACTAAATCCCTTGTGAAAAACAAGAACAGCTGCTTCGTCACCTTTCTTCACAAGATTCTCTGCTTCCTCGGCACTAGTCATCGATACTCGAAATTCTTTCATCGAATCCAGCTGCGCAATTACATCTTTGGAAGCCTCGGTTTTGTCTTCGTCTGCCACCACAAGTTTGGTAGGTCTTGCTTTCCCCTTTTCTTGTCCTATTCCTCCAAATGCAAAAGCAAAAAGAGTGATGAGCGCAATGGGCACCGCGAACGTGAGCATCAACGATCTTTTGTCCGCAAAAAATAATTTCAGGTCTTTCAGAGCTAGTCGTATCATATCAATCGCGGAGTTGTTTGCCTGTTAAACTTAAAAATATAGTTTCAAGGTTCACTTTCTTAATATCAATATGCGATATACTTAGTCCTGCCTGGCTGCATTTTAACACAATCACCGACAAGTCCTTCTTCACATCGGAAGAAAGAAAATGAATCACGCTTTCCGTACGTGTTAATCCCTCCCACTCGGAAGAGATTTTTTCGTACAAGCTATCGGTAAGGTTTGCGCATGAAACAACAATTGCTTCACTGATCTTGCTCAATGATTTCAGCTCGTCCAAAGTCCCTTGGGCAATGATCTGACCATTGTCGATAATTCCTATCCGGTCGCAAAACCGTTCTGCTTCTTCCATGTAATGTGTGGTGTAGACAATCGTCATTCCGTCTTTATGCAACTTCTCCACCACTTCAAAAATCAAGTTCCGGCTTTGTGGATCAATTCCCACCGTAGGTTCATCCATAAACAAAATCTTGGGGCAATGAAGCAAAGCCGAAGCAATGTTGATCCTCCGCTTCATTCCGCCTGAATATGTTTTCACTTTATCGTTTCTTCTTTCGTATAGCCCAAACTGTTTTAATGTTTCGTCAATCCTCAATTTTAATTCGCTCTTAGAAACAGCATACAAACTTCCCCAGAACATTAAGTTGTCATAGGCTGAGAGTTCGTTGTACAAAGCAATTTCCTGGGGAACAACACCAATGGTTTTTTTGCATTCGGTTGGGTTGTTCTTAAGATCAAAGCCTGCAATGCTCACGCTGCCTTCGTTGGGTTCCAAAAGCGTGCTCATGATAGATATGGTAGTGGTTTTTCCCGCACCATTAGGTCCAAGCAGCCCGAAGAACTCACCTTGTTTTATGTCGAAAGAAATGCCTTTAAGGGCTTGAACGGTGTCATAGCTTTTACTCAGGTTAGAAACAGAAATCATGCTGTTAGACATAAGTAGTAAGACGTAAGTAGTAAGTAAAGATATAAGAAAGACATAAGCACTGCATCTATTTTCTTGATACTTATGTCTAATGTCTTGCGTCTATGATTTAAACAACTCTCTTAACTTCTCTCGCTTCAACATCTTCTGCCCCGTTTTTCCGATCGCGATAATCCTTTCTCCAGCTTTAGCTTCAATAGTGCAGATCAATTCATTCTTGATAATTGTTTCGACTGTAGCAGTAAAAGTAATCTCCTCACCTACGAATGCCGGGCTTTTATGTTCGATTGACAACATGGTACCTACACCTTCTTCGTCATCGTCTTTAAGTTCTAAAAAAAATAAACGCGATGACCATTCGAAATCCCGCGCAAGTGCAAACGTAGAGCAAACGCGATGAAGTAATTCTCCATTAAATATGGCGCAGTCGCTTTCTAATACTTCTCGCTTGAAAGATTTTTGGTCGCCTGGCTTAAATAAATTTTTCACAAGATCAGTTCGAGCGTTTCAGTATATCCCTGATTTCAGATAACAATTGAATATCGGCAGGTGGTGGCGCAGGTGCGGCAGGCTTCGCTTCTTCCTTTTTCTGTGCTGCATTCATTCCTTTGATGATGAGAAACAAAATAAATGCAACGATAATGAAATTGATTACTGACGAAAGGAACACTCCGTATTTCACGGTACCAAGAACCATAAGCTCATTTAGATGCGAAAGGTTAGCAGCATCTAAAGCGGGCTTTAATAAGAGAGGAGTAATCACGTCATCAATGAGAGAACCCACAATTTTACCGAAAGCACCACCAATGATTACACCCACAGCCAAGTCTACAACGTTGCCACGCATGGCAAAAGCTTTAAATTCTTTTAACATAGCCTTAAGTAGTTAGAGGTTATTAATGAGATAAAAATAACCAATTAGTCTATGTAGGCAACAAGAACTGCTACTTGACTACAACAAACTGATTGTGCAGGCCGCGGAAGCTGGTGATCTCCGTGCCAGCATGACCAATAAACATTTTTGCTTCTACTTTGATTGGAATTTGATTTAGGTCAGCAGAGATCCATGCCGTAACCGAATTCTCGCCACGGAACAATTGGTTATCAGGCATGATAGGAACTAATTTATAACATGGGATTTTTCCTAATTCCGTAGCGATTGTCTCTTTACCGTAATAGATGATCTTGAAGTGATATGACTTGTCTTCAAAAAATCCGGAAACACTAAGCGTATCTTTCACTTTATATTTTGAAAAGTCGATGATGCGTAGATACATAAATCCGGCAACAATATCACGAACCTTGTCGGGCGTGGAATATCTTTTCGGTTTCCCAAATTTTCCGGTTTGCTTATCAGCAGTAAGTACTAGTGCTTCGTCTTTGTCGTGATCATAAGTTACTACCTCATGCAGTTTGTATTTACCTTCACTAAGTCTGCGGTAAGATTCATGCGTAACTAACTCCGTGGTATCAATATATGCTCCCCAGTTGTCGTCTACTTTTGAAATCCAGGTTGCCATGCCGGCTGTTTTCATGTAGGCATCAACTTTAAAGCAAGCGTGATCATTTTTCATATGGAAATTGTTATCCACAGTAGTGACGCCTTTGCCTACCGTAAAAAACCCCATATACATGCGGTACTCTAACTTTTCTCCAGTAGTGAAATGTGAAATACGCTGAGTCGGAGCCGGGCTCTCCTGAGCAAAAGCAAAAGTAATAGTTGTAACAAGCAGGATTACATACTTACGCATATCACAAAGTTAATTTCTACAAATGAGAATCAAAATCATTTTATTAGACTGAAATCTGGTTTTCGCGAAGGGCGTCATTCAGTGATGTTTTTTTGTCGGTGCTTTCTTTTCTTTTACCGATAATCAATGCACATGGTACCTGAAATTCACCGGCCGGAAATTTCTTCGGGATCGTTCCCGGAATAACTACCGACCTGGGTGGCACGTAACTTTTATATTCAACCGGTTGCGGGCCAGTCACATCAATAATCTTAGAACTTGCCGTGAGTACCACGTTAGCGCCAAGCACAGCCTCACTTCCAATGCGTACACCTTCCACTATAATACAACGTGAGCCAATAAACGCATTGTCTTCTACGATCACTGGTGCAGCTTGCACGGGTTCAAGTACACCACCAATACCTACACCACCACTGAGGTGAACATTCTTTCCTATTTGTGCACAGCTTCCCACGGTTGCCCACGTATCTACCATTGTGCCTTCATCAACAAACGCGCCAATATTTACATAGGATGGCATCATGATCACTCCCTTGCTCAAATAAGAACCATGACGAGCGATTGCATGCGGCACTACGCGCACACCCAGTGCTTTATAATTTTTCTTCAAAGCGATCTTATCATGAAACTCAAATGGCCCCACTTCAATGGTTTCCATTTGCTGAATAGGAAAGTAAAGGATCACCGCTTTTTTAATCCATTCATTCACCTTCCAACCATCGGCAATGGGTTCGGCTACGCGAAGCTTTCCTTTATCCAATTGATCTATTACCTCGCGAATGGCTTTTTGAGTTTCAGCGGTCTGAAGTAGCTCGCGATTACTCCACGCTTTTTCGATTTGTTCTTGCAGTTGCATCTATATTTACATTTAAATCGCATGCAAGAAATAAAAAAAAGAAGAATACTCCTCGCCTCAGTGCTCAAACCTGTGGATGAACCTCGCATGTTTGAACGAATGGGGCAGTCGTTTGCAGCGAATGGATATGATGTTTTCATCATTGGCTTCCCTCCTTCCTCGAATCTTTCCGTTAATGGAATTCATTTCCTTCCTCACAAAAGAATCAAGCGAATAAGTTTAGATCGAATAAAAATCCGGCTTAAAGTTCTCGGGAAGGCTCTTTCGATTAGACCCGATGTATTCATCATTTCTACTCATGAATTGATTGGCGTTGCTCTTCTTTATCGAATATTCACTGGAAAGAAGATTGTCTATGATGTGCAAGAAAACTATTGGCAAAACATCATGTATACCAATGTGTGGCCCAAAGCAATCAAACCTTTGATCGCCTTGATGGTAAGGTTAAAAGAAACAATCATTGCCCCCTTCTTTTCCAAATTCTTGCTTGCCGAAAGATGCTATGCAGATGAATTGTCGTTCACGAAAAATAAATCTGCGATCATTGAAAATAAATGCAGAGTACCTGGCAACTTTCAGCGAGACCCTTCGAAGGAATTAATCCAATTAATTTTCACCGGAACGATTGCTGAAAGCACGGGGATTTTTCAAGCCATTGACTTAGCCAAGAAATTACATGAGGTCGAACCAAAAATTCGTTTAAACATCGTTGGGCACTGCGCTCAACCACAAGTCCTTGATAAGATTGAAAGTATAATTTCAAAAATCAATTTTATCTCCCTGCATGGTGGGAATGATTTCATACCACATGAGCAGGTAATGGAAGCCATTGCCACTGCCAATTTCGGAATTGTTTACTATCCACCTTCGCCACACACGAAAAACAAAATCCCAACAAAACTTTACGAATACCTCGCTTGTCAGCTTCCGGTGCTTCTTCAAAACAATCTATTCTGGATTGATACATGTGAACCTCTCCATTCAGCCATTGTGGCTGACTTCAGTAATCCTGAAATCGGTTCCCTCATTCAACAGATACATGAAAGGAGCTTCTATTCTCAAAAAGCCGAAAATGCTCTCTGGGTAACTGAGGAGAGTAAGCTCTTGAATGCTATTGACCCCCTTATCTGAATTTTAAGTTGCCAAAGGTGGTTTTATTAATTAAGACTAAAACATTTTTTAGGGCGGTCTAAATTATTATCTTTGCCAATTATCATTACCCCATGCTCAGCTTCACCGAAGAAAATTACCTCAAAGCGATCTATCGCCTGTCTGGTGCAGGCGTAAACCCGGTGCTGACCAATGACCTGGCGGATTCAATGAAAACAAAACCCGCTTCAGCCACCGACATGGTGAAGAAGCTGGCTGGGAAAAAACTAATTTCATATCAAAAATATTACGGGGCTAATCTTACCTCAAAAGGAAAAACCGATGCGCTCATGGTCATACGCAAACACCGGCTATGGGAAACATTCCTCGTTCAGAAACTCAGCTTCAGTTGGGATGAAGTGCACGAGGTAGCCGAACAGCTGGAACACATCCAATCCCAAACATTAATTGAAAAGCTAGATGCGTTTTTGGGTTTTCCGAAAACCGATCCACACGGACACCCTATCCCCGATGCAAACGGGAAAATTAAGGAGTTGAAGCAAGTGCAGTTATCAGCATTTCCGATTCGCAAAAAGTGCGTGGTGCGAGCAGTGAAAAACGGGTCTCCTTCTTTCTTGCAATACTTGAGCAAAATCGGAATTCGCATTGGTGTCATGCTAAGCATTACCGAGAAAGTGGAATTTGATGGATCGACTGAAATTTCAATAGATAATAAAAAGAGAATTTTCATCTCGCGTGAAGCAGCTGAAAACTTATTAGTAACAGAGTAAATGAATGAGTGAACTAGTGAATGAAAGAATAAAATGAAAGAATTGAAATACATATTAATTGGATTGCTGTTGTTGAATGCCTCTTGTTCGGTATTTGAACCGACTGCACCCGATAGCAATCAATTGCTTGACGGTCCGGTTGAAGGGCTAGGCGGTGGAGAGCACCAGCAGTTTCTTCGTGGAGATGTTGCCTTCAATGACCAGATATTCACGGCCGACAATGGACTAGGTCCTTTGTTTGTTGCCACTTCGTGCGGTAGCTGTCATTTGGGTGACGGCAAAGGTCATCCGTTCACCACGCTTACGCGCTTCGGCCAAATAGATGATACAGGAAATCAATTTTTAAACCAAGGTGGTCCTCAACTTCAGCACAGAGCGATTGCCGGTTTTTTTCCTGAACTAATTCCATCGGGAGCTACATCAACAAAATTACTTCCGCCAGCAAATACAGGTCTTGGTTTTCTTGACGCAGTGAGCGATTCGGAAATTCTTTTATATGCTGATCCGAATGATGCTGACAATGATGGCATCAGTGGTGTGCCTAATTATGTTTCGTTAAAAAGTTATGTTGTCGAACGGCCCAACAGCGTAACTCAAAACGGAAAATACATTGCGCGTTTTGGAAAGAAAGCTTCCACTTACAATTTACTTCAACAAACCGCGCAAGCATACAATCAGGACATAGGTGTCACTTCCACCTATGAAGATAAAGACACCTATTCCGGTGCCGTTTCAGATCCTGAAGTTTCCAATCAATCCGTAGCTGATGTTGTCTTTTACTTGAAAACATTGAAGGCACCAATTCCAAGAACTGAAACAAATGAAGTCCTTACGGGGAAACAACTCTTTGCAACCATAGGCTGCGACAAGTGTCACAGGTCTGAAATGAAAACAGGACTAACCGACATTGCAGCTCTCTCAAACAAGACTTTTTTTCCATACAGCGATTTGCTGCTTCACGATATGGGGCCGGGTCTTGATGATGGTTATACTGAAGGCTCGGCAAAAACTTATGAATGGCGCACTCCACCACTCTGGGGATTAGGGCTTTCAAAAAAATCGCAAGGCGGACAGTATTATTTACTGCATGACGGAAGAGCGAGAAGTATCAGTGAAGCAATTCTGTTGCACGGAGGAGAAGGCGACCAAAGCAAAATAAAATACCAGGCGCTTACGGATGACGAGAAAAAGAAATTGATTCAATTCCTTGAAAATCTCTAGCATGAACAGACGTGAATTCATATCGAACACTTGCATGACTTGCATAAGCGGTGTAGCACTTTCAAATCTGCTTGCCTCTTGTGGATCATCGCATTATGTTACGGGAACTCTTGAGCCGAAAGGGATTTCTATTCCGCTATCAGAATTCTCATCAAGCGAGAAAGGAAAACAAATTGTTCGTCAATACATCGTTGTACATCACGATCAGCTTGAGTTTCCTATTTATTTATACAAGATAAATGAAAAGGAATTTACTGCATTGTTAATGAAGTGCGCCCATCAAGGATCAGAACTAAATGCTGCTGGCGATCACTTGTATTGTTCCAGCCACGGAAGCGAATACGATTCTCGAGGAAATGTGACACATGGACCTGCACAAAAAAATCTTCGGTCCTTCCCTACTTCAATTGAGAACGGCAAAATAATTATAGAGTTAACCAAAGGATGAGAAAGCTGAAATTTATATTGATTATTTGTCTTGCTGTTTTAAGTCATGACTTGTCAGCACAGATTGATTCAACCTTGTTCAAACGGGTGAAGAAAGATTCAGCCAAAGTACTATTGAACATGGATGCCGTTTACAATCGTCCGTTTCTTACAGTGAGCAAATTGCCTGTATCGGTGGGTGGTTATGTTGAAGCCAATTACCAGCATCTTGGTACCAACGGAACTTCTGAGGGACATCAATTTCAAATGAGAAGGCTCACGCTCTTTTTAGGGTCGAGCATTTATAAGAAAATAAAATTCCTTTCAGAGATTGAGTTCGAAGAAGGCACTAAAGAAATTAATATAGAGTTCGCTTCAGTCGATTTTGAACTACATCCTTTGCTGAATTTTCGCGGAGGCGTTGTAATGAATCCAATTGGCGCATTCAATCAGAATCATGACGGCCCCAAATGGGAGTTTATCGACAGGCCGATTTCTGCCACGCAAATGCTTCCAGCCACCTGGAGCAACGTAGGCTTCGGCTTGTTCGGAAAACTGTACAAGAAAAATTGGGTTTACGGATATGAAACTTATCTCACCAATGGGTTTGATGACAAGATCATTGGCAATGCTCAAAACAAGACTTTCTTGCCCGCATCGAAACTTAATCCCAACCGATTTGAAGAAAGTTCGAACGGAGCGCCATTGCTCACCACCAAGATCGCAGTGAGAAACAGAAAGATTGGTGAATTAGGTCTATCGTACATGGGTGGCGTATACAATAAATTTCAAATTGACGGACTTATCGTTGATAAGAAAAGAAGAGTAGATGTTTGGGCGATTGATTTTAACACTGTTCTACCGATTACCAAAACCTACATTACCACCGAGTGGGCAATTGTAAAAGTTGAAGTTCCTGAAACATATACTCAGCAATACGGAAACAAACAGGCGGGAGGATTTGTTGATTTTGTTCAACCGGTGATGAAAAGAAATATTTTTGGATTTACTAAATCAGTTGTGAATGCCGTTTTCCGCTTCGAATATGTGGATTGGAACATCGGGAAGTTCACAGAAACAGGAACGAACATTCGCGAAGATGTAGTTTCTGTTATGCCAGGTTTGAGTTGGAGACCATTCTCGCAGACTGTAATTCGAATGAACTATCGTTACCAGTGGCAAACAGATATTTTGGGGAATCCGCCTGCTAAAACAAGCGGCTTCCAATTTGGTTTCTCATCTTATTTCTAAAGTTGGCAAATGGAATCCTCAAAGAAAACATATTACAAGGACACCAATGGAAAATCACTAAGTGATGTTCACTCCTCAGTTGACGCCACACACAAAAGCACGTGGAAAAAACTAATTGCTTTTCTTGGTCCTGCTTATTTGGTAAGCGTGGGTTACATGGATCCCGGCAACTGGGCTACCGATATCGCGGGCGGAAGTAAGTTTGGGTATGCGCTACTTTGGGTTTTACTTATGTCGAACCTAATGGCAATTCTTTTACAGAGTTTGAGCGCGAGACTCGGTATTGTTCGCCAACTGGATTTAGCTCAGGCATCTCGAGCGAGTTATCATCCGGTGGTCAATTTTTGTTTGTGGATCTTGGCTGAGATCGCCATCGCAGCTTGTGATCTTGCCGAAGTGCTAGGTATGGCTATTGGGCTGCAATTACTTTTCGGTTTGCCTTTGATTTGGGGTGTGTCGCTCACCGTGTTGGACACTTTGCTTCTTCTTGTATTGCAAAGCTATGGCATGCGCAAGATCGAAGCATTCATCATCGCTCTAGTTTTCATTATCGGGATTTCGTTTTTATTGGAAATGGTTTGGGCTAAGCCGGCCGTTGATCAACTTGTAAAAGGATTTATTCCTACACTCCCATCTCCTGAAGCACTTTATATTTCAATTGGTATCATTGGCGCCACCGTGATGCCACATAATTTATACTTGCATTCTTCCCTGGTGCAAACGCGAAGGTTCGATACAACCGAGAAAGGAATCTGGTCAGCAATCAAGTATAATATTATAGACTCAGCCATTGCCCTTAATGCAGCTTTCTTTGTTAACTCCGCTATTTTAATTCTTGCCGCTTCAACGTTCTTCAGAGCCGGAATGTATGAGGTCTCCGACATTCAAGATGCCTACAAATTTCTTGCACCAATTACAGGCACCGATTGGGCTCCCATTTTATTTGGTGTTGCCTTAGTTGCCGCAGGACAAAGCTCAACGATTACCGGAACTCTTGCCGGCCAAGTGGTGATGGAAGGATATTTGAATTTGCGCATTGCTCCGTGGCTGCGGAGATTAGTAACTCGACTTATTGCAATCACCCCCGCCTACGTTGTGATTATTTTTTATGGTGAAGGAAAAACAGGAGCATTACTCGTATTAAGTCAGGTGGTACTCAGTTTGCAATTGGGCTTTGCAGTAATCCCTTTGATTCACTTCACCAGCGACAAAGAAAAAATGGGTGCATTCGTTATCAAAAACTGGATGAAGATTTGCGCATGGGTTATTGCTACCATCATTGTATCGCTCAATGTAAAATTGGTTGTACAAGAAATTGGAAACTGGCTAAACGACAGCGACCATCAGGTGATGATCTGGTTTTTTGTAATTCCTATTTGCCTGGCTACGGGTGCACTTTTGCTCTACATCACTTTCAAGCCCTTACTCGACAAAAGAAGACGCGAGGAATATCCGATACCTCACGGTACTGCAGTTGATTTAAGTTCAATCACTACTCCCGTTTATAAAAAAATAGCAATCTCAATTGACTTTAGTTCTGTGGATGCCAAGACCATTCAAAGTGCGGTAGCGCAGGGCGGAGCGCACGCATCGTACCTTTTACTTCACGTAGTGGAAACTGCAGGTGCGATGTGGTATGGCAGCGACATTGCCGACCGCGAAGCAAACGAAGATCAGCAAGCATTGGAAAACTACGCTACTCAATTGAGAGAACAAGGCTACATCTCAGAAGTTAAAATCGGTTATGGAAATCCTAAGAGAACCATTCCTGAAATTGTGAATGACTATAATGCTGACATGCTTGTAATGGGTGCACACGGACACAACTGGGCTAAGGATTTGGTTTTTGGAACGACAGTGGATACAGTTCGTCACCGAGTGAATATTCCTGTGCTTATTGTGAGGTAGTTGTTGGTTGTTCGTTGTTGGATTTCCATAACGATACACGAATAACGTTTAACAATTCATAATTTTGAATCTGTAATTTGCAATCTGTAATCATTTACTCTTGAATTCTCCCGATGAAACTATCGTGGCATTAGCCACCGCTCAAGGCACCAGTGCCATTGCTGTTATTCGTCTTTCCGGCAAAGATGCCATTCAGTTGACTCAAAATATTTTCAAAGGAAAGAATCTCACCGAGCAGCCTTCACATACCATTCACTTTGGTACAATCCATGATGGCGAAAGAAACATAGATGAGGTATTGGTTTCTCTTTTTAAAGCTCCCAATTCATTCACTAAAGAAAACAGCATCGAGATTTCTTGTCACGGCTCACCAGTGATTGTAAAGGAGATCATTAAAGTTTTGGTGAAGAACGGAGCGAGGCTTGCTACTCCTGGTGAGTTCACCAAACGCGCTTTCATCAATGGAAGATTTGATTTAGCACAAGCAGAAGCCGTAGCCGATATTATCTCTGCCGAAACCGACAACGCAAGACAAGCTGCACTCAACCAAATGCGCGGAGGTTTCTCAAGGGAGATACAACATCTGCGCGAAGAGTTGATTCACTTTGCTTCACTCATTGAATTGGAACTCGACTTTGGCGAAGAAGATGTTGAGTTCGCTAAACGCGATGACTTGAAGAAATTGATTTATTCCATTCAATCATACTTAAACTCACTTATTCATTCATTTGATCAGGGGAACGTAATCAAGAATGGTGTACCGACCGTGATAGCGGGGAAACCCAACGCAGGCAAATCAACTTTGCTTAATGCATTGCTCAATGAAGAAAAAGCAATTGTCTCTGAAATAGCCGGAACGACACGCGATGTTATTGAAGATGAAATGATTTTGGGTGGAATCAGTTTCCGGTTTATGGACACCGCGGGTCTGCGCGAAACCACCGACATCGTTGAAGCCATAGGTGTAGAACGCACACACGAGAGAATCAAGAAAGCTTCACTCCTACTTTATATTTTTGATCTGTCGCATTCGCTCAATGAAATCTTAAAGGAAGCTGAATCGATTAAAGCTTTAAATGTTCCCGTTATTAAAGTGGGGAACAAAATGGACAAAGCGACTGCGCAGGCTATTGAAAAATTGGAAGCTGAAGATTTCATATTAATCTCCGCATCACAAAAACTGAACATCCAAAAGTTAAAAGACAAAGTCCTCTCTCATTTTCACGTTGGAGAGGTGAAACAAGGCGATGTGTTAGTTACCAACCTGCGCCACTATCAAAACTTAAAGCAAACGAATGACGCACTTGATCGAGTGCTAACCGGAATGGATAACGGGATAACAGGAGATTTTTTAGCCATGGATATTCGCCAGGCATTGCACTACCTCGGTGAGATCACAGGCCAGGTGACCACCGATGATCTCCTTGCCAATATCTTTTCAAAGTTTTGCATCGGGAAGTAGGCAGCACAAAGCATCGATAGTCTATAAACAACAACTGTCGCGAAAAGTATCGCGACAGTTGTATATGTTATAGAAATTAAAGAGTTGTTTATTGCTTTATGTAAAGTTTCCTGGACTCCTTAATGCCAGCACCTTGAATAAGTAGAATATAGCTGCCGTTAGCAAGTTGGTTAGTGTCAAATTGATGAGCATTGGAACCTTGCTGAATTAAAATTTCACGAACAGCAATTGTTTGGCCTGTTCTTTCATCAATAAACCGAATTTCAACATTTCCCTGTGATTGACTCGTGAAGTTCACATTCAAAACACCACTTGCCGGATTTGGATATAAACTCAACTCATTAAGCTGCTTCGCATTTGATAAAGATGGAGAGGTGCGATTATCTGCTAAGGTTGTTGCTTGTGCTAAAGGTGCCAATGGGGCGGCTAATGAAGATTCCCATATACCGCGGCCGAAAGTAGCAGCTCTCAACTTACCAATCTGATACTGAATTTCTAGCTCAGTAACCGGCACATTGGGTAAACTGGTCATAAAACTCTCCCAGGTAGTTGCTCCCTCGGGGAGGTAGTAAATACCAACATCCATGCCCACATATAGTCCCGAACCCGAGTGCACTGTTGCAGCATTAGCAGGTAGATTTGGAAGGTTATAGGAAATGTTTGTCCATGCTGCACCGGCATTAGTAGAAAGGAGTGTTTTGTTTCCGTTGTTATAGCCTGAACAAGTAATTACTATTCGTTCTGGATTTTGAGGATCTACAGCAATGTCGGTAATATAATAACCGGGCAGACCACTTGTAATTTCAGTCCATGAAGAACCACCATTTTTTGTTACCCAAATTCTTTCTTTAACAGAAGCATACAAATAATTGGGGTTTGATTTAGCAATAGCTATATCATTTATAGCGGCTGGATTAAAATTGCCAATGGTTGTCCAATTTGACATTCCATTTGTTGTCCTTCTAACTCCCATTGTGTTTCCAACGAATAATGTGTTTGGATCTGTTGGATGCATTACAAAGGGTGTGTTCCAGGCTCCACCTCCCGGTTGTGAAACAGAGACGCTATTAGTTCCTCCTGCTGTTGATTTATAAAAGGTGCCGTTCTGACTTGTACCATACGTGGTTTGATTATCTGGAGCAATAATAAATTCAAATCCGTCTGCACCAAGCCACCCATGCCACCCTCTGCCAGGAGTATAAACATAAGTGCCATTGTCTTGTGATCCACCTCCAAATTTATTTGCGTCCGTACTGCTTAATCCCAAATTGTAAAACTGGCGGATTCCCAGACCATTCGTTATGTCAGTGAAGTTAGTACCATCAGTTGACTTGGTGATTAGGCCATCACTCCCAACATAAAGCGTGTTGTTGAAATACGCCATTTCATGAACATCAGAATGAACATATCTGCCAGGCGCTACATCAGGATAATACCAATTAGAAAGCTTTGTCCAGTTTTTACCCCCGTTGCTGGTTGTATAAGTCTCTATCTCACCCACGTGAATGATATTCGCATTAGTAGGAGAAACGGCAATGGCAAGATCATACCAGTCCTGGCTTCCTTCTGTGGGAGCAGATGCTTTGCGTCTAAAAGAGGTACCATTGTCTGTGGAAAGAAACATCCCACTTTTTGAAAAGAAATATACATTGCTTGGTGCTGCAGGAGTTACAGCAATTTGAGTCCGTTTTGTTGAAGTCTGTCCTGTAGTAGTGAAAGTAAGTCCACCGTTGGTTGATTTGTATAGTGTTTTGCTTACTAAGGCATAGACATAATTTGCATCACCAGGCTTTAACTCAAGGTCATCAATGTCACCCGTAAGTACTTTTGTCCAGGTATCTCCAAAATCAGTAGAGCGATATAAACCATCGGTGGTACCGGCTAGCACAATATTAGGATTGGAAGGATTTGTCACCATCCTTGCGCTTGTATGTCCAGTGCTGACAGCCCATGTTAGGCTTGTTTGTGTCCAGGTAATGCCTCCGTCAGTAGTTTTTAAAACGCCCACACCATAAGTATCGTTGGCATCGCGGTCACCAGTACCAATTAATATCTGATTTGGGTTGTTTGAATTTATTGCAATTGCTGAAACACCCATCGATGGTATATTATCAGTCAGAGATGCCCAAGATCCACCGCCATCTGTAGTTTTCCATAAGCCACCAGCAGGTGATCCGATGTAAATAGTATTAGGGGCGTTAGGGGCAACCATAATAACATTGATTCGACCTATACCCGGATTCCAGTGGCCGGTAATATCGGTCCATGTTTTTGGACCCAGCTCACTCCAACTACTGACTGACGTAGTAGTAAGTGTATTGTTATTTTGCTGAAACTTCCGGGTCTCTTTCCATTCTATACCGGGCTCTGGAAAATTGCCTGTTGGAAAAGTTCTTGGTTCCCACCAATACTCCCATCGTTTAAATTGCTTCCAACCAAAGGGCTGGTTGCTTTTCTTATTCAAATTTCCGTTTGCAATTTGCACGCGACTATGTTCCTCAAACGATCTTTTAATTTCGTTTAAGTTAGTTCGCTGCTTGATTAGTTTTACGTAACGAGGCGTGCCATCGCTGGCTGAAGTCTGTGCAATAGCATGACTATAACAAAGTCCGGCTATGACAAAACTGAAGAATAGTTTTCTCATAAGGTTTGATTTGGTTGGTTTTGGTTTTTAAAAATAGTTTTTTAAACCAGGTAAATACCTTTCTGAAATAGAAATTTTAAAAAAATCTAGTATTAACTAACCTACGCTTGTTAGTGAAATGATATGATATGATTTCCCCCCTTGAAAGACTCACCGGGAAAATTGGCTCTACCAAAAATTTCAAAAAGATCTGCTATCTCTTAGGTTTCACGAGTAACCTCACTTGGATAACAAATGGGGTTAGCAAAAAGTGCTTCAGTTTGTTTCTCTGGCCTGAGGTCATGTTCAGTTTCTTTACATGACCTATCTTATCATGTATAAAATTTCCGGGCGTCCACCATTTGGCGAACTTTAAGGTAAAAGAAAGTAACGGACACTATCACATTGAATTTAAAAGTGATGATGGAACTTTTTTGTCAATTACAGCCCAGGAGACAACTGAATGAACCAAGCTTAGCGTATTTGAAGACCAAGACTGTGCTTCGGATTTTTTTAAGCAAGGTTCAGTTGGATACTCACCTAATAAAATCGGTGAGACATTTGATGGATTCGAATTGAAGACAAAAAAATGGGAAGTGTCCCCGCTGACTGTCTCTCAGGTAACTTCTAGTTTCTTCGAAGACAAA
Source organism: uncultured bacterium (assembly GCA_967789005.1). Classification (GTDB taxonomy): domain Bacteria; phylum Bacteroidota; class Bacteroidia; order Cytophagales; family Cyclobacteriaceae; genus ELB16-189. Next base: position 272,474 of record CBRFFM010000002.1, on the reverse strand, counting down.
ACGGTTTTTCCTGATGGAGCAATCACATTTGACAATGCACTTCTAATGAGGAACATTGATCACGAATGGAATAGCAAAAAAAGTTTAGAGAATAAAACTGAACCAACTCGGTAATTTAGGATTACAGTTCTTCCACTTTCACCACCGCATCCCTATTGATCGCTCCGTACAAATGAGGAAACTTTTCGTCATTGGTTGACACCTCATATTTCAATTCCGCTTGAAGTTTGGATTCATCTAAATAAAGTAATACCAAATCAGTCTTTCCTTTAAAATATCTTTCCAGAACACCAGCGAGTTGAGTTGGTGTACAGCAATGGATAAATCCTTCCCTATAATAATCTGACGGAATAAATTCTGATTTGCTCTCATGCGATTGCCAATCTTGTTGGGAAGTGACGTGATGAATCATAAAGCAAAGTTAGTGTTCTCGCTTACTTAAGAGATACTTTCTATCATTGTCGTCTTCGTTACATACTGTTTTCGCCAAAAATATCTCCTTTGCCAAGTTTTAAAAACCAACCGTGCGCCCTACTTCTGGCGAATCAGCCACTGGTTTCGGTTTTGCCAGCTTAAAATTACTAATCGGTAAAATCCTCCTTTACTTGCGTAGTTAATCATTAACTGGTCGTTCAGGCGACAATAAAAAATATTTTTGAAAGCTAATTTTAACTTGATGAAAAGCTATATCACTGTCATTGTTTCACTTCTATGCCTTAGCGCGCATGCGCAACGGGCGTCAAATTATGTTGATGCTACATTTGGTGTAGCCAAATATCAGGGAGCACTCGCTTTGTCTTACGTGCACAGTTGGCACTTTGGTGAGAATCAAAAATTAGGAATTGGCGTTGGAGGCAGATTCACCTCTTATTTAGCTGCAAATCAATACTACATTACTGCACCAGCCAAACTTACTTCCGGCAGCACGAGTCCGTTCATCATTTTTCAAGATAACATCATCGCAAATATTGACACATTTCTTATAAAGTCACCACAAGTAAATAGCTTTAACACAAGCATTAATATCGATTATCAAATAACCAAAAAAATTACTTTAGGCTTTAACATTGATGCTATTGGATTTTCATTTGGAGGTAATAGGAATGGAAATTATATCAATGGCCCAATTGGCAAAATGACTAATGCAGCGCCTACTACGTTTAATATTTTATTAATCAGCGATAATGACCGCGGCACACTTAACTCAGAGTTTTACTTAAAATATTTCTTGAACGAAAAATGGGCGTTAAAATTTGGCGCTCAATTTCTTTTCACAGAATACACTACCAGCACCAAAGTTCAACAACTACCAGAAGGGAATGATCGGTTTAGAAACAAGTCTTTGCTTGCGTGCGCTGGTATTAGTTACAAAATAAAATAGCGATGAAACCATTGATTATTATTATTTGCTGGTCAATCGTCATCGGTTGTTCAATACCAAATAACACCCCGATAACGCCTACTACTACAAACTCAACATTTGACTCAACAAAAGCGACTCTGCTTAAGTCAGGAAAGTTTGTTGGACTCGATGGCCCCACTACAGGAACTGCGAAAGTGTATGATCAGTTAGGCACGAAGTATATCGTCTTTGACCCATTTCAGTCAAACAATGGACCAGATTTGTATGTGTATTTAAGCAAGGATGTAAACGCTGCGGATTACATCCGTATCAGTAAATTGCAAGCCATCTCTGGAAGGCAAATATATTCTGTGCCGAGCGGAACTACGATTGCGGACTACAACTATGTCCATATCTGGTGTCAAAAATACTCGGTTGATTTTGCCAGAGCAGAGATTAAGTAACACCGTCTCTGTAATTTCTATGAGAAGATATTTTTAAAATCAGAACCAATTCCTTTTTAGCTCCTTGTTCATTGGCCTGATGTAAACATATTTAGAGGGTCGATAGCAAATTATAAAGGATTTTGAGGAATCATCTTCAAGTCTTCCTCAGCGAAGAATAACCTAAGAACATAAGAATTTTCCGCTTAAAAATGGCACTTAAAATATTGAAATATAAAACTATTTTAATGCGAATTAATTCTGTTTTGTTGTAATATAAGGTTCAGAAAAATCAACCTTAGGTTTTCAATGGTCAGATCATTTTTGGGTATCCTTTTTTTTACCACAGCTGCTATTGGATATAGTCAAGATATAGGTGTTCCCATCATTAGGAACTTCGCTCCTGAAGAATACAGCGCAGAGCCTCAGAATTGGCAGATCAGTCAGGGTAAAAATGGCTTCATGTACTTTGCCAACAATTCGGGGTTGCTCGAATACGATGGAGTAAGTTGGCGGTTGATTGATGTTCCAAAAAGAACCACAAGATCTGTCGACATTTCTAAGGATGGTAAAATCTATGTAGGCACTGCCGGTGATTTAGGTTACATCGATTACAACGCAAGCGGAAAGCAAGAATTCATTTCCCTGCTCGAAAAGATACCTAAAGAATTTCGCGACTTCGTTGAGGTTTGGAAAACCGCGGCCACACTGGATGGCGTTTATTTTAAGGCCAATAAATACGTCTTCTTATGGGATGGCGAAAAAATTACCACATGGAGCGCTCCAAAATACTTTGCATTCTCTTTTGTTATTGGCGATGACTTCTACGTTAAAGAAGACAGTCTTGGTTTAATCTGCTTTCGCAACAAACAATTAATAAAGCTTCCATCATCTGAATTCTTTAAAGAGAAGGAAATCAGATCAATTGTTAAATTCGATTCTGCCTCCCTCCTAATCAGCACTCTTAAACATGGAATGTACCTTTATTCTTTGAATGGAAAAGTAGAACCATTTAAAACAGGAGCTGATGATTTTATAAATAGGAATTTACTTTTCGCCAGTTGCAGAGTAAATAAGCAGAGTATTGCGTTCGGCACTTTTCGTGGTGGCTTAGTACTTATAAATAACCAGGGAAAAGTTTTAAGAATAATTGACGAGGAATCGGGGTTGAGAGAAAATAGTGTTCGGGTCGCCATTCTCGATCGCGAAGGAAGTCTGTGGCTAGGACTGAACAACGGAATCAGCCGCATAGAAATCAATTCACCGATTACCGTTTTCGATAAACGAATGAACATCAAAGGAAGTGTGTACCAAATCAATCGATACAAAAATATTTTGTACATCGGCACATCCGTTGGATTGAACTATATCGATCCGAAAAAAGGCGTGGTGAATTCGATTGAAAATTTTTCCGATCAAGTACGAAGCTTGTATCCACTCGCAGATGAGCAATTACTTGGAACCAATACTGGTTCATATACTTTGCAAAATTCCAAGCTGACATTCATTAACAACTCTGGTGGTTCATTCTCATTTCTTCGCTCAAAAAATAAAAAGAATCGTGTATATACTGGTCTGCGAGATGGCTTGCAATCAATTTACAAAAGTGAACTGGGATGGAAAGTCGAAAGGAATTATCCGCAAATCAAAGGGCAGATTAAAAGCATCTACGAAAACAAAAATGGCGACCTGTGGATCTTGAGCAGTCTTTTGGGTGTCTGCCGTTTTAATCCTGACGCGGATTCAAAGTCGATTGAAATTTTCTCACCGGCTGACGGCAAAGTCCCACCAGGTGATCAATTCGAATTCATATCCGATGGCAACCGTTTTTTTCTTTTCTCCAACTTTAAATTTTATCAATACGATTCAGTTCAGAAAAAATTCACCGAATCCAGTATTCGTGTTTCTGGCGCCCCAGTCAACTCAAAAGAAACATTCAACTTCAAAGAGGATAGAAAGGGAAATTTGGTTACGTGGTCCAATTCCTTAATCGGTCATTTAAAGAAAAAAGATGATAACAATTACGAATGGACGAGAGAATCATTTCTCAGAATTCGAGATAAAGCAATCAATTTTGTTTATCCCGATGGTGACAGTCTCATTTGGATCGGCAGTGCAAACGGTCTATATCGAATTGACGTTACTAAAGAGAATAAACCATTTGAGGCCTTTGAAACACCGATCAGGCAAGTCTCCGATGTTGATACCGACTCGGTAATTTATTCAGGAATATACAATGAGAACAAGCGATTAGACCATATGTTTAATCAACTGCGCTTTCAATTTTCTTCCTCTTTTTTTGATCAGTCAGACAAAACGGAGTACCAAACTTTTTTGGAAGGCAGTGATCAAGGATGGTCGTCTTGGAGCACTAACACCAAAAAGGATTACACCAATCTTTGGGAAGGCACCTATACATTTCATGTTCGATCGAGAAATATCTATAATGTGCTTGGTAAGGAAGCCGAATATTCATTTATTATTCTACCGCCCTGGCATCGCACAAAAGCTGCTTATGTATTCTATTTATTCGCTATCGCCAGTGCGTTTTATTTCGGAGTAAGAGCATACTACAATAATTTAAAGAGAGCTAACAGGAGATTAGAGGCCCAAGTCCAAATACGCACTTCAAAAATTAATCTGCAAAAAGAGGAGATAGAAACACAACGTGATAACCTGGTTCAGGCTCATCAAACTATTGAAACCCAAAACAGTGAACTCCTTCGAATGAATCATGAGTTGGAAAAAATTGTAGAAGAGCGCACTTCAGAATTGAAGAAAAGTAATATCGAATTAATTGAAGTCAATAAAGAACTAGATCGTTTTGTTTACCGTGCAGCTCATGATTTACGAGGCCCCGTGGCTACATTACTTGGTCTTTGCAACCTTAGTTTGATAGAAGCAAAAGATCAGTCGTCCATCGATTACCTGACTAAAATTAAGCTTACTGCAGAGCGATTGAATTTCTTACTGTTCATGCTTCTGAAAATCAATCGAATTAAAACTACTGAAGTGACAAGTGAGCCAATCAATATCGACTGGCTTGTGAAAAGTATTTATACCAAGTTGCTACTCAATTACAAAGACGAGGCCGAAATCAAAGTTATTACTCAGATTGATCCTCAAATAGAGATGCATTCGGATCATACATTGATAACTATCATCTTAGAAAATCTCATTGACAACGCGTTCAAATTCACAAGACCCGAGGCTGAGCCCCATGTGAACATTGATATAAAAAAGAATGGGTATCGGGTCAACATCACCATTACTGACAATGGAATTGGAATTGCAGAAGAATACCGCTCAAAAATATTTGATATGTTCTTCATCGGAACAGCTGAGCGAAAAGGCCTGGGACTTGGTTTGCATGCCGTTCAAATGGCTGTCAAAAAACTGCACGGAACAGTACACCTCATGGAAGGCAATCCTGACCTTACCCAATTTTTTATTGATATACCTGAGAAGATCTAATCAATGAAATTCATTCAAGCTATAATTCTCTGGGTCTTTGCTTTAAACGTTGCAGCCCAATCAAAGTCCATTCTTGTGATTGGATACTTTTCTGGCAATGCCCAACAAGTTGAAAGTATTCAAGCTGAAAGACTTACACACATCATTTTCAGTTTCTGTCATCTTAAAGGAAACCAATTGCAAGTTGGTTCAAAAGGCGATTCGCTTACCATCAAAAAATTAGTTGACCTCAAAAAAAGGAATCCACAACTGAAAGTGATGCTTTCGCTTGGCGGTTGGGGAGGATGCGCTCCGTGCTCAGATATTTTTTCATCTGCGCACGACCGCGAAGAATTTGCATCATCCACCTTAGCGCTAAACAGATATTTTCAAACGGATGGCATCGATCTGGATTGGGAATATCCTGCTATAGAGGGATTTCCAAATCACGCCTTTAAAAGAGAGGACAACGAGAATTTCTCTGCATTGATTAAAACGCTAAGAGAAAAATTAGGAAACAGCTATGAAATCAGTTTTGCAGCTGGAGGTTTTCAAAAATACCTTGAAGAATCAGTAGACTGGAAGGTTGTCACGCCTTTGGTTGATCGCATCAATTTGATGAGCTATGATTTAGTGAATGGATACGCGACTGTTACCGGCCATCACACACCTTTGTACTCAGATAAGCAACAGCCTGAGTCTACCGCTCATGGGGTTCAATATCTCATTGGTCATGGAGTGCCTGCCAATAAAATCGTTATCGGAGGAGCCTTCTATGCACGAATGTGGGAAAATGTATCCGATGCAAACCACGGGTTATATCAACCGGGAAAGTTTAAAGCAGGGATTAATTATAAAAACTTCGGCCAAGAACTTTCTCCTGAAAATGGGTTTAGCTATTTCTGGGATGAAAAAACACAAGCCCCCTATTTCTATAATAAAGACAAAAGGCTATTCGCAACGGGTGATGACAAAAAATCCATTCAATTGAAAACCAAATACGTTATTGATCACCATTTGCAAGGAATCATGTTTTGGGAACTTACCCTCGACAGCCCCAGCGATGGGCTGCTTTCTGTAATTGACAAAGTGAAGAAATCGAATTAATTCAAAATCTCTTCAAATTTTGTTCAGACATTTGAATCGTGAAAATTTTACTCATCGAAGACGAACGCGAACTGGCCGACAGCATCGCTCATTATAACCAAAGCTAAATGGAGCAAAGAGTCTAATAACATCGAAGCCGAATTTGATTTCAATAAAGAAGAACGCTCCATATTGATGGATGTTTCAGGAAATATCATTGAAACAGAGGTAGAAATTAATGTTAATCAATTAACAAAGAAATCATCGAATACATCAAGGCTAACTATAAAGGACAAACGATAAAAGAGGCAGCTAAGATTACAGATGCAAAGGGAGTCATTACTTTTGAAGCCGAAATCAAAGGGAAAGACTTGATCTTTGATGGCAATGGCAAATTTATCAAGGAGATCAAGGATTAATTCCATTTGTAAAAAAAACAACATCCAAATTATCAATCAATTTTCTCGATGATCAATTTCACTAACTCAAAGTTCGGTTTCGTTATCCTCTTTATTTCATTTTCGTTTGTTACTCTTGCTCAAGTACAAAAGAAAGATTCCACTCAACTTCCATTTGCCATTGCTGACGAAAAGAAACTTTCGGATGAAGATTTGAAAGACAAGAAAGAAGGAATTTATGTAACCGGTGCTCCTGATCTAAGTTCAGATCCGGTTAACGGGTTTGGTTATGGTGGAGAGGGCGAACTTTTTTTTAATGGTCATCGCAGCGATCCCTTCTTCGCATACACAGCTTACCGTGCTAAACTCAATTTTGTATTATTCAACACCACTCGCCAGCAAAGGGAATTTGCTTTTACTCTCGATATGCCATTTATTTTTAATACCAAATGGCGATTGCGTGCTAGCGGAGCGATCGAGCAAAATCCTAACCTGCTTTATTTTGGTATTACAGCAAACCAATCATTAAAAGGCCTGACTTATTATAATAATTCTTTAGGAGATTCTGTTCGCAATGCATCTTATAGCGACTATGAAGAAAATTATTTACAAGGATCCAATCAATTTTATAATAACTATTTTAAGAAAGAAGAGATTTTTAACATCACCATGGAGCGGAATTTTATGCAGGGAAAATTGCGCGCCTTGTTGGGTTATGAAATTGCGCATCTCAATATGTCATCGTTCCAAGGCAATTCGTTTATCCAAAACGATTATAATGCAGGCAAGATTAAAGGATTAAATGATTCGTGGATTCACATCTACCAAGTTGGTTTGGTTTATGACACTCGTGATCTTGAGCCAGACCCGAGCCGTGGAGTTGTTGCCGAAATTACAAATGAACTTTCGTTAAAGTCATTAGGCTCATCCTTCGACTTTGACAAAGTATTCGCACATGTCAACGTTTATCAAAAATTATTTCCATCCGTTTTCAAAAGATTAATCTTTGCCGGGCGAGTGGCAATGGGATATACCGCACTCGATGCTCCCTTCTTTGAGTACCAGGATCAATGGAGCCCCGAAGGCGACATTGAAGGATTGGGCGGACCCAGAACATTGCGCGGTTACAAACAAAGCCGCTTCCTTGGAAGAGCAATGCATTTCTCAAACTTTGAATTGAGATGGAGATTTGCCCAAACAAAAATCTTAAAACAGCACCTTGAGTTTAGCGCGGTTCCATTCTATGACATTGGCGGAGTTTGGAATGATTTATCGAGCCTTAACACTAAAAATCTTCGTTACTCAAAAGGAGGTGGTTTGCGCATCACCTGGAATGAAAGCACAATCCTTAGATTTGATTATGCAGTATCTAAAGAAGATCAGCAATTCTTCTTCAACCTTGCACATACATTTTAATTTCAATAGAGGCTAGACTTAACCAACCTCAAGTTTGTAATCTGCAATTTGTAATTAATTACCTCCCTCCACCTGAATTCCTATTCCATCAATGAGGTAAGGTTTGCCCTTATCAAACTTGAATTTGAAAACTCCCGAAAGATCACCTATACTCAGCGTCATCTCGAGGTTTTCTCCATTTGTTTTGGTTGAGATGATCTTGCTACCTCCAAAGTCATCGTGCAGACGTTGAAACATATTCACTTTATCTTCAATAGTACCTTTGATTTCCTTGCTCTCAGAAGAATTACCTTCCTCTCCTTCTGTAACGGTCCTTGCCTTCATTGGCTTCTCGATCAAAGCCTTGGTGTAATTCTCTTCAATGAATTTTTTCCAGTCAGCCTTGTTATCGAGGCCAATCACACGATGAAATTCGCGAGCTCGCTTTTCCATGGTTTGGTCCATCGTCTGCGCTAAACTGCATATACTAGCTAGCGCTGATACAAAGAGTAGAAATACCTTTTTCATAGAGTCTTTCTTTCTACGATGCGTGGGAAAGGGAAATAGTTTTAAAGACAAGGTTAATTCTACGAAACCGAAGTAGGCAACACTACTTTTCGTTCATGAAGACCACATTCTTTACTTGAACTCTCCCACCACCAACGGCCGGCACGCTGATCTTCGCCTGGAAGGACAGCTCGTGTACACGGTGCACAACCAATGCTCGGGAATCCCTTCTTATGAAGAGAATTAACTGGAACATTATTTTGGTCGATGAATGAATTCACTTCATCCAAGCTCCAATGAATTAGCGGATTATATTTTATCAATTGAAATTGCTCATCCCATTCCACAATGTGCATCGTAGTTCTGTTAGCTGATTGATCGCCTCTCAAACCGGTTATCCAGACAGCGGCATCATTCAGCGCCCGTTGAAGAGGCTCCACTTTTCTGATGAAGCAACATTCCTTTCGGTTGGCAACCGATTCATAAAAACTATTGGGTCCCTTTTGTTTAAGCAACTCTTCTACCCTTGACTGATTTGGGAAATAAGATGTGATCTCAATTTGATATTTTTGTTTAGTCAGATCAAAAACATCATAAGTCTCTTGAAACATCCGACCGGTATCTAGTGTAAATACTTCCGCCTCCAGAGATCGAGAAGCAATCATATGCGTGATGACCTGATCTTCTAATCCGAAAGAAGTAGAAAACTTAGCTCGCTTACAAAATTGATTACTCACTAATGAAAGTCCTTCTTCAGCTGATAAAGAGTTTAACTCCTCCTTTAGTTGATCAAAGATTTTTTGTTCCATTGCTAAAAGATTGATTTAAAAATAATCCGGATACTCCACACGATCACTAGTGCAGCCACACTTAAGAACATTGTTTTAAGAGGAAGTTTTCCTACCAACCTCGCAGCAATTGGAGCTGCAAGTGTACCTCCTAAAATTAAACCAAGGATCACCGGCCAATGGCTCACCCCCAACAACGCAAAGAATGTCACCGCGCTGGCAAGCGTTACAAAAAATTCGGTAAGACTTACGGAGCCTATTACGAAACGCGGGCTTCTTCCTTTCGAAATCAAAGTACTGGTTACTAACGGTCCCCATCCTCCACCACCAAAAGAATCAAGAAAACCTCCGGCACCGGCTAGCCATCCCACACGCTTTATTTTCTTCGGCTCTGCATTTTTTCGCAATACGTTTCGGATAATTTTTATTCCCAGGAACAACGTATAGACTGCAAGAATTGGTCGCACAATGTCTGCGTATTCAGAACCAAGCTTCGCCAACAGATAGGCGCCACCAACAGCACCAAGCACTCCTGGAATCAAAAGCGTTTTGAATAGTTTCTTATTGACGTTACCGAATTTGTAATGACTGTAACCCGAGATTCCACTGGAGAACATTTCAGCCGTGTGCACGCTGCCACTGATCGCGGGTAAGTTAATTCCTATGGACAACAAAATAGTTGTACTGGTGACACCGTAGCCCATACCAAGAGCGCCATCCACAAGTTGAGCGAGAAAGCCCGCTAAGATCATCCAATAAAACTCAGCCTTTAAGCTGGTAATGCTTGTGAAAAGAGTAGCAAGAATATTACTGAATGGAATGTATGATAACGTGAGGTGCCCAAGGAACATAAAGAAGAATGCAAAGAGAAAATAGGTAGCAATTCGTCTCCAGCGCTGTTCATTCGTTTTTGGAATATTTGTTTCATCAATGGATAAGACTTTCGTGATCTCATCCAATCTTTTAATCTTCTCCTGAAAATTCCCATTTAGCTTGCCACGAATAATGCTCATGTTGTTTAGCACGTCATCAATCTGTGCGGGTAATGCATCATCAAAAATTTTACGTAATCGTTTAGCTACTGTAGGTGATTTGCCATTTGTTGAGATTGCTATTTTTAAATTACCTTTCCGCACTACAGAACCTAAATAGAAATCACACCAATCTGGCATATCTGCAGAATTGACAAGCTTTCCTTTTTCTTTCGCCAAATGAAAAATCGTTTCACTTAGAGCGCGATCATTCACTGCAGTGACAATGATGTCGCAATCATCGAGATCATCTGAATAAAAAGGTCTTTGAAGAATTTCAATATTCGAATGAAGGCCAGATAGTTTCAGAATTTCATCAGCAATATTAATACCGACTAGTTTGATTTTTGTCTGAGGAGAATTGTTCAATACAGTTATTAGTTTTTCCTGTGCTACTTTTCCTCCACCAACAATAAGCAATCGCAGTTGCTCCAGTTTCATGAACACGGGAAACAGCCGGTTGACTTCACCTCCGATAAGTATGTCTTGCTCTTGTACCATTGTCGTTAATTGAAATAGTATCGATTTGTGAAATCACCAAAGGTCTCTTCGTTGGCTCGATTTTTCTTATAGTCAAAAAACAATTGATCTAATTGTTTCAGGATTGATTCTTCATCCAGACTCTCTTTAAATATTTTGTTCAATCGTTGACCTTGACGATCACCGCCTAAGTGCAGATTGTATTTTCCATAGGCAGTCCCAACAAATCCGATCTCAGCCACATAGGGGCGCGCACAGCCATTGGGGCAACCGGTCATACGGATAATAATTTCTTCCTTACTCAGCTGGTGCTTTTCTAACAACGGCTCAATTTTAGAAATGAGCGATGGAAGATATCGCTGGCCTTCTGCCAGCGCCAACGGGCACGTATTTAATGCCACACAAGCCATTGAATTCTTTCTGATCTCAGTAGTGGACTCTGTGTGATTGATCACCGAATGTGCTTGCAGTATATCTTGAATATGCTTCTTGTCATTTTCGTGAACATCAGAAATAATTACATTTTGATTGCAGGTGAATCTGAAATTTGCCTTATGCGTTTGGGCCACCTCGAGCAGAGCAGATTTCAACTTTACACTTTCAGTATCATGAACACGACCGTTTTCAACAAAGGCTGTGTAGTACCAAAGTCCTTGATGATTTTTATGCCAGCCGTAGTAATCTTTTCGATCTGAAAACCCGAAAGGCTTTGGTTCAGAAAGTTTGAAGCCAATCCTTCTTTCCAATTCTTCTTTGAACCAAGTCACTCCATATTTTTCTATAGTATATTTTAATCGCGCGAGTTTGCGATCAGTACGGTTTCCAAAATCCCGCTGAATAGTGAGTACTTCATAAACGGCTTTCAAGATATTTTCTTCGCCAGCAACAAATCCGATCACTGTTGCTAACCGAGGATGAGTCTCTTCATTTCCATGCGTTGTCGACAATCCACCTCCTACTGCCAGATTAAAGCCTAGCAATTTTCCATTTTCAATAATTGCTATAAGACCAATGTCATTAGCAAATATATCAGCGTCATTATTCGGTGGAATAGCAATGGCAATCTTGAACTTGCGAGGCAAGTAACGATCTTCGTAAAGAGGATCGTCTTCAACCCTTTCATGAATCTTCTCTTCATTCAGCCAAATCTCATAATAAGCCCTCGTCTTTGGCATCAAAAGATTACTGATCCTATCTGCATAAGAAAAAATTTCTTCATGAATTGGAGATTGCTTTGGATGGGATGCACACACCACATTGCGATTAATGTCACCACAAGTTGCAATTGAGTCAAGCTTTGCTTCACTGAAAGCTTTTATGGTTGGTTTTATTTTTGACTTAATCAGTCCATGCAGTTGAAGTGTTTGCCTTGTTGTGATTTTAATTACGCCAGTGGAATTATCTCCAGCAATATTATGAGTGGCAATCCACTGATCCGCAGTAAGAAATCCTCCTGGCAATCGAAGGCGAATCATAAATGAATACAGTCTATCCAACTTCTTCTCGGCTCGCTCTTCTCGCGCATCGCGATCGTCTTGCTGATACAGGCCGTGAAATTTGATGACCGCCTGATCATCGTCAGCAATGGCACCGCTAATTTCATCGACCAAACTTTCTTGGATCGTTCCACGAAGTCCTCTGCTCTCCTTTTTAATTTTTTCTATAGGTGATAATGCTGCACTCATCTTCGATTCTTAATAAATATCTTTCAAATACCTTCCCTCTTCGATCAAGTGATTGAGGTAAGCCTGAGTTTGCTCATCACTCTTTCGTCCTTCTTTCTTAATTATTTCAAGTAGTGTTTTTTCAACATCAATGCTCATCGGTTCCTTTGCACCGCATACGTAGAGGCTCGCACCCGAATCAATCCATTGAAACAATTCAGCAGACTGTTGAAACATTTTATGTTGCACATAATTTTTTTCTTGTTGATCGCGCGAGAAAGCCACATTCATTTTCGTCAGTCCCCCAGTATTGAGATAATCTTGCCACTCTGTTTGATATAAGAAATCAGAAGCAAAATGTTGATCACCAAAGAACAGCCAACTCTTTCCGGTAGCTCTACTGTTTACACGTTCTTCGATAAATGAACGGAAGGGAGCAATGCCAGTACCTGGGCCAATCATAATAATGTCTTTATCAAGTGAAGGAAGCCTGAACTGTGAATTCTTGTGCACATAGAATTCAACAGTCGAATTCAAAGGCAGATTAGAAAGATAATCCGAGCATAATCCATGACGAGTGGCATTATTAAGCTGAAAACAATTGCGAGCGACAGTAATATGAACTTCACCATCATGTGCCAAAAGGGATGATGATAGAGAATACAATCGCGGAGAAATTGGCTCGAGTGCTTTCAAAATCTCAAGAACCTGGCTTTCATTTTGAGGCGGGTAAATTTTGAGAAGATCAATCAAATCAATTCTTACCGATGGAATGTTTTGCTTGACAACTGATGCATATTTACCCACCACTCTCTCAGGTAAATAAGAAATAGTCAGTTTATTTATCAGGAGATCGTCAATGGGGTATGGTCGATCTTTATATTCAATAGTTTTACTTTGATCAATTGACAATAGCGATATGATTGTCGCTACCTCATCCTTGTGATTCTTAGGAACAATTCCAACAGAATCGCCCGGTTGATAAATCAAATCATCAGCTGCTATTTCAATATGGTAAGTCTCCTTTGCAGAACCGCTTCCATTCAAATTGACTTTAGACAAAACAGTGCCTGCATAAATTTTTCGACCGACATGTTTTTCCAATTTTTGTTTTATTGAAACCGAATGCTCGCTGGTTCCAAGTAATTGAACTACATCAGTAAACCAGCTACTTGCATGCTGCTCGTAATCAACATCACATTTTTGAAGTGCAAGAATTCTTTTTCCTCCAAGGGTCGCGAGTTGAATATCCACTTCTTCCCCAGCTTTGCAAAACAATGGATAAGCACTGTCGCCAAGTGCTAAAACAGCAAAGCGAAGATTTGAGAGATGAATACCACTCTCATAAATGTGACTAAAAAACTTCTTTGCAGATGATGGAGGTTCGCCTTCTCCGTGTGTGCTGATTATAGTGATGAAGTTCTCTTCCTTAGATAAGTCAGAAAGACGATACTGGTCCAATGAAGAAAGTTTCACTGTCAGTCCTTGCTTCCTTGCCTTGGTTGCAAACTCGGTGGCTAATCTTTTAGAATTGCCCGTCTCTGTTGCAAATGTAATTGTAAGTTTACCTGCAACTTTGACTGCTTTAGGTTCTGCTTGAAACGAACTTTTAATCAACCCCGACACATAGCCATTCAACCAAACCAATTCTTCTCTGGAAAGGCGTTCAACAAAGTAGTTCAACTCATTCAATTTTACTTCCTCAAGCATGGGGTCAAGCAACTTTAGCTGTACTTAAATAATTGAGCTGCGCTGAAGGAAAATAACTCCCTTCTTCGATTGAGTTAAACCAGTTAAATTTTTGATGGAGGTTGACTACTTTCCCAATGATGATTATCGATGGAGATTTGAATTTTCTTTCGCGAGTAGCTGCCAAAAATTCATTTACAGCAAAAGAAAATACTTTTTGATTGGGTGTGGTTGCCTGTTCAACAACTGCCACTCCTTTCTCTTTCGAAATCTCATTCTCCAAAAGCCTGGTGACAAGCTGAGGAAGATTCTTTGCTGCCATATACAAGACAAGCGTATCATCAGTTGCTGCAAGATCTCTTATTTGATTTTCATCGATCAATTCAGAATGAGGGATCGTAATAAAACGTACTGCGTTGGAATAGCCTCGAGCTGTTAGTGGAATCCCGGAATAGGCTGCCGCTCCTGAAGCCGCTGTAACTCCTGGAATAATTTCATATGGGATATTGTTAGATACCAGTATTTCTAGTTCAGAGAATACATTGGAAAAAAAAGAAATATCTCCTCCTTTTAACCGGAGAACTAGTCTTCCCAACTTTGCTTCTGACACAAGCAATTCATTGATGGACTCTTGTGTGAATGAGCAAGGGTTTCCTCCTTCTTTACCCACAAAGAAAATCTTCACACCCAACTTTGCATGATTTAATAAAGATTGGTCAACCAACCGGTCGACAATGATTACATCTGCTGTCTTGATATAATTAAGCGCCTTTGTTGTAATCAAATCAGGATCTCCTGGCCCCGCTCCAGCCAATACTACTTTTGCTTTGCTTAATGATTTCATCATATATCTCTATCGGTTGAGTAGATTATACATTCAAATTTTTTTATTGGATTAGCACAGCCCCAACTGTAGAGTGGCTCGTTTCATCTATTAATATGGCGCTACCGGTTGCTTTGCTTAAGATATATTTATCGATAGCTACTGGTGATGCCGTTTTTATTTTTGCTTTAACCACATCATTCAAAGAAACCAGATCCGGCAATTGTACTTTCTCAAGCGTATTGACATCTAACTTGAATTCAATTTCTTTAACAATACTTTTTACCTGTTTGCTGTTCAGTTGTAGCAAATACTTGTTCCCAGGTTTCAGCGGCTTGGAGTCCATCCAGGTAAGAAGCACATCGAGTTCTTGTGTAACCTCAGGTTGACTTTCTGTTTTCACGATGAGGTCACCCCTACTGATGTCCACATCGTCTTGTAGTTGTATTACAACGCTTTGAGAAGCAACCGCTTCATTAACTTCTACACCACCGACTTCAATGGTTTTAATTACACTTTGCACACCTGCAGGAAGAATTGATACTTTATCTCCTACTTTATACGCGCCACTAGTAATTCTTCCGGCATAGCCTCGGTAATCATGAAACTCCTCAGTTTGCGGACGAATAACATACTGAACAGGTAATCGCGCATCATTCAAGTTCACATCTCTGTTAATCTGAACTGTCTCCAGAAAATGCAAAAGTGTATCACCTTCGTACCAATTTATATTATTCGATTTTTCCACAATGTTATCGCCAAGTAATGCACTAATTGGAATGTACTTGACATCCTTTAACTTCAATTCAGAAGCTACTCGAGCATACTCTACTACAATATTTGAGAATACGTCTTCTGAGAAACTGACTAAATCCATTTTATTGATGGCTACCACAATGTGTTTGATACCCAACAATGAAGCAATGATCGAATGGCGCTTGGTCTGTTCTATCACCCCTTTGCGTGCGTCAATCAAAATAATGGCGAGATCGGCATTAGATGCACCAGTCACCATGTTGCGTGTGTACTGAATATGACCAGGAGCATCGGCTAAAATGAATTTGCGCTTAGGTGTTGAGAAGTACTTGTAAGCTACATCAATGGTAATTCCCTGCTCACGTTCAGCTCGAAGGCCATCTGTCAATAGAGCAAGATCTATGTCTCCGTTCTCTTTATTTCTGCTTTGCTTGCCAATGGCTTCAAGTTGATCGATCATGATCGACTTGCTATCATACAGCAGTCGCCCAATCAAAGTACTCTTTCCATCGTCAACACTACCGGCCGTTATTAATCGCAATAAATCCATCTTACTAAAAATTAAAAGTATCCGTTCTTTTTTCTATCCTCCATTGCGGCTTCTGACACTTTATCGTCAATGCGTGTTTCACCGCGTTCACTGGTTTTAGTAGCGATTATTTCATTGATGATTTCGTCTATGGTGGTTGCATTTGATTCCACTGCCGCAGTACATGTCATGTCGCCTACCGTCCGATAACGAACCCTCCTTTTCTCGATACAATCATCTTCGTCAATAGTTACGAACTGAGAAACAGCCACCCATTGATCTTGAAATGAAATACAGTTCCGTTCATGAGAAAAATAGATTGATGGCAATTCGATTTTCTCCCTCCGTATATAATTCCACACATCTAGTTCTGTCCAGTTGCTAATGGGGAACACTCGGACGTTTTCACCTTTATTTATTTTTCCATTATAAATATTCCAAAGTTCAGGACGTTGGAGTTTGGGGTCCCATTGGCCAAATTCATTTCGCACCGAAAATATTCTTTCCTTGGCACGAGCCTTTTCTTCATCCCTCCTCGCTCCACCGATGCAAGCGTCAAATCCATGTTTCTCGATAATCTCGAGCAACGTATAAGTTTGTAACGCATTTCGGCTCGCAAATTTTCCTTTAGGTTCAGTTAGGTTTTGTTCTTTGATCGTTTGTTCTACACTTCCCACAATCAAATTTTCACCAAGTCTTTTCACCAGTTGGTCCCGATAATCAATGGCCTCAGGAAAGTTGTGACCTGTATCTATGTGCACCAAAGGAAAGGGAAACTTACCTGGTCGAAATGCTTTTTCGGCTAAACGAACCAAAGTGATGGAATCCTTTCCTCCTGAGAAAAGTAGCGCGGGTTTTTCAAACTGGCCTGCCACTTCCCGCAGAATGTGGATCGCTTCTGATTCTAATTGGTCGAGGTAATTGAGTGAATTCATTATAAATACCTTTAGTCTATAGATTTAGTGGGACAAATGTATTGAACATACGTTTGCGAACAACTTAATGTTTGATTTATTTTTTTAGAAGCGAAAAAAACGAGTATTCAGTCTGCAGAAAGCAGCTAACGCACATTAGTCTAGCAGAGTACTTAACGAATTCTTAAGAACTTAACTATCTCGTTTTACCACAGAGGCACTTGCCTGAGCAAGAGGCAAAACAAGCATGTCGGCAACGACTACATGTGCCGGGCGGGTAATGGCAAATAGAATCAGGTCTGCAATATCACCTGCTACAAGTGGTTGCAAACCTTTATAGGTATTCCTGGCTCGCTCTTCATCGCCTTTAAAGCGAACTAAAGAGAATTCCGTTTCGACCATGCCTGGATTAATGCTTGTCACTTTAATACCATGAGGATTGAGATCAAATCGCATTCCTTTAGTTATGGCATCAACGGCAAACTTGCTGGCGCAGTATACGTTTCCGTTGGGGTAAACTTCTTTTCCTGCAATCGAACCAATATTGATGATGTGACCTGAATTCCGCTCAATCATGTTATTCATGATCTCTTTCGAGACGTAAAGCAAGCCCTTCACATTGATGTCGATCATTTTATCCCAGTCCTCAGCATCTCCATTTTGAATGGGCGATAGGCCGTGTGCATTGCCGGCATTATTCACCAATACATCCACGGTTCGCCAGGCGCCTGATAAAGATTGAATTGATTTTGTCACGGCTTGTTGATCTCGCACATCGAAACTAAGAGTTGTGACTTCTGTCGATGAAGACAATTCTTTAGAAAGGCTTGCCAAGCGGTCTTCTCTCCTCCCGCAAAGAATCAACTTGAAATTATTTCTAGCTAGCAAGCGTGCAGTCGCCTCTCCAATGCCCGAGGTAGCGCCCGTGATGAGAGCAATTCGTTTCTCCATTTACTGAAATATAAAATAAACTGAAATTGTATTCGTATTTAAGCGCTTAATGGGGTCGCTGTAAATCGTTTCCCGATCACCTAGCATATTCGAAATGCCCCGGGAAAACCTGATCTCTTGAGAGAACTTGAAAAAGGGGAAGTAAAAATCAAAACCCGCACCCATGTCCAGGCTAACGTTATGTTTTTGAATGGAAAGACCTGCCGTTGAGTTTCCGATGTCATTTTTCCCGGAAAGCTCAAAAGCTGGTGTTATTCCACCGATCATGTACATGCGCACATTTCCTCTTCTCACTGACTTATATTTAAGTAACAATGGCAACTCTACTAAAGTAGACTCCACTAATTGGGATTGAGCGGGTGCGTTGGTAAAATAATAATACAACTTGTGAGCATAGAATCCAGCTTTAGGCATCAAACGCAAATCAAGAAACTCATTGAACCTATAATTCAATAAAAAACCCAGAGAAAATCCGGGAAGAAATACCGGTGTTACCGAATGCAGTGTATCCAGTTTAGGAGTGACGAACTTATTAGAATACTTTACCTGATAAGTGGAAGTATGTAACCCAATGCTAAATCCATAGGAAATCTTCCTGTCGTCATAACTTGGGTTGTGCTGTCTTGCCCAACGGAACAATTGGGCGTCACTTCTAAAAGGCACCAACGCAAACGCAAATACTACAATCGCTATTTTGTAGCGGTGTAGAGCGAGCTTATTCCAAAAGTAAGTGGCTTGCATGTGGCGTTTTTATAACCCAGTTTCGAAAGAACTGATAGAAAATTCTCTCCATCAGGAAAAGCCTGAACAGACTCAGGCAAATAGGTGTAAGCGGATGAATCGTGCGAGACTACTTTACCAATCTTTGGCAAGATGGCATTGAAATATATGGAGTAAAGTTGCTTCATTGGGAAGGTTACGGGCTTTGAAAACTCAAGCACCACAGCACGGCCATTGGGCTTAAGCACTCGAAAAATTTCGGCCAACCCCTTTTCTAAGTTCTCAAAGTTTCTCACTCCGAAAGCAACGATCACGGCATCGAATTTATTTTCTTCGAAGGGCAGGTTTTCTGAGTCACCTGA
Source organism: uncultured bacterium (assembly GCA_967789005.1). Lineage (GTDB taxonomy): Bacteria > Bacteroidota > Bacteroidia > Cytophagales > Cyclobacteriaceae > ELB16-189. Next base: position 253,143 of record CBRFFM010000002.1, on the reverse strand, counting down.
TCTTAATTCGATAACATTTTCGTAGCCGTTGGCTTTCATTTTCTTTCTGCCTACCTCCAGCATTCCCTCTGAAATATCTACACCGATAATTTTATCCGGATTGAGCTTCAGGGCCTCAATGGCAAAGTCGCCCGTGCCGGTAGCAACATCCAGGATCATTTTGGGCTTTTCTTTAGCTAATAAACTAATAGCTTTTTTTCTCCAACGAATATCGATGCCCAAACTTAGAAAGTGATTGAGGAAATCGTACTTGCCGCTAATAGAATCAAACATTCGGGCTACCTGCACTTTCTTGGAAGCCGCATCGTCTTTGTAAGGTAATACTGTCAATTGATTTTTTTTCAAAGATAGCACTTCAACTCATACCCACACGCCACTAGTTTCCAAGCACTTTGAATTCAACCCTGCGGTTAAGCTCGCGACCTTCTTGCTCATCGTCATTGCTGGCAATAGGCCGCTCTTCGCCATATCCCACTGTTTTAATTCTACGCGGATCAACTCCCTTTGAGGTAAGGAAACCTCTGACTGCATTTGCTCTTCGTAAGGAGAGCGCTTTATTAAAGGCCTTAGATCCAACAAAGTCAGTATGCCCTGAAATCTCTACTTGTAAATTGGGATTCTGCTTCATCATCGTTTCCAGCCTGTTCAATTCACTATTGCTTTCGGTTTTGAAAGTAGCCTTATTGAAATCAAAATAGATATTGCGCAATATCGATACGGCATTCACTTTTAACTTTCTTAATTGAATTGTCTTGGAGATCGTTTTCTCTTCGGCAGTTGCCGCACCTATCTTTTCTTTAATGGTTTCAAAAATATAGTTGTCTTTTTCAACCGTAATTTGGTAGTCTTTAGCTGAGGTAGATGTGATTGAAAATTCGGTTACACCTTCACCCCGATCAATCATCCCAACAACTACTTTATCTTTCAGGCCTTGCATCCGCACCTTGACATCAAGGGGTTGTTTTGTTTCTTCATCAACTACAGTCAGCATAAACTTAATTGGCAGAATTGGTTTCTTAACCGGAACTTCTTTTTTTGGTGTCTCCTTTTTAGGAACCTCCTTCTTAGGTTCTTCTTTCACAGGAACCTCTTTCTTTGGTTCTTCTTTTTTAGGTTCTTCTTTTATCGGCTCTTCTTTCTTTGGTTCTTCTTTTATGGGTTCTTTAGCTACAACTACCGGTTGTTTACTTGCTTTTTCTTTTTCAAGATCAGTAATCACATAAATATCAGTATAGCCGTAACCACCTTCTCTTACTGATGAATAGTAAGATCTCAATCCATCTTTGGAAGTTGTGTAGAATACATCATCGTCAGGAGAGTTGATCGGATAGCCGATATTTTCAGGGTCACCCCACTCGTTTTTCTCTGCATCTACCAATTCAACTCTAAAAATATCAAAGCCTCCCATCCCCTTATGGGCTTCAGAGCTGAAGTAAAGATTCTTTGAATCGAAGGAGATAAAAGGGCCATCTTCGTCAAGCTCGGTATTAATTTTAGGGCCAAGGTTTTTTACGCGGTTCCATTCTCCTTTTGAATCTTTGGTACAAACATAAATGTCTGAACCTCCATAACCGCCCGGACGATCGCTTGCAAAATAAAGTGTCTTCTCGTCCGTAGATATTGACACCGATGATTCGCGATAGGATGAATTAATCTGTCCCGGCAAAGGGGTTGGTGTGCCCCACTTTCCGTCATCGCCTCGTTCACTTACGTAGATATCTCCTGCGCCATCATCTTTATAAAGAAATAGAAATTTTCCGTCTGCTGACAAAGTCAAGTTCGAGTCATAGTAGCCTGTATTTATAGGGGGGCCGATGTTCCTCGCACTTTTCCATGAGCCTCCACTTTTTTCGGAAACAAAGATATCTTCATAGTATTTGTTGTCGTCAGCCACGTTTTCGTTGGTGTTACCATCTTGTCTACGCGTGGTAAAAACAATAAGGTCCTCATTGGCATCAAGCACGGGACCATAATCTTCAAATTCAGAATTAATGGCGCTGCCCATATTGGTAATGTTATAGGGCTTGGGGTCAGCAATGAATTCCTTTCCGTTGTTACACTCCTGTATCCTTCGGTCAACTTCACTGATTTCCACTTTATCCTTTCCGGCATATCCTGCCTTACTTTTCGCTTTAGTTCTATATCGGGTGTAGAAGTCGATTGCCTTATCAAACTTGAGCCCATACTGATACGCCTTGCCGACCCAATACTCCAAGTCAAATCGATAGTTGGGATTCTGTCTATAGATCCTTAAAAAATATTTAACTGCCAAGTCCTTTCCGATAGACTCAATATGCATGTGCCCTGCCTCAAAGTTTGCTCTGATGTTTGTGGTATCAAGATTTGCCGCTTGAACCATTTGATCACGGGCTTGATCAATAGCTCGGGTTGCAGCCATGATTTCATCAGCAATCGACATCATCTCTTGCGAAAGGTTCTTGTCTTGCGGTACGTCCTGTGCTTTCAAAGTCAGGGCTGAGGACAAAATCAGGGCTAAAAAAATGAGTAGCCTTCTGGAAATAGTCATATTAAAAAATAGTTTGTCAGACTAGGGCCTGTCTATTAAGGCAAGTTAAATAAAAAACTTGTGATATGGAAAGGCTCTTTTAGAGCATAAATCGCATATTTATTACATCTTTAGTAATTTACCGTTCAATTAATACTTTAAGCCCCTGATGAAAATTGAGTCTGCCGAGTTTGTCATGAGTAATACAGATTGGCGTAAATGCCCGAACTCTCAAAACCCTGAAATGGCGTTTATTGGCCGTTCTAATGTGGGCAAATCTTCATTGATCAACCTCTTGGTAGAGAAAAAAAATCTTGCCAAAACCTCCTCTACTCCCGGTAAGACGCAGACCATAAATCATTTCTTGGTTAATGAGCGATGGAATCTAGTAGACCTTCCGGGATATGGATTTGCAGCTGTGAGCAGATCATCGCGATACGAATGGGGAAAGATGATTGAGCAATATTTAGTCAATCGTGAAAATCTGCACTGCACATTTGTATTGATTGACTCACGGCTGCCTCCTCAAAAAATTGACTTTGAATTCATCACCTGGATGGGCAATCAGCAATTGCCTATGGCCATTATCATGACAAAAGGTGATAAACTAAAGCCACAAGAACTTGTTCGTTCAAAAAAGGCAATTGAAACCAAACTATTGGAGCAATGGGAAGAGCTCCCTCCTTTGTTTGTCACCTCGGCCGAGAAAAAAACCGGCCGCAAAGAAGTTCTCGATTTCATTTCAACTTCCTTGAAGAATGACGAGTGGTGAGGAAGGCTTAAAGCGGGAGATTGGGTTAATAGGTCTGACTTCCAACATCGTGAATGTAGTAATCGGCTCTGGCATTTTTGTATTGCCCGCTATTGTGAGCGAAAAGCTCGGAGCATCTGGAATACTTGCCTATTTATTCTGCGGATTTCTGATCACGATGATCATGCTCTGCTTTGCTGAAGTGGGAAGTAGAATTACCGTCACGGGTGGCGCTTATGCTTACATTGAACAAGCCTTCGGAAATTATTTCGGGTTTCTTACCACCAATATTTTTGTTTTTGGTTCTTCATTGATGGCGGCATCAGCAGTAGCTAATGCGTTGGTTAATACGCTGGCTACCTTTATTCCATTTCTTGAGAGCTCATTGGCGAAGGCTGTCTTTTTGATTTGCATTTTTTCATTGCTCACGCTTGTGAATGTTATCGGAGTAAAAAAAGGAATCACGCTGGTGAAGATCACAACACTTGCCAAGCTCACTCCGCTCTTGCTTCTAATTCTTTTTGGTATTACAAAAATTGTGGCATCGAATCTTGCCTGGAATGGTGCACCGGAGTTGTCCGACCTCGGCAAGACCTCGCTGATTCTGTTTTTTGCTTTTCAAGGTGCTGAGGGAAGTTTGAGCATCAGTGGCGAAGTGAAGGATGCGAAGCGCAATGTTCCTAGAGCAATCTTTTTAAGCTTTTCGGTAATTCTGATTTTCTATATCTCCATTCAGTTAGTAGCTCAAGGTGTTTTAGGTAATTCCTTTCCAAATTTTAAAGATGCTCCATTAGCAGAGGTTGCAAAACAATTATTCGGTCCCGTTGGAGTAACAATGTTGGTTGCAGGGGCTGCCATCTCGATGGCTGGTTACTTGAGCAGTGACAGCATGAATATGCCGAGAGTTTTGTTTCGTTCTGCAAAAGACCAGGTAATTCCCATCGAGCAGTTATCGAGGGTACATTCTAAATATGCTACACCATACATATCTATTATTGCGTACTCTGCCTTGACTTGCTTTTTTTCAATCACGGGCGAATTTAGACAGCTTGCCATCTTTGCGTCATCGTCTGCCTTGCTGATTTATCTTGGTGTAGCGCTGGCGGTGATCAAATTCAGAAGGGATAAAATAAAAGAGGAAGCCTCATTCAAAATTGCTGGTGGTTATACTGTTCCGATAATCGCCATTATCACTATTCTTTGGTTTCTCTCAAATCTATCCTCTAAAGAAGTAACTGGGCTTGCAATTTTTGTAGCCATTTTAAGTACGATCTACTTTGCCATTAGAGCTTTCAAAAGCCAAATATCTTAGACACATAGGCTCATAGAGCACATAGGTACTCGTTGATGTGTTTTTTAATGATCGTTTAGCTAATATTGCGGCATCAAAATTATTAAAAAATGGAAATTTCAGAGATCGCATCGGTGAGTGGCAAAGGCGGATTGTATAAAATACTAAAACCAGGAAAAGCTGGAGTTATCCTTGAGTCGATGGATGCCTCCAAAACAAAAATTGTGGCAGGTGCAACTCTTCGGGTTTCTGTTCTTAACGAAATTTCAATTTACACCACCACCAAAGAGGGAACTGTTCCCTTGGAAGAAGTATTTCAAAAGATCAATGCTCAATTTGGTAATGATCTAGGTATTGATAGCGAATCTGACTCTAAAGAATTGCAGGCCTTCATGAAATCAGTTCTCCCTGAATTTGATGTTGATCGTGTTTATGTATCCGACATCAAGAAGCTGATTAAGTGGTATGGGATTATCTCCAAAGAAGCTCCTGAGATACTGAAAAAGTCTTCCGAGTAATTTAAACCGCAAAGACGCGAAGAAAAATGCTTTAGACTTTGCGCCTTCGTGTCTTTGCGTGAAAAGCCTAAAAGCTCTCCGCCTTCTTCACCATATTTTCTGAGCCAACATAAAACGGAGTCCGTTGATGCAACGCTGTTGGTTGAATTTCTAAAATTCTTCCTTTTCCGTCAGTGCCCATTCCTCCTGCTTGCTCCGCAATGAATGCGAGCGCATTGCACTCATACATCAGACGCAATTTTCCGTTCTTGTCTTTGGCAGTGGCCGGATAAATATAAATTCCTCCCTTCAATAAATTTCTGTGGAAGTCGGCTACTAGTGAGCCGATATAGCGTGCGGTGTAGTTGTTGTCCTTGCAATACTGAACGTATTTCTTCACTGGCTCTGAAAATGAATTTGCAGAACCTTCATTGATTGAATAAATTTTCCCATCCTTCGGTATTTCCATGTGTGGATGCGAGAGCACATACTCGCCTAGTGATGGCTCATACGTAAATCCATTCACGCCAAAACCGGTAGTGAAAACCATCATGGTTGATGATCCATATAAAATATAACCCGCTGTCACCTGCTCTTCACCTTTTTGCAAAATATCCTGTTCGGTGATCGGTTGACCAACCGGTGATTTTCTTCTATAAATTGAAAAGATGGTTCCGATAGAAACATTTACATCGATGTTTGAGGATCCATCCAAAGGATCAATCGCGATAACATATTTGCCATCGTTGTTCAAGTCAACGTATGTTTCTGATTCTTCTGAAATTACTGCACATGCCTCTCCTCCTTTTGTTAGCGCTCGCGTAAAGCGGATATTAGCCAGCACATCCAGTTTTTGCTGCTGATCACCGGCCATATTTTGCGTGCCCATTGCCCCCATGATGTCTATTAGGCCCGCTTTGTTTACTTCGCGGTTAACCACTTTAGATGCCAAGGCAATATCTCGAAGCAACTGCGACAACTCTCCGCTGGCATATTGAAACTGTTCTTGATTATTTTTGATGAAACGGTCCAGTGCCGTTCCGATGGGCAATGCTATTCTCGATGCTTCCACTAGTATATGATGTTAAGTTTAGCTTGTTAAATTTGCGAGCAAAGATACGTTGCAATCGTTTGAAATCAATAGAAACTGAATGAAGGTATTTAAATTCGGAGGAGCCTCCCTCAAAAGTGCACCTGCCATTAAAAATGTAGCCTCAATTGTTAAAAGGCATTCCAAAGATCAACTTCTGGTAGTCGTTTCTGCCATGGATAAGACTACTAATGCCCTCGAGAAAATCATATCCAAGAGTCAGGCAAGTGAGAGTTTTGAGAAGGAATTTAATCTCTTAAAGGAATATCATTTACAGGTAGTCAGCGATCTCTTCAAAAATCCAAAAGATGTTTCTAGTCAATTAAACATTCTTTTCGATAAGCTTCACCTCAAAGCATCTCAGCAAGGCGAATATGATTTCGTTTATGATCAGGTAATTGCTTTCGGAGAAATCATCTCATCAACGATGGTTCATCAGTTCTTTTTATCAGAGGGACTAAATTCAGAATGGATTGACGCCAGAGAGTATATCCGTACCGATAGCACTTATCGTGAAGGACAAGTGGATTGGAATGCAACCTCAAAAAAAATAAAAACTCTTGAACCAATATTGAAAGAGAGGATCATTGTTACTCAAGGATTTATTGGTGCTAATGATAAGGGTGAAACGGTTTCTCTTGGCCGTGAAGGCTCTGATTTTACTGCGGCCATATTTGGGTCTTTGCTAATGGTGGAATCAGTTACCATTTGGAAAGACGTGCCGGGCGTGATGAGTGCCGACCCCAAACGGTTGCCCAATGCAGTTGTCTTTGAAGAATTACCTTACAAGGAAACAGCAGAGATGACTTACTATGGAGCTTCGGTGATTCACCCAAAAACCGTGAAGCCGCTCGCAAACAAAGGCATTCCTTTATTCGTGAAAAGTTTTGTTGATGCTACTCTTGAGGGAACGAAGATTCATGAATGTCATGTTGACAAACTTCCTCCACTAATAGTGCATAAAGAAAATCAATGCTTAATCTCCTGCAAAGTCACCGACTACACTTTTGTTACTGAAGAACAACTTGGCGCCATATTTCAAACCATACACGAAAGTGGCATTCGCATTAACATGATGCAGAACTCAGCGATCTCTTTTTCGTTTTGCGTTGACTACCGAGAGAACCGGGTATTAAAATTGATCAGTGAACTCAGTAAAAACTTCGAGGTGTACTACAACTCAGGGTTAACCTTGATTACCATAAAAAATTACGATTCGAAGACTTTCGATGAGTATCGAAGTTTGAAAGGAGTGATTTTAGAACAATCTTCGAGAGCCGCCTTACAAGTATTGGTGCGATTTTAATATTGCAGAGAATCCTAACCCAAGACCAAAAGTATTACCCGGTACTTTTATGGTAATGGAATTCGGAATTAAATAGGAAAAAATATCTTCGAACAAGATCGTCTAATTAACTATTCGACTTCGGAAGTTCGAGAAAAAAAGTAGCTCCCTTTCCTGCTTCTGATTCACACCAAACTTTGCCATTCATAAGTTCGGCATACTTCTTTACGATAGAAAGACCCAGGCCGATTGACGACTCACCATTGGTAGGCTTAGCGCTCAAGCGTTGAAATTTTTGAAACAGCTTTTCTTTGTCTTCATTGGTAAGTCCCGGGCCTTCATCTTTTACCCAAAAGAATACTTGCGATTTACTTTCAATTACTCCGATCTCAACAGATTTATTATTAAATGAAAATTTGATTGCATTGGAGATCAGATTCTCCATGATTTCTGTTAAGAAGATAGCATCGGCCCGAACCAGAAGCGTATCATTTAATTCATTTGCCACTATGCGAATGTTTTTGTCGGAAGCCATTTTTTCAAATGAAGCTGCCGTTTTTCTTACCAAGTCGGCAGCGTTAACATCCTCTAGTGTAAGATTAACGCGTTTACTCTCAATCGCATCTATATCGAGGATTTTGCCAATCATTTTACTTGAGCGATTCGCGGCCGTGATTATAGTAGAGACCATTTCAACCTGGTCCGGGGTAAGGTTTTTATTCTCCAGAAGGATAATATTGGCTAACCCATTGACATGGTTAATTGGAGCACGCAGATCGTGAGCAAGGATTTTTATCAAGTTATTTTTTTCATCATTTAAATAGGTGAGCTCACGGTTCTTTCTCTCTAACTCCAATCGTTGACGATCATTTTTCACTTTTTGTAAAATTAAAACTCGGTTGAGTCTTTTACCGCCACGATACATCGTAAAAATGGCAATCAACAGAACAAGAAAAATAACCACCACTGCAATCAGGTAATTTCGTAACCGTGCCTCTTGTTTAATCTCCTCGGTTTTTAATTGAAGCTCCCGATGCTGAATGGCTTTTTCACGATTGCTTAGCACGACTTGATCCGTTTGTCGAAACAAGTTTTCAATATATTCATACACGTTATTTTTAAAGTAACGGTCAATAATTTCCTTTGACACAATTTTGAACTCTTCGCTGGCAAAATATTCGTTCACCGGCTGACTCCAGTCACTTCCTTTGGGCATGATGAACGCGTAACCTTCGCGTTTAATTGGATACAAATTCTGCCGGATAATACTTAACCCGGGGTTTGCATTTAGCTCAACTAAATACTGAGGCAGGCCCACTACAGCAAAAGTACTATCGGTACTTTTTAAAATTTGCACAATTGTCCCGACCGAGGATACATATTTAAATTTGAAATGAATATTTCGTTCCCTTTCAATAGCCAGTAAATCCTCTTCCATCGTGGTTCCCTTAGCAGTAATGGCTGTAAGTTTCGGGAAGATCTTATCAAACTCTTCTGCATCATCTACAACAGGAATATTTTTGCTACTAAGTACAACAGTGATGTCTGGCATGTACGGCTGAGAAAACTCAACTTCTGCTTTTCGTTTAGATGTAATGGAAAAAGAGCTTGATCCCAAAAACCCTTTCAGATTCTTGTCACGAATTGTGCTATAGGTTTCCTCGAAGGTCCTTCCTTCTTTATATTTAATAGCCACTTCATAATGATGTTTGGATTTCAAGTACTTCTGAAAGCCATTCATTATTTCATACTCAATACCGGTGACCTTGCCATCCTTGTTCCACATGAATGGCCAGGCTTCATACCAATAAACTACGAGTGTCCCTTTCTTGTTTGTTTTGATATGGGCCCAACTATCCCCACCTGAAACCACGGGGTGAGTCGACTGCCCATAAAGGAAGATGTAGCTAACGGAGCAAAAGATTAAAGCGAGGAAGGATCGCACAAAAATTGTAAATAGCCCTAATGAATATAATGTTTTCTTTAGCTATTTAAAAGAGGATAACACTTGCATTAAGGAATTTTGTCTCGGACGACTACTTCAAATCTCCTAATTCAAAATAAAGTTGCTGATGTTGAGTGAATTCAATGGCTCCGTCCTTATCAAATTTAGCCGAGTTGGTCTTCCATGAAAATCCTGAGCGTACATCATTCTCATTAAACTCAATGATTTTATAAGCGGATTTTTTAAATATCTCCGTTTTACCGCTTTCCATTGTTACTGCAATAACTTCATCAAAGTCAGGGCGCGCGCTGATAAGGTGGGCAAGAAATTGTTCTTTGCTATTACCAAATAAAATGTATTTCAACTGAGCCGGTCTCATTGCGTCATTCCTGAATTGATTAAAGTAGATCACTTGTTCAATGGTAACGGTTACGTCTTCCGCAATCATCACACCTCCCCTTTCGAAGTGACCTCTATAAACTTTGCTCTTAAATTTTTTAGTGCGGTTTACCATCTCAGGTAAAACAAATTCTTCGGGCTCAATAGTGTAAACCAACTCTTCAGCATGAGCCTTTCTATCCTCAGTATATTTTTGATCCCCGTCCAGGTCGAATTTTAATTTCAGTATGACCTGGTAATCATGCGGAGAATGAAACATAGGGAGATGGGAAGCATAAATTGTCTCACTGCCCATCAGTAACATACCGTGAGTAGCCGGCTTATCATGATAATGCTGAGCGAATAGAGAGCTTACTAAAATGAAGGCTACAAATGTGAGGTTGACAGATCTCATATCACTTTCAACTGAAATCAAATTCCTTTAAACAAATCAACTTCTTCTAAATATTTAGGCACAACCACATTCCATCCCATTTGCTCGCGGATGTTGTTTGCATAAATGGACAGATTGGGATCCTCTCCATGTATCGTAAAAACCATTTTAGGTTTTGACTTAAAGTTCTTCATCCACTGAAAGAGTTCACCTTTATCAGCATGGCCAGATAGTGAGGTCATGTTTTCAACTTTACACTTAACAGGTACTTCTTCGCCAAAGATTCGCATCACTGGCTCTTTATCTACCAACTTTCTTCCCCGCGTGCCGGCAGCCTGATATCCTGAAATAAGAAGCGTGTCTTGAGGATTGCGCAATCGCAAATAAAGATGATGCAATATCCTTCCTCCCGTCATCATGCCACTAGATGAAATGATAATGGCCTTTTCTTTTATGGAGTTAAGGGCTTTTGAATGATCGGAAGTTTTTACAAACACCAACATGTTCGTCTCCATACTCCGGGCAAACTCTGACTTATCAAATTGCACTTTGTGATAGTCTGGATATTTGTAATAAAGATAAGTTGCTGAGATAGCCATCGGACTATCAATATAAACCGGAACATCAGGAATTCTTTTTTCACTGACTAGCTTATGCAAAAAGTGAAGTAAGACTTGGGTTCGCCCCACGGCAAAGGCAGGAATTAAGAGCACACCTTTATTATTAAAAGTCCCATTGATGATTCGCTCTAATTCTTTCTCGGGTTCGCGCGATGGATTGTCTTTGTTCCCGTAAGTGGACTCAATAAACAAAACATCGGTTTCATCGATCGAAGTTGGTGAGTTTAACATCGGATCGTTCATGCGACCAAGATCTCCGGAGAAAACAATTTTCTTTTTTTGCTTATCTCCGTTTAAAAAAACTTCTGTAATCGCTGCCCCAAGCAAGTGGCCTGCATCACGAAAGACGATATCTACATTTTTATGGAGTTTTATTCTCTCTCCATAGCCATAGGTATGCAACAATGGAAACACTCGCTGAGCATCGATGGTGGTGTAAAGTGGTTGCGGGCTTTCATGTTTAGAGTATCCCCTTTTCTTAGCAAAGTAGGCTTCCTCTTCCTGAAGCTTCGCGGAGTCGAGGAGCATGAGTTCCATGAGATCTGCAGTGGGAGCTGTGCAGTAGACCGGACCGTTAAATCCTTCCTTTACTAATCTCGGCAGATAGCCGGTGTGATCAATATGTGCGTGGCTAATAACTACTGCGTCAATCTCTTTGGCATTCACCGGGAACTCATCCCAGTTTCGTAGACGCAGTTCTTTGAGTCCTTGAAACATTCCACAATCAAAGAGCATTTTAAAACTACCGATGGTAAGAAGATATCTTGAACCAGTAACCGAACCTGCTCCTCCTAAAAATTTTACTTGTACATCCATGCTTTAAAACTTTGATAAGTATAAAGCAAGTTATCCAAAAAATTGATGTCGATGACCTTGTTTTCACCACGAAAGCCCAAGGGAGCTTACAGAATCCGCTCTTTACTTATGCGACTTTTACCATTTGCTCAGCGTTGCCTATTACTGAAGCAGAAAGATTTGGCATCAAAGATTCCTTTCTAAATATTTTAGCCGCTTCGTCTTCAAAGACAAACAAGTGTTGTTTTAAGATGGGAAGCATAGTGTCATAGAAACCGATAATTAGCAGGCCGTCTGGCTTCAGTGCACTGTAAAATTTATCGAGGATCTTTTCTTTGGCAGCGTTGTCGAAATAAATCATCACGTTTCTGCAGAAGATAATATCAAAGATACCTGGCGCTGGTGGCTTCTCGGTAATCAAGTTCTGATAATCAAACTTCACGTGTTGTATAAGTTCCGAATTCATCCGCACCAGCTTCCCATCACTTTCATAATACCGACCGATGTTTCCATACTTATTATATTCCAAATAGTTTTTTTCATTCTCTACCATTTTGATCTTGTAGTAAAGTCCCTCCTTAGCTTCGCGCATAGCATCATGATTGATATCTGTGGCAATTGCATTTACTTTAGATATCAACTCAGCTTCTTTTAAAAGAATGCCCATGCTATAGACCTCTTCACCTGTAGAGCAGCCTGAGTGCCAGAGCTGAATTTTATTTGCATACTGATACTTCTTGTGCACAATGTGCTTAAGTGATTTCCACATCAGCGGGTCGCGAAACATGGAGGTCATGCCCACGCTGATATCGTTCATAAATGAAAAGATGAAATCTCTTTCTTTCAAAAATTTAGTCCATAGCTCGAAGGTAGAGGTCATATTATGCAAACTTAGCGTCCGCACAATTCTTCGCCTGAATGACTTGGGTTCATAGCAGGTAAAGTCAATTCCATACCTGCCTAAAATACTCTGAGCCAAAGACCGTACCTCTTCATCAGTTACATCGATCGTTTTCATACTCAAACGGCTTCCATCATAGAAACCCTATGATTCGATTCTTTCACCAGAACCAACACAAACTTGGCGAATCGTCCGTCAATGCCCGTAGTTTTCGAAATGGATACTTCAAAGTTTATAATCTGATCATTCACTTTAAACGGAAGCGAAGTGTTCATACATCCTCTTTCCAACACATCCTTTAATGCAACACTTCTTAAGGAGCCATCATCAATAAAATCAAACATCGATTTCCCTTTAAGTTGCAACCTGCTTACTCCAAACATTTTCATAAATCTGTCATTAGCTGTTTTGCAAACAAAATGCTCGTTGAATTCCGCAAGTGGCACAGTTGTCTTCAAGATGTTAGCCATCTCGTTCAATTCGTTTAAATGCTCTTTTTCTTGGGTTACAAATTGCGCCAACATCATTACACGATTTATTTTACCATCTACACTAATGACTGGATTGAAGGTACCTGTGAGCCAGGTCTCATTCCCTTTCTTGTCTTTCATTTTAAATTCACCCGAAAAGAATTTACCTATCGTAAGGTTCTCCCACATCATATTCGCTGCCGCTTCTTCCGGCATCAGGTGGAGATAACTTTGGTTTACTAATTCTTCATTTTTATAACCGAGCACTTTCAAGAAGATATCATTGCCTTTAATGAATCGCCCCTGCTTGTTGAATTCTGCTGATGCGATAGTGATATTAATTGCAGCGAGGTAACTATCAATTTCTGCTTGCTTGAGCGCCATCGCATCTTGTGTGGCTGCCAGTTCTTCAAGGTTGTGCTTCATCTCCTCCTCCCTACTTTGAAGTTCAGTAGCCAAAATATTGGATTCGTCAAGCAGATGCTTTGTCTCTTCATGGCTTCGCATCGAAGCTATTTCTGAAGCGATGTTTTCACAGACGATTTTCAAAAATTCAATTTGGTGTGGCTCCATCACTTTAAACAAACCCAGCTCAATTGCTCCGTAAAACACATCTCTGTCAATCAAAGGTGCAATGACAATATTTCTTGGAGTAGCATAACCAAGCCCTGAGGTAATGCGCACATATTCCTTTGGAACATCGGTAATGAAGACAAAATCTTTTTCCAACATGCATTGACCGAGAAGACCTTGTCCGACTTCAATTCTTCCTTCCAAATATTTTCTTCGCTCGTAAGCATAGCAGGCCACCATTTCCATGTAACGATTACCATCTTCTGTTTTCTGTTCAAGAAAAAGTCCACCTTGGTTAGCTTCGATGTATTTTACCAAAGAGCTGAGTATTGTATTACCATATTCTTTCAACTCAGTCTTATTGCTTAATAATTTTCCAAACTTTGCCAATCCATCACTTACCCATTGTCTTTGGGCTTCTTCGGTTTTGATTTTGGTAATCAGTTTACTCGCGCCTGTCAATGCATTTCCAACTGCATCATTTTGCAATAATGGATGTAGCTCATTGACTTCCTTCTGCATACCCAGCATCTGGATACCTTCAATTGAGAGCTCAATTTTTTTATTCAGCCGATCTACAGTAGAATAAAGCGAATGAACCACCTGATCAATGTCCTTATTGTCTAATTCTTCTTCTTTATTATCAATTTTCTTTTGAATCGCCTTTAGCAATGAAACAAAGTTCTTCTTCGCGATAAAGCATGAGGTCAAAACGCCAGTTGCGATCATCGCCAATGAAATAAAGAAATTAATTTGAGCTACGTATGCCGACACTGCAAGCCAACCGACAAGAGAAGTGCATACCATGAATAATTTGTTTTTCATATCAAGTAAAGTTTAAGCGGCTACAGCTTCATCTGGAATAAGATCAAAAATCCGTGAGCTGATTTTCCAAATAAATTGAGGGTGTATTTTTTCTCGCGTATCAAATTTGAATGTAGCAATGGAGTAAACGATACTGAAGGTCTCATGCGTATCGCGCTGTTCATTCAGAAATTCATGGAGAGCATCTCCGTTAAGTTTTTTTAGTTTGGGCACATCGCCATAAACCACCGACTTCATCGAATCTGATATGGAAGAAATTACAGAAGCCGATAGAATATTATCAATCTCGAGCAGCATTGCATCATGCAATTGTTCATCGAATTTTTTCTTGGAAGAAACTGATTTAAATATCTCGTCCGCCTCTTCCCGACTAATGATGAGATAGCTTTTACCTGAAAAATCTCCCATGAGTTGGGTAATCATCACGTATACCTCATCACTCTCTTCCGACACATAAGAGAAATCCGAATCATGCCGAATCACAAGTGACTGCGCAGTACTTATCTTAATATTTCGGTTGACGATCTTTGAAAAAGAATGCGCTGCGTTTTCGAATCCTTTATTCAACATGTGAACTACAAATGTTTCGCGTTGTTTTTGAGTCTTCATAACCCATCAGTTTAATGTGAGGTTCTTTGAACTTTTGGCTGACGTCAGCGAGAATATGAAATGAATGAGGTAAGGAATATTAAGTACCAGGCATACATTGCCGCTTCCTAAAATCGTTACACCGCCAATGAACTTTGTTTTGTCGACTGGCTTCATCAGAGGTTTTTCTACAATCTCCTTTTGTTGTAAAAGTTTATCTACTACAAAGCCAACGGTTCGGTTGTTGAAGGTGACTACCACAATTTCGAGTTTGCTCTCCGGGTGAAGACGATCGAATTCTGATTGCAAAAGATTTGTATGCAGAAGGCTTCGGTCAAATTGATTATCAAACACATCCTTCAAAAAGACAACAGCAATATTTTTATTTAAGTGAGTAGCCACCAATCCACCTCCGGCTCTGTGTATGTCCGTCTTATAAAGCGAGATAACCGATTCGGTATAAGCCAAAGGAATCGCGAACACCTCTTCTTTCATCTCAAACAACAAACATGATTTTACCGCCATTGATGAAGGGAGAGTCAAAACAATGGTGGTGCCCTCTCCTATCTTACTTAGCACTTGTATTTCGCCTCCAATGGAATCCATCGTTTTCTTCACCACGTCCATTCCTACACCTCTTCCTGAAATGGCTGTGACCTGATCCATGGTTGAGAAACCAGGCTCGAAGATGAGCATGCTCAATTCTTCTTCGGTAAGTCTGCTGCCTTCTTCTTCCGTGATCAGCCCTTTCGATATTGCTTTGTTCTTTATTCGTTCATAATTCAATCCGCGACCATCGTCTTTAATTTCGATGATCACTGCATCGGTGTCGTTCTTTGCATTTAGCCAAACCGATCCTTCTTTTGGTTTTCCCAATTTGATTCGCTCTTCAGGTTCTTCAATTCCATGACCGATGCAATTTCTGATCAAGTGAATAAGTGAGTCGCTGATTACTTGCAACACATTGCGATCGATCTCAGTATCTGTGCCTTCTAATCTCAGAACCACTTTTTTCTTTTCTATGGAGGCGGCATCTCTCACCACGCGATGAAATTTATTGAATAGAAAACCCACCTGCACCAGGCGCACGTCCATCACTGAATATTGTAAGTCAGAACTAATCCGACTAAGTCTTGCATATTCGTTAGACCCGTGGCGAGCGTGTCCTGATTGCGATGCTAGAATTCTATCTTTTTCAATAATCAGTTCTCCAACTAGGTTCAGAAGATTATCCAGTTTTCGAACAGGTACCTGAACTAAATCAGAGAAAGATATCTTCGTATCGATTTCTTCTGATACCTCAGGTTCAATTGAGTCACTTTCTTCCTCAGGAGTTGGTTGCTGATTTTCAGTTGAAGAAACGTTGGTTGGTTTTGCTTCTGTCTTTTCTTCATCTGCCATCTGCTCCGTTGCCCTGCGGATAAGCACCTCTAATTTTGTTTTGATGCCTTTGAATTTTACTTCGGATCCATTGTTAATTGCACTGATCAATGCACCGAGTGTATCTACTCCTTTATAGAGAGAAGTAAAAATATTGTCATCCAGTTTAATTCTTCCATCGCGTACTTCGCCAAATAAATCTTCGAGCACATGAGCCATCTCTGCAATACTCGCAAAGCCCATTCCCGCTGCATTGCCCTTTAAGGTGTGTGTAATTCGAAAGAGCGCATGCACTGTACCTTTATCGAATTTATTTTTTTCAAGAGAAATTAGCTGGCGATTGATCTCTTCAAAGTTTTCAATGGCTTCTGCCAAAAAAATCTCTTTGTACTCTTCCTCCTTGTTTTTCATTCGTTTAGATATTTATAAACAACTAACAATAAAACCAGGTATCTCTTTAAGCTTTACCACCTTCTTAACTACCCCATCATCGAATGCTGCTTTTGGCATTCCATACACCACGCACGAATCTTCATCTTGTGCAATGGTGTAGCCACCCTCTTCTTTTATTTTTGTTAAGCCCATTACACCATCTCTTCCCATACCTGTGAGCACAACCCCAATGCATCTGCTGCCATAAGCACTTGCAGCTGATTCAAACAGACAGTCGATGGAAGGAAAATTAAATTCTCTGTACTCGCGATTCGTAAAAACGATGATCGGTTCATTACTCAAAATGCTGCGATCGATTCTGGTGTTGGTTTCTCCGGGCGCCAGATAGATCGTTCCACTCTTCAGCGCTTCACCTTTGTGCGCCATCTTCACCGGCAGATTACTATGTACCGATAATCGTTGGGCAAATGTTTCAAGAAAGCGTGCCGGCATGTGCTGAGCTATGACTACTGGAATGAGCAGATTCTTTGGAAGGTTCGTCACAATCCACTCGATAGCACCGGGGCCACCGGTTGACGCGCCAATCACAACGATGTCATAATTTAAATTATCGGTGAAGGTGTGAACATTGGCATTCTGATTTGCCTTGTGCGACTTCAAGGTTGAAACATCAACAGCTGCTGCTTGTTTCACCAGGTTCGTGAGCGGATAGTTCTTTATCGTTTCACGATCGAGTTCTGCTGGTTTGTCAATAAATTCAAACGCCCCATTGGCGAGTCCATCAAAAATCAGTGAGTTTGTTTTTTCGAGCGAGCTTAAAAGAATAATCGGCACAGGCCGTTTTTCCATTAACGATTTCACCACATAAATACCATCGTAAGTTGGCATGACCATATCGGTGATCACCACATCAGGTTTTAACTCCATGGCCAATTCACTTCCTTCCTTTCCATCTGCGGCACAGCCCACCAGTTCGATCTCTTCATCGGAAGTGAGAATGTCGCTGATGATTTTTCTCATGAAGGGAGAATCTTCAATCAACAATGCACGTACCCTCGTGTTGGTCAATACCATTTTTCAGGTCTGTTAATATTTAGCTAGCTCTTCCACTAATTGATCTGAGGTGAATGGCTTCACGATGTACGCTTTCGCGCCCAACCGCAATCCTTCATTCACTACCGATTCCTGACCAACCGCACTGATCATCACCACTTTTGATTTGAGTCCTTCTTCTTGATATACTTTGAGAATATCCGTTCCGATCATATCAGGAAGGATGTTATCCAGCGTGATAAAATCCGGTTGCAACTCAAAGGCCATGTCTATTGCTTCTTCTCCATTGGCGGCCTGGCCAACAATGCTAAAGCCTCCTCCTTCGAGCGCATCTTTGATCAGCGTGCGCATGTACAAGGAGTCATCAACGATTAAAACACTTTTTGTCATAGCTTTAAATTTTGAAGTTTAAAATATCTTGTAATCACGGCTTTCGGGTGTGCGAACCATCATGGTACCTTTACCAGAATCGAAGCGGGCGGTTCGACAATGAATTCCTCCCACATCTTTGGCAGAGATAAAGACACCGCGATTTATTAAGTCGCTTATTACGCACTCGGCATTTTTATCTCCCACATCACTGTAAGAGCCCAACACATTGGCGCCTCCCGCTAGCTTTGCGCGAAAGAACGGAGCATAAGGTATTTGACACGAGATCTGTCGAATCAATTCAGCAATCGCATCTTTCGCCTCATAAAATTTCCCTTCTTCTCTTTCCGTTCCTTTCGAAGAAAAGATGTGCGCGCTTCCCGAAAGACCTGAGATCCTGTCTTGAAGAAAAAGGCCAATACAAGATCCCAACCCATAACATGTCATTACGGTAGGTTCACGAAAGGTCTTTACTTCACCAATATTGATCATGTACTCCTTCATGCTGCCACTGCATTCTTCTTCAACAAGCCCGCCATCTCCTGATCAATCACCTTAAAAATATCGATGAGGATGATGAGCTTCGAATTTACTTTCACAATGCCTTTAATGTAATTCGATTCGCTGTGTGCATCACTGATGATGTTAACCGATTCATCAAAGTCACTTCCAGTAATACTCAACGTATTTGGTACTTCTCGCACTAGTATCCCCATCTTAAAATCCTCGCTCTCAATAACCAGCGTATAATTATTTCCTGTGGCCAGAGCATTGGTTCTTTTTAAGTTGAATTTCTCTTCCAGGTCAAGAATGGCTATGATGTTTCCGCGAATGTTCGCTACTCCTTTGATGTACGTTGGTGTTTGCGGCATCATCGTAATATTTGGAGTGATCACCACTTCTTTAATCTGATCAATGGTGAGTGCGTACTCTTCATCGCCTTGTTTGAAGACGATGATCTGAAAGCTTCCCGATTTTTTCTTCTCCTCGGTGTTTGCTGACTTTGATTGTGCAACTTCCATAAGCGTGGAGTTTTATCAGTTAGCTTTTCTGAGTTTGAACTTGTTGATGCCTGCTTGCAACTCAGAGGCTACAGATGAAAGCTTGGTGCTACCATCTGTGATTTCACCCATGGCGTTGCTGATCTGCTGCGATGAACTTGCGGCTTGTTGCGTGCCTGCAGCTGTCTCTTCCGCCACCACCACAATCTGTTCAATGTTCTTCACCACCAACTCAATCGAAGATTTTTGTCCAGCGGTAGCATCCTGAATTTCTTTTGAGAAGCTAAATGTCTCTTCACTTGAAGAAGCTATTTCCTGGAAAATACTTTCTGCTTCGGTGGTAGCATTGTTGCCGTCTTTCACACTCACTTGCATGGTATCAATTGCCCTACTCGCGGCTTGCGTATCTTTTTGAACATCACCAATGATTTTCTCAATCTCTACAGCCGATTTGCGAGAGTCTTCCGCCAACTTTCTAATCTCTTCAGCAACTACAGCAAAGCCTCTTCCTGCATCGCCTGCGCGAGCAGCTTCGATTGCGGCATTGAGTGCAAGTAAATTCGTTTGACTCGCAATGTCGGTGATGACATTTAACGTACGTCCAATTTCCTCTGCACGCTTGGTGAGAATATCAATTGACTGAGAAGTTTGCTGCGCTGAATCTTTGATACCTGTCATATTAGTGACAAGTGTCTTGATGATCTTTAAACCATTCTCACTGCTCTTCTGTCCTTTCTCTGCCGCCTTATTAATGACGTTGGCTTTCTTCTCCATATCATTGGAAGAGCCCATTACTTTCTCTACAAGCTTGGAAGACTCATCGGTACGTGAAGCTTGATCTTGCGCGCCTTTTGCCATTTGAGAAACTGCAGACGCCACTTCATTCGTGTTCTTCTTCATACTCTCCGCTTTCTGCAGCATGTTGATAGAAGAAGTTGAAACTACATCGGTGATCTTGCCAATGTTCAATAAAAGGTTGTTGATGTTTTCAATAGCCGTATTCAATGCGTCAGCCATCTCTTGCACACCACCTTCAGATTTTATTTTCACCTGGCTGGTAAGATCACCTTGAGCTAAAGCTGAAATAGTCTCGCTAATTGTGTTTACATGCTGTTTGAATTCTGCGTCTTTATTTTTTTGCGCTGTAATGTCAGTAGCCAGTTTAATCACTTTCACCACATTACCCTTCTCGTCTTTCACAGGTGTATAAGTTGCTTGAAGCCATACTTCTGATCCATCTTTTGCCAAGCGCTTAAACTCACCTACTTGAGAAATACCGTTTCTCAAATTCTCCCAAAACTTGTCATACTCTCTTGAACTGGTATAAGCACCTTCACAAAATGTGCGGTGATGCTTGCTTTGAATTTCTTCTAAACGATATTTCAATGTCTTCAGGAAAAGTTCATTGGCGGTCATTACCGTTCCATCCGTTTTAAATTCGATGTAAGCGGTAGATGAGTTGATGGCTGCCATTTGACCTTCTAGCTCTTGTTGCTTTACTACTTGCTCAGTAATCACATATCTTACTCCAATGTATTTGATTGGTTTTCCATTCGGACCGATCACCGGTGCGATCAAAGCATCAACCCAATATGGACTTCCATCCTTCTTCCTGTTTTTGATAATTCCTCGAAAGATTTTCCCTTTGCCAATCGTTGACCACAATTCCTTGAAAACTGATTTTGGCATATCAGGATGACGGAACATGCTATGGGGTTGCCCAATACATTCTTCACGAGAATACTGCGACACCTCACATAACAAGTCATTCACATAAGTGATGTCGCCTTTCAAGTCAGCTTCAGATACCACACAGGCTACGTTGATTTGATCCATACGTGTTTTGAGCTCACGTTGTAATTCCTCCATTTCAACAACGGCCTTACGATGAGCTGTTATGTCTTTAATGAATGCAGTGTATTGAACATCCTCACCCACTTGCGTTTTGCTCAAGGAAAGATTGATCCAGAATTTAGTCCCATCCTTTTTTGCGGCTTCAAGATCGCGCCCAACGCCAACCACCTTGTTCACTCCGGTTTTTATATTATTGTCGATGTATTGGTCATGACCAGATCTATGTTCGATCGGCACAATCATTTTTACATTTTGGCCCATCACTTCTTCACGCGTATAGCCAAACAATTTTTCTGCCGCCTTGTTGTAGAAAGTAACGTTCTTACTGGAATCAATTTGAATCACTGAGTCTACCGCTTCGTTCAGTGCCTGAATGTTTTGGTCTGCATGGCGTTCCATCACCTTGAGTTTTTCTTGTAACTCAGTAACCAAAGCACTCTCGATACCTGGAGTTGGCTCAACGGCCCCACCGTTGGTGCTGTTTCCCCTTTCTTTGTAATAATGTGGTTTCATTTTATTTGAGTTAAGTTGATTTATGTGTTTTTACTTGAGAATGTTCATACTAAAGCCGAGCATGGTTACGAACCAGGCGATAGCGATAAAAAGATAAATCATGAGCATTGCACCAAAGCTGTACACTGCAGCAATCATTATCTTCCGCCAAAGCAATTTCCAAAGAGTGGCTTCGATGTTCATAGGCGTCAACAGTTCAGTTGTAAGAGATTTTACTAAAATCGGCTGATTCAATTGATGGGTTGGTGATCACCAATTGATAATGACGTTCTTCAATTCGCCTCCACGTTTTTGCATTGGCGACCAACGCTGCTTCCGTTAGTCTGCGAAGCGTTTCACCAAAGCAATCCGACTCCATTGCCAAGTCGGATGCATTTAAGATCATTCCCCTGATCTCCATCATCGAAACATCTTTCCAACGCTCGCCTTTGGCAATCGAGATAAATGATGCCACTGCATCCTGTGCTGACGTTGTAAGAATTTCTGACACCGAAGGCATGAGTTCTTTTAGCGCACTGATGATCAGTATTGGTGACTGACCCGTAGCTAGCATCAACACATGCTGCGCATTGCTCATAATAAAAACCTCATCATACGATACGCTGAGTCCACCCAAGTAGGCTCTGACCTGGGTACCGTTGAAAATTGACTTGTGTTTTAATTTAACTGCATCCAAACTAATTTCTGCGGCAAAGATTTCGGTTTTCATACGCGGTGATTTTTTAGTAAAACTACTTCTCACCTTTATGCACTTCAATCAGCGGAATCTTGTATTTTGATTTAAGATGAATTACGGAAATTGAATAAGTAATAGTACGTACCGAGAATAAGGGAATCCTTACTCGCCACTTTCCAGTTTCTTCTTTTTGTTGATGAGTCTTCCTTTGGCACTGTTGGGAATGAAGACTTTGAACACGCTTCCAAAGCCTACTTCTGATTCAACAGAAATTTTTCCCTCCAGCTGTTCAACACCTTCTTTTGCGATGTATAACCCCAAGCCTGCTCCTTTTGAGTGCAAGGAGGCTTTGTAAAACATATTGAATATGGAATCGAAATACTGCCGTGCAATACCAACACCATTGTCATGAACCTCAATGGTCGCAAACTCGGGCATCAGCACTGCGTTGATGTTGATGAAAGGCCTTACCTTATTTGCATCTGTAAACTGAATTGCATTCCGGATAAGGTTGTCAAGAATAATTTCTATACGATCGTGATCAGAATAAAAGCGGGCTTTTCCACTAATTGCGACATCAAATTTAATTCGACAGAAATACTCATCCTCGCGATGCGAATTCACTACTTTCCAAACCACATCTTCCAAATCGATCAATTCGCTATGGATGTTTTTGTAAGTGGTTTTAGAAAAATTAATAAAGTCTTTAATGATCTTATCCAATTTCATTGCACTTGTTTCAATTTTGGCAACGTATTCTATTACCGTCTTATCAACGCAGTCCATTCGCACCAAATTCACCATACCCATAATGGAAGTCAGCGGAGAACGCAAGTCATGCGAGGTGCTGTAAAGAAATCTCTCCATCTGGTTATTGATCTTCGCGAGTTGTAGATTCTTCTGCTCCAGGTTATTTTCAAATTCCACACGCTCAGAAATATCGAGCGCTAACCAATTGAAGACTAATTCACCACGCTCATTTGTTTGGGTTTGGGCATTCACAAGAGTTACAATTCTCTTACCACCTCTGCTTTTAAAGTTCACTGCAACACCCTGGAGCCTTTGCTCTCTCAATATTTTTTCTTTGAGCCGGGTGTACTCTTCCGGTTTCTCGAAAAGTTCATTTACACAAAGACCCTTAGCGCTACGGTAGTTTTCAAACCCAAAGCTTTGAATAAACAACTTGTTACTGAAAAGAAGCTTGTCGGTTACCGGGGAAGTTCTGAAGATGATTTCAAATGTGTTATCTACAAAAGAACGATAGAGATTTCGCAGGAGAAGAATTTGTTTTTTCTTTTCGATGTCGGTTTCGGGTAATATTTTTTTTAACACTTCAGAGATCATATCGCGCAATTCCTTGCACAAAATTGCAGACCAAAGATCATCTTTTCAATACAGGCTTCTAATGAAAAAAATCCACGTATAAATACGGAGTATTAGGTCGTAGAAATTACGTACCCGTTTCTTATTTTAAGATATTAATTGAAGGCCCCGCGCTTTCTTCACCAGCTCAATCGAATTTTTAACAGCAAATTTCTTCATGAGATTGGCGCGATGAGTTTCTACTGTACGTGGGCTAATAAAAAGTTTATCAGCCATTTCGTTGCTGGTGAGTCCATCATCAATAAGCTTGATGACTTCTATTTCGCGCGGAGTAAGCTTAACATTATTGTTACGCTCTTTCTTTCGCGAAATAGCTCTCTTGTATTTATTCAAAATCAATTCCTGAGCTTTCCTTCCAAAATAAGTTTTGCCTTGCAATATGGTTCGCACCGCATATTCTAACTCCTGACTACTTTCACTTTTTACCACATAGCCTTTCACTCCATTTTCAATACAGCGGCTCACATAGTCCTCATCGTCATACATAGAGAGCATAAGAATATTGGCTCTTGGATCTAGCTCAAGAATTTTTTGACTCACTTCCATTCCGTTGATATCCGGCAAAGAAATATCCAGCACCATCAAGTCAGGTTTGAGCTCTTCGTATTTGTCAATTGCTTTCATGCCTGTTTCAACTTCAGCAATTACCACCATATCACGCGATTGCTTCAAAAGGTTTTTTACACCCGCGCGAATTAGGGCATGATCATCTACTAAAATAATTTTGTATTTATTCATGTTAATTCAATTGAACGGGTGCATCAATTACAATACGTGTACCTCTTTCCGGGTTGGAGTCGATCGATAGTTTTCCTTCCAAAACTTCAGTTCGATCTTTAATGTTGACCAGACCATTATGACTTCGATCGTCCCTTGTAGGCGAAATTCCAGCTCCGTTATCTTCAATACGGAGGCGAATCATTTCCGGTTCTTCTTCTAATTGGACAGAGATTTCGGTAGCATGTGAATGTCTAATGGCATTGGTCAAGGCTTCTTGTGCGATCCTGTACAAATTTACCTTGCGACTTTGGTCGAGCGCAACGGATGATCCGATTACCTCAAACTTGATTGGCACATGCCCCGTTTCATACATGTTTTTACAAAGCGAACGCAAACAAGTAGCTAAATCGAAATCTTTGAGCTTTGAAGGCAGAAGATTTTCTGAAATACGAATCGACTCTTGAATAGCTTCGTCTAATAGTTTATCAAGATCAGAGGCTTTTCGCTTATCGTCAACAATCACGTTTACATTCATCTTGATGGCATTCAATATTTGACCTAACCCATCGTGCAAATCTTTTGCAATCCTACTTCTTTCTTTTTCCTGGCCTTCAATCAATGCTGTGAGGCGATGCTTTTCAAGTTCTTTAAACAATCTCTCATGCTCCCTCTTCTCGGTGATATCCCTGAAGATAAGAATGAGTCCTATAAATTTTTCGTGTGGGTCTAGCAATAAACTTAAACTACTCTCCCCAATGGGCAGGCTCTTTCCGTCTTTGGTCATTAGCAAAAAATTGTCTGGCATTGCATTGTGGTTGAGTTGCCCAACAGGACACTGCAATGGATTAACTCCCAGATCTCCCGTGTCTGCATCTGCTAAATTGACAATTTGCAAAATGGATTTTCCTTGTACCTCTTCTAAAGGATATTGCAATAATTCTGAAGCGCTTGGATTCAAATACGTGATTTTAAAATCCTTGTCGATGACCACCACTGCATCGCTGATGGACTTTAAAGTGGAAAAATACTTTTCTTCGCTCTCTTTAAGTTTAAGTTCAATGCCATGTTTATAAAGCGCCATTTCAATAACGGTAAAGATCTCCCGGTCTTCAAATGGCTTGGTGAGGTAGCCATAGGGTTCTGTAATTTTTGCACGCTGAATAGTCTCTTTATCAGTGAGTGCTGTGATATAAATGACAGGTATATTATATCTTGTTTTTATAAGATGTGCCGTTTCAACTCCATCAATGGTACCGCTCAGCATAATATCCATTAAGACCAGAGAAGGTTTCTTTGTGGCAATAAACTGAATTGCTTCTTCGCCCGATGTACACTTGCCAATCACTGCATAATTCTCGCTCTCTAAAGTACATTGCAAATGAAGTGCAACAATCAATGAATCTTCAACGATCAGAATAGTAGGTTTGCTTTCCATGGACAATAGGTTGAGTTAAATAATTTTGAGTATCTCCTAATTTACATAGTTCAAAACACAAATTTAAATTTCGTACCAGTAGCGTTATCGATCATCACTTCCGCTTTCAATTGCTTACCAAACGTGTCCAGTAATTGCATACCGAAATTTGAGTTAGTCTCATTCATGGCCACAGGTAGCTCAATACCTATCCCATCATCCGCAACAATAAATTCTGTTTTTTGATCAACACGCTTTAGAGAAATATCAATGTTGCCATGACCTCTTCCATTAAAAGCATACTTAATTGAATTGGTGATCAATTCGTTCATGATTAGGCCGCAATAAATAGCCGAGTCGAGATCCATCCACAAACTTTCAATGTCCGTCTTGATTGCCAGTGTCACCGCCTTACTTTCAATTGACAGCCTGATGTCTGATATCAGTTTATGGAGGTAATCAGCCATATCCAAATGATTAATCGAACCCGATTGCAATAATCGTTCATGCAAAAAGGCAATGGACTTTATTCGCTGACGCATTTCATTCAAAAAATCTTTCATCTCACTCTTTTGCATTTTAGACATCCGGATGTACAAAATGGAGGAGATCAACTGAAGGTTATTTTTTACGCGATGATGGATTTCACGAATGAGCATCTCTTTTTCATCTACAAGGCTCATTAATTTATTCTGAGCTTTTAATTTTTCAGTCACATCGTTTACCGTAACCAAACGCGGAGTGCGGTCACTGGAGTCTAATGCCGTGGTCATCACCTCCACATCGATGAGCGTACCGTCTTTTTTAACATGCTTCCACAGCTTCGGAAAGTTCGATGAGTCATCGAAGTCTTTAGTTTGCAGTTCCTCTATCGCCATCTGCAATCGCTTGCCTTCTTCTTCCGGACGAATGTTGAGTATTGTCATTTCTTTAAACTCATTCTGGCTGTATCCGTAATGCTCAACTGCTGCTTTGTTCACGTTAAGAAACTTAAGCGTGTTGATATCATAAATCCAGGTTGGGGCCGGGTTCAATTCAAATAATTTACGATAGCGCTCTTCAGATTCAATTAGTTTTCGTTCAGCCTCTTTTCGTTGGGTAATATCCCTGGTTACTCCAAGTAGCGATACAATTTTTCCTTCAGCATCGCGCAATGGCACCGCATGAGTTTCAAGCCATCGAGTTGTTCCTTGCAAACCTGTCATCTTAAACTCCAGCATTCCTGTCTTCCCTTGAAACACTTTTTCGGTGAGCTCCACAAAATCTTTTCGGTATGGTTCATGAACCAATTCTGCCATCACGTGATGTTTGACTTGTTCAAAATCGGATGTCTCAATCATTTCGAGGCCGGCCTTATTGATTTCAAGTAGCTGCCCCGCTTCGTTTAAAATCTTCACACACTCAGGCTCTGTTTCAAGAATTGTACGAAGCCGAAGTTCACTCTCTTGCGTAATTCTCTCTGCTTTTTTACTTTCGGTGACATCCATCGACATCCCTCCAATCGAATAAATTTTACCATCAAAATCGCTGATCGGAAACTTTACTGTATAATACTGTTTGCGATTAACTGTGTGCTCGTAGGCTACGGGTTTACCAGAGGCAGCAACATCAAGGTCTATCAGTTTATACTCGTCAGCGATCTCCTTAGGAAATAAGTCATAATCGGTATAACCTGACTTAATTTTTGTTATTCCGAGTGTGTTGAGAAAAGCATCGTTTGTAAACGTATAGCGATTGCGCATGTCTTTCATGAATACAACCATTGGTGCGTTGTTCATCATGGTTTGAAGTCGGCTCTGACTGTTAAGCATTTCTGTTATCGCCAATTTCAGTTGGGTAATATCTGACTCGATTGCCATAAATCCCTTGAGCTCGTCATTATCGCCACGAATGGGCATCACTTCTATATCGACCCAATACTTTTTTCCTGATTTCCCGTAGTTTAAAACTTCTTCTTTAAATCCTTCGCCAGACGCAATGCATCTACTCATGAAATTGATTGTAGCCTGATTGGTTTCAGGGCCTTGCAAAAATTCTCCCGGCTTTTTTCCCTTAACCTCTTCAAGAGAAAATTCAGTTATCCGCCTGAATCCTTCATTCACCCAAGTTATTCTTCCGTCAACATCACAAAGTATTACTGCATTACTCGTGTGTTTAGCTATGAAAGCAAGCTTCCCGATTTCCTGTTCCAGCTTCTTCTTCTCAGTGATATCGGTAACCACAGCCAGAGACTTTATGAAGTTGCCTTGCTCATCATACTCACCATTTGACGACAGCAACGTATTCAATATTTTGCCACTCTTAGTTACAAAGTCCACTTCAACATTGGTGACTGTTCCGTTTTTGAAAAAAGCCGGGAGAATTTCATCAATTGCCTTCTTTCGTGACTCCGGGGTTAGAAAGTCAATTGATTTTTTTCCGATCACTTCCTCGCGGGCAAACTCCATTTTCTGAAGCCAATAGTCACTTACGCGCACCAGGTAACCTTCGCCATTCATAGAGTGCATCATTGCCGGGGTGCAGTTATATAACGACTTGAGCCTCTCGTTGCTTTGATGGATTGCTAGTTCTGCTTGCTTGCGTTCGGAAATATCTGAAATGGTTATTGCCACACCAATCGTATTACTTTCAGCATCCTTTATCGGGAGATATTTCGCTAAAGTCCATGTGGAAAGATTATTGTCCCAAGCAATTTGCCTTTCTACTTCTATAAACTCTCCTGTCAAAGCCTTTTGGAACGTGCCGATGAAGCCGGCTACTATTGGTTTTGGAAGAACTTCTTTAAAATCAGCACCCACATAAATTTTTCCACCTCCTAGTCGTTCGAGCGATTGAACGGTCTCCTTATTAAAAACTTGAACAATACCATCTCTGTTAAGATAAATAATAGAGTCGCGCGAAGCATTTAGTATCGCATTCAATTCTGTTTGTGACTTGCGAATTGCTCTTTCAGCTATTTTCTCATCACTTACATCTTGAAAATAGACAGACAGGCCACCGGGATTAGGGTAAGCATTTACTTTGAAAAACTGTCCTTTCACAAGTGAACTTTCAAATTCAAAAACCAATGGCTCTTGCGATTCCATTGATGCGGAATATCTCTTGACCAGATGAGAATCCTTCATTCGCGGGAAAAGATCGAACATATTCTTCCCGACCATATCATTCACAGTCATCTTTTGCAAATGGGCGAAAGCCGGATTTACCCACATGAAATTGAATGCCCTATCAATGGCAAAAAAATAATCGGTAATACTGAATAAAATATATTCTATCTGTTTGGTTTTAGCGAGGGCTTCTTGTCGCGAATGTTCTTTATCAAATTCAAGTAGTTTTCGCCCGGTCACATCATGCATAAAACCATACCAATAATAATTTTCATTTTTCTCTTTATATGGATTGGAAGCTCCGGCAATCCACTTGATCGAGCCGTCATTCATTATTACCCTAAACTCAGCGTTCCAAGGAAGCATTGCCCTAAATGCTTTCCTTATGGATTCATAAACTAATGTCGCATCCTCCGGGTGAATCATCCTTAGTAGTACCTGCGCATCATTCTTGATGTCTTCGGCAAGAATGCCAAAAAGCTCTAATGATCCTTCGCTTACAAATGGAAATGAACCTTGATCGTTTTCATTCAAATAGAAATTATAAATCATCCCCGGTACATTGGCAGAAAGTCGCCTGAATAAATCACGCGTCTCCAGCAATTTTTCCTCCGCTTTTTTTGAAGTGGTGATGTCTTTATAATAAACAAACAATCCACCTGAGTTAGGATAAACATTGACAGCAAAAACCGCTGACGAATGAATCCCGCTCTGCAGCTCGAGCGTCAATGGTTTTTGTTTTACGATAGCATCCTGATAAGAACCATATAGCTCTGAACTTTTAAAAGCCGGATACAGGTCAAGAATATTTTTCCCTAACATTTCTTCGGGAGCTAACTCTGCCAAAGTAGCAAAGGCAGGATTGATCATCGTGAAATTCAAATCACGATCGGTGGCAAAGAAACCATCGGTGATTCCGTTGAGCATCATCTCAATCATTTTCAGTCGACTTCGTGATTCGCTCTCCAGGTTTTTCAAATCAGACAAATCAAGGCCCATGCCTATCAAGCAGCGCCTTCCTTCAAATGTCGCCTCAAAGCCATTGAAGTAATAGGGAATTGTGCGACCGCTCTTGATGAGGAAGTTGGCCTCCACATCGGCCATGCCTTCACTGAAAACAGCTCCTATCTTTTGAGCGACCAACCCCTTTTCATCCTCTCTGAAGAAATCCAAAGGCGCCATCTCTTCGATTTCCTGAGCGGAGTACTGCGAAATCGTTTCAAAGTTTTTATTCCACTTTAAAAATTTTCCATTCTCATCGAATAAATAAAATATGCCCGGCAAACTATTGATGATGGAATTGAGATGCTCACGCTCTTTAATGATCCGTTGCTCTTTTTCCTTGCGCTCGGTCACGTCATGCAAAATGCCAAAGGCAGAGTTGCCCGCGAAAATTCCCTTTGCTTCTATCCAAATAGTTTTACCAAGCGATGAGACCATTTCAAATTCCGCATTGACTGTATTGCGACCAGTAGCAACATTCCCCATTCCTTCTTTTACTCGCTGCTGAACCAACTCAATGTATTCGGGTTTGATATACTTCTTAAAGAAATCTTGCAGTGGCACAGTTTGGGGCGTAGTGTCTGTTTCTTCTAGAAGTTTTAATAGTTCAGGACTTATGGTAAGTTGAAACGTAGTGAGATTTAATTGCGCACTTCCCATCTTACCAAAAACCAAAGTCTCACTCAGGCTTTCGTTCGAACGAATTAATTCTTCTTCAGTATTTTTTCTGGAGGTGATGTCGTTTCGAATAGATAAAAATTCACAGACCTTCTCTTCTTCATCTAAGAAAGGCATGATGAATGTATCTACCCAATAGTATGTGCCATCTTTCGCTTCGTTCTTTACATCGGCCCGCCATGTTTTACCAGAGGCAATGGTCTTCCACATGTTCACCCAAAAATCTTTGGTGTGATACCCGGAATTAATGATGCGATGATTTTGGCCTATTAGTTCGTTTGTAGAATACCCGCTTATCTGTACAAAGTTTTCGTTCACGTAAGTGATCACTCCTTTCTTATCAGCTCTTGAAACGATGGAGGAACTTGTGATGGCATTTTGAAAATCGGCCAACGAGTGATTGAGCAAAATAATCTCTTCTTCCTGTGCTTTACGTTTGGTGATATCATTTCTGATGGAAAGGAATTCTTTGATTTTACCTTCTTCATCCAGAAACGGCATGATGAAGGTATCTACCCAATAATAACTTCCATCCTTTGCTTTATTCTTTACTTCCGCTCGCCATGTTTTACCCGAGGCAATGGTTTTCCACATCGTCACCCAAAAAGACTTCGGGTGAAAGCCCGAATTTATTATCCGGTGATTTTGTCCAATGAGTTCTTCCGCTTTATAGCCGCTTATCCGAATAAAATTATCATTGATGTAGGAGATGATCCCCTTCTTATCTGCTCTTGAAACAATAGATGCGTTGTTGATTGCAAAATTGAATTCACTAAGCTGGCGTACTAGTTCCGTGATTTCTTCTTCATGGCCTTTCCTATCAGTGATGTCATTTCTTATCGATAGGTATTTTTCCACTTTCCCGTTGTCATCCAGAAAGGGCATAACAAATGTATCCACCCAATAATAACTGCCATCTTTGGCTCTATTCATCACCTCAGCCCTCCAGGTTTTGCCAGACGCAATTGTCTTCCACATATCGACCCAAAATTTTTTGGAGTGATGACCTGAATTGATGATGCGATGATTTTGACCGATAAGCTCTTTACGACTATAGCCACTTATCTTTTCAAATTTTTCATTCACATAAGTGATAATACCTTTTTTGTCGGCCATTGAAACAATGGATGCACTGGTGACAGCGCCATAGAAGTTGGCGAAAGCCATTTCGGTTTGTACGGAATCTGTTACGTCCGTAATCCAATTGACGAAACAAGGCTCACCTTGATAGATAGAACTTTTCTGTAATACCCGAACCAGTCGTTCGTTGCCTTTTTTAGTGATGTGAGGAATGACACCCAAGTCAATACAACCGCCATCTATCTTTTTAGCTTTACGGGATTGCTTGTGCTCACCTCTCCATTGATATACCGAAGGCTGATCTTGATTTGAGAATCCTAATAGTTTTCTGGCAGGCTTATTCCAGCAAAGAATCTTTCCGTCTTTTTTTGAGTAGACTAAAACCGGAGTGGGAAAATCATCTACTGTAAATGAACATTTCTCTTTTGACACCATGCCTACGAAAGTAAGCGGGCATCAATTCTGAAACGAGGGCGTTATTACGTAAGTAGAAATACGTAGTGGTTGAACTAGGCCGACTTAGAAGAGAACTCTAAGCTCTGCTTCTTAAACTCTTGCCTGGTGCCAATTTCGTTCTTAATAAAGAAGTCGACCACCTCGGGTTTATAATTAAGTTTTACAGCAAGTGCCTTGCAGTAGGCGGCCTCATCTGCATGAATTACTCCATCAGCTTTGATCAAGCGAAGCGCCCAATATAAAATTTCATGTTTGCTGATTTTCGAATCAGTGAAATCATCTAACTCCACATGATCTACCGTTTCCGGGTATTTCATTTCGGGCTCGCCCATATCTTTCAACATAGAAACCAGCACTTCACGTTCTGAATTTTCAAAACTCCCGTCAACATTGGCCAAATGCACCAGCAGATTCAATTTCTTTCTAGCTATTTCATTCATAACACCAGTTTTAGAGTTACCAAGTTCCTTATATGAAAGATACGACAAAAGAGAATTTTTACCTAAGTAGAATTGAGTATGAAATACATACACAAAGCGGAAGTCTTGTGGACATCCAAAGAATACTATTAAATTAGCAGGAAATCAGCCGTACAATAAAGTTTCGGTTTAAGCGGGAGTAGCTCAGTTGGTAGAGCATCAGCTTCCCAAGCTGAGGGTCGCGAGTTCGAGCCTCGTTTCCCGCTCTATAGTTCAATCACTCAATGATTATTTTAAAATGCCACACGTTAGAAGCTATCTGGAGCACTAACGTGTAAAGTCCGGATGACAGCCCCTCAAGGGAAATGAAAAGGTTATTTCGCGAATCATCTTCAACTCCCGGTGATTTTAAAGCTTGCCCTAATGAATTACAAATCATTAGTTTCCTCTCCTGAAAAAGTAACTCGTTTGGCATGTACAAACTCACTCTCTTTTTTGCGGGATTAGGATAAAGACTAAACCCAACGATGGGCTCGGTGGCATCGATGATGTTCTCTGTGAACTTGTACCAATTAAGGTTAAACCCGGGCTGCATTATTTTTACGCGTAACCGCGAGGTGCCGGCCTTCAGGTTTATTTTTGAAGTAACGCTAGTCCATGTCTGCCAGCCGCCCGTCACGGGTATGTTGATATCGGCAGAGTTAATTACTGAACCTGCGTCATCCAGTTGTTGAATCTCAATAATCCCAGCGCTGTTGTAGCACGCACTACGCACTTCGAATGTGTATGACGTAGTCTTATGAACACGTACATTGTAATCCACATAGTCGCCAGTATCGGTGTAGCCCATGTCAAAGCCACTGCCAATATCTTTACACGCTTCTGAAGTCATTCCGTAATTGGCAATAAAATTTTCTGCCTGTATCGTACCGGGAATTGCTAAGTGGATGGGTAAATTATTTTTAATCAGTAAGTCACTGAAGATGCTAAGTTGAGATCCGTCTGATGATTTGATTCCTGTTCCTGAGTAGCTCACGTTAATCGTATCGGCATCAGTAATTATCTGATTCAGATCAAAAGAAATCTGAAATCCATTGGATCCATTCACGGCAAGGTTGGTGATTGCAGTCGCGGTTCTATTCACTTTACAAACCAAACCATCAGAAGTAAGTGTGGCTCCATCGATGTCTTTATTAAAGTTGAGGTAAATTTTTGTTCCTGTCGAAGCTGTTTGTCCATCGAGTACCTTAAATGGAATATCAACTGTTTTATTGCTATAAGCGAAAGTCATGAACCCCAGTTTCATTCCGCCTTTATCAATGACTGCTTTAATTTTCTGTGTTCCTTTCGGGATAATAATGTCGTGGAATATCAATGAGTTCCAAACACCTCCGGTGGAAGGTAGCGCTGTCGCTGGTACAACGGTTTGATCGTTGACCGTAATTTTCAATTTTGAAGTTGATGTAGTAGATAAATAATTGATCGTAATATCATAACCTGAGAGTGAATCAACTTGGGTGGTGTATTGCATCCACTCTCCATCTTGAGTCCATCCAATATTAAAGCCATTGCCATTAGGATTGGTGAGTGAAGTTGCTTCGATATCCACGCCATCGTTGCGATAACTGTAGCCCTGATTCCACGCAGTAGTAATTCCTGTTGTAACATGGTAGTCTGCTATGTCCATATCATTATAGGCATATCCATTACCGCCAAGATCAAAGTCAGTGAAAAAGATTTTACCTGGGGCGGCATTTTTAGAAAATGGAATTGTGCTGCTCGTGCCCGTCTGTCGAAACATGGCGTCTATCACATCTTTGTGAAAAACGTTATTGGCTATTTTTAGATTCTCGGCTTGCTTCATTAAAGCATTTGTAGCAAAATCTACCGAGGGCTGGGTGCCTCCAAACTGCCAATAATTTAAAAGCGTTCTGTAGTCGGGATCTTCTTTTGCCGTTAGCGGGTCCACTACTGATTTTATTTTTTTCATCGGCCACCATGCCCACCCCATGTCATTGGCTTCAGCCAGCACAATAGCATCTTTAAACCACTGGTTAGAGTTTTCTCCCGACTCTCCCATCCACAGTGGTAGCCCAAACTGATTTCTTAAGTTGATCGGATTTTGAATTGATGCTACATCATTATTCGACCAATACTTGTGAAAGCTGATCACCTGGTTATTGTCCCATTTGTAAAACCCGGTATAGTTGCCCGACCAGCAATTGCCTTCCACAAAAATGATATGCTTCGTATCTACTTTTCGAATAGCCGTAGTGATATCGACATAGAGTTTCCATATGGCAGAGTTGTTTGTTTCACCACATCCATTTGGATTTGCACCTGCGGTAAAATTCCAGTTAGGTTCGTTGATCAAATCATAACCACCTATCCACGGTTCATTTGCATAACGCTCGGCAAGCTTCGCCCACAGCGCAATTGTTTTTGCTTTGTTGTCGCTGCTTTCCCACAGTGATGGCTTCGAACTGTCATAATCCGAAATGGAAGCGTCTTTGCCTTGCCCACCAGGAGCGGCATGAAGATCGAGTATCACATACATTTGGTTTGCGGTACACCATTTGACCAAGCTATCAGTCAGTGCAAATCCAGTATCGAGCCACGTGTTGGTGCCGGGTGATGGTTCACTTTGAATTGGCAACGTAAAAAGATTGTAATGCATCGGCACTCGAATCGAGTTGAAGCCCCACTTTGCGAGTGAATCAATATCCAGACGAGTGCAATGATTATTTAACCACGCGGTGTAAAATTGATCAGTAGCTGCCTGGCCGATCAGGCTTTGTATGCGCGCGCGAATTTCGTGTTGTGTACCTGCGAAACTATTTGTTCCAAGCATGTAGCCTTCCTGGATCATCCATCCGCCTAAGCCCATGCCGCGCAATATCACTTCTTTGTTGCTGTCGTCAACTATTTTTTTGCCACTGACTTTTAGGAATTGAGCATGCAAAGTGAAGGTCATTGCACTAAGCAGAAATAGAATTGCGAATTTGAAATTTTTGTAGCACCGCATAATATCTACCATTCGTAAGTACCCACAGCTCCAGACTGCAATTCAGCTTTTACTGACGTGTTCTTATATCCTATTTCAAAAGTTTTATCAGAGTCGCTGTCATTCACCACAATCAAAACTTTTTTCCCTGGTGGTGTAAGGTAAGCCACGTTATAAAGATCGCCTATGATGTTAGTGGAAATGCGAACCGAACCTGGCGGCACAAATTTTGATGCGTGAGCGATGATGTAGTACGAAACATTTCGCGAGACTGAACCGGTTTTACTGTCAATGGTTAGTGCACCACGACAGGTCGTACATCCACCATCGTTGGTGTGAGGGTTAAAGTTTTCATCGGCTGCAAGATTCCATTCAAGCACATTGCGAGACCAATTGCGTGGAGCACCAACAATCAAATTTTTTACGTGCCAACGCAGGTCACCTCCAAAGTCAGTTTCTCCGCTCGTCCATTGCTCAGTGAAATAAATATTCTTGTCCGGATGTGACTCATGCACTTTGCTCAAAGCACTGATGTCTCCTAAATAAAGATGAAACGCTGATCCGTCAATAAACTCTTTTGCCTGTGGATCACTCAATATTGAAATCGGATAACCGGGATGATCGCAGTTATGATCGTAAATAATGATTTTAGTTTTTATTGACGCCTCGCGAAAAGCAGGACCAAGATGTTTTTTTACAAACTCATTTTGCTCTGAGTTGGTCATGGTCATACTCGGAGTATTGCCCGGATGCTCCGGCTCGTTTTGAATAGTAATCGCATCGATGGTAATTCCTTCCTTTGCCATCTCGCTGATATACTTCACAAAATACTGAGCGTATACCTGATAGTATTCCTTTTTCAATTGACCTCCTTTAACTTTTCCGTTGCTTTTCATCCATGCGGGTGCTGACCACGGACTCGCCATGATCTTAATCTGTGGATTAATCTTGACGATTTCTCTCAACACAGGGACAAGATTAGCTCTATCAGTATCCAAACTAAACTTTGACAAGCTTACATCGCTCTGCCCTGCAGGAAGATCATCATATGAAAAAACGTGATCATCCAAATCAGAAGCCCCGATACTTATTCTGAGGTAACTAATGCCGATGCCATTTCCTTCAGTAAGGAATAACTCACGCAACAATGATGATCTGTCATTGGCATTTATTTTTTGGTTCATCAATTGAGCGCTGCCTCCGGTAAGGCAAAAACCAAAACCATCCATGGTCTGGTACTGTGCTACTGTATCAAGTGTGATGACCGAAGATTCATTCTGCTCTTTGTTAAACTTCAGATCGGAATGAGCAAGCAATTTAGTTCGGTCACCAGAAGTGATCCACGCATCTACTTTCGCAGCTCCATTAATGGATGTGTTTTCATTTAAATTCTTTTTTGGATTCCCACAGCCCAGCAGGAGAACTAAAATTCCTAATGTCAGATTTCGAATTTGCATCGCAAATAATATTTTTCTCATTGAACAACACATGTCACGATTGAATGAGGCTTGGCTTCCATGGCCACTGCCTTATTTTGTATCCATAAATAATAAGGCAACTTGTTTGAAGTAGAATTCATCACTACAGTTACAAGGCTTCCATCAGGGTTAATAAATGAGGTAGACAAAAGTGAAGCGCGACTCGAGGTGGTTTGTACGCGCTTCGCCCCGGGCTTTATGAACTTTGAAAAATGACCGATATAATAGTATGAGTTTGCATAAGATAATTCTCCGGTTGCTGTAAAAGCATGAACCGGTGCCATGCAAAAATTGCTCACGTGATTGGGTCCACCGGTTTCGTCTAGCAAAATATTCCAGTCGGTCCATGCTACGGTGCCGTTGTTAAAGTCGTTGATCATCGATTGCCCATAGCGTTCACCCAAACTCCAGTCATTGATTTTTTTCAAAGAAAATGGCGCATTGCAGCCTTCTGTAAAAATCAGATTTTTATCAGGCCATACGTCATGCACGTTTTTCACATTATCAAAAAGTTGATTACCTCCACTCCAGTCTTCGTACCAATGGAAACCAAGACCCCAGACATATTTTGATGTAGCGGGGTCACTAAAAATAGTCTGAGCTCGCTGGTACATGAAGTCTCTGTTGTGATCCCATGCAATAAGTTTTTTATCAGCCAAACCCGATCCTCTTAACGCTGGGCCCAGGAAATTTTTAATAAAATCGCGCTCTTCTTCTGCTGTATAAATACAGCTTTCCCAAAGCTGATTGGCCATCGGTTCATTCTGAACAGTAAGACCCCAAATAGGCACTCCCTCCACTTCGTATGCATGAATAAACTTAGTATAATAGTTTGCCCAACTTTGACTGTACTTGGATTTCAATTTGCCTCCGTGCAACATATCACCATTGCTTTTCATCCAGGCCGGTGGACTCCACGGGCTAACGTACACCGACAATTTTCCAGCCGCATTTATCGCTTTTTTAATGAGCGGAATTCTATACTTCTTATCATGAGAAATATCAAAAGTCTTTAATGAGGAATCTCCTTCATTTACATAAGTGTAAGTACTACTACTAAAGTCACAACTGTTGATGTTGGTTCGGATCAAAGTATAACCGATTCCGGATTGACTATCGTAATAAGCCTTGAGTAACTCTTCCTGTTTTTGTTGGGGCAGTTTGTAAAAAGTTTCTGCCGATGCATCTGTAATCGCGCCACCAATACCCATAAATGTTTGGAACCTATGCGTAGGGTCAACTAAAACATAAGATTGCTTCTCTTGAGGCTGCTCCTGCGGCTGAAAAAGAATAGTGTCATTAGGTGTGAGGCGAAATTGTGTTGAATCGGCAGTGACATAAATCACAACCTTTCTTCCATCCATTGAAAATGGAGTTTCTTCGCGCTGATTCGTTCCCTTTGCAGTGCAGCCAAGCAAAAGTGGTATGATGCAACTAATGATGAGAATTCGTGTCATGAATTTTTAAAATTATCAGCCGTTTTACTTTTACTAATGACCACCCCCACTCAGCAATTCAAAAGAATCTTTTAGCCTGATATCTCTGGAAGATGCTCCAATCATTACATCGAAGTCACCAGGTTCGGCTACCCATTCCAATTGCTGGTTGTAGAATGAAAGTTTTTCTTTGTCGATCAAAAATTTGATTGTCTTCCCCTCTCCTGCTTTAAGCTTAATTTTTTTAAAATCTTTTAATTCACTGATGGGCCGAGCGATTGATCCAACCTTATCACGTAAGTACAACTGCACAATCTCTTCACCGTCATATTTTCCATTGTTGGTAATGGTTACCGATACTTCTATTGAACCTTCTGAATTCATCTTCTTATTGTTCAGTTGCAAATTGCTATACTGAAAGGATGTATAGCTTAACCCATATCCAAACTCATACTTCGGGTAAATTGACAAATCGATGTATGACGAATTGTAGATGTGATTATCATCATTGATAGCAGGGCGACCAGTGTTCAAATGAGTGTATGTAATTGGTATTTGCCCCACGCTGCGTGGAAATGTCATCGCGAGTTTTGCTGACGGATTGTAATCTCCAAAAATCACATCGGCAATTGCATTACCCGCTTCACTTCCGAGCCACCAGGTGTACAGAATTGCTTGAGCATGATCGGCAGTAAAATCAAACACAAGTGGCCTGCCCGCATTGATCAACACAATAACAGGTTTGCCTGTCGCCAACAATTCTTTTAGTAACTCTTCTTGCACTCCAGGTATATTGATGTTACTCCTGCTTCTTGCTTCTCCGCTCATATCCCTGCGTTCACCGATGCTCAAGATGACTACATCGGATTTTTTTGCGATGCTTATCGCTTCTTCAAATCCGCTTTTGTCATTGCCGTTGATATCACATCCTTTGGCGTATGACAACTGTACATCTTTGCCAACTTTGTTTTTCAATCCTTGCCACTGTGAAACGATAAAGGAAGAATCAGCGCCTGGCAATTCAACATCCCAAAAACCTTTGTTCTGTTTTAAGGATTTAACTAACGGGCCAATGAAAGCAATCGACTTAACTGATTTTGATAAGGGCAATACGTTGTTTTGATTCTTGAGAAGCACGATGCTCTTCGCGGCCACTTCGCGTGCGGCCTTTGCGTGCTCCGGATTATTCAACTCCTTAATTTCTCTGTCTTTATTGCAGAAACGAAATGGATCTTTGAATAAGCCTAGTTCAAATTTCTTTTGTAAAATCCTTTTCACTGCATCGTCTACAAGTGATAGCGGTATTTTCTTTTCTTTAACCAGCTGAGCCAAATTGTTTTTGTAGCACCTGCTTTCCATATCCATGTCACAACCCGCAGTGAACGCTGCGAGCGAAGCTTCATATTCATTTTTTACATTTCCATGATTAATCATCTCACCAATGGACCCCCAATCACTAACTACAAATCCGGTGAACCCCCACTTGCCTTTCAGTATGTCGCGTTGCAAATATTTATTCGCAGTAGCTGGCACACCATTGATGTCGTTAAAAGAAGTCATGAATGTTGCTACACCGGCATCCACCGCGGCCTTGAATGGAGGCAAATATGTTTCCAACAAAAACCGATCACTTATATCCACTGAATTGTAATCACGACCTCCTATCGCTGCACCATAAGCAGCAAAATGTTTGGCGCAGGC
This sequence comes from uncultured bacterium, assembly GCA_967789005.1. Lineage (GTDB taxonomy): Bacteria > Bacteroidota > Bacteroidia > Cytophagales > Cyclobacteriaceae > ELB16-189. Next base: position 213,117 of record CBRFFM010000002.1, on the reverse strand, counting down.
CATCACTGAATTTATGCCACCCAGTTTTTCGCCTTGAAAACCCTTTACACGAGCGAAGGCAATTTTCGAACCGAGATAAGTATCTTCTCCTGCTCCTTCCATCACTCTTCCCCATCGTGGGTCTCTTGCTATATCAACCATTGGCGCGAACGTCCATTGAATTCCTCCGGCACTCGCTTCTGTTGCAGCAACTCTTGCCGACAATTGAATGGCGTCCATGTCCCAACTGCAAGCTTCACCTAAAGGAATTGGGAACGTAGTTTTATACCCGTGAATAACATCTTGCCCAAACAACAATGGAATTTTCATTCGCGACTGCATCGCAATTTTTTGCCAGCTGCGGCATCGCTCTGTGCCCATGCTGTTGAGTAGCGAGCCTACTTGTCCTTTTTGAACCTGACCAGCTTTATCGTTATCGACAGTTACCGGGCCGGTCGCCTTCCAGTCGTCATTGTATTGATTGAGTTGCCCGATTTTCTCTTCCAGGCTCATTAACAGCAGCACAGAATCAACTTTCTCATTGATAGTCTTCTGCTGCGCAAGCCCTTGGTTTACAAAAAAAAGGATCAGAGCAAAAAGTGCAGCTCCATAGTTTATATTCACTGTCACTCCTTTCATCAGGATGCGCGATCTGTTCATAAAGAAAATAGTAACCACTGCTCTTTATTGAAAGACTCTAACATAGTCAACGAACATACGCTGCGGAAAAACGGTGGTCTCATCGGGTGGTCCCGGCCAGTTGCCTCCAACGGCTACATTGAAAATAAAAAACTCCTCTGCGTTGAAGGGCCACGAGGCAGACCCAACATCAACGGGTGTGACTGTAACAATGAGTATGTCATCAACATAACATTCGATGGAGTCTTGTTTCCAGATTAAACTGAACACATGAAACGATTTCGAAAAATCTGTGGATGCCAAGTTATAGTCCGCACCTTTATTTGCTTCTGAACCTCCTGCCGACTTCCAGTGCATCGTACTCCTTACACGATTTGGGTAAGTGCCAATCAATTCCATGATATCAATTTCACCGCACCCCGGCCAGCCGGCAGTTGGAATATTTGTGCCAAGCATCCAAAGTGCAGGCCACATACCTTTACTCACAGGCAACTTTGCCCGGATGTCAACACGGCCATACTTGAAAACTTTTTTATTCTGCGTAGTAAGGCGGGATGATGAATAATTGAATCCTCCAATGGATTCCTTTCGCGCTTCAATGATCAGGTTACCATTCGAAAGAAAGACGTTCTTCGAACTACCGGTATAATATTCCAATTCATTATTTCCCCATCCATTATTATTGCCCTGCTCTTTATTCCATGCATTGCCATCAAGGCTCGTTGCCGAAAATTCATCGCTCCAAACGAGAGTGTATCCAGCATAAGTTGCCGGAGTGGTATACCCCAGGTTATCAGTAGGTAAAAAGGATCCGTCTTCTGTAACGAGAGTGCCCTTGGCTGAACTCGTGCCGAGCGTACAAGATTTCGGATTGGATAAGGTTACAGTAAACTGAAGATTAGGTTGTCGCAAATTTGTAGGGTCGCCTTTGATCTGCACATCAATGTAAGCTTCAGTCTGATTGGCGGGAATGATGATGGTTCCAGGTGTACTGATAAAATCTTTTGGAGAAATTGCCGTTCCATCCGTGAACGTATAGTCAACTGAGATGTCCTTATTTGTTTTCTTGTCTGCGTTGATGTAAAATCTCATAGTGGCGTCAGCTGCTCCTCTGGTTTGAGTAACACCCTGAATGTTCACCACAGGCACAACTACGGGATCAACAGTTGAACCATTGCCACAGGAAAGCAAGACGGTGGAGATTGCAAGAAACCGGATTATGAATGAATTGGACTTTAGTGACAGCAACAAACGTTTTAAGGAATTAGTCATGATTAAATTTTTCAGATTAAATGGCGGAGTAATTTCTTACCCCACCATCCCAAACCCATGATTGCGATTTTTTAATTGTGAACTTGCTAAATTGATTTGAAAGTAAAAGTCCACCATCCCCAACCCATGTTGGCACCAAGTACAAGTATGTCGCCACCGGGATCTTGAGTCATAGACAGAATATCATAAGTGATTGAGCTCACAGGGCCGCTGGTAACCTCAGCGTTGGTAGTTACTTTTTGCAGACCCATGTGTGCACCAGGTCCTATCACTTTAATCTGTCCCAGACCAGCGTACCCAGTCCCCTCGATGGCGGCAAAACTAAACGTGCCCGATCCCCAAGGCGCTTGAGTTGGCGTGAAATTACTCTCAGGCTGACAACCACTGATGCTGGTATCACCCATGTATCCATCACCATAAAAATCTCCGTGGCTTTTATAAACAAAAGTTCCGGCTGCATTGAAACTGAAGATGTATTCATCATCAAATTCACAAGACCTATCTGAAACATCAGTACCACTATTGGTCCACCAAGATCCATCATTAGCTGCTGGTCCGACTTTATATGCACCGGCCGCGGGAAGTAGTTTCCATGTTTTAGAAGTACACGATGCAACAAAGCCAAATGCGGTTGACGGGCTGCAAGCACTGAGATCAGGAGTAGTGGTTACCGTTACAGATGTCGTATCGCTACCACTCTTACCTAAAACAAAAAGTCTGATTCGATGTTTGCCTGCGAAAACAAAATTCAATTTCAGGGTGTCGCCCTTTAAATCTGTGTATCCAAGCTTTAAATCAGGAACCTCCCAGTAGGGAATAAATGTGGTATTTGTTGATTTGTTTATAATGGTTACATGATGGCCATCAGCATCGATGTTTGTAACCAAAGCCGCTTTTGGAAAACTATTTCCTAAGCCACTTGGGCCTTCCTCTTTCTGGCAGCTGAAGAACAGGGCCATGCTAAAAATAGAAAGCGCTGCAAAGCCAACCCAATTTTCTTTTTTATATAATTTCATAATGAGAATTTTAATGAGTTATTAATTATACCCTGGGTTTTGAACAAGTTTTGTATTGTTCAAGTCATTCAATGGTATTGGCAATATTTCATGTTTGCCGGCTGTAAAACCTTTGAATGACAAAGCTGTGGCAGCCTTTCCGGTGCGCACCAAATCAAACCAACGATGTCCTTCGGTAGCTAATTCCAATCTTCTTTCCTCATAAATATTATCCAACGTTGCGGGTATGGATCCCAATCCCACACGCGCCCTTACTAAGTCAAGTAAAGTTTGGGCTCTTGCACCTCCACCGCTACGTACTATCGCTTCCGCTTCTAATAAATAAGTATCGGCTAGCCTGATTTCAATGTAATCGTTTGGATAGTTAAGCGCTTGATCACCAATGCTTCCTTTGTTCTTCAATAAAGGAGCAAACTTTTGAAGGAATAAGCCGGTATTGTCGTAGCCCGCTTGATAATCGGCTAGCCCCTTCGCCTTCAAGCTATCTAGATCAGCTACGGTATACTTATATCTTGGATCTCCATGGATAGAAGTTGCAAAGGCAGGAATAACAGGATTAAAACTCCAGCCTGAAACATAGATGTGATCACTATCAGTGCCGCTTCCTGAATAACTTCTTGGCCCAACCATGTTCACATAGATATTGCCAAGATAATCAGGTTTATTCCAAGCTCCTCCTTGTACATTGGTATGCGTGATTTCAAAGATGGACTCGCTATTAAATTTATTAGACGGATCGAATATGTCGCTGAAATTAGACAACAGGCTATATGGACCATTATTTACTTTATTGAACCATCCGGCAGCTTCGGCCATTCGGCTATCATTATTTTGATAAAGTATAGCTTTGCCTAGCATGGCTTGTGCGGCCCCCTTTGTGAGTCTTCCATTTTCGCCAGGGACGACTGTGGATGGTAAATCAGGTATTGCCTCAGATAAATCTTTTTCGATTTGAGCCCAAACATCTTTAGGATCGGCTTGTGTCACCGAATAAAACTCGGTTGGAGATAGCGGAGTCGTTATTAGAGGAATATTTTTAAACAACCGCACTAAATCAAAATAGAAATGAGCCCGTAATGTTTTCGCTTCCGCGGTATAGCGTGCTTTAAATTCATTACTTAAACCGGGAACAGCATTTAGTTTTGTTAAGACCAAATTGGCTCTAAATACGCCAGCATAGTTTTTATTCCAAAACATATCTGAAGGCCCGGTGGCAGCACTTAGATTATAGGTTTGCCATGAGTGATAAGAGTCCATATCGCTTGCTGAACCTCCCCCGGCCCAACACTCATCGGCAGCTGAATTCAACGGACCAAGTGTGTTGGCATACCAGTTGTGTCCCCAGCCTACTTCTGAACCAAGAGAAATATAAGCAGCTACTACACCGTTGAGAGCCTCTTGCTGGTTTTGATAATAATTTGACTCTAAAGAAGAAGCAATGGGCTGCACTTCCAAGTAGCTCTTATTGCAAGAGGTAATTACACTTGTCAATAAAATTATTGCTATGAATTTAGTTTTCATGTTTTTCACTTTAAGGTTCTAAAAAGTAATGTTTAAACCAGCCATAAAGGAACGGGCTTGCGGATATTTGCCTCGGTCTATTCCGTAAATTCCCTGGCCACCACCAATTTCCGGATCAAAGCCATTATATTTTGTAAGAGTGAGCAAGTTGTTGCCACTAACATACACACGGGCCCTCTGCAGGCCAGCCTTCTTAATCAAAGTCTGAGGAAGGTTATACCCTAATTGAAGAGTCTTTATCCTGAAGTAAGAGCCGTCTTGCAGATAAAAATTGCTTGGTCTGTTAAAGTTACCGCTTGGGTCACCTTCGGCTAATCTCGCATAAGTATTGGAAGTACCTGGCCCTGTCCAACGATCTAACACCTGCTTTGTGTAATTCGCTTCCGGGAGATCAAGCCTGCGCAATTGATTAAATATTTTATTGCCTGAAACACCCTGAGCGAATATTACCAAATCAAAATTCTTGTAAGTGACGGTACTTGAAAATCCGAAACTCATAGTTGGTGTAGGATTACCTAAATAGGTGCGGTCTTTATCATCGATCACACCATTGCCATCCAAATCTTTCCACTTATAGTCCCCAGGCTTTGGAGTTGGATTGAATGATATCGTTTTTCCATAATTGTCTATTTCCGTCTGGCTTTGGAAAACTCCTGAATATTGAAACCCATAGAACTCTCCTACGGGTTGGCCGACTACTTTGCGGCTTATCTCGTAAGTGCTGGACTGCATGGATGCTTGCGGTAAAAATTTAAAGGAGCCCAAACTGGTAACCTTGTTCTTATAGGAAGAGATGTTTCCTTTAAGTGTTACTCCTACATCTCCAATCTTTTTATTATAGCCAAGTTCAATTTCGAAGCCTTTGTTTTCCAGGCTGGCAATATTTGCCCAAGGTCTGTCTGATGATCCTATGTAGCCAGGTATCGGAGGCTGCAACAACATATCTTTAGTCTTCTTAACAAAATACTCAACTGTCAGAGTGAAATCATCAAACAGTCTTGCATCAATGCCAATGTTTGTTTGTGCCGTTTGTTCCCATTTCAAATCAGGATTAGCGGGAGCCCCTGGAGCATATCCCTGTGCAATTTGATTGTTGCCAAATACATAGCCTGCTCCAATGGCGCTAATCGTTGACGTGTAGTAAAACGGTCCCAAGTTATCATTGCCATTTACTCCATAACCGAATCTAACTTTTAGAGAATTGACATAATTGTTTTCTCTCCAAAATGCTTCCTTTGATGCGAGCCAGCCTAGAGATACAGAGGGGAAAGTGCCATACTTATGATTGCTACCGAAATGAGATGATCCATCTTTTCTGATGATTCCGGTAAATAAATATTTGCCCTGATAGTCATAGTTCACCTTGGCAAAAATGGATGCTATTGTGTAAGGCTGGCTCTCATATCCGCCAGCGATACTGTTAGCTGAAGTATAGGGCCAGTTGGCAGAAGCATTGCCAAAATAAGTAGCGGGGCTGTTAAGAAATGTGCCAAACACACCTCTTGTATCTCCCCCTATATTTCTGGCCTCTGTTCCTACTAGTCCAAAAATATTATGGTCGCCAACGGATTTACTGTAGGACAGTGTATTAGTAAAGGTATAGTCAAATCCCCTATTCATTCCACGGTTGAATGAATTATTGATAAGGTTTGATTGCGTATTGCTTAAGAAGTATAGTGGTGTAAAAGACTCATTTCCCCATATTGACAATTTGCCTCCTAAACTGGATCGAAATTTCAATGCTTTAATGGGTTCAATTTCCAAATACAAATTTCCGACAAGGTTATCGCTGTAGCCATAATTGCCTCTTCTGATTTTAGCCCATGCTGCCGGATTAGACATTTCTTGCCCCACATAATTTGAAATTCCATAGGCATTTCCGGCATCATCGCGAACAATAGTAGCAAGGTGCGAAGCGTAAGGTTCTTTTAACAAGTCTGCAGCGCCAACGGTTAAAGGTGTGGTTGGATCAAGATTGATTGCAGAAGCCAATGGCCCACCGAAATAATCGTTTGGTGATACATCGCCAAAGTTTTTAGTATGTGAAAGCGAAAAGTTGTTACCAAAATTCAACCAATTCGTCACCTTATGGGTGCTATTAAACCTGGCCGAAATCCTTTCATAAGATGAAACTTGAGTTTCAACAATACCTTCTTGCTTAAAGAAATTGATCGAAGAATAAAATGTTGATTTGTCAGTGCCCCCACTGAAGCTTATTTCGTGATTTTGAATTTTGGCGCTGTTATTAAAAATAACTTTTTGCCAGTCGGTGCCGGCACCTAATGCAGCAGGATTTAAAAATTTAGGAGTACTACCACCGGCCACAGCCTGCTCGTTTGTTATGGTTGCGTATTCGGTGGCATTCAATAACTTCAATTTATGAGCTGGTGCCTGGGTGCCTATGTATCCGTTATAGTTTACCTGCATTCCACCCGACTTACCTTTTTTGGTAGTCACCAGGATCACCCCCGAAGCTGCCTTCGTGCCATAAATGGCAGCAGATGCAGCATCTTTCAATACTTCGATTGATTCAATATCTGATGAATTTAAATAGTCCAACCCTCCGGTTATAACAACCCCGTCTACTACTATGAGCGGTTCAGAATTATTAATGGATGTAATGCCTCTGATGTTTATAGATGAGGCTGCTCCCGGTGCCCCAGAGCTTGAAGCTATTGTAACTCCGGATACTCTGCCTTTCAGTGCATCTTCCACTCTTGCAATAGGCATGTCCTGAAAATCTTTTGCTTTAACACTGGAGATGGCTCCCGTCACATTGCTTTTCTTTTGTTCACCATAGCCAACAACCACAACCTCTTCCAGTGAGGTAACATCGGTTGTCAAACTAACCTCAAGCTTGGTATTGGCTCCCACTTGTACTTCGGACTTTGTGTATCCAATGAATGAAAACACGAGGATGTCACTATCCGAGTTTACGGGCAAACTAAATTCACCTTTGTCATCGGTGATCGTTCCATTGGCGGTGCCTTTAATGATGACATTGACACCGGGTAATGCCTCATTAGACTTGCTGTCTTTCACAACTCCCGTTACAGTTCGGCTTTGAGCCCGCACAAGCCCCCACATAAGGGTGCAACAAATAATCAGGGATATTCTGAGTCCCCATTTTAATTGTAGAGTTTTTAGCATTGCTGATATAGTTTAGGTTTTAAGTAATTAGTTAGGTCATACAAATCTAACATCCCTTAAATAAATCTCAACTTAATGTATTGATCATTAAGTATTTACAAAAATTAATACGCTTCAGTCACAATGCTAAAAAGCCGCTAATCAGCAATATTTTAGAGCTTTAGCTCTTTTGAAAGATCTGGTAGTGATACGCCTTTTTTTTGGCACAAATGCCCTAATTGACCTTCTGCAATCGAATGCAGTTCAGATAGTTACGGAAAAAACGCAGGTCTAAAGAAAAATTACTTTTTTTACCTTGTGTTGCGTAATGAACAGATTTACAGCCAATTAGTTATTGAAAATAATCGAATCCCATCCATCGGTATGTCGTATTTTACCTCCCCGAGCCCTTTCGCGCATTGCTTTCTTGATTTTAGAGCTGTACAACCAGCAGGTACTTTGGCGGATTTGCAATATTTCGGAAAGCTTATGAGATGAAACTCTTCCATTGGAAGAATACACCAGAAAGATCATGTAGAAAGCTTTATTTATTGGCAGCCTTGTATTTTGCAAAATGGTGTAAGCAGTTACTGATTCTTCATAGCCACACCTGGAACATCGTCTGCTGAATGGACTGCGGCCTTCACTATAATTACTATGATTGCATCTTTTACACCAAAATCCGTTTTGCCACTTAATAGAGGCAATGAACTTTAAGCAGCTTTCATCATCGGGGTAGATAGAACTGAATTCGCTGAAGTCCACTTCTTTAGAAAGCACACGCGCCTCTTTCACTTCAGCAACATCATGTTGCAATTTCACATTGTCGCGCGAAAGCAACTTATTCATTTCTGCTATTTCTTGAGCCTGAGATTCAAGTTGCTTGTTAGCATGTTCTAATTGACGATTTTGCTCTTCAATTAAAGTCATGTTGCCCGTAATCTCAGCAGTCTTTACCTGAACTTGCTCTTCAAGAATCTTATTGAGGTTATCCTTTAGCTTTTGGTTTTCATTAAGCTGCTTAATCGTGTTGAGCTGTGCTTCATTTTTTTCAACCCTTAGCAATCTGATCTTATCACTGATAGCGAAAGACAGAAATAGCATTTCAACAACAAAACTAAACCCCAGGCTGTAGTAAGATAACTCACCGATCGGTTTCCAATCAATGTTTACATTTTCAACCACTTTGTATGCGATAGCCAATGCCACAAAAGTATAAGCGATCACTAAAAATCGTGCAGGCATGTAGTTACTAAAAAAGTAACTACGAATACTGGCAAAGTAGATGGCTGCAAAGGGAAGAATTTCAATAAATCGAAAACTGAACCATTCCGGTTTGATAGTGAGACTTACAACCAAAAACAGAGTTCGAAACAGGAAAACATAGATGAATAACCTGAAGAGCCAATCATTAGACTTTCTTAGATTAAGCAGCGATGCCGAGAAAATCATGGCAGCGGTAGAGGCGCAGTAAAGAAACAAATTAGACGCATAATAATTGAATGCGGGCCACTCCGGCCAAAGGTATTGAAACCCAATTCCATCTGCGCTCATCTCATAAAATCCCAAACTTAACAGGTATAATATATAATAGAGAAAATGTCTTTCCCTTACAGCAATGAACATGAGCAAATTGTAGAGGCTAAACACCAGGATCATTCCATAGAAGATCCCAAAGAAAAAATATTCGTCTAGCGCGTAATGAAATAGCCAGCTTTGTGAACGAAGAACGATCATCACATCGGCTCTCTGTTTTGATTTCACTTTCGCATAGTAAGTGACTTCGCGATCTCCTTGAGGAATGAGCCTTACAATAAAATTCTTGTGCCAGACTTTGCGGTTGTTAAAATTAAAATCATCTCCTACAGAAGTTATTTTAAAATTTCCGTCATTCAACGGAGCGTAAAACTCAAGTTTATCGATGGTCTGATCAAAGAACTCTGCCACCCATTCTTTTTGAGTTTGCGTATTGTGTTTTATTCTGATCCGATACCAATAGGTTGAATTTCGATTGGTGTTTATTGGTTTGTAAAAGGTATTGGCGATGAACTTATTTTTAAATTCTTCAGCTGCAATCTGATCTACACTAAGCTTATTAGACGGATCTTCAAAATAGAATATATCATTGTAGGTAAAAATGTGCTGATCAATCGTATCGTTGATCGCTACAATAGGTTGAGAATAGCAAGACAACGGGAAGAGAGCGGCTAAAAGTAAAATTAGCCTGCATAATGTTCTTTGAATTTTCTTTGACGGAATCATCCCTTATTCAAAGATCAGAAATATTTTCTTTTAAAAGGCGATAAAGACCTAAGGGGACACCATGCATTTGCCGGTAAAGCTGAGTTCGAGCCTCGTTTCCCGCTCTGAATTTCTCACCAATACGAAGAGCAATTAGCGTTTTTGAAATGTAAGCACCTCTTCTCTCCAGTTTATAGGAAATGCAAGAGCAGAGATCACGCACCCAATCAACTCATATTCGTCTATTGGTTTTTTGAAGTAGCTGACAGCACCACTTTCAAAAACTTTATTGAAGATCTCATCCGAGAACATTCCACCTGTTGTAACGATTACAGGGATGTGTGATGTAATGGAATTTGCTTTCAATTTTTTTATCAGGTGAGGCCCGTCAAACTCAGGCATGATCCAATCGGTAATTATCAAGTCAGGCACTTCAGAGACTGCTAGATTGTAAGCCTTTCTCCCTGTATCGGCTCTGATAGTTTTGAAGCGGAGTTTAGTATTCTTCAGGAATTCATCAATTAATTCAAACGTGAGTGGCTCGTCATCAGCTATCAATATTACTTTGGTTTTTGTCAGCTCCACGCACTCTACTTTTTCAACAACGGTCTTTGCAAAATCAAAAGCTTGATTAATTTCTTTAGGCAACATTGATCCGTTAGTAAAATCAATTTCAGAATCACTTAAATCAAATCCAGATTTCGAGGCGTTACGCATATTCTTTCTTTTATTTATGAAGGACGCTCATTCACGGTGCTCCAATATCTTGCCATGGAACTGATCTTACTCAAATATCCATCAAACCCATTCGGCTTCACCACATAACTGTTCACTCCTAAATCATAAGCACAATGAATATCCTTCTGATCCTTCGATGATGACAAAACCACAATCGGTATTGACTTGGTCCTTTCTTCAGCTCTGATTTTTTTAACAATGTCCAAGCCTCCGAGTTTGGTTGGCAAGTTCAAGTCAAGAATAATCAATTTCAAATGATCCTTCACCGACTGCCCCCAGTAGGTTTTCTTTTTGAAAATAAAATCAAGCGCTTCTTCACCATTAGTGAAATGCTGCAATTGCAAATGATCATTTCCATTCATTAAAGAATATTGTGTTAACTCCGTGTCTTCAAGGTTATCTTCAACCAGAAGCACATCAACTTGTTTTTCCTTTTCCATCCCTATCTCTTGCTGAAGTTAGTTTTCCTAATTATTAGGAAATGTAAATACATTAGGCTTCGAATAAAATCACAAAACGCATGATTTACATGTAGTGAATTTAACGACAGCATCACTCAGCGAATAATGATTTTAACACCAAAGGATGGATCGGGTGCAAAAGCAATGTAACCACCTGTACCCATTTCAATAAATGGTTTCAAGTCCAGGCTGAATGAAATAGGAACGCCATCAGGCATTCGGTATTCAAATCCAACAATTCCATTGATACCTAAACCTACATCATTGTTTCTATGGTAATCTACTTCTCTGCCGAAGTAACCATAGTATGCGCTTCTGCCATTATAAAATGCTAGGTGACCGCCACCACCATAGTAAACATAAAGACCTTTGGCATTATAAACGGGAGAATATTTTTCAACCAATGCGGTAAAGCTAATTCCATTTCCAAATGAGCCAACGATTGCCTCAATTGCTTTCGATTGCTGTGTGAAAAATTTTCCATCTATCCCAGTGGTACCTCCCACTCTAAAGCCAACTGCAGTATTGTATTGTGCACGCAGTTGAAATGAGATCAGGAAAAATGTGATGATCAAGCCTCGTACGACATAAAGAAGAACTGGTCTCGTTTTCATGGTGTTCGATTTTTAAAATAGAGCCTATCACCGTATAGAACGAGATAAAAGCGAAGGGATTAAAATAACTATTTGAAATGTCGATGAGCGATCGTTATTAAACGGTGAGTAGTTTGATAGCCCCGTGTAGTGTAGTTGAATGATTGACAAGCCTCTTAACTGAATTCTCGATGAGTGAACGTATTACACGAGTTAAGGGTGAATAATTTCTCGTACAATTCGTTTTATCATTAATCTAATAAATAAAATAAGAAAGATGATGAATCGAAATCCGTTCAGCCTTGTCTTGTTGGCATTTGTTCTTTTAATCGTTGCTGTAGGTTGTAAGAGTGGTAAGAAAGCAGCAGCCATCACCAATGTGGCCCCAGAAAAAACTAAACCTGAGCCCATCGCTACCAAACCTTCGCGCAGCGAAGCCGAAGAACAAGGTAAGTTCGATGCGATGAAAGAGGACACCTATAAAGGAAGACTCTTGCAATACTTCGATGCTATTGCCAATGCAGACAATGTAATTTCTGCTAATAATAGTATTGATGAGGCTTTGACTTTATTTACTACCTCACAAGCGCCTGTACTTATTGTAATCAGTCAGCAAGGTGGAGATAAAGATTACGACAGGCCTACCACAATCAGGGCCTATCTCAATTACCTGAAAGACCAGAAGAAAAACATCAATCGGATTGAAAGTTTGAAACTGGATGAGTTTGGGAAAATCACAGAAGTAGAATTAATCAAGAGTAATATAATCCACTAGCCATGAGTACGAATAAATTATTGTCTCTGTTGTTGCTTTGTTTTGTAGCGACCGGTATTGTCAACGCACAGACCGATAATGTAAGTCCTGCAAGAAAGCAGGCCATTGATTCGCTTGCGATGGAAAAAGTAAAGGACCTAAGCAAGTACATCAGCATAATCGGCAACAAGAAAACGCAATACTCAGAAGCCACGCGGGTTATGGATCGCGTTGAAGAACTGTTCGCATCCGAAAGTGAAATAGGCGTGTCTGCACTTAGCAAGAAAGATATCGTCTATTATAAAGTACGAAAATACCTCGAGCATTTGATGGCACTCAATTACGATAGGGTTAACATCCGATGGTACAATATCTATTACATCAGTGACCTCGAGCGGCAACCAGATGGAAGGTATGTTGGTGTCATTACCATCTACCAAAAATTCGAGGGAGAATCTGAAAGTGGAATGAAATACAAAGACACCACCAAGAAGGACATCACGATTTATGTTGACCGGAAGAAAACACAGATCCAGGGAAAAATTGTGGAGTTCTGGGATGTTCTCCTGGGAGACATTAGAGTAACTGAAACCAGTGCTTGATTTTAAGAACCTTGGGGTTAGGGTTAGTGCATTGGGGTTACGGATAGAAATGCATTCGCAAATCCGTAATTCCCAATGCCTATTTCTAAACTAAAATTTAAATCTTTGAGAACAAGTAAAGACCATCTGTATTGGACAATAATCAAGTGGATAGTATTCATCTTACTCACACTGACCATTCTTATCCTATACTTTCCAGCCAATGGCCAGCTGGTGGGTGACATGGAAGATGAAAGTAAACTCTATGCCGAATCAAAACAAGTAAATCAGTTTTTCAGAAGGTTCAACGGAGAGGAAGATGAAAAAGGAAATCGGTATTATCCTGGCGACAAGCATTACCAAAATTCTAATCTCCGTAAAAAATATCTTTCTATTCTATTTGATGAAAGTAACAATGGACTCGCCCGATTGACTAAAAAAGAATTCGCTGAGAATGTTCTCAACAAACCTGAAGAATCCATTCTTGACTTCCATGGTGGTAATTGGTTTGCCGAATTACTCACTCACTTCACGCTCAATGGCAAAGACCAAACCATTACATTGTTTATGGAGTTGGAGAAAGACCACCTGGGATACAAATGGGTAATTCGTAAAGCACACGCTGATCTCTTGGAAAAATATTTTGATCGTGACACCAGCAAAGTGGGTAAATTTCTTCACCCCATGAGTCATGAACTGGACTTCATGAATTTGCGCAAAGCTTTTACCTACAGCGATAGCATCAGTCAATTCACTGCCAAAAACTTTGAGCCCGATCATCTTTCAGTCTTGTTGTATGAGATAAAAAAAGGGAACCTGAAATTCAAATCGGTAGAGTCAGTGAAGTTTCATTTCCTTCAGATCAATGGGTGGTATTTTGAAATTTCTGATTTCAACAGGCCTGGCTACAACACCGGATGGCTGATTTCAAATCTTGTCAAACTAAAAAACGATTCAGAAAAAGAGCTTTTAAAAAGATACCTCTACCATGAACCGAAATAAACTGCGCCTCATCATAAGCATGCTTTTGATCATGCTGACTATTGGAGCGGTAGCTCAGAAGAAAAAGTCGCAGCCGGCTAAAACCGTGCAACGCACTACTACCACAAAACGAGTTGAGACCACACCTAATAATAGTAGTAGCAGTGATCCATCGCTTGACGAGAAAAAAGTACGAGACATGATCTCCTTCCTTGAGTATATATTGAATACACTGGGTAACAGTAATACTTCCCCTCGCGACAAGGAAGTATTAATCACTGAGAGCTATTCTAAAATATTCCGCGATGCAAAAGTGCAAGTAGAAGACGATCTCGCTGAAAACAGAAGTGTGATCACCAACAAAGATATTGTTGCTTATCTCAAAGACATCAACTTCTTTTTTAGAGAAGCAAAGTTCGAGTTTAACATCGACAAGGTAGAGCGCGGAGTAAATGCCGGCAATCAAACGTTTTACAAAGTAACCTTGAGTCGTAATTTGAATGGCACAACATCCGAAGGAAAAACGGTAAACAACATCACGCCCCGTCACATAGAAATAAATTATGATAGCAAGAAGCAAGACCTAAAAATTGCAAGTATTTATACACATGAATTTGATGAAAAGGCAGCCTTGCTAAATTGGTGGAAGCAACTTTCGTTTGAGTGGCAATCTATCTTCCGAAAAAAACTTTCGCTCAGTGACAGTGTTACTTATAACGATATTCGAAGAATCACGGCAATCGATGAACTGAATCTGAGCAGCAATAAATACCTACAGACCTTCGACCCCCTTTCGATATTGAAGAACTTGAAGACTCTCAATTTGTCTTCAACCAATATCAATGACCTCTCTCCTATCCGAAATCTCACTGACTTGACTGAATTGAATTTAGCACATTCGTCCATTCAAGATCTGTCTCCATTAAAATATTCAACCAGCCTTTTGAAATTAAATATCAGCAACACCCGAGTAAGCGATATCAGTGTCATCCAACGAATGACTAAACTTCAAGCACTTGATCTGAGCGCTACAAAAGTTAGTGACTTCAGTCCGATCGCAAGTCTTGGCGAACTCACTACATTGAATCTCAGGCTCACCAATTTTGCTGATCTAACGGTGGCTGAAGGAATGCCTCTACTGGTTGAATTGAATATTTCAAATACGCCTGTAAGCAACCTGAACTCTATCATCGGATTGAAGAACTTAAAAACACTTATTTGCGATAGTACCCGCATTCAAAATATTAACGCACTTGCCGGCTTGAATAACCTAAAGGTGTTTCAAGCCAATTCAACTTTAATTTCCGATTTGATCCCTTTACAAAATCTGGCAAGACTCGAGAAAATCTATTGCGATCAAACTTTAATAAAGAAAAACATAGCGGAGGCGTTCATGTACGCTCATCCGGGGGTCACTGTGGTTTATGATTCGCACAAAATAAAATCATGGTGGAATGAATTAACGCCTTCATGGAGAGAAGTAATCAGCAAGGCCGCCAAAATTGGCAGAGAGCCAACAAACGAGGAATTAACAAAAGTTGGAAATATTGACTCCATCAATTTCAGTGGCAACAATCAGATCACGGACCTTGAACCTCTCCGCAAGTTTCAAAAATTGCGAGTGATTATTGCCAACAGAACAGACCTTAAGGATTTATCCCCTATCCACGAGCATAAAGAAATCAAGTACCTCGACATTAGCGAAACGCTCATAACAGATCTTTCTCCTGTAAGCCAGTTTCCTAAACTGAGAATATTGAAAGCTGATCGTTGCAATATCCAAAGCATTGATCCGCTACAAAAAATGACAAGTCTCCAAAAATTATACGTAGATATAACAACCATTAATGACATCAATGCCCGCGAATTCTTAGAGTCAAATTCAAAATGTCTGTTGATTTATAAAACGGTTCACCTCAATAGATGGTGGCGAAGTATTTCTGAAAATTGGAAAAATATATTTCTGGCACAACTTCAAGACACCACTCGCGAAAGCCTGCACAAGTTAGTGGAACAAACCTCCATTCATTTCAAAGACGTTCCGGTAACTGAGCTCTCAGGGTTAAGTGAATTTATTCGACTAAAAGAACTGCATTTTTCCGGCACAGCGCTGACTGAAGTTTCTCCCCTGGATAACCTAAAAGGCTTGACATCGCTTCACGCAACAAACAGCCCTATTCAAAACATTGAATCCTTGAGTTCATTGATCGACCTTGAAGATCTGGATATTTCCAATACACCATTGGAGGATTTGACTCCGGTGTGGGCATTACAAAGACTAAAAAAACTTAACTGCTCGGGTACACAGATCAGAAGACTAGATGGTCTTGACAAACTGGAAGGCCTAGAGTACCTCGATTGTTCCAATACCAATGTAGGCAAGCTGGTTCCGCTAGACTACCTACATTTAAAATCATTGAAGTGTTACAATACTCGCGTTTCTAATCGCACCATTGAAAACTTTATAGCAAGCCACCCGAAGTGCAACGTAGTTTACTATAGGTAGTCCACGGTCCACTGTCGACTGTCGACCGTTGTCTGGACTATTCTATAAGATTATTTCTCAGTGCATAGCTGGTAATCTCCACACTCGATTTAAGCTGCATCTTCTCCAAAATCCTTGCCCGATAAGTTGCAACAGTAGTTGGGCTTAAGGAAAGTTCAGTTGCAATTTCTTTTATTTTCTTTCCTGCTGCAATTAAACTCAGCACTTGAAACTCTCTATCTGATAGCCGCTCATGAGCGGATTTGTTACTATCCAGTTCAAAAGAGTTAGCAAGGCGTTCGGCAACGTTTGGTGTAATGTATTTTCCACCGTAATACACTTGACGAATCGCTTTTACCAGTTCATCTACAGCAGACTCTTTGGTAACATAGCCGCAAGCACCGGCTTTGATAGCACGCACAGAAAACCGTTCTTCGGGGTGCATGCTCAACATCAGTGTTTTTATGTTGGGATGGGATTGCTTGAGCTCCTTGACAATTTCCAACCCATTTTTTCCAGGCATAGAAATATCAAGTAACACCACATCTGGCAAAACTGATTTTAAACAATTAACCAATTGCGAATAGCCATCAGCTTCTGCCACTACTTCTATATCCTCTTCCTCTTTAAGGATTTTCATCAAGCCAGAGCGCACTATAGAATGGTCATCAACTACAACTGTTCTGATCATATGCTTTTATCATTACCTGTTGGAATCATAATGGAAACTTTTGTTCCTCCACCTTTCGCTTTACCAATAAAAAAATGTCCGTGCATAAGCATGACACGCTCCCGAAGTCCGATTATTCCTAGTGACTTGGAGCTCTTAATTTTTTCATCTTCAATACCCTTGCCGTTATCTAAAATTTCGAGGAACAACACATTGTCTCTTGAGTCAAGATAAATTTGGACGAGGGTGGCCAGTGAGTGTCTCGCCACATTGGTCAATGCTTCTTGCACAATTCTAAAAAGAGCGATCGATAATTCTTTGGTCACTTCCAGTGGTTCGTTCGGCAAATAAAGTTGGCAGGATATCTTGTTGCGTTTTTCAAATTCAACTGCCTGCCATTGTATGGCATCAAGAATGCCGAGATCATCCAACGCTTCTGGGCGCAAGCCTGCAGAAATTTCTTTGGCCGACATCGAGATTTTATCAACGGTTTTACTGATTGCGGCAAATTCTTCGTTGATCACTTGCTCACTCAATCGTTTGCCGGAGGTCAACTTTTTGCGAAGCATGGCTATATCGATTTTAAGTGCGGTCAACACCTGACCTAACTCATCATGCAAATCACGCGCAATATTCATCCGCTCTTCTTCAATGGAAATCTGGTGACGATTAACGAGCAGCCGCAACTCTTCATGTGATTTTTTAAGCTCACTTGCCATTCGGTCTTTCTCCTCCTCCATCTCTTTTTTGCGGATGGCACTGATGATAGCCGCATGCAATCTTTTAAAACTCGATTTCAAAATAAAATCGTCTACACCTTCTTTCAGACAATCAAGTGCGAGTTTTTCACTTAACACTCCGGTAACCAAAATAAACGGAACCACAATATTCTCTTGCTTCAACATTCGAAAGGCTTGCATTCCATTAAACATGGACAACGAATAATCGGCAAGAATAATATCCGGTCGAAAATCGATTACTTCTTTAATAAATAGGTTCTTATTATCCACTCTTCTCGAAGTGAATTGCATTCCAGCATCGGTGAGTTCGTGCTCCATCAATTCAACATCATCCGGACTATCTTCCAGAAAAAGAATCTGGTAAACATCAGACGATTCAAAGTCTATGTCTTTTACTTCATCCACCAACAGACTTGTATTTTTCTCCGCCATAACTAAACCGGTTTTTCGTTTACTAAACTCCAATAAAAAGCGAGGGCGCTGATGGTCTTCACATAATTGTCAAAGCCCACCGGCTTTACTACATAACTGTTCACACCTAATTTATATGCTTCAGCGATGTCTCTCCGTTCCCTCGATGACGTGAGAATCACCACTGGCAAAGTTCGGGTGCGTTCATCTTCTCTAATTTTTCTTAATACTTCCAGACCATCCAATTTTGGCAACTTCAAATCCAACAACACCAGCTTCAAGTCATTTTGAATTTTTTGTTTTTCCAATGATCGCTTGGCAAAAATAAAATCCAGTGCCTCTACCCCATCCTTCAAGTGAAGTAAATGCAATGCTCGATTGCCTTCAGTCAAGGCGTGTATGGTCAACTCGGTGTCATCCGGGTTATCTTCTACCAGAAGCACGTCTATCAAATCAGTTTTCTCTGCCAATTCTTTCTTTTCTAGCACCTCTACTTTTTCCATTTAATGTTGTTTAAGTGAGAAATAAAATGTTGCTCCTTCGCCTTCTTTACCTTCTGCCCACACGCGCCCTCCGTGGCGAATGATAATCCGCTTCACAATTGCCAGCCCCACGCCTGTGCCTTGATATTCTTGCGGATCATGAAGTCGTTGGAACACACCAAACAATTTGTTGGAGTACTCCATATCAAAACCTACACCGTTGTCTTTAACATAGAATTGCACCTCTCCATCGTTTGAACGACTGCCAATTTCAATTAGCGGACTTTCCTTTTTGGTAGAATACTTGAAGGCGTTTGAAATCAGGTTTACCAATACCTGCTTGATGAGCGCGATATCGCCTTGTGCTTTTGAAAGTGTTTTTACAGTGACTGAAGATTTTCCTTTCATTTCCGTCAGTTCTTCAAGAACGGTATGCACCAGGTCACTCATATTAATAGAAGTAATCTGAATGTCCTTCATACCAATACGAGACAGTGTTAACAACTCATCAATGAGGCTACCCATTTTATTCACGTTCCTTCGCACGTTACCCAACAGTCGCTGGCCTTCTCCATCTACTTTCTCAAAATACTTGGTGAGGAAAATGGCAATGAACCCATCGATGCCCCTGAGTGGAGCACGCAAGTCGTGAGATACCGAATAGGAGAATGACTCAAGCTCGATGATACGCTGCTCCAATTCCTCATTCAACGTTTTGATTTTTACTTCTTGTTTTCGTTGAGCGGTAATGTCGCGGGCAGAGGCAAACGCACCGAGTACTTTTCCTCTTTCATCGCGATACACAGACGCATTGTAAAGCACATCGCGCAAATTATGACGGATCGTTAATGGCGAGTCAGCCACGAATCCTTTCGCGAAAATCTGTTGATAACCATCACGTGCTTTTTCTGGTTCGGTAAAGTAATCTGAGAAGTCGGTACCAATCAAACTTGCCCGCTCTACTCCCGTTGCTTTCACCAGCGCTTCATTTACGTCCGTGATTTTACCTTCCGGACTGATCGCCACCATTGGGTCAAGAGAGGCTTCGATCAAACTTCGAGTGTAGGCTTGTTGCTTTTTAATTTCTTCTTCTGCCTGCTTGCGGTCGGTAATATCACGAGCAGAGGCAAATGCACCGAGCACTTTTCCTTTCTCATCGCGATACACGGACGCGTTATACAACACATCGCGCAAATTATGACGAATCGTTAATGGCGAGTCGGCAACAAATCCCTTCGCAAAAATCTGTCTGTACCCTTCACGTGCTTTTTCCGGTTCGGTAAAGTAATCCGAGAAGTCAGTACCGATGAGCCTATCTCTCTTCACTCCGGTTGCCTTGACAAGTGATTCGTTCACGTCAGTGATTTTACCTTCTGAGCTGATCGCCACCATTGGGTCCAAGCTGGCCTCAATCAAACTCCGTGTGTAAACTTGTTGCTTCTTGAGTTCTTCCTCTACTTTTTTCCGGTCGGTGATATCGCGGGCAGAAGCAAACACTCCCAGCACCTTCCCGTTTTCATCGCGGTAAACAGAAGCATTGTACAACACATCGCGCATGTTATGACGAATCGTGAGTGGCGAGTCTTTCACAAATCCTTCGGCAAACACTTTTTGATAACCTTCGCGTGCTTTGTCCGGTTCGGTAAAGTAATCTGAGAAGTCAGTGCCAATAAGTTTGTCTCTTTGCACGCCAGTAGCTTTCACCAAAGCTTCATTTACGTCCGTAATTTTACCTCCAGGGCTAATAGCTACCATTGGGTCCAAGCTGGCTTCGATCAAACTTCGGGTATACACCTGTTGTTTCTTGAGTTCTTCTTCTACCTGCTTGCGGTCAGTGATATCACGCGCAGAAGCAAACACCCCTTGCACTACACCATTTTCATCTTTGAACACGGTCGCATTGTAGAGCACGTCAGTAATTTTTCCCGACATGTGTCGGATAGCGAGCGGATAGTTTCGAACCACTCCTTTATAAAAGGCTTGTTGGTAAGCTTCTTCTGCTTTTTCTGGTTCTGTGAAATAATCCGGGAAGTGGGTGCCTATCAGGTTTTCACGAGAGACTCCCGTCACCAATATGGTTGCTTCATTCACATCAGTGATCTTTCCATCAGGGCCTTTAGTGATTTGCGGGTCAAGACTGGTTTCAATCAGCGATCGGGTATATGCTTGTATCTTCCTGAATTTTTCTTCGGTCTGCTTCAGCATCGTAATGTCACGGGCAGCCGCAACAGCACCAAGCACAATTCCTTTTTCATCGCGGTAAATAGAAGCATTGAAGAGCACCTCAATCAATTTTCCATTTTTGTTTCGTAGTGTAAGCGGATAGTCAGACACCTGACCTTTCGCAAACACCAGTTTATATCCTTCGCGTGCTTTCTGAGGCTCGGTAAAATAATCGGAGAAGTCAGTACCGATCAGTTTTTCGCGTTCAACACCGGTAGCTTTCACCGAGGCTTCGTTTACGTCAGTGATTTTTCCTTCCGGGTTTACAGTTACCAGCGGGTCAAGAGATGCTTCAATCAGGCTTCGTGCATACTCAGAAGTTCGTTTCAGTTGCGTGATGTCGCGTGAGGTAGCCAGCGCTCCGAGCACGTTGCCGAGGTTGTCTTTATAAACGGTAGCGTTGTAGAGCACATCGGTAAGCTTGCCTTTCGTGTCGCGCAATTTCAAAGGCAAATCAGAAACGGATCCTTTGGCAAACACCTGCTGATATCCTTCGCGCGCTTTTTGCGGCTCAGTAAAATAATCCGAGAAGTCAGTGCCAATCAGTTTCTCGCGCTGCACACCGGTAGCACGCACTAGCGCTTCATTCACGTCAGTGATTTTTCCTTCGGGGTTGATCGTTACGAGCGGGTCAAGAGAGGCTTCGATCAGGCTTCGTGCATATTCAGAAGTTCTCTTCAGTTGAGTGACGTCACGCGAGGTAGCCAGCGCCCCGAGCACGTTGCCCAGGTTGTCTTTATAAACAGTAGCATTATAGAGCACATCGGTTACTTTCCCTTTGGTGTCGCGCAATTTCAATGGCAGGTCAGAAACCTGTCCTTTCGCAAACACCAGCTTATATCCTTCGCGTGCTTCTCGAGGTTCTGTAAAATAATCGGAGAAGTCGGTGCCGATCAGTTTTTCGCGTGGCACACCGGTGGCACGCACCAGCGCTTCGTTCACGTCAGTGATTTTTCCTTCAGGGTTTACCGTCACCAGCGGGTCAAGAGATGCTTCGATCAGGCTTCGCGCATATTCAGAAGTCCGTTTCAGTTGAGTAATGTCACGTGAGGTAGCCAGCGCTCCGAGCACGCTACCCAAGTTGTCTTTATATACGGTGGCGTTGTAGAGTACATCGGTAACCTTGCCTTTGGTGTCGCGTAACTTCAGAGGCAGGTCAGACACTGATCCTTTGGCAAACACCTGTTGATATCCTTCGCGTGCTATTTGTGGTTCTGTAAAATAATCCGAGAAGTCAGTACCGATCAATTTTTCGCGTTGCACACCGGTCGCACGCACGAGCGCTTCATTCACGTCCGTGATTTTTCCTTCGGGGTTGATCGTCACGAGAGGGTCAAGAGATGCTTCGATCAAGCTTCGTGCATATTCCGAAGTTCTCTTCAACTGGGTAATGTCACGCGCTGTGGCAAGGGCACCGAGCACACTACCAAGGCTATCCTTATAAACGGTTGCATTGTACAACACATCCGTCAACTTGCCTTTGGTATCGCGAATGGTCAACGCATAATCTGCCACGTAACCTTTGGCGTACACTTGCTGATAAGCTTCGCGTGCCTTTTGGGGTTCGGTGAAATAGTCAGAGAAGTCGGTGCCAATTAGTTTTTGTCTTTGAACACCTGTAGCTCTTACTGAAGCTTCATTTACGTCAGTGATTTTTCCTTCGGGGTTGATCGTCACGAGAGGGTCAAGAGATGCTTCGATCAGGCTTCGCGCATATTGAGATGTTTGCTTCACCTGTGTGATGTCACGCGCAGCTGCCAACACTCCCAAAACAGTGCCTAAATCATCGCGATATACGGATGCATTATAGAGCACATCCGTAAGCTTACCTTTCTTGTCGCGAATGGTGAGCGGGTAATCTGCTACAAATCCTTTGGCAAACACTTGCTTATACCCTTCGCGCGCTTTTACAGGTTCTGTAAAATAATCCGAAAAGTCGGTACCGATTAATTTTTCGCGCGGCACGCCTGTAGCTTTGACAGACGCTTCATTTACGTCCGTGATTTTTCCTTCCGGGCTGATCGTTACCAATGGGTCAAGTGCCGCTTCAATCAAACTGCGAGAGTAAGCTTGCGCTATACGTGGATCATCTTCTGTCAATTTCTGCGATGCAACTTTTCGAATTGATGCCCATGAATAAACTTCTTTACCAACGAGCAGCGGACTTATACTCAGGTCGATTAAAAAGTTATTTCCCTTCTTTTGAAGTGCATATAATTTCAAGCCTGTTTTCAGCCTTCGAATTTTAGTGGATTTGAAAAATGATTTGGGTTCACCTCCAAGCTTTAAATAGATATCGGGAATCAGAGAACCGATGCTTCGTCTCTGGATAGCATTTTTGGTATAGCCAAATAACTTTACAGCCAAGTCATTGGCCTGAACAATGATCCCCTTTTTGTCAATGATCAATGAGGCATCCGGAGCATAATCAATGAATGAAAAGGGCTTGCCATTGCCGTTGGTGCCGTTAGATTTTGGAATAGCTCTTCGTGATTTTGCAGATGGTGGCGGGTAGTCTAGTATGCTTCTCGTATTCATCTTTCTGAGGTTTGGGTCCACTTAGCTAAGTTGAAACTTAGCCGAGCAAGAAAAAGATAGAACTCGATTAAAGCCCCCTAAATGGGCTGACTTGACTATGTGAATCTACAAACTAAAATTCTTAAAAATAATTGCAGGCTGCATTATAATTCTTGATTCTCGATTAGTTCTCATTTTCGGAATATGAGAGGCAAAAGCAACTGATTATCTGTAGTTGTTTTGATGACAATTGAATAGAAAACCGATTCACGGTGGAGTATGAAAATTCTCTTTCCGCAGCATAACGGTAAAATCGGCAGCTCCTCTGAAAATTATTTAATTCGTTGCCATTGAGTTGTTGTGTTTGAAATCGTCTTGTACTTTTGATTCAGATTAAAGCCAACTATAGACAAGATTATCCCCGAAGGTCAAGGACTTTTGGGGATTTTCTTTTATGCCAATTTTGGTTCTTAATAATTCATAACGAAACTGAAAGTAAGCGAATTACGCCCCCACAATTCAATCTGGAATTCATAGAGATAAAAAGCCTTTCCTCGGGTTAATTGACATTTAGAATTTCATTTTTACGCTTTAGCGATCATAATTGGTGCCGTTCAAAGTCTGTAGATACTTTCATACGCTTATTCATAATCCAACTAAAATTAAAACAATATGATGGTACCCAAATTCTATTACTATAGGGCCAGGCTTTTAGCTGTATGCTTAGGTTTCAGCATGTTGATTTATTTCGTTGCGTGGGTGATATCCACGATTAAATAGTTTCAGAAGTAAAGATTACCATGGGGCTCACTCAATTGTCAAGAAGAAAAAAAGGTAGAGCGAACATTGGGCATCGACATTAGTGTTTAAGATCAATTAGGAAAACAAAGGCTGCCACTTCTGAGCAGCCTTTTGTTTTTTATTATGGGGAACATCAAGGCCCTGAAACGGTGGACTACGTGTTTCCCTGATATTTCAAAATCAGGGATTTTACTGATGTTTTTGGCTATGCGATATCAAATCTTTGTATCGGCAAAAGCAGCAAAAAAAGCCCAACCGTATGATAACCCTGATCAAAACTCATCATCTGTCTACACTTCTCAGTGTATTCGTATTCCTTTTTGTTTTCGCGAGAACAAGCCAGGTTCAAGGGCAGATTTCAGCTGCTCCCAAGACAGATACTCTTTGCATTTTAAATGGGCATGCCAATATCCTGCTGAACGCAGGGACTTATGACACCATAAAGACCGAGCAACTTATTCAAATGTATTCATCTACTTTCAACATGGGCCAGATTCTAAAAACCAGTGGATTCAGGCTTAGCGAAAATTCCAATTTACGATTCTACCAAACCTCCCTGGAAAACCATACACTCAATGATGGTGGCTTGGCTACCTGGAGATTGATTGAATCATTCACTAGTAAGATTCCTAGCGGCCGGTGGATCGAAAGCAAATGGGAAGCACATAGTGGTGGGCACTGGTATTTTGTAAAGTTGGCTTCGAGTGAAAACCCTGCCAAGTTTTATAAGTTCATTTTCTTCTACATTGACAACAAGCTGGCTTTCAGTGTACATGAATATATCGAAGACAAGATGCAGGCGCGTAAAGGCAATAGCGATCCTCAAAATTACCTAAGCTATGTTTATAGCAATACGCATCCTTCGAGATATACTAGCTTCATGAATAAATGATCTGCAGAAAATTGTTTGGGTGAAGGCTTTGAACTGCTTTAACGAATCTATTCATAAAAATTTGTCCTCTGAAATTTGTCAGCAGTAGTTTACTTCTTTAGGGCGTAAAGGAAATACCCGAAACCAGGAGGCGTATTGTTGCAGCGGCAGCCAAAACCAAAACAACGTCACCCCAATGAATACCAGTTAGATCATACGTTATTGCTATTCGTGCGGCCTTATTCTTGAAAGCGGCAATCAATGAAAAGATCCAAAAAAAAGAGCTGTAAATTATTCCTGTTATAAAATAGCCGGGCAAGGGTAAATAGGCAAGTATAATCAAACCCGAACCGAAGAGCCATGGAAATAATATAGTGCATACTATAATACTATTTTTTGTTGTCGCTTCGGTGAAATTAAATTTTAAAAATTCTTTACCCATTTTATACATAAATAAAATCATCAGTATTAATCCTATAAAAGTAAGCGATCGGTTAAAAGTCGATGACATACGAATTAAACCCACTGCTTTATTAAAGTCTCCTGCGAATGCTATTGAGAATAGATTTCCCAGGAATACACAAATTCCCAATATTGCTGCGTAAAGAAAAAATAGTTTACCTGTTATCGAATTACCTTTTTTATAAATGAACCAAAAGATTATCCCAAAACACAAACTACAGACAGGTCCCACTAGAGCAATAATTGTATTGTCTGAAGTCGTTGCAGTGTTTCTGTTGATGTTTGCATAAAAATGAAACAATGTCGATTCGATATGAAGAAAATAAGCGCTTAAAGCGTGTGATAATTCATGAATTGAATAAGTCAAAACATTTGCAGAAAAAAAAGTAATGTCGGCTTGAATACAAATCTTAAAGAATGATATCCCTTTATTTCTGTCATGATTGTGACACTCGTAAAATTACCCACAACGTTCTGTGCATATGACGGCTTGGGTTTTCGAAGCGCGTCTTAGTCCACCGTGACAAAACTAAGTAAAGAAACGAAACTTTGTAACTACACTAAACCCCAAGCTGGCATAAACACGCTGTTATTCACAGTGCCGCGCATTCACCGCGCTTATTATTTGTAGCCAGTGTCAGTTCGTAAAACTTCTAATAACAGTTCATCAATATTTTTTCGTCTTTTTTCAGTTTTATCTTTCTCTGGGAAGAAGTTTGTGGCATTAATTGCTACTACCATATCTAATTTGGGAATAAGGACGAGTCGTTGGTCTCCCCAACCTCTTGCCGCGATTGTATTGTAGTTTTCAGGAGATTCAATAATCCACCATTGGTATCCATATTGAAAATGTTTTCCAAAACCATTTTTCCAATCAGTTTGAATTTGAGGTTTGAGTGATTCATTAATCCAATTTTGTGAAATAATCTGCTTTCCATTCCAATTTCCATTCCTACTTACTAACAAACCAATTTTAGCAAAGTCCTTTGGTATCAAATATAATCCTCCTCCTGTGTTGTGTTGTCCTGATTTGCTTATAGTCCACTTATACTTCGATATTTCTAATGGTTCGAATAAGAATTCGTTTGCAAATTGCTCAACAGTCAAACCGGAAGATCTTTTGATTATTTCTCCAAGTGTTATGGAACAGCCACCGCTATACTGGAATACTCTTCCTGGAATAGTGTCCATCGGCTTAGCTAAATAGTATTTTATATAATCATTACTCTCATTTAGTAAGCGTATATCGTTTGATTTAGCGTCCATAAGGTCAGTCTTGCCTTCATTCCATGATATTCCAGAGGCCATCAATAATAAGTCCTTAATTGTGATTGTGCTCTTTAGAGAGTCATTTATGTTATACTCTGGAAAGAAATGTATTATTCTTTCATCTATAGATTTTATGTATCCTTTGTCCAAAAGAATTCCTATTAAAAGGGAGGCGATGCTTTTGGTTGCTGACTGCAAGCCGTGAACTTGCATTGGTTTGTACTTGCTCTTTTTGTTCGTGTAATACTCCTCGAATACAAGTTTGTCACCTTTATAAATTATCAGACTGCTTACATCACCAAAATCACCTTTCTTGATTTGCTTATTAAGAATAGAAAGTCTCGTTGTATCAATTTTGTCTTGCGTATTTCGCGTTGGCGCTGAGCTCTGGCCGTGTAGCATTAAACAAATGCTGAACAATACATTTATAAGTGTCATCTGTTTTCTAAATTTCTAATTTAAGCTTAACGAGTTGCTGCACCTCTTATTGTCACTCGTGTTTGAAACACATCTTGTCCACGTGCACGCGCGTGACCCACAACGTTCTGTGCATATGATGGCTTGAGTTTTCGAAGCCTCGTCCTGCCTGTCCGTCCGAAGCGTTTCACGTAGGCGGGTCGACAGCCAGTCCCGCACTTAGTTGCGGGGTGACAAAACTAAATAAAGAAATGAAATTTTGGGCTACGATAAAACCCCAAGGTGGCATAACACTGTGTTGGCAGTAGTGCAGCTTGAACCCCTTTATTTTGGTAACCTATTTACTTGTCTTGTAAAGTTGTGGTTCAGTAATTCCCTTTTTATTGAGATTTTCTTTGTTCATCTCAAAATGCATTTCCGTCATGAAATTCAGATATTCTTCCAGGGGTTCTAATCCGACCTCTTCTCTCCGTTTGTTAACATTTGCGCTGTCAGCCAATGCCTTTGGATATGCTTGCCCCATAGAATTGTAACTCACTTGTGTCCCATAAACTTGTTTGTTCCCAGAATTAATTTTTACTCTATCGGTTAGCAAGCCAAAGTGTCTTCCTTCAGCATTTTTGTTATCTACTTCTCTCCTTAATTTTTCGAGAACTCTAGACTGAAAATCAGGGTCCGAGTCGCAATGTTGTACCATTAACCAATAATTGTTCTCACCTTCTTTCCCAACTAAACTATATCCAGGACATCCAAATACCTCCAACATTTCCACTAGTCTTTTTTTATGAGTCGTATATACACTGTCTGCAAAGCTGTTCCATTGCTCAGCAGTCCATTTAATATATTTCCCTTGACTTTTTTTAAACGCAGCTATTTGGTCAACCGCTGCCATGGTTTTCAATTCATCAGCGAGTCCTTCATTGAATTCAATCTTTCTTTCATTTCTTTTATTTTGACCAATTGTCTGTTTACAATTAAGAAGTACTAGTCCAGCAACGAATAATAATATTAGTCTTTTCATGTGATAATTAATTTGTCCAGCGGCATTACTGCCAACGTTTGTGTTTATGACGTAGCGGGGTTTAGGAGGACTTAGCAATGACGATAGGAATGCTAAGGCCGACCTGCCGCGCCTTGTCCCACCCACTAAAACGAAATTAAGAAACTGAAACTACAACACAACCACGAACCCCCGCTATGGCATATGCACTTTGTTGGCGGTAGTTGCGCTCAGTCCCCGAGTTGTCTCCACTTATATTCTTGTCCTGTCCAGTAAATTAGTCCGCTTGAAGACTCAGTTTTAATTTTTAGAATCATGTCAATTTTCTTGTCTTTGTCCGCGGTAACCTTCCATGCGTCCATCATAGAAAAGTCGTCCCCTGGATGTCTGCCGTTGAAAGGTTTTCCGGCACCCAGTATGAAATACTTACCTGTCCCCGTGTGATAGATGACTATTCCCGTCTTATTTGTTTTTCTTTCGACTACATTAATAGCATAGTCCAGCTTCTTGTCCCCGTCAAAGTCGCCCTTCAAGTAAAAAGGATTAACGTCTGTCCGAAGCGAGTATTCATTCTCAATTTTCTGTTTGTAAAAATCGTGAACCTCGTCAGGCAGGTTTGTCTCGAAAACAAAAGTCACGTGCTTCTTATTGTCCTGTCCAAAGACAGCAGCTGGAATTATAAAAATTAAAATCGTTAGTATTTTTTTCATGAGTCCAATTCATTGTCTTCTTTCAGCCTCCTTTGTCAACTTGGGTCTTTTTTTGATATTTCTCTATTCAGTTGGAGTGATTTCATTTCAGTTATTTTGATTTCTATTTGTGCAATTCTCAGGTCTTCTTTGTCTAGACTGTTCTTGATTGATTCACAATAGTATAGACTCCTAGAATAGTTTTTTTCATTCTTGTAATTTTCAGCTAGTATCAATTTGTCATCTAATGACAAGGTGCTTTTAGCTGGAACGACATTGTGAAAATTAAATATTACTGAAAAAACAATGAAACCTCCTATTGTTGATAGCCAACCTGTCAAAGTGCTTACTTTCTCTTTATCATCTATTTGAATCATAAAGATTAATATTATTAAAAAGACTAAACCCAATAGGCCATAATAGAAGTAAGGGAAAAAATCTCTCAATGAGAACTCCTTTAGTTCCAATTCATCTTTAGTAAATCTCGAAGTAACAACTCCAATGACAATTCCGAGGAAGATTAAACTTATTATTTTTAGAATTTCTCGCTGTTCAGGAAAGACATCAACTAATTTTAAGATATAAGTACTTAGACTTATTATTAGAGAAATGACACCGATTTTCTTCATTGTTTCTTAAAATTCATGAGTCCAATTTGTCCCGAGCGCAATTACCGCCAACGTTTGTGCATATGACGTAGCGGGGTTTAGGAGGACTTAGCAATGACGATAGGAATGCTAAGGCCGACCTGCTGCGTCTGTCCCACCCACTGAAACGAAATTAAGAAACTGAAACTACAACGCAACACCGAGCCCCCGCTATGGCATATGCACTTTGTTGGCTGCAGTGGGTTCACTACTTTTTGGGTGGTGGAAGAAACTTGGGTTGAATGTCCTTGATCTCTGCTAGTTGAAGAGAGTTACTCCAGATTATTGTCCACCGACTCTTGTCCTCCATAATGTCGTCATAGTCAAAAAAATTCTTGCAATCGTTTTTGTCCACGTAAATGAATCCAATTTTTGTTTCTTTTACTCTACTCATTTGTCCGTATGAGTTCTTTGGCGGATTGTCCCATTGAATATTTCTCTCTAAAGTCCCTTTGATTAAGAAACTTTTTAGGGGATCGATTTTCACTACGTGAGGATAGTTCGCGTCACAACCTTCAAAAGAAAATGAAATGTAAATGTTGTTGATAATAAAATTTCTTACCCACCCACAAGTCATAAGCCAAACCTTGACTGTGTCCGATGAATTGTTCGTCAGTGAGATTGTAACATCAAATCTTTTTTGTTTTAAAGAGTTGTCGGTCGGAACATAATTTATTTTGTCCGTATATGTCACAAAATATTCTTTATCAATTTTAAAGTCGACAGTCAGTTTTTCAGTTTGTCCGAAGACCGAAAAGTCAATAGTCAGAAAGAATAATAGTCCGATGAATTTCATTTGTCCTAAGTCCGAGGTTTTATTTCTGTGGAGTAATTTGTCCAACCCATTGCAGCCAACGTTTATGTTTATGCAGTGCGGGGAATAGGAGGGCTTAAAAATGAAGCGCAGCGAAATGTTAAGCCCGACCATCTCCGAACTGTCCCACGTTACCAAACGAAATTAAGAAATTACATTTAACACCTACACAGAACCCCCGCATTGCATAAACATTTTGTTGGCAGTAGTAGGGCCCATGTCCCCGCTCAATTGTAGGTTCTGTCCCTCATTAAAGATTTCTTCTTAAACCATGTTCTAATATTAACAGACTGTCATTTAGTCCAATGTCTTTGCATATGCAGGTAATTAGCAGAGCTTTTAAGTTTTGATTGAGTTCAAACAACTCTTTTCCCTTTAATGCATTGCTCTCCTTGTCAGCATTGTAATGAGTGTAGTAGTTTCTTGAGTCAACGACCTGAACACAAAATCTCTTGATATTAGGAGTTTTATCCTCCAAATATGAGCTTGGATATCTTGCAAATAGGTCAAGTAGTCTGTTCTTTAGACTAAACTCGTTTTGGTAGGTGAAGGCATTTTGCTTCACGAGCCATTGTTTGTCTTTTGGGTCTACCTTGCTGTAAATTCTTTGAACCATAGATTCAAATTCTTCCTTTGGCATTTTCGTACAATTTGTCGTCCGCCTATGAAAAGTTTCAACTGCACGAACAATGTCCATGAACTTATCTTCACTGAATTTTAGCTTGTCCTTAAAGGAATACAACATTAAGCTGAATACAGGTTTTATTTCTTGGTTACGCTTATACCAATTTTTTATTAGCGAAGAAAAGTCATCCTTTATGTCTGAATAATCAATCAAATGTTCGCCCTTTCGTCTCGGCTTATATTGGGTACCATAGGTGGGATTATCATAACTGCATTTGATTGTCTTTGGTTTTCCTTCTTTTATGTATTCGATATCAGAGAAACTGATTGACAAAGGATAGCTCTGCTCGAAGGTCACGAATGTTACGAAGCCATTAAAAGTGTAGACATCCATCAGAATATCTTTGAACTTACGCTTTTCAGCGTACTCAAATGTCACCGAGCATGCTTCTTCTATTTCTGTTTTGTTAGCAATTCCTTCCAGACTTGCACTGTAATGAAAATCTATTACACCTTTACATCCATCGAAGTACTCGAATGATAATTGAGGTGGTTTTGAGTATTCAACTGAAAAAGTTGTTTTTTTAATCGAATGATTTAAACCGCTAATGTCGAACCATTCGAAAAGATTGAAAGTCTTAAACGTAATTTTTTGGAATTGAATTGATTCGAATGATTCAAAATGATGTCCGACAATAATGAAATTAGGTTTGTAGATTCCAATTGTTACATCCGACTCAAAACTGTGCCTTGTCGTTTTGTAGTAATTGTCTACGAGTGTTATGTCGCCTTTATTAGTTTCTCCTAAGATTATTGTTTTAGTTTCTCTGTTCAGGAGTCCTGAATTAAATGTCCCAAATATTTCGAGGGTTGTTCCTGATTCAGGCGAAAATTGCAAAGTACCATTGTACCAAGTTTCTTCTCCGGGTATTTTCCACCGTCCTTTGCATTCAAATTGTTCGACCATTTTAATTTTTATAAGTCCAAGTTGTCCCGAAGCCGTTAACTTGTCCCCGTGGGAAATCTTTATTAGTAGAGTGTCACCCGTTAGATGACCAAATTGTCCGGGGCCCTATTACTGCCAACGTTTGTGCATATGACGTAGCGGGGTTTAGGAGGACTTAGCAATGACGATAGGAATGCTAAGGCCGACCTGCTGCGCCTTGTCCCACCCACCGAAACGAAATTAGGAAACTAAAATTACAACACAACACCGAACCCCGCTATGGCATATGCACTCTGTTAGCTGCTGGGCGGTTTCGTCCGACCGTTATTAAAATGGGAAATCACAGTCAGCAGTTGAAGGTCTGGTGAGTTGAACAAAGCTGAGTCGCGCTAAAAGTCCAAGTCAGACGGAACTGTCCTGCGCAACAGTCATGGTTAGTCCAAGTCTGACCTTTTTTGATAATCTGCGCTAAATAGTTGTATTTTCGAATATGTCCGAAAGTCAAAGCGATAAGAAAACTTTTTCATTCAAGGAATTCTTAGACGGGAACACTAACCTGTTAACAGTATTTGCAATCTTTAATGCTTTAATTGTTTTCTCTGTCGGAATTAAGGAAAATAAATTAGTGAGAGATGTCCTTACTGTTAGTTTTTGGGCTTTCTCCCTGCTTACATTTATTGAACTGTTAGGGAATACATTTAGGACATACAAACAATATCGTTATGAGGTTTCATGGTCTGTCAGACTGAAATTATCACTTTTTCTAATAGCCGTGATTTATGTGCAAGCGGCTCTCGTTGCGTACTTTACAATTCTATATCCCTTTGTTGTCGGTTCATTGATAGCTTTTGCTCTCACATTAGCTTCACTCCTTTTATTGATTTGGATTAATGTCAGCGTTGATGAATGGATTCGTAAAATGAAAGAAGTAAGAAGTTGGAGTGATAGAAAGGTCAAACTTCTTAAAAAGATAAATAATTTGTCCGGGTTCTTAATTTTGATACTGGTCGCGGTCGCTATTATTTATCTTATGGATAAGTCGTTGTTATTTGTCCAATAACGTCTGTGTCCGACCGCCTTGCAGCTAACGTTCTGTGCATATGACGGCTTGGGTTTTCGAAGCCGCGTCCTGTCGGCCGTGACAAAGCTAAATTAAGAAACGATCACTTCAAACTTACCGATTGCCCCAAGCTGGCATATGCACTCTGTTGTGTGTAGTGCCGCGTCAGCTTACTCTTTTGTTGTAGTCCTTTTACGAATTTGAATTGTCCGCTTAGAAGCCGTCTTTCTTGTCGAGAGTTTTTTCAGTCTCTTGGCCTTTTGCTCCCGAATAAATTTACTAAGCTGTTCTTCTTCCTTTTTTGTTAAGGACCTGCTCTTAATTATAAAGTCAACACCTTCTGGTTCTCTTATTAGTCCCATAGTTTTATTCTTTAAAATATTTGTCAACTAAAATTTGTGCTGGGTCGGTCGAAATGACCATTAAATGTCCACCGAAATGGTAGGCACCTAAGGTTTTAACGTAGTGGTCGATCAGGTTTGTCTTTGAGAAAAACGAAACAAAGCCCTGAAGTCCATTTTTGAATGATGTCTTGCAAGCAAAGGCAACCAAGTTGCCAGGAACACCTTCATAGATTTTGTTTTGTCCGATGTTGAAAGGGGCACTCTCAACCAAATGCATGAATACATTGTCCGGCCTTAGAGTAAAACTTATAAGTCCTTGAATTACCGTTGGATTATTGACAATTGTCAGCTTGTAAACTTCTCTGTCGTTTTGCTTTAATTCTTGAGTCCAGTTAAATGACCAACCTTTCTTTTTTGTTACGGTTTTTAAATCGGCCTTTGTTAGTCTGGTAATATCTGTCTCAAAACTGTCACCAGTGAAGGTATTAACAATGGAATTTGTCAACGAGTCAATCTCAAAGTCAAGGTGTGTTTTTTGTCGCTTTTTCACTCCACAAGTTACTCATTTCTCTTTATTTCTCGGGGTCCGACTGTTTGTCCAGCGGCATTACACACAACGTTTGTGCATATGACGTAGCGGGGTTTAGGAGGACTTAGCAATGACGTTAGGAATGCTAAGGCCGACCTGCTGCGCCTTGTCCCACCCACCGAACGAAATTAGGAAACTAAAATTACAACGCAACAGCGAACCCCGCTATGGCATATGAACTTTGTTAGCGGCTGGCTTTTTACTCATTCCTTGGAGGCGTCAATGAAGTCCATAAACTTGATAAACAATTTATTCACTTGATAAGATCCGCCACCTGATCCGTGGACAGTAAAGATATGTTCTTTGATGAGTCCAGTTTTCTCAAGTCTAACTAGGATGTACACCAATTCATCTCTACTAAATTCTGAATTCTCCTTTGCTAAAGATAGCGCGTCAACTGTCCTTACAGATTCGTGCGGTCGCATATTGACCTTTTCCTTGAAAAGAAGTGTTGCAACTTTAAACTCTCGAATTGATAGTTCCTCAATTATCTTAAGGAACATTTCTGGCTCTTCTTCTTCATATTCTTTTCCTTCCGTCAAGGCATTCTTGAGAATCTTCGCATAAAGATTAATTTTTTCTCGCTGTCTTGTCCTCGAAGCTGAATTAAAAGACTTTACGATTAAGTCAAACCCTTCCTCACTCTTTAAGAAATCATGATTTATTTTGTTGCTGTCCAGTAATGCTATCTGGCTGTTAAGTTCAGCGATAAAATGTTCAATGCGTTTTATTACGAAATTTTGTCCCAAAGCGGATAGAAGAATGTCTATGGAGCCACCAACGAACGGAATTGCATTTATCCCTGCGCGAATTATTATTTGGTCCCCGTAGACTTCACTTGCTCGTTGTAATGTTTCTTTTAAGTCCTTCATTGGAGGTCGTAATTATTGTCCCTAAAAGCTTGCCGCTAACGTTTCGATATAAGCAATAATTGCCTATAGCCCTTTATTACAAAAATATATGAATACTCTGGTAACTCCGTCACTCAGCCCAAGTTATAGGAGAAAAGGGAAAATTAAGATAGGATTAATCACAAGAAGGAAATTGATGAGTTAGGAGGCCGATGAGCTCATGGTCATCACTCGCGCTAAAATAATTTATATTCTTTGGTCAACCGGTCAAGACGCTGAAGATAGGTAATACAAGTCTCCAGGATATTCTTATGAACTTCTGACTTTACCCCTCCCCATTTAATAAGATCTTCACTTACTATGGTCAGATAGGAATCAATTGTGCTTAGCATTTCCAAATCCTCGGTCTTTAACTGAATGGATTCGGATTTCACTCTGCTTTTAATGAAACTATAATAATCACGCGTCTTCGTCAGGATGGCAGTAACATCATCGTCTATCATAAACATAGTTCTTTAAGAACTTGTGCGCTTTCACCTTTACATCCTGAATGATCAGGTCTTCCATGTACTTCTTCACCGACTTATCCGCGTAAGCGGCCGCAATTTTCAAATCCTTTAAGATCTCTTTAGGTAAGTGAATCTCCTTTCTAAACTTATCTGCCATACCCAAAAATAAACCTGTAAAAAACGATAATAAAGGGTTTTTCCGTATGATGCGTATAATATGGATATTCGTTTTTAAACTATGATCAGAGGTAACACAAGGTTAATTACTGAGCCGTTGTACAAATAAAATGTGCAGGTGTCGTAATACTAACGACATAGAATAAAAGAATCAACTATATGCGGCCTGCACTTCTCCTTTGACAGCCAGTGCTTCGCTAATTCAATTTCTCCGCGTCTTGGGCCCAACCAGGGCCCCTACTTGATTGACTTTAAAATCCTTTATTGAACTACATTAAAATCCTTTTTCTAAGTACTGAAGAGTCCGGCCTGCTCCTCTAAATTTGCACAGAAGATTCTTCATCAAAAGATGGGTGGGATTTGAAAAAGTGAATTCAAAGGTCATTGATGTTTTATTGGTTGAGAACAACCCAAATGATTTCGAGCTTACACTTCTCGGGATAAAAGAAGGATACGCCAGAGCTAACCTGATTCATTTTGAGAATGCCATTGCTGCATTGGAATTTATTCGAAAGCCGGCTACTCAAAGCGCTAATCTGGGGTTGATCTTAATCGATATTGGCCTGGAGAAAGCAGATGGGTTTACTGTGCTCAAAGCCATACGCGAAAATGAAACCACCAAATTTGTTCCGGTAGTTATGCTTTCAGGTTATGAAGAAGAACAGAAAATTGAAATGGCCTATCGACTTGGGGCCAATAGTTATGTGATTAAGCCTACTCGCTACGAACATTATTTGAACATTGTAAAGGAAGTAACCCGTTATTGGAGCCGCATCAACATTGTTCCGGGTGAATGGAATCACCACCACGACCAAAACTCCACGCTACGTAACGAACAAAATGGAGCGTAGCTGAATCAAGAATCCGTTTTACAAGCTAAATAATTTTTTATATTGAATCGCATCTCTTCATTTGAAAGGAGAGGATATCTGGTTCTTGATTGATCTTAAAAAAACTCACTCAAGCAAAAATCTGTTCGTGCTCCTTCATAGCATGAGGTATCGTGAATTCAAAGCATCTGCCTTGACCCTCTTCGCTCGATACTTGAATTATTCCGCCAAGCTTTTCAACAAATTCGCGGCACAGCGCAAGCCCAAGTCCGGTACCTACTTCATCCTTTGTTCCGCGTGTACTCAAATTTGAAACCTGAAAAAGCTTCTCCAATCTTTCTTTGCCAATCCCTCTTCCTGTGTCTCTAACCGAAATAATGACACCTCCCGGCATTTGATACGCTTGAAGATAAATGCTATCGCGTGGATCGCAGAATTTTATTGCATTAGAAATCAGATTGCGCATGATCACTTTAATCATTTCCGCATCGCCATAAATCATTTCGTTCTGCGTGATGAAACAATGAATGTGTATCCGTTTTTTCTGAGCAAGAGGTAACAGTAATTCGATGGTCTCCATCACTAGTGGACGCAGTAAAAGATTTTCTTTATCGGGATTGATTTGGTCAACATGATTTTTTGTCCATCGCAGCAAGTTTTCTAAAAAGCCGGTGAGGTGCTCTACCTGGTGATTTAGATTTAGAGTTATCTCTCGAAGTTCGCCCGGTGCAAGGCGCCTGCTCGATAATAAATTCAAAAGTGATTTAAGAGAATTAAGAGGCGAGCGAACATCATGCGAAATGATGGAGAGCAATCTGTCTCTTAGCTTGACTTGGTTTTCAAGCTGATGAATTGCCTCCTCCAATTGTCTGTTTTGATCAGCCAAATGCAAATAGCCTTTAAGTCGGCCAGAAGCCTGACTGCGCCTTCTTGATGCCTTTGCAGATGCAAATGAGACACGCGCTAAATTTGTGATTGAGCCAACAGTAGAATAGAATGCCGCTAAGTATTTCATTTCATATTGCGAAAAGCGAACCGCTAACAGGGGACAAATTTACTAGCATCGTTATTTTTCTCTTCTTCCGACAAGGCTAAAAATAATACGATTTTTTTGTCGTTGTTTCCATTCCGCTCCATCTCTCGTGGTTAATTCAACGACAGAAAAAAGAATAAATCGCTTACACTTCACCAGAGTCTAAGGATTTAATTTTGAACTATGGATGCAGAAAAATACTATAATTCGAAGTTTGAAAGAGCACTAATACTTATTGGAGCGATCATATTGGCGCTGTTACTCTTTTCCGTTTTCTCGATATGATTTTTAGCCGCA
Organism: uncultured bacterium; assembly: GCA_967789005.1. GTDB lineage: Bacteria > Bacteroidota > Bacteroidia > Cytophagales > Cyclobacteriaceae > ELB16-189. The sequence continues at coordinate 175,454 of CBRFFM010000002.1, read as the reverse complement.
TGTCAGAAAAAGGATTCCTTCAATGACAAAAGACAAATCCAAAGGATTCGTCAAGCTATCTTTTCATTATAATCAAAAATTCTGGTATTCACTTTGGCTGCTTTCAGAGCAAAGGCGGCTTTGTAATTTTTAGCAATGGGGATGCGATCGATGTACCACTATCAAGGTAAAAAATATCGTTGATAATTTTTTCATCTCTTCACATCCAACTTCACTTGGACAAAGAAACAACGCCATCGTTAAAGTTCCTGTTGTTGCTCTAAACGAGGCATAATTCCACTCAACGAAGCGTTTTATAAATTGTAATTGATGATTGAAACACGTTGTGGTTAATTGGACGACAAGGGTTGGAGTCCACTTGTCGTCCATTTAGTATTCACATCGGCACATTTATTTTCGAAAACAACAATTTTGGTTTCCACCCGTTATCGACTCAGTTTAAAAAAATCTCTATGAAAAATTTTGTTTTATTCATGATGTCTTTGTTGGTGGTGGTTAATGGTTACGCTCTGGTGAGAAGAAGTATTAAAGCTGAACGCGCTTCTGTAGTTCACCAGAAAGATGAAAAAGTGAAAATCAAAAAAGAGGAACTCCCGGAAGAAGCCAGGAAGACATTGGATGGAGATGCCTTCAAAGGATGGGCTGTTGCAAATGCATACAAAATGAAAAATGGAGAGTTTGAAGTGGAGCTAAAAAAGGGAATCACTTCACAAACGGTAAAATTTGACAAAGACGGAAAGGTGAAATAGTTTAGTCGGAGCTATTGGCACTTTGCACCCGCGCATTTTTTCGCGGGTGTTTTTTTGATGTGGTTTAAATGACCACAAATATTCTCTAGCAGGTTAACTCGGTTTTTCTTTCTTACTCCAGTTGTCGTTAAGAAGTTAAATCGCTCTGCTAAGGGCTCACCGTTCGGGCAACACTCCTCTCCTCTTCGCGTTCTAATTTTCGTGTTAACACAAACAAAATTATTTTTTCACCAAAACAATTCTATCATGAAAAAGATGATGTTAGTTCTCATGATACTCGTAATGGTTTGCGGAGTATCAATGGCGAAGGATGAGAGTCAGATGGCAGTGGTACGTCACGGAGAAGTTTTTAAAGTCATCTACAAAAGTCCAGAGCTTTCCAGCGTGAAGGTGACGATAGCAGATGAGCAGGGAGTGGAATTCTTCGCAGAAGAATTAATCTCAATCAAGGGCTTCATTAGACCGTACAATTTTTCTGAACTTCCAAAAGGTGACTACACTATTCGTGTGGCTGATGGTCCTACTCAGAAAATAGAAAAGGTCCATTTCACCGATCGGCCGTGGACAGCTCGTCTGTCTCTGTTAAATACCGATGAGAGAAAAATCATGATTGCCGTTCCACACCATAGTCTCTCTGATTTCACAATTCAGATACTTGATAACAACGGTCAGATGATTTATACAGAAGATCAAAAAATCGAAACGGATTATGCCAAGGTATTTAATTTAAAGAACCTGGAGAAGGGTGTCACCATTAATGTAATTAATCATTCCACCGGAGAAGCTAAATCATTAGTGATTGATTAGCCATGAATTGATCTCAGTAAACCACTCAATAAACTTGAGTGGTTTATTTTTTATGGTTTTTTACAAAAACGGTTGCAATGTAGTTAGCCTAACTACATTACTCGGTAAACGAACAATACACTGGATAAACTAAATTCTAAACGCTTATTCCTGCACTAATTTTACATCATGAGAAACAGAGGAAAAAATGAAACGCACACTACTATTATTCTGCGTTCTATTTTTGGCAAGCATTAATTTACTCTTAGGAAAATCATTTTCAGATCACCGCATTCTAAAGACAGTATCCCTCACCGGGAAAGTCGTTGATGATGAAACAAAAACACCGATAGTCACCAAACTGACGGTGATGTTAAAAGACTTCAACACATTCGAAATCACCACTAATTCAAAAGGAGAGTTTTCAGCTCAGATTCCAGAAACAGACGAATGTAAAATTTTGGTTCGGGCCAGCGGCTTCGAATCTCAAGACGATGTTATTCAGCTAGCTCCCAATGCTTCTCACTATGTCGAAATTCATCTTATTCCATTTATAAAACTGATTTTGAATGGCGAAGTAGTCAGCGGGAAAGATCAGCAGCCCATCAAGGCAGAATTAAAAGTATTCCGAAATTCCGACTTCGAGAAGGAGGATGAAAAAATGATTTCAAGCGGAAAATATTCTGAACCATTGACCAACTTCGGATGGTACCTCATTGATGTTTCAGCTAAAGGATTTGTAAACACGATCGATACCGTTTGGGTTTTGAGTTGCAGCAGGAAGACAATCCATAAAAGATATCAGCTCACTCCTATTGAAGCCGGATTAACCGTTCAACTGAAAAATATCTATTTCAATTTTGGCAAAGCTACGTTGAGCCCTGATTCTTATCCTGAACTAGACCAGGTTGCTGAGCTGTTCAAAAATAATCCAACGATGAAAGCTGAAATCGTGGGCCACACCGACAGCGATGGGCCCGATGATTACAATTTAGTCTTGTCGCAAATGCGTGCCGTAGAAGTGGCTTGTTACCTTGAAGACAAAGGCGTAGCCGGAACTCAGATTATTGCCAAAGGCTACGGAGAAACGAAACCGATTGATTCTAACACCACACTTTCAGGAAAGGCAAATAACCGAAGAGTTGAGATGGTGGTAATCAAAAACTAAATAAGCTATTTCCCTGCTAAATTTTGATTTTAAAATTTAGCAGCAACTTATTTTTTCGCAGGCAAGCTGAACTCAGCCTCATTCACTCCACTTTTTTCTTAATGAGTAAAATACTTTATAGAAATTATAATAGGTCTGGAAGTAAGATTTCTTATTAGTAAATCTCACGCCACTACCATACCAAAGATAGTATCTCTGCTTAGTTAAGAGACACACAATGACTTGAAAACTAGGGCTCGTCCAAAAAAGTATTTCCCCTCTCAACGAAATTTCCAATAAAACCTTCTGAATTCATTTTCCATTCCTCTATCTTGATACATCTAAAGAAATGCTATGCAAGAAAAACTTTTTGACCTCACAGGTAAAGTAGCAGTAGTAACAGGTGCCTCCAAAGGAATAGGAAGAGCCATTGCCGAATTGTATGCAAAAGCTGGCGCAAAGGTGGTAGTATCAAGTCGGAAGCAAGAAGCGGTAGATGCCGTTGTTGCCGAAATCAAGATCAATGGCGGCAATGCATTGGCTGTGGCTTGCAATGTGGGTGAAGCTAACGACATCCAAAAACTAATTGATGCAACATTAGCCACCTACGGCTCAATTGATATTCTAGTTAACAACGCGGCTGCCAATCCAAGTTTCGGCCCGGTTGTAGATACGAGCGAGTCTTCATTCGATAAAATTATTTCAGTTAATATCAAAGGTCCTTTTGAACTGGCGAAGAAAGTATATCCGGTCATGAAAGAAAAAAAGAATGGCTCGGTCATCAACATTAGTTCTGTGGGAGGTTTACGACCAGAACCGGGCCTTGGCATTTATAGTATGAGCAAAGCAGCACTCATCTCTCTTACCAAAGTCATGGCCAAAGAATGGGGCGATGACAACATTCGTGTGAATGTGATTTGCCCCGGGTTGATCAAAACTAAATTCAGTGAAGCTTTGTGGAGCAATGAAAAGATCATGCACACCATGATGAAGATGTTGCCCATTAAGCGAGTGGGTACACCTGAAGAAATTGCAGCACTCGCCCTCTACCTTGCATCTGATGTTTCTTCTTACAGCACAGGAACCGTATTCACCGCAGACGGAGGATTTACCATTTAAGAAAATGACTAATCTATTTCTCACCGACAAAATAAAGTCGCTCCTCCCTGCTTATCAACTTTTCTTGAAAGAGGAAGTTTACCCGATTGAATTGTCAGTCATCACCAAGCCATTCCGAGAATCGTTGCCTTTATTAAAGTCGCTTCGCGCTAAAGCCAAAGAAAAAAAGTTATGGGCTCCTCACCTTACAGAAAAGGAAGGTGGCGTTGGACTATCGCTTGTTGAGTTTGCTCAGGTGAGTGAATTGTTCGGCACCTCTCCTATCGGCCACTATTTATTCAATTGCCAGGCGCCCGATATCGGCAATATGGAATTGTTGCATCGCCATGCTTCGGAAGAATTGAAAAAGAAATTTCTAACACCACTGATGCATGGCGACATCCGTTCGTGCTTTGCCATGACTGAACCTGATATGCCGGGCTCTAATCCTGTTCAACTCAGAACCACCGCAACTCGCGATGGAAACGATTATGTAATCAATGGGCACAAGTGGTTCACTACAGGAGCAGATGGCGCCTCATTTACGATTGTGATGGCTGTTACAGATCCGAAAAATGAAAATCCGTATTTACGTGCAAGTATGATTCTCGTGCCAATACCCTCTTCAGGATTTGAACTGGTGCGCAATATTCCGATCATGGGTGAAGCGGGAGAAGATTACTGGAGTCATGGTGAAGTACGCTTTACAAACTGCCGGGTTCCCATTTCACATTTGATTGACGAAGAAGGAAAAGGTTTTGCGCTAGCTCAAGCACGACTAGGGCCCGGTCGTATTCATCATTGCATGCGATGGATCGGAATTTGTGAACGTGCCTTTGAACTGATGTGTCAACGCGCTGCAACCCGCAAGTTAGATGACAATCGTTATCTTGGTCAGCAGCAGATTATTCAAATGTGGATTGCCGAATGTCGTGCTGAAATTAATGCTGCTCGACTAATGGTGTTGCACACTGCTTATGAAATGGAAAACGCGGGAGCTAAAGCAGTGAAAGACGAAATTGCCGCCATCAAATTTTATGTAGCCAAGATATTAGACAATGTGATTGACAAGGCCATTCAAGTTCATGGCGCATTGGGAATAACGGATGATACTCTTCTCTCCTTCTGGTATCGTCATGAGAGGGGCGCGCGCATTTATGATGGCCCCGATGAAGTTCACAAAACGTCTCTGGCAAAATCGATTTTAAAAAAATACGGACTGTCTTTTTAATAACATGATTGACCAACCGGCACAAACTAGAACTGGAGAAGAGATCAATGCGGAGGCCCTCGCCTTTTATCTTCGAGATCATTTACCGATGGTGAAAGAAATTTCTATTCAACAATTTCCCAGCGGTTATTCCAATCTCACGTATCTCATTCAATCAGGCAATGATGAATTTGTTTTACGTAGACCTCCTGTTGGCGCTAATATCAAATCAGCGCATGATATGGCTAGGGAATTCAACGTGCTTGCTTCATTAAGAAAGGCGGGATATCAAAAAAGTCCTGAGCCGGTTTTACTTTGTGAAGACGAATCCATTACTGGCGCAAAGTTTTATTTGATGCGAAGAGTGAAAGGAATCATCCTCCGTAACCGGGTTCCAAAAGATTTAAAAATTGAATCTGCAACATTTCAAGCTTTATCAAAGTCGGCCATTGATCAACTGGTACATCTTCATCAGTTGGATATTCATTCTTCAGGTTTAGATCAATTGGGCAAACCAGATGGGTACGTTCAGCGACAAGTTGAAGGCTGGACTATGCGGTACGAGAAAAGCATGACAGATGAGATTCCTTCCTTAAATGAAACTGCGGATTGGATGAAAAAGAATTTACCTACATCCTCTTCGGTTGCGTTCATTCATAACGATTACAAATACGACAACCTTGTTCTTGATCCCAACGATCTTACCCAGGTGCTAGCCGTACTCGATTGGGAGATGGCTACCGTTGGCGATCCGTTGATGGACTTAGGAACAACACTCGCCTATTGGGCAGAAGCAAATGACTCGGATGCGTTAAAACCATTCAACCTCACATGGATGCCAGGGAATCTCACACGACAGGAAGTCCTAAATTATTATCAAGAGAAATCAGGAAGATCAATCAACGATATTGTTTTTTATTATGCCTTTGGCTCTTTTAAAGTAGCCGTAATCTGTCAGCAGATCTACTTTCGATTTAAAAAAGGAATAACACAAGATCCACGGTTCGCTGCCTTGATTCACGTGATCAACGCCTGCGGAGTAAATGCAAGGCGAGCTATTGAACAAAATCATCTATGAGTGAAATTAAAAATATTACCATTCTTGGTACAGGTAACCTGGGAAGTCGCATTGGACTGCAAGCGGCCATCTCCGGATATCACGTGGTGTTTTATGATGTGAATGAGGCGGCCTTCATTCGTGCTAATCAAGTGTTTCAAAAAATATTAAAACATTTGGTAAAGGCAGAAAACCTCAAGCAAGAAGAAATACCAGATGTTCAATCAAGAATCTTTTTCACAACGAATCCAGCAGAGGCAGTTCAAGATGCAGACCTGATCAGCGAAAGCGTAATCGAAGAATTGACTATCAAACAAAGAGTTTGGGAGCAGTTTGGAAAACTTTCGCCAACCAAAACCATCTTCACTACCAACACTTCATATTTGATGCCCTCACAGCTTGCCTCATTTTCAGGAAGGCCGGAGAAATTTTGCGCGTTTCATTTTCATGACGTGTTTACGGCCCGTGTAGTAGACATCATGCCACATCCGGGAACAGACCTTGCACTGATTCCGATTTTAGAAGAGCTGGGAAAGAAGCTTAATCAAGTTCCGGTAATAGTTAAAAAAGAATCTCCCGGTTATGTTTTTAATTTTATGCTGATGGCGTTGATCGGTGCGGCTGGCAAACTGAAAGTCAATAACATTGCCGAGATCGAAGCGATAGACAAATCGTGGATGGTTAATTTCAATGTGCCAATCGGCCCTTTTGGAATTCTTGACAATATCGGACTAGACACCGCATGGCATGTAACCCAAAGCCAAAAAGATAAAGCATCGGTTGCGTTTGCTGCTTTATTAAAGACCTACATTGATCAGGGAAAACTGGGAGAGAAAACGGGTGAAGGTTTTTATAAATACCCCAATCCAGAATATCGACAAGGGCACTTCATGCAATGATTTGATTACATCGAGTAAACTAGATTTCGCAATCTAAACTAGCAGCGAAATCAGATTAATTTAAATGTAAGTCGGATCCTAAGGCTTTCAAGAGCTTCTCTTCAGTAAGTGGCTTCTCTAAATAGATGTCTACACCTCTTTCTTTAACTTTATGCAAGTCGAATGCACTTGGTGATGAAGTTACGATGACTATTGTCACATTCTCTTTACCTGCTAAAGGCAAGTTTTTAAAACGTTCAATGAATGTAAGTCCGTCCATCACCGGCATGTTCAGATCAAGCAAGATGATATGTGGCAATGATTTTATATTCTGAAAATATTCATTCAAGAGGCTAATCGCTTCATCTCCATTGGAAGCTGTATGAATCTCACGCACTTCCTTTACTTGCTCTAAAATTTTTCGATGAATGAGCCTATCTATTTCACTATCGTCTACTATAAGTACTGTTTTCATTTTACAATTGGTGAAATACTTGTATGAATTTAAGATTTTAATTTACAACCAAGGCCTAATCTTGACAAAAGACACCGGGGCCCCATCGGGCTTAACCATTTTGATGGCAAATATGCGCCATTAGCGGAGCACTTCAACGATAATTATCGCTAAAAACCCTACACTGTAAACTAACATTCAATAATTAATCTCCACCACTTTCTTATTTTGAAGCTTCTGCATCTGTTTAGGCACAATAGTCAGGATTTCCTCTTTTAAGGTTTTAATGTGCTTGGTCTTAATATGATCTCGATGAGTCACCAGGCTCACTTCGCGGGCCGGACTTGGCTCTTTCATTCGCTTCACCAGCTTCATTTGTGGCTTGCTGAATTCCATTACCGCCAGTTCAGGCAAAATCGTAATGCCATCACTTTTATCAACCATGCGCTTGAGCGTTTCGATGTTTCCGGTTTCGTATTTAAACTGAAAATCTGAACTCTTTCGCAATTCACACAAATTCAAAATCTGGGAACGAAAACAATGTCCCTCTTCCAGCAGCCACAATTGATCAGGATCAATATCGCTGGCCAACACATACTTTTTATCATAGAGGGAATTTTTCTTGGACACGTAAACAAACAACTCCTCGTAGAAGAGAACATCTTCTTTAATAGAGGCATCATTCAAAGGAGTAACTACTAAACCACAGTCCAATCGATTGTATTTTAACTCACTCAACACTTCTTCGGTAATCGTTTCTTTAATAATGAGATTAAGGAGTGGGTATTTTTCACGCATCACTTTAAAGAGAGGAGGCAGCAAGTAAGGTGCTAGTGTGGGAATAATACCAATCCGGAGTTCGCCTGTCATGCTGTCTTTTTGATCGTTGATGATTTGTTTGATTGCATTTGCCTCACGCAGCGCATTCCGTGCCTGGGCAATAATGCTTGTTCCTATTTCGGTGGGGATTACCGGCTGTTTGGTCCGATCAAAAATCTTCACGCCCAGTTCTTCTTCCAGTTTTTGAATTTGCATGCTTAGTGTGGGCTGTGTCACAAAGCATTTCTCCGAGGCCTGCACAAAATGGCGGTGTGTATCCAGGGCAACGATGTACTCCAACTGTGTTAAGGTCATAGATATTAGCTATATCATCATAAAAATAATCAATTTGATTTATTAATGCGACCGTTGTAATCTTGACTAAATTGAGATTATCACAACTTATCATTACAACCAATTTATTAATTATAACAAATGGAAAAACACGCAACTTCGAGCGAATCAGCAACGATGAACGGTGAAAGCAAATGCCCGTTCCATGGTGGCGCTCTGAAACAAATGGCAGGTGGGGGCACAAGCAACCGTGATTGGTGGCCCAACTTATTAAAGTTGAACATCCTCCGTCAACGTTCATCACTGTCTAACCCGATGGGTGAAGAATTTAACTACTCAAAAGAATTCAAGTCCCTTGACCTGAATGCCGTGAAGAAAGACATCTCTAAAGTAATGACCACATCACAAGAGTGGTGGCCGGCTGACTACGGTCACTACGGACCTTTATTTATCAGAATGGCGTGGCATTCGGCAGGAACGTATCGCATCTCTGACGGCCGTGGTGGTGCGGGCTCCGGCACACAACGCTTTGCTCCTCTTAACAGTTGGCCTGACAATGCAAATCTCGACAAGGCACGTTTGCTACTATGGCCTATCAAAAAGAAATACGGCAAGAAAATTTCTTGGGCCGACTTGATGATCCTTGCAGGCAATTGTGCCCTTGAGTCGATGGGCTTTAAAACCTTTGGCTTCGCAGGAGGACGTGAAGATGTTTGGGAACCAGAGGAAGACGTTTATTGGGGTTCTGAAACTACCTGGTTGGGAGATAAGCGCTACACCAGTGACCGCGAACTAGAAAATCCATTAGGTGCGGTTCAGATGGGTTTGATCTATGTGAATCCGCAAGGTCCGAATGGAAATCCTGATCCAATTGCTGCAGCACGCGACATTCGCGAAACCTTTGGTCGCATGGCGATGAATGACGAAGAGACTGTGGCACTTATTGCCGGTGGTCACACCTTCGGTAAAACCCATGGAGCAGCAGATGCCGACAAGTTTGTTGGTAGAGAACCTGCAGCCGCAAGCATTGAGGAGCAGGGTCTCGGCTGGAAAAATACATTCGGTAATGGAAATGGAGTTAGCACAATCACCAGTGGACTCGAAGGAGCATGGACTACAACACCAACAAAGTGGAGCATCAACTTTTTCGAAAACCTATTCGGTTATGAATGGGAATTGACGAAGAGTCCGGCCGGTGCACACCAATGGAAACCAAAAGGTAATGCAGGTGCAGGCTTAGTTCCCGATGCACATGATTCGTCAAAGAAGCATGCACCATTTATGCTTACCACTGACCTCTCTTTGAGATTCGATCCCATCTATGAGAAAATATCAAGACGCTTCTACGAAAACCCAAATGAGTTTGCTGACGCATTCGCTCGTGCATGGTTTAAACTAACTCACCGCGACATGGGGCCACTGGCTCGTTATCTCGGACCGGAAGTTCCTAAAGAAGTACTCATCTGGCAAGATCCAATTCCTGCAGTCACACATAAACTGATTGATGATAAAGACATCGCCACACTGAAGAATAAGATCCTTGCATCAGGGCTTTCTGTTTCTCAACTGGTATCTACCGCTTGGGCATCAGCCACAACGTTCCGCGGATCGGATAAACGGGGTGGCGCAAACGGTGCACGCATTCGTCTTGCACCTCAGAAAGATTGGGAAGTAAATAATCCTGCTCAACTCGCAAGCGTACTAAAAGCACTTGAGAGTATTCAGAAAGAATTCAACAGTGGTGGTAAAATGGTTTCGCTTGCCGACTTGATTGTATTGGGTGGATGTGCAGGCATTGAGAAAGCTGCGAAGAATGCCGGCCATGAAGTAAAAGTACTTTTCACACCAGGACGTGCTGATGCTTCTCAAGAACAAACCGATGTTGAATCATTTGCTGTGCTTGAACCGGCAGCTGATGGCTTCCGCAATTATATGAAGAGCAAACACAGAGCAACGGCAGAGGAAATGCTGGTTGACAAAGCACAACTATTAACACTGACTGCACCCGAGATGACAGTTCTTGTTGGTGGCATGCGGGTTCTTAATACGAACTTCGATAAATCTCAGCATGGCGTCTTTACCAAAAAACCAGAGGCACTCACCAACGACTTCTTTGTGAACCTACTTGATTTCGGAACGACTTGGAAAGCAACTTCCGATTCTCAAAACGTATTTGAGGGTCGTGATCGTGCAACAGGCCAAGTGAAGTGGACTGGCACTCGTGTTGATCTCATCTTTGGTTCTAACTCAGAACTCCGCGCACTCGCTGAAGTTTATGCATGCGAAGATTCTCAATCGAAGTTTGTTCAGAACTTTGTTGCAGCATGGAATAAGGTGATGAATCTTGATCGATTCGATTTGGATTGAGCTCAGCAATTATACTTACAATCAAGAGGTGATCGGCAACGGGTCACCTCTTTTATTTACTAGATGATTTACCACTTTTCTTTCTTATTAATCTTACTTCACCTTTACCGATTTTAATTTTATATGTAAGTATTTCTGATTTTAAATTGCCAAACTGAATTTTTAAGATTTTGCCATCTAATTCATACGTTCCATAATAAGCCAAAACCAATTCTTCGATGACGTTATTCACTTTATCCAATTCCGAACGTCTGTCTGTCTGCAATGTTAAATGACCTGTTGACCCAAATTCAAAAGTGGTGCTACCACTGTTGGCCGAAAGAACAATCTCCGTTCTTCTCAATAATTCATTAAAATCTTTTACATCTGCCCGCCAAGTCTTTGAAACAATTCTATTTGTTTGGCTATAAGCTAAGGTCAGCCCACTCGTCACAACAAGAAGAAGAGACAGTCTAAATGTTCTCATTTACAATTAAAGATAGTATTTCACCCAGCCTTTTATAACTAACAAAGTAAAGGTAACTTAGGGTAATATGTATTTTTTAAAGCATCGTAAAGCCTTATTCTTAGGAAACGTTTTTTTGCTTGCATCGGTGCTTGGGTTGAAAGCGCAACAAACCAAAGTTGAGTCCGATTCATTATTATCTCAAAGTTCCATTGCCCAATGGACAAGCGACAACGGATTGGCCTCGAACAATATTACTTCAGCGATTCGCGATCATGATGGCTTTGTTTGGATTACCTCCTACAACGGCATCATGCGCTTTGATGGGATCCAAGCAGACATGTATGATGAAACTAAAATCCCTTCTTTTACCAACGGAGCTATATACACTGTGGAAGAGCAAATGCCGGGAGTACTTTGGTTTACATCCCAAAACAACGGGGTGCTTCGATTTCGCAATGGCCAATTTGATAATATTGATCCTGAGGGCAAGATCCTTCCCAAGTCAGTGAGATGTCTGCGATTTGACAAGGACAGCACTGTCTGGGTAGGAACCAACAACTCGGGCCTTTATAAAATTCAAGGCAAAATTATTTCCAAGGTTGATCTTCCCGAATTGCACAAGGCAACCATTATTGAAATGTCGATTGACGCCAACCATGTGCTGTGGATCGCAGCCGGAGGCAAAGGGCTATTCAGCTATGATGGGAAAAAGCTGGAGTCGATTCAAGGTCTATCAAGCACCATCGTTAACTCCGTATATATCGCTCCTGATAATTCAATATTAATAGGTACGTTGGCCGGTCTTGATATTTACAAGAGTGGGAAAATCACTCATCATTCCAAACTAAAAAATTTTACAGTCAACAAAGTTATTTGCGACAGGTATAACCGGGTTTGGGTAGGAACCGAATTTGGTCTTGGCAGATTCATTCTAGGCAACGAAGAAAACTTTTCATTCATCGGTGAGAATGATGGATTCCCTCTATCGCGAATTAATTCGTTGTATTTCGATGATGAGAATAGTTTATGGCTTAGCACTGGTCGTGACGGCCTGGTGCAACTGCGCGAGACTACCATCGTGAATATTTCGAAGCAGCAAGGCCTCGCAAATAGCAAGAGCAACATCGTCTACGAAGGATCAGGCAACAATTTCTATATCGGTAGCGATGGCGGTGGACTGGATTTATATAAGAATGGAAAAATAACTCCCATCAAATTGCAAACGCCTCTTTTTGAAGCTGGCATACGCGACATTTATCAGGATGACAACGATAATCTTTGGCTTGCCTCCTATCGCGGGCTTTTGAAGAAATCTAAAACAGACGAGCAATTGTATGATCTGAAGGATGGACTTACCGCAATAGACATTCGAAGAATTTTACCGGCAGAGCACGGTGATTTATGGCTTGCTTCCCGATCAGGCGGGCTCATGAAATTCAGTAGCGGAAAGGTGATAACCAAATACAACAAAGAGAACGGGCTCAATTCAAGTTATATTCTTGCGCTAGAGAAAGACAAGGAAGGAAACTTGTATTTGGGTACACATAGCGGAGGAATGGCAATCATAACAAAGGATGGTCAAGTCAAAAAATTTTCGCTCACCTCTAGCGATGAAGGAATTCTCATCTTCAATATTCATATTGATGAGCAAGGAAAAATTTGGGTAGTAAGTGGTGTTGGGCTTTTTCATTTTGATGGAAAAGCCTTCAAGAAAATTATTTTGGCGAAATCTTTAAAAGGCGAAGTATTTTTCGATTGGATAGAAGACCACTTGGGTAATGTTTGGATCACCAGTAGTGTTGGCGTATTGAAAATTACCAAAAGTGAAATTGAAAGACACTTAAGAGGCGAAGTGCCTGAAGTCAACTTTAAATTGATTGACAGCCGTGACGGCATGAAGAATAAAGAATGTACCGCAGCCACGCATGCGCTGTTCTCCAGTGATCGGAGAATCTGGGTACCCACTATTAATGGGGTGTCGTTGCTCTATCCCGAAAAACTTCTTGAAAGCAAAATTCTGCCCCCTGTTTATATTACTTCATTTTCTGTCGATGATCAAAAGATAGAAAGCGGATCATCAATGATTATAAAGCCGGGGAGAATTCGTTACAACTTTACTTACACTGCGCCCAGTTTTATCAAGCCAAAAAAAATACAGTTCAAGTACAAGCTAGAAAATGTGGATGCCGCCTGGATAAACGCTGGAACGGAAAGGCAAGTGACTTACACCAACCTGGCTCCTGGAAATTATACTTTTAAAGTTATTGCCTGTAATAGTGATGGCTATTGGAATGAGAATGGAGCTACACTAACTTTTACAGTCCAGCCTTTTTATTATCAGACGTGGTGGTTTTACGCGATTGTCATTGGATCGTTTGCTTTTGGAACGATGATGTTTGTGCGCTGGAAGACCAAAGAAGAGAAAATGAAATCGGTAAGACTTGAGCACGAAGTACAGAAGCGCACACGGCAACTCAAACAAAAATCAGAAGCTCTGGAAGATCAAAATCGCGAAAAGACCGCGATGATCAATATTGTTGCTCATGACCTGAAAGCTCCGCTGAATAAGATTAAGGGGCTAATGAGTTTATTGAAAATGACCACTGAGTTTTCTGTAGAGCAACAAGAGTATGTGGATTACATTGACCAAAGTATTTCGCAAGGAAACCAATTGATCCGCGACTTACTCGATGTTCATTCTTTTGATCATGACGAGTCAAAACTTGAGTTAGGAGAAATCAATTTGGTCAGCTTATTAAATGAGTGGCTAAGAGGGGCCGAGGCGCAGCTTCAACATAAACACCAACGACTCCTAAGTCAGATTGAAGTAGATGAAAATGTTTCCATATTCACTGACCATCATATGCTAATCCGGATACTGGATAATCTTCTAACCAACGCGAGTAAATTCTCTCATAAGGGCAAGGAAATCTATTTCAGGGTTTGGCAAATGGATGACAAGATTAATTTCTCAATTCGTGATCAAGGACCTGGCATAAGCGATGCTGATAAGAAAAAATTATTCGGAAGATTTCAAAAACTAAGTGCAAGACCAACGGCCGGAGAAAGTTCAAGTGGCTTGGGCCTTTCAATAATCAAAGTACTTGTTGCAAAACTTGGAGGATCTATTACGGTTCATAGTAACCCAGGAGATGGAGCTGAGTTTATCTTCATTCTTCCGGTAGGTTCAGGTGTCAGCCAAAGTGTATCAACTACGGATTTGGTTAATTAATATCAAGCTAAAAAATAAAAAAGCCTCTCGTGAGGCTTTCAATTTTATAACTCAGGGGATTATTTCTTTCGAAGATAAATGTCACCATTGTAAGTCTGCACACTGATCTCAGGTCCTCCCCCATTCACATCTACTTTTACCCAATCGTCAATCTGCACTTTATATACTCCGGTTTTTGATTCCGTTTTGGTGATTGGATTTGACTTCTGCACTTGCGCATCATAACCTGAATAAATTTCCCCCTGCTTTGTTTTCATCTTGAAACTTGCCTTAAGCCCAGCGGGAAATGTCAAATCAATATCTCCATTGTAGTTGGCATAAGAAAGTGGAGTGTCAGGAGTTAGCTTGTCATAAGCAATTTTAATATCTCCATTGTAAGTTTCTGCAACTACGGTTCCTGAAATTCCGGATGCGGTGATTGCACCATTGTAGTTGATTAGCTCCACCGTACCCGTGATATTGCTGATATCAAGATCGCCATCGTTATAGGTCTTTATTTTTATATTGATGTTCGATGGCACCTCTACCGTCACTTCAATTTTTGAACTCCAGTTGTCAGAAGTCACTTTTACTGTGTTCTGATACTCCGAAGCCTCAAGGTTCATTGTTCCGCTACTGATTTTCTTTAAACCATCACGATTATTTTTGCGGTCATGATCGTGGTCGTGATCATTATCTCCATCATCTTTCTCGCTGCTGTATTTCACAAGCACATCTTTTCGCGCAGTACCCTTTACCTTCACTGAACCAGTCTTGATATCAACTACCAATTTCATTGCGCCCGAAGGATTTGAAAACGGAACAGTAAATTCTCCTGACTCTTGCGCTTTCACCACCGCACTGATCAACATCACTAATACTAACAAGAAGTTTTTCATACAATTCATCATTTATTTGTTTTACTTATTTTTCTTTCACAATCACATCTCCATTGAAAGTCTCAAAGTCTTGCAGTGGGCCACCGTTACCAATTTTGAATCGATTGCTGCTCACTTTCAATTTCAATCCTTCTTTACTTTCATCTTTCTCAATCATTGATGGCAACCCCTCTAACTTTTGCACATTGGTGTAAAGCTCTCCGTTAAAACTTTTAAAACTCATGTTGGCCGCAAGACCTTTCATAAACAAGGCGTTGATATCTCCATTCAAAGAGTAATACTTACAATCTTTGCTAGGGTTACGCAAATAGTCAATATCTACATCACCATTAATTGTGCAAGCATCGGCTGGTCCTTCCAAGGAAGAAAGTTTAATGGCACCATTCACGTTGTTGGCCTTCACCGCACCCTTCATATTCTCTACCACCACATTTCCTTCGTTCACTGTTGACACCTCTACATTAATTCCTCGAGGCACTTTCACCGTAAAATTGAACACATAATCATAAGGTGGATTGCAATCTCCATTATCACAATCCCAATGATAGCCCCATCCATTGTTGCGCTTCCGGTTGACTCGATAGCTGAAATGATTACAACCTCCTCCTACGTAAACAATCAGTGTATCCAGTCGATCGATTTGCATCAGCCGCATTTCCTTTTTGCCTTGTTCCAGTCTCGTGTCTGTCTTTGCTTTGATTGTCCTCTCAGCCTCAATCATTATTTTATCTCCGTCATAACCTTGTATTTTCATAGAGCCATTGATATTAGCTAACACAAGGGTATTATTAGTTCCTGCTTTCTCGAATTTTAATTCTTTAGTGATTTTATCGGTGAATGTCTGTGCATCCGCGAATGCGGGCAAACATATCATCAGTGCCAATAGCTTTTTCATATTCATTTCTTTAGATCAACACATTGATACTCTCTTTAATCCTTTCCTTCACTTCACTTGGTGTCGTTTTTTGCTCGATAATTTTCTTCAGTTCTTTAACTGATGATTTTTCCTGAAGCTTTGCCATCAATTCAGCTAATGCCATTTGCACCAAAGGTGAATCTTGTTGTGCAATGGAACGAACCAATCCTTCCCTTACCATTGGCGATTTTGAGTAATTACGCAACGCTTCCAGTGTGGCGAGCCTCACATTTACACTGGGGTCGGAATTGAGTGTTTTAAAAAGAGCATCCGTTACTTTCTTGCTTGGCCCTTGAATTTCTTCACTCAAACTTACCGCCTTCAATCGATCGGTTGCCGATTCCTTTTCAAGAAGCGATATCATCATCATCTCTTTCAATCCATTCACCTCAAGCGCCAATACCTTAACTTCACCATTGTCTGTCGTCTTCTGCATTAGTAAACCGGCACTGAAACCACCTACTAGGAGCAAAGCGCCAACGGCAAATTTTGAAAAGACTGCATCAGAAACCCACGACCACGAGAAAGACGGTTTCTCAAAAGCCTTTTTCTCTTTAGATAGCATTTCATAAAACCGGTGATCGAGTTCTTGTGAAGGAATAGGCTCTATCATTTTTACCATGACGTCATCCAATTTGGTGAGCTCGCGTAATTGTGTGAGTTCCACCGTCCCTTCTTCAATCAATTTTTCCAATTGCTGCACTTCAGAAGGGTCTACTAATCCTTCATTGTACTTGGCAATCAGTTCATCTATTTTAGCTTTTTCCATAATCTTTCTTTTCACATCAACTTTTCAACCTGCTGGTATATCACCTTTAATTCTTGCAACGCTCTGAACACTTTTACTTTCACTGCACCCTCCGAACATCCAAGTATCTCCCCTATCTCCTTGTATTTCTTTTCCTGAAACTTGCTCAACAAAAGAATTTCTCTCTTATCCTCCGGCAACTTTTCAAGGGCAACGGCTAGCATTCGTTGGTCATCTTCGGTTTGCCATTCAGAAATCTTACTGTCTACATCTTCAATTCGCTCTTCCCACTTTTCCACTTTCTCATGGACGATTTTATTTTTCCGGAAGTGATCATTCTTCACATTACGCGCAATGTGAAACATCCAAGTACGGAAATCGCCACTATCTCCTCTAAACAGATGACGATACTTTAAAATCCTGACAAAGGTGTTTTGAACTAAGTCTTCTCCGAGCTCTCGGTCACGCACCATTCCTACAAAGAATCCGAGGAGCGGACGCTTATAGCGTTCGTAGAGCAAACCAAGCTTTTCGGGATCACCGTCCCGCACCTTGGCCATCAAATAGTTGTCAGTTAGAGCTTCCAATTTCAGGGGTTCAGCAGGGAAACTTCGGGAATAGGCAAAGGTTACAGGCAAATAAAAATTTTCTGCACCTTTACTTTAAATGTAATAAAATGCTTTCGATAAACCGGCCACTAATCCTTGCTTCAGCCTCTCCCCGCAGACAATTCCTACTTACAGAAATTGGCTTGAAATTTAAAATTGATCCTCCTCATATTGATGAATCTTTCCCTGAACATCTGCCTATTGAGATTGTACCTGCCTACCTGGCCGAGAATAAGGCAAAGGCTTTACTTCCAAAGTTGAAGGATGAAATTGTGATTGCTTCCGATACAGTGGTTATTCTCAACCAGCGAATTATGAACAAGCCATCAGATCGAGAAGATGCTATTCGAATGCTTAGCGACTTAAGTGGTAAAACACATACGGTCATCACCGCAGTCTGCCTGCTAGATAAACACAACACCGATTGCTTTGACGACCGTACCAAAGTCACCTTCAAGAAGCTGTCGCAAGAAGAGATCGAGTTTTATGTGGATAACTACAAGCCCTTCGATAAGGCAGGAGCTTATGGAGCTCAGGACTGGATTGGAATGGTAGCGATTAAAAAAATTGTTGGTTCTTACTTTACAGTGATGGGGCTGCCGATACACAAATTGTATGACCGATTAAGATCATTCTAAAACAGAAGTCAATCTTGCATTAGTAATTGAATACGCGCACTTAAAATGACCTTCCGGACAATCCTTGTAACCGTGCAACCCACAGGGGCGACAAGAAAGTTTTTCATCAGTTTCAACCACAAATGATCGATCAGATAGAGGGCCGAAACCAAACGAAGGAACTGTTGAACAGTAAACCGCAGTAACAGGTGCATTCATAGCCGATGCGATATGCATCGGTGCCGAATCGTTTACGAAATTCATAACAGCGTCTTGCATCAATGCTGCTGACTCGAGAAAAGATAGCTTCCCTGACAAATTGATTACGGTATTATCGGCCTCTGCCAAACGGATTGATTCACATACATGATGATCTGAAGGCGCACCCAATAAATAAATACGATCAAACTTTCCGCGAATAGACACTAAAAAGTCTATCCATTTTTCAGCTGGCAATTGCTTAGTAAACCAAACCGAGGTTGGCGCTAAACAGATGTACTTCTCCGTTTTGAATGATTTTACTTTTTTGAAATCTTCGGCTGTTGGAAATAACTTCGGCTTGGCATGAGTTGAATCCGTGAACTCTTCGATCAATTTTTGATTGCGTTGAACCTCATGCAGGTTTCCAATCTCATGTTTGATTTTTTTATCAAGCAAAAATGAGAGCGGGTTCTTATCAAAACCGATTTTCAATTTCGCTTTTGAAAAAGCAGTGATAATTCCCGAGCTGGCAAAGCGATGGACGTTGATAAGGCAATCATAACGATTGCCCCGAATCTGATTTATGATTTTAAATAGATTGGGAATCTTAGACTCTTTTTTATTCCACACTAAAACATTCCTCAAATGTGGGTGACCAATCAGTAGGCCTTCGTTTCCTTTCCTTAGGAGGAAATCGATTTTAGCTTCTGGATAGTGCTGATGAATCTTCTCGATCAGTGCCGTAGCTAAGATCACATCACCAATAAAAGCTGTTTGAATGATCAGGAAAGATTGAAAACGCGCAGTCATTATTTCTTGTACTTCGCCTGATATGCGCCAATGGCTTTGGTAATAATTTGCATCGCTATATCCTTTCCTTGAAAATCAGGAACCGTCACTATTTTGTTCTCCAATTTCTTATAACTCTCAAAAAACTCTTTTAACTCAAGTTTGAAGTGTGATGCCAACTCGCTTATATCTTTTAGATGTTTCGTATTGGCATCATTATCTGCTACAGCCAAAATCTTTTCATCGCCAAGCCCTTGATCAATCATTCGCATCACTCCTATTACCCTTGCCGAAACCAAGCAAAGCGGTTGAATCGGTTCCCTGCACAAGATCATAATGTCTAGCGGATCATGATCATCGCCCAGAGTCTGCGGAATAAATCCATAGTTAGCCGGATAATAAACTGCGGAGTACAAAACGCGATCTAGCTTGAGCAGACCTGTTTCTTTGTCAACTTCATACTTCGTTCGCATGCCGGTGGAAATCTCCACTATGCCATTGATAAACTCGGGCGGATTTTCGCCAATGGGTGCTTCGTGCCAAGGATGTTTGATCATAGTCACGAATATAAAAAAAGCATCAGATGTTTTTACACCTGATGCTTTCTATTTAAGGCTGTGATTTCTATTTACTGGCTGTCTTCTCTCCCTCTTTCTTATCAGCCTTCTTGGCTTTCTTAATTTTATCTCCATCCTTCAATCTCTTAGAGACTACCAGGAAAGGACCAGTTACCACCTCTGTGCTATCAGCGATTCCGGAAATGATTTCGATATTATCGTAATCGCTAATACCGGTTTTCACCTCAATCATTTTTGCCAACCCTTTCTCATTTACAAACACCACTACTTTATCCTCTTTCTTTTCTGGTGTTTTGTTATTAGCATTAGTCACTTTACGCTTATCTTCATCGTCCTTATTTTCAACCTTATTATTCTTCTTCTCATCCGGATTACGAGTAGTTACGGCTGCCAGCGGGACAGATAGAATATTTACTTTCTTACTAGTGATAATCTCCACACTTGCAGTCATACCCGGTCTGAACGGAAATCGATTTCCTTTTTTAATCAGGTCTTCATAAGATGAGCGCAGAATCAAAATACGAACTTCAAATTCGGTAATCGCATCAGTTGAAGTCTTGTCTTTGGCCGTATTAGCTATATTGGTCACGATACCTTTAAATTGTTTTCCAATATTTGAATAAGCATCCACATCGATCAATACCGTGTCGCGAAAATGCACACGAACAATATCGTTTTCATTTACATTCACACGAACTTCCATTTTATTTAAATCCGCAATGCGCAGCATTTCAGTCCCGGTCATCGTGGCTGTACCAACAACCCGTTCGCCTTTCTTCACACTTAGTTTAGAAACGATGCCCTTCATAGGTGCAACAACTGTAGTCTTCCGAACATTTTCGCGAGCTTCTCTTACAGAGGCCTCGGTGCTGTTAACCACAAATTTTGCTGCTTCCAGATTCTGATTGGCTGAGGAGAGGTTATTCTTTGCTACGTTATAGTTCTGAACCGCCAATTGCCAGTCCGCCTCAGATATTACTTTCTCCTTCCATAGTTTTTCTTGTCTATTATAATCGGCTTCTGCTTTTGTCAGATTAGCTTGAGCAACTGATTGGGAAGCCTTGCTTGACTCAACATTTGCCATCTGCTGGCTTAACCCAGCTTCTGTTCTTTGTAATTGGCTCATTAAAATATCAGGGCGGATTTTCACCAGCGGTTTACCTGCCATTACCGAGTCACCATCTTCCACGTTCAGCTCGATGATCTCCCCAGAAACCTCGGGAGCAAGCTTCACTTCGACTACCGGTTGCACTGTACCGGAAGCACTTACTTTTTCGGTGATCGACACTTTTTTCGCCTTGGCCAACTCTACTTCCAACTCCTTAGCCTTGCCGATCCATCCCATCGATTTACCCATAATGAGGAAGAGAATCACAACCACAAGACCACCAATGCCCCAAAACATTAATTTGTTCGACTTCTTTTTTTGCTTTGCCATAGAACTAAGGAAGATTAGAAATTTAAGATTGCAGATTAAGATTTAATATTCAATTGACTTGCCTTGATAAAACTCCAAGATTTTCTTGGTGAGAATGAAATTGTATTTAGCTCTGGCTAAGCCCGATTTAGCAGAAAACAAATCATTTGAAGCTACTTGATATTCAATGTAAGTAGCCGCTCCGATCTGATGACGTTGTTGTGTCATCCGAAATGCCTCTTCATTGGCACTCACTTGCTTCAATGCCGCAGTGTAAGTTTTGGCCGCAGCCATTGCGTTGTTGTAAGCTGTCTCAATAGACTGACGTAGGGTATTTTCGGTTTCCTTAACTGTAATGTCAGCAAGTTCACGTTGAACAACTGCATTCTTTAATGTAGTTCGGTTCTGCAAACCGTTTACAATTGGTATTGTTAGTGAAACGCCTAAGTTTTTAGTTAGGTAATCACCGAGCTGGCTCCCCACTCCGTAGCTAATAGGCGCTATTGGTTTGTCTGATGCGGAGGTATAGTAAGAAGAAGCGGAACTTGTTAGAGCAATGCGCGGATATAGACCGCCTTTTGCTGCAGCTACAGCGAACTGAGCCGCCTCCACTTTTATTAATGCACTCTTAACCTGAGGTAGTGATTTAGCTGAAATATCATAAATCTCTTCAGGCGTTTGGTTGATCGTCATGTCATTCAAGGCGATGTCGGGCACGATCACTTCCAAATTTGTTGAGGCCGGCACTTGCATTGATTGCTTAAGCTGCAGCACAGATAGATTATAAACATTTTCCTGAGTAATCACATTCGTCTCATTAGTGGCAACCGTTGCTTCCTGGGTCAGTTCATTACTTTTTGGCAAGGCTCCTGCCGCTACTTGCTTTTGAATTCGTTCTAGCTGTTGTTGACTAGAGTTGAGCTGATACTTTGCGTTCTCAAGTAACTCCTTATTTAAAATAACATTCGTGTAATTCGTCACCACGGTGATAATCACATCATTTTTCGCCTTCTCGAGGTCCAAGTCTGCCGCCTCAACATTCCTCTTATTTTGTCGATAGATGTTTTGCACCCTCATGCCATTAAAAAGTAGAAGAGACCCCTGAACATTAGGGCTGATTGTTTGAGTTATTGAATTAACATATTTATAAGTCTGCTGATTAAGAGTCCGTCCATAATTCTGATTGACATTTCCAGTAGCAGTTACCTGAGGTAAGAAATTTCCTTTGGCCTGAAATAATCCGATCTCATTACTCTTAACGTTATAAAGCGCTCTTCTGACAGTTAGATTATTATTAAGTGCAACCTGCACACACTCTTGCAGGGTCATCTGTTGACCATGAGAAAACGACACGCTTAAAACAATAACAACAATGGGTAGAATTATCTTCTTCATATCTGTGGAATCGATTTTACTTCTTTTATCCAGTTAAGACTTTTTAAATACTCAAATGTTACAGGCTTTACAGGTGAATCGATTTCGATTACCTGGCAAGCTAAATCATGTTTACCTTTTCTAGATACTGACATCGTAGCAATATTACAATCGTCATGTGCAAGTACATTAGCAATAAATGCGATACTCCCCTTCACATCATCAGCAAACACAATCAATGTGTGAAGGCTTGCACTAAAGTCTGCCTTGAAGCCATTTACCTCGGCAATATTAATCACGCCACCGCCTTTGCTCTCGCCCAGCACTTCCACTTCCTGATTTCCTTTTTTTAACTTCATGCGAATGGAATTGGGATGAAGAGTAGATGCATTCCCCACTGACTTAAAATGATATTTCAATCCCTTCTCAGACGCGAGCTCGATGGCCTGTTTAATGCGCTTATCATCTGTTTCGAAATCCATTAATCCAGCCAGGATAGCGCGGTCACTGCCGTGGCCTTCATAGGTTCTTGCAAACGAATTGTAGAAAATGATTTCTGCCTCGTCCGGTACCCCTCCAAGAATGCGTATTGCCACGCGCGCGATACGAACCACACCAGCTGTATGAGAGCTGGAAGGCCCTATCATTACGGGGCCGATCATATCAAAAACGCTACTTTTTTCGGGCATTGGGGCGAAAATCTTTGTTGCAAACGCAATATTAGCGCAAAAGGATTTATCTGAAAGCAAAATTTATCTAGGTGAGGCAATTATAACCTTAACGGAATGGTTTTTATCTAAGGCAATTTTAAAGAATCGAATTACATTTGTTTAATGAAAAACTTCGTTTCCGACTCGAAAGAGTCTAGCCGCATGTTTAAAAGTAATTTGCTGGAGCCCCTGTCAAAGGTGCATTTCAGCGTTCCCTTGATAATTTATGTGCCGGTCATCGGCTATTTTCTGTGGATAAGTTTTTCTAGCGATACTTTTAGCATAGCAACATTCCTTTTGAGCTTCGGTGGCGGCCTTCTTTTTTGGACTGCGACAGAGTATTCTTTACATCGATTTATTTTTCATTTTGTCCCAAAATCATCATGGGGCCAACGACTCCATTTTATTTTTCATGGCGTTCATCATGACTACCCGAACGACCGGTTACGTTTAGTAATGCCTCCTTCGGTAAGCATTCCATTATCTCTAGCCTTTTATTATCTCTTCCTGGTGACTTTACCTGGTTCATGGGTTCCAGCCTTCTTCGCTGCATTTCTCATCGGCTATTTAATTTATGATATGGCCCATTATGCTTTTCACCATGCCACGTTTCAAAATTCGTTGTTGAAAAAATTAAAGCAACATCACATGAGACACCATTATCATGAACCTGACAAAGGCTATGGTGTAAGCTCTATATTGTGGGATAAAATCCTTGATTCAGATTTTAAGAAGCCTTAGCCTTAAGACTCAACTCCTTTTGCGATTAGATACTCCGCATTAGTTTAGCAGAATCTCTTTTACGTTATTCCTGATCTTTAAAGCAAGGTCATCCGTAGGCAAGTCGTTAATATCCCTTCCAAATGGATCTTCTATCTCTTCTGCTATCAATTCTACACTGAGCAAAATAAATGAAACCAAAAGAACAATTGGTATAGTGAAGTATCCCAGTGTGGGGATAAATCCATAGGGTAGTGTAATGATGTATATGAAAATAAATTTTTTGATATACATCGTATAGGAATAAGGAATGGGTGTGGTCTTGATCCGCTCGCAAGCCCCCATCAAATCAACAAAATCTTTTAGCTCTTTGTCCAGGTTGGTTAAATGGTAGCCCGATATCATATTATCTTTAAAAAGCTCATCGGTCCTTTTGTACATGGCAGAAGCAATATAATTTGGACGGTGAGCGGCCTTCTTTAGTTGTTGAAGAAAAGTTTCATCATCAATTTCCAACTCAGCAAAGTCTACACCGTTTCTTAAATTCTCTTTGGTCGCAAATACAAAATTGCCAATCATCTTAGCAAACCATTGTCTGTCTTTATGATCTTGAGGAAGGATAGCATTCAATTTCATTGCCAGGTTGCGAGTGCTGTTGACAAAGCCACCCCAAAGCCTGCGTCCCTCCCACCACCGATCATAGGCAGAGTTGGTACGAAATACGAGAAACAAACCGAGTACAATACCTAACAAGGAATGCACTGTTGTTGATGCAGGGAATTCACCTACATGCTCTAACAAAATATAACAGGCTACAGCAGTGAATACTCCCATGAAAAGCAGCGCAGGCAATAATGTTCTCATCACTTGCTTGCTGTAGGAGTGGAAAATTAGATCTAGCCAAACTTTAGGGTTGTAGTTTACCATGAATCAAAAGTTGATTTCTATATTAAATTATTTTAAACAGCAATAGGCGCTTTAATGGATGGATGAGATTGATATCCCTTTATTTCAAAATCTTCAAACTCATATTCAAAAATAGAATTGGGTATTCGCTTGATCTCCAGTCGTGGCAATGCAAATGGTTCGCGAGAGAGCTGCAGTTTGGCCTGCTCAAAGTGGTTAGAATATAAATGAACATCGCCACCGGTCCAAACAAATTCCCCGGGCTTAAGGTCGCACTGTTGTGCTACCATCTCGGTAAGCAATGCATAACTGGCAATATTAAAAGGCACACCTAGTAAATAGTCAGCACTGCGTTGATAAAGCTGACAAGAGAGTTTACCATCGGCTACATAAAACTGAAACAGCGCATGGCATGGCGGCAGTGCCATATGATCAACCTCAGCAGGATTCCATGCAGACACGATGTGCCTACGAGAGTCAGGCTTAGTTTTGATTTGATGAATAACGTTCGCAATCTGGTCAATCTTTTTTCCTTCTGGCGCAGGCCAACTTCTCCACTGACTTCCATACACAGGGCCCAGATCACCATTTTCGTCTGCCCATTCATCCCAGATGCTTACTCCATTGTCTTTTAGATATTTAATATTAGTTTCTCCCTTCAGGAACCAGAGCAACTCATAAATGATAGAGCGCAGGTGAAGCTTTTTTGTAGTGACCAGCGGAAATCCTTTGGAAAGATCAAATCTGAGCTGCCTGCCAAAAACCGAACGGGTGCCTGTGCCTGTGCGGTCGGTTTTAACCGCTCCATTTTCCAGAATGTCGTTCATTAAATCTAGATACTGCCGCATGAGAAGGGAATTTTCATGCAAGTAACTTAAGAGATTGCAAACAAAAAAGCCCCTGCGGAACCGCAGGGGCTTCTATCACCCACTCAAACCCCAAAAAATAATTTAATTGCCGCTCGGATTGACTGTCACCGTAATGGCTTTACCACCGATATAGACCACAAACGTATTGTCGCAATCGCCACTACCATAATCCACAGTGTATTTGATATCTGAGTTAGCCCCAACAGTAAACAATTTTGTCCCACTTACCGGCATATAAACGTTAGATGCAAAACAGCTTATTTTGTGAACTAAGTCTTTCGTAATATCCATTGTATATGAAACGCCTTTTCTGTTGGTACCGTAAGCGCTATGAGCAACATCCTGCGTTTTTGCTAAATGTGTTATTGTACCCGCATTCCTATCCCAAGCCACTACAACATTTGTGTTTCTGGTAAGGCTACCACCAGAGGAAAATGTTAGAGTAGCGTTTTCCAAAACATGGTGCATTTTAAGAGGAACAGCCGTTGAATCTGTAACATTGGTAACCGTGTACACCATTGCATTGTCGAAAGTAATCGTATTGGAATTTTGAGTTCTCGAATAACCCGTAAAGTGAATAATTCTGTAAGAACCTGTTTGGAATCTGCGTCCGTGGTAAGTGATGGTGATAACACCTGTACGGACTACTCCCGCATTGTCAGCTGTTACTCCATCAAAAGTTATGGTGATTGTACCTTGAGGCACAGCAAAAGTGCTACCGCAGCACGGTGTAATAACGATTGTTGCACCCGCCAGCCTTCCGTCCAGAGATTTCCAATCAACTTGGGTTGCAGCCATTCGAGCTCCGGAAAGCTGAGTGTCATTTGAATTATTAATAACTGTCCCAGCGATATCAGCCGTTTCATTTGAACTTGTCTCTGAAACAGCTTCTGAATTCACATTCTGTGAGTCAGTTGAGTTTAATGAGTTGTCATCTTTCTTGCATGAATAGAGAAGCGCAATGGCTGCTATCACAGCTATCGAAAGGGTCTTCATCGAAAACACATTTTTCATTTTCATAGATTTAAATTTAGTTATAGATGATTATTGGTTGCTAAAGTTTAATGGCGAATAAAATTTAATTTCCATCGCCAGTCACAGTAATGACTTTTGATTTTCCATTTACAGTGACGACAACTTGATTATCGCAGGTTCCAGTTCCATAGTCTATTTCGTAATTAATATTATCTACTGTAATAGTCTTTGTTCCCTGTACCGGGATATATACTTTGTTGTTTATCCAACATGAAAGTTTATGAATGAGATCAGTACTGGTTGCCATAACGTAGGAATCTCCATTCTTATTAGTACCATTGGCACTACCTGCTATATGCCACTCATCCTTTGTCGGATCTATCCTGCCGGTAAAAGAATCAAGGAAACGATACCATGTTTTCGTTAGCGTATGGTCTCGATAGATCGTCTTTCCATCACCAAAAGTAACCTTCCCTCCATTTAATCTGGACTTCATGCTCAATTGCAGCGTATCGCTAACGGTGAGTGTTGTATCGTATTCAGTTCCTTCAATGAGAGCGCTATTCCGATAGAATTTTATTAACTCAATAATATGGTATGACCCGGCCACCCATCGTTTACCTGAATAGGTAATTACAATTTGCCCCTTGCGCTGAATACCATGATTGTCAGTACAAGCCACTCCAGTTGATTTTAATCCATTTCCAAAATCAATGGTAATTGTTCCTGCAGGCATGTCAACTGTTCCTGTACGATTGAGCACCACTGAAGCACAAGTAAGCCGGCTATCACTTAAGTTTTTTAAAGTATCAGCCGCGAATCGTGCTCCAGCATATTGTGTTCTGGTTAGCGCTCCCATTACAGCTGTAGCTAGTTCTGAATTCTCACTTTCCAGTGCAGAAGAGGCCGTTTCAGAATTTACATTTTGAATATCCAAGGAGCTTAGAATCTCATTATCAGGCTGACAAGCAGCAAAAAAGATAATGAAGATCGTGGCATAGGCAGCTGCCTTTTTCAAATTCAACATTTTTATTATCCTCATTACCTGATATTTTTATATCTGAAACTAAATGGTTTTTTAGAACGCTTAAGCGAAATAAGGTTTAACCCCATTGATAAAAAAATAAAAAATGCAGTTTCCCCTCAAAAAACAATACGTAGTAAGGAACATTGTATTAATGGTTCTTTTCATAGGGCTTATAACCGCTCCTTCCCTTGCACAATTGAAAATTGCCAAACTAAAATACAACGGTGGAGGCGATTGGTATGCCAACAAAACTGCTTTACCCAATTTGACTAAGTTCTGTAACAAAGAATTAGGAACCTCATTGATGGAAGAAGAAGATGTGGTTGAAGTTGGAAGTCCCGCGTTGTTCGATTACCCTTATGTTTATATGACCGGCCACGGCAATGTTGTTTTTTCACTCGATGAGGCAGCTAACCTAAGAAAATATCTGATCGGAGGCGGCTTCCTTCATGTGGATGATAATTACGGCCTTGATAAATTTATCCGGTTAGAGCTTAAAAAGGTCTTCCCAGAGTTGGAGCTTGTGGAAATTCCATTTACTCATCCCGTCTATCATCAGAAGTTTGATTTCATCAACGGCCTTCCTAAAATCCATGAACATGACGGCAAGCCCGCTCAAGGATTCGGTTTGTTTTATGAAGGGCGATTGGTGCTGTTTTATTCGTTTGAATGCGATCTTGGCAATGGATGGGAAGACCAACGTATTTATAATGACCCGGAAGCTAAACGCATGGAAGCGTTGAAGATGGGCGCAAATCTAATCTCCTTCTGTTTTACCTCGCACTGATCAGGAAATCTTTTCAATCACCAGGTTGTGATTGGTGTAAATACAAATATCTGCTGCGATGTTGAGGCTCTCCTTCACAATCTCCTCTGCTGAAAGTTGCGGAGCGTGTTTCTTTAACGCGAGTGCTGCGGCTTGAGCATACATTGCTCCTGAACCAATGGCCGCTACTTGATGATCCGGCTCAATCACATCACCAGTTCCTGACAATATTAAAATCTCATCTTTGTTACAAGTAATTAACATTGCTTCAAGTCTGCGCAAGTACCGATCCATTCTCCAATCTTTGGCCAGCTCAATAGCCGCACGCTTCATATTGCCTCCGTAAGCATTTAGTTTTTCATCAAACCGATCAAGAAGGGTGAATGCGTCTGCCGTGGAGCCAGCAAAGCCAGTGAGCACTTTTCCGTCTTGAAGCTTTCGGATTTTCTTGACGTTGCTTTTAGCAATTGTATTACCCATGGTTGCTTGTCCATCGCCACCAATGGCTACTGCATTGTTGTGATGAACAGCGAGAATTGTAGTTGCGTGAATGGTTTGCATGAGATCAAATCAAAATCCTGACCGGATCTTCAAGCAATCCTTTGAGCGTTTTGAGGAATGCCGAACCAACTGCACCATCCACTGCGCGGTGATCGCAAGACATGGTCACCTTCATGATGTTACCAACCGCGAGTTGGCCATTCTTAACAATCGCAGTTTCTTTAATTCCGCCTACAGCCAGAATACAAGCATCAGGAGGGTTGATGATGGCCGTAAATTCTTCAATGCCAAACATACCCAGATTGGAAATAGTGAATGTACTTCCTTCCCAATCGCTCGGTTGCAATTTTTTATCATGCGCCTTTTGCGCCAAATCTTTCACTTCTACAGCTATGTGCGACAATGATTTATTGTCAGCAAATCGTATCACTGGTACAAGCAATCCGTCTTTAACAGCAACTGCCACACCAATATGAATATGATGATTCTTACGCATCTTATCTCCAAGCCAACTTACGTTCACGTCAGGGTGCTGGCGCAAAGCTGCAGCCACGGCTTTGATCACCATATCATTGAAAGAAATTTTTACCGGAGCAATTTCATTCATACTCTTACGTGCCTCCACTGCTTTGTCCATGTTGATTTCCATGGTAAGATAGAAGTGAGGAGCACTGAACTTACTTTCTGCCAACCGTTTGGCAATGGTCTTGCGCATTTGAGAAACCGGAATCTCTTCAAAACTCTCCTGCCCTACTACTTGTGGTAATACCACAGGCGATGAAGATTTTGCATCCGCAGATTTAGTAGCTTGAGATGACGGCTTATAATTCTCTACATCTTGTTTGGTAACACGACCATGATCGCCAGTACCCTGAATTTTATTGATGTCATAGCCCAAATCTTTTGCCATCTTCTTGGCCAAAGGCGATGCCTTCAATCTTCCATTTGTAGAGGCTGATCCGTTTGATGACGGTACTGCTGTTACAGAGGTTTGAGTAGAGGTTGGTGTTGATGCAACCGGCTTCACCGCACCTGATGATTTTGCCTGATGGGCTTTCAACAAGGTTTGCCAATCGGCATTCTTATCGCCAATGATTGCCAACACATCATTGATCTTCACCGCTTCTTTTTCTTTCGCTCCGATGTAAAGTAAAGTACCCGTGTTGTACGATTCGTAATCCATGGTAGCCTTGTCGGTCTCAATCTCGGCCATCAGTTCGCCCGACTTCACGGCATCTCCTACTTTTTTATGCCACTTTGCAATCACACCTTCCATCATAGTGTCGCTCATCTTGGGCATGAGCGCAATTTCGGCCTTGATTCCTGAGGTATCAATTGCGGGAGCTTCAGCCACAGCAGTGGCAACTTCAGTTTTAGTTTCTGTTTTTCCTCCTGATGAGGCTACTGATGTTTGTGCACCAGCAAGCAATGAGGAATAGTCCTCTCCTTTATTTCCCACAATAGCAAGTACTGCATTAATTTGTACTGCTTCTCCCTCTTTCGCGCCAAGGTATAATACTGTTCCTGTGTTGAACGATTCATAGTCCATGGTGGCTTTGTCTGTTTCAATCTCCGCCATCAGCTCACCTGACTTGACCGTATCTCCTACTTTTTTGTGCCACTTCGCGATCACACCTTCTGTCATGGTATCGCTCATCTTGGGCATGCGAACAATCTCTGCCATTTAGATTATATTAAGAATTATGAATTTCAATTTGAACATCAAAAATAACCGTATTTAAGCGATTTTCAAGCATGGATTATTTGAGCTGAAAATCAAAAATTAATCGTGCCAATCAGTAATTCAAATAATGAAGTTGAAGGGGTTAATCCTTTGGAGTACCTGAATCCAATATCTAATTGAGGAAGCAAGCGCATCACATTGATATCTAATTTTACTTCAATGCCGGTAGACATATAGGTTTGACTAAAAGCTTCTGAAAATACACTGCTCCCGTATCCGTAATCAAAAAATCCGTTGGCCCTCACTCGTTGGATATTGAGCAACGGTCCGATGGCAATATCGGGATACCAAATGGGCATGGTATAATTAGCCGACATGGAGTAAAAATTCTGGAACCGCTGAACTCCCAGACCTCCGCGAGGCAAGGGGATTTGATTGCGAAACTGATAATTATAATTATCTAAAAGAGCCGATCCAGCTTTATTAGCATAATAGAGTAAGTCAATCTGCGTTTTTTGGTATCCCCAATATCCCCAAAGAGAATGATGTTTCATTAGTCCCGGGAAATAAAGTAAGCCATAAAAAGAAAATTGAGATCCGACATAGTCGCCTCCATACGGAGTATTAAACGCATCCATATAAAAAGCCTGACCTAGCCTGCTGTTGATATCGCGCCTGCTTTGTTTAAGCAAACGATATCCGGAAACACTAAAATGATTGTAAATCAAATTACCATTAGCTGTATGGTCTGACAAAAAATATATTCCATGGTTGACGTCTGTGTAAATCGTGTCATTAATGTACAGGGTAGGTACTATCCTGTCGTTGCCAATGGTATTAGTGAAATTGCTTGTTTGAGTAACCCCAATGGCATTCCCCAAAGTAAAATTACTAAAGTACTTTGAAGTGGTAGTGTTGAGCGGAAGACGTAATCCTCCCTCCAGATTTTTCTCTTTCCATCGATAAGTAAGATTTTGAGTAGTACTGGTGTGAGTATAATTAGGGTACGTGCCCGTATATCTATCAACTGTAATATCACCTTCGTTTACTTTACGATCGCTTTGACTGATTGAAAAATCAATGATCGGATACCAGCCCTGGTAGCTTACCGCTGCCTTCCATGCACCTGTTTTCTCTGTATTGTCGTAGGCGTATCCTGCATTAATAGTGGTTGTGCTAAGTACATCTTGTGAGGTAACTCCAACAAATGCTGAAGTAAGTGAAGTACTCACAGTGCCTCCCCAACTATAGGGATTAATTATCCCCTTCCATCTATAGTAGCGACTCGTCTGGTACTGTTTGGCCGGAATATTATTGAAGACCGATGGGTTTCCTTCCTGCTCCACCAAAAACCCGAAATTATTTTTGGGTTGCACTGATTGCTTCCAAGGTCGCCAGACAACTGGATCAAAAGAAATCTTTACTACATCTATTCCATTGCGTCCTTGTTCGTTATAATAGATGAATTTGCCATCTCGTGAAACAATAGGATTATATGCCCCATATTTACTGCAGGTGATTTGGAAACGGTTTCCGGAACTAATATCGAGCGCATATATATTATCGATTCCGCTAATTGGAGAGTTGTACAAGATGTAACTTTTATAGGGCACAGGATAGCCGATATTTTCATCCGAGAATTCGGTGAGCCTTGTAGAAACTCCCGTTTCAAAATCAAATTTTAAAATTGACTTTCCGTTTTTATTGGTTAGTAATGCAATAATCTCTTTTCCGCCAGAAGTCCAACGAGGCATTGATATAAAATCATTGTCTGGGTTTTCAAAAGTCTTTAATACGCGACCACTGATATAATCCAGAACCACTAATCTTGTCTGATAGTCGGTGGAGGTTTCCACCGTTGCCACCTTACCACCATCGGCAGAAAGAGCTGCTCCTGCGTAACGTTGCTTAGAGGAGATCACATGTCGTTGACTACTATCGGTATCATATCCTACAATGGTAGAATAAGTTCGCACTTGCCAACGAGGATCAAACCGATATTCGTTCCAGACAATCCGTCTATTGACGGCCGATTGCATCCCTGATTCATTAATGATTCCTTGAGTGAAAATCTTCTTTTCTTTGCTGTCTTTCAAAACAACCAATTGTTCAATATCACCTATGCCTGATTTCCTTACGACAATACTGCCATCCTCCAATTCTTGTGGATATAGGTAATCAGTATAAGCTTTTGATGTTCTTTGATTAACTCTTTCAAACGAAGTAAGCTTGAGTGAATCTTGTTGGGTTTTCCATTCTTTTTGAAGATCTGCAGCCATTTCGCGATAGAGCCGAGTGACCGTGAGCCCTGTTTCTTTTTTTAGCGCTGAAGAAAACCGAAAAGGAATGAAGGGAATATTCCATGAGCGCGCAGTTACCTTATTCCAGATCGATTCATCTCCCGTTCTCTTTCTCAAATAAGAAACCATATGATAGCCGAGCACATAATGGTTATTGATGTTATTCTTATACGAGCGCAAATATTGTTTATGGTAGTTAAAGACACGCCCCTCCTGCAAATTGGTACGCAACACCAAATCAAAATTGGGGATTCTACCGCGGCCCGACTTGGTGAAGGCAGTTTCAGTTGTCACTGCATCTCCTTCCCAAAACCATTGAGGAGCTGCCACATAAGACATCCCCGCCAACACGTTGTACCCAAACACATACTTAATTACTTTGTTTAAGCCTCGGGTGGAGTGTTGAAACTGAGCCATGTGCCGATACTCGTGGGATGCCAGAAGGCTGAGCCAGTCGTTGTTACCAATAAAATTATAATCCTGTGAAGGCATGGTGTAAAACTCGGCTCTTCGTGGAGTGATCGAAACAAAAGCATTTGAAATCGATGACTGGTTCTGTAAGATCACCGACATTTTTTTGGGCAGTGTTCCGATCGTACGAGCCTCAGGTTCACGAATGGTTTCCAAGGTGTTGGCCATACGTTGTGCCTGTGTCTCAAATCCCTGAGGGTATAGTAATCGAAAATTAGGAGTATTGAGTTGATACCATTTAAGCGATGCAGGGTTAGTTGCCGTCACGCTTGATTCCTGAGCAGATGACGACCAGCCAATGAGAGCAAGAATTACGCAAAAGAGATACTTCATGAGCATAAATAAGCCGAAAAGCTACACCCATTTTTTGAAACGCCATAAAAGATGGCCTGCGAGATTATTTATATCCTTAATTTTGGGGCATGTTTAAGAAACTGAAAGACATTTACAAGCAGTACCAAGAGTACGTGCGCGTGGATTTGGTGATGTATGGAGTGATGATTTTACTTATCATTTTATATTTTATCTATTCGGTTCTATTCTGAACGATTTAAGAAGATTGGCAAATAAGAATTTCTTAGACTGTTCCCTACATATTATGCTGCGCTCTTTGTCTGGCGCAATATAGCTTCTGCTCAAGAGAACAAAATAAAAAGAGGCTGCCTTTGGGGGCAGCCTCTTTCAAAAAAAAACTTTTTACCTAGAATTTGTAGTTAAGTTGTGCCATCAACATTGTACCAAATTGACTAAAGTGTGAGCCATCATAAGTGTAGATTGGATAGCGTCCCGCAAAAGTAATGTTGTTCACCTGGGCTTTTACTTGCACAGGATCATTTAAGATAGCTTCACCAGACGCATTGCGCGCAGTGAACTTGTATTGAGGTATAACATTAAATAGGTTTTGAGCCGTAACGGAGATGTTGGCTTTTGGCGTGATGTTATAGCCAATATTCAAGTCAACAAGAAGCTTAGTTTTAAACTCAACATTCAGGTCAGAGCTCAAGTCAGCATTGTTAAATTTGTTAGGTCCAAATAAGGTATTATTAAGGTTGAAGGTGAATTTACTCACCGTTAAATCTCCCCCTAAAATAAACTTGAATTTTGGACGGCTTGAGGTCATTAGAGATTCTTGAGTCTGATTAAACAATGGTAATCCATACTGTGCGTTCAAACCCTGCCATCCACCCACAAGGGTATTTTCAATGGTATAGTTTCCAGCTAAGTTCAGATTAAGAATATTTGATCCAACAGCTATGCCCTTGTATGAAGCAACTACGTCAATCCCTGATGTCCGGGTCTTAGCTGCATTAGTGAAGAATGACACACTATAAATGTTCTTAGAGGCGTCAGTAACTTCATTGCCATACACAATCCTATCCTTGATCGTTATATAATAGTAGTCAATGGTTACTGAGAGGTTCCGACTGGGGTTTAATCCCACTCCAAAAGTTAGGTTGTCAGAAGTTTCAGCCTTTAATTTAGGAACTCCCAAAGCACGCGCAGCTACACTAACGTTATTCGCCAATCCAGTGATCACAATGTTGTTTCCAGAAAAAGAAGCCTGACTAAGTGACAAATACTCCTGATGCAAAGTAGGCGCCCTAAATCCAGTAGAATAAGATCCGCGCAAAGTAGCCTTTTCGCCAATCTTCACACGAGAAACAAACTTGTACACATTAGCAATACCAAAGTCAGTGTATTTTTCAGTCCTGAATGTTCCACCCACCAGCCAGCTATCGGTCACATCATAGTTTACATCAAAGTAGGCACCTATGTTTACGCGATTTGCCTTGATTGAATTGTCAGGCAGATAGCCAAAGAATGAATTTGCTCCTTGTCCCGAATAGGAGGCAGTATCGCCAGCAATGAGATGCCAATTTTCAGATCTCGTCTCCATTCCTAAACCTACATAAAGCTTTCTGGTAATGTTTTTGGACAAGTCGATATTTCCAACAAAGTGATTGAATGAAAATCCGCCTGGCCTAAATGATATTGGGCTGTTCTTGCGGAGAGACCGGTTGACTGTGTTATCAACGGTGAACAACATTGAATTTCCTCCAACAGTAAAGCTCATGTCTTGATTCCAGCCATTTGAGGTTTTAGTCCTCAAACCTAGTGTGCCGTTGTAGTCATTTAAGTTTCCTTCAAAGGTGGGCTGATAACCAATATAACCATTATACAAACCATTGCTCTGATCGGTTGCTACCTCGGCCACAAACCCTGGAGTTGTATCATCATAACCAGCCGCATCAGCAGTGTAATCGGGCTGACTCGGATCTGGCGTGTGTAGAAGTCCATGATCGAGCCTCCAATAAGGCTGACGATAGTTTGCGTAGCTTTTTGATTTCCTAAAAACATAAGCAGCGTTGCCGTAGAGCGTAGTGTTATCTGTCAACGGAACCTCAGTGTTGATTAAAAACTTTGCTGATGTATTATCCGGTGTTCCGTTCTTATTAAAGCCATCAGGATATTTGGACAAGAAACTTTTTACCTGAGAAATGCTATAGGCACTTCCAGTTGTAAACCCGATTTCAGCATCCGAATCAATTGGATCTTTTCTATTAATTGAAGATTGACGAAGCACTGAAACATAGTAGTTGATGAATCCCTTGTTTTTTAAGGAGGCACCATTGCTCATGTTTACACCAAACATACCTCCTCCATAGTTTAGTGAGGAGCCTGTATTGACTGTGATAGTCCCGCCTTCGTATTTATCTTTCAAAATCACGTTGATTACACCAGCAATGGCATCAGATCCATATTGAGCAGAAGCTCCATCTCTCAAAATTTCAACGCGCTTAATAGCATCTGTAGGGATCGCAGTTAAATCTGCCCCTGTTTCTCCTCGTCCTGGTGAAGTTTGCGTGTAAATTAGGGAGGTGAGATTTTTCCTTTTTCCATTAATCAAAATCAATGTCCTGCTCGGGCCAAGATTTCTTAATTCGTATGGGTCAAACAAAGACGTGGCATCGTTCACCGGAGTGTTTACCACGTTGAATGAAGGTACACGATATTGCAAAGCCTTATCAAAAGTAGGCTGCCCCGTAGTAGTTAAATCTTTTGCCATAAAATTATCAACAGGAAGTGGTGAATCGGTGAATGTTCGTTGAGAACCACGACCGGTAGATACGATTACTTCCTGAAGCTCCTCTGCGCTGCTCTGTAATATTACAGCTACATAGTTTGAGGCGGGTACGGTAACATCTTGCGTTGCAAAGCCAATGAATGAAATGGAGAGCACAATAGGATCACCAGTTACACTGATTGAGAATTTCCCATCAGCATCAGTAACAGTTCCTTCACTTGACCCTTTTACGGTAACATTGGCACCAGCAACGGCCGTACCATCAGAGGAAGAGGTAACAATCCCCGTCACCAATCGGGTCTGGGCTTGTGCCAACACTGAAACACAAATCAGACAAAATAGTAACAATTTTTTCATACGTTAATTTTAGTTTAGTAAGGAAATAGGTATTTAGGTAATACCAATGTAATTAAAAAAAGTTGAGAATTAAACCAATTCGAGCAATGTAATGTAAAGGCAGGGGGGTTAAATTGCAGGAAAATTTCATTCCTATGAAGAGAAAATCGCTCTTGTTATTAGTACTTATTCTGAATTCGTTTCTTGCTTTTGCTCAGAAAGATTACGCGATTTCATCTAAAGGAGACACCCTGGTCGGAGAATTGAAATTGTTTTCTTACGACAATCTTGATCGATTGCAAATCAATAGCGAAGGAAAAAAGACTACTTACACTCTGCTTCAGATCAGAAGCTTCGTAAAAGAGAAAATCAATTATATACCTGTGAGGCATGAAAACTCCTTGCGCTTTATGAGAGTAATAAAGGAGGGGTATTTAAGCCTACTTGCTTTTAAATCAACTCCTCAAAGCAATTGGGACGATAGGTACTTATTGAAAAAAGATGACTCAGGAATGGAAGTACCTAATCTGTCTTTTAAAAAAATACTTGCCAAATATCTGGAGGATTGCCCAGAAGTGCACGATCAAATAGAAAGAGGTGATTTCTCCAGAGGTGACATCGAAAAGATTATTGATCTATATAATCTTTGCATTCAGTCTAAGACTGAGGCATTGATTAAAACAAAGGCTCCAA
The DNA here is from genome assembly GCA_967789005.1 of uncultured bacterium. GTDB lineage: Bacteria > Bacteroidota > Bacteroidia > Cytophagales > Cyclobacteriaceae > ELB16-189. The sequence continues at coordinate 137,746 of CBRFFM010000002.1, read as the reverse complement.
CCATTTCATTTAATAGTGACAAAATGCTTGCCCTGATGAACCTTTCAGAAAAAGTGGAGGCTGAAAATTTTCTAACCAAGAAAGATGTAACTGATCTTCTTAATGATATTAAGGCCAAGATCGCGAAAAATGAAGTTGTGCCAAACTACCTTACCGAAGGGCTAAAATCTTATCTTTCTGATACACCTACTCTTTTAAAGGAAGCCGAATCGTTTATTGAGTTACTGAAGAAATGATGGCAAATATTTTTTAACTGGCTCCGGTACTTGTCCCTTACTTTTCCAAAAGGAGTACAATGCACAAACCAATACGGCTACAGCATAGAAAAATAGCTGACCTCCATCGTCTCTGAAAACACCGATAACAGCGAGATGAGATAGAATTGCTCCACCCATTAATCCAATAGCTAATATTGAACCTATCCAAACGGTAGCCGGAACCAAAATCAGAATTGAGGAGATTAGTTCAAGTACTCCAGATCCTATTCGTCCCCATGGCTCCGCACCAAGCTGACTGAATATCTTTATAGATTCCTCGGCCCCAGTAAATTTAAAGAAGAGTGTTTGGAGCATGATGATTGCCGCAATTATGCGTGTGGTCCAAAAGATGATGTTCGAAGTTTTCATTGCTGAAAGAAACGAATGAAATCAATAAGCATTTGTCGCAATCACGACAGGATAAAGATATTGCTTTTTCAACTTTTAGCAATCACATGAGACTTGCCCCCTCCTCAACCCAATTTCATTGCAGCTGTTTCAACTATTGAAAAAATTCATGGTACGCTCAGCACCAATGGTACAAAAGGAGTATGCCATGTCTGCAGCTTTGTCCATTACAGTGGGTAATGCTGTGATCTCTTCTTTAGAGAAATTACTGAGTACAAAATCAACTTGCTGGCCTTTGGCAAAATCATTGCCGATGCCAAACCGCAAACGGGTGTAATCTTGTCCTCCTAATACTTGTTCTATGTTCTTCAACCCATTATGGCCGGCCGAACTTCCTTTGGTGCGCATTCGCAAACTTCCAAAAGGCAAAGCGATGTCATCCACAATCACGAGCAAATTTTCCTTCTGAATTTTAAGCTCTTGTAACCAATAAGCAATTGCTTTTCCACTGAGGTTCATATAAGTATTGGGCTTAATAAAGTGAAGCTGACGTCCCTTATATTTCAGTTCTGCCCTATCAGCCAATCGCTCTGTATGAAATTCTATTTTATGATTGTCGGCAATACGATCAAGTACAAGAAAGCCAGCGTTGTGCCGAGTGAGCTCATACTCGGGACCAATATTTCCCAGACCTGCAATCAGATATTTCATTTGGATTTCAAATTACAAATTATTGTCGACCACCGCAGTCCATGGTCCGCAGTCGTCTGTCGACAGTCAACGGTGGACTTGAACTAAATAAAAATCCCGCCTTGAATTAACAAGACGGGATCTTCAAATTACACTCGAAGAATTATTTCTTCTTTTCGTCTTTCTTAGGAGCTTCAGCTTTCTTCGCATCAGCAGCAGGAGCAGCAGTTGCACCAGCAGCAGGAGCAGCAGCACCTTCTGCAGGAGCGGCAGCAGCGGTTTCGTCAGCCATCTTAGCAGCGCGAGGAACTTCAACCGCAGCAATGGCAGCAGCCTTAGGATCCAAGAATTCAAGACCAGCAACTTTCATGTCAGCTACTTTAATTGCATGGTGAAAATCAAGTTGTGAACAGTCGATATCAATATGATCAGGCATATCCTTAGGGAAAGCATACACTTTCAATGCAGCACGCTTTCTTACCAAAAGACCACCCTTAGCAACACCAGGAGCTAGACCAACCAAACGGGTTGGGATATCCATCTTAATTTTGCGCTCATCGCTGATACGCAAGAAATCAACGTGGAGGATAATTTCACTTACCGGGTGAAACTGAACTTCTTGCATGATTGCCTGGCACTCTTCGCCTTCGATGTTCAAGTGAACAAAGTGAGCTTCGTTGGTGTAAACCAGGTCGCGGAACAAAATCACAGGTGAATAGAAGTGAACTTGCTTGTCGCCACCATAAAGTACGCATGGCACGTTACCTTCTTCTCTAACCTTTTGAGAGTCGTTCTTGCCGAGATTTGCTCTTCGATACCCTATAATCTCTACAGTTTTCATAATAGTTAATTGTTTAAATAGTTAATTGTAAAATTCTAAAGTCTGATAAATAAAGAACTGATTGATTCATGATCGTGAATCTTTCTGATCGCCTTAGCAAACAAGTCAGATACGGTCAATACCTTTATCTTTGATGAATTTCCCTTCAATGGAATAGTATCGGTCACTGCCATTTCAAGTAACTCCGATTGCTCAATGGTTTCGTACGCCTTGCCCGACAAAACCGGGTGGGTACAAACCGCACGAACAGAATTAGCTCCTTTTTCTTTCAATAATGCGGCAGCCTTGCAAATGGTTCCTGCAGTATCAACCAGGTCATCCACCAAAATAACATCCTTACCTTCTACCTCACCAATCAATCGCATGCTATCTACTTTATTGGCTTCCTTACGGTGCTTATCACAAACGGCCAAATCCGCATCGAAGAATTTCGCAAAGCTGCGCGCACGTTTGATTCCACCGACATCGGGTGAAGCAAACATGATGTTTTTTAGGTTGAGTGACTTCAAATAGGGCACGAAGATGTAGTTGCCATCCAAGTGGTCAACTGGGATATCAAAAAATCCTTGAATTTGATCTGCATGAAGATCGCATGTCATCAGTCTGTCAGCACCAGCAGCTGAAATCAAATTCGCGATCAGCTTCGCTGCAATGGCAACACGTGGTTTGTCTTTACGATCCTGACGTGCATATCCGAAGTAAGGAATAATGACGTTTACGTTCTGAGCACTTGCCCTTCTGGCAGCATCGATCATGAGCATTAGCTCGAGAAAATTATCTGCAGGCGCAAAAGTGGATTGAACTAAGAACACATCATGGCCACGAACCGATTCAGAAATGTACGGAGACATTTCACCATCGCTGAAATGCTGGTAATTGACTTTACCCAAAGGCTCGCCATAGGCATCAGCTATTTTCTCTGCCAAATAGGTAGTTGCGCTTCCTGAAAAGATTTTTACAGCCATTTTCTAACTAAAAACCCGCACTGATTACCGTTGCGGGCTTGAAAGTGTTGTCCTACTAGGATTCGAACCTAGAAAAGCAGAATCAAAATCTGCTGTGTTACCATTACACCATAGGACAATAAAACCCCCAAAAAGTGAATTTTGGGAGCGCAAAGGTAGAATTATTTTTGAAAAGGGAAAACCTTAATGACTATTAGTTAGTCGGTTTAATCAATGTTTTAGCCATAATTTAAGCATGACTTTAACACAATTGTCAAATCAGATAACAATCCTAGTCTCCTCCGCCTACCTTTACCTCATAGCTGCTAAGCATGGCAGAGAAATATTCGCGATTCATCCGTGCGATATTGGTAACCGAGATACCCTTAGGGCATTCAGCCTCGCAGGCCCGGGTGTTGGTACAAGCACCAAATCCTTCGGAATCCATTTGTGCCACCATTTTCTCAACGCGCTCTTGTCTTTCGGCATGACCTTGCGGCAATAAGGCAAATTGAGATACTTTTGCGCTTACAAAGAGCATAGCTGATGCATTCTTACAAGCAGCTACGCAAGCACCACAGCCAATACAAGCTGCAGCATCAAATGCTTCGTCAGCAATTTTCTTTGGGATAGGAATTTCGTTGGCATCAGGAACACCACCGGTATTGACGCTCACATAACCGCCTGCTTGCTGAATCCGATCGAAAGCAGTTCTGTCAACCACGAGATCCTTAATCACAGGAAACGCTTTCGCTCTCCATGGCTCAACCGTAATGGTCTCTCCATCCTTAAATGTGCGCATGTGCAACTGGCAGGTAGTGGTTTGCTGCGGTCCGTGAGGATGACCATTGATGTACAAACTGCACATCCCGCAAATTCCTTCACGGCAGTCGTGATCGAAGTGAATTGCCTCCTCTCCTTTTTTGATTAGGCTTGTATTCAATACATCCAACATCTCAAGGAAAGACATGTCAGATGATACGTGATCGGCTTGGTAAGTTTTAAATTCGCCTTTGGCGTCTTTACTCTTCTGTCTCCAAACTTTTAATGTGATCTTCATAATTAGATGTGTTGAGGTGTTGAAGTGCCGAGGTGCGCATGTGTTGAAAATTACATCAACATGTTAACACATCCGCACGTCCACACATTATTTATAGCTACGCTGTGTTAGTTTAACATTTTCAAACTTGAGTTCCTCTTTGTGCAATTCTTCAGGCTGATTTTCTCCCTGATATTGCCATGCTGAAACAAAAGTGAATTCATCGTCTTTGCGCATGGCTTCGCCTTCGGGAGTTTGTGACTCTTCACGGAAGTGGCCTCCACAAGATTCAGCTCTGGTAAGCGCATCGTCCACCATCAATTCGCCTAGTTCCATGAAGTCAGCTACTCGTCCTGCTTTTTCCAACTCCATGTTTAACTCATTCGCAGAGCCGAGGATATTGACGTTCTGCCAGAACTCTTTACGCAACTCCTGGATTTTTTTCTTAGCTGTTTTCAAACCTTCCGAGTTGCGCGACATGCCACAATATTCCCACATCGTAAGACCAAGCTCACGGTGGAATTCATCAACTGATTTCTTTCCGTTAATAGAGAGTAATTTATTCACACTTGCATTTACTCCATCCATTGCTTCTTTGAAAGCCGGGTGATCTGTTCCTACTTTATCAGCCCATCCTATGTTGGCCAGATAATCACCTATGGTATAAGGGATAACGAAATAACCATCCGCCAAACCTTGCATCAAGGCACTTGCCCCAAGTCGGTTAGCACCGTGGTCGGAGAAATTAGCTTCACCAAGAGCGTATAATCCAGGAACCGATGTCATCAAGTTATAATCAACCCAAAGCCCGCCCATCGTGTAATGAACCGCAGGGAAGATCATCATTGGCATTTCATAAGGATCATCACCGGTGATCTGCTTATACATATCGAACAAGTTGCCGTACTTGGCAGCGATCAAGTCTTTGCCATCACGCTTAATTGCGTCAGCAAAATCCAGGAACACAGCTAATCCGGTAGCTCCTACTCCCCTTCCTTCATCACACATCATCTTCGCATTGCGTGAAGCAACATCGCGAGGCACAAGGTTTCCGAATGAAGGATATTTTCTCTCTAAGAAATAATCACGATCGCCTTCAGCAATTGACTTGGCATCTTTTGCTTTTAATCCCTTCACAGCTGTTTTAGGTACCCAAACACGTCCATCGTTACGCAGTGACTCAGACATCAACGTTAGTTTTGACTGATGGTCACCTGAAACAGGAATACATGTGGGGTGAATTTGCGTGAAACATGGATTGCCGAACAAAGCTCCTTTTTTATGTGCACGCCATGCAGCAGTTACATTAGAACCCTTCGCATTGGTAGATAGATAAAAAACGTTCCCATAACCACCAGTGCAAAGCAGAACAGCATGAGCGCTATGAGATTCAATTTTTCCAGTTATTAAATCGCGGGTGATTATTCCTCGGGCTTTTCCATCAACAACAACCACATCGAGCATCTCGGTGCGGCTGTACATTTTCACTTTGCCATTGGCGATCTGGCGGTTTAATGCGCTGTAAGCACCAAGTAATAATTGTTGTCCGGTTTGACCGCGAGCATAGAACGTTCTCGATACCTGAGCACCCCCGAATGAACGGTTGGCCAACAAGCCACCATATTCACGTGCAAAAGGAACTCCTTGAGCAACGCATTGGTCTATAATATCAACACTCACTTCGGCAAGACGATACACATTTGCCTCACGCGCACGATAGTCCCCTCCTTTAATAGTATCATAGAACAAACGATAGATACTATCGCCATCGTTCTGATAATTTTTTGCAGCATTGATTCCACCCTGAGCGGCAATACTGTGTGCCCTCCGTGGGCTGTCTTGAAAACAGAATGCTTTTACATTGTATCCCAACTCGCCAAGCGATGCAGCTGCAGACGCACCAGCAAGGCCGGTACCCACTACAATCACATCGTATTTTCTTTTGTTGGCAGGGTTTACCAGCTTCAAATTGAATTTATGCTTTGTCCACTTTTCGGCCAACGGTCCTTCAGGAACTTTTGATTCGAGCTTCATATTGCAATGGTATCTTATTAAATAAAATCTATTGTTGAATTAGTCTATCCACCTTAAATATATCGCTATCGGCATCAATGCGAAGATGAGGGGCACAATGATTGAGAAGGCTGTACCTACAAACGAGATGATACCATTATATTTCAGGTGATTCAAACCAAGCGATTGAAACGCACTGGCAAATCCATGTAGCAAGTGCCAAAACAACGACACGCATCCAATCACATAGAGAAGCACAATCCACGGATTTGAAAACACTTCAAACATCATTTTATAGAGAGGCAACTCTTCTCCTTCCGTAAACTGATTGGTGCGGTTGGGAATCCAGAAGTGAGAGGTGTGTAAGATCAAAAACAATAAAAGTAAAGTACCAAGCAGACCCATGCTACGGCTATACCAGGTGCTGTTAGCAGGAGCCTTCGATACGCTATACTTCACTGGCCGGGCAGCATAATTTGCTCTCCAAAGTGAAAGGCCTTGAATGATGTGAATAAGAAACCCAGCCACCAAGCCGATTTCTAATGTACGGATGATGGGGTTAGTGCCCATGAAATGGCCCCAGTAAGAAAACGTCTCGCCACCGTCATTATAAAATATCATCGCGTTTATGGTGCAATGAATTATCAGGAAGCTAATGAGGAACAAGCCGGTAAGGGCCATCAGCAGTTTTCTTCCAAGTGAACTGGAAAAAAGATCAACGAGCCATTTCATATGAGATTCAGGTTAGGAAATTTTGATGCGAGCCAAAAATACTCGCCAAAGATTTACCAAACAATCTCAACCAAGTTTAAAATGATCTTTTAAACGGTTCTAAATATCAAGTAGAAATGAAATTTGAAAGTGTATCCTCGATCAGAGGACCTCAAAAAGTATTACGATCAGTGTGATCGTTGCCACCATAACAATCAGGAACCATTGTCTCCTGAAGAAGGAAAAAAACTGACCAAGAACGGTTTTCATAGACATTTGCGTATTCATACTAGTTGTATTGGCCAAAAGGATACCCAAAATGCTGTTGTTTGAATATCAATTAGTTACGAATTACCAACATTTGAATTATTTCCAATTTCTGATTGTTTTTCCAGTATTGGGATAAGTTGGGTTAGCCGATTTCTAATCCTATTTTTACAACCGCAACCACCTTGCACATGTATCTGATTTTCGACACGGAAACCACGGGTATTCCGCACAACAAGACTGCCCCTATCACTGACCTCAACAACTGGCCGCGCCTTGTGCAGCTTGCCTGGCAATTGCATGATGCTCATGGCAAACTCCTGTCTCAACACAATTATATTATAAAGCCTGATGGATTTGATATTCCATTCAAGGCCGAGCAAGTTCATGGCATCTCTACTCAGCGAGCAATTCAAGAAGGCCATGAGTTGAAGAGCATTCTAGCGTTATTCGAAAAAGATCTGGCTAAAACCCAAGTGCTGGTTGGCCACAATATTGAATTCGATATTAATATTATAGGAGCAGAATTAATTCGCTCCGCCTTACCGACCGAGGGATTCCTTGCTCTTCAAAAAATTGATACAGGAATTGCCTCGATTGAGTTTTGCCAGCTGCAGGGTGGTATTGGCGGCAGGCTGAAGATGCCTCGCCTAAACGAGCTGCATGAAAAGCTTTTTGGAAAAAAATTTGATGATGCCCATGATGCCAGTTATGACGTGGCTGCCACTGCCCGCTCATTCTTTGGTTTAGTCGAGAAAAAAGTAATCAAGCCGTTCGATTCAACCCCAGTAGAGGAAATTGAATACGAGGAACCCAAACTTGAGGCCGGCAATTCTACCAAGCGTGAGAGAGGAAAACAAATCACATACACCTCAGATGCAGACGGAAGTGACCTGGCTGAGTTTCCTTTCGTTCACCTTCATGTTCACTCGCAATATTCTGTCCTGCAAGCAACACCAGATGTTGTCAAACTGATCTTAAAGGCAAAAGAGCACAACATGTCTGCCTTGACAATTACCGATTTCGGTAACATGTATGGCGCATTTGAATTTGTGAGCGAAGCATTAAAACACAACATCAAGCCCATTGTGGGTTGCGAGTTTTATATCTCTACCGATCGAAAGAAATTAAAATTCACTAAGGATGATCCTGATAAACGATACAACCAGGTGCTGCTGGCAAAAAATAAGATCGGTTATCAAAATTTAGCCAAGCTGAGTTCGACTGGATTTACCGAGGGCTTGTACGGAATCTATCCTCGCATTGATAAAGACTTAGTTCAACAATATAAAGAAGGAGTCATTGCTACAACAGGGGGCCTTTTGAGTGAAGTGCCCCATCTTATTCTTCATGTTGGCGAAAGGCAAGCAGAGGAAGCCTTTATGTGGTGGCACAAAACCTTCGGTGAGGATTTTTATATTGAACTGAATCGTCATGGCACACATGAAGAAGAGCGTGTCAATGATACGTTATTAAGGTTTGCAAAAAAGCATAATGTAAAATTCTTTGCCGCCAACGAGTGCTACTACTTGGAGAAAGAAGAATCTAACGCGCACGATGTTCTTCTTTGCATCAAAGAAGGAGAATTTCAGTCCACCCCTATTGGTCAAGGTCGAGGAACTCGCTATGGTCTTGCCAACAACGAATACTATCTCAAGTCGCAAGACGAGATGAAACAACTTTTTCGCGATTTGCCGGAAGCAGTTACAACCATCAGCGAAATCCTTGATAAAGTAGAGAAGTATGAACTAAAGAGAAACGTTCTTCTGCCTAAGTTCGATATCCCGAAAGAGTTTTCAACTGAAGATGAATATCTCAAATACCTTACGTACGAAGGAGCGAAAAGAAAATACCTGGAAGTAACTCAAGAAATAAAAGACCGTCTTGACTTTGAATTGGAGACGATTAAAAAGACCGGATATCCCGGCTACTTTTTGATTGTGCAAGACTTCACTTCTAAAGCGCGCGAAATGGGTGTGAGCGTGGGTCCTGGACGTGGGTCTGCTGCTGGTTCGGCAGTTGCGTTTTGTATAGGCATTACCAATGTCGATCCGATTGCGTACGATCTTCTGTTCGAGCGTTTTCTTAATCCTGATCGTGTGTCCCTTCCCGATATTGATATTGACTTCGATGACGAAGGCCGCGATAAGGTCTTGAAGTACGTAATCGAAAAATACGGGCACAATCAGGTTGCCCAAATTATCACGTACGGTACCATGGCAGCGAAGTCATCTATCCGCGACTGCGCACGCGTAATGGAGCTTCCGCTGGCCGAAGCGAACATGATTGCCAAGTTGGTTCCAGAGCGGCCAGGTACTACTCTTGAAAAAGCATTTGAGGAAGTAAAGGAGCTCAATGATTTAAAGAAAGGTGTTGACCTAAAAGCCCAAGTACTTAAGCAAGCGGTAATTCTCGAAGGCTCATTACGCAACACAGGTACACACGCGTGCGGAGTGATCATCACTCCCGATGACATGACCAAACTTGTACCCGTCTCGATGACGAAAGACGCGCAGATGTTGGTCACGCAATTCGACAACAGTGTGGTTGAAAGTGCTGGCTTGTTGAAGATGGACTTTCTTGGTTTGACTACACTCACGATCATCAAGACTGCATTAAAGAATATTAAGAAGCGTCAAGGCATTGAGATCGACATTGATAAGATTCCACTTAATGATTTAAAAACATTTCAGCTTTATCAGCGAGGCGAAACGACCGGAACGTTTCAGTTTGAAAGTGAGGGGATGATCAACTACCTCAAAGGTCTGAAGCCCGATAAGTTTGAGGACCTTATTGCGATGAATGCGTTGTATCGTCCAGGCCCGATGGAATACATTCCCAATTTCATTGCGCGAAAGCACGGACGTGAACCTATTCGCTATGATCTTCCTGTGATGGAAGAATTCTTGAAAGACACTTATGGCATCACCGTTTATCAAGAGCAGGTGATGTTGCTTTCTCAGAAGCTCGCCAACTTCAGCAAAGGCGATGCAGACGTGCTTCGTAAAGCGATGGGTAAAAAGCAAATTGAAGTCCTCAACAAGATGAAGGATAAGTTCATTGCCGGCTGTAACAAGAATGGACATGATGAACGCATTGCTGAGAAAGTTTGGAAAGACTGGGAGGCATTTGCACAGTACGCATTTAATAAATCGCACTCTACTTGTTATTCGCTTGTCGCCTATCAGACTGCTTACCTCAAAGCGAATTACCCGGCCGAGTACATGGCCGCAGTGTTAACTCACTCGCAAAACAACTTAGACAGCGTTACTTATTTTATTGAAGAGTGCCGCAAACAAAATATTGAAGTACTTGGTCCGCACGTCAATGAATCGGGAACTTTCTTTGAAGTGAATGCGAAAGGTGAAATTCGTTTTGGTCTTGGGGCGATTAAAGGAACAGGCGATGCTGCTGTTGAATCGATTATTCAGGAGCGTGATGCTCACGGACCTTACGCAGACATCTTTGATTTCGCTAAACGATTGAGTCAACGATCCGTCAACAAAAAAACTTTTGAGTGTCTTGCTCTCTCCGGAGCGTTTGATTGTTTCCCTCAGTATCACCGCAGACAATATATTGCCGGCAAAGAGGGCGATATCTCATTGACGGAAAAAGTAATTCGCTACTCCACCAAGTTGCAGCAAGAAACAGAAAGTGCGCAAGCGAGTTTGTTTGGAGGAAGCTCAGGCACACAAATGCCGCAGCCTAAAATCGATCCGATTGAACCGTTCTCTGAAATAGAAAAACTCCATTTTGAAAAAGAAGTGGTGGGTGTTTATATCTCTGGTCATCCGCTCGATAACTTCAGGTTTGAGATGGACACGTTCACCAATACTCCAATCACTGAACTCAACGATCTTGATAGCAAAGAAGGCAAAGAGTGCAAAGTAGCCGGCATCGTTGCAGCGGTAGAACATCGATTGACAAAAACAGGAAAGCCGTTTGGCAAACTTGCGATTGAGGATTATAGCGGCAAATATGAATTCACATTGTGGAGTGAAGACTACCTCAAGTACAAATCATTTTTAATGCCGGGCATATTCCTTTTTGTTGAAGGAAATGTAAGTCGCAAATCCTGGGGCGACATGAGCCTCGAGTTTAAAATAAGAAGCATGGATTTGCTTAATGAAATTGGAGTGAAGCGAGCCAAAGGACTACAGATCAGATTAAATTCAGTTCACATCAGCAGCGAACTAATTTCACAAATCGAAAAACTCTGCAATGAGTTTAACGGCACGTGTCCACTTTATTTGAAAATTCAAGATGAGCAAGAGAAAGTAAATCTTGAATTACTCTCCAGAAAGTTCAGAGTTAAGCCAGTCAATGAAATGATGGTGAAGTTTAGAAAAATCAAAGACATAGCGCTGGAAGTCGTAGCCTAGATGTCCTTCATCCTTTAATGAATCGTTGTTGGTGAAAGTGGGTCGGGAATAGCATGAGCGCTATTACTGCTATTGCCTCCACCTAGCACAGCAGCCGCCCCTCCTATTACTGCAATAGGTAAAATTTTCAAAAACAATGGAGTCCTACGTTTAACCTTAAATGTTTCAGAGACTACCACTTGATCATTATTAATGACATCACTCACTTTTAAATAATATCCCTTTCCAGGTTTAATACTTGAGGGTATCGTAAAAGTGGTTTTACCTACGTTGGAAAAATTTGCAAAAGCGTGGACTAAAAGGTTTCCTCTATACAAATCAAAGTTAAGTGCAGTGGAAGTTATGCTTCCTTTCCACGTGACGGTGACGTCTTTTCCTCTCTTGTAAGATTTTTTCAGCGCATCAAACCGAAGGAATGGAACAAATAATTTCGCACGTAACTCCAGTTTGATTTTTCCATTAAAGTCAGCTCCTAACATTTCTTTGGCATTCCATGTCATTTTGTGATTAGTACCTGGCTTGATTTCCAAACCGATTTTACCTGAAACATTCTCCTGCTTCATTGTATAGTTGTCCTTTGATGAATAGAGACTAATCGTGTATTTATTCGAATTCACTGAGTCTACTAAATCGTAATAAAGATTCAACTTGTCCTTTTCAAGTTCCATGCGCTTGACTACGATTTTCCCTGAACTTGTATTTTCTTCTTTGTTCAATGTAAACTCACCTAAGATTAATGAGCGCGTGCCAATCACTTTATCTCCATCCATATTTTCTACTATGATCTCCACCACATTTCTTCCATCATTTAAAGTAAGTTTCTGTCTCACCTTCTTTTCCCTGAGCTGTTTGACATCATAACTCTTCTCACCTATCGTAACATTGCCGTTGCTATAAACCAAGGAGACTGATTTTAATTCTGTATCAGAGGATACGAAGGCTTCAACTATATAAGACGGGAATGGACTAATGGAACTTTCCATTAATGGAGATTTCCAACTGACCATGGGCAGGCCCTTTGGAGAAGTCGGTTCTGGTTTTCTGAAATCAAGAACGATGTCGTTCGTGCGAACAGCAAAATCCTGAGCATTGATTACCAGGCTTTGAAGCAGAAGAAGACTAAAAAATATTCTTATCATAAGATCACCCAATATTATTTCACAATAAGTTTACCTGTTTGTATCAAATTGTTTTCTCCCACAAAACGATAGATGTACATTCCGGAAGAAACACGTGAGCCTTGACTATCCGTACAATCCCATTGTTCCATGTGAAGCCCAGCGTCATAGATTCCATTTCCAATTGACTTCACTACTTTGCCCAGGTTGTCATAAATCTCTATTTGTACACGCTCACTTGAATTCGCAACGAAAACCGGGAATGTAGCTGTTGTACTTACTGGATTAGGGTACACTGAAGCCAACGAAGTAATGTCTGGTTTGAAGCTTTCTTTATCTACAGCATAAAAGAAATGCAACGGATGTTTCCCTTGAATCTTAAAATTGTACTGACTGTTTTGTTTCATATCCACAATGGATCCGGTTGCGGGATCGAATAGTATCAATTGAGTTTCGTTGTTGCCCAGCGAATGACTATCCCAAGTCAACACTGCATTCTCGTTATCTAAATTGGATTCTGCTATCAAGTGCCAATTGTAACTCTTGGCTGTTGCCACCACATCGCGAGCAAAATACGGCTCAAAAAAATCAGCGTGATAAGAATTTAATTCCAGGTACCTCACAAACCGAGGAACCGTGATTCCATCGAATTGATCGTATGAAGAAATTGCATCAGTGTGCATACCAATTCCGCTATAGTTGTTTTCAACTGCATTCACGCTAAGTTTCAAAGGAAGAAACCAATTATCTGTGTTTGAAAAAATAGTTTGATTGGAAGAGGCTCTTCCGCCAATAGCGTGTGTAACCGTGATTGGAATTTTTAAGGTAATGGCACTACCTCCATTGAACACAAATCCTCCGCCCCAGGCTTTAAGATTATCTGTTTGAGAAAAGCTTGCTGACGATGACACATACTTATATAAACTGGTCTCCACCAATGATACGCCAGTCACCGATGCATTCTTTGCAATTACATCTGCCCATGAAACATCGAAGTTATATGGACTACCGATTTGATTCCAGCCGGGCTTCAACTGCAAAGCGAAAGATGATTTCGCAAATGGAGTACCGGTCACAGAAACAGAAACAGATGATACGGAATTGAACCAATAGCTTTTTCCGCGATCGATGGTTGAAATTCCTTTTTGGTATTCATCCCAATTGTTTGCGGTTGAGTTCCATCTTAGCAATCGCCATTTATCAGGAGTATATGCACCGAGCGCACTAAACAAGGTAGCAATGGTGCTGTCATTGTTTTGCAACGCCAACGGAATGGAGAACATTGTATAACTCTGTAATGTACCGCCCGATGATAGTGTTGGAATTGCTTCTGTAGTTGGTGCCGGGCTTGTTTGCAATGTGATTACATTAGATGATGAAGACGCACCACTTGCGTTCTTCGATCGAACCCGGTAATAGTAATTTGTTTCTGCAGATAGACCTGTCACACTTTGAGACGTTCCGCTCACTGAAAGATTATTGTAAGAAGAAAGTATCGAAGCAAACAATGCATCTGTTGCCACATCCAAATTATAACCACTAGCACCTGCAACAGCATTCCAGTTTGCGGTAAAAGTACTTTGAGTGATTGTGCTCGCAGCTGTGGCAGTTGGATCTGCAGGAATAGTAATTACTGAAGTTACATTTGAGGTCGCAGAAGTACCGCTCACATTCGCGGATCTCACCCGGTAGTAATAGGTGACGCCCGCACTGAGACCAGTTACACTCTGAGATGTTCCACTTACCGAAAGGTTATTGTAAGACGATAGAATATTAATTAATGAAGCATCGGTGGCAACATCCAAATAATAGCCACTCGCACCCGCAACTGAATTCCAATTAGCAATGAAACCACTTTGTGCGATTGAACTGGCAGCTGTTGCTGTTGGACTAGCTGAAACAGTAATTGTTGAGATTACATTTGAGTTCAAGGAAGTGCCACCAACGTTTGTCGATCGTACCCGATAATAATAAGTTGTGGCAGGACTGAGGCCAGTTACGCTTTGTGAAGTTCCACTTACCAAAAGAGCTGTGTAAGATGAAAGTATATTTAAGAAAGATCCATCTGTGGCGACATCCAATTTATAACCATTGGCTCCAAGAACTGAATTCCAATTGGCAGTGAAACTGATTTGTGTGATCGAACTGGCTGCAGCTACAGTTGGATTAGCGGGAACAGTAATCGTTGAAATTGTATTTGAGTTTGACGAAGCTCCACTTGTATTCGCTGACCGAACCCGGTAGTAATAAGTTGTGCCTGCTGTGAGTCCTATTACATTCTGTGATGTTCCTGCCACAGCAATGTTGTTGTAAGACGAAAGAACAGATGCAAATGCATCGGCAGACACATCTAGGTAATAACCACTTGCACCTGTAACTGAATTCCAATTGGCGGTAAAACCATTTTGTGTAATCGAGCTGGCAGCTATTGCAGTAGGGTTAGCCGGAATAGTAATCAATGAAATCGTGTTGGAGTTCGAAGAAGTGCCACTAGAATTAAATGATCTCACTCTATAATAATAATTTGTACCTGCACTAAGTCCTGTCACAATTTGTGAGGTTCCGCTCACGGAAAGATTATTGTATAATGAAAGAGTAGCCGTGAATCCGGAATTAGTCGATACATCTAAACGATAGCCACTTGCTCCAGTAACAGAGTTCCAATTCGCCATGAAGCTATTCTGCGTGGTGGAACTTGCTGCTGTTGCTATTGGATCGGCCGGGATAGTAATCACTGAAATTATATTTGAGTACGATGACGCCCCGCTCACGTTGGTAGACCGTACACGATAATAATAAGTTGTGCCTGTGGTAAGTCCTATCACGCTTTGCGTAGTTCCATTCACCGATAGATTATTGTAAGAAGAAAGTATTGCGGTGAAAGCCACATCTGTGGCTACAACCAGATCATAACTACCTGCTCCTGCAACTGAATTCCATCCGGCAGTGAAAGTACTTTGCGTGGTGTAATTAGCAACGGTTGCGGTAGGGTCAGCAGGAACAGTAATCGTTGAAATCGCATTTGAGTTCGATGATGTGCCGCTAGCATTTGTTGATCGCACTCTGTAATAATAAGTGGTACTAACACTGAGCCCTGTAATGCTTTTTGAAGTCAACGAAATGTTGGTGTATGAACCGATGATCGATCCAAATCCCGAATCAGTTGCCACATCCAAATCATAGTCGGTTGCTCCTTGTACTGAATTCCAATTGGCAATGAATCCACTTTGTGTGATGGAACTGGCTGCAATTGCAATGGGATCAGCCGGAATAGTGATTGTTGAAATCGAATTTGAGTTTGATGAAGTGCCACTAGCATTATTTGATCGCACTCTATAATAATAAGTAGTCCCTGAAGTCAGTCCGGTAACACTTTTTGAAGTCAATGAAATGTTGGTATACAAACCGATGATTGATCCAAATCCCGAATCAGTGGCTACATCCAAATCATAATCAGTTGCGCCTGTTACTGAATTCCAATTGGCAATGAATCCGCTTTGCGTGATGGAACTGGCTGCAGTTGCAATTGGATCTGTAGGAACAGTGATCGTTGAAATCGAATTTGAATTCGATGAAGTACCACTTGAATTCAATGATCGCACTCTATAATAATAAGTAGTACCAGCACCGAGCCCCGTAACGCTTTTTGAAGTCAAGGAAATGTTGGTATACGAACCGATGATTGATCCAAATCCCGAATCAGTGGCTACATCCAAATCATAGTCCGTTGCGCCTGTCGCTGAATTCCAATTGGCAGTGAAACTACTTTGCGTGATGGAACTGGCTGCAGTTGCAGTTGGATCTGCAGGAACAGTGATCGTTGAAATCGAATTTGAATTCGATGAAGTACCACTTGAATTCAATGATCGCACTCTATAATAATAAGTAGTACCAGCACCGAGCCCCGTAACGCTTTTTGAAGTCAAGGAAATGTTGGTATACGAACCGATGATTGATCCAAATCCCGAATCAGTGGCTACATCCAAATCATAGTCCGTTGCGCCTGTCGCTGAATTCCAATTGGCAGTGAAACTACTTTGCGTGATGGAACTGGCTGCAGTTGCAGTTGGATCTGCAGGAACAGTGATCGTTGAAATCGAATTTGAATTCGATGAAGTGCCGCTAGCATTCGTTGATCGCACTCGATAGTAGTAAGTAGTACCCTCGGTCAGACCAGTCACACTTTGTGAAGTACCGCCCACTGAAAGATTATTATAGGAAGGAAGAATAGTTCCGAATACATTATCGGTAGCCACATCTAAATAGTATCCTGTTGCGCATGAAATAGAATTCCAATTGGCAGTAAATCCCGTTTGTGATATTACACTCGCTGCTGCAGCTACGGGTGTAGTTACTCCCGTTGTTACGAGTTCAACATTTGAGTCTGTTGAAGTTCCATTCGCATTAACACCTCTCACCTTAAATTGGTAGTCGGTACATCCGGTTAAGCCTGATACAACTAGCGAAATACCTGTTGTGGTTGCCGGATTATAACTTGGCAAAAGTGTAGCAAAATTATCTGCGCTTACATCTATCTCAAATGAAGTTGAATTAGAAACCGCAGTCCAGTTGACTGTAAAACTATTTTCTGAAACGCTGTTTGCTGAAGTGGTCGTTGGCGCCAAAGGAGTAAACAATGCTATTACTTCAAGTGCATTATCTGATGAACTTGTTACAAATGCCGATGGGCCTGAAACAAATACTGAAGTAGGCGAAGCCAGCATTGCACCTCCTGCTCCATTGCTTAATGATGCTTGATGTTGTGGTAATGATGAATCAGTGACATCAACAATCTCGAGAGCATTACCTGAATTACTTGCCACGTAGGCGTAGTTACCGAATAAATAAACTGATTGAGGGCTTCCTAAAATTACTGAGCCACCATTAGACAAACTTGATTTATGAGCAGGTGCCGTAGGATCTGTCACATCAACAATTTCGATTGCACTACTACCTGTACTCGCCACGTATGCATTAGTACCTGATATATACAATGATGCAGGTGCATTGAGTAAAGCTCCTCCTGCACCATCTGACAAACTTCCTTTATGCAATGGAGTTGTTGCGTCAGTTACATCTATAATTTCAAGCGCATTGCTTCCTGAACTACTTACATAAGCAAGGGAATTTAAAACAAATACTGACGAAGGACTATTCAAAAGTGCACCGCCAGCTCCATCAACGATGCTTCCCAAATGGGCCGGTGCAGATGGATCGGTGACGTCAATTATCTCCAATGAATTACTTGCACTGCTAACCACGTAGGCATTGGTGCCCAAAACATACACCGATGACGGACTATTGAGAATTGCTCCTCCAGTCCCATTCGTCAAACTTCCGTAATGAACTGGATTGGCTCGATCAGTGACATTAACTACTTCAAGTGCGTTGCTCGCAGCGCTTGCCACATAAGCATAGTTGCCTAAAACAAAAACGGATACCGGATTGCTAAGAAGTGCGCCTCCCGTTCCGTCTGTAATGCTTCCATTATGTACCGGAGATGCCGGATTGCTGATATCAATGATCTCAAGGGTGTTGCTACCACTACTGGCTACGTAGGCATAATTCCCTGAAACAAAGACAGAATTGGGATTACTAAGTAAAGCGCCACCGGTTCCATTACTGATTTTGCCCGCATGACCTGGAATTGGAGTTTGGGCATTGGAAATGAAATAACACGCTACTATTATAATTGCAAGAAAGCCCGACCGAGCAATGTGGGTGAATTTGCTGAACATAAAGCCAAAAGAAACATTCAAGTTAATAAAAGTTCCAAAGATACATTGTTGGATTAATGATCTAAAGCAGCCTCAGGTAACATCGAATTTCAATTCGAAAGGTGAAAGCTAAAAGTATTGGAGATATGGAAATAGATTTCCCTATCTAATACTGTGGCACCCTTTGTCAACCGCGCGACTTATAAAATTCAAGTGCGGAACTAATTTCATTTATATTTGCGTTGAACTATTGACTTTAATAAACTAACAATAAACATTATCAGTAATGGGAAAAACAATGGAACTCACCGATGCGAATTTTGATGAAGTCATTAAAAGCGATAAACCTGTATTAGTTGATTTTTGGGCTGAATGGTGCGGTCCTTGTAAGATGATCGGCCCTGTAGTAGAAGAACTTGCGGGAGATTATGAAGGTAAAGCCGTGATTGCTAAACTTAATGTGGATGAAAACCCTCAGGTTACAGCCCGCTTTGGAGTTCGCTCAATCCCTACACTTTTGGTCTTCAAGAACGGTCAGATCGTTGACAAACAAGTAGGCGCAGTGCCGAAATCAGTTCTTGCTTCCAAGCTTCAGGCGCAAGTTGCTTAAGTAGACTTAAGATTTAAGACATTAGACTTTAAGATTTAAGAAAAGGCTGTCCGTTTGGGCAGTCTTTTTCTTTTGCGTCTCGACACCCATAAGTGGAGCACATGATCACACCAATATATTTTTTTATACTTTTGCGACTTCATTTTATCTACTAGCGTTTTGATATTTCGTGCTCTGTTCCTGTTTACAGTGTCTTTTCTTGGATTGATTGGACTTTCTGTAGCTCAAGATGTAACCGAACCCAAGCCTCGCAAGTCAGGCGAATTCTATTTTTCGTGGGGATATAACCGCGATTGGTATTCAAAAAGCGACATTCATGTATACAGGCATGATGCCGATCCTGCCAAAAGTTATGATTTCTGGCTTTACGATGCTAAAGCTCATGACAAACCTGATATGGAGAAATATTGGCATCCCGATCGATTGACTATACCTCAATATGATATGACTGTCGGCTATTTCTTCAATGACAAACATAATCTCGGAATTGAAGTAGGTTGGAACCATTTAAAATATGTGGTCACCGACTGGCAAAACATTCATATGAAGGGCCAGATTCATGGAACTGCAATAGACAGAGTTTATCCTCTCGATCCGGACACGCTCCATCTGCAACACACCAATGGCAATAATTATTTACTCTTCAATTTAGTTAAGCGTCAAAATATATTGAAGAGAGACCATGTACAGATTAGCGCACTGGCCAAAGTTGGTGCCGGCCCTCTCATTTCTTATACCATCGATAGAATACTCGGGGATGATGACTTGGGCTATTTTCATTACCATGGCATGGTAGCCGCGATGAGCATAGGTGTGCGCGCCACATTTTTAAAATACCTGTTTATACAAACGGATATGCAAGGAGCCTTTGCCAATTACACCAACACTAAACTTGGGCATGAACATTTGGGTATGGCCAAACATCATTTCTACTCCCTTCAATGGACTTGGGAAGGCGGATTCTTAGTTCCTATTGGAAAGAAATAAGCATTCTCATTAGTGCATACGGTCACCCCGAACTCCAAGTGACTTTACAATCTCAGCCTCTTGGGTAAGCAACTCATGCCAGCGCTCATGTACGCGTTGCGGGTCATCATATTCTTTGGCGAGTGAAAGGAAATTTTTATAGTGACCAGCTTCGGAGACCATCAGCTCATAATAGAATTTACTTAATTCCTTGTCTGCAATTTCTTTCCATAACAAACGAAAGCGCTCACAACTCCGCGCTTCGATCATCGCGCTCATCAAAAGTCTTTCAACCAGTTGTTCATCGCGACTCCCTCCTTTTTTCAGATGCTTGTACAACTCCTCAACATATTCATCTTTTCTTGGAGGGCCGAGCGGAAGGTTTCTCTTCTTTAGCTCACTGATGACACGGGCGAAATGATCCCATTCCTCTGCCACTACAGGTGTGAGCATATCCACTACTTTCTCCTTGTCAAAAAACAGAACGATGAGCGAAATACAGGAAGTCGCTGCTTTTTGCTCGCAATACGCATGGTCGGTTAAAATATCGCCAATGTTTTTTTCAGCGATATCTACCCAACGCGGATCCGTGGGTAACTCAAGACCAAGTACATGCTTTTCCATGACAACAAAGACACATTGAACTAGTCAAACAAAATCAATTCAAAACCAAAATCAAGTGCACTCCGCACGTTCGGATAGCCAGGTGTTGGCAAATAGCCTTGACCAGTGAATTGTTGTACTAAATTAATATACTTCAGAAAAAAACGTCCTCTCTTAATACGGCCATTAAGAAAAACGTCTGTTGACCAAAAGGGTGTGTTGGTAAAACTATCCTGGATATAATATTGCTGAATGGCCGGAGCATACCCCATCGCTTTGTAAGCGGATTTATAGTGGGTATCAATTCCAACTTGTAGCTGTAAGGCTCCATCGAAAATAACATTCTCGTAACTCAACTGTATGTTGGTAAACCAAGTTGGGATGCTTACGGCATGATCGTCATTGCTAAGCAACGAGCTGTAAATGACATAAGGACGGAAATGAAATCTTTTCAAAAACCGAATTTCCATTCTTGCCTCTGGTGATACAATCTGTTGGTTGCCACCGGATTGTTGGGGCATAGCCTGTTGAGGTATGTCTGAGGAGTTTTTAAGGGAAATGTCTGAAAACTGTTTAAAATAAATATAGTTGTGTAGCGCTGTATAGCTAAGTCCGGGCGAAATAGACAGTGGGCCCAATTTAGCTTTAATCCTTCCGCTTATTTGATTTGAAAAAACATCCGTAAAAGTATTTGACCATGCATTAAATCCTCCTCGATACGCCTGCTGCATAAAGCCTGGTTTGGCAAGGGAACTTTTTAAATCAGCATCAAGCCATGGAGTACGAAGCGCTCCCTCAATTTTGTAGTGGCCATCCAAAAGATATTCCGCCTGACCTGAGAGGGAACTAAGAGAATCATATCTAAAGGTGATTCGGCTTCCAATAGAATTTTCTATTCCAATGGCATGTGGAGGTTGTCCTTGCAAATTCTGCATCTTGTTAGAATACGTACGCAGCTTGTAGTAGAAGTCATAAAACAAAAATGACGCATTGCCTTTTAGTCCTACTTCATTTTGAATCGATTGAAAGGTATTTACGTCATTGTTCTGCGTTGTGTCGATGAAGGCCGCAGTAAAATAATTGGCAGTCTCCGTCCCGTTTTTACTATGAAATGTATTTACCTGCTTATTGATATCAAGAACATGATACAATTGAGCAGGCTTAGCAAGTTGATACTGATGAAACAAATGAACATTGTTGCGTAGTTCATCTGTGGTAGCCGAGGGAGGAGCAGCTGCAGAGGTTGAGATAATAAAATAAGGAGCAGCACTTGGGTCGAAGTAATCTTTATAATTCGAAGTACTTAGAACTTGTACCCCTCCATTCTCTTTTACATGATGTCGAATTCTTCGATAACTCAATAGCAATTTGTATTTGTCGTTTTTCGATTTAAACGATGTGTAAAAATCATAGTAATGACTTGTCACTTGATAATTTTTGCTCCCTGAAAACCCAATCTGGGCTGCGGAAAGAATTGGTCTATAGTTGAAACCAAAATTCCAGCGAGGATTGATATTGCGCGTAAACTCAATGTGAGTAATCGATCGGCCTCTTCCACCCCACACTACATTAATGCGTGAAAAGGGTGACTTGGTATCATAAAATCGTGGAGCCGCAGACTCATAATAAAGATCGTAGACTTTGAATCCCGGAGTAGCACCAATCGCTCCAGACAATTGAGGAAAAATTGGATTCAAAGCCGTGCCCAAATTCCCAAGATCCTGATATTTGTTTTCATTCTTATGAACAAAATCCCATCGATGTAAATTGTAAATGGAAGTGTCCAACGGCACATAGTTATTCTTCCTATTTTCAAAAATTTCCGTTTCTGTGGTAGAGAGAGTCGTTTTCGGCCCATAAACATTCCTGGCAGAATCATTCACTATAGCTGAGCGCGATCGTTTGGTCTCCCCTTTTGTCAAATCACTTTTCGTGGTTTGAACAACCTTTCGCCTTCCGGGCGAAACGGTGTCTTGCGCAAAAACAGAAACGCTTTGACAAACCATCCATATGAATAAAAGTAACCGCACGCTTAATCTAGTTGACTTTTGATTTTTTCGAGTACCAGCTTATCAAATTCCGAACCATTCTTTAAAAATCGGGTTTCAATGGGCAAATAAAACCAAAGTTTTGCATCCACTAATGATTCAAGCTTCACAAAGTCTTTTTCGGTAGTGAGAATAGATGCACCAAGAGCAGAAGCTTTTCGCTGAATCTCTTCGACTTCTTTTGCTGAATACTCATGGTGATCGGCAAATTCAAAATGATATCGAAGATTGACTTTTTCTGAGATATGATCCACCATGGGCTTGCTATTAGCAATACCGGTAACAAGTACAACGTCCTTGCTGATTTGAGCATTCTCAATAGAAATTGGTTTGTTATACCCAATGGCCGAAAAGAAAACAGGCTTCGCACCCGCACAAGATTGAATCTCCATTTCGTAGTTTATTTCTATCTCTTGTGAAGGGTTATTGCACTTCGTCACGACTACTAAATCTGAACGAGAGCTTCCCCTTCGAGACTCTCGTAGTCTACCCTTTGGCAAAATGTAATCCTTGAAGAAAGGTTTGGTGAAATCGGTTAATAAAATAGAGAACAGCGGCTTGACTCTTCGGTGTTGAAAGGCATCATCTAACAAAATAACCTGGATAGATTTTTTTAAAGTCAGTAACTGATTAAT
Source organism: uncultured bacterium (assembly GCA_967789005.1). Lineage (GTDB taxonomy): Bacteria > Bacteroidota > Bacteroidia > Cytophagales > Cyclobacteriaceae > ELB16-189. The sequence continues at coordinate 114,557 of CBRFFM010000002.1, read as the reverse complement.
TCCATCAACACGATTTTCGCAAACGGCCACCTCTACTTTGTCCCGATAGCTATCGGGATTAAATTTCTTATAAAACTGAAAAGGTTCATCACCAATCGTTGAGGCATTATCCGATTCTCCCGCTAGCCGAAAACCTTTTGTTCGCCTGCCATATCCCCTGCTCAAAATGGCAATCGAATATTCGTTTGAGAGGAGACGAACCAAATATTCAATCATCGGAGTTTTGCCGGTGCCACCCACACTTAAGTTTCCAACCGAGATGACCGCCTGATTGAACGAATATGATTTTTTCAACCCGATGTCGTATAGAAAATTCCGAAAGCGCGTCACTGCTCCGTAAAGCCATGAGAATGGAGCAAGAATGATGGAAAGCATTAGGTCAGTGTCTTTTCTATAAATTTGGTTTCAAAATTAACGATTCAATGGCAACAACTACGATAAAAAATGTAACTGATCACTTGGAGTCACTTGCTCCGCGCGCCTATCAAGAAGATTATGACAACAGTGGGCTGCTCACGGGCGATTCAAGCGCAATCGTAAAAGGAGCCCTGGTTACGCTCGATTGTACTGAAGCAGTGGTTGACGAAGCCATCCAAAATAATTGCAATCTGATTGTGGCACATCACCCGATTATCTTTCGCGGATTAAAGAAGATCACAGGCCAGAATTATGTGGAGCGCACTATTATTAAAGCGATTAAAAATGACATCGCCATTTATGCCATTCATACCAACCTTGATCATGTTCATTTGGGAGTAAACAAAAAGATCGCTGAGAAAATCGGGCTTAAGAATTTGAATATCTTAAAACCGAGGAAAGACACATTATCAAAACTGGTCACTTTTATTCCTAAGGATAATGCAGGGGATGTTATCAGCGCCTTGCACAAAGCTGGAGCTGGAAATATTGGTGACTATAAAAACTGTAGTTTTCAAGTGAGTGGCGAGGGTACTTTCATGCCCACCGGAAATGCTCAACCCTCCATTGGTCAAACCAATCAATTGGAGCGAGTTGATGAGATTCGAGCCGAAGTAATTTTCCCCAATCACCTTACGAGCAAGGTTCTTCGCGCGCTCAAGGAATCGCATCCTTACGAAGAAGTGGCCTACTATATTTCTCGGTTAGAAAATGAAAATCAAGAAGTTGGCTCCGGAATGATCGGTGAGCTGGATAAGCCTATTGAACCATTTGAGTTTCTCAGTGGTTTAAAAAAGAAGATGGACGTAAAAATGATCCGGCATACTCAACCAGCGAGCAAAGAAATAAGGAAGGTGGCGGTGTGTGGGGGGGCAGGAAGTTTTCTTTTGCCTTCAGCCGTGGCCCAGGGCGCTGATGTCTTTGTTTCGGCCGACTTCAAATACCATGAGTTTTTCGATGCCGACAGCAAAATCATGATTGCCGATATTGGCCATTACGAGAGCGAGCAATTCACAAAAGACCTGCTCACTGAGGTTTTGAAGGAAAAATTCACTACTTTTGCGATCATTTTTTCTAAAACGGTCACTAATCCAATAAGCTATCTCTAAATAATGGAAAACCAGACAGTTGCGCAGAAGCTCGAAGCACTAGTAAGACTCCAATCAATCGATTCTAAGTTAGACGAACTAAAAAAATTAAGAGGCGACCTTCCCGATGAGGTGCAAGACCTTGAGGATGAGGTAGAAGGCTACAAAGTACGTCAGGGCCGTTTCGAGGCCGAGCAGAAAGAACTTGAAGATTCTATCAAGAAGAACAAAGAAGGAATAAAGGAGGCTGAGAAGTTGGTGAAAAAGTACAACGACCAGCAGAAAAACGTTAAAAACAACCGCGAATTTGACGCGATCACTAAAGAAGTTGAGCTTCAAGAACTTGAGGTTCAGATCTGTGAGAAGCGAATCAAAGAAGCGAAAGATAAAATTGAAGCTAAAAAGCTGGAAATCGCTGGCATTGACACCTTAATTAAGGACCGTATGGCGGATCTTGACAACAAAAAGGGTGAATTGAAAGACATTCTTGGCGAAAATCAGGAAGAAGAAAAGAAGTTAATGGCTGACCGTGAAAAGGCAGCAAAGAAAATAGAAGACAAATTAATAAAGCATTACGACCGCCTACGCAGAAGCTTAACCAATGGTTTGGCAGTTGTACGTGTAGTGCGCGGGGCAGCTGAAGGATGTAACATCATCATCCCTCCTCAAAAAATTGCTGAAATCCGAGAAAAGAAGAAAATTGTAATTGATGAGCATTCAGGCCGTATTCTTGCCGATGTTGATGTAGAGTCGATGGAGGAAGAGACAAAACCCAAGAAGGCAGCTCCCGTTAAAAGGACAAAAAAGGTTGGCTAATATCTTACCAATAAGAATATTAAAGAAAGCAGGCCTAATCGTCTGCTTTTTTTTTACGACCGCTATTTCGTTCGCGGCCCCAGACCAAGTGTGGCATTTCAGCGAAGAAATGCAGAAAGCCTACAGACTTGTTCTTAACCTTCAACCCGACAAAGCCCAGGAGATCCTAGCTAAAATCAACTCTCCTTCTGAAGAACTCCATAAGATCTACGTACTTAGTCTCAGCGAAACAGTAGATATTCTTATTACCGAAGACCAACACCGGTTTGATTTGCTGCAAGCCAATTTCAAGCAGCGACTTCAGCGTATTGACAACCTGCCTGAGAGCGCTGAAAAGCTTTTTCTGGAGGCTGAATTGAATCTGCAAAAGGGATTCAACTTGCTCAACATGGGCGAAAACCTCAATGCCGTTTTGGCTATTCGCAGAGCATACAATACTGCTCAAGAATGCATTAAGAAGTATCCCACTTTTCCTCCCATCAAGAAAACCTATGGAGTAATTCAGGTGATGATTGGCTCAGTGCCAGACAAATATCATTGGTTTATGAGTTTGCTGGGCATGCGCGGATCGGTCGCTACCGGACAAAAACTATTGCAAGAACTTCGCGACTCAAAATCATCCCTCAACACCGAGGCAACGATATTATTTTTTTGCATTAAAGGATTTATCAGTCAGCAATTTTCCGAAGCCGCAATCGGTTTCAATGAGATCTTAAAAGAGCAACCTGAAAACAGGCTTGTACTTTTCATTGCCATTAATATGTGCATGAAAGATTCGCAGAGTGAAAAAGCAATAGGATACATGAACACTCTAGACCAGCATAATCAGGGGTTGCAGGTGTTTTACATAGACTACCTGCATGCCGAAGCCTTGTTGAATAAAGGAGAATATCAAAACGCAATAAGCTATTATCAAAAATTTCTAAAAGGATATCGTAGCCAGAGTTTTAAGAAAGATGCGCACTACAAAATTGCGATTTGCCATTGGTTATTGAACCATGAGGCGGAAGCTAAAGTCTTTTTTGATAAAGCGAAGACTGTAGGCCGAGAGCAAGCCGACCCTGATAAAAATGCAGCCATGCAGTTGGAGGAGAACAAATTTCCCAACAAGAAATTATTGAAGATTCGATACTATACGGATGGGGGTTTTTACAAGGAAGCACAACATACCGTTCAGTCTATTCAATTCGCAGAGCTGCATTCATTAAAAGAACAAACAGAATACTTCTACCGACTAGCAAGGCTCGCCCATAAAACAAGTGAATTCTCTGTTGCCAAAATCTATTACGAAGAAACGATTAAGCTCTCGAGGGAAAACCCCTGGTATTTCGCTCCGAATGCAGCTTTGCAATTGGGTTATATTTATAGAGACCAAAAAGATTTTGGTAAGGCTAAGAAATACTTTGAGATGGCGATGAGCTATCGCAAGCACGAATACAAAAGTTCTATTGATACCAAATCAAGATCAGCGCTGGATCAGTTGAAAACTATTAAAGTATAGTTCTCTCTTCAACCTCAGCTTTAGGTGCCTTGAGGTTTTTCAAATGACTGGTATCATTGTATAGGGTAACATTGAAGGCGATGCCATCGAACTCAAGTACATACAAACATACATTTCCGTGCTCGAACATATCCATACTTTTCATTGGGTAATGAAGCAACTGGCAAAGTAAAATACGAATGGCACGGCCGTGCATACAGATCAGGATATTCTGACCTTCATCCTTGTAAAGCTTTTCAATAACGTGTTGCTGACGCAAAGCTACCTCATCAGGGCTCTCGCCTCCCTGGATACGCAATGAAGTATTTCCACTTTCCCATTGTTGCAACATCCAGTGATAGTAGGCATCTTCATCAGGGGTGATCTTCTGTCCCTCATTCACTCCCCAACTGATTTCATTCAAACCTGCATGAGACTCGTGTGGAATTCCCAACGCAATGAAGTCTGCTACCGTCTCTTTGGTACGTTTTAAAACCGATGTATAAATCTTATCGAAGCTAACCGATTGATATGTGTCAAAAAAAGCCCTGGCCTGAGCGCGGCCCATTGCATTAAGTGAAGAGTCAACGCCACTCCCCTGCACGATGCCCCGCAAATTAAAGTCAGTCTGCCCGTGACGTACGATATATATTTTTTTGCTGCTCAATTTCCGTTAATTTGGCCGCAAAAATAAGGAAATACTTTGATCGGCAATACTCCATCTTACCCGCACTCATATGCCCATATTTAAAGCGGAGTTTACGCTCGAATCACTCAATAAAATGTCGACCAATACGATGCTAGCCCATCTTGGAATTCAATTCACCAATATCGAAGATGGAACCATTGAAGCCCGGATGCCAGTTGATCACCGGACACACCAACCTTTCGGTATTTTACATGGTGGAGCATCCGTGGCCCTGGCAGAAACCTTAGGAAGTGTTGCGGCTATGTTATGCATTGATTCTTCTGCTCAATATTGTGTTGGGCTCGACATCAATGCCAACCACATTAAGAGCGTGAAAGAAGGATTTGTGATTGGGAGAGTAAAACCCGTGCACGTTGGAAAAAAGACGCACGTGTGGGAAATAAAAATCACTACAGAAAAAGAAGAATTAGTTTGTATCAGTAGAATAACGATGGCCATTCTCGACCGAAAAGCATGAGAGACGCAAGCAACGATATTTCCATTGGGAAGAAAGAAAACGTAAAAGAACTGATTGATCGGATCCTTGGTTTAGGCGGCTCTTTAATGTACTGGCGATTGCCCAACAGCGATGAAAAGACATTGATTGTTTGCAATAGTGGTGCAACGGTTCGTGATGAAATAACCTTAGATGGAACAATGCCCAGTTTTGCATTCGCGCCATTCGATCCGAGCAAAGGCAAATATCTTTTCAATGCGGATTTGATTTTCCGATTTAAAGGAGATGAAATTATTGATGGGCCCGATTTGAATAACACCGCTTTCTTTTCGAAAAGCGCTACTGCTTCTAATGAAAAGAAGTCTCCATCCTTTTATTTCTCGAAAGAGCGAAATGAAACTGTCACTAATTTTACAGAATTAGTACAGGCTTGTATACAAAAGACGGAAAGCGGGCAGGTAGAAAAAATTGTTCCTTCCAGGTTCATGGATGTAGATCTTCCTGAAGACTTTGATGTAGTAAAAACATTCAACAAGCTCTGCGAAAAACATCCCAATGCTTTCGTATCATTAGTTACTTCTCCTGAAACAGGAACCTGGATAGGTGCAACTCCTGAATTGTTGGTAAGCCTTGATGCGCAGGAGATATTCAGAACCATCGCGCTAGCAGGCACACAAAAGGCACAGCCGAATGTAAATCTCAAGTCAGTTGCGTGGACACAAAAGGAAATTGAGGAGCAGGCGTTGGTGAGTAGATATATCATCAACTGTTTCAAGAAAATCAGAGTACGCGAGTATAAGGAGCACGGACCGCACACCGTTGTTGCCGGTAGCCTGTTGCACTTGCGCACAGATTATGAAGTAGACACGAAAGAAATCAACTTCCCCCAATTTGGCTCCGTGATGTTGAAGCTCCTCCATCCTACTTCTGCCGTTTGCGGAATGCCGCTGGAACCTGCCATCCAATTCTTACAAGAGAATGAAGGTTACGATCGCGAATTCTATAGCGGATTTATTGGCCCGGTAAACATTGATGGTGAGAGTAAACTTTTTGTAAATCTTCGCTGCATGCAAATCTTTGAAACCAAAGCACGCATATACGCAGGCGCAGGAGTCACTGCTGATTCTGTTGCCGAAAAAGAAGCTGAAGAAGTAGAAATGAAAATCAAGACGCTCTCTCAAATTATCAATTCGTAAATTTTGCGCTATCAACCTATTTATGACATTGCCGAATTGTGTGCACGCAAAGGTGTAACTCAAGCAGTGCTTTGTCCAGGTAGTCGATGTGCACCTCTTACTATTGCATTTTCAAGACATGACGATATCACCGTTAGAACCTTTAGCGATGAAAGAAGTGCGGCATTTGTAGCTACCGGCATTGCTCATGAAACTCAATCTCCTTCCATTTTAGTTTGCACTTCCGGTTCGGCTGCTTATAATTTTGCGCCTGCTGTTGCAGAAGCATTCTTTCAGGAAATTCCCCTAATCGTTTTCACCGCTGATCGTCCCAAAGAATGGATTGATCAATTAGATGGGCAGACCATCCGTCAAGAAAACATTTTTGGTGCTCATGTAAAGAAATCACTTACACTGCCCGAAGACTACGATCATCCCGATGCAGTTTGGTTCATTCATCGAACCATCAGCGAGGCAATCAATTTATCTCAGGAATTTCCGAAGGGACCTGTTCACATTAATGCACCTTTTCGAGAACCACTTTATCCGGGCAAGGAAGATAAGATTTCGTTTAGCAAGAATTTGAAGGTGATAGAATCAAATGTTATAGCTCAGATCATTTCAGCTGAAGAAGTAAAAGGATTCAATAAACGCTTGAGTGGTTTTTCAAAAATTTTGATTCTTGCCGGGCAGAACGATTTCAACGATGACCTTGCCAAAGCGGTCGAGAAATTCTCACAATCAAAACACGCTGCGGTAGTTGGTGATATACTTTCGAATCTTCATTCACGCCAGAATGTAATCCGCCATTCAGATACCTTTCTTGGCTCGTGCACGGAAGATGTAAAGCGTTCGTTGCAACCAGAATTGCTGATCACTTTTGGTAAGTCGATCATTTCGAAGAACGCCAAACTCTTTTTAAGAAAATACAAACCTAAAGAACATTGGCACATTCAACCTTCGGGTGCTTCGGCAGATACATTTCAGTCATTAACAGAAGTTATTCGATGTGAGTCAAAAGTATTTTTCCAGGCGCTTACATCAAGCGATGGTGAAAAGAAATTTGAAGGCCAGAAAAAAGAGAATTTCAAATTGATTTGGGAAGCTGAAGATCATCGTACTGTCCGGTCGATGAGTACATTTTTTAAAGGTCCTTCGTTCTCTGAATTAGCCTTAGTTAAAGAATTCATTTCACAGTTGCCTTTACGCTGCAATTTACATTTGGCGAATAGTATGTCTGTTCGTTACGCCAATCTGGTTGGCCTTGAAGCAGGCAAAAAAGGAATTCATGTTTACTCCAACCGGGGTGCCAGTGGCATTGATGGTTGCACCAGTACAGCTGTTGGCCATGCATTAATTAATGAAGCTCCCAACTTTTTGATTACGGGCGATATGGCTTTCTTTTACGATCGCAATGCGTTCTGGCATAAATACCCGTTGCACAACTTACATGTGCTGGTACTTAATAATCATGGTGGAATTATTTTTAACATGATCGATGGCCCGGGCAATGTTCCCGAACTGCATGAGTTTTTCGTAACGGAGCAAAAACTAACTGCTCAGCATTTATGCGGTGAATATGGCTTTGAATACTTGCCTGTTGATTCTCCTAAAAAAATCAAAAACAGCTTAAAAGAATTCTTTGTTTTTGACAATACGACCAAAATCCTGGAATTCGAAAGCAAGCAAGAAGAAAATAAAGAGGCGTACCAAAAATTCAAACAGCAAATCAAAGAAGGATATGGAACTTAAATATGATTGGAAAGAAATAAAACAGTATCAGGAGATTTTATTTCATAAATACAACGGCATAGCCCGTATCAGTATCAACCGCCCGAAGATGCATAATGCATTCACTCCACTTACGGTGAACGAGATGATCGATGCCATGTACATCTGTCGTGAAGACCCATCGGTGGGTGTGATCATCCTCACCGGAGAAGGCGGAAAAGCATTCTGCAGTGGTGGTGATCAAAGTATTCGTGGCCATGGTGGCTATGTAGGCAAAGACACTGTGCCGAGATTGAACGTACTCGATCTGCAAAAAATAATTCGCTCTATATCCAAACCAGTTATCGCTGCAGTTGCAGGTTGGGCTATTGGCGGTGGACATGTGTTACATGTAGTTTGTGATTTAACTATTGCAGCCGAGAATGCACGCTTCGGACAAACCGGCCCGAAAGTGGGAAGTTTCGATGGGGGCTTTGGCGCATCTTACCTCGCGCGAATCATCGGACAGAAAAAAGCGAGAGAGATTTGGTTCCTCTGCGATCAATACGATGCAAAGGAAGCACTCGACATGGGGCTGGTAAACAAAGTAGTTCCTCTGGATAAATTAGAAGAAACTTATGTAGAGTGGGCGAACAAGATTTTAAAGAAGAGTCCTCTTGCTATACGAATGTTGAAATGTGCATTTAATGCTGAACTTGACGGGCAGGCCGGAATTCAAGAGCTAGCAGGTAATGCAACGCTACTCTATTATTTAAGTGACGAAGCGAAGGAAGGTAAGAACGCGTTTCTTGAAAAGCGTGAACCTGACTTCTCGAAGTTTCCGAAGTTCCCTTAATGCAAAAAACCGCAGAGCCGCAGAGGTATGCAGAGTTTTTCTTTGCGCTCCTCTGCGAACTTTGCGGTTAAAAATATCGCGATGCCATTACTCAGTCTCAACGGAAAAGAATTCTCAATTGAAGAATTGAAAAACATCTCTGTTGACAAAGGGCTAACTGAATTTGAGAAATCGACTTTAAAATTTTGCCGGGATTGGCGTAGCGGCCAGCAAGAATTCAAGATTCTCACTTCCGGTTCTACAGGCGCTCCAAAAGAAATCATACTTAAGAGAAGTGCGATGGAAGCGAGTGCAAAGCAAACCATCCACGCACTTCAACTCAAGTCAGAAGATACCGCACTAGTCTGCCTTGACACCAAATACATTGCCGGGCAAATGATGCTTGTTCGGAGTCTAATTCTCAGTATGAACATCATTGCAATCGAACCATCGGCCAATCCACTTGATGGCATTTACCAGGCCATTGATTTTACTGCATTGGTTCCATATCAATTAGAAAATATTTTAAGTCATTCTCCAGAAAAACTGGACACTGTTAGTTGTGCCATTATAGGAGGAGCGTCCGTTAGTAATTCATTAAAAGAGAAAATCAAAAACAGTAAGTGTGCGATCTATGCAACCTATGGAATGACTGAAACCATTTCACACATTGCTTTACAAAAATTGAATGGCGATGATGCGCAAGATTATTTTCTAGCTCTTGAAAATATTCATTTAAGATTGGATGAACGTGGATGTCTTTGCATCAGGGTCGATTATTTGAATGAAGAAGTTATTACCAACGATTTAGTAGAATTAGTTGATCACAAGAAATTCAAATGGCTTGGCCGTGTTGATCTCGTGATTAATTCAGGTGGGGTAAAAATCATCCCTGAGAAAGTAGAAGCCGTACTCCAAAAAATATTCGATTCATTGCAAATCAAAAATCGTTTTTTCGTTGCTGGCTTACCCGATGAGAAATTGGGACAACGAGCAATCGTAATTCTTGAAGGAACATCAATTGATCAAAGTCTTGTTGAAAAAATTATTATACAAGCAAGCAAGCAACTCTTCAAGTACGAACAACCAAAAGAGTTTAAGTCTATAGAGAAATTTGAGGAAACAGCTACAGGAAAAATCAATAGGACTGCAACCCTGGTTACTCGTCTTCTGCAAAGGTGAGTACATAGCCATTGTTATCAACAATGGAGAACTCGGTGGCTCCGTAGAAGGTCTTGTTCAATTCAACAATCACTTTTGCTTTGCCCTTGATCTTTTCAAAGAATGTACGAATCCCTGTGAGCTTGATGTAAAACAAAAGTGAGCCTCCCCCCGTCCGGCTGATTTCGGGAAGAACTTCGCCTAGGCTTCCGTAGGTCTGGAACATGAATGATACATTTCCATTTGAGAGCATAGCCCAATCGTAGTTTCCGGTTTCAGGCACGGACATGGTCTTTTCAAAACCGAGGTTTTTGTAAAACTCGATCGTTGCGTTCATGTCTCTGACAAAAATGTTGGGTGATAAGCTTTCCATAATTTTCTATTTATGTGATAAAGTCAATTATCTGTTCCGATTTTAAATCCGATCTTCTTTCTTGGTTCTTGCGGTTGATTCAAAAGTTGTTTCAGTGCATTGAAAATCATTTGAATCTCTTCTTCATGCTTATTTACTTTTTCATCTTGATTAAGAATTGTCTGTTCGAGTTGCGCCAGTTTCAAAAGAACATCATTGTGGGTTAACAGCACTTCGCGTATACGACTGAAGATGCGGATGATTTGTATGTTCACCTCAACGGCAGTCTCGCTCTTCAATACGCTTGATAGCATCGCCACTCCCATTTCGGTAAATACATACGGCATCTTTCTAATGCCCATCTTCTCCTTATTGGAAGTCACAATTTGTGACATCCAATCTTCTAGTTCCTGAGGGTTCATTTGAAACATGAAATCAGATGGGAAGCGTTCTTTATTTCGCTTTACCGCCTGGTTGAGGGCTTTCGTTTCAACACCATACATTTCTGCGAGATCACGATCGAGCATTACTCTTTTTCCACGGATCAAGTAGATTTTACTAAGAACCATCTCATCGCTTACAGCTATGGCGTTGGTCATAATCATTTCATTTAAGAATCACCTCACCCTAGCCCCTTTCTCTTGATGTTTCCGCTATGGCGTAGCTAAGTACCAAGATGAAAGGAGTTTATGGGATCGGCTAACCGCTAAGTTATTTCTTCGGATTTTTGTCTGACTTCAATTGAAAAAGTTCTTTCTGAAGATCAAGCACCACACTGGCCAGTTGATCTACCGATACTTCGGGCTTCGTTTCTACTTCTGGGAATTGCACACTGATATACGCTTTGGCAGACCAGGCTTCGAGTACATCTTCACCATCTACCTGGTAAGGAGAGTATTGTCTATTATCTGAAACTAAAAATAGTTTTCCGTTTTCTTCGAGGTAGTTGAACACTCTTTTATAAACTACGCCTTCGTGTTGCGTTACTAAAATGTATGTTTTGCCACTCTTGATCTCATTTAGCTTTTCAATATACTCACCTACTACAATGGAGCCCGGCATAAGAGGCAGCATCGAGTCGCCTTTGATTTCAAACGCACGGTATGTTCCTTGTTTTAAGATGGGCAAGTTGAAGCGCGGCAATTCTTTTACATATTCCGGATCGGCATAACCACTCAAGTAACCGGCTGAAGCTTTGACCGGCACAAACTCGATATTCTCTTTACGGTTTTGGTCTACTGTTACTACCACCACATCACGTCCGCGGTTAAACGAGATGGGCGGTTTCGGATCGGATTTGGTGAGGTCCACTCCGATGAGTGACTCCATAGTTACGCCAAATAGTACCGCCATCTTCTGTAATAATTCAGCACGCGGTTCTGCGCGACCTTCTTCATAGGCACCGATGAGCGAGCGTTTGATTCCCAGCTTTTGTGCAAACTCATCTTGCGTTAGCTGAAGTTTTTTGCGTAAAGCACGTAAGTTTTCGTTTAGACTCACCATATGTTTTTTGTTTTGGGCCTCACCCCGACCCTCTCCGGTGAGAGGGAAGAGTGCAGCGTTATTTTTTAAAAATTAAGATTCTTCCGGAGTTGTTCTGTCGGTTGCCAAAAGAGAAAAGATTGCGTTGCAAGTACTTTTCACTGTCAGTCATCGCACGAATGTGACGATCAATTTTCTCTATTATTTCAGTCACTGAAGTTTTGGGCTCGGCAAGTAAATAGCCATAATAGCCGTCAACCAATCCTTCTGTGGTAAACCCGATTTGGAACCGTCCGGACTGAAGTTTTTTGCTTTTCAGCTTTAGCTTGAATTCGCTCATTGACTAAAAATTTTAGCTAAATAAATACCTGATCCGTTAAAAAGCAAGTATTTTAACTAAATAATTTAGTTTTTAGCTTTTGCTACTCTATATATAAGGCTACCGGGTTAGTGTTGACAGGCCTGAGATATAGAGAGGCTTGTTGTAAGGACACCGAATACTGAATATTAGCAGAGCACATAATACTGCTGAACACTCCTTCAACTTACAAGATGAACCAAGTTACAGGAAGGCTCCTTCTTGTTGCAAGAAGATCTTCCTCAGTTATCGGAAGGCCCCTTCAACTTACAGGAAGGCAACTGCTTGCTAATTAAAAAAAACTGCTGACAGGCTGCGGGGGTTTTGTTTTTTTAAGCCAATGTCGTTTCAAGAATAGTAGCCCTCTCTTTTTCTCCTATCGCACAAAAAAACACCAATCAGGATGTTGCTCGTTTTGAGTATATCCGTTTGCAAACGATTATAATCGAAAGTAAACGATTAACACACGGTTGCGAACTGACTTTGATTTTACTATTGCTGCATGATAGAAAATCTAATAAGACTTGAGCCTTTATGGCATGAAGAGCTACTGCACATCGCTATACATGGAAAACTGACTAAAGAACCTTTTAGAATAGTAAACAACTGGATTGGGCGAAGATACTCAGCTACCCACCAATGCTACCTGATCTTGTATGATCAAGATCAACTTATGAAACTTAAAGATGACCTCTCTGCTTTCTCTAAAATTGAATTAGCCGGTTGGGGTAAACCTGATCATGGAAGGTTGCCGGAGTCGCTAACAAAAGCCTGGATTTCGGTACCATCAATCTATAGTGAGACCTTACGCACACTTCGCTACAGTGAAGTCACCGCCAAGAATTATGAATCTCAGTTTAAATCTTTCTTGTCTTTTATTTATCCGAAGAACAGCGAATCTTTTACAGAAGAAGACATCCATAGTTACATTCTTTATTTAGTAGATCATGAACGGGTGAGTATTTCAACTCAAAACCAAGCGATCAATGCAATTAAATTTTATTTGGAGCGGGTAAAAGGCGAAGACCGAAAGACATATTATATAGAGAGGCCACGCAAAGACAACAAGCTACCTACCGTGCTCAGTGAGGAGGAAGCGCTGGCCCTCTTTAGGCAGACCAATAACCTGAAGCACAAATGCATTCTTTTCTTTTTATACTCGGCAGGTTTACGCATGAGTGAACTATTAAATCTTACTCTTGCCGACCTGGATGCCGACCGTGGACTGATCTATGTGCGCAGCGGCAAGGGAGCCAAAGACCGGGTGACATTGCTTTCTAAAGTAGCACACCAATTTGCCAGAACATACTGCGATAAGTACCGACCAAAACATTGGCTGTTTGAAGGGCCTAGGCAGCAGCCTTACAGTCCGCGAAGTGTGAACAGTATTATTAAACGATGTGCAACCGGTGCAGGTATCAAAAAAAATGTCAGTGCTCATACGCTTAGACATAGTTTTGCTACGCACCTGCTGGAGCATGGAACAGATTTGCGATACATTCAGACCTTGCTAGGTCATGAGAGCTCACGCACCACCGAGCGTTATGCGCACGTTACGAAGAAAGGTTTTGAGCAATTGGTAAGTCCTTTGGATAATTTAGTTCGCGGGTATACCTTGTGGGACAATAAAGGGATATAAGCAATACCTTATATCGAAACGTTGTGGGTCATGCCGCCCAACAGATTGACGGCTGACGAACAAAGGACAAAAAATTCAGAGACGACTTTATGTTTAAAAGGATAAACGACAAAATCAATTTGAGTTTTGAGACCGAAGTAACAAGGAGGACTGACGACATAATAACTTCATTAAAAGAAAAAGCAAAGGGACATAAATGGTATTCCTTTATTGTACCTGGACAGATTGATTACAAAGAGTTCAAATTCTCGAATAACGAAATTGAAATACGAAGAATGCCAAATACATTTTGGCCGTTCCGTGCATTTGGTAAAATTAAGTTGACATTTAGCGAGACAAGTCCGACAAAGACTAGGGTTAAATGTGAGGTTATGACCGGGAACAATTTGGTTCCTTTTCTTATGACTATTCAAACTCTCGTAATACTGCTTTGGTCGACAGGTTGGGTAATATTTGGATCGAGATTGGACTCACTGACAAGATTCGGGACACCTATTGGAGTATTGATAGTGTTCAATGGAATATCAGTAATCAAGTTTATGAGCGACAGAAGAAGTTTGATTGACTACTCGGACACGATAATCAAACTTATTAAAGAGTGACAGCATGGCGGCACGAACCCACAACAGTGTGCTTGTGCAATGGCCGGGTTCGCAACTGTATTAAACATTTAGTTTCATTATATACATTTGTCACGGTGGACAATTTACAACTGGTCGGGCTTGTCGGGCTATCGCCCTTAACAAGCCCTCCTAGTCCGGCCACTGCACAAGCACCAACGTTGTAGGTCATGCGCGTGCACGTGGACAAGACGCAGTCGACAATTTCATTTCGGTGCCCGCTGACAAATCAGGACTCTTCAGATTTTTTTACGCAGACAGTTTTATCACGGTCGACTTCGGTTCTTGTCCGCGGACAACTTGGGAAATTTTTGAGTCTGGACTCTTGAGCTTTGTCTCGTGGATAATGACACGGTAGACAATTTCATTTTGCTCTCGTGGAGAATTTAACGGTGGACTTTAAATCGACTTCTCTCCTACTGACAGTTTCATCAACGTGGACTCGTTCACGTCAACAACAACATAACGGTGGACTTGAGACAAGTCCAGACCCAACATAACGGTTGACGCGCACGACCTACAACAAAGTGCATATGTCAGCTTGGGGCGTTCAGTAACTTTGTAGTGTTCGTTTCTTCATTTAGCTTTGTCACGGCCGACAGGACGCGGCTTCGGAAATCCCAAGCCGTCATATGCACAAACGTTGGCTGCAATGCGTGAGTAATATTCGACCTATGATAAAATCGTTAATAAAAGATTTGGCATACGACAAAATCACTCTCTCACAAGGACTGACTAGGACTAAGTTAGTTCAAAGTAAATTAAAGGTCGAGGAGTTAGGGAATTGGCTAACAAGTGAACTAAATGGTTATCGCGACAAGGACGGAGCTCCGGACTATAGAAAGATTCAAGTAAAAATAATTGGAGACTTTGTTGGTGCCTTTGGACAACAATGGAGAAATACGCCTCTAATTTTAGATCAACTCGGTAAAGAACTCGATATAGATTTTTATGACCACACTGTCCTCGCAAGCATTAAAGCAATCGAGGATGCTCTGGCAGGTGCTTCCAAGGACGATTCTATAATGATTCCTTTTGGTCAAAGTTTTGTTACAAAACTTGCTGACTTATACAGGAGAAATGACAATACGATGCATTTAATGAGTGCGGGTGCGATTATTCTCCCCAGTCAATACAGAGTTATTTTGGAGCAGACCAAACAAAGATTGCTTGATACTCTCCTAGAACTCGATGAGAAATTTCCGTCCATGAACGATGACTTTGTTGCGACTAAAGAAAGTAAGGAACAAGCCAAGAACATTGTTAACTACCATATATATGGAGGGTCTAACAATACTAATCTTGGTGTCGGGGACAAAGTTGTAATAAGGGACAACGTTCAGGAAATGACGGCCGACTTAAAAGAATTCTCGGAACTACTCAAAAGGTTAAATGTGCCAACCGAAGAGGTTGAATCAATCAAACAGATCGTAACATCCAACGAACCAAAACAAAGTAAATTTTCTAAAGCGATGAAATGGATTGGACAACTCTCAACTAAGATGATAACTAAAGGAATTGAGCTCAAACTTCCAGAAATCATCGAAGCGACAGAAAAAATGATTAATCAAATGAATGGGTGACGCACTGCAGCCAACAGAGTGCATATGCCATAGCGGGGGCTCGTGGTTGTGTTGTAATTTTAGTTTCCTAATTTCGTTTCGGTGGGTGGGACAAGGCGCAGCAGGTCGGCCTTAGCATTCCTATCGTCATTGCTAAGTCCTCCTAAACCCCGCTACGTCATATGCACAAACGTTGGCGGCTATTAGCTTTGGACAGATTAGGTTTCAAATGACCTTGGACAAAATAAAAACTTATAACATCGTGGACAGCAACTTAAAAAAGTTTTGAGTGATGAACATTGTAGAACATATCTTCTATAGAAATGACAGATGTCTAGCGTTCAGTGTAGTGGACAATGTCTCTGAGATACAAAAGGACTTACCGACTATAATCCTATACGCTGACAACGGACAATATGTTTATCAACCATACGTATTCAAACAAGTTGATTATGTGAAAAACATTAAAGAAGTAAAAGAAGGATTTCAGTTCTATTTTGTTCTCAAGCACTCCATTTATCACTCCGACAAATTAGACATAACAATGGAACTGATAAAAAATGATTTGAACTCTGGACATTACATCACCTTCGGAGAAATAGGTAAAGACCCATTTGCTTAAAAATATTTTAGACCTAAACAATTTAAACGATAACGATATGAAAAAATTACTCTATTCCTCAATTGTTCTTTCGGTATTTTCTTTATCAGTCATAGTATTTCAGATTAGCTGTAAGGACAATTCCGTTGCAAAAAGTAATGCCACCCAAACTCAAACTAAGTTTTTGTACTCAAGAATAGCTACCTCCGGAACCTGGGAATATTGGACTGCGAATCTTGACGGAACCAGTGCTCAACAAATTCCAATTTCATTACCAAACAGCGAGAAGATAGGGGGATATGGAAATCTTACATCTGATGGACAGACATTAATATTCAATGCATATAACAGCGGGTTTACAAACACATATATTTATTCAGTTTCAATGAATGGGACAAATTTGAAGAAGCTAAGTGAAAGTTTATCAAACTACGAGCTCCATATACTTTCTATATTTTAAGTTGCCGTGAAATAATTCTTGGATTCATAATTTAGATTGAGTTAAGCTAACAGCCGCCAACAAAGTGCATATGCCATAGCGGGGGCTCGTGGTTGTGTTGTAATTTTAGTTTCTTAATTTAGTTCGGTGGGTGGGACAAGGCGCAGAAGGTCGGCCTTAGCATTCCTAACGTCATTGCTAAGTCCTCCTAAACCCCGCTACGTCATATGCACAAACGTTAGCGGCAATTAGTTATAATGAAATTGAGACTATTAATATTACTGACACTCGGACTGAGTTTCGTCTACGGACAAAAGAAGAATTCACCTGACGAATTATTTGGCTTTCGACTTGGACAATACAAAAGTGTCGTTGTCAATGAACTTGGACAACCAAGTAAGACAAAGATGTTAGAGGACAGTACAACGGTTGACTTTTATTTATTGTCAGCCGACAGCTCAACTTATGTAGCGTTTCAATATCTACCGAGACAAGGCAATCCTATTTTTTCCATTCAGTTAAGCGGCAAGAAAATTAACCGACAATTTTACGGAATCAATTTAGGAGACAACGAAAACAAATTGACTTTGATTTTCGGGAAACCTGATACAGTACTTACACAGGACTTTGATAAGAGAAAAACCGTCAACTGGAAATACACCAAGTTAAATTTTTCAGTTCTGCTGACTGATAAAACAATTGAAAGCTTGCGTATATGGGACAATTATGACCGCACCTATTATAAAGAGCCGACAGTCGCTCAACTACTGGACATTATTAAGTCAAAAGACAAATCTAAAATTGCGGACATTCTATCGCCTGGACTGGAGATATACTACTGCGACAAGGTAATAACCTGGAAAAATTCCTTTCACAAGGACATTTATGAAGAGAAGGACAGTGTTTTTGATTTCATAACAAATACAGATTACGGACTTGCAAGCCTAATAGGTAAAAGTGAAATTAAGGACGATATGAACTTGAGATTTATTGAGAGTGTTGGGACATTTCCTGTTTACAAGTTTTCAAAGGAATCTAGAATTGCCGAGATAGTATTAAAGTATCAACAAGGCAAATACAAGATTTATGAGATAAAGTATAGGTGTGATAACTAACTGCCGCTAACAAAGTGCATATGCCATAGCGGGGGCTCGTGGTTGCGTTGTAATTTTAGTTTCTTAATTTCGTTTTGGTGGGTGGGACAAGGCGCGGCAGGTCGGCCTTAGCATTCCTATCGTAATTGCTAAGTCCTCCTAAACCCGCTACGTCATATGCACAAACGTTGTGCGCAATTTATTTCTGGACAATGAAGATTTCATTAACAATATTCTTAGGACTTCTTATCAACTATGGGACAGCGCAACAGTTAAATATTAACTATCGGACAGCGACAGACAGTACCGAGAGATTGCACTACCTAGTATTTACAGGCAAATCAAACTGCAAGCTGATTTATCCAATTAGAAATCACGGTGACGCGATGTTTCCTCAAAAACGTGACTTCAATTTGACATACCGAATCTCTCAAGACACAATCACTTTCCAGGGACCAGACTTGGATTCAAATAATGGGACAATAGGAAGACTTCTGAAATCAAAATTCAGAGTAACCGGAGACAGACAACTATTTGATATTGTCTCGGGCTACACCTATGTGGACAGTGAATTGATTTCCGACAAGTATGACATCTATTCCATTGATGGAAAGATTTACAAACAAAAAAGTGTAAAGACTGATGGATACGGACTAGTGCGTAAGGACTACAGGCCAAATCAAAAACTCAAAAAACGAGTAAAGCTAATCAACGCGGACAATTGCAAAATCACCGTGTTGAGAGGCAAGAAAGCTTATGACAAGTACGGACTGATTGGAATGAACGGAGTAATTGAAATTGTGGAGAAGAAATAAACTACCCACAACAGAGTGCATATGCCATAGCGGGGGTTCGATGTTGGGTTGTTGTCTTAGTTTCTTAATTTCGTTTCGGTGGGTGGGACAAGGCGCAGAAGGTCGGCCTTAGCATTCCTATCGTCATTGCTAAGTCCTCCTAAACCCCGCTACGTCATATGCACAAACGTTGTAGGCAATAGCAGCCAGTCTTCTGGGGACGATTAATCAAGACTTAGAAAAAAAAAGAAAAAGATAAAAAAAAGACAGATGAAAAAAACTACGGTGTTCCTAACCATTTTTATAGCTCTCTTATTGATAGTGTCGACATTCTTATTTCTAAACAGAGACAGATTTGTTTACGTTGGTTCTGTCGACTATGTAGAAGTGGACTGCAATAAAAAAAGTGAGATACTCAGTGAAGTCTATGCAAGTGACCAAAAAATTAGACGAGAGAATAATCTAATTAAGAACGCAAAAGAAGACCACAGAAATCAAGAATTAGTTATAAGTATAATTGAAAAATGCGGAATGCCAACTTTAAATGAAGTAACGCAGGAACAAATGAATGCAATCTGGTTAGGATTACAACATAATACTGATAATAAATACAGAATAAAATATTTTCCTCTTATTGAAAAAGCTGTAAAAAATGGTGATTTGAGCAAAGAGCAATATGCCCTAATGAAAGATAGAATGTTAATGGAGGAAGGTAAACCTCAAATATTTGGAAGTCAATTTAAGAACGGTAAATTGTATGACTTAGAGTCTCCTGAAAATGTTAACAAAAGAAGACAAGAGATGGGACTAGAACCAATAGAAGACTATTTAAAAAGATTTGGTGTATCATATGATACTAATTAATGATACCACACACAACACCGTGACAGGTTACATCTCCGCAGGCGGTGGAGAAAAAATATTTAAAAAAATAGACTGAGAAGAAAAATTGGTGTTCGCGGACAAACTTCAACACGGGGAAAAGATTCGAGTCCGCTGACAGTTTGGACATTAGATTCAAATGCAAAACGGTGGACTGAAAATAATTTAACGACATGGACTCATTGAATATGAGTTGGGTTTCGTGACAGGTGACAGCTCTTTGGACAATTTATTATCGCCCGACAAAAAATTAGAGAACGATTGACTATAACGGTCGAAACCCAACTGTTGCCAACAGCATGTTTCTGCAATGGTGCCGTGACGAGTTGGTTTAAAGTTTTATCTTCGTTCAACGTTTGGTTTCGTGGGACAGGACGCGACTTCGCAAAGGCACCACTGCAGAAACACAAACGTTATGCCCAATGCCGTGCTTGCTCGTAGGAGGTAAAGCTTTGTACTAATTTTTAATCAGAATCCCCATGAAAATATTTGGCGCTCGTAAAGCCGCGGATTCTTTTTCCTTTGAATTGACTCAATCAAGAGATAAGATAATTGAGAAGTTTGAGGAAAGGATAAACAATTACAAATTAAAACTATTCGCGACTGAGCTTTCTGAAAATTATATTCATTATGCAAACTTCAAAATTGAAAATGAACGAATTGTTATCCACCAGTACCGCTCCCCTCCCATCTATATTTACGTGGAAGACATTCCTGGCGGAAAGAGCATGCTGAGGGTGGAGCAGGAGAATCCGGTCTCGCAAACGAATACTTTTCTCACAATTTGTTCAGCCATCATTTTCGTGCTCCTTTTTTTCTACATTGTTGGAGATGTTTCGATAGGCACCGCCTTACTCATTGCATTGATTCCATCGTTAGGGTTCCTGCTGTTCTTGCTATCCATATTCTATCTGAAGGAACAAATACGGAAAAACTATTTGAAGAGGTTTGCAAACAAAATTGCGCGTTCCATACAAGTGGATTAGATTATAAGTCATTTGCCTTTATTGTTATTTTTGATGGTAAGGCAAACGCCTTATAGCCAAACGTTAGCAGTAATTGGGCTGGCTCTTAGACATAGACGTGAAAGCCGACAAAAGGGTCGATGGCCTAATCAATTTTTTTCTGCGGATATTTCGATTCTTCGGGTAGACTGAACTGTAACGTATTCTGGCATTATAGCATCTAAGAGTCCACAAGTTAATATTCTACCAATGAAAAGAGTGCTTTCACTTGTAATCGTGATAGTAATCACATCTCTACTATCCATCATTACATATTCTATCCTGACAGAGGATAACGTTGCCGACTTGGAAGGTGTGACAACGACACGTCTCTTTTCAAAGATTTTAGGTGAAGAACGGGAACTTATCATTCATCTTCCGAGAGACTATAACTCCACTAAATTATATCCGGTGATGTACGTGTTAGATGGAGGTTCTCAAGACATGCATATTGCTAACAAGTTTGACGTCTTGGCAACGGCTGAGTACTCTCCCAAAACTATCATTGTGGGGATTCCTAATATGACCACAAAAAACCGGGAGCTAAATTTAACACCTCCTTTCATGAGGATAGATAACGATGACACCGATAGCGAATTAGGAGAAGCAGACAAATTTTTGACTTTTATGGAAACAGAACTTTTTCCATTCATTGAGAGAACCTATTCTGCATCGCAAACGAGATTATTTAGCGGGAACTCAAGAGGCGGTCTGTTGGTGATGTATTCATTACTTTATAAACCAGACCTATTCCATGCAAGATTTTGTTACAGTACTCCATTTTGGCGTCAGGACAATATACTCATTTCTAGAGTGGGCGACTTCCTAAATTCAAGAGACACTTTGAATACTTTTATATACATGAGTGCAGGACAAAATGAAACAGAGAATATCAAGAATGGTTTGAGTAAAATGACAAGAACAATCCAAGATAAGGCTCCCATTGGATTAATTCTATATTCGGACTATACTCCCAACGCAATTCACCAGGATAACGCTATGCTTTCAGCCGCTAAGGGAATTGCAAGATGGAGCGAGTACATAAAATCAAGAGCCAGACCTCGTGGACAGGTTGACAATTAGTGGATTCTAAATCAAAGTGAGTCATAAAAATGAAAGAGCGGTTGACGATTACAGACGAAGCCCAACTACTGCCAACACTGTGCATAATCAATGGCGGGCTTAGTGTAAATTTGTAGTTTTAGTTTTCAAACAACGTTCGGTGTCGTAGGACAATTTACTGATCTTAAACCCACAACGTCACATACATAGACGTTGCCAGCAACAAATTTTCGGACAGAATGAATCACTTACGACTAACACTCGGGGCAATTTTCTTAACAACTTTTCTCTATGGACAAGAGATTACAAAAGAGGAAATCGTAAAATTTAAGATTAAGTCAATAACAACAATTGACGGGGACAATCAAGTAAAATCAATCGATTACTACAATTCGGAAGGAGACCTAATTAAAATTGGGGAGACTTCTCTGAGTAAGAATTCAAACAAGACACAATACAATGTCGAGCACTGAAATTTACGGCAGCCACATAGTGTTTGGTGAAGTGTTAATTTGAAGTTTAGTTTTTATATTTCGTTCGGCCACGTGGGACAAAGACGGCTTCGAAATCCGCATCCCTCATAAATACAGTCGTTGTGGGCAATCTTTTTAAAAAAATGACAGACAAAGAATTCTGGGACTGGTTCCAAAGTAAAAAGACAGAAATAGAAGAGTTTATTACTTCTGATACGAACGACTACTCAATCTATGAGGAGTTGACAGACAAACTAAATAGTTACAACGACTTAGTAATTCCTGAACTAACAAAGGACACTGATGACAATAATGTATTAATTATAAGTTGTGACGGCAAAAGCGATGGAATACCCTTTGTCGAAAGACTTTATGAAAGTGCACCAATCATTGACAAGTGGAGATTTCAAAAGTTTAGAATACCTGGACAAGTTAGAGAATTAAATTATCAAGGACTTCAATTCAAATCAAATGACATAAAAGCTAAGTATACTTTTGACGGACAATATTACGATATTGAATTGTTCATCAAAGGGTATAGCGACAGTGATGACCGATATAAAGGACTTGCGTTTCTCTATTTGGACCATATGGTCGGAGAGTATAATGTAATGACAAAAATTGGACAGATTGAATTTAAAAAGATGGGACTCTTTACTAGCTCTGCTGACAAAGTATCATTGCAAGAGCTGAGGACCATTATTGAAAGACTGAATTGAAAAGGTAGCCGCTAACATGCGTAAATTTCTTTGGATCTAACCTGACTGAAATACCGGAAATTACCTGAGGATGAATCCCCTGAAAACCACAGCAACTGCACTCCTAATTCTATCACTGGCATCGCCCACCACCAACGCCCAAATACCATGGGATATCGAGATTATTAAGCCCGAAGCGATAGGAAAGGAGCCGGGCTTCTCGCATAGCTTTTCGCCCATCAACAGTCCGAATTACTTTCAACTGGGCCGGGTGACGGTTGAACAATCGGATGGCAAACGCGCCAGTTTGCTGAAAATGTTGGATTACAAAACGATGAAGGTGACGAACCTGATCGTTCCGATGGATAAATTCCCTGCGAGCAACATGGAAGTGCTGGCGATGAAAACGGTGTTTAATGGTGAAGTGCTGCATTACAACGGAAAAGTTTCAACTGTGAAGTTTGACAGGCGGGTGAATTACAAGAATACGGGCGAGTTTGTGTGTCAGTATGATCACGTGAAAGGACAATGGTCTGAGCTTGTGTCACTGGGGAAAGTGGACGATCTCCGCTTTTTCTATCTGATGGGAGCTGACCGGGCGGAAAATTATTTCTACTACGCCATCACGCACCGGGTGGATTACGCCAAACGAATGGGAGAGCCAACGCGTTATGACCTGGCACGGCTTGACCTGAAAACCCGGAAAGTGGATACCTTGTTCACCCTGGACATGCCGAAACGGGAGCATTACCTGCATCTGAATCACACTATGATTAGTCCGGACGGACGCTGGCTCGTGCTGAGTGAATATGGCGACAAGGCGTGGAGGAGATCGCATCCTAATGATGCCCAGCCGGTGGCATACATCATTGATACGCAGAAAAAAAAGCACAAGACCTGCCGGATCCCTGATACACCCTACGGACATGTGATCACACCGGACTCGAAGTACATGATCCTTGGAAGCTATGAAACCGGTGAAGTGGTGAAGATCGAACTGGAAACTGGCAAACAGGTGACGCAGATCAAATCAACCACCACCATCTTCAATTTCTTTCTAGCCCCATCAGGCAACTACTTCCTGGTGGATTATGATGAAGAAAAGTGTCCGAGAAAGGTGTACGATGTGCGCAGCGCCCACGACCTGAAACTGATCACTTCCGTCATGCTGGACGATCTTTACAGCAAACCTGAAATGTCGCGCGGGCTGAGAGCCACCATGGACGGCCGCCTGCTGATCTCGCATACAACAGATCCAAAAGACACACTGCAACTGGCCACTTCCGTGCTGATTCACCGCCTGCCAGAAAACATCAAGCCCAACGAACCAGGAAGTTCAGTAGCAAAGCGTCTGGAACTGGCCGAAACCATCGCCAATGGTAAACTGTACGCAGGCCGTAATGGCATTGAACTTAATCCACCGCAATACGACATGGGCAAGACTACGTCCGTAACTATTGCCTCTGACAAAAACGTGATCGTTACAGGCAGCCGCTGGATTGGTGATGAAACCTCAGAGGAAGTGATCACAAAATTGACGCACAGCGGTGAGAAAATCTGGGAAGCAAAGCTCCCTACGACTAAAGAAGCCATCAGTTCATCGGGCATGCACATTCCTACACCAGACGGAGGCTGTGTGGTGTATTTCATGTACTACCATACCCCAAAATCATTCGGCATCGGCAGGCTGGCCCTGATTGACGGGAAAGGAAAGGTGATCTACGATACGAAGTTCAATTATCTGCCCAATCCGAATGCCACATACATGACCAAAGGCATGGAACTGCTGAAAGATGGCTCGGTGAAAATCTACGGAGAGATCTACCTGACTCCGGATGGTGCAAGCCTTCCCTGGACAGGTACCGTGAGCCCGGAAGGGAAGCTGGTGAAGTCTGAGTATTGATTGACCGTTGATGTGTTAACCAAGGGAAAACAAAACCGCGAAAATTCATAGATTTTCAACACTAAAAAAATTCTTTAAAATTTATTTTGAGAAACCAATCAGTTGCATATATATTTGCAACCGAATAGTTGCTAATGTTGACACCAGGACTTAAAATGAAGGTCGAGGTTTTTAAAACAAATGTGGCTGATCTGGAGCGAGCGAAATGGCTCGTGGATCAAATTGAAAGCAATTTTGCCAACTGCAAAGTGAATTTCGATTTAGACGATTGCGATCGAATTTTACGCGTGGAGTTTGAAAACAATATTCAATCTGATTTGTTAATCGATTTGCTAAAAAGTGTTGGATGTAACGCGGAAGTGTTGTCAGACACAATTCAAACCATTTAAAACCACTTTATATGAGACGAGATATTTTTCAAGCTATTGCTGACCCCACCAGAAGGGCAATCCTGGTGCTGATAGCTGCGCAGGCGATGACGCCTAATGCCCTGGCAGAACATTTTGACACCACCCGACAAGCCGTTTCGAAACACTTGAGAATTTTAACGGAGTGTGAGTTGGTAAAACAAGAGTACCAGGGAAGAGAAATTTACTATCAACTTGAGATTAAGAAAATGAAAGAGATCGACAAATGGTTGGAACAATTCAGGAAGATTTGGGAAGACCGCTTTAATCAACTCGACAAAGTATTACTAAAACTAAAACCCAATAAAAAATGAAAACTACTTTGCTATTTGACTTTACCGTTGACAAAGCAGCTAAAACGGTATTCGTAAACAGAGAATTTGCAGCCGAACTTGCTTTGGTTTGGGACGCGTTCACTAAACAGGAAATCCTTGACCAATGGTGGGCACCTAAACCCTGGGCCTCAAAAACAAAAATTATGGATTTCAAAGTTGGTGGACGAAGATTCTATGCAATGGTCAGCCCAGAAGGACAAGAACATTGGTCGGTTCAGAAATATACTTCCATTACTCCAAAAACCAATTTCAAAATGTTTAATGCTTTTGCTGACAAAGATGAAAACCTTGAATTGCCAGGGTCTGATTGGGATTTTAATTTCAGCGAACAAAACGGAACGACAAAAGTCAGTATTAGTATTTACAATGAATCCCTTGAACGTATGGAGAAGATGATTGAAATGGGCTTCCAGGGAGGATTTACTATGACTTTAAACTATTTGGAGCAGCTATTAGCCGACTTAAACAAGAAAGCGAAATGAGAAAAATAATCGTACTGTCATTTATTACACTAGATGGAGTAATGCAAGCACCCGGTGGACCTGAGGAAGATACATCGGATGGTTTCAAATATGGCGGTTGGTTTGCACCTTATTTTGACGAAGTTGTTGATAAGGTCATGGAAAAGCAGATGAAACCTGCAGACCTTCTTTTGGGCAGAAAAACATTTGAGATTTTTGCCGGCTACTGGCCTGAACATGCAGACATGTGGCCAGGTATTAATGATGTGACAAAATACGTCATGAGTAACACCATTGAAAAATCTGACCCTAAAGCTCTCGGGTGGAAGAACTCAGTAGTCCTCAAAACCTTGGCGGATATCGAGAAGCTCAAAAATTCAGAAGGTTCTGACATTCAAGTTCACGGTAGCGGTGAGCTTATTCAGCTGCTACTTAAGAATGATTTAGTAGACGAGCTCTGGCTCAAAATTCACCCGCTAACTCTTGGTAAAGGAAAAAGGTTGTTTAACAGTGGTCCAATTCCGGCAGCATTTACTTTAACGGAGACCTTGGCTACACCCACCGGAGTGATCATCGCCAATTACAAACGAGCCGGAGAAGTCAAGACAGGTACTGTTGGAGCTTAGGGAGAAATAAATCCGATAGCTATCGGTTGAGAAAACAAATTGTTTCATTTTTCTCTGCCGGGTCACTCGCTTCGTGGAACCTGTAGTTCTGTCTTTTATCTAGTACAGAGTCCCTGAAGCAGGTTACTCTGTGAAGAAGAAATTCAGATTGGCAAGTAGTACGACCCAGCAGCCGCCTCAGATAACCTCGATCGATATCGGACGGTTTTGAGTTGATTACGAACAGAAAATATTTTGAGATATTCATGTTCCAAATGAAAATCAAGCCAATTTCATTTGGCATGAAAATCGTAAACGCAAGGGCTACTAACCTCTTTTATGATACGCAACTATTTCAAAATCGCCATCCGATCTCTGATTCGAAATAAGGTATTCACCCTTATCAATGTGTTCGGCCTTGTGCTTGGTATTTCATTTAGTACAATGCTATACACTTATGTAAGCAATGAATTGTCATACGATTCTTTCCATACAAAGGCAGACAGAACCTATAGAATACTCACCATTGATAAATCAGTTCCTGATAACATTCGCACCTATGGTGTTACGGTTCCTCCTATGGGTCCGGAATTAGTAAACACTTTTCCGGAAGTAAAGGAGATGGTGCGTCTGCATAAGTTCTCAGGCCAAGTAGTTGTTGAAATTGGTGAAGCCAAGTACAGCGAGCGAAATTGGTTCACCACTGGTGATGTCAATTTCTTTAACGTTTTCGATTTTGAATTCATTGAGGGAGATAAAGCCACCGCACTTAGTCAACCGTTCTCAGTAGTGTTGCCGGAGACGATGGCAAAAAAATATTTCGGTGACAAAAATGCGCTTGGCAAAACGATGAACCTACAAGAAGTAGGATTGGTTAAAGTGACCGGAATAATTAAGGATATCCCCACCAATTCACATCTTCAATTCGACTTACTGTTTTCTAACATTAGTGCGAATAAAGAATGGGCTACTTATTTGAATGACTGGCAAGATTTTGGTGCTTTCACTTATGTGGTGTTGGAAGATGAGAAGTCGATTAAAGGTTTGGAGTCAAAGATGCCTGAGTTGATGAAGAAGCACTGGAGAGCCGATGCTAAATTTCAAGCGACTACTTTTCAACCCATTCAGGATATTTACTTGCACTCAGCTCATATTCAATCAGGCGCTGAACAAGAGCACGGTCAACTTTCGTACGTGTACATTTTTTCCAGCATGGCAATATTCTTATTAATTATTGCTGCGATTAACTACATCAATTTAACTACATCGAAGGCTGCTTCGCGCGCAAAAGAAATCGGAATACGAAAAGTAGCTGGCGCTTTTAAAACCCAACTCATCTTTCAATTTTTAACAGAAGCCTTGGTGATCACATTAGTCTCCATGCTTTTTGCTATTGTGATGATGGACTTGTGTTTCCCTTTCTTCAATTCCATTACCGGAAAACATTTTGATCTCTCCCTTCAGACGATAGGCGACTTTATGCCAACCCTCCTTCTGATCACGTTGATCATAGGTTTGATTGCCGGAAGTTATCCAGCCTTTTACTTATCAAAACTAAAGCCTGTTACTACACTCAAAGGTCAGTCGGTATTTACAGAGAGCAAATTTAACCTTCGCACTTCGCTTGTGGTATTTCAGTTCATGATCACCATTGTGTTGATTGTTTCTACACTGGTGATTGGAAACCAGATCAATTTTATTCAAACAAAAGATATTGGCTTCAACAAAGATCAACTGATGATCATCGATATCAACAGTGGCTCTGTGCGAAAACAGTTTCAAGCCATGAAGAATGAATTTTCGAAGCTTGCGGGAGTACAACAGGTATCGGTTTCATCGCGCGTGCCTGGCGAATGGAAAAACATTCGCGAGGTGTATGTGAAGAGTGCAAATGAACATGCAAAGAGCGACTCGCTTGAAACGTATTTCATGGGATTCGATGAAGACATGTTAAGAACTTATCAACTTCAACTTACTGCGGGAAGCTTTTTCTCGGGAAGCGCTAAAGCCGACTCCATGAATGTGGTGATCAATACTTCCGCTGCAGAAGCGCTGAATTTAAAAACCCCAATCGGGACTGTGCTACGCATCAGAACACGAAAAGGATTGTGGAATGTTAATGTCGTGGGTGTGTTGAAAGATTTTAACTTCCAGTCATTACACCAAAAAATTGCTCCGATTGTTATTGGCTATCGCAACAATCCAATTCAGCCCATTGATTACTTTACGCTAAAAATATCAGGCAATGCTCAACCTATTATTGAGGGAGCCACCAAAGTCTGCGAAAAATTTGACCCCGAAACGCCCATTGAATACCATTTTCTTTCCGAGCAATTAAATAACTTTTATGTATCGGAGAAAAAGGCCGGTATGATTTTTCAAATGGCAGGAGCACTTAGTATTCTTGTAGCGTGCCTGGGGCTTTTGGGATTGGCCAATTATTATGTGGAGCGTAAAACGAAAGAACTTGGAATCAGAAAAATATTGGGAGCCGGTTCATTTAATTTATTTTTAATGGTTTCGCTTTCATTCACCAAACAAATAGTCATTGCTTTTGTATTGGCCTGCCCACTTGCCTGGTATGTAATGAGTCAATGGTTGAACGCTTTTGAATATCGAATTCCCTTAAATGCCGGAGTTTTTATTTTGTCTGGCACGATGGTATTGCTCTTGGCTCTTCTTACGGTAAGCTATCAATCCTTGAAGGCGGCAATGTTCAATCCGATAGACTCGCTGAGGAAAGAATAAATGACCTTTTCAGTTCCTCAGTTAAATTCTGTTTACTCACGAGCAGGCTTCTCAAGACAAATCGAACCCAATCGGTAAGTTTATAGAGATCATTTCTTAAATTAGTCTTCCGCATCAACGCGGGACGGGGCCAACAGTGACGTGTTTCAATCCCGAAGCTTCGGGACACAAGCCGTCACAGAACGTTAGAGGCAAGTTTACAACACCGACAAGGCAATCTATAATTTTATATGAATGTACAAGGACAAATCAAAGAGTATATTACTAGTCAACTTGAACCAAAACGCAGTGACATACAAGAGTTGCACCGCATCATTCTGGAAGTAATGCCAGCATGTAAATTATGGTTCTTGGATGGTAAAAACAGTGAAAATAAAACTGTTTCTAATCCTAATATAGGATATGGACTTCGCACCATAAAATATGCGGATGGAAAAACCAGAGAGTTTTATCAAATTGGTATCAGTGCAAACAAAACCGGAATCTCTGTCTATATCCTTGGTATCAATGACAAGACATACTTAGCCAAAACGTATGGAAAAAAACTTGGGAAGGCGAGCGTGACCGGGTATTGTATTAAGTTCAAAACTCTAAAAGATATAAACGTTGAAATTCTTGAAGCGGTAATACGATTTGGGTTTGAGGCGCAATCCTGATAGCTATCGGGAGAACAAGGTGAGCTAATGAACCAGCCGCTGACAAAGTGTTTATGCCTGCTTGGGGGGTGTGGTATTAACTTTTCATTTCTTTAATTAGTTTTGTTTCGGTGGATAGTTTCGGAGCAATCACACTAAACATTCTTAAAATTATTTTTTAGGGCTCCTAGCCCAACGTGTCATAAACACAAAACGTTGTGCGCATGGGAATTGAGACTAACGATTAAAGTATAAAACAGAAATGAGTTTACTAAACGTATTGACTTACATAACCTGGGACATAGATCCGGACATTTTTATCATTCCTATTATTAATCATCCTCTTAGGTGGTATGGATTATTTTTCGCACTGGCATTTCTGATTAGTCAACAGATAATGTATTTCATCTATAAAAAAGAGGGCCGACCAATTGCAGAAGTGGACACGTTGACAATTTATGCGGTGGTCGCTACAATTGTAGGTGCTCGGTTGGGGCACGTATTATTTTATAATCCGATATATTATTTTCAGAATCCACTTAAAATAATTATGACATGGGAAGGCGGACTTGCAAGTCATGGTGGAGTGATTGGTATTCTGATAGCTATATACTTATTCGCTCGAAAGACTAATGTAAGTTATTTGTGGGCGCTTGACAGAATTTCGATAGTGGCATCATTGACCTTTTGCATGATACGATTAGGAAATCTGATGAATTCGGAAATGATTGGCATACCGACAAATCTACCTTGGGGATTTATTTTTACGAGCCAGGACAATATACCGAGACATCCTGCTCAACTATACGAAGCTATCCATTACTTTATGTGGTTTATAGTCTTGTTTTGGGTTTGGTTTAAACAAAGGGACAGAATGAAAAATGGGTTTCTTTTTAGTTGGTCCTTAATAATACTTTTTAGTTTAAGATTTGTTGACGAATTCTTCAAGATTAATCAAGAACAATTTGAGGACCGAATGATTTTAGACATGGGACAGATATTAAGCATCCCATTTATTTTGACAGGAATAGTGATACTAATCTTAAATATTGGCAAGAAACAACAAGAGACTATTTCAACTGACAAAATTGTGGTTGACGGAGAAGAAATTAGGACGGAGTAAAACAACATGCTACAACTAAGTGCGGGGCAGGTTGTCAACAGGGACGTGTTTCAAAAAAAACAGCCATCAGATGCTCAAAACTTTAACGATAAGCATAAGACAGGCCTCAAGTGTTAATTAAAATTTTAATCTTATAGGCAATGAAACGGACCATATTGACAACAACATTAATTGCGACTTCATTTCTTTTAGGTTTCGCTTTTAATACAATAATTTCTAACCAATATAAATTTACAAAAATGAAAAAAGTAACAGGAATTGGAGGCGTTTTCTTCAAATGTAAAGACCCCAAAGCAGTTAACGAATGGTATAAAACACACCTTGGGTTTGAGACAAGCGCATATGGAACAAGTTTTGAATGGCGACAAATTGATGACACTACAAAAAAGGGGCTCACCCAATGGAATCCCTTTGCAGAAAACACTAAATATTTTGAGCCTTCATCAAAAGACTTTATGATAAACTATAGAGTAGAGAATTTAGAAGCATTGGTTGAAGAACTAAGAAAAGAAAATGTGACTATCGTAGACAAAATTGAGACATATGATTATGGGAAATTCGTTCATATTCTAGACGTTGAAGGCAACAAGATTGAACTATGGGAACCCATTGATAATAAATAAAGTTTGTGCTTCGAAAACCACCCGAACTCAAAGCCCGAAACCGTTGCGGCAAAGTCGCACAACAAAAAAAAAGATTTATCATTAGAACACTTTTGACAAAGTCTATTGAATGATTGGGATACTTATTCAACTTGCAATATCGTGGTTGCTATTATGGCTTCTCAACAAAAAAGACTTGACAGTCCTTGGACTAAAACCAACAACCGAAAGAGTTAAAATTTTCTCATTTGGTTTTATACTATCTGCGATTTGCTTCACAATTTATTGTCTGACGACAACGTACCTAACCAACAATGGCTGGACAATAAATAGTAACTTCTCATTAAAACAATTTCTATCATCCACATGGTGGACAGTTAACTCCGTCATTTCTGAAGAGCTAATCTTTAGGGGCGCCCTACTCTATATATTAATTCGAAAAACCGGTTTAAATATTGCCTGTTTTATTTCTGCAATCGCATTTGGTGTTTACCATTGGTTTTCGTTTGGAGTGTTGGGAAATCCAATCCAAATGACCCATGTATTTTTCTCGACCGGAATCTGGGGACTAATGTTCGCATACTCCTTCGCAAAGACTAAATCTTTATATTTACCTACCGCACTTCATCTTGGTTGGAATCTATTTAACATCGTCATCTTCTCTCAAGGACCGCTCGGACATCAGCTTTTGATAAATGGAAATAACGGTCAACTAGTAAGTGGACTCCCGTCACTAGCACTTTATTTGTTTCAACTATTTTCGCTTCCTGTAATAGTGTATGTCTATTTGAGAAAGTTTGGAAGTACTGAACCCGGTTGAGGTTTTGGAGTTACTGCAATAATGAATTTTTGATGCAAAATCAAATAACGATTAAAGATCAGCTAAGCAGCAAAGATTTATTTGATGCTTTTAAAATGCAATTGGTAAAAGATTTTGACCAAAGTAATTTTCCGTCTGCCTTTGTTGCGGAGCTGGAGCCTGATTATGTCAGCATTCATAAAAAAATTGCACGTGAACTACGGCACAACGAAAAAAGGACTGATTTTAATCTAATGCAGTTGCTTTATCGAACTGATATCAGTGAAGCACAATTAAAAAAGTATTTAAAAGAAAATGAAAGCGCAAGCTATTTTAACGTGATAGCGGAACTAATTATTAAACGCGTATTGCAAAAAGTGGTCATAAAACAGTTTTACAAAAACAATGAGACTCCATAAAGCCTTGGATTTGCAAAGACCTGAATCCAGGTGGCATCAACTCGCCACCTCAATCTTCACTTTGGTATTTTTCAACTTTTCATTTTTGATCTTCGATAACACCTCGTTAACCAAACTGCGTTTCACTGAAACGTAGGAAGAGAAATCAAGCGTGGTGATCAGCCCGATGTCATTACTTTGCAGTCCGCCCTTCTTGGTGAGGAGTCCAACGATATCGCCTTTGCTGATCTTATCCTTCTTGCCGGCACTGATGTACAAACAGGAATACAAAGGTGGAAGTGTCTTTTTTAGTTTCTTGTCTACAAAAATTTCCTCCACAGATTTATCGATGTAGGCAGGAAGTGTTTCATCATTAGCTAAAACCAAATAAGCTTGGCCTTCGGCATGCATGCGAGCAGTGCGGCCATTGCGATGAAGAAAGGCCTCTTGCTGTGGTGGCAATTGATAGTGCACCACATGTTTTATTTCAGGAATATCCAATCCACGGGAAGCAAGATCAGTAGCAATAAGGATATTGTGTGCACCACCTCTGAACTTGATCAGGTTTTTCTCCCGATCGATCTGCTCCATTGCTCCATGCAAAGTGCCGTGTTCAATTTTATGTTGCGCCAGTAACGCACTGATGCGCTCCACCGCTTCGCGGTGGTTACAAAATACCAAACATACTTCCTGGTTAAATCCGGCAACGAGCCGCATGAGGGTCTCTACTTTTTCGATGCTTGTTGTCCGGATTAATTTCAACTCCAGCTTCGAAAGTTTTTCGTCCCTCAGGAAACTAAGCGTTTCAGGTCTTGCGAAAGGCAAAAACTCAGGCCAGATATCCAGACGCGTAGCCGAAGTAAGTATATGTCTTTGTTTCCCCGTAAGCGCTTTGAAGATAACAATCAATTGTTCATGAAAACCCATCTGCAACGATTTGTCAAATTCATCCAGCACCACCAGTTTAACGGTATGCGCATCAAACGATTTTCTCAATATATGATCTGCCACTCTTCCTGGAGTTCCAATGATCACAGCGGGAGCATCGCTCAAACTATTTTGTTCGATCTTCATCGAATGCCCGCCATAACAACAACTCACTTTGAAAGAAGTCTTCATCGATTTGAAAACTTGTTCGATCTGCAATGCCAACTCGCGAGAAGGAACCACAACCAGCGCCTGAACTCCGTTGGCATCTGGTTTAAGTTTACTTATTAAAGGAATTAAAAAAGCGAGGGTCTTTCCTGAGCCTGTAGGAGCCAGCAACACCAAGTTGGTTGTAGACGCAGCTTTTTCAATGACATCAAGCTGCATCTCATTGAATTTGGGAATGGAAAGGTTCTTTAGGAAATCTGCGTAAGCCGCATTGGGATGGTGTTGCATCGTGCAAAGGTAGCTTATATCAACTGGCTTTGGTCCTTGTTAAGGAGATTTCAAAGTTGGCTATCACTTCCACTTCTCATCCAACTTCACTGCTTCTTTCAATAGTTTAACAATGGCGCGCTCGTTGATCTCATCAACGGTTTGGAATATCTTATAAAAGATCTGCTTGTTGGTGCCATGCGTGAGGTAGTTGTCTTTGTCCATTAATCGATTGCCATACCACATGCCAAACAAAACACCTTTCTTGATTCCTCCGCGTGGAATAGTTGCTGGCCAGATGATGCAGATACCTTTTTTGCCATGGAAATAAGGAACGTTATACGATATCTTTTCTTTGCATCGATCCGGTAGGTTTTCTTTAACAATTTGACGAAGTACATCCACCATGAGTCGCTCATGCTCGGGAAGCAATTCATATAGTTGAAGAAGAGAAGTGATTTTATGCAAAACTCAGTGATTATTAGAATTACGATTGAGAATACAATTTAGCTCTTTCAGGAGTTGCTTTACCCTCTTCTCCCTCAATCCAATAGACCAAGAGCAACTACTCCTAAAGGAGTAGCTTTTATAGTGTAAGAATTCCATCAAATCTGTCATTTTTGGGGCACCTTCTTTTACCTAATTTTGGCCATCCACTTTTTTAAGCTTATGGGTCTACCTGCTCGTTGCTATCACAGAATTGCTAACCATCTTATTGCAGCGCTGATCATTTTCCTACTCCCGTTTCCTTCGGTGTTCGCTCAGGAATGGAGTTGGGCTGACAAGATTGGTACAGGTGGCTATTCTAACTCTGCAGAGACTCAAGTGTCTGTTACCGACACGGAAGGCTACACATACGTGGTAGGAAATTATGACAACAATATCACTCTTGGCAGTACAACGTATACGGGAGGAGGTCTCTCGGGAAAATTCTACATCGCAAAGTTCGATAGCCTGGGGAATGTTATCTGGTCGAACAGCTTTAATGGATGTTCATATGTTAATAGCATCCAGATCGATAACCAAGGAGGGGTGTATGTTACCGGAACTTTTTCAGGAAGTATAGCATTTGGCAATAGTATCAAATTATCGATACCACCCACCTACGATCCTTATAATGTACCGATCCACACCTTCGTAGGTGCCTATAGCAGTAATGGCGTGGTATCTTGGGCAAAGTTTTGCAGCGATGTTGTCGTATCCGGTGATAAGATTTATTCTTTTGGCGAACTACACAACGGTTTTTCAACAAATTCTGCATGGAATGCCTATTCAGACCCAGATCATGGCGACAGTGTAAAGATTTATGATGCAAATGCACATCTTATTCAAAAAATTCCAAGTGCATTCAATGGCAATGACGACACAGGCCAGCATATTATAATTTCGGATGGTAACGTCTGGAATACGGCCAGTACGTTCACGGGTACTGGGTACGCCTTCGGATTATCTAAGTATGATCCTATTCAAAAGAAATATAGCGGACCGGCTATTCTGCCGTATGACTTACTTTCAACGAGGTATGAATTTTATAAGGGGGCTATTTATTTTCTAGGCTGTTATGATACCTACGGCAACGGACATTTGCAATTGGGTAATCTTGACCTAGTGTCGTCCGATGCAGCAAAGACTTATCACACGGAGGGGTATCTGGCGAAATATGACCTCGCAACAAACCAGTTTGTGTGGGGTAAAAACATTCGCAAGATGGACTGCGGATTCAATCACCTACTCACAATAAGTCCTAGCGATATATTGTATCTCAGCACCGAACAGTCGGGTACTGGAAGTGGCAATTATATCCACGCCTATTCAGTGAATGGCGATTCGCTATGGACGCAGTCTAACAGTGCTTATATTCTTGATCATACCGGGATCGGTGCTGACGAGCATGGAAACATTTATGTTACCGGAACAGTTGATAACGGGGTATCTAGTAACGTCTACTTTGGCAAGGTATCTGGATTTATATATGACTACAGTGTCGGATTTCTTGCGAGAATATCAACCAAGTCATCGCCCGGCCCGGTGCTGATAAGTAAAACACCAGCATCGAATGAAACTGGTGTTTCTGTAAATAGCACTTTTCAACTTACCTTTTCAAAGAACATAATCTTAGGAACCGGAAGCCTTAAGATATACAACGCAATGAACAATGTTCTGATGGAGTCTCTCCCATTATCGTCAACTAACGTAACCATCGTAGGCAGTCAAGCAACCATCAAATTGCCTTTGAGCCTGCCATTAGGAACAACAATGTATGTGCAAATAACTAATAAAGCTTTTGAAGATCTGTCGGGCAAATTCTTTGAGGGGATTTCAGGTAAAAGTTGGTACTTCTCCACAGCTGGTAGTTCTGATACGCAACCTCCAACACTCATTTCAAAATTACCAGCCAGTGGTGCTACTTTGGTCGATACGAATACGGAACTTGAGTTGGGCTTCTCTGAAAGTATCCTGGCATTGAACGGATCGATTTATTTTTATGATGCCTCTGACGATGCACTTGTTATGACTCTGCCTGTCACTTCATCAAACACCGTCATAAATGGCTACAACGTAACTATCACCCTGCCGACACCTTTGCCGGAAGAAAAAACACTGTATGTAAATATTGACAATAACCTTTTTAAGGATAGTCCGGGAAACTCCTTTGTCGGAATTCAGGATAAGAGCTGGTCTTTTACTACAGCTTCCTCACTTCCTGCGCCAACAGCAAACGATGCCACCGCAATTACGAGTAATGACTTTACAGCAAACTGGACAAGCGTCAGCGGTGCTGCAGGTTACCAGCTCGATGTTTCGTCAGACGACTTTGCTACTCTCGTTGCTGGATATAATTCTGCACTTGTAACCGGAACATCTCAGGTTGTGACGGGACTAACTGCAGGTACCTCTTATCAATACAGAATTCGTGCCCTTACATCTTCAGGTTCATCTGCAAATTCAAATGTAATAAGCACAACTACTCTCCCTCCTCCTGTCCCTGTACCTGTTGCCACGGACGCCTCCAATGTTTCATCTACTAGCCTCACTGCCAACTGGAACGATGTGCCTGGTGTCATAGTTTACCAGCTCGATGTTTCGCCAGACAACTTTGCTTCATTCCAGTCTTTTGATGTATTTGGACTATCTCAAATAGTAACAGGATTAGCTCCTGGTACTTCTTACCAATACAGAGTTCGTGTTATAGCCCCAGGCATATCGGAAAATTCAAATGTAATCAGTGTAACTACTCTACCTCCTCCTGTCTTTGAACCCTTTGCTACGGACGCCTCCAATGTTTCATCCACTAGCTTTACTGCCAACTGGAACGATGTGCCTGGTGCGATAGGTTACCAGCTCGATGTTTCGTCAGACGACTTTGCTACATTCCTGTCTTTTAATGTATCTGGGCTATCTCAAATAGTAGTAGGATTAACTCCTGGTACTCTTTACCAATACAGAGTTAGTGCTTTTACATACCTAGGCACATGGGAAAATTCGAATGTGATCACTGTAACTACTTTAGCAGCTTCAATTTTTGAACCCATTGCAATTGCTGCTACTTCGTTAAGTCAATTGGGTTTCACTTCAAACTGGAATAGTGTAAGCGGAGCTACAAGTTATCAGCTCGATATCTCAACCGATAATTTCGCAACATTCCTACCTGGATATAATTCTGCAACTGTCACGGGAACATCTCAAATTGTAACGGGGCTAACCGCAGGTACTTCATACCAATACAGAGTTCGTGCTATTACATCGTCTGGCACTTCGTCTAACTCAAATCTGATTAATGTAACTACTTTATCCACGGTTGCTGCCCCGGTAGCAACGGCAGCCACCAGTGTTTCGACTACAGGCTTCATTGCCAATTGGAATAGTGTGAGCGGAGCTACCAGTTATCAACTTGATATTTCAACTGACAACTTCACAACATTCCTAACAAGTTATAATTCAAAGACTGAAACGGGAACTTCTCAAATTGTAACAGGACTAACTGCAGGCGCTTCTTATCAATACAGGGTTCGTGCCATTGCATCGTCCGGCACTTCGTCTAACTCAAATGTAATTAGTGTAACTACTTTGACATCCACCGTTCCTGCCCCGGTAGCAACGACAGCCACCAGTGTTTCTTCTACAGGCTTTATTGCTAATTGGAATAATGTCAGTGGAGCTACTGGCTATCGACTTGACATTTCAACAGACAACTTCACCACATTCTTAACAGGTTATAATTCAAAAATTGAAACCGGAACTTTTCAAGTTGTAACAGGATTAACCTCGAACACTTCTTACCAATACCGGGTTCGCGCCACTACATCTTTGGGTACTTCATCAAACTCAAATGTGGTTAGCGTATCTACTTCACCATCTCCAATTGCCGCACCTGTTGCAGCAGCAGCTTCCAATATTTCATCTACGAGCTTCACCGCCAACTGGAATAGCGTAGCAGGTGCTACCGGTTACCAACTTGATATTTCAACAGATAACTTCACTACGTTTTTGACAGGCTATAATTCTAAAATTGAAACCGGAACAACTCAAGTGGTCTCCGGTCTTACTTTAGGTGCAACCTATCAATACAGAGTGCGTGCAAGTAATGCATTGGTGAATTCTACTAATTCGAATGTCATTACCACAGTTACCTCTACTAAATCCAGTCAAACTATTAGCTTCAATTCGATTCCCGATGTCGCCATAGGTGACCCGGCTATCACTCTTACTGTATCTGCGAGCTCTGGTCTGGCCGTTACACTTGTAAGTAAGATCACTCCAGCAGCGTTAACCGGAAAAAGTTTTAAGATTGTGCTTCCTGGACGCGATACAATCACTGCAAGCCAGGCTGGTAGTGCAACCTATTTTGCAGCAGTACCGGTTATTCAGACTTTCTGCATCAATCCGGCTAAACCCGTAGTAACAATGACGACTAATATTAACGGTACTGTCACTCTTACCTCGAGCTCCAAAGTTGGAAACCAATGGTATTTGAATGGAGTACCGATTAACGGGGCTGCAGGCCAAACACTTGATGTTGTTAAAGATCCAAGTGAATATACAGTTCGGGTAAAAGTTGACGATTGCTTGAGTGCTCCGGCATCAATAAACATTCCAACGATTGTTACAGGTGATATTACAACGCTGCCAACTCCCCTTACACTTTATCCTAACCCTTCACATGATTATATTTTCATCAAGGGACTTCGAGAAGGAGCGACAACAGCATCGGTCATTGATTTGGTTGGGCAGCACAGAACAATTGAATTAGAAGCACAAGGAGATAACGTCTTTAAGGGCAGTATAAGTGATCTTGCAAACGGTCTTTATGTTCTACAAATAAGCACTGATGGCCAGGTGCAACAAATAAAATTCATAAAGCAGTAATTTAGTCTTGTCGATGAACGCATGCGAGCTGCCTGGCCGACTATAACCATTTGGTTAAGCCAATACATAATGATACGAATCACTTTACTCCTCTTATTTTGTTATTTCATATTTGGAGCTGCCAGCGCTCAAGTAAACTGCAAGACATTCTCTCTGCATGAAACCTATGAAATGGCGAAAGTGCTCAACTTCTCGAAAGTTGAACAGCTGATCTATAGAGACTATCCCGCTTTTAATTTTAAAGATTTCAAACCTGTTGACGGATTGCCTGGCGAATCCGGTTTTGTTAAAGTTGGATTTGGCAAGAAGAATGAGGTTCGGGAAATCATCTACTACAATAAAAAAGATAGCCTGGCTAATTACCGAATGTTGGTTTTCAATTATGAAGACCGGAGAATATTAACGCTCGGAACTTTATTGAACATCATGAGAAGCTCTCATCACTACTATTGGCCTGTTGTTTTCATCATGGACAAAAGAAATAATTTCAACTATTTGATTGGCACTTCCAGTATGTTCAAACACTATTATGGCGACAGAATATGGATTGAAGATTTTGAAAAGATGTCTTCCATGATGATTCTCGATGAAAATCTGCTTCCAACAGATTTAATGAAAATAAGAAACGGGCAAGTTGTTTTTTACTCTGAAATAAAATGCCAGGGAGATCAAGTGATTGATGAATATGCCCATCTATTCTATTTACAGGGCGATCATGATTTAAAAGTTGATTTTAGCACTTGCCCTGAAATACTGAAGAGGACCTGCCGCTATGAAACACCAGACTTGAGTTTTCACGTTCGCCCCATACCCGAGAATAGTAAGCATGCTTCGATTTGGATTCATCTTTTGTCTCATACAGAAAGATGAAGGATTCTGTTGGCGTAAATCATCAAGTTAATAGTTCAATCATTCCCTCTGTTATTGGCTTTCCAATGTGTCCACCATCTTGAAGATATTTTTGGGTCTGTTTTGTCAATCTTTTATAATTCTTCACAAATGAATCATAGTCCGGATTGCCGTCAATTTTTAAAATCTTTCTGTCGTTATAAATTCTATGGAATACTGGCCAAGTTATTTTGGAGTAGTACAAGAAGTAAATCTTTGTCAGCATTATTGCTTTCATTTCCTGATACTTATACTTCACTTTTTTGTCGGCCATATTTATTAATTGATCGAAAGAGAATATTATTGAATTAAGGTGATTCAGAACTGAATTAGGACTTTCCCTATGGTTTTCATCAAAATTGTAAAGCGCATCTAGCCCTTGGAATAGTTCTTCTTTCTTCTCCCCCTTTTCATTTTTGGTCATCCGTCTGTATTGAATACTATTAATCTCTTGAAGTAAGTCTGAATATAGTTTGTTTAGAATCTCTAAGTCCGAGTCCTTTTTAGCTGTGTCAAGTTGTGAGTTCTGTAACTTGTACGTTTGGTATATAAAGTACAAACCAAAAAAAGTAACTATAGTTCCTAATATTCCACCATAAAAATCACCAGCCTGTCCCAATGTCGCGGGAGAAAAGTATCGGTCACATGAACAACATTGTCTATAGTCGAATATGTAATAAAGTGTCAGCAATGTCACAATTACAATTACCGTCACAATTACAATCGATTTCCAACTACTCTTTTTCTTTTCCATAGTTTATCCAACTAGTCGATATACAACTTCTCTCCTGCTTCTTGCGGAAACAAGCTGGTCAAATCCCACTTTTCTTTGGATTTATAGTGCAGAAATCCTTTATCAGCAAACAAAGGTGACGGGAAATTATTTTCATAAATCTGGCCGGTGCCGAGTCCGTGATACAATGGAGATGGGTATTGAGAAGTAAACTGCGCCACTGCATTCAACCCGATGTTGGATTCCAATGCCGAAGTTATCCACCATCCGATGTTTTGTTTTTCAGCAAGCTTGATCCATTCGTCACTCCCGAAAAGTCCGCCATGCATGGTCGGTTTGAGAATGATGTATTTGGGTTTCAGTTTTGTCAGTAACTTTTCTTTCTCCTCAAGTGAATTGATACCGATTAATTCCTCATCAAATGCGATCGGTATGGGCGACTTTGCACATATCTCTTCCATCTCAGGGAATCCTGGCTTGATCGGTTGCTCAATCGAATGAACATTAAACCTTTTTAATGAATTGATCTTATCTAATGCGTCTTCCTTTCTGAATGCACCATTCGCATCCAGTCTAATCTCAATATTTTCTCTAAAATATTTTCTACGTATGTATTGCAACACGTCACACTCCTTTTCAAAGTCAAGTCCGCCTACTTTCAATTTCACACATCGGTAACCATCGCGGATTTTAATTTCAACTTGCTGTAGCATGAAATCAAGTCCACCCATCCAAACCAGCGCGTTGATAGGTACAGGGGTTTGCTCTATGAATTTGTTTTTGAAGATAACGCGTTGGCCTCCGTTCATTAGATCGAGCAGGGCTGTTTCTAATCCAAATACAATCGATGAATGCTCGCGACTAATTTTATTCGATTTAAAAAAATCATTTAGCGCTGACAGATGATTCTCACCGCCAGGCAGCGACAAGTTTTTCGACTGAAAGGCTTTGATCTCTTCTGCCAGAACAGCATCAAATTCAATTCCATGTTTTTTACTTAATCCAGGAAGAGGGCCGCACTCTCCAAGTCCGTAGACATCAGGATTACTATCATCCCAGAGGCGAATGAACCAAGAAGTCTTTTCGTTCATCGGGCCACGAGAGGTGCGTGCTGCAAATGAAAATTTAAAGACAAGAGGGTGGATACTGGCTTGGAGCATACGCTAATTTCAAGTGACAAATTACAAATTGCAAATGATAAACAATCTATAATTCTGTTGCCTGAAATCAGTAATTTTACCTCTCAATTGCACAAATGAAAAAGACAATCGAAGAACTTGATGAAATCATTCAAGCATACTCTAAAAAGATAAGTACCATTCCTGAATCCGACTTCTCGGCAAAGCCCCTTCCAAACAAATGGAGCAAGAAAGAAGTACTGGGACATTTGATCGACTCTGCTCAAAGTAACTTGAGAAGATTTATTTGTGGACAATATGAATCTTCTCCTCCAAAAATTGTTTATGACCAAGACCGGTGGGTTGCTTCCAACAACTACACTCAAATGGATAGCAAAGAAATAATTACTTTTTGGCATCTCCTCAACAAGAGGATTATTGCAGTGCTTATCCAAATGCCGTCAACAAATTATTCACTCAACTGCGATACCGGAAAAAATGAAGCAACCCTGCATTCATTAGAGTGGCTAGCCGATGACTATGTAAAACATATGAAGCATCACCTCAATCAAATCATTCCTAACTCCTTTGACATTATCTATTTATGACCACCGATCAAATATATGAATGGCTCGAGGAGGTGAAAGATCCTGAAATACCGGTGCTTTCTCTTGTTGATTTAGGTGTAATCACCGAAGTAGAGGTACAAGGCGATCATGTAAAAGTTGAAATGACTCCGACCTTTGTGGGTTGCCCTGCTATTGATTACATGAAGGATGAAGTGATATCTCTTTTGAAAAGTAAAGGGGTGAAAAATATTGTGGTGGATGTCACTTTCAAAAAAGCATGGACCTCTGATCTCATCACCGAAAAAGGAAAAGCGGCATTAAAAGAAT
Source organism: uncultured bacterium (assembly GCA_967789005.1). Lineage (GTDB taxonomy): Bacteria > Bacteroidota > Bacteroidia > Cytophagales > Cyclobacteriaceae > ELB16-189. The sequence continues at coordinate 71,290 of CBRFFM010000002.1, read as the reverse complement.
ACGGTTTCGCTCCTCCTCCATCAACTAATGTATTCAACGACCTGGAAATTTTAGAGCATGCGATTTGTCCGAGATGCAATAATTCGAATACTGAATTAAAAACGCCATTCGGCCCAACACTTTGCCGATCGATCTATTATTGCAATGATTGCAGAGAAGCATTTGAACAATTCAAACCGCTATAAGGGGAACACTCTCTTCTGTTTAGTCTATTTTATTACCTTTACCACTTGCTCATGGGGTGCTTACTTGAAGATGTCTTCAAGTACAAAGCTGAGATCATACCCATTGGAAGATTTCCAAGAACCTGATCTGGATAATACCAGCGTAGGGACAAGAGTTTTTCAGCCCGCCTCCTGAGCAACAAATAATTTAAACTATTTTATGTCCATTCACGAGTGGCAAGATTTCCTGACTACCCAGCTTTCGCATATCGATGGTTTGCAATGGGCGATTTTAATATTGGGTGTAGCAGAAGTTCTCTTCGCTAAGGCAAACAACACCTTATTATACCCAGCCGGAATTGCGGCAACTACTCTGGCGATCTATAGCCTATTTATTGCACAACTATATGCCGAGTGCGTACTACACTTATACTATATTATAATGAGTGTGTACGGTTGGTGGCATTGGACTTCCAATAGAAATATTGCTCCGGTAATCGTTTCATTTACTAATAAGAGAGAATGGCTCACATCTGCATTGATCGTTTTTGGAGGATGGGGCTTGCTTTATTTTGCTCTTGTGACTTTTACTCCGTCCACTGTTCCCGTATGGGATGCGTGGATAAGTTCTACCGCTTGGGCAGGCACTTGGTTATTAGCAAGAAGAAAAGTGGAGAACTGGATTTTATTGAATGTATCCAATGCCTTTGCAGTCCCCTTATTATTTTACAAAGATCTTCCGTTGTTTGCAGTGCTTACCATAATTCTTTTTGGTGTTGCCTGTGTTGGTTATGTTGATTGGGTAAAACTTGCACGAAGAACCGCTCTTAATGAAAGCTATTGATCATCCTTCTTGTTGGTTAGACAAGCGTGTAATAGACATTCTCCGAGAGAAAGCTCTTGAAGCTGAATCATTGAAGCATCTTCATCCAGCTCAGCTTGAGATGATTTACAAACAGCGATGGTTGAAAATGTTTGTGCCTAAAGAATTAGGAGGATTGGAATTATCCTTCCCTGAAATTCTAAAAACAGAAGAGGCTCTGGCATGGGCCGATGGCAGTACTGCTTGGGTAGTAACGCTCTGTGCCGGTGCCGCATGGTTCGTTGGATTTCTTGATTCATCCATCGCGAAGGAAGCATTTGGCATAGACCACGTTTGCTTTGCCGGAAGTGGAGCGCCAACGGGAACAGCCGAAATAAGTCCCGAAGGATATTTACTGAATGGAAATTGGAAATATGCGAGTGGTTCACTTCATGCCACTGCATTTACGGCTAACTGTGTAATTCAAAAAAGTGGAAAGCCTTTAGTTGATGAAGAAGGTAAACCGGTAGTTCGTGCATTTCTAATGAAACAGCATGAGGTGACGGTTCATAAGACATGGAATAGTATGGGAATGATTGCAACTGGAAGCCATTCCTTTGAAGTTCTAAATTTAAATGTATCTAAAAACCGAAGCTTTCAGATAGATGCAAAGAACACAGTGCTTACCAATCCGATATTCAGATATCCATTTCTGCAATTAGCAGAAACAACTCTGGCCATAAATCTATCAGGACTTGCCGTGAGATTTATTGATCTATGTGAAGAGATGATTCTTCAAAAGAAGAACGGCAAAACTTCCGGTTCAATACGGGCTGTGCAGCAAGCCAAAGCTAAACTTGATAAACAACGAAATCAGTTTTATAAAGAGGTTAGTAAGTCGTGGAACAGCTGCGTTAAGAAAAAAACAATTCCAAAAACAGAATTAGCAAATGTGAGTAAGGCAAGCCACGCCTTGGCGAAGCAATCGCGACAAGCAGTTGATCATCTTTATCCTCACTGTGGTTTAACAGCAGCAGATACTTCTCAGGAAATCAACCGGGTATGGAGAAACTTCCATACAGCAAGTCAGCACAGCTTGTTCGCTAATGGGAAGAGCCGTAAATAAAATTTTTGAGGCTATGATTTGCTCATTACTATTTTTCGTTACATTTACTTAACAAAATATAAGGATATACTATGCCAAAGGAATATTTAGGCGAATTTGAAGAGCTGATTTTGACGCTGGTTGCGGCTCTACAAGAGGACGCATACGGTGCAGCCATTACAGACGAAATCGAAAGTCGTTTGAAAAGAGAGGTAAACCTAAGTGCGGTACATGTCACCCTCTATCGGCTGCAAGACAAAGGCTTCATTAAGTCTTCACTCGGTGGAGCGACCGGTGAGCGCGGTGGAAGAAGGAAAAGAATCTATACGGTCACTAGTGCTGGCATGTCTATGATTCGTGTGATGAAAGAGGCAAGGCTTGATTTATGGAAGATGATTCCGCAACTGCAAACATCACGCGCATGAATCGATTGCAGAATTTGGCCCTTCGATTTCTCCGAAGTTTTTGCCCTCCCAACTTGGTTGAAGAAATTGAGGGAGACTTGCTTCAACGCTACAAGCGTGACATAGCAAAATACACTGAAAGCAGAGCTGGGCGAAGGATGCTCTGGAATGCCATTCGTTTTTTCCGGCCCGGCATATTGATTCGAAACAAAATTAATTTTTCGTTTAACTCTTTGTACATGATAAGCAATTACTTCAAAGTAGCTACGCGTGTGATGATGCGGAGCAAATCATTTTCATCCATTAACATTTTCGGCTTGGCGATGGGAATCACCGGAGCGATACTTCTTTTCCTGTGGATCCAAAAAGAATTCAGTTACGATCAGTTTCATGCTGACAAAGACAGAATTTACAAAGCATGGAATCGAAACACAATTGACGGGCAGCTTCAATGCTGGGATCGCACCCCAAGAGTTTTGGCGCCCACTTTGACCGCAGACTTCGCTTCTGTGGAAGAGGCCGTAAGTTATGCCGATTACAAAGCGGCCTATCTTTTTACTTTCGGCAAGACCAAACTCATGAAGAACTCCGGAGCATTTACTGACGCGAAGTTCTTCACTATGTTTTCATTCCCGCTTGTTAAAGGAGACCCAACCAAAGTCTTTGATAATCCTGCATCTGTCGTACTGACAGAATCGTTCGCCAGAGAACTTTTCGGGAGCAAAGAAGCATTTGGTGAAACAATTAGTATAGGTGAGGGGAGTTACAGTTTCCCTATGACAGTGTCAGGCATAGTTAAAGATTTACCTTCGAATACGGACTTTCATTTTGAATACCTCATTCCATTTAAGTTTATGGAAGATCTGGAAGGCGCTGATACCAATTGGGACAATAATTCCGTAAGCACCTATGTGAAGTTGAAGAGGGGTGCTTCCGTTGAAACACTCAATCGCGAAATCAGCGGCATTACAAAAAAGCATTCGAAGGCCGGAAATACCACAGATGTATTTCTGTATCCATTAACCAAGATGAGGCTTTACTCACGCTTTGAAAATGGAGTAGCAGCCGGAGGAAGAATTGAAATTATGAGAATCATGGGCATTCTTGGCATTTGCTTGATTGCCATCGCGTGCATCAACTTCATTAACCTGAGCACAGCGCGTGCTCAAAAAAGATCAAAAGAAGTTGGCATCCGCAAAGTGACGGGAGCTTATCGCGGCTCACTCATCATGCAATTCATCTGTGAATCCATTCTTGTTGCCTTCAGCGCAGGGGTACTTTCTATAGTTGCTGTGTACCTAAGCCTTCCTATGTTCAGCGCGTTAGTCAAGCAGTCGCTTTCGCTCGATTTTCAGAATATCACTTTCTGGGTTGCTGCTTTCACGTTCATTGTGGTTGTAGGAATTCTGGCGGGCGCTTACCCAGCATTTTACTTATCCTCATTTAATCCAGCAAAGGTTTTGAAAGGATCTCCCATCAGCTTTGGAAGCCGTGATTTTCTTCGCAAACTCCTTGTTGTATTTCAATTTGGTTTTGCTGTTACCTTAATTTTCTCTGTTGTTGTGATTCAGCGACAAATTGGATTCGTACAAAACAGGGACGCAGGATATTCTAAAGACAATCTCATCTATCATTATATGACGGGCGACATTGAAAAAAATTATGCTGCTTACAAAACTGATCTTCTTCAGTCAGGGGTAGTGGAATCGGTTACAAAGACCAACTCGCCTATAACAGAGGTATGGGGCAATACGTGGGGAGTGGGTTGGCGCGGAAAGGACCCGCAAAGTCGAATCGTATTCGATCGCTTTTATATAGATGAAGATATCTCTAAGACTGCAGGAGTGAAAATTATTGTCGGCCGCGACATGAACCTCGCCAAATTCTCCTCCGATTCAACAGCCGTCCTCCTCAATGAATCCGCTGTAAAAATCATGGGCTTTGAAGATCCCATTGACGAGATCATAGAAGACTCGGGCATCAAGTGGCACGTAGTTGGAGTCGTGAAAGATTTTATACTTTCCTCCCCGTTTCAAAAAGTCCGACCGATGATCATTCTCGGGGGTAAAGGTTGGTTTACTGTGGTGCATATAAAGCTAAAATCGCGCCTTCCAGATCAGGAAAGTATCAGTGCCATTTCAAAACTATTTACAAAACACAATGCTTCTTACCCATTTGATTATTATTTCGTTGATCAGGCGTACCACCGCAAATTCGCTGATGTAAAAACCACTCTGACAATAACTACAGTGTTTAGTTCATTGGCAATTGGTATTGCATGCCTGGGGCTTCTGGGACTTTCTACTTACATGATCGAATCGCGCGTTAAGGAAATTGGCATTCGCAAAGTGATGGGAGGATCTGCAATCGCCATCACACGACTTTTGTGCTGGAATTCATTGAAGCCTATACTCATCGCTATTTGCCTTTTCAGTCCCATGGGGTGGTTCGCCATGAACTGGTGGCTGCAGTCGTTCGAATACAGGATCTCATTGAATGTCTATTTCATTTTAGTTCCTGCCGTGTCCATCATTGCTATGGCTCTTTTCACAATCATCTCTCAAACTATAGCTGCTGCCAATGTGAGTCCTGTGAATAGCTTGAAAAGTGAATGAGCATTTTTTTGATTGAATACATGATAAAGTGCTAAGAACTCAATACAAACTCACCGAGTGATCAGTTTATTAGAATTCAATTCGATAACTGATCACCGGTAAAAGTCCCAACTGGTAAGCTGTTTTTACACTTCCCGTCTGTGGATCAAAATAACTTCCCCAGATATTTTGGTGGTTTGTGGCGTTCATCAAATCGAGGGCAAGTGTAGTTGTGGTTCTAGTTCTGTTACGTTTTAAACTCACGCGCAAGTCGCTGCGGAAGTAGTCCGCCATCTGCGTAGAAAACATCAGATTCTCAAAGTACTCAGTTTCCCTTGTCTGCATTGATTTAGCTACATCAATAGGCGTAGCGCGGAAACCGCCAGTCCAGATGGTACGGATGTTAAGGCCAAAAACCCGATTCTTGTTCCATTGGAAATCTTTGCCCGCGGTGAAACTCATCGCATGCCCCGCATTAAACCTAGTGCTGCGCCACACATTGTCCAGCGCTTTATATTCAGAATTAAACAAAGAGGCCGATAGAAGGAAGTAAAGATTGTTGTGCAAAAACTGCTCCACGGTGAGCTCCACACCATAGTTACGTCCAATTCCTTTGTTTACTAGTGGATCAGTCATGTAGCCTTCAACTGAAGAGAGCGTTGAAACCGGACTAGCGATATCATTCTTCACTGCAATATTATAGAGATGCTGATAATACGTTTCCGTTTTCACGCGAAGGTATTTGCTGAAGGAATGATCGTAGCCAACCACAAAATGGTGAGCCTTGTTAAGGCCGATACTTGCATTTGGCTTTGTTACACTACCATCAGGCTGCAACACCTTTGCCTCATAGATGCCTACGGGCTGCATCTGACTATGTAAACCATAACCAAAGCTCAATGATTGCTGCTCATTAAAACTATACTTCACGGAAGCGCGAGGTTCAACCGATGACGTATTGTTGCTCATCAACTGAAGATAGTGAACGCCTGCATTGAAAGTCAATTGTTCTGTAGCACGGTAATTCCACTGGCTGAACAATTGTATAGTAGCTACAGAGCCGGAAGTATTTAAATGCTCCTCTACTACATTGGTCTCTTCTTTCAATCCCTTCTGTTGTAGCGAAAAATAGTATCGGTTAAAGTAAACTCCCGATCTCAAGCTATGCTGAGCATTGAATTTGTGATTCAATACCGAACTGATTGTGATTTTGGTATTGATGTATTTCTGCATGTAGTTAAACTGTGGCGCGTAATTTTTATCGAGTCTTTTCTCATCATCGCCATTATCGTTTCCCGATACCAGAAAAGAAGATTGCACGTAGGTTTTCGGATTGATCGTGATGGCATGCTTTAAACCTGCTGCGCCAGTATTGGAATGATAAATCGAGTTGAAACGGTCGGCTTCACTTTTCCACTGCGAAGAATCTTTCTTTGCATTGACTTTCTGATCGCTCAAGCCACCAAAACCAAACAAAGAGAAGTTTCCCACCTTCTTCGAAGGAAAATAAAAATTGTACGACAAATCCTGATAGTTCGTAATTCCATCGGTCACCTTCACACCAACATTATCCAAGATTGACAACGTGGAGTATCGATAATTGACCAAGTAAGATCCTTTGTAGTTTTTAGAGAACGGCCCTTCAACTGCCACATCCGTGCCTAACATACTCGCTTGTACTGTGTATTCTCTCTTCTCATTATTTCCTTTGCGAAGATTTACATCAAACACGCCCGCCAATGCATTTCCGTACTCGGCTGGAAAAGCTCCCGTCATGAAATCTGAATTCGTGAGCACTTGCGAACTCAGAATGGAAATTCCTCCACCTGATGTACCTACATTGGCGAAATGATTGGGGTTGGGAATATCCACGCCTTCCATTCTCCACAATAATCCATAAGGCGAATTACCACGAATAGAAATTGCATTATTCATATCTCCGGCACCCACAACTCCGGCAAAAGAAGTAACCATTCGTAAGGGATCATTAACGGCTGCCGCGAACTTTCGTGTTTCTTCTACAGAGAATGTACGTGCACTTACCGTGGCCATATCGTTGAGTGGCTTGTTTTTCTCCAGCTCCGGCCTTACTACTACTTCTTGCATCATAACAATGTCTTCATCCATTGGAATGGTTAGTACCGTTTCCTTGCCCGAATTCACGATCACATGCGGAATGATCACATCCTTATAGCCGATAAAAGATATTTTAATAGCTCGATTCCCGACAGGAACTTGGTTAAGTTTAAAATTGCCTTCGTTGTCAGCCATTACACCAATCACAGGATCTACGTCTTGTACGATTACCGTTGCACCCGGAAGTGGTGTCTTTGAAATTTTATCGGTAATAGTTCCGCGCACGGTTTGTGTAAGTGTTTGAGCATTTACCTCAGCGCTGCCAAACAGAAAAAGAAATACGAGGGTCTTAAAAAGTAATTTCATTTGGGTTATGTGTTGATTGTACTTATGACAACCAAATTGATCTTACCCCCTATTCCAATAGATATTTTTTTTTAAAAGAAACGGAGACCTGCTTTCCAACCGAACCACATCTTCAGGTTGTGATCATCACCAATGGAGTGATCATAAAATATTGAAGGCTGACCATTCGTGAAAAGCGTTGGGTAATCGGTAAAATATTTTTTGGTGAGATAGCCGTTGAGTGTGGCGCCTGCATAAACCGAAAACTTTTTACTGATTTGAAAGTCAAGACCAGCATTAATTTTATTAAGTAAGTTCGTGGCGTTCGTAAAACTTCCTTTATTGATTTGCTGTGAGGTTACGTCAATATTAAAGTGAAGGCGCTTCGTGATCTTTCGATCAGTGCCTAAGCCATAACCAAAAGTCCAAACGTTGGCATTGTCAGGTGCCGGGTCGGGTTTGATCCCCGCAAGGAAAATATTGTAAAAGTCTTTCACACCCGTTCTGAAAGCCAGGTTCGTATAAAACACTTCATCGGCTGAAAGCTCAAGTTTATGGTAGCCGCGCTTCACATAGCTGACCAAACCAATGGGCACGCCTCCAAGGGTGTCGGCAACATTAACAACCCCCAATTGAGTACCTCTGATCTGTTTACCATAATTGAAGAACCCTGCAACTTGCGAACCTCCCACTTTGCCAGTCGCAATGTTAGCAAAGCCTGCCACTTGCACCCCGTGAATTTCTTTAGTGTTCAGATTGGCAAAACCGGCAAACTGTGAGCCCCGATATTCACCCCGTTGTACATTGCCAAAGCCAGCTACCTGCACTCCAACACCCGGTCCATTTGATAAATTACAAAAACCCGCCAGTTGCACTCCATGCGTTGAACTAAGATTCACATTGGCAAAACCAGCCAGTTGTACTCCACGCGTCTCTCCATAATTGACGTTGCTAAACCCAGCCATTTGCACTGCTTTTGTTTCTCCACCATTCAGGTTAAAAAAACCAGCTCCCTGCAAACCATAAACATCGCCTCCTACTATATTACCAAAACCGGCAAGCTGCATCCAACTTACATCTCCCCTGTCGATGTTTATAAATCCACCAATTTCAATTTGCCTTACACCCATAGAGTAGCCGCCAAGCACGTTAAAAGAATAATTATTGATCACGTTGCCGCTCAATTTTCCATTAGTACTGAGAAACGGGAGGAACGAAACTTGTGCCTGCCGGTAGAGCGTATCATGAATATTCTGAATATTAGCTTCTGATTCAAATGGTAAATCAAACTCCTTTTTCGATTCTTCAACCAATCTCTCAGCAATTTTTGCTCTAATGATTAGGCTATCTTTGACAATGGGTTTGATCGATATATTGAGACTTGTACTTCCTCGCGTTGAAATAACGATGACGGTGTCGCTGTAATTCTTCTTCCTGATATTTAGCTCCAGCTTACCTTTGGGATCATCTAATTTGATTTCGTAAAATCCGAATTTGTTACTGACAGATGAGGTCAATGTTTCCTTTTCGAAAAGACTAACCTCAGGCACCTTATCGCCCGACTTTGCATCTTCAATGTACCCACTAATCACAATCACTGTTGTCCTGCTGACTTTCGATTGTACTGGTGCCTGGAACAGAATCAAGTGCTTTGCTTTCTCTTTGTACTGCATCGATCCTTTAAAGATTTCATCGAGAACCTGTCTTACCGTTTTGCCTGACACTTTAACTGAAACCAGTTGTGATGACGAAACAATTGCAGAGTTATATGAAAACGAAAATCCTGCTTGCCTACCAATGCGTTCCAAAGCGGCTGGTAGTTTTTCTTCATTCAAATCAATAGATATTTTTCTTTCAAGAATGGGAATAACGGGCTGCGCATTTGCAACTACCAGGCCCCCTAGAAGTGCGAAGATCAAAAGTGTTCTCATGAAATCTATTTTGCGCATCCGGTTCCGTTCAAAATAAGATTATTGTCCTTCTTCTCCACTTTCAACCCGAGTGTTTCGGCTATGATCTCTGCAATATCCTCTACCTTATCGTTATTGAAATTCACTGTAAGTCTGCAGTTACCAATAGCTGTGTTGCCTAACACTATTTTAGAGTCATAGATTTCGTTGATCATCTCCACGGCCTTCTTGAGATCAGTGTCCTTAAAACTGAAGATTTTTGTTTTGTAAGCAAGTACATTCGTATCTGCCTTAACCAGTCTTGAAAATTCTTTTAGTGATTTGCTGTAAACACCGGCTTCACCTGCCTTCAACCGTAGTCCGGGATTTTTCAAAGTATAGAATTGCACTTCGCCACTCTCCACTGTTACCACAATGGTATCGGAGTCAGGGTAAGCTTTTACGTTAAAGGCTGTTCCTATATCTTCAATTAGTACTTCGTCCGCAGTCTCAATCACAAAAGGTTTGGTTTCTTCGTGCTTCACTTCAAAGTAAGCTTCACCCGCAAGCTTCACTTTCCTTGCTTTTGACTGGGGATTAAACTCATAATTCAACCGGCTGTTTTTATTTACTACTGCAACACTTCCGTCAGGTAGAGTATCCTGTTTTATTTCACGTTCGGTTTTGATGGCCAGTGTTTGCGCCATCGGCTTAATTGATTGGTAAACAAAATAGCTGACGGCAGCAATTAGTGTTAGCCCAGCGGCAATGCGCAAGAGAGGGGCGGTTAAAAAAACCTGCTTCTTGTGCTGTATCCTGAACTTCACTTTTTGCCATGCCTCATCTTCATCAAATTTCAATTTCACACGCCAAGCTTTAGCCTTCTCAAATACTATTTTAAGCTGGTCGAAGTAATGTGCGTTAACTTCACTTTGTTGAAGCCAATGATTTAGTTGATCACGTTCTACAGGAGTTGCTTCATCCGACAGCACTTTACCAATCAAATCATCTATGGAATCGAACTCTGTCATATCCAGCGGTTAGCGTCTAAAAATAAAAACAGCAAAGGCAGATACTCCTTCAGGTTCTCGCGCATGATCTTCAGCGCTTTTCCAATCTGGTTCTCCACGGTCTTCACCGATATCTGAAGTTGTTCTGCTATCTCAGCATATTTCAGATCTTCAAAGCGACTCAACTGAAATACAATCCGGCATTGTTCAGGTAACTGCATCATAACTTCACTGATCTTCAGTTCCAGTTCGTTAGACGACACAGTTTCGTGAACCGAATTGCCAACAGTTTCACCAACTGCCATCTCATGCGAAACATGTTGCTGCTTTACTTTCTCATGCTTGAGTACATTGAGGCAGGAGTTGCGCACCATGCGGTACAGATACGGCCGGAAAGAGATTTGTATTTCAAGAGAAGATCTTTTCTCCCACACTTGTATAAAGGTAGACTGTACAACCTCTTCTGCTTCCTCTTTGTCGTTCAAAAAGGAATAAGCATATCGGCACAACGGCTGGTAGAAAGTTCTAAATATCATCTCAAAAGCATTTTGATTGCCTGTTTGAAGCGATAAAAGCATCTCCTGATCTGATAAATTCACGACCTTAAGTTTGAAAATCAGAGCAAGTTTACGGTTTTATCGTTCTGAGGTTATGACAACTTTAAAGTCTTTTACCCCTACGGCTGATAATAATTAATTAACAACCCGGTTTTCCCCGCAAACTTGCGTTGCAAATGAAGAATTTAAGATTGAAGAGATTTTGACACAGAATTACTAATTCATTAAAATCATCTCGCTTGCCTTCTCGGCAATCATGATCACAGGCGCATTAGTGTTTCCGCTGGTGAGGGTTGGCATTACAGAAGCGTCAACAACTCTAAGGTTAGATGTGCCTTTCACTTTTAGTTCAGCTTCAACTACTGCCATTTCATCATTACCCATTTTGCAAGTACCTACCGGGTGATAAACACACTCTGCTGTTTGGCGAATATGATTGAGCCATGCATCATCAGACGCAAGTTTGGCGGGAAAGTGATTTGATATCCGAATTGAATCAAATGCATGAGCTTCCAAAACTTCAAGAGCCTTCTTCCCTCCCGTTACCATCACTTTTTTATCTTCTTCATGAGCGAAGTAATTTGGATTGATGATGGGTGGGGTATTAGGATCATTTGATTTCAATAAGACTTCTCCCCTGCTTTCGGGCCTAACTTGTGTAGGCAAAATAGTATAGCCGCTGGTCAAAGGAAAACTATTGATGTCATACATGTTAGCACTTTTCTCATCACCTGCATTTGTTGGAGTGAACTGGAATTGAATATCAGGTCTTGACTTATCAGGAGATGATTTTAAAAACGCAACGGCTTCCAAAGGACCAATCGACATTGGTCCGCTTTTAGTTAATAAATAATTTCCAAGCTCAATCAATTGCCGATACCAAGGAAGATAGTAGTTGTTGGACTTGATATTTGATTTACTGCTGATGGGGTACATTAAGTGATCTTGCAGATTTTTTCCAACACCCTTCAAATCAATTTTAGATTCGATGTTGTGCTTCTTCAAATCTTCTTTAGCTCCCACTCCCGAAAGCATCAATAACTTGGGCGATTCAAAAGCTCCTGCACTTAAAATAATTTCTTTCTTGGCTCTTGCCACCATTGTGCTGCTCCTGCCAGTCATGAACTCAACTCCACTTGCACGGTCTCCCTCAATTACTACTCGCTTCACCATTGCCTTGGTGATCACCTGGAGGTTAGTGCGATTCATTGCCGGCAACAAAAAAGCGCGTGCAGCACTGAACCGTTTGCCATTCTTCATGGTGTATTGAAACCAGCCTGCACCTTCTTGCTTCTCACCATTCACATCATTATTGAGAGGAATTCCCTTTTCAGCACAGGCTTGAATGAAAGCTTCACCCATTTTGGTATGATACCAATACGCTTGCGTCACATTCATCAACCCGTCTTTCGAATGAAATTGATTTTCAAACTGTTCGTTGTGTTCAGATTTTTTAAAATATGGAAGCACGTCATCAAACCCCCAGCCTTCATTACCCAATGCTTTCCAATGCTCAAAATCTTCACGCTGCCCGCGGATGTAAGCCATAGCATTGGTAGAACTGCATCCACCCAAAACTTTTCCACGCGGCTGATATATTCTTCGGTTATCTAGATGCGGCTGCGGCTCTGTCCAATAGCAATTCCAATCGGCACTGCTATGATGAAGTTTCAAGTACGCTTGTGGAATATGAATTTCAGGTTTACTGTCTTTGCCGCCCGCTTCAATAAGCAAAACTGTTTTTGACGAATCTTCAGAGAGACGATTCGCGAGAACACATCCTGCGGAACCAGCACCGACAATAATGTAATCGTAGTTCATTTAGAATTTTAGATTTACGAATTACGATTTACGGTTTAATGACTTTTACGTAGTCAAAAACTTTACAAAGAAGCTTGCTCCATTTCCTAATTCACTCTCGCACCATATCTCCCCATTCATCGCCTCCACAAATTTCTTCACGATAGATAGTCCGAGACCTGTAGATATTTCATTACCCGTTGGCTTAGCGCTCAGCTTCTGATATTTCCCAAAAAGCTTTTTCTTATCCTCCTCACTCAACCCCGGACCTTGGTCCTTGATTTCGCAAATGACTTTACCATCTTCAGCGGTCAAATTAATGAACACACTTCGTTCATAAGGAGAAAATTTGATCGCGTTAGAAACCAAATTTTCTAATACTTGCTCTGCATAATTTTTGTCGGCTTGCGCCATAATACCATCAGGAATATTTCTGATGATAATTATGTTTTTCTTTACTGCATCGTTGAGGTATCGCTCGGCTACGTTGTTTAGGATTTCTGTGACGTTAATGCTTTCGATCTTCAAATTCATCTTTTTGGACTCGATCGCCTCCACATCCAATATTTTTGCAATCATCTCATTAAGGCGCACGGCACTTTGCTCCATCATTCCAATGTACTTGGCTGTTTCATCATCTAGTTTGGCTGTCATTTTCACCAATGATAGCAGGCCTTTGATTTGATTGAGCGGACTTTTCAAATCATGAGCCACAATCCCAATCAGGTTGTTCTTTTCAACATTAAGGTTGAGCAGCTCGTCATTCTTACTGAGGATTTCCTCATTCTGCAATTCTAATTTACTCACCATGTTTTCGATGGTCTGATTGGTTTCATGCAGGTAGTCTGATTGATCGAGCAGTGACTCTGTTTTCCTTTCTAATTCTTCGTTGGCAATTCTCAACTCTTCCGCCTGTCGATCGATTTGATGGCGTTGCGCAAGGAGTTCCTTATTCTTTGCAGATATCTCATCATAGGCATTTTCGATCTCTTGCGTTTTCAATAGCAAATCTTTCTTCTTGTATTCTAATAAATAACTATTGGAGTCGGCTGCATCTTTAAGCCGATTAAGGTTTTCGATTTCAGCCTTGAGTTTAGAGGTATTGCCTTTTACTTCGGCTATTAAATCTTTCTGAAGGCTATCGGCAAGAGTATTGATTTCGGTAATTCTTGCCTGGAGATTCTTTCGCTCTTGTTTGCTCAGTTTAACTACAGGATCATCGCCCGATTTTTTTGCCGTTGCTTCAATCTTCTTAATGGAGTCAATTGTGCCCGAACGGAGTACGCGGAGGTTCTTTTTGAGGACTCGAAACATTTTAGAGACTCCCGTAGATTCCTTCATTGCAAGCGGTAATTAGAAAAGTATCCTGTTTACAATTTTATTACTTTCTTTCTGATTAAAAAAAGGTAAAAAACCCCTTTAAGGGTAACATGATCAGGCTAGTGAAAGATGATCAATAGCCTTCCGAGCTAGGAATTATTAAGAGCAATTGTATCTTTTGACCCTCTGGGGCGTTCTGAGTGTAATTTTAAGCTAAAAAGTATTCTCCCGACACCAATAACCCTAAACCATCCATTGAAACCACTATCGACCATAGGGGAAGTAAACCATAGCCAGGAGGAAGAAAAAATCATCGAGGCAGCTAAACAAGATGCCTCTCACTTTAGGAGCTTGTATGAAAAGTATTTTAAGAGAATATTTCTCTTCGTTTACCATCGGGTGGAAAATAGGGATACTGCTTCAGACCTCACGTCACAAGTTTTTCTAAAAGCGATGCAGCGACTGCATCAATTCAAATCAAGAGGGCTACCGTTTTCATCCTGGTTATACCGAATTGCGATTAACGAATGCACTGATTACTTCCGGAAAACCAAAAGATCGAAAGTAGTGTACGTAGAGGATACTCCATTCCATCACCTGTTTGAAGAGATGTTCCCAGAAGACCCGCAAAGTCAACTCGAAAAAAAACTCCACCTAGTGCTGGAACAACTCAAGCCCGATGAACTGCAAATCATCGAGCTCAGGTTTTTTGAAGAAATGCCTTTTAAAATGGTGGCCGAAATACTTAACATATCTGAAGTCTACGCCAAGGTGCGCACTTATCGCATTCTTGATAAGATGAAAAAGATATTTCTCAAACTGTTATGAATCAAAATATCAACATTAAGATAATGAAGAAGCCAGAACTTACTGACGAAGAAATCCGCAGTCACATGCACTTTGACAAACTGCTTGAAGCATACAAAGTCACAGGCCCGGTCAGTTCGGGGATAAAATGGAATTACTTCGTTGGATATTCAGTGTCGGCTGTCCTTGTCATTTTAACAGCATTGTATTTCCTATTACCAGAATCAAAGAAAACGAATGAACGTAATTCTCAGCAAGCCAGCACTTCGGTGTCTGATAGTTCTGTGCATTCAAAAAAACAAGAAGTCATTCAGGTAAAACCTAAAACTGAAATTCAGGAGAAGACCACTTTGGTTGTGCAACCAAAGACTGAAATTAAAAACGAACAACAGCCACCACCGGTGGAGCAAAAGAAAATAACTCCTTCTCAATTTACAGAAGCAGAACCAATAGCTGGGTATTCTTCCTTGTATGAATACTTTGATCAACAACTTAAATATCCAATCGAGGCCGTGCGTGATTCTATCGCAGGAATTGTTACCGTCTCTTTTGTTATCACCGAAGAAGGAAAGCCAGCCCAGATTAAAATTGAAAACTCGCTAGGTGCGGCTTTCGATAAAGAGTGTGAACGCGTGATTATGGCTATGCCTTTATGGAAGCCAGCCACGATCAACCACAAGCCGATTGCTACCAGGCTTTCGATTCCACTTACATTCAAAATCAAGAAATAACCACGAAACCTCTTCGTATGAAAAAGGTATTCACAATTGCTTTGACATTGGTTGTCGCTATTTCTTTTGGCCAAAATTTTAAAAAGAAATTTCGGTTAGCTACACCCTTTGCATTGAATAGCTCTAAAATTCAATGGGTAGATGCTGACAATGATAGTCTGCTGGATGTGATGATTACAAACACCACTCAAGGTGAAGTCAAGTTTTCTTTCCTGAAAAACTCAGGGGGCAATTCATTTAGCTTAATTCAAACAGTTTCTTCAGGGTATCAATCAGGTATTTTTTTTCTGACAGACTTCAATGGCGATAATAAAATAGACATTGTAATCTCAGGAAAGAGTTCTTCCGGAACAGTTGGAACCGAAGTCTTCATAAACAATGGAAGTTTCAACTTCCAAAAATCCTCAACCAAAATTTTAAATCAGTCATTCACTGAAATGGCTTTTGCCGATTTAAACAATGACGGCAACAAAGATTTGATTGCATCTGACGCAAGCAGTTTATACTTGTACGAACAACGAGCAGGGCAATTCCATTTGCGAATGGACACCGCTATTAAAGCTACTTCCATTAAGTCATTCGACTTTGACAACAATGGATTTCATGATATTGTTTTTAGTGGACTGAATTCGAGCAATCAGAACACTACTGCTGCCCTGCTGTTGAAAGACCGCTTCAAAATTCTAAAGAAAGTTCAAATATCCAATATCAATGGGACTTTAGAGTCGGGTGATCTCGATCATGATGGATTATTTGATTTAGCCATAGCTGGAAAAAATTCCACCGGCTCTCAAGTCATTCAGACCTTCAAGAACAATTCCCCCAACTTTGCTTCGATCAGATCAATCAATGGAATGGATTCTGTATCAATGCGAATTGCCGATTTTACTTCTGACGGAAAGGCTGACATTGGTTTTCTGGGAAAGAACAACTCGAATCGGGTGAGTTGGATTAAAACATTTGCTGGCGACTCGGTGTCGATGCCGGCTGAAAATGTTAAGGTTCAGGATTATGGAGATTACGATCGCGATGGAGATTTGGATCTTGTTCAGTTAAGAAGTGATTCTATTGTATTTTTTAACAATACCATCAATTCATCAAACCTTGGCCCGTCACTAATTGCGAGCCCAATAGGTATTCAAATATTTAACCGTACATTTTTTTACTGGAAAAAATCACTAGATGATCACACCGATAGCACTGCAATCAGTTACGATCTCAGCGTATTTAGTAACCTTGAAATAATTTCTTCAGACTTTGATAAATCCAACAAGCAAAGGCTATTAGTATCACATGGAAATTTGGGAACAGCTAATTATTCTACACAGCGAATTGCAGGAAATTACAATTTCGAAGTGCAATCGATAGACAATGCTTTTGTTGTTCGAACGAAAAGTTTCCAGGGAAAATGTTCGACTTGTTCCAATCTCTCAACACAAGATATTACTCTGTGCAACTCCGACACGTTAGCCATACTTAAGCCCGCAGCACCAAAAGCTATGTGGTTTTCGTTTAGCAAAGGTTTTTTAGGAATACACGATAGTTTAATTTATAAAAAGTCAGAAGCTGATACAGTTTTCTCTTTCAATCCGGCAAGCAATCCTTCTTGCTCAAGCATCAGACTATTCAACATCAAAGCATCAAGTACCGATACCGTTAAAATCGCTAAGAATATTTGGAACTGCGAAGGCTCACAAAATGTATTGACCGTTGACAGCGAATGGAAAAATGTTACCTGGAAAAATAATCTCAACTCCACAGTTTCCAATGGAAATCAATTGACCACTATACTTCAAAACCCAATCGTATTCAATGCTCTCGGAAACAATGAGCAGGGATGTCAATTGAAGAAGACATTCAAATTAATGATCAGTAAACCAAACCTCCAATTAGAAAACAGTCAATATCAAATTCTCAAAGGCAGCAGTGTTCAACTTGGTGCCAGTGGTGGAAGCAGTTATAGTTGGTCGCCTGCTTCTTCATTAGACAATGCTACAAGCGCTTCGCCTACGGCAAGCCCAACCGGTACAACCGAGTATACTGTAGTTGCAAAAGATTCTCTTGGCTGCACTCAATCAGGCAAAGTAGTAGTTGAGATAATGGAAGCCGGCTTCATCCCTACCCTATTCACACCCAATGGAGATGGGAAAAACGATGAACTGAAAATTTTTGGATTGGGTACCGCTTCCAATTTTAGATTTACCATTTATAATCGCGAAGGCAACATTGTGTTCGACACAAAGGACGTATCCACAGCGACATATCAAGGTTGGAGCGGATCATCCAATGGCCAAGCACAACCATCAGGTACTTATTTCTGGAAAGTAGAAGGACACAACAATTTGGGAGAAACGCTAACGCTCAACGGAAAAAAATCCGGAGCATTCCTGCTGGTTAGATAATGAAAAGATATTTCATAATCATATTATTATCAGGAGTGCAACACTTCGTGTTGGCGCAGTATTTTCAGTTCAGTCAATATAATTTTACAGCTACGCGAGTGAACCCAGGTTGGTTGGGCCTAACGAAATATGCTACTGTTAATTTCGATTATAGAAATCAAAAAACCGGTGGCGACTTTCAAATCAACAGCAATTATTTTTCAGTGGTCTATCCATTTCTAAGAAGAAGCACAGGAACTCCCTGGGCAGGACTGGGTATTTCTTTTTTGGACGACCGCTCGGGAGGAATCTTCAATACAAAAGAAGCATCGCTTAGTTATGCGTTAAACATTTCGACAGGAAAATATGAAAGTCTTTCGATTGGCTTCCGCGGTCTAATGCGATCACTGCGCATTGACTATGATGGATTGTTTACCGGATCACAATACATAGAAGGTAGAGGATTTGATCCCAGCACATTTAATGGAGAGAACAATGGAAATTTAAAAGTGAACTACTACACTTTTAGCATGGGATTACTATGGAACAAAACCGACAGACGAGGAAGTCTGATCAATCAACTGGACGGAGCGCTCTTCGATTTTAACAAACCTAATAACTCTTTTACAGGTGATAACTCTCAACTTAATTCAACCTTCGTAACACACGGAGCTTTTCTATTGAACAAACAGTCTCAGCTAAACACTTATGCTGATGTCTTGCTCACTTATGGATCGGGGAAAGGCTTGGTCAATTTTGGTGCTCGATGGCAGTATGATCTAAATCCTTCGTCCAGAACCTTAACGGATAAAATTGATCTCATTACTCGCTATGTGATTGGCCGGTCCGGAATCATTGGTCTTCAATTTCATAATGAAAAATTTTCATTTGGTGTGAGCTATGATTTCCCTGTTATTGTCAAGAATTATGGAAATACCGGAGCATTTGAAATTGGATTGGAGTACCGCGCCCCGGTTCATCCCAAAAACAAAAGAGCAAAGACTAAGCAAGCCAAGAAAACAACGCCACCCAAAAAAGTTATTGACGTAAAAAAAACATCAGCCGTAAAGCCCGCCCCTACTCTTGCATCTGCGAAGAAAGATTTGATTTCTAAATCAAATAAAGCTGAGCCTAAAATCGGGTTGGTCAAGGATACGATCGAATCGGTAACTATTGTAAAAAATGATTCCATTACCACAGAAGCAAGGGCTGGGAAGATTAAACACGAGCCATTGGTCATCGAAAAGATTACGTTGCATTTTCATTTTGAATACAACAGTATCGACTTGGATGATGAAACCGAAAAATTCCTCAACGAGTTGAGTGCAACGCTATCCGAAAATGAAAATCTGAAGCTACGAATCACAGGACACACAGATAACAGAGGTGCAGAGAAATACAATCTTCATCTTTCGTTGAAAAGAGCAGAGGAAACAAAACGATACTTAGTGAAGACCGGCATTGCTCCGCAAAGAGTTATTGCAGAAGGAAAAGGAATGTCAGAACCTCTCAACGATAATAGTTCTGAAGAAGCGCGTCTAAAAAACAGGCGCGTTGAAATCACTATGTATTCCGACAGGCAATAAATAGTCCCAGTTTGAACTGGGACTATTAAAAATCAATTAGAAGAAATCTGTGTAATGATTTCACCCAGATTACTTACTCCCCAGTGCTCGACACATTTTCCATCGCGCAAGCGAATGATATCGATCACATGAATTGTTACTTTCTTATTGGAAGCCACGATACCCATGAATTCACCAAGGTGAGTAGCGTGAATTGCTTTACGAGTAGTCACCTTATCTCCTTCGGCTACCTGATCAAAGATTTCTACTTTCATATCCGGGAAACCTTTGCGTAAAATGTTCTGGAGAAAATAACGCATACTCTCGGGTCCACTTGGAGAACCCAGAGGAGCTGAGTGATTGACAACGTCATCTGAGATCAATTCATTGAAAGCATTCACATTCCCCTGCTCGAGGAATTCTTTGTTGAAGCGAAGTACTGCAGCTTTGTTTTGTTCCGTTGTTGTTTGCATACCATTTAGTTTTAATGATGCAAACCTAGGCTTAGAAATGAAAGCTAATAGTTCAAAACCTATTGCTAAACGGTCATTCGCTGTAGTTGGAATTCTTTAGGCGAGACTCCATACATCTGCTTAAATGATTGGGCGAAGCTAGAATGATTCTCATAGCCAATCTTACGATAAACTTCACTTGGCTTTTCATTGTAATGCTGCAGCAAATCACGAGCAATCTCCATCTTTCGTTGCAACATCCATTTGCTTGGCGCGGAGCCATAGATTTTCTGAAACCTTCTTTTAAAAGTAGATAAACTGATGTTGCACAAGAAAGCAAGCTCCTCCAAGCTAATGGGATTGGTAACGTTTGCTTCTACTGCTTTTCTGATTTCAAGATCATCAAAGTCTTTGCCTTGCGAAGATTGGAATGATAAGACTTTATAGGGATGCTTCTCTAGCAAATACAACATCAGCTCTTCAAACTTCAACATCTTCATCTCCATCGAAATTTTTGAATCGGATTGAAAAAGAAGGATCAACGAATCGATGTAATTGTAAATGAATTTATCTTTTGGAAACGAGACGTAGCCTTCGCTTTCTATTTTCCTTATCTTTTTTAATCGATCGATTGTCCTGGAATGCTTCAAATAGAATTCTGTGAGCACTTTATTGTCGAAGAAAACCAAAATACTTCTGAATACATCCTTCTTCGACAATGTTACAGACGCCAGGCAGTTACCTGCAGATAGAAAATGAAATTCGTTGTCTTTGATGTTTACAGTGGTGTTGGCGAAGTGCATGGTCTTCTCGCCACTGATCACCAGACTAATGGCATTTTTATGAAGGATGCTTTTACCTTTGAAAGAACCTACACTAGCAGAATAGTTGTGAAAAATGAGGCTATCCTCTGCTTCTTTCTTGTTTGAAAAAATATCTTGAGGTAGGTTGTGGACTGGCATTTCAATTTGAATTCTTATTTCTAAGCTCCAATTGTTTTATATCCTCCAAATCTTTGGGTCTACGAGCCATAATCTTATTTCTTATCAGATAATCATAACTCATAACGTTTCCTGAATGCTCGATGATCTCAAATTTTTCCACTTCTTTGTAAGCATCATCGAAAGAAAACTTGCCATGAATTATTGACAGGAATTGAATCGTAAATCTCTCTAATGGAAGATTAATCACTCCTTTAACTTTATAATACTTCTGGCTTTCAATTTCACTTGTCTCAAAACCAAAATCGCGAATAGATTTCAAAAGCAGATCGTAATTCTTTTCCGTAGGGTTATACCAAATATCAATGTCACCGGTTGCTCTTTGAAAACCATGGTAGTTTACAGCCAATCCACCAACAATCATGTATTCAACTTGATTCTTATTAAGCAGTGAACAAAGAATGTCCAGATCTTTCCGATAATTCTCAACCAACTTTTATCCTTTTTAGGGTGATTGAATTTTTGGGAGGAATGAAAATATATTTTTTTTGCAAATGAATGCAAGCATCAATCAATTCAAACATCCGATCTATGCGTTGTTGTTTCGTTAGAGATGCTTCAAACGCTACCTGGTCGTCTTTTTTTTTCTCGAAAGGAATGAAAGTCGCTTTGCGCATGATGTCAAATTTACAAAGCCTGTGCCAATAATTCTAACCAAATGACTCTTTAAGAAAGCTCACATCAATTCTAATAAAAATGACTACAACCTAAGGCCGTAGTCATTTAATATTCAGAAATAATTTAATAATGAGCTCAGCCAGCTTTGCTGACTGACACTAACTCAATATCTCTTCGTTCTCTTCTTTGCGCCCCAAGAATCTTCGCGCTTTTTACCAGAGAAACTTCTTTTCCTGCCTCCGCCATCTCCTCCTCCACTTCTTTCGTCAGAACCTCTTTCGCGTCTGGCACCCGAAGTCATCTCTAATCTCACTTTACGGCCGCGTACTTCCACACCTTCAAAGCCTTTCATGATTTGATCAGTAAACGCTTTTTCTACTTCAAAGAAAGAGTAAGCTCCCTTCAAATCGATTTTGCCAATCTTATCTTTGCGTATATCTCCGTAATCACAAATCATCGCAAGCAATGTTCCGGTTTCAAGGCCATCCATCTTACCGATGTTGATGAAGATGCGATCGCCAGTGGAGTAACCGCCACCGCCATCACCTCTGCTACCACCGTCATCAACGTAAGTTCTCTTCTCAGATTTATTCAAGTCGCGTGCATCACGGTAGTATTCCAAAAAGCGATTAAACTCAATAGATGCAAAACGCTTGATGATATCTTCCTTGCTCAAGTCTTTCAATTCGTGATAAACTTCAGGCAAGAATGAGTCGATTTCCTCTTCATTCACTTCCACTTCACGAACCTTCTTCACTAAGCCAACGATTTTTTGCTGACAAACTTCATCTCCAGTTGGGATGGCCATCTTAGTAAACTTACGCTTCAGCATTTTTTCTATCTGGCTGATGCGTCCTACTTCTCTTTTGGAAACGATGGCGAGTGAAATTCCTTTCTTACCGGCACGTGCTGTTCGCCCGCTTCGGTGCGTGTAGAATTCCATTTCATCAGGCATATTCATGTGGATCACGTGTGTGATGCTGTTCACATCAATACCACGAGCTGCCACATCGGTAGCCACAAGAATTTGCAACGTTTTGTCTTTAAAATTTTTCATCACACGGTCACGCTGCACCTGGGTGAGGTCACCGTGAAGTGAATCGGCATTGTAGCCATCTTTAATCAAATGCTCTGCAATTTTTTGTGTGTCGATTTTCGTTCTGCAAAAAATAACACCAAAGATATCTGTGGTGTAATCCACAAAACGTTTCAGCGCTAAGTACTTGTCACGCTCGTCAACCACTGCGAATTGATGATCAATATTTTCATTGCCCGATGAGCGGCCTTCCATAGTAAGCTCCTTCGGGTTGCTCATATAGTTGCTCGCAATCTCGCGCACTTCGCGTGGCATCGTTGCTGAGAAGAGCCACACTTTTTTATTCTTAGGCGTGGTAGATAGGATGCTATCAATATCTTCCTTAAAGCCCATGTTCAACATTTCATCGGCTTCATCAAGAACCACATATTGAATATGTGTAAGGTCTACTACTTTTCTGTCGAGCAAATCGATCAATCGACCAGGAGTAGCAACGATGATCTGTGCGCCTTGTCTGATTTTTCTGATCTGGTCGGAAATGCTGGCACCACCATAAACCGTAACGATGTTCAGGCGTTTTACTTTAGCCATGAATCGCTCAAGATCGCCAGTGATCTGCACACTCAACTCGCGAGTTGGAGCTACGATCAATGCTTGTGTTGCTCTATTTTTTTCATCAACTAAATCGATTAGCGGCAGACCAAAGGCCGCTGTTTTCCCTGTCCCGGTTTGCGCAAGGCCGACTAAGTCGGTGTCGCCTTGAAGCAAAATAGGAATCGCCTTCTCTTGTATGGGTGTCGGACTTTCAAAACCCAATTGGCGGATGGCTTCCACCAGTTCCCCGGAAAGACCCAGGGCATCGAATGATTTCATTTATTGTATTGTATAAGCAACAAAGGTAGTTAATAAATAAGGGGTCTACTAATGACCCCTTATTCGTAGACTGACCTAAGCTTTAGCCAAAGATTATAATGCCTGAGCTCATCTTAGCCAAACAACTTATTCTTTTAAACTCAATTCGTTGATAAGGTTTTTGGCACCGCCAAGAACATCAATACACCACAACACATAGCGCACATCTACGCAAATGGTACGGTTCAAATCTTTGTCGAAGGCGATCTTGTGGCTGAGGGCTTCATAGTTCCCGTCAAAAGCAAGACCGATTAGCTCACCTTTTCCATTCAATACAGGCGAACCGCTGTTTCCACCGGTGATATCATTGGTGGTGATGAAGCTTACCACTAAATCATTGAGGCGCGCATCTTTGTAGCGACCAAAGTTTTTCGCTTTGTACGCTTGAATCACATTGGCTGGCAAATCAAATTCATAATCGCCTGCTTTGTATTTCTGCATCACGCCACTGAGCGTACACACGTAATCGTAGAAGACGGCATCGCGTGGCTTATATGATTTTACATTACCGTAGCTGGCACGCATGGTGAAGTTGGCATCGGGATACATCTTCGCACCAGGATTCATTTCACGCACGCCTTTTAAATACATTCTACCAAGCTCTCCGTTCATAGAATTAAACTTAGTGGAAATCGCTCCATAATTGTCGTTGAAATTCTTGACGAAGGAATTCACGTAAGCAAATGCAGGGTCGCCTTGCAAAACACTTAGGTCAGGTTTAGTCATCAATTCATTCCATTTCTCATCATTGAAAATTGTAGTCCCTCCAAAAATTGCAGCAGCCATTTTTTTGTAAGTATTCTCATCATTCAAATCTCCGTAATCAGTCTTGAGTTTTTCATAAAATCCTTTTGGATACTGAGTCGCATCGACATCAGTATAAAACATTCGGCAAGTTGCCGCCAAAATATTCTGGTCAGAAGATTTGTTTTCCTTTTCTAAAAACTTTTTACGTGCGTTGGTAAGGCTTTGCGTCACTTTCGTAATTTCTTCCGGTGTAGCATCTTTTTTTGAAAGCGTTCTTTCCAGTGCCAACATAGATGCGCTAAAGCTAGCCAAGGGTGAACCAAGAATCCCCTCGTTCATGTATATACGATGCTTAGCATAAGGCCTCCAATCTTGATACGCTTTCTCATACTGACCAAATACGTTTTCATAATCTGCTTTTCCTTTGGCCCAGCTCACAAACTTCTCTTCTGCTTGTTTCTTCTGGCCATACACCTCATACTTCAACAATTGTTTAGCTTCGCCATCAAAAAATTTCCAGTAATTCGCGATGCCTGCATAGCTAGACGCGAGTTGCAATCGCACCGCAGGATCCTTCTTCATTTCTTCAAACATCAGCTTAAGTCGAACATCGCGCAGTCCGACAATTGAAGGATTCTCAATATCCGTTTTAAGTTTTACTCCATAAGAAGTTTCATAGCGATTAGTGCCACCGGGGTAGCCGTAAATCATGGCATAGTCACCATCGCTGATTCCCTTGATCGAAACCGGTAAATAGTATTTTGGTTTTAATGGAACATTGTCGGCTGAATAGTCGGCAGGCTTTCCATCTTTGCCCATGTACACGCGGAACACACTGAAATCGCCCGTGTGGCGAGGCCACTCCCAATTGTCGGTGTCTCCACCAAACTTGCCGATGCTTTCGGCCGGAGCTCCTACCAAACGAATATCTTTGAAGCGTTCATATACAAAAAGCAAAAACTGATTTCCTTTAAACATGGATGATATCCGGCCTTCATAGCCTGTGCCTTCGGTTGCCTTCTTTGCGATTTCCGCAGTAATTGCTTGAATCTTAGTTGCGCGATCAGCTCCACTTAATCCTTTTACTGCTTCTTCAACTTGTGCTGTAACATCTTCGATACGAATAAGGAATTGCGCGGTCAGCCCTTCTGCCTTGATTTCTTCAGCTTTGCTCTTAGCCCAGAATCCATCGCGCAGGTAATTGTTTTGTAAAGAACTTGCTGAAGCGATAGCATCGTAGCCACAATGATGATTCGTGAATATCAATCCTTCGGGACTGACAATTTCACCCGTACATCCTCCGCCAAAAATGATGATCGCGTCTTTCAGCGATGCCTTGTTGAGGCTATACAATTGTTCTTTACTCAGTTTGAGTCCATGTTTCACCATGTCATTATATATTTGTTCGCCAAGTAAGTGAAGCAACCACATGCCTTCATCCGCTTTCGCGATGCGGGCCGTGAAGCAGGTGAAGAGAAATACAATAAGCAGGATTTTATTTTTCATGATTAGGATGTTTGGGGTGGCAAATTATGAAAACTTTTGAGAAGGGAAATAGAATTGAATTTCAGTTATCTGATAGAATAACGTTTGTCCTTTGCTACTCATTTCACTAATTTTCACATTCATCAAATTCATTCTATTTTGAAAATCTTCAAGCGCACTCTTCTCACATTACTCATTATTATATTAGTCTATGGAGGTCAATATGCCTGGCGTGCTTTACCGATCATCAGCGGCTATGGAGCCAAAGACGTTTGCTCGTGTGTATTTGTAGCAGGTCGCGATTTAAAAAATGTAATCGACAATGAGATAAACAGTGTTCCTTCATTGAGGCTCGGAACATTCGATGTCAACTACAAGGATTCCTCTGCTACGGGTAGTGTTTTCGGTTTAGCCAAGAAAAGAGCTGTGTTCCGTAAGGGACTAGGCTGCACACTGCTGGCAGAAGTGAGCGAAGAAGAATTGCGCAGCCAGAAAAAGAATTTGTATCAGCCTGACAAGATCAACCCCGATACCATCTCGTGGCCGCAAGGCGACAAATTAACTGATAGCATTTCAAATAAGATCAGCAAAGAAAAATTGCAAACCGCTATAACCAATGCATTTGTTGAAACTGATACGGTTAAGGCTAAGCAACTGAGAACGCGTGCCATCGTTGTTTTGTACGATGGAAATCTTGTTGGAGAAAAATACGGTACCGGCTTCGATAAGAACTCAAAACTCCTTGCTTGGTCGATGACCAAAAGCATCATCAACGCTATGGTTGGAATTTTAGTAAAACAAGGAAAGCTAAAGTTGGAAGAAGCGGCACCCATCGAGGCATGGAAGGCCGATGATCGTAAAAACATCACCCTTGCAGACTTAATGCACATGAGCAGCGGACTGAATTGGGAGGAAAATTATGGTGCTCCCAGTGGAGCAACTAACATGCTCTTCAAAAAGAAAGACATGGGTGTTTATGCGGCCGAATCAAAACTTGAATCCAAGCCCGGTGAAGTATTTAAATACTCCAGCGGCACCACAAACATCATCTCCCGAATTGTAAGAGACAAAGTAGGAGACGAAAATTATTATCAGTTTCCCTACAAAGAATTATTCAATAAAATCGGAATGCGCAGTATCGTACTTGAGCCTGATGCCGGAGGCACGTTTGTTGGTTCTTCGTATTCCTTTGCAACCGCCCGCGACTTCGCTCGGTTTGGCTTGTTATTCCATAACGATGGTGTTTGGAATGGCGAACGAATTCTTCCGGAAGGATGGGTGAGGTTCTCTGTCACTCCGGCCACTGGGGCAAAACAAGGACAGTACGGAGCGCAGTGGTGGACCAATGTCGGGGAAAAAAATAATCCTTCCAGCCGCCCTTATCCTGATATTCCAGCAGATGGTTATAGCGCTGAAGGGCATGAAGGACAATATATTTTCGTAGTTCCTTCAAAGAAATTGGTGGTCGTTCGACTTGGACTTTCTCCTGTTGACTTTGATATGAACAAGCTTGTCTCTGAAGTAATTCAAAGCATCAACCAATAAATCTTTCCTGGCACATGACTACATCAATTGAATCATCAACTATGAAAATAAAATCCGCGCGAATTGAGTCTATTGATTTACTGAGAGGAATTGTAATGATCATCATGGCGCTCGACCATGTGCGCGACTATTTTCACGCTGATGCCTACATCTTTAATCCAACCGATCTCAGTCAAACCAATTTCATATTATTCTTTACGAGATGGATCACACACTTCTGTGCTCCTGTATTTGTTTTCCTTGCGGGAACATCTGCATTTCTGGTGGGCACTCGAAAAGGTAAAGGCGAACTCTCCTCGTTTTTATTGAAAAGAGGATTATGGTTAATCGTCCTGGAATTTACAGTCATCAATTTTTCGTGGTTCTTCAATGTACATTTTTCATTCATTGCACTCACTGTAATCTGGGCGCTGGGTACAGGCATGATCATTCTTAGTGGCGCTGTTCATCTGCCATTTAAAGCGATAATGGCCATTGGATTGATTCTAGTATTTGGTCACAACCTTTTTGATTTGATCAACTTTTATGGCATCACCACGGCACCAGAAATCTTGTCGGTACTTTTTAGACCCAATGCATTTCAACTTGGCCGCTTTTTCATTTTTGTCGGTTATCCTATTTTGCCCTGGGCCGGCATCATGCTACTGGGTTATTGCTTTGGCTCTATCTATCAGTCCTCGTTTGATCAGCAAAAGAGAAAGAATCTATTGCTTCAATTAGGAATAGGAACCATTCTACTTTTTGTGGTATTGAGATCCATAAATATTTATGGTGATCCTTCAGCTTGGGAGACACAACCAAATGCAGTGTACACATTTCTTTCATTTATCAATCTTACCAAATATCCACCTTCACTGATGTATATATTAGCAATGCTGGGTCCATCATTTATTTTCCTATCGGTGTCAGAAAAAATCACGGGTAAGCTCTCAGAATATATCGTTGCACTTGGGAGGGTACCGATGTTCTTTTACATCACACACATCTATCTCATTCATATTCTTGCCTTGATTGCTGCTGTAGCTACCGGCTTCGCTGTTTCTGATATGACGTTTACCACCTGGATAACCGATTCAAAGAATCTTAAGGGTTATGGATTCAATCTGCTGACGGTCTATGCTGTTTGGATTGCCGTAGTCTTATCGTTGTATCCTTTATGTTTATGGTATGAGCGTTACAAAGCCAATCATAAAGAAAAGTGGTGGCTGTCTTATCTTTAAAAGACTCAAATTAGATTTTGAAATCTCTCATTCCTTTTGAACCTACTATTCTAGGTATCTCGATCAATATTCACCTCATCTTTGAATATCTGGCGTTCTTCGTTGCTTTTAGGTATTATCTTTTTCTAAGAAAGAATAGCACTGACAACATCTCGACTACTAATAGACTTTCCATCATCTTGGGTGCGGCAATCGGTGCTTTTCTTGGCTCGCGAATTATGGGTCTTCTTGAAAATCCCTTTATCGATTTTTCATCAGCACGCTTGATTCAACTTCTAAATACCAAGACCATCATGGGTGGATTGTTTGGCGGACTACTCGGAGTTGAAATTGCCAAACGTTCTATTCATGAGAAGCAATCTTCCGGTGATTTGTTTACACTACCGCTTGTTGTTGGCATTTTCATAGGCAGAATTGGCTGTTTCCTTACGGGCACAAACGAATTTACTTTTGGTGTAGAAACTACATTCATTTTTGGAATGAATTTAGGCGATGGTCTGAGCCGGCACCCATTGGCATTATACGAACTGATATTTCTAACGATGCTATTTTTCTTATTAAAAAGGCAAAGACAAAATGAACTGTTAAAAAATGGCGAGCTATTTCAATTTTTCATGCTAGCCTATTTTGGATTTCGTTTCCTGATTGAATTCATCAAACCAAACGTATTCTTCTTATTGGGCTTGAGTAGCATTCAGTGGTTGTGCATAACCTGCTTTTTCTATTATAGGAAAACAATAATTCGTATTTTTAAAAATGCCAACTAGAAAATATACTTACTACGATTTCACGCTGAGCATTTGCCATGTCTGTCTGAAGCGGGTCGATGCCAAAATTGTATTTGAAGACAATAACGTTTACATGTTGAAGCGATGTAAAGAGCACGGCAACTCAAAAGTGTTGATTGCAGATGACATCGCATACTACAAGAATATTAGAAACTACAACAAACCATCAGAGACTCCATACAAATTCAATACTAAAACACACTACGGCTGTCCTTATGATTGTGGTCTTTGCTCAGATCATGAACAGCACTCGTGCCTTACCGTTGTAGAAATCACTGACCGATGCAATCTCACTTGCCCCACTTGTTTTGCAAACTCCTCTCCTACTCACGGAAGGCATCGCACTTTGGAGGAGGTGAAGAAAATGCTAGACACCATTGTAGAAAATGAGCGAGAGCCGGATGTGGTGCAGATCAGCGGAGGTGAACCGACTATACATCCACAATTTTTCGAAATCCTCGACTACGCAAAAACACTGCCCATTAAACATTTAATGGTGAATACCAACGGCATCACGATCGCTAAGGATTTTGAATTTGCAAAGCGTTTGGCTTCATATACTCCTGGGTTTGAAATCTATTTGCAATTCGATTCATTAAAAAAAGAAGTATTGGAATCCATGCGGGGTGCAAACCTTGTATCGATTCGCGAACAGGCGCTTGCTCACCTGAACGAATTAAATCTTTCCACCACGCTGGTGATGGTGGTTCAAAAAAATCTAAACGATCAGTTCATTGGAGAGACCATTGAATTTGCGCTCAAGCAAAAATGTGTACGCGGTGTTACACTTCAGCCTACACAGCTGGCGGGCAGATCGGATAATTTTGATAACCAAACAGACCGAATTACTTTAACCGAAGTGCGCAGGAAAATTCTTGAGCAAACAAAAATCTTTAATGCCGATGATCTCATTCCCGTTCCATGCAATCCCGATGCCTTGGTGATGGGGTACGCGCTTAAGTTGGGCGGAGAAGTGTTTCCTCTGACTCGTTATATCAACCCTACAGACTTGTTGGATAATAGTAAGAATACGATTGTCTATGAGCAAGATGAACATTTGCACAGCAAAATGATTGAACTCTTCAGCACAGGCAACTCGGTAGAGAATGCAAGTGAGCGACTTCAATCGATATTGTGCTGCCTGCCCCAGGTAAACGCACCCGCATTGAGTTATGACAATTTATTCAGGGTGATCATCATGCAGTTTGTTGATGCGCATAATTTTGATGTCAGAGCAATCAAAAAATCATGCGTGCACATTATAAATAAAGACTACAAAATCATTCCATTTGAAACCATGAACCTTTTTTACAGAGATGACAGAAAGGTATATTTACAAGAGCTTCAAGCAACCAACTGATCTTTTTTATGGTATTAATATTTGTAATTATCCTTGGAGTGATGTTTGGACCTCCAATCGCATTTTTCATTTATGGATTCTATAAAAGAAAAACAGACCCACAAAGAGCTAAGATGTTCTATATTCTCGGGGTCGTTTACCTCGTAGTAGGGGGAGGAATTTGCTATTCATTGATTACCTAAGAGGACTCATTCTTATTCTCGCAGCTGCGCTAATTCTCGGAAACAAAATCCAGGCCTCCACTTTTTTCCACAAGCACTATATTTTATCCACATCAAGTTGAAATCTGCGAAATATTTGCATTCATTTTTGTGAACAACTTCGTTGGAAAGTTGTTGAGTACTTTTTCTGAAAATATTATGAATGGATGATCATGCAACATATCTTCATATCACTAATTCAGTCACTGGCAAAAAGATCAGTGCACACCGGAAAACAAAAAGTTATTTTCTACGGAAAGTGATGAACAAAAAAACCGGAGTGAACAGATTGTGTTTAAGGTAAGGGCCTCAGGGTAACTGCCAAGAACACGAAACCCAGAGCAGTTGTTGCAAAACAATTGAGGCAAGTTTTAGTTTGCAATACGAGAGTTAGTGTTTTTCAAAGACTACGGTCGATGGCAAAACAAAACGGGAACTGCTTAATGTAGTTCCCGTTTTTTATTTGTGCTATCTACGATCCTATTCCGCTGTCTTCAAAGTATAATAAAGTCCGACATTAAAAACTGAACCGGTTCCAACGGTGTTCACTCCAAAATTAAAACCTGAGGTAGTTCCAGCATCAACTCCGGCAACCTTATCTTTAACGGACTGATAGCCCAAAACTCCATATTGACCTACTGCCGTAAATCGTGGAGACAATGCGTAAGCGACCCCAGCTCCAAGACGCAAACCGATTCCCGAACTAGTAGATTCCACCGAAGATAGGCCGGAATAGCTCGTGAATTTGTTTGAAATATAGTTAAAGTAGAGGCCCGCAAATGCGCTAAAGTTATCCGTAATCTTAAAAAACTTTCTTGTATAAATCGTTGGGCTAAAACCTGAGCTACTACTTATTTTACCATTATCATCTTTCACAGATGATCCTGACAGCCCGAGTACAAAACCAAGCTGAATATCGTCCTGCAAAAATGTACCTGCCTCCGGTGCGAACGACCAACTGGAGGATACCGTTTTAAATCCGGCCGGTGACTTATCCGTACTAGAGCTATAACCTACCGTTCCTCCCAAATACATACTTCCTTTTTGAGCCATTGCAGCCATAGACACCATCAGTAAGGTGATGAAGATAAAAATGGATCTTTTCATAAAATTTAGTTTTTGGTTAGTAATTAGACTTTATGGAATCAAACAAATATCCTAATAATTCGGCTCAAATTCATTAGAGCGGAAACTCTACAATAAAATTAGAGCCCTTTCCCTCTTCGCTTTCACACCACACTTTTCCATTCAGAGCGAGCATATATTTTTTTACAATGGACAATCCTAATCCGGTTGAATCCTCTCCTGCAGTTGGCCTTGCCGTTAGTTTGTGGTATTTACCAAACAATTTCTTCATGTCCTTTTCACTGATTCCCTGTCCCTGATCAATAAATTCGATGCGAACAAAACCAGGTTGCTTCCCAAGCTTAATTGTTATTTGCTTTCCTAACGGTGAATACTTCACTGCGTTAGACATGAGATTTTCGAGCACCTCGGAGGTATAACCTAAATCACTTTCTATCGATGGAACTTCTGATTCAAATTCCTTTCGAATAGTAATGTTCTTCTTCACAGCCATATCTCCGAAACGATTTACAATCTCATCCAGCAAATGCGAGATATTAATTTTCTCAAGGGTTACATTCAGTGTCTTTGATTCGATGGCACTCACGTCCAAAATCTTTGTGACCATTTTCTTTAGCCGCGAAGTAGACTTCTCAATCTGTTCATTGTATGATTTCCACTCTGCCGGCTGATCTTTGATCATCAGCTTCATTATCTCCAGCATGCCACTAATCTGGTTCAACGGACTTTTTAAATCATGTGCTACAATGCCAATCAAATCGTTTTTTTCCTCATTCAGTTCAACAAGCGTTTTATTTATCGATTCAATCTGTTCTTTCTGTTTGTTGATCTCATCGTACTGAGTTTGCAGTTTTCTATTATCCTTTCGCTTTATCATATACCCTATGAAAATGAAAAGGATCAGGGCTAAAAATAAAATCGAAACGAAAATCAAATATTTTTGACGAATACCCACGCGTTCTAATTGTGATTGCTGCAAAGCAAGCTTAGTGTTTTTATAATCTATCTCCTTTTGCCTTTCTTCTTCTATAAGTTGACTTTTTTGGATTTCCGCATTTTGCAAATCACGTTTCTGTTGCAGTAAAAGTATTTCCTGTGATTGCTTTTCTTTTTCAACAATTCCTTGTTGCAAGAGAAGTTGCTGTACTGCTCGCGCTTGTTCAAGCTGATCCTTTTGCAAAGAAACGTTCTGTAATTCTTTCTCTTTCAAAAGCAAGGTGATCTCTTGTTTCTCCCGATCAGCTATTTCCTTTTCATTGCGTTGTTCCAGCGCCTGCATCTCATGATCAATCAAACTTAGCTTAGCTACCTTTTCAGTAGTATCGATCACGTATGCTTTCAATTTTTCTTTCTCCTGAACCAGCTGCTCACGGTAAAGGAGGCTATCTTTCAGCATGGAATACTCTTGATAGCTCGCCAGCGATTTTTCGTAGTTATTCTGCTTCTCATAAATATCGGACAAGCGTTTATAACTCGCTGCCAAAATCCGCTTGCTATCTGTTCCTTTCAGTAATGTGATTGCTTCCTTCGTGTTATTCTCCGCATCGGGATAGTTTCCCTGGGCCAGGTATAATGATGCGAGATAATTGTGCATCACAGCAATCTCTATCGGTGTTCCATTTTTCTTCTTGATTTGGAGAGCATCAGAAAAGTTTCGGATTGAATTTCGATTGTCGCCACGTAACTGATAAATCGTTCCGATATTAATCAGGTTTGACACCAGGTTGTTATTACTCTTTCCATGCGTGTTGGTCTGCCGATTTATTGCGAATGCAGCTTGATAATACTCTAACGCTTTATCATAATTCTTGAGTTCTTTGTAATGGTTACCGATCACATTTAGTGTAGCCGCTATTTGCGCAGAGTCCTTTAGCTGTTTATTGAGTTCAAGTATTTGAAGCCGGTATCGTAATGAATTCTCAGTGTCATTCGAAAGAGAATAGATGGAAGCTATCTTTTCAAGAATTCGTTTGGTCTGAACCGGGTCTTTCCTCTGCTGCATGATTTCAAGCAACTGACGATACTTAGTCATGGACTGCTCTCGTTGGTTAAGACTGAGATGCGCTTCTGCAATTCGTTCAAGCAAGGAAGCATACTTTTGACTAGACTTTTCAGAATTAGCATTTAATGCACTTGTATAATAGGGTAAGGCTTTCTCTGGAACTCCCCAGTCTTGAAAAAGCTCGCCTATCTTCTCGCTAACCCATGCTCCTGTTTGCTTGTCATTTTGTTTTTGTATTTCAGACAAGGCCTGCAAATAATGATTTAAGCTTGCCGGATAATCCGCTAATGATTTCTGGGATTGCGCGATTACCAAGAGGTTGTTGATAAGACCCCAACGGAAATTAAGTTTCTTAGATTTCGCAAGACCATT
Source organism: uncultured bacterium (assembly GCA_967789005.1). Classification (GTDB taxonomy): domain Bacteria; phylum Bacteroidota; class Bacteroidia; order Cytophagales; family Cyclobacteriaceae; genus ELB16-189. The sequence continues at coordinate 36,916 of CBRFFM010000002.1, read as the reverse complement.
TTGCGCAATGCTAACAGCCTCTTGATAATGACGTTGAATTAATTGTTCGTGAGATTGTGATACATTTTTTGCGATTTCAAGGCTGTCTGATTTATTGACCTGAGCGCATACCGACAAATACGAAGAAAAAAGCCACGAAATGATAAACGATAAGACGAATCTGGCTGGCCTCAACCGAATCAGGTCACCTATCTCACTCGTAGTTTCACTATATATTTTTAGCCTCATTGAGAATAGAAACTATCAAGTATAAATTGTTAAATCCTCCTGGCATACATTGAAACTCAATCCATTTACCTTCATAGCTTATTTTCTTGTTATTGGGTAATTCCTAAGTTACCCAAAATCCCTTTGATTAGAATTTCTAATTGTTAAATTTGATATGACTTCCATGCTCTATCGTTGGCTTTAATCGATTCCGCTTCGGAAGGGTAATTTATCTCTTACCCAAAATTAATAACACCATGAGAACTTTAACTATCCCCCAGAAAAGAGACAGAGCTTTACGTGTAGCTGTTCAACTTATAGCCGTAATAGGAATCTTGGCCGGATTTATCCTGGTGAGATATTTCATCAACTAATCTCCCTTACCTTTTACTCTTTGTGTTCAAAGTGACTAAAGCACGATGAACACAAAGAGTTGCTTTTCATTACATAAGACATCCTTTTGCACGAATAGTATTTTGTGTCAAAAAGATTATGACTAATTTAATTCCATTATCTAAGATAGATACATGGAAATAGAAGTAATGATACAGCCGTATGTTAGGGTAACATGCGATCCTGAACGCCTCATCGGCAAAGTAGAGTGGAATGGTAGCACAACACCAGAGCAATACAAAAGTGCTTTTCTTGCGTTGCTCGAATATTCCAAAAAAGTAAAAATGACCCGGTTTTTATCCGACACCCGCAATCAGGGTGTGGTGAATCCTGAAAACCGAAAATGGTTTGAAAAAGAGATGGTGCCGATGGCTATAAAAGCCGGACTAAAACGCGCGGCCGTGATCACCAGTGGCAACGCATTTAAAAGATACTACCTCAACATGATCCTGTCTGCAGTGGTTAAAATGAATGTGCCCTTCAAAATTTTTGGCGATGAGCAAGAAGCTGTTGATTTTCTGATGAAGGAGTAATTTTCATTTTCCCTTCGAGCTCTGAGCTTGCTCGGCTAAGAATGCATTTCAAAAAACTCATCTACCGCAAGTCAAAATATTTTCCAATCTTGTTGGTTCAAGTATAGTATGAGTACCGTTTCGCTTTCTTCGTTTATTAAGTCATCTTCCTATTGGTCGAAGTTGACCGGTGTACGTTGGTCCCTTTTTCTGTCGCTTCTATTTCTTTGGGCCGCGAGCCTCTGGTTGAAAAATGAATATAGCAGCGATGACTCCAATTTATGGCTGGTAATGAAACTCTTTCTCCAGTTTTTACAATTTACCATCATTGGCCTGTTTGCGATTAGCCTTCTAACAGCACTTACCATGTGGGCCTATTTCCTTATCCTGATCAAAAACAAAAAAATTACCCTTCAAGCTAAATTTGGTGACGGCCAAAAAGCCGAAGCAGGTTGGGTTCCATTATCAGTGATGCTCACAGGGCCAGCCTTGCGACCGTTGTTAGGTACAATTCAAGCCAGGTTAGTTTTTACCGGAAAAAGGATTTCTGAACGCATCATTCTTGATACAAATATTTCGCGACCCCGCTATTGGTGGAGACAAGCGATTCGCGGAAACGGCCAGACATTATTGCATGACCGTGGCATCTACGATGTAGAAAAGGTATTGATCTCATTTTGCGATATGCTTGGATTGCTATCACTTCCTTGTACCATTCCATTCACGCAGCAACTTTATACTTTACCCCAACCACTCTCAGAAAAAAATGTGAAGGCACAAGCACACAGCACCGAAGAACAAAAACATCGGATCGAAATTCCGAAACGAGTAGAGGGAGAATACGTCAACTACAAAGAGTTCGAAACCGGTGATAATATTCAGCGTATCGTTTGGAAGATCTATGCCAAGAGTGGCCAGCTAGTGGTAAGAATTCCGGAGATCAAAGATCCTTATGCCTCACACCTTTATCTATATGTGAGTTTCTTTCATGGTTTTAACTTGAAAGAAGGAGCATTTGAAACCGAATTGCTCAACGTCTATAAAGATCTCGTTCGTAATTTATTTGAGGCTGTGCAGAAGAATGGTTACGATGTGCGAATCCCGCAAGATCAGGAGGTTCCTAAACTTTCAGGGCTTGGCGATAAGAAGATTGAACTCTTTCAGATCACCGCAGCATCCTGGCAAAATAAAAATGCGCCATCAACTTACGTGAAGTACAATAAAGCAGCATTCGTTTGCCTGTCGTCAATGATTCCAGTAAGTGAAATAGAAGCGATTGCTCGCAACCTGGCTCCTTCTATACCTTTGGTGATTGTAAAATTATCATCGGCAATTCCTTCTCCGTTTCAGATGAAGATCAAAGACATTTTCTTCCGACCAGAAAAGAAGCCTAGCGACAAACTCCGTCAACCGTGGATGTTATCTACGCTCAGAAAAACATTACAACATAACGAAGCCGAAATTGAAAACGCACTTCACGATCGCGACAATTGTTGGCTCACTGATACATTAGAACTCGACAATGAATAACTGGTTTAAACAAGAACGGTTTCAACAATTACTTATCCGTTGGGTGCTGGTGGTCATACCTACTATTGTTATTGGATACATCACACTTCGATTCCTCAATTTCTCTTACACCTCGCTGAACACAGGCATCATCAGTCAGACTATTTATTTTTCAACCGGATTACTGTTAGCCTACTCGCTCTATTATTATGGAGCACGGTGGTTAGTTTCTTTCATTATTCTATGGATCGTGTATTTGCTCTTTGAGCGAATCATCAATCGATTGCCTGGCGAGTTTGATGTCTTCTATGCTACTGCTCGCTTTCAATTGTATTCCACACTATTCATTTTCGGTTGGGTGTTTGGTTTTCTGTTGATGAGAATACGATGGGCCTATCTTATTCTCTTTGCTGTATTGACAATCGTTACTCTCGTTTCCACATCAAATACAATTGATATCAGTCTATCCTACATTTTACTTCACCTCTCTCCAGTTGTGGTGTATGGACTTTACATGTTATTTCTTTCGCCACTACTTACCGAGCGGATTGAAATCGATTTTAAGAGATCACGAAAGTTTATAATTCGGGTCGGTCTGTTTGCCTTGCTTATTCTCCTCGCATTTTTTGTCACCGAAAGTTTGTTTCGCGGAGAATTAAAAGCAGTTGAGAAAGAATTGGGTGCCCGTGGCGCCAAAGGCAAAAACAACCAGGGAAGTGCTAACAAAAATGATGGCTACGATGATCGAAATGGGTTGATGGAAAAAACTGATGATGGCTACCGATTGAAAGACACCATGCGAGTCAATTCGAAGATGAGTCAATCGGATAAGCTGATGTTTTGCAGTAAACTCGACAGCTATTTCCCGGAAGGCCCCGATGGCCAACCCGCTCCGTTGTATTATGTTTTTCATTACCTCACTCGATACGATCCTGTAAAGGAAAGCTTCACACGCGATGTGAATGTTCCTTCGTATGATGAAATGGAAGTAGATCCTACCACCATTCCCATGTATTATTCTTACATCGATACTTCAGTGATTAGAAAGTCGATGGCAAACAAATTGCGTAAGGTAACAGAAGCACAAGTTTATCTTTCTGAGAACACATGGAAACATGCGGTACTCGGACCTTCCAGTGTTTTCTCTATTCAAACCATTCCGGTAGAAAAAGATTTCCAAAAAACATTTCTCTCTGCCTACAAGATTTTTTCATTCACCTCCGAACTGAACAACGCTTACTTTGTTTACAACATTTCGGCCAACCCCATGCTGGATGAAATTCAGAACCAGCGTCATGAAGAATTGCGCAAAGTAAATGACTATCGGCTCGTCAATAAAAAACTCATCGATTACTACACTGATTATCCTTCAGGAGGAATTTATGATTCCATTGCTAATCTTGCTTTAAGTCTGGTCCCAAAAGATGCGAAGCCTGTTGATAAAGTGATTGCTGTTCGTGATTTCTTCTTGAAGAGAAATGAAAATGGCAAAAGAATTTTCCGCTACACATTGAAGGCCGGAGCTGTGGATGACCCGAACATTCCCAGTTCTAAGATGCTTTATAATTTCTTATTCAAAACTCACGCTGGCTATTGTACTTATTATGCCGGAGCTTCGCATTTCATGTTGCGCGCTCTTGGAGTTCCAACACGATTCACCACAGGTTTTGCTACCATCAATCGAAGTGACAAGAACAAAGGATGGTATTGGTTCTATGCAAGTCAGGCCCACGCCTGGACGCAAGTTTATTTCCCAGGTTATGGCTGGCTTGATTTCGACATGACCATTGGGAATGAGGATCAGCAAAGCGCACCTAAACCAGATGGTACGCCTCCACTTCCTCCACCTGAACCATGGCTAGTGCTCAATGCAAAAGCTGAATCTGTTTTACCAGAGAAAAAGCAACTTGATGCTTCATTCACCGGATTGATTTATTTCAACACACCTTATCTTTTGAATAAGACTATCACCAGGCCAATTGATGCTTCATTATGCCGGGTACTCTATAATAAAAGAGATACCACATTTGCGGCAATCAAACCCGGAGACTCGTTAATCATTGTTTCATATAAGGATGATGCCAAGAAAATTCCTCAACCGGTTTCAGGCGTATCTATTGAATCTCAGGTTGAAAAATTTCCTATTCCAATTATTGCCGATGAGATTCACATTCATGGAAAAGATAAGGATGCTAAAAAAGATGGAACAGGTAGCAAGTCACTGAAACAACAGGAAAAGAAAATTACCTGGCAGGAAATTGCGTGGATAGCGGCTAAAATTTCGTCAGGAATAATTTTACTACTGATCTTCTTTCCAATCTTATACTTGTTGTATCGATTGATACGCGTGTCATTTGCCAGTGGCGCACCCAAAGCAGATCAAGTTTATCGAGCTGCCTTGTATCGCTTCCACATGGCTGGCTTTGAACGCGAAGGTGAAACTCCTTTAGAGTACGCTCAAACAAAAGTTGATCCTTCCTTAAAAACTAACTTTGAAGAATTCATGCGCATGTACCTGCGCCTGAAGTATGCTCCTGGAAATTTAAGAGCGGAAGATTACGATGTCATCAAGAAGTTTTCAAGCAACACAGGTCCGGCTATCCACAAGAAGAATGGAATATTCAAAACAACATTAAATTACTTCAACTTATTGCGGGCGATCCGCTACTTTCAACAACCCGAATCAACTGACAACGAAACTATTTCGCTATGAACGACTCAACTTCGAAACTAAAGACACTTACCGGAAATATCGAGACCATCATTCGCGGTAAGCCTCAGGAAATAAAATATGTAGTTACTGCTTTGTTGGCCCGCGGCCATATCTTATTAGAAGACAACCCCGGTGCCGGAAAAACAGTATTAGCTAAAACATTGGCTCAATCCATTTCTGAAGGAGCAATCGATTTTCATTCGGCCAATGGTGGTGTTGCCTTCAAACGAATTCAATTCACGCCTGATTTGTTGCCAATGGATTTAATCGGTTCACACATCTACGATGAATCGAAAAAGGATTTCGTATTTAAGAAAGGGCCGCTCTTTACGCATGTGTTGCTGGCAGACGAGATCAACCGCGCTTCGCCTAAAGTGCAAAGTGCTTTACTGGAGTGTATGGCCGAAAATCAAATCACTGCAGGTGAATCTACTTTTCAATTGGATAAATTCTTCTTTACCATCGCTACTCAAAATCCGATTGAGATGGAAGGAACTTATCCCCTGCCCGCTGCACAGCTCGATCGCTTCTACATGAAAATTTCTTTTGGGTATGTGAGTGATGAAGTAGAGTTCGACATCTACAACAACTATCTCGCTATCAATAATGGAAAGAATACAGTGAAGCAAGTCCTCACTTACAATGACATTATTCATTTGCAAGATGAGGCAGAGAAAGTTTACATTCATCCTGAGTTAGTAAAAGGAATCGTACGTCTTGTGCAGTCAACACGCAACCATCAGGAGATTGCACTTGGTTGTTCTACCCGTGGCGGAATTACTTTCATCAAATGTTTGAAAGCATGGGCACTTGTCAATCAACGTGATTATGTGATTGAGGATGACCTTCGTTCTTTGGCGCAGCCAGTTATGCATCACCGCCTGATTTTCCGCAACCGTGAAGCATCACGCACAGCATTGAATCATCTGGTAGATCAAGAAGTGAATCGCTTGGCGAAAATGGGAATTAAGGCAAAGAAGTGAGTGCGATAAACCACAGAGGACACGGAGCTCACAGAGAAATGCACTGAGTCCTTGCTATTGAATTTCAATGTAGTCCGAATGGTAGATGGAATTAAAAGAGTAGTTAATGGATATTAAAATTAATAAACCACAGAGGGCACTGGGTTCGCAGAGAAACCACAGATTCTCTGTGTCCCTCTGGGCTTCTCAGTGTCCCCTGTGGTTAATTGCACTTTTACTTATCGGAGCATTTTCCCAAGGTACAGCCCAAAACAAAATCCGTGAGCAATTAGATCAGGAGCGATCTGCAGGCGGGTCTTTTTTGGATATCAAGATGTATGAAAAGGCGCGAAGCTTCATTCGCAGAGATAGTACCTATTATGTTGGTTATTTATTGGAAGGAGGATACTTGTTTTATCGCGCCAACGATGAGCTTGGTTTCACTAAAGCAATTGGTCCGCTGAAAAAAGCGTTAGAGAAAATCGAGAGCGACTTTGACCCATTATTAAAAATTCGCACTAGTAACTACGCTACCTACAGCGCCAACTACAAGTACCAATTTGATTACGGATTGATCGCGTACTTCCTCAATCGTTGCTACCAAAATGTAGAAGATCAAGACAACGCAATGGAAGTATTGAAGCACGTGCGCGACAGGGACTTTCAGTTAGAGATCAATATGGACTCTTACAATACGATGGCATGGTTGTATCATCGTAACCGGGTTTACACTTCTAAAAAATATTCATTCCTTAAAAATTCAGTAAGGGAAAATGTAGCTGCTGCAAACCGATGTTTGGATTCGGCACTGCGCAAAATTCAAAATGACTTGCCTGTAAACAATGGCATCTATGATCCACGATTGATCAGTCGACAATACTTAAGCACATTCCACTACAAGGCGATGATCTATGATTATCTCTTGGACATAGATTCGGCCAATTATTACTACGATCATTTGATTCAGAACGGAGCGTACTCCAGTAACAACTACGCTGAGTTTAAACTGGCGATGGGCGAAATGGAACAGGCTGAATTATTTTTCAGACAGGCAGAAGAACGCGAACAAAATGCAGAGAAGACAACGAAAGAATATTTCTATATGCGCGGTACACTGGCAACCTATCGTGGTCATCCTGAAGAAGCCGATACTTTATTAAATAAAGTTTTGCAGCAACAAGGGAGCACTCCGGGTTATGGTTGGCATTGCATAGGGCTAGCTCGTGCGCAACATTATGAAGGACTCACTGCTGAAAGTCAAGAGCGCATTAACAAAGCGGCACGTTTTCAAGAGTTGCACATTGGCACAACGTGGGGTCAAGAGCAATACAACTTAGCCGTTGCTTCACTTCAATATTTGAATCAACTGAATTTCAAGAGGGAGTACATGTTCGAAAATGACGAATGGTATTTCTGGCTGAATCCGTTAAACTGGTATCGCTGGGTAAAATACACGATTGAGATTCGTCATCATAAAATGTTGTTGGCATCGTTGGTGGCTGAAAACCCCGAGCGCGATCAAGTGATCTATTCTTTGTTCTCGCCAGAGAATCTCATCACCTTCGATGAGGTGTGGTCGGTGATGGAAGGATTTGGCAACGAATATTTCATCAAGATGTATAAGAATAAGTTGAACACCGACAAGCGCCCTCGCCTGAAAAAATACTATCGGTACGTATTAGGAAAACTATACCTGGCCGAGGGGAAAGAGAAAGAAGCCACTGAATATTTCGAAGAAGTCACAAGCGATCCGGATTGCACAGATCCCTTTCAAACTCTCTTGATGGCTCGAACTTATGAAGGCCTTGCTCAGGCAAGCAGCGGAAGAAAACAAAAAGCATGCATTGAAAGATTGTATAAGATCTATCCACAGCTTATGCCCTTCACTGATCTGACGATGAAATTTCGTCTTGAAACTCAAGGGCAATTAAATGAGGAGCAAGAAAAAATTATCAGTCAATTAAAGAAAATAAGGATTGATTTTTCTGATGATGAAAACGCTCCTGCCGTTACACTATCATTTACTTCTCGAGCTGATGTAATCGACATAAGTTATAACGTTCAGATAGACGGAGAGTCAGTTCATCATGGCACAATCCGGGTAGAGAAAAACGAAATCAACGATGCCGGCAAGTTAATTGCGTATCACCTCTTTGGAATTCAGAAAACAAAAATTGGCGAACACCCAACTTCAATTCCTCAGCCGGAAAAAAAGGAAGAGAAGAAAACCGAAAAACCCGTTTAAGAAGCTCTCAAGACTTACTTCTTCCGAAATCAAACGGAAATTGCCGATAATCAATTTCCTTCGTTGCCAATAATGTTTCTTGCTATCTTAGAGGTAAATCATTTTTATGGATCAACGTATCATCAACCTCTATGACGAGTATACTCACAAGCCGCTGACTCGCGAAGAGTTTCTAAAAAAACTGATCACACTTACCGGCAGTACTGCGGCAGCAATGGCAATACTTCCATTCATTGAAGTGAACTACGCACAAGCACAAACCATACAGGAAGGCGATGCTCGTTTGTTTACAGAACATATTACTTATCCCGGACAAGGTTCTGAAATGAAGGCCTACGTTGCGCGACCGAAAGAGATGAAGAAATATCCAGCGGTGATGGTGATCCATGAAAATCGCGGGCTCAATCCTCACATCGAAGACGTAACCAGGCGAATGGCTCTCGAAGGATTTCTCGCGTTTGCACCTGATGCACTCAGTCCACAAGGAGGAACACCAACTGACACCGACAAAGCAAGAGATATGTTTGGCAAACTCGATGCAACTGCCAACTTACAGAATTTCATTAAGGGGTTTGATTACCTCACGTCACGCAAAGATTGTTCTGGAAATTTTGGATGCATTGGTTTTTGTTGGGGAGGAGCACTTACCAATCAGCTTGCTTTAAATACACCTAATCTCAAAGTTGCTATTCCATTTTATGGAAGACAACCCGAAGCTGCCGATGTACCAAAGATCAAAGCGATTTTACAATGTCACTATGGTGCGTTAGATGAGCGCATCAATGCAGGCATTCCGGCATTTGAAGAAGCACTTAAAAAAGCAGGAACGCATTACGAGATTTTTATCTATGATGGCGCGCAACATGCCTTTAACAACGACACTGCTCCTACCCGCTATAATGAGACCGCAGCTAAACTTGCGTGGAGTAGAGCAATTGCGTTGTTAAAGAAAGAACTTTCTTAAATATACCTCAAGCGGTATTGCGAAGCTTCCTGACTTGCGCTGTCGCCAGAATAAGAAACAGAACGAAGCAAATTCCGATAGCCATTTGAATTTTAGGATCTTCAGGACTTGAAGCCAAAGGAGCATCCAGAGGCAAGCGAGTAGCCGTTTCGGTAATGCCCGGAATAATATTGAAAAGAAAAGTGAGCGAGTATCCTACAGTTTCTATATATGCAGAATTCTTGCCTAATTTATTTTTGTGAGCTACGTAAATAAGTTCAAACACTGCCAAGGTGATTAATCCCAAGATGTGCGGTTTACCAAAACCACCATGTTGAAATATTCCAAAACCGGTGACGCAGGTGACTATGGTAGTGATGGTATAAACTTTCCCTAACATATTCTCCCATGAGATTTTGCCATCACGCAATAATGCGATTGCTCCAGAAACTACAGCGATCAAACTAATCGCAGTGTGAAAGATGCCGAGTGGTGTAAGTCCAAACATAAAATAAGGGTTAGGTTAATACTATTACTAAGCAATAAATCAAGTTCGTTTACTTTTCGTTTTCCGTTTTGCCGGATAGCAACCCCTCCTCTTCCAATTTTTTGCGAATATCTTTGATAGCCACATCGAGATCAACGGCAGTCTTTTTCAGTCCTATCATTATCTTTTCTCCCTCCAAAATATTTTTGTAATCAAACAATTGAATAAGCCCCAGAATAGTGGCCACTGGTGCACGTAGTTTATGTGCATTGAAAAACGTGTACTCCTCCAGCTTTTTGTTTTTTATTTCGAGTTCATGGGTTCGGTCTCTCACCATTGCTTCGAGATTAGTATTCACATTCTTCAACGATTCATTTAATGCAAACAGCTCCTCTGATTTCTCGATAATCTCAGCACGTTGTCTTTTTACTTTCTCGTTTTGTAGTCGGAGTGTGTACGATGAAAAGTAAAGAATGTATGCATTGATCACATAATGAAGCACACAATAACTAAGCGAGATCAAAAGTACCAGGTTGCTGCTCTCAAAGTGAAATTGAAAATCCTTAAGCCACAACACGGGCAAACAGCCCAGAGGCAAGTATAATATTCTATAAAGTTTGTGAAAACCCCGAACGGCTAGATAATTGGTGAGCGCACCAAGTGCAAATACGAAAGAAGGAATGATGGAAACGTGCATGAGCCCCATTAACCAACCTGCGAAAAAGAAATCGTATCCGGTATCCGTAATTACTCTCGCCAGGCTGAGACCACTCTTGACATAGCGGTAAAGAAATACATGCGGCATCATCATGAAGACGACAACAGATGTGTATTCTAATAGTGTGAGAGGAAAATCGTTCTGAAGGTAATGAACCAGAATCAGCACTACAGCGGTGCCGTATGACAGCATTCGAAACTGAAAGCTCGACTTGCCGATCCCTCTTCCCTCCGACCAGATATTTCGAAACATCATCGGGAGTCTAAGTTAGTTATGAAATGGACGCAAACCGAGCTTTCAAGATTTTTTAAACAGGGGCGAATTTTACACTCGCGTCTTTCTACTTCACTTGCATTGCAATTTGTCCCAGATGCGAAGCCTTATGCTCCACACGCGACAACATCACATTAAGTTTGTTACGATGTGGTTCTTTTACAAAATCTTCTTCACTCACTGCAGTATGTCTTCCCATCCAATCACTTTCGCTCCATGCCTTAAAAGCTTTATCCAGTTCAGCAGCAATCGATTTCCATTTGCTCATCAATTCACTTTTTGTCAAGTGACCTTCTTGGTTTGTTCCTCGCTCGTGATGATAAATGGCTTTTAATTCTGGATGAAGACGGTTGCCAATACCAAAAAGCTCAAGCAATCGATCATCGGTATCAACCAGATGACCTAAGAGCCATGAAGGCGAATTACCATTAGCTACGATTGGCTTGTGAAAATTTTCATCAGAGATAGTGTCAAATGCTTTTTGCATTATTTTATTGTAGGTGTTCCATTGAATAAGGCAGATGTCGAGTACGGTCATGATTATTTAGGTTTAAATTTTTATGAAGGTACAACAGATGAGGGTAAGGGATGGTTCAATTATTTTGATTTCTTAGTTGGCGCAAACCATTCCGTAAGTGTTAGCGTACGATCTGATTTAGGGTTATTTTGCAGTCCCAACGATATACACAATTGCGTGTAGCCAGTCGTTGGGCGCAATTAAAACTTAGAGATAAGAACCTATGATGAAAGAGAAATATTTCTGCAGAACTTGCAGTGGACTTAGAAATCATAAGCAAATCCATGAGGAAAAAAGAAAGGGAAGTGAGAATGAAGATTCTTTTCAATGGGTACATAAATTCTTAATAATTGAATGTCTTGGCTGTGAGACGCTATCCTTTTTAGAAATTTATGGCGATACAGGAATGATAACTTATTCAGAAGAGGGGCCCTCGGATTACTATTTTGATGAAACAATTTTTCCAAGGTATTTAGAGACAAAACCACTCGAAAAATCCTATTTCATTCCTAAAATGATTAAGACAATCTATGACGAGACAATTGAATCATTTAAAGCTGACTCAAAAATTTTGACAGCAGGCGGACTTAGAGCCATTATTGAAGCAACATGTAATCATTTAAAAATAAAGAAGGCAAATCTAGCAGACCGTATAGACTTGCTTTACAAAGGGGGGTATTTAACATTAAATGAATCAAAGAGACTTCATTCTATTAGGTTCTTAGGAAATGACGCACTTCACGAGATGGAGAAGCCAAAGAAAGAACAATTATATATTCTACTTGACATAATAAACCACCTATTAGGAAATTTATTTATCAACGACAAGAAAATAGAGGGTAAAGTCGACACGATAATTGACAAATATGAGGAGTTCCTAAAACTTATTCAAAACAAAATAAAAAAGGAAATGGTTAATCATGAATATACAGTCGAACAAATTATTGGAAAGTCAAAGCGACTAGTACCTGCAGTAAATTATAAGTATTTCATTGATAAATTTAAACATGACGTAGAAGAGAATAAACACAACTTTATAACTGTAAGAACGACAACAAAAAAGGTAATATTCAAAATTATAAAGGAGCCAGATTTTGCATTTGACTGGTTTTAACTGCGCCCAACAGTGCGTTTATGCCAGCCTGGGGTGACGGTTGGTATAAAGTTTAGTTTTCTAATTTCGTTTCGGTCACCTGGAGAAAAACGTGCTTCGAAAACCAAGCCGTCATAAACACAGAGCGTTGGGTGTTGGACTTGCATCTGGTGATACGCTACAAATAAATTGACCTTAGATTAATGAAGTCTGCAATTATTAAATCAATCATTATCCTTTCCCTATTGAGCCATAATGTAAGTGGCAAGGAATATGATTGGTTGCTTATCTACTATATGCCTTATGACAATAACCTGTCACCCTTGTCTCAAAGTATAATTAAACAATTCTCCAAAGCTAATATCTCTGACCATGTATGCGTGACATTGCAAGTTGATTTAGCTGGAAGTGGCGGCATGACCAGGTATAGTTTTAATTCGAAAGTTGATTCATCATATCTCAGTGAAGAAGAGTCCGCGTCAAGCAAAGTCTTTGATGAATACTTATTGTGGGTTAGCAAAACATTCAGAGCAAAACACTACTCAATCATACTACTCAACCATGGCGGAGGACTAAATGAATACGGACTGGACGAGTACCCTAGGGCTAACAAATGGTTACAGATCGATAGCCTTGCAATTTCCATTGGAAAATTCAATGGCCGGGCAGGTATATCAAAGATTGATTTATTGTTTCAGCAAGTTTGTGCCCGGGGAACTCTCGAAAACCTTTATGAATTTAATGGGGTCGCTAAGTATACCCTGGCATCGCAAGACTTGGTTCCGGCACCGGGTTATTATTATCCAAAAGTATTTTCAGGCTTAGAAAATGGGAATGTTAATTCAGGTGACAAGCTAGCTGATCTAATAGTAAGTTCAGAAAGAGATGACATGTATTATTCTTATACTTTAGTGGACAACTCGAAATGGAATGATTGGTTAACATTATTAGAAAAGTTTTCTGAAAAACTGAGCCATTCGAATTCAAAGATTAATACGACCGAACTAAAACTGATCTCCTATGCAGGCGATTCCTATTTTGATTTTACAAGTTTAATAAACGCTACTTCTTCGAACACTGATATTTCGATTACCAGTGGATTAATTAAAAAAATCACAAGTGGAGTTTTAATCAAACGGCTTTATGTTAATAATAAATCTGACAGAATGATGGGTTTCTCAGGATTATCGATTTGTTCTCCATTCAAATTCGCTCATCGCTCCCTTACCATCTATTCCATAAAAGCATATGCAGATTTCTTAACTTCATTGAGAAATCTAACAAAGGCAAAGCAATGATTACCCAACTGGCACGCCTGCATTCCATTTAATGGTCAGGCATACTTATTTGTTCGACTCTGACTATAACTCACATAAAAGATTCTACAGTTCAAACTATTTTTCCGCAGCTTGCATCATTGTTCTAACCCACAGTAGCATTTTGACGTATTGCGGGTAAACTCATTTACCCCATGCTGCGCAACCTGATCAAAATCGCCCTTCGCAATCTATTGAAAGACAAAGGCTACTCGGCCATCAATATTGCGGGCCTTACTATAGGCATCACCTGCAGTCTTTTCCTGCTGATGTACATTCTTGACGAACTCAGCTACGACAAATACCACACGAACGCCAATAATATTTATCGCATCGTTTCGAATATCAAGGAGACCGACAATGCATTTACATGGGCGGTAGTTCAGCAACCATTGGCGGTTGAACTGCGAGATAATTATCCCGAAGTAAAAGACGTTGTTCGATTTGATGGAATGAACCGAACGCTTTACAAAAATGGAGATAAACAGTTTTATGAAAATGATTTCTATTTAGCAGACTCTACAGTCTTCGATATGTTCACCTACGAGTTTCTTGCAGGTGACCCTTCCACTGCATTAGATCAACCTTTCTCCATGGTGCTCACTGAGGCGATTGCCAAAAAGTATTTTGCTAACCCTCGCGAAGCACTCAACCAAACGTTGATCAACGCGCAGGAAGAGACTTTTAAAATTACAGGCGTTATTAAAGATGTTCCTCTCAATTCACATTTCCGTTTTAGTGCACTAGCTTCTGAAAGTACACGCAAACAGCAAGGCAGCTGGGGTGGCTTTGGCATTACGACTTACATCCAGCTGCCACAAGGCTACGATCTCAACAAGATTCAAAAGAGTCTGGATAAAATTGTGAAAGAAAAAGTCAATCCAATATTTGAACAGGCGGGGGTAAAAGTAAAATATGAGCTACAAAGAATTACCGACATACACCTCTATTCCAAAATCCAGGACGAAGCAGAAGCGGGCGGAGATATTTCATACATCTACATCTTTAGTGCCGTGGCCGCATTCATGCTGATCATTGCATGCATCAATTACATGAACCTGGCAACTGCGCGCTCCACGAACCGCGCTAAAGAAGTAGGACTACGCAAAGTGATGGGGTCACAACGTTATCAACTGATGGCTCAGTTTCTGACCGAATCACTTATGGTTGCAACTCTTTCCCTAATTTTTAGCATCATTTTGATTTACGCATTCCTTCCATCCTTCAACATCCTCGCAAACAAGCAGCTTCCTATTTCCTTCTTGTTTCAAAAACCCGTGGCGTTAAGTTTAGTCGGAATTATTTTGCTCACCGGAATTTTGGGCGGAAGTTATCCCGCATTTTATTTATCCGGATTCAGTCCTGTGAATGTATTGAAAGGAAGCTTGGCCAAAAAAGGGGGCAGCACGGCATTCCGCAAATCGTTGGTGGTAGCTCAATTTGGATTGAGCATTTTCATGCTCATCAGCACATTGGTAGTATTCGACCAACTTCAGTTCTTGCGAGAGAAAGATTTGGGCTTCAACAAAGAAAATGTTTTGAGACTAAGTGTCGACAATCGTGAAGCTCAAAAAAAATTGGGAGCATTTACCGAGCAATTGAAAAAACTTCCGCTCGTAGTAGCCGTGGGTCGAGCCAATGCTTCGCCCGGTGAGGGAATTGGCAAATCGCTTCTTAAAGTGGAAGATGCGGAAGGGAAAATGGTGGATCGCGGAGTTGATTTATACGGAGCTGATTTTGACTTTGTTGACGCAATGGGGATGACCGTGGTGAAGGGAAGAGGTTTTTCAAAAAACAATCCTGGCGATACTACATTTTCCATCTTAGTAAACGAAAGCATGGTGAGCCGCATGGGCTGGAAAGACCCCATCGGAAAAAGATTTACCGGTGGTGGGCCCAAATCGCAATTCGACAAAAAGGTGGTGGGGGTAATTAAAGACTACAATCAAAACTCACTTTATGATGAGATCGAGCCGCTGATTATTTACGTAAGCAAAAATATAAATTATGTTTTTGTGCGACTTGCACCTGGTGACTTGCACGCGTCTGTTGCCACGGTTGAAAAAGAATGGAAACAAACTTTTCCTAGTCTCCCATTTGAATATATTTTTCTCAACGAAAACCTTGACTCGCAATACAAAGCCGATGAAAAACGCAGCCAAATCTTTACTGCCTTCTCCGGACTCACGGTAGTCATCGCTTGTCTTGGCCTTTTAGGCTTGGCGGCTTATACTACCGAACAACGCACGAAAGAAATTGGCGTGCGCAAAGTGATTGGCGCAAGTGTAAACAGTTTAGTTGTGCTGGTATCAAAAGAGTTTTTTGTTCTCGTAGCGTTGGGCACCCTCCTTGCGTTTCCTGCGGCATGGTATTTTACGGACAGGTGGTTGCAAAATTTCGCCTACCGAATTGAACTCAGCCATGAATGGACTACATTTTTATTCTCTTCACTCCTTGCGTTTGTCATTACGTTAATCACAGTTGGTTATCATGTTGTGCGCGCTGCAGTGTCAAATCCAGTAAACGCGTTGAGAGACGAATAGTATTTCTAATTGAAGATTAAAGGATTTGAAAATTGAGCTGACGAAAGAATACCTTTAACGCTTGCTATTTGATCATTCTGTTCAGCAAATTAACTTTGCTCTAGAATGATCAACCTCTTACCAATAGCAAGCCATACATTAACGCCCGAAAAAAAAACCTTGGTGGGTGTTGATATACTTGCCTCAATCGATCCCGATATTTTAGAAGACTCTTACGTTTACGTCCATTGCCAGTTTCCAATCCCTACGCCCGGCATGCTCGTTCGTATTTGGAAAACAACGGTGCTAAAGGATTGCCATTCTTCAGGACAATCTCAACTCATTCACGCTGAAAACATTTCATACGCTCCGCAATGGACGATGATTCCGGATTCCGGAACTTATTCTTTTCTGCTCATCTTCTCTGCACTTCCAAAATCTTGTATCCTCTTCGACCTCGTAGAAGACATCCCACAACCAGGAGGCTTCCTAGTTAAGAACATCAAGCGAACCAAATCCGATGTTTATCGAATCACTTTAGAGTAAACAGCTCTATCGTCATTAAAAAGAATTTCTTATATTAAAGAAGCCATACCCCATGAGTACGTGAGTAGGATATTCATTTACCTGTTACTCCATCTTCTCTATATATCTGCAACTGCGCAGCATTACTTCCATAAACAATATCGCGTAGAAAATGGGTTGCCCAGTGACATCATTAAGGCGAGCGCCCAGGATTCGCTCGGCTATTTCTGGATTGCTACAGATGATGGGCTCGTAAAATACGATGGGATAAAATTCACTACTTACCGTGAAGGAATGCATAGCAATTATGTAAAAGGCTTTCTGACCACCCGAAGTGGTCGGTTGCTTGCTTTTGGCGATCTCGATTTGATCGAGATCAAAAACTTTGGAGACACGATAATATTTCAAAGTATCTGCCCGGTGGTTCGTAATGCCAATGACACATCTCTTTCTTATCCAAAATTAGTCTACGAAGACTCCAAAGGAAATCTTTGGGTGAGTGAATCCCAATCGGTGGTTAAGCTGAGGGGCAAGAATTTCAAACGATATCATTTTGATCTTGCCAATCGTTCTCCTCAGTTCTTGAGGTCGTTCGCCTTTTTTGAAGACCTCCAGCAAAATCTTTTTATTACCTCCATTCAAGGCAATATATTTCGTTACGACTCTATACAAGATCAATTCGAAAGCCAAAAAGAAAAATTTCCATCGGAAGTAGAACATATTTCAGTTTATAATAATCGGCTCCTCATCGGTTCTGTGGAAGGTCTATTCGAAGTTTCACTTTTAGAAAAAGGTGGCTTTGGCAAACCCAGGCAGAGGTTGAAATTTCCATACGTCTCTTGCGTAGCCCTACTTCCAGGCAATAAATATTTTATAGGCACGCGTGGCACAACGCATTTCATTGGTGATTTAGAGAAAGACACTTTCACCCCGATACAATACACAATCAACAACATCAACCAAGTTTTCGTCAGCAAGGAAAATGATCTATGGCTTTCGGGCAATGACGGGCTGATTATGATGAAGGAAAATCTTTTCAGGCAAGCCTCTGATAACATTAATAATTTCGTAGAAGCAATCACCGAAGATCCTGAAGCAGGTAAAATTTACTACGCGGCAAATACGGCCCTATATGAATACGATGTTGGCACAAACAAGAATTCTGTTTTGCTCACCATTCCTAACGGTTATTTTCAGGCACTCCTTTTTTCGAAAGAAGGAGTCTGGGCCACAAATGCGTTTACCGTTTTATTATTCAAGAATGGAAGAATAAAACAAACATTCGACTTCAGTAAGGACGGCAGATTTATCACCGCAATGACCAATGACTCGAAAGGAAATATCTGGCTGGCCGAACCTGGAAACGGTTATGCCTATATGATCGATCCATTTTTACAACTCAAACAATTTAAGGTTCCACTAGGTAACGAAGGTACAATCAATGTAATCAGTGAGGGAAAAGACGGAATATATATCGCATCTACTGGAAAGCGCTCCTATTTGTTTTTCAAACCGAATAAGGAATCTGAATTTCAGAATATAAGTGTGCCTGTAAAATTCAGGACGCAAGGCGATTTTAATGTGACCGATTTGGTGGTTACTGAAAATATAACCTGGCTTGCTACGACAGAGGGGCTCTTAAAATTTGATCGTCATAAAATTGAAAGAGTCGATCTTGGCCCTACATTTTCTGAATTACCGGTGAAGTCAATTAAAGTGCATTCGCAAAATCAACTTTTACTCAGCAATGCTTTCGGATTGATTTTGTATAACACCGAAACAGGAGATTATAATTTGTTTAATGAAACCTCAGGACTGTTATCCAACACAATAACTCCCAGGGGTCTCTTCATCGGCAAAAATCATAAAGTATGGATTGGTACATCCAAGGGTTTATGCTATAGCTCGCAGTCCCTGACACATCTTCAAAAAACACCGGCACCAAAATTTATTGAGACCCTTACGAATGGCAAGAGCGTAAGAATCGATCCTGAAATAGAAATTCCCTACGGCAGCTTCATTTCACTTCATGTCTCCTCCATTACTTTCCCCGAAAAAGAAGTGACGATTCAATACCGGCTCTCTCCTGAAATTTCGTGGCGCCTGGCAGCCGGATCAGAGATTACCTTCTCATCTTTGTCAGCAGGGCACTACAAAATTGAAGTACGCGCAAAGAAAAATGGTCCCTACTCCTGGAGCGATACTTCTGTCTTGAATTTTACAATTGCAAAGCCTTTTTGGCAGCGATTGTGGTTTTATTTTTTATGTGCCATTGCAACAAGTGTGATTATTTTGATCACTGTACTATCTGCCAACGCCAGACACAAAAAAAGAAGTAGGGAACTACAACTGCTCATTGACGAGAGAACAAACGCACTACGTTTGAGTAACGAAGAACTTGCACATCGCAACAACGAACTAGACAGGTTTGTATATTCTGCCTCACATGATTTAAGTGCTCCACTCAAATCAATTTTGGGACTGATTACCGTGGCGAAAATGGAAAAGCCCAATTCGTCAATGGATAATTATCTCGACCTGATGAAGCGAAGCATCTTAAAACTGGATTCCTTTATTAAAGACATTATCACGTATTCAAGAAATACCCGATTAGAAATAAAGAAAGAGTTCATTGACTTCAATGCAATGATAAATTCCATTTGGGGTGATCTCCTATTTACGCCCGATGCCAACAAAATTAAATTTGAAATCATAAATAGGCTTAAATCTGAATTGAAATCAGATGAAACACGTCTGAAAATCATATTTAATAATCTACTTTCCAATGCGATCAAGTTTCATCAACAAGAAAAGAAATCCTTTATTAAAGTGATTGCAGATGAAACCCAAACACATTTTGAATTTATTGTAGAAGACAATGGAATTGGAATTTCGAAAGACTATAAAGAGAAAATATTCGATATGTTTTTCAGAGCCAATGAAACGGTTCAAGGCTCGGGGCTTGGGTTGTATATTTTAAAAGAAACCGTATCTCGCCTAAATGGTACTGTCAAAGTTGAAAGTGCAATTGGCGAAGGGACAAAGTTTTTTATTCAACTGCCAAAGTAAGATCGGGAATTGAGGACTATCTTTAACTAAACAATTCTGCAAAATGAAAACTGCATTGATTACCGGAGGAAGTAAAGGCATTGGATACAGTGTTGCTGAAACACTAGTTCGCGAAGATTGGAAAGTAGGTATCACCGGTCGCAAAGCTAAGGCTGTCGAAGAAGCGGTGACAAAATTAAATGCGATTAAGAAGGGAAATGCGATTGGCTTTGTAGCCGATGTTCGGAATTTCGATCAACAAAAAGAAGCTGTTGAAAAATTACTTCGCACTTTCGGGCAACTGGATGCACTCATTGCAAATGCAGGAGTTGGTTTCTTTGGGCCTATCGAAACTATTGATCCAAAACTTTGGCACGATACCATCGACACTAATCTGACCGGAGTATTTTATAGTGTCAAAGCATGTTATGAAGCTTTGAAAAAAACAAAAGGGTATATCATCACGATGGGCAGTTTAGCAGGCTCCAATTTTTTTGCTGGAGGTAGTTCATATAACGCTAGCAAATTCGGACTTCTTGGTTTTACTCAAGCTGTGATGTTGGATGCCAGGGCCCATCAAATAAAAGTGAGTACGATTATGCCCGGCTCTGTAGCAACCAATTTCAATGATCACACACCGAATGAACAGGACTCTTGGAAAATACAACCCGAAGATATAGGCAAAATTGTATTCGACTTGCTAACGATGAATCCACGCACACTGCCCAGCAAGATTGAAGTGCGACCATCTACACCACCTGGCAAATAATTTTATAACGATCCCTTTACAGGC
Organism: uncultured bacterium; assembly: GCA_967789005.1. Classification (GTDB taxonomy): domain Bacteria; phylum Bacteroidota; class Bacteroidia; order Cytophagales; family Cyclobacteriaceae; genus ELB16-189. The sequence goes on along the minus strand of CBRFFM010000002.1, from coordinate 16,140 downwards.
TAGCAGTACTTGCATCTCCATATCTGATAAGGTCAGCAACAAGTCATTTGTTAAATTTTAGCAAAGACTCCTCATTTTCTTTCTTGTTGATCAACTTTCTCAAACCTATTGAGGTTGTCTACGTGAATGACTCGTAAACAAACTGACACTCATTCCAATTCTTAAGGCTATGGACAAAACCTTTGTGCAAAAACTTTATCATTCTCACCAGACATGTCCAACCTGCCCGTCACCGGCAGAAGTAGCTGAAGTCTTCACTCGAATCTTAGGTGCGCTCTTCCCAGATTTTTCTCTTGAATCATTTTCAACATTAGAGGATTTTGAAAATCATCTAAAAGAACTTCAGCATGACTTGGAAGAAATGCTCAGGCACGCTCATGGAAAAAGAGTTGTTAACGAGAATAAGATAGTCAATCAATTTTTTGAGGCATTACCAAAAACTCATCAGCGCCTGGAGTACGACATTACCGCCATATACGATGGAGACCCTGCTGCGAAAAGCGAAAGTGAAGTGTTGCGCACGTATCCAGGATTTTATGCCATCGCTGCATACCGACTGGCGCATGAACTTCATCAACTGGGGGCAGAAGGAATTCCAAGAGTGATCACCGAATATGCTCACAGTAAAACCGGAATCGATATTCACCCGGCTGCAAAAATCGGAGAACATTTTTGCATCGATCACGGAACAGGAATTGTGATCGGTGAAACTACTATTATCGGTGATCATGTTAAAATTTATCAGGGTGTTACACTAGGCGCACTTAGTGTTGATAAGAATGATGCGGAAAAAAAACGTCACCCTACCATTGAAGATGGTGTGGTACTCTATGCGGGCGCAACCATCCTTGGTGGCGAGACAACGATTGGTCACGATACCATAATTGGAGGTAATGTTTGGCTTACACAAAGTGTTCCTCCACATTCCAAAATCTATTATCAACCAAAAATGTATAATGGTGATTCGGTACAGACCAGTCTAATGTCTTCTATTAAGAAATCAATTATATAATGAAACTATTCGAGCTCATAGGCAATACTCCATTGGTAGAATTGCAGCATATCCCTGTTAACAAAAATGTGACTCTCTACGGAAAGCTTGAGGGTGATAACCCGGGCGGCAGCGTAAAAGACCGTGCAGCTTATGGAATGATCAAAGGAGCATTGGATCGAGGAGAAATCAAACGAGGTGATAAGCTTGTGGAGGCAACCAGTGGCAACACCGGCATTGCCCTGGCCATGATCGCTCGAATCATGGGACTCAATCTGACTTTGATAATGCCCGAAAATTCTACACGCGAGCGTGTGCTCACCATGGAAGCTTATGGCGCCAAAGTAATTTTAACTTCAAAAGAAAAGACCATTGAGTACTCGAGAGAGCTAGCCGAAGAGATGGCTGCAAAAGATGGCTACTTCATTCTCAATCAGTTTGCTAATAAAGACAATTACATGGCACACTATAAAACAACGGGCCCTGAAATTTGGAATGATACGAATGGAACAATAACACACTTTGTTTCCGCCATGGGCACTACTGGTACGATCATGGGTGTGTCGCGTTATTTGAAAGAGCAAAATCAAGACATTCAGATAATAGGTACTCAACCTACCGAAGGGTCGAGTATTCCTGGCATCCGCAGATGGTCTCCTGAATTTTTACCTAAAATTTTTGAGCGAGATCGTGTTGATCGAATCATTGACATCAGTGAAGCAGAAGCGCGCGCGATGACCCGCAGGCTCGCGAGAGAAGAAGGGATTCTTGCTGGCATGAGCAGCGGAGGCGCACTTACTGCGGCTTTGAAACTTGCCATTGAAATAAAATCAGGCGTCATTGTGTTTATAATCTGTGACCGCGGAGACCGCTATCTCAGTTCAGATCTGTTTGTGTAATAGCCTAACACAATTGTTTACAGTAGATTATAGCGGATCTTAATATTTGTTGGTCAACTATTAAATTCTTTCGCCAATAGAATCTCTTTATTTCCTATACTTGCGGTTATTATTAACCCCAAAAATGTCATGAAAAAAAATCTATTGCTCGCAGTGCTTATCTGCACAGCTTATACCTGGTCTTCTGCCCAAATACAAAAGGCCGGATTAATCTCTGTATTTGGAAGTCGTAATCTTTCCGACAACCCAATGGACACTAAAATCTATATAGCATTGATGAAGGATTCCTCTTTTAATCTTACTCCTGTGGTGAATAAATTTGATCAGCTTATCCGTGAAAAATTTCTTAGCCAATTTCCTTTTCCATTTATTCCCAAAGACGAAGTTGTTAAAGCAAACGGCTATCAGGACTTAAAGGCACTTACCCAGTGGGCTAAAGATAACTACAGCACAACGCCTGCTGAAGGATATGTACCCATGGCAGCTTTCGGAATTATTAATGACATGGATGCTATAAAAAAATCATTCGAAATTATTCCCGGAATTGACGGTGTAATGATTGCCTACATTGATTTTACCATTTACAATTCGGGAGGCATTGGCCCACTGGCAAAGAAAAAAATATATGCCTATGTTAACCTTAAGATCTTTAACAAAGACGGAAAACGCATCTTTAAACTTCGTGAAAGAGCTACCTCTGATGACGGTGTAATGGCCGTTGCCGGTATAATTACTGACGTGAAAAAGTTAATGCCTATGATTGAATCGGCATCCAATAATCTCTTTGCAGACATGTTAGAGAAACTACCTAAGTCATTGGCTAAGATGACTAAGCAAATGGATAAATACAATAAGGACTAATAGCTGATATTTCATCAATCATTTAAAGGAGTCTGCCTATCCAAGGCAGACTCCTTTTTTTTCTTAAATATTCCTTTTGAGTTCGGTCAAGAAAATTTGTGAAGTTGACCGATGAAATAGATTTTAGTCTTTGATGCAGCGAACAGATAATCCAAAAGCCTTTTCGCTTAAGTCCTTATCTACCTTGTCGCTTTTGCTACCTATATAGCGACTCCATGCCATAGTTGAATTTGGGCCGGTTGAGCTCCACCAATAACTATCTGTGCCCAGATAGAAGTGGTAACCATAGCCATTGCAAAACCCGGCCGGAAGAGCCGCAAAGTTATAGTTATCAGTACCGTTTCCATCCTCGGGCCATGAGGTTGAAGCCTTCAACTTCTTGCCTGCCTCTGAACTAACAAAATCAGTGAGTGCTGACCAGTCCTCATCACTTGGCACATGCCAGCCTGTTGGGCAAAGTCCCTGTGGACTTGCTACTGCGTACCAATTATACAATTTCCCATAGGTCGTTCCGTTGGCGGGATCTTCATCATAGTGACACCACGCAGGTAATTTATTCTTCGCAGCCTTTGCCCACTCTTCACTTGTTTTTGCTTCGATAATCTGAGCACCATTTGCAAAGTAATCTAAGTTTAGATTTTTACTTGCCCACGCTCGATTATTAATGCTCACCGTTTTGGTTGCTTTTACACCATATCCAAAATCAACATCCGCAGCCTCTTTCAACGACTCTAGTTTAGGTTGTACAGCAACTTGTTTATTAGTTATTGAATTAATGGGTTGAGGTTTCTGTGGAGGTATAGGTACTGATTTATCACTCTGAGTAAAATAAAAATCCCCTCCAATAGTGTTGTCCTCAACCGAAGGAAGTTGTTTTTCTTCTGACTGCTTATATACTTCCATTTTTACTCGCTTAAATACTTCGGTCATATTAAGATCCGGCTCGTCCATTATCTTCAAAAGATTTGAAGTAAACAGTCCGTTTTTCCCAACACCATCGGAAGCGGTCTTCCCGGGTTGCGTTGCAAAGACTATGATCGTGCCCTGGGGTGCATTTATTCGCGATAGGCCCTCACCGCTATCTCTTGAAAAACTGGGTAAGGACCGGCAGGCATCCAGCAACAAAATATTCAACGATTTACTAGTCGATTTTAACACAGCCATGATCGTATTCATTCTCACGCAATAATCTTCCAGGTCACCTGGATTCTGCAAAGTGGCAGTGGTTGGAATAATATAGTTTTCCCCTTCGTACTGCATACCATGACCGGCATAAAAGATGATACCTACTGCACCATCATTGTCGCGCATTAAATTAAAATAGCGATTGATCGCATCTTTAATTTCCCGCTTCGTTTTCGGATCGAATAAGGATTCGACTAAAAATCCTTTCGACTTTAGTCTTGTACTCATATCACGCGCGTCCGACAAGGAATGCCTGAGTTTTGGTAACCCGGTGTAATTCTGCGCGCCAATGATCAACGCTATTTTCTTTTGACCGGATTGGGCATAAGAACAACATGAAATAACGAGAAGAAGAAAAATAAGCAGGAATTGATGGTTTTTCATTGCACTTTGTTTTCTGCCAGAAATTTACAAAGATCTGCATCCTATTCTTATCTTTAAGTCTCAATAATAAAAATTAATGGAAACAAGCAAAGCACTTACCGCTGATCAACTCGAAAAATTGAAAGGAACAGTTCGTCAGCGATTTGATGAGTTGTATCAGCGCATTGGATCCAACCGCCAGAAATTAGCAAGCACAGTTTTGCTAGTGGATCAATCGATCAATAAAGAACTTACGAAAGAGAAGATTGACACCCTCCGTGAAAAAACAATACTTGGCAAAGTTCGTGAGATTGAGAAAATGGCAAACAACCAATTGCCTCACGCTCATAAACCGACTCCTACTCCATCTGTTACAACGGCTAAACCAAAGGCCAAGAAAAAATAATTAATTGATGCAGGGTTAACTCTCCAATTGATTTTTATTTCTTCTTCTTTTTCTTAGAGGGATCACAAGTTTTACAGAAGCTGGAAAGGGACTCAATTTCTTTTAAGACATCGCTGCGCAACGATTTGAGCTTTCTCTTATCTCTGCCCAGCTCTGTTTCCTTGCCCGCGGCATTTCGCTTTTCATTGAGCTCAGCTTGAATCTTTTCAAAGATCTCCTTGAAAAAATTAATATTTGAATACGAAGACTTTTCTTCGTAGAGCTTCTTCCTCAATTTTCTTGTATAGAGCTCGCTCAAATCAAAATCGTATTGAGAGAATCTTACGAGGTTCATCCCACTGGCTGTATCAGGAGCAACCAATCCAGCCGCTTTCCTATTAAACTTACAGTTCACTTTGGGGTTAAAGTTTTTGATTTTTTTAAATTCAGCCTCACTCATATTATATCGAAACTCAATTTCGGTTCCTGTCTCCAGCTTTAAAGTATTCGCTCCCATTTGAGTTGCAGGAGATTGAAAGTCTGAAAGCTGAAGCTTGTATCCTTCTTCCCAATCAATTGTATTTTGATCTTGGACATTTGTCACCGTAAGAGATAAAAAAATAAGAGCAATTGTGTATTTCATAGTAGCGGCTCAGTTGTTGAACTCCATATTTCGATTAGTGAATATATTTATAAACTTGAAATATTGAACAACGATATGTTAATAGCCCGTTAAAATAAAGAAAGCGCATTGCAGCATTTGATGTCAAAAAGTATACTTGGTCAAATTTTAAACGAAGTCATATACTAAATTAGGGCATTGGTCGAAGTTCAAGAATCAGAAAAGGTTGTCATTGTTACTTTTACCATATTTACAAAAACAAAAATCTATGAAAAAACAAATCTATTCGCTCGCTGCTGTTGTCGTGATCATCGGTTCAGCTTTTGCATTTATTCAATCACAGGATTGGAAAATTGCAGAAGGGTATTCCATAAAATTTGAAGCCGGAGATCCATCTGGAGAGTTCTCAGGATTGAAAGGAACTATCCAATTTGACGATAAGAACCTCGCAGCTTCAAAATTTAATGTAACCATTGATGTAGCTACAATCAACACCGGCAATGGAATGAAAAACACCCACGCAAAAGGTGCTAACTGGTTTGATGCAGAGAAATACCCAGCCATCGCTTTTACCTCTTCCGCTATTACCAAAACAAGTTCGGGCTTTGAGGCCAAAGGAACTTTGGAAATGCATGGTGTGAAAAAAGAAATTACACTCCCTTTTACATTCGCTAACAACACCTTCGCTGCAAATTTCGAAGTGAACCGAATGGACTTTAATCTTGATGACGGGAAACATCCTAAGATGTCACCCACAATGAAAGTCTCTATTTCGGTGCCAGTCACTAAATAACCTGGTGACAAAAACATTATTTATACAATCGCTGGTTGCGGGGATATTGGCTGCTATCGCGGCCAATATCTACAACCAGATTTATTTCTTCGCCACCCAAATAGATTACTCCAATATTGTTAATGTATTTAGTCTCATTAGCATAAACCTGATGGTATCATTTCTTGCGGGACTGCTCTACTGGCTTCTTACTACACTATTCAAAATCAAGGGCGCCATTATTTTTAATTTTGTATACAGTGTCGGCTCTTTCGCTTGTGTGATCATACCTATCGCCATGACACTTCCTCTTTCTACACCTTATCCTGAATTATTTCCAGGGCTCACTGTTCCCATGGTTTTCTTTCCAGTCATTGCTTGGATGACGATCGATCCTCTATTCAAAAAGAATTAATAGAATTACTTCCTGGCAACGACTACAAACGTGTCAAACGCATAGCTGGGGCGATCTTGAATTTCCATTACTTCAAATCCAGTCAATCTCAAGAATAACCCAATTTCATCTTTTGTAAATGCTCTGATGGTAGAAGTATCCTCACCTATCTTTTTCAACTCACCTTTATGATCTTCATAATAAACCGATCGCCAATCGAAAGTCCAACTTTGATTGAAATTGATATTCCAGAGACTTTCTCTTATAAATGTTCTACCGTCAAAGGAAGCTTGATGAATCACTTTCTCATCCTTTTTGATAAAAGGAATAAATTTGCTTGCATCTATACAATCAAAAGCAACAATGCCCTTGCTTGAAATATGTTTATTGAAATTCGCAAAGGCATCATAAACATCCTCATTAGACACAAGATAGCTGATGGTTCTTCCGGTAATGATAGCCGCTTGAAATTCCGTTGAAAGATGAAAGTCTCTCATGTCTCCGTTCACAAATTCCCCTCCAGCGTGATTTCTTCTGGCTATAGCCAACATATCTTCACTCAGGTCTAACCCAGTGTATTGAAATCCATTTCCGATAAACCTACTTGCTAAGTTCCCTGTGCCACATCCAATTTCAAGAACCTGTACGCAATGGTATTTTTTAAGGATTTCACTATAGAAATTAAACTCTTCATCGTAGTTGATGAATGTGCGATACATCCCGTCATAAACTTCAGCAAGTGAATTGTAAAGGTGGTTCATGATTTAAATTTAAAATAAAGGATGGCAATAATCAGAATTCGCAATCGCTACCATGCCGAAGGAATATGACATTATCCTTATGAAAATTACTCTTGCCGCTATACTCCTTTGGGAGTATTCATGATGAAAGATGGGCTAGTTATCAATGAGTTAACTCCCCTGATATCTCATATTAATACATCCGTCAATTTTAAAATGATAGCCTCTGTATTTTTGCGCACACCTCCTGAACAAACCACATGGACATTTCTTCAATCATCAAAGGCGGGTTTCTCCTTGCCATTTTGCTTTTATTCGGTCTTTTTACATATGATCAGTTTTTCACACCTCCAAAAATTCATCAGGGCATCGTTCTCAATAAATTATTTATACCTGAACACAATGTGGTAGGGCATAACGTTGGGTCATATGGACGCAACAAAACATACAAATACATCGTGCAAGCCCAGAAATTTCATCAATGGGTAGCCATTGTAAAGGCCGATGATGGTGACACGATTAAAGTGCACTGTAAGTCCGACCATTTTGAGGTGACCAATGTTGGAGATACTCTTCTTTTCAAGGAATACAAAGGCAATATTTTTGGTATTGATTATCTCGCCCACAGTGAGGAAGATACCTTAAAGAGCGACTTGAGAGTTCTGAGGTAGTTCTTTTCGGCCTCGCCCAACTAGGGCAAGTCATGTTGCCCGAGTATTAGCCACATCCCATATCCTCTATTTTCATAGAGCCTGTTAAAGAATTGCTGAGATAAAGTATCTTTGGCGAAAATTGAAAAGCCATTAGATCATGAAAACGGTTATACTTTTAAGTGCAATAATTTTTGCCGCTTGTAGTTTAGGGCATAAGGAAGTTAGGTATAATGAAATGGCCTCTCCTCCCATCTTGCGTTTAAAGGGAGATGGCTTATTCATCACAACTACAGACTCGAAAGAAAACGTAGGATTTGTTATTTATGAAATACAACCTACCATTGATGAGGGCGCTAAAGTAATTTTATTAAAGGGCCTGGAGGCAACAGGAAGAGAAACAACACACGAATTCAAAATAGGTCTGGACAACATGAAGCAGGACAGCATTTCGGCCTATAAAATTTATTGGATTGATCCTGATAACAAAAAAACAGAACTTCGAATTGAGGACCTGCCCATTTAAGCAAGTCCCTTTGCAACCACCAGCAGGAGCTTAAATAATCAATTTCTTCATTGGAAAGGTCGGCCTTTTTTTGTCAGCCGTACATTTAACCATACTCCAAAAGGAGTATGAAATTGGCTGTATGATTAGTAGTCTTTTTGCCTTATAATAAACTCAGTAGCCAAGTATATTTGCCAGCACATGCAGCGAACAGATTTGGTTTAGGTTTAACAGTTCTTGCCATAGTTATAAAAGGTCGTTTCAAAACGGCCTTTTTTTATTGGCTCTACTGCAACTCTCTCGTATTTAGCTTATTAAAGAGCTATTCGAGCAATAAGTCTCTGCAACAGTGGTAAACTTTTGGTAGATTCATAGTTACAAAAGTCAGTAACTGAATTCAGCGATTCCCATGCTCCGCCACTTAATGCGTTTTTGGAAACTCAGCTTGGTTGTTCCATTTTGTGTCACACTCCTCTCCTTCACATCACAAGCTCAAACACCGGATGACTCCAAAGTCATTTTTGATTTAGAGAAGCAACGAAATTATGCCATCGCTCAGGGTGAGGAAAAAGTACTAAGCGATTTATTAGACGAATCTTATTATGGAGTAACAGCATCAGGCCAAGTGGTAAACAAGTTTGATCAGCTAGCACTTTACAAATCCACCAACCCATATATCACTTTTAGCGCTGAAGATGTTTCGGTAAATGTATTTGAATCAACTGCCACAGTAATTGGCACCTTGGTTGGGAAAACCAAATCAGGGTCTACTATAGGTAAAACGAGATATCTCTACGTCTACTTAAAAAAAGACGGCAAGTGGAAAATAATAATCAGTCAGGAGACTGTTGTTCTTAAAGAATAGCCATTGTGGAGCACTGAGTCACTGCCTCCAAGCCCCCTGAAAAAACATATACCTCGTATGAATATTTCCCACCTTACTTGTAACCAAGCAAGAAACCCGGAGTAAGCATCGGTATTAAACTGCAACCCAATCCAACTATGAAAACAATGAAGCTCATTTTTGCATCAATTATTATGAGTCTTTTCCTTAGTGGAACTGGCTTCGCCCAAGAGGAAGCAAAAGAGAAGAAAGAAAAGAAGGAAGTGAAGGAAATGAAAGAGAAAAAAGAAAAGAGAGAACAACGTGAATTACGAGAGAAAGAGAAGCGTGAAAAAAGAGAATTGAGAGAACCGAAGGAGAAGAAAGAGAAACGCGAAAAAAGAGAGCTGAGAGAAAAGAGGGAAAGAAAGAAAAGCGTGAGAAAAGAGAATTGAAAGAAAAGAAGGAGTAAAAAGAAAAACAAAAATATTATAAGGCCAGTCTGCTGGCCTTATTTAATTTATTTTCTCATACCGATCTGGATTCATCGGCCATTTGTTTTTATAGCCATCTGGCCATTGCAGACAAAACATGGCCCACTCAGGCGAATAAATGATTTTACAAATCACAAAATCTCCGTTGTGGTAAAGACGAATGCTATCACCTTCTTTCAATGGATTTCCATTTTTATCATACATGCCTATAAATTGATTTTTAAACAAATCAACTATCTCTTGTTTATTCATCCGCCACGAAAATTAATTGTAGTTATTGATCCACAATCCGAAAGCTCCGAACGGTGAGCCAAAAAACCAAACAAGAGAATTTTATTTTTTCATACCAAAGTGAGTTGCCCCTTCATAAATTCGAACCAACTTTTAATTAAGCCGTTACGGACTAACTAGGCAAAATGAAAAACATCCCGATAAGAAAGATTAGTGCAAGTCAAAAAGAGTTGAGCAAATCTGAAAGCTTTTGCATACGTGAGGTTAGCGATTTACTTGGTGGTAAAGACATGGTTCAGGACCTTCACAGGCATGATTTCTTCTATCTACTGGTACTAAAAAAAGGAGCTGGTAACCATGCGATCGATTTTACTTCTTACAAAATTGGTCACCATTCTGTTTTCTTCATGAAACCAGGCCAGGTACATCAACTCACCCTGAAAGCAGGGAGTACTGGATATTTGATGGAATTTAAGAACGATTTCTATCCTCATGACAAGGTCTCAAATCAATTCTTGCGCAAGGCGAGCAACAGAAACTTTTGTCGGCTTGAGGCTAAAAGGTTTGAAAAACTGTTTGCTGTTTTAGCATATATTTTTCAGGAGTATACCTACAAGCAAGAAGAGTACTTCGAGGTAATTAAGGCAAACTTGGGTATTTTCTTTATCGAGCTTGTTCGTAACAGCCAGCATCGCAAAGATTCATCAAAGCATGTTACTCCTTATGCCCAAGAGCGCCTTGACGAATTCCTAGAACTCCTTGAGATACATATTTCTGAATACAAACAAGCTTCTCATTATGCCGATCGATTGAATCTTTCGTCCTATCAACTCAATGCCATCACCAAGTCAACGCTAGGTATAACAAGTTCAGAACTGATTAATGAATCTATTATCCTGGAATCTAAAAGATACCTTCTGGCAACAACTGACCAAGTGAACCAAATCGCCTATCGCTTAGGCTATGAGGATGCGTCCTACTTTATACGGTTCTTCAAAAAGCATACAGGATACTCGCCTGAAGCATTCAGAATTAATTTTAAATAAGTCCTGCTCAACTTCATTTTTGTCCTACCTCGTGAATAACGGGTAGCGATACTTTTGTAACATAATCCCGAAGGTATCGGGGCAAGTATTCAAAATAACAATCTGTATGAAAACAAAAATGAAATTAATCGCATCTCTTAAGATCTGGGTTGCCATCTATCCCTCAATCACTCTGTTTCTTTATCTATTTGGCGAAGGTCTATCTGTTTTACCGTTGTATCAACGAACATTCTTACTGACCCTTTCATTAGTGCCATGGATCGTGTTTGTGGGTGTACCATTTGTAGATTCTCTCATCCGCCTGATTTCACCTCAACCTGAGAAAAAATAAGTTGGCAGTATTTGTAAGACCATAAATTATAAAAATATGAAAGACACTTGGCTTGAGAAATGGAATGACAGGTACAGTAAAGACGAATATGCTTTCGGCATAGAACCTAACAACTATCTAAAAGCACAATTAGAGAAACTAAATATTGGAACAATACTTTTCCCGGCAGAAGGCGAAGGTCGTAATGCCATTTTCGCAGCCCAACTCGGTTGGGCTGTTTCTGCTTTTGACATCAGCGCGAAAGGAAAAAACAAAGCACTTCAACTTGCCAAGAACAAGGAGGTTACCATTGACTATCAGGTTGGCGAATTACAGACATTGAATTATAACCGCGATCAATTTGATGTAATTGCACTGATCTACGCACACTTCCCGGCCGACATAAAATCAAAATACCACAAGCTGCTAAGCACCTATTTACGAAAGGATGGCATAATCATTTTCGAAGCATTTAGTAAGAACCATATTGACTACAGGGTCAAAAACGAAAATATTGGCGGCCCCAAAGATTTGGAATCCTTGTTCTCCATGGAAGAATTAAAATCGGACTTTGCGAATTATGAAATCATAGAACTGGAAGAAAAGGAAATTGAATTGAACGAAGGTAGTTATCACAAAGGAAAAGGCTCCGTGATAAGATTTGTTGGGCGTAAGAAATAAAAATCACAGGTCGATGGTAAGTCACTTCCATAATGCAATTGAACATTAATTATAGTCAATTCATCGACCGATTTTACCGATTAAAAAATGTGATTAATCCTTTCACATCATCATGCGTCTATATTGGCATAACTAAACATTAATCCATATGAAAAAGATGTTGTTTTTAGCAAGCGCGTTGGTACTGATGGGATCGTATGGATACGCGCAGTCAGAAAACAGTGGGGACCATTCTTCAGGCACGGAGTCATCAATTCAAGGAAGTACGGTGAGCGATCTTGCTCAGAACACAACCGTTACTGGCAAAGAAAAAGGCAGCCTGATTAGCAGCGCAGCCAGGGCCAAGGCATTAACGGTTGCCAATGCCAATGCAAGATTCCTACGAGGAGATGCGAAGCCTACCAATGCAAGTGCGAATACAAACGCTAATGCGACAGCAAATGCAAACGTAAACTCTGTATTGAGTTTATCTTCAAGTGCAACACTTAATGGTAAGCCATCCATACTGCCTCCAGTAACACCGCCAACAACCGGCCAACCCTTGTCAACACCGGTAGGTGCACCAATGGGAGTTCCGGTTGGAGTTCAGGCTGTAACTCATGTTGCCGCGGGTTTGAGCCACCACTAAGTTGGTAAGTTATTCTTATAAAGACTTCGGTTTCAAATTTTGAGAAGCCGAAGTCTTTTTACTAACCACAACCAGCCGTGAAGTGCCTAATATTATTTTTAATTATCTCACTCGCTCTTTCCTCACGACTAGAGGCTCAGACTGTTTCAAGAGAGATCTTAAAAGATACATCAAAGTACAATTTCATCATTGTTGACTCTCGTTATCAAAGTCAGTTTGCATTCTGGGGTCGAGACTATAATCAAAAAATTCCTTTTCTTGCAACCAGCCTCCTGTACTACATTCATTCAGGCGTGTGGATGGGCGCTTCAAATTTCTCGTTCTTCAACCAGGCCATCCCCACACAATTTGGTCTCTCGCTTGGATACTTTAAAGAAGTAACCCCTAGAATAGATTGGCACACTAGCTATTCGCAATTCTATGTTCAAAGCAGTTCGGTGCCTCCGCCCTACAATACGCAAGGATATTTTCAAACCACCCTCGGGATAGAGTGGGGTCTATTATTTTCTAATTTCCAGGCACATGTACTCATCAACCAGCGTAGTGATGTTTTTTTTACAACCTATCATTCTCGGTATTTCGTGTTCAATCAACTTCTTTGGAAAAAGGTGAAGGTGTCTTTCGAGCCAAAAGTTTCTTTCACCTGGGGGACGCATAACTTTGAATATGCTAACGGACTCGTGTTCGCACCCGGTGGAGGTGGCGTAATTTCACAACCCGGCACCGCAGAAGGGCAAGGCAGCAAAATTCAGGCGCTCAATTTTGACTTTGTTTTTCCTTTGAAGTTTGCCGTAGGATATTTTTCTATTGAGCCTTCATGGAAATACACGTTGCCTATGAATGCAAATCCGATTTACTCGGCCAGTGGGTTCGGCATTTATAGTATAGAAGGATGTTATTACATACCCATCAAGAGATAACAAAATCATCCCCTGATGATTTGCAAACGTTACCGAGTGAAGCGAAGTCTCACACCAGCGATAAAAAAGTAGCTGAAGGGCTTATCAATGCTTTTGTCGAATTGATAGCGAAGGTTGGATGTAAACGAGGTGCGTATAGAAAGTTTATATTCAAAATGCGCTTGCAAAAACGAATTGGCTGGTACGTAAGGATTGAACACATCATAGTTGCCACACATCGCTTCCACAAAACCTTTTTGCTTCAATGAATAACGCACTCCAATTTTATAGGCTATGTAATTGGTCCGGGTTCCTGAGAAAGAGGGTGTTCCGTCCAGAGAATTATTTCGCTGAGTAGCCAGCACATGGCCCCACGCTGCAAGAAAAGAAAATGATTTCGATAGCGGACGCCTTACTTCAGCCACAGCGAGATAATAATTTCTGACATAAAGCGGAGCTGATTGATTAATGTCATTTGACAAGCGGGCAAATACTCGCACGGTGTTCCAAAATGATTTGGTTTGCAGTTCAAGTTTATAATGATAGTAAGAATCAAATTTTTGCGGACGGTGCCCCCAGCGAAAGCCTGCTTCTCCCCTTAGCCATTGGTTTAACTTAAGGTTGGAAACTATGTTTTCATCGTAACGCACGTTTCCCTTGGCATCTGAGATTACCCGTTCATACACCGAAAGGGTAAGTTTATCATCCGGTGTCTTTGTCTTACGCAGCGAATCGATCTGCTGCGCCTGAAGGGTTAAAGAAATGAGGATGAACGCTGGTAATAAAAATTTCAAAGCGGATTATTTTCAGCAAAGATATATTAATTCTATTAAATCAATAGACTAAGTAGGAATTAAATTCAAACCGTGTCATTTCGACAAACTGCTGGAAGCCATTGATTCCATTTGCTTTATCCATCAAATTTAGACTCTACCTTTTTTAGTTTCCTGTTTGTCCGTTTATAATGCATGTAAGGTTTGTAATACTTTTAAAACTTTTCGCCTCGCGCCACCTCAATTGGTTTCGTATCTTTCCGGGAAATCGTTTTTCAGTTAAAAGACAACCAAATACAGCCAAGAAAGCATGATTACCAAATAACGTTTCCAGGTATATAGTCAAAGGTATTTTGTATCTATCTCCTTATAACCAGTTAATAAACTAAACTATTCTAATCTAAAGTTCTAAAATGAAAAAAATCTATCTCCTTTCTTTGTTTGTACTAATCTCTTTAATCAAGGTTCACGCACAAGGCAACGACATGGCAAACATCGATCCGCAGGCCATGGCCACGGATAGTTTGAGCAAAATCAAGGCTTCGTTTGGTGCCACTACAATTGGTGGCCAGACCTATGTTGGTTTTAGGTTTCAGCCTGAGTTTCATATTGGCAAACTAATTGGATTTGGATTAGACGTGCCGGTTCAGTTCAACGCTGATACCAAGCAATTCCGTAATGAAGAATTTAAAGGTGGTATTGAAACAGCACGCCTCATCCGTTATTTCACTTTGGGAAGAAAAAAGGAGAGCCCAATTTATCTTAGGACAGGAGATTTGACGGGGGTATCGCTTGGGTATGGAACGTTGGTTAATAACTACTCTAACTCACCCAGCTTTGAAGCCAGAAAATGGGGCGTCAATTTCGATTTTAACTTCAGAGGTATTGTTGGCGTGGAGGGTATCTACAGCGATATTAAAGGACTAAACATGACGGCTTTCCGTCCGTATATCCGTCCTCTCAGAACAACCTCTATACCCATCATTAAGACACTGGAATTTGGAGCATCTTTTGTTTCTGACGGTGGAAAGAATGCAGACGACAGTACATCCTATTTTCTTAAGCAAAATGGAATAAAAGCCAATGCTTTTGATGTGGGCATAACTTTTCTTAACACGGGATTCATCAAGCTTGTGGCCTATGGTCAAACAAGTACATTAAGTATGGTGAAGTCAGATACATTAACCAAACTTTTAACTGCCAGCAGTCTCACTTATGGTAAAGGCAATGGCCAAAGTGCAGGACTTTCGGCCAAGATGAAACTGACTAACGCTTTTATGCTGGATGCAAGAATTGAACGCCTATGGTATAGCAATTACTATTTGCCTCAGTTTTTTGATGCTATTTATGAGATCAATAAAGATGCAAAAGTTCTATCCCTTGCATCGGCCAAGTCTAAGCAAGGCATTTATGGAAACTTAGGTATTATAATATTTAATAAATTCAGAATTAACGGAGCCCTTTTATTACCTGATCAGATTTCAGCTGAATCTCCTGCATTAGTTCAAGTGGGTCTTGAGGCGTTTCAGTTGGCTAATAAACTTACCATTAGCGCCAATTACATTAAAGGCAACTTGCAGAATTTAAACGATGCCTTCACGCTTGACCAACGCTCGTTGTTAAACGCCAATTTTGTATATCAGCTTACTTCATTCTTCTATATAGGTACTGATTATAAATGGACATTCACCCGTTTGGAGGATGGTACAGTTAAGGCTACTGACTACGTTAGGCCGTACTTCGGACTTTCTTTCCCGTTGGGTGGCGGAGGCGGTCGCTAGACCCTAAACTATAATAACATAATAATAGTGACACAAGGATGAATCTCCTTAGTGTCACTATTTATTTATATCGAGTGATGCTAAATCTTTGCGCCCAGTCGGACTTT
>CBRFFM010000001.1:0-560060 GCA_967789005.1 uncultured bacterium | reverse complement strand
TGGTGGCTAGCAATTGAAAAGGATCGCACACCGAAAAACCAAGCAATTCGATTTCGTCAAAGGCATCTTCAATATCGTTTCGTTCGAGCGCAGGCATCGGGTATTCTGTGGGCTCGGTATCCTCAAACAAATGAGCTGTGGTGGGAATGCGCACTTTCACCTCGCTGAAAAAAAGCATTGACTCCCAAAGCAAGCGCTGTTTGTCTTTTCCGGTAAACCGAAATGCACCGATGCGAATCAAAATGCGAATTTGTTCTAAGCCAAGAGGAACGCGACTAAGAAAATTGTTCAAGCTCTTAAACTCTCCGTTTTGATTTCGTTCAGTCATAATCTGCTGACCAACTTTTGATTCAAGGCTCTTCAAGTGAACAAAGCCGATGTAGATCTGATTTCCATAAATCGTGGTGAGGTAGTCACTTTTATTTACACATGGCAATTCAATTTGCGCTCCGTTCATGCGTGCTTCATGAAAATAAAACTCTGTGCGATAGAAACCTCCAAAGTTGTTGATCACGCCCACCATGAACTCCAAAGGATGATAAGCTTTCAGATAAAGACTTTGATAACTTTCAACGGCATAACTCGCGGAGTGGCCTTTGGCAAATGAATAGCCTGCGAAACTTTCAATCTCGAACCACACGCGGTCGGTGACCTTCTGATCATACTTTCTTTCTCTGCAGCCTTCAAAGAATCTCTCTTTCACACGCTGAAATTCTTCGCGCGAGCGATACTTGCCACTCATGCCTCTGCGTAACACATCGGCTTCGGTGAGCGTGAGCCCCGCAAAATAATGTGCTACACGAATCACATCTTCCTGATACACCATCACACCGTAAGTGTCTTTCATGATTTCATCCATCTTCGGGTGAATGGATTCATACGTTCTCCCTTCGCACACTGCATGAAATCGCTCGATGTATGCTTTCATCATTCCCGAACTAGCCACCCCCGGACGAATGATAGAACTCGCAGCTACCAACGTGAGGTAATCATCGCATCTTAATTTCCCCAACAACATCCGCGTGGCGGGCGACTCCACGTAAAAGCAACCCATCGCTTTGCTGTGGCGCATCAGGTCTTTGATCTTTTCGTCTTCCTTAAATTTTTTGAATTGATATACATCGATGTCAACGCCTTTATTTCGCTTCACATGCTTTACCGTTTCTTTGATATGACCAAGTCCGCGCTGACTGAGAATATCAAATTTGTAAATACCGAAATCTTCAGCTGCGTGCATTTCAAATTGAGACACGGGCAAACTCTTCGGAGGAAATTCGGTGGCGGTGTAGTGGAAAATTGGTTTCTCGGTGATCAAGACGCCACCAGCGTGAATAGAAATATTGGCCGGCAATTCCTTCTTGACAATGTATTCGGCATAGGCCATTACTTTTTGCGCAATGTGGTCACGTTCTATTTTTTCTTTTCTTCCTTCTACCAAGTCATCAATCTCTTCCTTGGGCAAACCAAAGACTTTTGCCAATTCGCGAATGATTGACTTTGCTTGATAAGTAACATGCGTTCCCAACAAACAAACATGTTCGGTGCCGTGTTTTGAAAAGAGGTATTCATAAATGGCATCGCGGTTATCCCAGGAGAAATCAATGTCGAAATCGGGAGGAGAAACGCGTTCTTCATTTAAAAATCTTTCAAAGTATAAATCAAGTTCGATTGGGTCGACATTGGTGATACCCAAACAATAGGCTACTGTGCTGTTGGCTCCACTGCCTCGCCCAACAAAATCATAGCCATTGCTTTTGGCGAAATCGATGAGATCGTAAGTGATGAGATAGTATGAAGTGAATTTTTTGTGAGCGATGATGGTGAGCTCTTTTTCGATTCGTTCATTCCAGATTTTTCCATCGCGATCCAGTTCCTCATAAATTCGCTTGTATCCTTCCAGCGTTTTCTCACGAAGCGTTTTCATATCCTCTTCAACGCTTCCGTAGAAATGCTTCTTGTTTTTATCAGCACCCAATTCGTATTCAATAGAACACTCGTTCAATAAGCTTTTAGCGTTGACAAATAATTCAGGAAAATCTTCGAATTGCTTTTGCAGAGTAGTCTCACTGACCATGAATTCATTTGGCAATGCTTGCTGGTGCTCTGGCAACTTGCTGAGCAATGTGTTGTTTCCAATGCATCGCAATAGTCTGTGTGTGTTAAAATCAGGGTGCACCAGTTTTTCCCTTCCGGTTCTTTGATCAACAACTTTTTGTGGCGGAAGAACAGTGACGGGATGAAGCGCCACATATTTATTCGGATATTCCTTCCTTGATGAATCTGCAGAGAACATCATGAGTTCATGACTGCGAATTCCAATAAATTCATTCTTGCGAAGATGTTCAGAAAATATTTTCTTAAAAGGATAAATAAAAAAGACGTTCTCTATCTCGGGTGCTTGTCGAGGAAGCTTTTTTCCTTCCCGATTGTGAAAAGACAAAAACCGATTCAGTTTTTCAAACCCGTCATTATTCTTTGCGATGGCGATGTAGAGCAGTTCATTTTCTTCAGATCTGAATTCAATCCCTGCTGCAATGTCAAGGTCGTAAGGAATCTTTCCATACTTAGTTAATCCATTGGCCCTAGGTTTGTTCTCATCACAGATGCGAAGCATCTCCAGGTAAGAGGAAACATTATTGATTTCAGTAAGGGCTAATTTATGAATGCCACAGCGCTTCGCTTCTTCAAATAGAGTTTTGATTGGCAGCGTGCCGTATTTGAAACTGAAACCGGTGTGGCAGTTGAGATACATTGATTAATGTCCAAAAAGTTCACAGCCAGATATTCAAAAAGTCTTTAGGCGGCTACTATGTTCCTTGCTATTAGAGTAGGCTTTCTTTTAATTTTTGGCATCTCATCGTAAGTTCTTCCTTTCAAGAGTCTGCCTGTTTTCTTTTTATTAGTTCCTCCCCACTGCTTAAAAAAGAAATAGACTTTGCTTTTTTTGCACTGGGCTTTAATGTCTAAAACCCATTCCACGGTCATTGGTCGTGGCTTACGCCCAGATTCACCTCCTACAATTACCCAATCGATGTTAGTTAGATTGAGTTGAGGTAAAGGACCAATGAGAGGCTCACATGAAAGAAACTTTACCTGGGCAGAAGTTTGTCTTAAAAAATCAATTCGATCAATCACTCTCTCATCTTCCACAGAAACGCCCATCCAAATATTTGGCGTCCATTTAAGCTCAGCATCATACTTCAGAAGTATGTCGGCTCTTTTTGTCAAAACCTGATAGGTGTGCTGCGGTGTTTCATTCATTACCTTAAAAACTTTCTTGATAAATTCTAACGGAACATCCCTATGAAACAGATCGCTCATAGAATTCACAAAAACAATTTTTGATCCAGCCCACGAATAAGGAATATTCAGTGCGTCCTCATGAACAGCAAGTTTAAAGCCATTACCATATTTATCAAGGCCCATTGCCTTGAGTCTTCGAGTCATTACTTCGGCATAACAAAACTTGCAGCCCGCTGATATTTTTGTACAGCCTGTGGTTGGGTTCCATGTAAGCTCAGTCCATTCTATACTTGATTGTGCCATCAGTTATTAAATTTTCTAACAATGTCATTACCAATTTTAACAGCCGCTTCATTATTAGAAGCCAAAAAGAGGTGGTACATTATTGAATTGGATGAATTCCGTAGTTCATACGGTTTAGAAACAAATTTAAAGACCTCTCTCAATCTATCCCTATAAAGCTTGGCTGATTTTTCAATTGCATCCTGTTCTTTTTGAATATATGTAATCTCAGGAAAGAGGGTTTCAATCTTTTTATAGAATTTACTTTCAATTTCATCACGTGAAAGCCCAAGAAAAATTTCAAGCCTCTCTAACCATGCATCTGATATTCTTCCATTTTTCTTCAACAATCTGTTTACTCCTAAACCTGTAGGCACTAAAACCCACATATCTATAGGAAGCCCCCTAAGGTTTTCAATCGATCTCCACTCAACCTGCATCCCACACGGATCAATGTAAGCTAGTGTCCTATAGTTTTTATTCTTCGGGTTCCTAAGAAAATTTGCCATGTCAACAATCTTCTTATTACAATCCTCGCACACAACGTGAATTTTCTTCTCAGGAAAACTGTCCTTAGTGCTAGATTCAAGCATCTTAAAATTATCTCGATTCTTCTCAACAAAATAATAACTGTCAAAAGATCGCGGTTCATTTATCTCAATAATTCGCACTGCTGCGCCAACCGTAATGTCTAAATCAATTTCATCTCCCCTTATTATAACGCCAGACCCAGCAAATCCATCAAAATACATAAGCTTATAAAATCTTCTATCCTTCATGATAGTTAAGTAAGCCTTCGCATACTCAACTAGTATCTCAATTTTGATTTTTGTCCAATCGCCTCCGAATTGATTCATATAAAACAATGTTAGTTTACATCCTTTGAGCTTCCAAATGTGACATCACCATTCGTATTTCTCCGTAACTGTAACTATCGCCCAGCAATCCTTTCACAGGCGCCAGGGCAATGCCATCGGTTTTTTCAATGGCTTGTTGAATGGAAACAATTCTTGATGATTGAATTACCTTTTCGATATCAAGTTCTCCTCGCTCTATATAAAATGCCAGATGACCTTCAACCGTTGAATGACTGAGGTTCCTTCGCTCAGCAATTTTTGAAATCGGATGACCTGATTTGAAAAGCTCAAAGCTCTGCTGCTTAGTCTCGGTTTCCCTTTCAGTCCGCTCGCTGCGAATGCGTTTCGGTGTTTTAAGATGAATGCGCGATTTCAAATTATGCTCGCGACAATACGCTGCGACTACATCCCAAAATTGTTTGCCATACTTCTCAATCTTCACTTGACCGAAACCGGAGATTTTAAGAAACTCCTCTTTGTTATGCGGCAAGTAAGTAGCTAGTTCGATGAGTGAGGCATCGGATAGTACAATGTATGCAGGCACATTTTCTTCATTGGCGATTTGCCTGCGTATATCTTTTAGCTGTTGCAGAAGTGCTTGTTCATAATTCGCTTTCGACTGAGCTGATTCCGTGAGTTCTTTCGATTTGATGATCATTACTTTCTCCAAGCCCTTTAACACTGCATCGCTCTTTTCAGTGAGTCGGAGTACCGGATACATCCCCGCTGCTTTGATAAGATATTCCTGCGACAACAAATCGCGAATGATGCTGTTCCATTCGTCTTTGCTTACATCTGCGCCAGTTCCAAAGGTTTCGAACTGTTTATGTTCTTCCTGAATTTTTGCAGAATTGGATCCGCGCAACAAGTCTATCACATAGCCTGCACCAAATCGTTCTTCTAAGCTTAAGACGGTCGACAAGACTTTTTGTGCTTGAACTGTGCCATCGATGAGTTCAACACGGGTTAGGCACACATCGCAATTGCCACAGAAGTTTGTGGTTGTTTCATCAAAATAGTTCAACAAGAATTTTCTGCGACAGGTACCGAGATTACCGTACTCCCCCATCTGATCCAGTTTCTTTAAAAATATTTCTGTCTGATCAGTGTTCCCCTCTACAGTTACAAATCGTTTCATCTTCATCACATCCGCGTTGGAATAAAGCAGCAAAGCTTCGCTATCTAATCCATCACGTCCTGCGCGGCCTGTCTCCTGATAATAGCTTTCAATATTTTTTGGCAAATCGCTGTGCACCACGTAGCGCACATTGGATTTATCGATGCCCATGCCAAAGGCAACAGTGGCCACCATGATTTTTACTTCATCGCGTAGAAATAACTCTTGATGCTTAGCGCGAACTTCTTTGTCTAATCCGGCATGATAAGGGAGCGCCTGAAATCCCATGTTCTTCAAATCATCTGCAAGTTTTTCGGTCGAAGCGCGTGAAAGGCAATAGATAATTCCTGACTCATCTTTTCGCTTCTCGAGAAACTCCAGAATTTTGTCGAAACTGTTTCTTTTGGCTTCAACAGTGTAGCGAATGTTGGCGCGATTAAAACTCGAAACGTAGATATTGGGATTATTTAATTCTAATTTTTCAACAATGTCTTTTCTCGTGAGTTTGTCTGCTGTGGCGGTAAGGGCAATGACAGGCACATTGGGCAAGTTTTTTTTCAGGTGAGCGAGGTTCAAATACTCCGGTCTGAAATCATGACCCCAATGCGAAATGCAATGGGCTTCATCGATGGCGATGAGACTTACGTCATAAGACGAAAGTTGTTTGATGAAATTACTCTCCGGAGCCAGATAAAGCAGTTTCAGTTCTTTGGCCTGTATCTTTTTTAAGATTGCGTTCTGCTCCGGATAGCTTTGGGTAGAATTTAAGAACGATGCGGCAATTCCGTTCACGCGCAAGGCATCCACCTGATCTTTCATCAAAGCGATCAATGGAGAAATCACCACCGTGAGTCCATCAAAAAGCAAAGCGGGAATTTGATAGCACACCGATTTGCCTCCGCCCGTAGGCATGAGCGCGAACGTGTCTCTTTTTTGCAGTATGGAATTAATGATTGCTTCTTGCTCAAGTCGAAAAGAACTGTAGCCGAATTTTTCTTTAAGGATTTGTAAGGGTGTCATATGGGATTGTTATTGTGCTAGGGGAAGATTTACGTGCGGTTGCCACCGGTTATCAATTCGCTTCAACACGGTGATGCATTTGCACTCAAAGGAGTTACTATAGGAAAATTTTCCTACAGCTCTCCAGGCTTTGTCGAAGTCGATTGGCTTAAGGTTTCTGGCAATTGTAATGTGCGGTACAAATCTTCTGTTCTTCAATTTTTCAGAGAGGTCGTACAACTCTGGAGCATAGGGGTTCAGAAAGATGGTGCCATTGTTTTTAAAACAACTAAAGCCCTTGATATAAACAATAAATGACTTGACGCAGGAGATCGCATCTTCGTAAGCGTACAGGCGACTTTCATTATGATAATCTTCATATTGAAGAAACGTCAGGTGAGCCTTTGAATAAAGGCTTTGATAAGAATGCCCGATACATTTCCAAACTTGGTTCTTGAAATAGGTAACGTCTTCGGCTATGCCTGGAGATGGAGATGCCAGAAGGAAGAAACTATTTGTCAGGGATTTCATAGATCGGGTTTAATAATTAATTAAATTCTTCGCCACCTTACCTTTAAACGCATTCATCTCCATCCGCACCCGGCTGCTCACGCCCATGGTAGTGGCCCGCACTAACTTCTCTACTCCATGTTTGTGTTTGATAAAATCCATCGCTTCATAGAGGTTGATGTCTTCTTCGGTGTCATCAAACAAGCTGATCTGCTGATTGCCGTTTACTAAATTGCTGAGGCGCACTCCTACCAATCGAATCAACATTCTGCGGTTGTAAAGTTTGTCGAACAACTCTTGCACTACTTTCAGAATCACGTGATCAGACGAAGTGTATGGAACATGAATTTGTTTTGTCTCCGTATCAAAGTTGGAGTAACGAATTTTTACCGTGATGCATGACGCTAATTTTTTCTGGTCGCGTAATTGAAATGCCACTTTTTCCACCATCGCGATGAGAATGGATTTTAATTTTTTTACATCGATCGTATCGGCATCGAAAGTAGACTCTGTGGAGATCGATTTCTGTTCACTAAAAGGAACCACCGGGCTGTTGTCAATGCCATGAGCTTTGTTCCATAAGCTGATTCCGTTTTTTCCAAAAGCGCTGACCAAAAATTTCAGTGGCATATCACGCAATGTTGCCACGGTACGTACACCCATGTCGTGAAGGAAGGATGCCGTTTGCTTTCCAATCATCGGAATCTTTTCAACCGACAAGGGAGCGAGAAAATCTTTTTCCTCTCCCGCAGGAATCTGTCGTTCTGCATTCGGCTTAAACTCTGCCGTAGCCACTTTTGAAACAAGCTTATTCACCGACATGGCCATGGAAATAGGCAGATTACTTTCTTTGACAATCTTCTTTTTCAATTCGAGAGCCCATTTGTAAGACCCGAAGAATTTATCCAGACCACTCGCATCCACATAAAACTCATCGATCGATGCCTTCTCAAACATGGGCGCGGCATACGCAATAATCTCCGTGACTAAATGAGACTGCTGGCTGTAGGCCTCCATGTCGCCAGAGATTACTTTGGCATCGGGGCAGAGTTGCAACGCCAGGTACATGGGCATGGCCGAGTGCACACCAAACTTTCGAGCTTCATAACTGCAGGCGGCCACTACGCCTCTGCGACTTTGACCTCCAACAATAAGTGGCTTGCCCCTGAGCTTACTGTTCAGCTTGCATTCAACAGCTACAAAAAACGCGTCTAAATCGAAGTGGATTATCGATTGATCCATACTCAAATGTAACTAATTTTATTAGCTATATACTAAATATATTAGTAATTACTATACGGACGGAACATTAGAAAATGAAGCCAGAAGGGCAATTTGCAGGCATTCGCGTTTCTTTTTATTACTTTCATTCCCAAATACTAAAAGCTCCATGTCCAGCAATTCTCTTTTAAATTCCTTTTTGAAATGGGAAAAAGAAAAACCTGATCTTATTTTCCTTCGTCAGCCTATTCAGGGTGAATGGCACGAGTGGTCCTTTCGAAAAGCTGGAGAAGAGATCAGAAAAATTGCTTCAGGCCTTCAGTCGATGAGTTTGCCTGACCGGAGTAACATTGCAATCCTCTCAAAAAACTGTGCGCACTGGCTTATGGCCGATCTCGCCATCCTGATGGCAGGTCATGTTTCGGTTCCTCTTTACGCAAACATCAGCGATGCCTCGATCAGACAAATTTTAGAGCACAGCGAATCCAAAGCAATATTTGTTGGGAAGCTCGATGATTATCAAAAACAGAAAGAAGGAATTCCATCGTCCGTAAGAAAAATCAGCATCGATATGTTTGGGATTGCCGAGGGAGAATTAATCAGCGATTGGGTATCTCGCCAAAAGCCGCTAGAGAAATTGGCGGAATGGAGACCCGAAGAGTTGATGACGATCATGTACACTTCGGGAACGACAGGCAAGCCGAAAGGTGTGATGTTCAATTCGAAAGCGATGGCGCATTCGATAGATGTCGTCATGGATTATCTCGATCGCGTAAAACCTTTGCCTCCACATCCCGCATTATTCTCCTACTTGCCGCTGTGTCATATTGCTGAGCGACATCTTACCGAAGCATTGGGCGTTGAAACAGGAGCTTCCATTTCTTTTGTTGAATCACTCGATACATTTGCTCGCGATCTTACCTCAGTACAACCCAATCTATTTTTTGGTGTGCCTAGAATCTGGGCTCGCTTCCAGGAAAAGATTTTAGAAAAGCTGCCGCAAAAGAAATTAGATCTCTATCTGAAAATTCCTCTGCTGAATTCTATAGTCAAAAAGAAGGTGGTTAAAAATCTTGGTCTTTCAAGAAGCATCATCAACGCCTCGGGTGCTGCGCCCATGCCTGCCTCTTTGCTCAAGTGGCTTGACCGATTAGGAATTGTAGTTCATGAAATTTATGGGATGACAGAGAATTGTGCGCTCTCGCACGGCAACCAGGAAGAGATACGCTACGGCACCGTAGGGCAAGTGATGAAGTCGGTGGAAGTGAAATTCTCTGAAGCCGGGGAGATTCTCACCCGGCACGATGCATTGATGATGGGCTATTACAAAGAACCAACAATGACAGCGGAAGTTTTTACATCTGATGGCTTCTTGAAAACGGGCGATATGGGCTCGATGGATAAAGATGGATTCGTCACCATCACCGGCCGTATGAAAGACAATTTTAAAACCGATAAGGGAAAATACGTGTCACCATTACCCATGGAATTGCGCTTGTCAAAAAACCATGACATTGCTCAAGTATGCGTAGTGGGTATGGGCATCCCTCAACCTATTGCGCTTATCAATTTGTCTCCTTCCGCTAAATCAAAATCGAAAGAAGAAATCACTAAAAGTCTTTACGCCTCTATGGCTGACGTTAATGCCACTGTTGAAGATTATGAGAGATTAAAGAAAGCTGTTATTATGAAAGACGATTGGACAATGGCCAACGGACTGATGACACCTACTCTAAAAATCAAACGCAACGAAGTGGAGAAAATTCACTTGCCAAAATATCCTGTTTGGTACACGATGGAGGGGCCTGTTGTTTGGGAATAAGTTTAAAAATATTGCCCAACATGACTGTTGGCAAAAAAGAAATAAATAAAAAATCCGTTCAGGCAGGTGGCTGAAATAAAGTTGAGCCACATGGTATTTGAAAAGTTTGCTTTCGCAGGATTGCTCCAAATCTTAGCAAACCAGATCATAAAAAATAAAATTACAGGCGCTAATGCATACACAAACGCAAAACTGTAGTCTGAAGAAAAATAGGTATTGAAATATAGGATAAATCCAATCGATGCCAACGCGAAAACAAGCTGAACAAAAATAAACGTGCCGCGAATGCCGAGAAACATGCTCATCGTTTTATCACCATGCTTTGCGTCTTCTTCATGTTGATAGACTTGGGTCATCGGGTAATTGCCCAACAACATAATTGAAGTGAGCATTGCTGGCAACATCACTTTCGCTCTCAGCAGATTATCGATTTCAAAATTGTTGATTGCAATGTAACTCATCATGAAAGTAAAGCTCCCCTGAATGATTCCTACCGTTAGCCAACCGATGATCGGATATTTCTTTAATCGAACGGAAGGATGACTGTATGCTTTTGATATGAGTCCGTAAATCAAAACCATCACCGCAAATAGCAAACTGATTTTTACGTAGGCGAGAAGGATTGCTGTCGCATCGAATAACAACGACACGTAGTACAAACTTTTATTTACGGGGGGGGGATTCTTCAACCCACCAATGCTCTTTTCATCTTTATCGAAGTAGCTGTTATATCCATTGCTTGCCGGATAAAGCATCAAATGAATAATTACAAACGACCACAACAACCGACTTTCATTGAAGTTGGGCGAAATGCCTAGTGCAAATAAATAAACGGGTAAAAGAAAATAAGAAAACGGAATTCTAAGATGGAGGAGTGTAGATGACATTCGCGACAATTGCAGTTGAAGGTACTGCATCGCGATACAAGAAAAAAATTTAACTCAATGACAGCATGACTTTTTTCATAAGCGCTTTTTCCTCAGCACTCATTTCAATTTTTTCTTCCTGGTGCTCGGTGAATTCTTCCAGCTCATAATAAAAGCGAAGGCGGTACCTCCATATTAACTCTGAACCGATAGCCTTTTTTAGTTTTTGTAACTCACTCTTGTCATGTACCCAGAATAATTGAACTTCCTTTTCCGGAATCTCTACTGTTACTTGCCCACGAAGAAATCTTGAGCTGTCATCCAAGCGTTTTCGATGCAGCTCAACAAAGCCCGGGTTTCCTACGATATAAATGGTTTGCATAGTTTAAAAAATCAGAAGCCGTTAAAATTTTACTTCTGCTTGTCTTCCTTTACGGCAAATTTAGCAATTGGGTTTTACGCAATTTATGTGATTCCCCCTTCCCAAACCTAACAAAATAGCGTGAAACGATCCTTCTTGTTTTTTCATAGACCTAAGTGAAACGAATCCACAATAAAATTCCGATAAAAGACTTTTGGCACAATTTTTAATAAATTTAGTTTAATTCTAAATCAGTTTGCCTTCTAACAAAAATCAGGATTATGAAAAAGATTATTTGGTGCATGTCTATGATCGCAATTTTATCTTCTTGCGGATCAGGCCCCTTTGGGCAGAAAGTAAGAGAACCCTTTCAAGGAAATGCTTATGAGTCAAACAACCGGTTTTTCAGGGGAACTGGTAAAGGTGAAAGTTCTGCAGAGAATATTGCCCGCGGCAAAGCTGATATTGAAGCAAAAACGTATCTGGCTAGTCAAGTGAGCACAACTATGAAGCAAGTGGCTGATCAATATCTTGGCCAAACTCAGAACGAACGGGGAGCCGATGTTGCCGATAAATTTCAAACACTTTCACGCGAAGTAATGAACACCAGCATTGTTGACCTACGCAAGATTGGCGAACAGAAATATTTCAATAAGAAACAGAACAAGTACACGGTTTTCATTGCTTACGAAATCAAAAAGAATGCAATGTTCCGCTTTATGAAAAAGCAGGCAAAAACCAATCAGCAAATTGACGAGCGCCAACAGGAAGTAATTCAGAAAATTCTGGATGAAGAGTTGAAGAAAGCCGAGAAAGAGGGTGATGATTAATTGGCTTTTCTCGCTTGGCTAAAAGGTCGCTCAATTGATTAACTAGAGTAGTGAGATGTCATGTTACTCTTGTCTTATTGACTTGAATTGTCGTTCGTAGAGCAACCGGCACATTCTCTCACAGGTTTAATAAAGCTTCCCGTCTTTAGCAAAGACCAGTTATTTTGATTGTCCATCGAGCTGTTGATAATCGCCTTATTTACCAAGTCTTTATATGTGGAGTTTTTCTTCAGCATCGTTTTATAAGGTACTTTATCAATGCTTTTTGTTTTGATATCGGTTAGTTGAACAGAGTTGAAATAATAGATTGGTGCGCCATTTCCAGTATCTCTTTTAAGTAGCAAATCAAAAGAACTTAGAAAATACTTCTTATCAATCTTGATGTAGGAAGCAGATAGATGAGTTTTGCTAAACAGATTACCTGACAAATCGTAGTTGTCTCCTTTGATCATAACGCTTTTTAGGCCAAAATCTTTTGTGTTAATTAAAAAGTAGCCAGCAACATCCCTCTGTTTTGAAGAGGCAACTACAGAAATCAAATAATATTTTTCGCCATCAAATTCCTGGATGCCTTCAATAGCTATTTCTGTTTTTGAATAAAAACCTTCCCCGAATATTCGAGGAAAAGGGATTAACTCTTTTGAAAAATAATTCCTCACCGGCTCAGTGAAATATAAAAAATAAGGACTTAAAGAGTTAGTTGTTGGAAAAATCGGATTCGGGATTGTGTCATAGAAAAAGAAATTAGTTGATACCGCTAACCCCTCAACTTGAATTTTGGGATAGATCTTCAATGAGTCATAGCCCACCTGTCTATCGTTTAGCAAGCCTGACAAAATTGAATGCCCCAGAAGCGTATCAGCCCCATCAAATAGATATTGCTCAATAGTTAGTTTACCTGAGAAAATCTTTCTGTTGACATTCCTCGATAATTTCTTTTCAACTTTTTTTAAAATCTGAACTGGAGAGAGTGATGTAACTACCACCTCCTTTAGTACTTCCGTTTTTGGTTTTAAAAAAATTCGATTATAAAGATCCGAAAGTTGCTTTACAGATATCTTCCGTTTTTCATACCCAATACATGAAATCATTATAATGGTGTCAGCTTTCTCTTGCGTGAAACTGAGGTGGAAATTTCCGCTTTGATTAGAAGTGGTCCCCTTATGATTTAAATAAATATTAGCAAAAGGTATGGGAGCGTTTTTTTCCTCGTCAATTAAGGTCCCTTTTATTGTGATTTGATTTTGCGAAAAAGAAAAACCAGAAAAGAATAATAAGTAAATCGTGACGACTAATTTATTCTGCATTGGGATGTCTCTCTACTTTATTCTTCGTAATAAACCACATTTAACAAAGTTGAGCCTACAGCGCCCAACGTCTCTTTACTGATAATTGAAAGATTGTCTTTGCGTGAGTGATGGTATTCGCCAAAGAAGCCGGTGCCCATTTGATAGTGGACAATATCGATCATTGGAATCTTGCCCATCTCACTTACAAATACGTGATCATCAGTAATTGCTGATACATTAGTCTTGACAAAATAATCGGTGTAACCAAGTTTAGTGGCCATGTTCCAAACTTTCTCTACTACACTTGGTGCCATTTCAAGCGAAGCGCCTTCGCGGAAAAATTGCGCGTGCTTGGCTCCCACCATATCGAGCAAGATACCATAGTAGGCCGTGTAGTTTTTTTGGTGTTTATGTTTAGACCAATATTGTGAACCAAGACACCACCAATCTTTGTAGCCATCTGGTATTTCTAGATTACTTTTTGGCCCCGTACTGGAGTCTTTTCCCCAATCTTCACCGTCAAACAAAATCAGATCAACGCCTACGGCTGGTAACTTGCTTTGTGAAAGCACTCGAGCTACTTCAAGTAAAACGCCCACACCACTGGCACCATCATTAGCTCCATCAAAAGAGGCATTCTTTTTCTCTTCGTCTTTATCAGCATAAGGACGAGTATCCCAATGAGCGGCAAGCAAAATTCTTTTTTGTGCTTGTGGGTTGTAGCTGGCGATGATATTTTTCAACTGTAGCTTTTGATTATCCCAAGTGACAGCATCAAAATCCTGAACAGTAACGGCTGCTCCATATTTTTTTAATCGATCAACAAAATAGTTTGCAGCCTGCTGGTGCGGTCGTGTATTGGGCACGCGCGGGCCAAACTTTACTTGTCGCTCAACAAAAAAATAAGCGGAATCGCCATTGAACCCTGGAACTTGTATGATGCGTGCCGCAGTTTGGATTTCATCCACTTTCTTTTTCGGAGTGCAGGCATTTAAAACACCCAAAAGTGAAACAACTATTAAAAAAGATTTACAACGGATCATTAATTCAGTTTTTATTTTTTTCGCTCGTAACGATTACCCCTTCGCTCATACTGCTGCCCAACTATCGGCAATCTTGAAAATATTTTCTTCATCTGGTTTCGTTCATCGATAATTACATCGGGCGGATCATTTTGAAACGACTCATTGATGAATACGATATCCTGGTAATAATGATGCAACTCAAAAATTTCTTTCGACAGATTCCAATTCAAAAAGTATCCAGCCATTTTGTTGCTTTGATAGAGCTCCATTCGATCCGATAAGATCAAAATGCGTTTGTCTTTAATATCCTTCGGTTGCTCGCTGTTGATCAGTAGATTAGAATAATTCACACGATCTAGCTTATTCCTTTGGGCTGAAGAACCGATGCCCACTGTAGTCAAAATAAATACCCACAACATCATCTCTGCAATCCATTTTCTTCGAATGAGTAATAGATAATGGCTGATAAAATAAGCTATCGAAGGGAAGAACGTAATAAAACTGTGAGGGCTCCGCTCGCGGGCTACAAATACATTTACTAGCGCGATCAGCAGCCAGATTAGCATGACCTGCATGAGTTGTGATTGGTAGCGCGTAAATCTTGCCTCACGACTAAGCATCACCATTGAAAAGAAAAAATAGACTATAACAGTGAGGCCCAACCAAAAAAGCGACTTCCACGAAACAAGCTCTATCGAGCTGAGGGTAAGGTTGGCTCCATAAAATAAATGACCCAGCTGAGGCAGTCCGTTTTTGAAATAGTAAACCACAGCGAGCAACAAGTGCGGAAAAATAAACCCAAACAAAAGCAAAAAAGATTTTCGAATGTTAATTCGCGCAAACGCTAGAAGAATCACATACACACCAATGAGGTAGATTGAATAGCTGAATACGAACATCGATGCAATGCCCACGTAAACCCCGAGATTAAGAATGGTTTCATCGCGCTGTACTTTGAATTCGATTTCCTTGAAGAGGTTGTCGAGCGCAAACAATAAAAACATCGAAGCCCAAAGCTCATCTGACAATGCCACTACATCAAACGAAAAGAAACAGAGCACCCCAAATATCAGTGCGGGGAAATAATTGTTTTCATTGTACGCTTTGTTGCGCACCAGAATCAGCGAAAAGAAAGTCGCTTGAAAAAAAAGAATAATCAATGCAAGGATATGTCTTGCGGTTAGCGATCTTCCAAAAATCCATTCTGTCCATTGGTCAAATTTTGAAGCAAGCCACGGAGTGTCGTCAACTACTTGAGTGTAAATTGTTTTCCCATCGTTCAGCGCTTCACCAAGCACCATGTTTTTCAATTCCTGAATCGTAATCAAGTCCGATTTCAATAACAGAGGAATTGACGCAGCAATCATCACGAAAAGAACGCCCAGCAGGCGATAAGGATCATTTACTCTGAAAAAACGTAGCACTTACAATTGTCTTAGCCTGCAAATAAATCAAATTTTAACCTGGATTATGCATCGGTAACTTGTCATGCCCTAAAAATTCTTTTGGCACTTCGAAACTCACGACTGATTAACTTGATTTACCTGATAATTGGTGTTGATGCTTTTGTATCTTTGTAGCATGACAGTGAGGCAACAAAAATACGGGCGGCTTATTCAAAAAGAGTTAAGTGATATTTTTTTTCGCGACAAGCGGAGCATCCTTGATAATGCATTTATTACCGTTGCCGAGGTTAAGATGAGCCCTGATCTTAGTGTAGCTAAAGTTTATTTAAGCATGACGCTGGCAAAAAACAAAAATGCGGTTTTGGCGGGCATCAATTCACATAAGAGCGAAATCAGAAAGGCATTGGGCGATCGCATTCGTAACCAGGCACGCATTGTACCGGAGTTGGTCTTCTTTATTGACGAAGTGGAAGAAAATGCACAGCGCATGGAAGAACTGATCAAAAGTCTTAACATTCCCAAAGAAGAAAAATAATCCGCTTCTTCGCTGATGAATTTGCCGCTCTTCATTGCCAGACGATATTTTCTCTCTAAGCGGAAAACCAATTTCATCAACATCATCTCCATTCTTTCCATGATCGGTGTGGCTTTTTCTACAGCCGCGTTGGTCATTGTGCTTTCAGTTTTTAATGGACTGGAGGGATTGCTTCGTTCACTTAATAATTCCTTCGATCCTGAAATAAAAATCGAAGCCGCTAGGGGGAAATCGTTTGAAGTCGATGACGCGTTTCTAAACAAGATCAAATCCATTCAAAATATTGAGGTGGTTACCGAAGTGGTGGAAGATTATGCCTACCTCCGTTACCGCGATGCCGACATTGTTGTAACAATGAAAGGGGTGAGCAATAATTTTATTGACCAGCATCGATTAGACAATAGTATTGTGGAGGGTGAATTGAAGCTTCAGGATTCGGTCGGCAGTTATGCCATCATTGGGCGAGGCGTTCGCTATGCACTCTCTGTTCCTGTGAGTGAAGCCATTTATCCGTTGCAAATTTTCTACATCAAAAATGTAAAGGCATCTGCTATTGATCCTTCCAAGCTCTACAGTTCACGAAGCATTATGCCTGGGGGAGTGTTTTCCATTGAAAAAAATGTAGACGAGAATAATATTTTTCTTCCACTCGATTTTGTGGTCGATTTAATGGACTATGGAAATAAACGGACCTCACTTGAAGTGAAAGCAAAGGCGGGGGCAAATCTAAAAACATTGCAAGCCGACCTCCGTAAAGAACTGGGTGAAGGATTTCAAGTACTCACCAACGATGAGCAACACAAAGATCTTTATCGCCTGCTCAATCTTGAGAAGCTTTTTACGTTCATCTCACTTACTCTACTTATCATCATTGCCTCTATAAACATTTTCTTTTCGCTGATGATGCTCGCCATCGACAAGAAGAAAGACATTTCAATTCTTTCGGCCATTGGCGCACAACCCAATTTGATCAGGAAAATATTTCTTGGAGAGGGGGCACTCATTGCTTTCACCGGTGCTGCATTTGGCTTGCTCTTAGGCGGAGCTATTTGTTGGGCTCAGGGTCAATTTGGTCTTGTGGGTATGGGCATGGATAGCTCACTTGTCAATGCCTATCCGGTTGAGATGAGATTCACGGATTTTCTTTCCGTATCAAGTGTAATTGTGGCGATTACCGTTCTAATTTCATTCTATCCGGCAGCGCTAGCCTCCAAATCTTACTCTCCACAACAGCTTTAATGCGTTTATCTGCTTTTGATTTCGGCTTTTAATAGAAAACCGTACTTTCACTTTCCTTTTTGAAACTAATTCTCAAAACAAACGTCTCTGTGTATTATTATTTTAACCAAACCCTTATGAAACAAAGATTTTTTCTCGCATTGATTACTTTCGTTTGCGCCATTAGTTCAAATGCGCAAACTGCTGACGATGTACTTGCCAAGTACTTTGCCAACACCGGTGGAGTTGACAAATGGAAAGCATTGACATCATTTACACAAAAAGGAAAAGCATTTTTTGGCCAGGAATTTCCCTTCGCTGTTTATTCAAAAACACCAAATAAATTAAAAGTGGTAGTTGAGGTTCAAGGCATGCAGATCATTCCTCAGTGCTATGATGGAACCATCGCTTGGATGCTCAACCCTATGCAAGGAGGCAAAGACCCTGTAAAAATGGATGAAGAACAATCTAAAGAGTTGAAAGACGAGGCCTTTGAAGATTCATTTATTGATTACAAAAAGAAGGGTCATGAAGTTGCATTGATGGGAACAGAAGAAGTAGATGGAGTGAAATGCTTTAAACTGCAGCTTGTAAAAAATAAAAACAACGAAAAAGATGATGTAACTGAAATCCATTTTTTCGATAGCGAAAACTATGTGCCAATCATGAAGATCACTTACATTCGCACGGGTCCACAAAAAGGAGCAGAAGTGAAGAGCTACCTTAGCGATTATCAGGATGTGAAAGGATTGATGTTCCCCTTCTCGATCGAGCAAAAAATGAATGGCCAGACTATCTCCAAACTTACGGTGCAATCGATCACGCTGGATGATGTCACAGACGACAGCATTTTTGCTTATCCCAAAAAATAAAATTTCTCATACCATCAGAAAGACTACCTCGGTAGTCTTTTTTTATCACTAAACTTTCCTCCTATGAAAAAAATTATCATTTGCTTTTCCTCACTGGCATTTACCGTGAGCGCTTTTGCACAAGATTTTTCAGGCAAAGCACTGCTTGGAGGTTTACGTGCAAGATCAATTGGCCCAGCCACCATGAGTGGCCGCATTGCAGACATTGCTGTGGTCAATAAAAAACCAACCGTAATGTACGTTGGTGCTGCAAGTGGAGGAGTATGGAAATCAATCAGTGCGGGAGCCAACTTCCGTCCTGTGTTTGATGACTATACCATGTCCATCGGAAAAATTACTATTGACCAAAACCATCCCGATACAGTTTGGGTAGGCACTGGTGAGCCATGGGTGCGCAATAGTGTAGGTGTGGGTACTGGCTTGTACAAATCAATAAATGGTGGCACAGCTTGGGAGTTCATGGGACTGAAAGACTCTGAGCATATCAGTGACATCGTCATCCATCCAAGAGATGGCAATACTGTTTATGTTGCGGCACAAGGACATTTATGGAATGCAAATGCAGAGCGTGGTGTCTTTAAAACCACAGACGGAGGAAGGACATGGACAAAAATTTTATACATCGATGAAAATACGGGTTGTGCCGATTTAGAAATTGATCCGAAAAACCCTGATGTGATTTATGCTGCCATGTGGAGTCATAGAAGATTTCCTGATTATTTCGATTCGGGATTTACTGGAACAAGTGGTCTTTTCAAAAGTACCGATGGAGGAAAAACCTGGAATAAAATCCATAACGGTTTACCTAACACCATCCTTGGCCGCATCGGTATTACTTGCGCACCTTCCAACCCCAAAATTTTGTATGCCAGCATAGAGGCAAAGGGTGACGAGAACAAAGGTTTATATAAATCATATAATGCAGGTGCGAGTTGGAAAAAGGTAAACAGTGACTTCAACAACACAGTTCGTCCGTTTTATTTCTCACGAATAGTAGTTGATCCAAACCACGACAGCATCTTGGTGAAGTGTGCATTCGTTCCGATTATCAGCACAGATGGAGGAAAAAAATTCAGATCCATCAGTCAATCGGTTCATTCCGACATTCATGCGGCATGGATCGATCCAAATAACTCCAATCATATTTTACTTGGCACAGACGGAGGCGTTTATGAATCGCTTGACCAGGCTTATACTTTTAAGATGTGGATGAATTTGCCTGTAGGACAATTTTATCATGTGGCTGCTGACAATGAAATTCCATACAATGTATATGGAGGCCTTCAAGACAATGGCTCTTGGTACGGTCCTTCTCAAAAAGCCGGAGGCATTACCAACAGCGATTGGCAGGCATCTTACGGTGGTGATGGTTTTTGGTCTTCACCTCATCCAACCGATCACAATATTGTTTATAGCGAGGCCCAAGGCGGACACATGGCTCGTACAAATAAAAAGACGGGGCAGGCCAAAGACATAAAGCCTTATCAGGAAAAAAATGATCCAAAGCTCCGCTTCAATTGGAGTACCCCAATTGTTCAGAGTCCTAACAAGGCTGATCGCATTTATACCGGTTCACAATTCTTGTATATGTCGAATGACATGGGAGATTCATGGAAAAAAATATCTGCAGACTTAACAACCAATGATCCTAAGCGTCAACGCCAAAAAACCACAGGCGGTCTTTCCATTGATAATTCCTCTGCAGAAAACAATGCTACTATTTATGCCATAGCTGAATCTCCTAAAGACGAAAAATTAATTTGGGCCGGGACTGATGACGGCTATTTGCAAGTGACCGAAAATCAGGGCGGCACCTGGACGAACGTAACAGCAAACATCACGGGTTTACCTGCAGGCAATTGGTGTTCTCGAATTGAGCCTGGTCACTTTGATCGCAGCACGGCCTATGTCTCTTTCGATAATCACCGCAATGGTGACTTGAAGCCGTACATCTACAAAACTACCGATGCCGGAAAGACCTGGGCATCCATTGCCACCTCGGATATTGAAGGCTATGTCTGGGTAATCAAAGAGGATTTGAAAAACGCCAATCTGCTTTTTGCCGGAACGGAATTCGGATTATATATCACCGTTGATGGCGGCAAGAAATGGTATCGTTTTGAAAATAATCTTCCCAAAGTAGCGGTGCATGATGTAGTGGTTCATCCACGTGAAGATGATTTGATTATCGCCACACACGGCCGTAGTCTCTACATCATCGATGACATTTCACCGCTCCGTCAGTTGAGTGGTGATGTGTTTGCAAAGCCAATTCATTTCTTTACTGTAAAACCAACAGAACTGCGCGACCCTGGTTCGGGCAGCAATTGGTTTGGCGGGGATGGAAATTATGTCGGTGAGAATCCAAACTCGCTTGCCAAAATAGTTTACTTCTTAAGCAAGCGCCACACGTTTGGCAAGATGAGCATTGAAGTTTATAATCAGGATGGAAAACTTTTAAAAGAACTTCCAGCTGGTAAAAGTGCTGGCATTAACGTAGTCGAAATGACTGCAACAATGGAACGACCCAAAGCCGCGCCATCAGAAAATCCACAGGCTATTGGCGGATCTATTTCCGGACCAAACCTTCCGGCAGGGACTTACAAAGTAAAAGTGATCAAAGGCAAAGAGGAATTTGAGAACAGCTTTACATTGAAATATCCCTCAAGTTCACCTTACACCGAAGATGATCGAAAATTGCAGCGTGAGACAACCATGAATTTGTATAAGCTCACCGAGCAATTAGCTTACATCTATGCTGCTCAAGATAACATGTTGAAGCAAGCTAAGGCAGCTGTTCAGAGAAATCCTAAACTCGCTAAGACTGTTAATCCCTTCATCAAAGAATTGGAGGATCAAAACAGTGCGCTGGTTTTCCGTGGAGGGGATTTTTATATCAACACCGATGAAAAGTTTGCCGAAGAAATTGCTGAACTCTATGGCCAAGTGAGTAACTATCCTGGCAAGCCAGGCTCTGCACAAGTAAATCGCACAGGCGGACTCATAGCTGAAATGGATAAGGCGCAGAAGAAGTTTAGTGAGTTTAAAGGAGAAAAACTTAAGAAAGTGAATGGAGCTATTTCTTCTGATAAGTTATTTGAACCAATACACATTCTCAGTGAAGACGAATGGCGCAAAGGCGAAAGCTCAGGAACAATTAACCCCAAGCAATTGCAATACCTGCGAATGCTGATGTACTAATCTTCACAAACATTAATAATAGAAGAGGCTGCCTTAAAAGCAGCCTTTTCTTATTTCCACTGGCCTCAAAAATTATCTCTGCCCTTCGGTCATTTTCTCAGCTGTCTCGGCAATTTTTAGCTGCTCGATGAAGGCATCGACTTCACCATTCATAATTGCAGGCAGGTTGTGCTGCGTATATCCAATACGATGATCTGTCACGCGGCTTTGAGGATAATTATAGGTTCTGATTTTTTCTGAGCGGTCACCACTTCGCACCTGGCTTTTGCGCGATGCACCTACCGCAGCATTCTTTTTTTCTACTTCCAGCTCATACAGTTTGGCGCGCAACATCACCATCGCACGCGCTCTGTTGCCATGCTGCGAGCGTTCCACTTGACAAGTGATCACAATGCCAGTAGGCTTGTGAGTCATCTGCACCTTTGTTTCCACTTTGTTAACGTTTTGGCCACCCGCCCCACCAGAGCGCGAGGTGATCACTTCAATATCAGCGGGGTTGATTTCGACATCCACTTCTTCTGCTTCTGGCAATACCACAATCGAGGCAGCCGAAGTATGCACACGGCCCTGCGTTTCTGTCTCGGGCACACGCTGCACACGATGCACCCCTGACTCATATTTGAAAATTCCGTAAGCGCCCTCGCCTTCAATGCTACTGATTACCTCTTTGTAGCCACCAGCAGTTCCTTCCGTAATATCGAGCACGGTCATTTTCAGTCCACGTCTGTCACAAAAGCGCTGGTACATCCGCCAAAGGTCGCCCGCAAAAATCGCAGCTTCATCTCCACCAGTGCCCGCCCGGATTTCAAGAATAGCATTCTTTTCATCGTTGGGGTCTTTGGGCATCAACAACTCTTTGATTTCATTTTCAAGGGAATCGCGTTTCGGCTCAAGTTCATCGATTTCCATCTTGGCCAACTCTCGCATCTCGGCATCCTTCTCCTTTTGGAGTACCTCTTTTGCATGCTGAATGCCATCCAGGGCAGCCTGATACTGGTCGTACTTAATGACCACTTTCTCGAGGTCACGATATTCCTTGCTCAGTTGCTGGAATCTTTTCTGGTCTTTCACCGTCTCTGGCTGTGACAACAAAAGTCCTACCTCTTCAAAGCGGCTCTTTATATCAACTAATTTCTCTACCATAATTTCAAAACGAGGCGCAAGTTAATAAATCATTTTTGTGGTCGGCCACTGTACGCTCTTATCAAATCAACTGTTCATTTTCCGACACTGGTTAAATCCCAGGCCCATTTTTTATTAGAATTTGATGGTTTCAAAATTCAGAACGGTTTTTGTGATCGTTTGCCAAAACAAAAATCGTATGATCAAAGCCTTCTCCTTCCTGGTTATCGGATTCTTGCTTTTACTGACCGTGCCTTTGTGTATTGGTATTGCCGGGGGTCTCTTTGGACTAGTCTTTGGGGTGATTGGGGCAGTGATCGGACTATTTTTTGCATTAATTGGGGGCATCTTTAAATGCATTGCCTGGATCTTTAGTTCAATGATGCATTTATTGTTCGGATGGCATTCTGATTTTGGCTTTCACCCATGGCATTGGCATTTCAATGGCTATGTCCTTGCAGCCTTGATTGTTCTGATCATCGCGATCTCGCAAAGAAAAAAGTAAATCAAATCTTCAGCTCCGACCGAAGGGCACGAATGTGATTCTTCAACGCAGCTTGCCAGGTTTCATCGGCATCCCACTTCGTTCCTAAAAAGATATTTCCGTATTCGATATTCTTCAAGTAGAATTTGTAAATCACTTGCTTGGCGCGAATGGTTTTAATTTTTGGCGCTCCATCTTCATAATAGTTTGTAGATAGTGAGCTGGCTGTCTGGGTAACATCGTATCCTAAAATATCGCGCGCCACATCACCTCGTGTATGCACAAATCGAAGCACCAATCGATATCCTTTCTCCTCCAATTGAGCATCACTTAGATTTGGATCAACCAATTCGTATTTGGTTGGCAAGTTCTCTTTAAGAAACGTCTCCAACTCTTTGTCATCAGCTTCATTTCCGAAACGAGGAATTGCTGTTTTGTAAGACCTGGAATCCGGGGAGAACCTTTCATCCCTTTTCCCTCGATAGAAACTTAAAGCGACACCAGTCTCAGGCACATCGCTAATCAAAAAATTTTTTTTCGTTTCCGAGCTAATCGCAAATCGATAAACGGTGCGCATGAGTTCATTGAGAGAGACATTGCTTTGCCTCCACGATGTATGGTCTTTGTCAACAAAGCTTGTCGTTCCGTTATATTCGGTGATGCTGATTAGGTACTGATCATTCTTCTTTTGGAGGAGAATCAAATATTTGATAACCCTTGTGTTGAAGTAGTTTGAAAACCCGCGCGAAGGGTCTATTCCAGACAAAACATAATCAACATCCATGTAAGCCACAGCATCGATCCCCGCTTGCTGAAAATATTTTTGAGCCTCTTGTAGCTCCTTTGGCGTGTACGCGATCTCATACAATACGAGGGATCGCTGTGAAAGAATGCCTGCTGGGAGCACAGATCCAAAATTGAGTTTGGAGGTCAGCTTGTCTTCTTCCAAAGATGGCTGCGCAAAACCTATAATTGAGCCTGAAAGAAGGATTGAGAAAATAAGATATCGCACAAGAGAGTTTGATTGAGAAACGATTCCTTTCAGATGATATTGCATTTCACAAAAATGGCAAAAATCTTTGGGCTCTTTAAGTAAAGCAAAAGAATCGCTAATTCGTTAACAAATTTTATTTGTACCGAAACCTTTCTCAACACATTTTTGTATCCTTATCCAATTCATGTCTTCTACTTCCGCTAAAAAGAAAATTGACTACTCCGGCCACGAATTCATTGAGGTGATTGGTGCGCGCGAGCACAACCTGAAAAACATCAGCGTGGCGCTCCCTCGTAATCAATTCATTGTAATTACGGGCATCAGTGGCAGTGGCAAATCATCTCTCGCGTTTGATACGATCTATGCAGAAGGCCAGCGGAGGTACATGGAAAGCTTTTCGGCCTATGCCAGAAGCTTCATTGGCAATCTTGAGCGGCCCGATGTTGATAAGATCAATGGATTAAGTCCGGTTATCTCAATTGAGCAGAAGACTACTTCACGTAATCCGCGCTCCACCGTTGGTACAGTCACTGAGATTTACGACTTCTTGCGTTTGCTCTTTGCCCGCGCGGGCGAAGCTTTCTCTTACCAGACGGGTGAGCGAATGATCCGCCAATCGGAAGACCAGATTCTCGATTCGATCATTTCAAATTTTTCGGGGAAGAAATTAACTCTCCTTGCTCCAGTTGTGAAAGGACGCAAGGGCCATTACCGCGAATTGTTTGTACAGATCAGAAAGCAAGGCTACACCAAAGTACGTGTAGACGGAGTTGTTCAAGACATCGTAGCCAAAATGCAAGTGGATCGATTTAAGATTCACGATATCGAAGTGGTCATCGATCGGATCGTTCCTGATGCAAAAGATCGACATCGCATTGGCCAATCAGTAAACACAGCGTTGAAAGAAGGCAAAGGTGTGATCATCGCTTTGGAAGAGAGTGGCAAGACACATCACTTCTCGAAATTTTTGATGGATCCTAAAACAGGTTTGTCATACGATGAGCCTGCACCAAATAATTTTTCATTCAACTCGCCTTATGGAGCCTGCCCGGTTTGCACGGGTTTAGGTGTGATTGAAGAGATTACAGAAGAGTCAATTATCCCCGATAAGAAACTAAGTATTAGCCGTGGAGGAATTTTGCCTTTGGGCGAATACCGCGACATCTGGATATTCAAAAAAGTTGAGGCCATTCTCAAACGATACAAACTCGCACTCACCACTCCTATCAAAGAAATTCCAAAAGAGGCGATGCACATTTTGCTTCATGGCGATGATGTACCTGTGGCTGTGCCTTCCGTAAAATATCCGGGCACGGAATGGAATACCAAATTTGAAGGAATAATAAGTTTTCTTCAGAAGCTAAAGGAGGAGAGCACCGAAAACATGAAAAGGTGGGTGGAAGATTTTACGGTCACCAAAGTTTGCCCCGAGTGCCATGGTGCCCGATTGAAAAAAGAATCACTTCACTTCTTAATCGATAAAAAGAATATTGCCGAATTGGCTGAACTGAATATTGACGCACTTCAAAAATGGTTCGAGGGCTTGGAAGGCCGCATTAATGAAAAACAAAGAGTAATTGCAACTGAAGTTTTAAAAGAGCTTCGGAAGCGAATTGGTTTCTTGTTGGATGTCGGATTGGATTATTTACATCTCAACCGTCCGCTGCGAACCTTAAGTGGTGGTGAGGCTCAGCGTATTCGCTTGGCTACTCAAATAGGAACTCAATTGGTGGGCGTACTCTATATTTTGGATGAGCCAAGCATTGGTCTTCATGCACGCGACAATGTAAAACTGATTAAGGCATTGAAAGATTTGCGTGATCTTGGCAATTCTGTGATCGTAGTGGAGCACGACAAAGAGATGATGCTTGAGTGCGATTATCTTATCGATGTTGGGCCCGGAGCCGGACGTCATGGAGGAAATATTGTGGCAGAAGGAACTCCGAAAGAATTCTTGAAGAACAAAAGCACTACGGCAAAGTATCTCAATGGTGAAATTGCAATTCAATATTCGAAAGAAAGACGAAAGGGAACCGGTGAGAAACTTTCATTGATTGGCGCAACTGGAAACAACTTAAAAAACGTTGATCTGGAAATTGGTTTAGGAAAACTCACGTGCATCACCGGAGTTTCTGGGAGCGGAAAGTCAACGCTGATTCATGAAACACTTTTCCCCATTTTGAATCAGCATTTTTTCAATTCAAGAACAGAGCCACTTGCTTTCAAAAAAATTGAGGGATTAAAACTGGTCGACAAAGTTATTGAAGTTGATCAATCGCCTATTGGAAGAACACCTCGCTCAAATCCCGCAACATATACCGGTGTGTTTACCGATATCCGCGATTTGTTTTCTCAAATGCCGGAAGCTAAAATTCGAGGATACAAAACCGGAAGGTTTTCTTTCAACGTGAAAGGTG
This sequence comes from uncultured bacterium, assembly GCA_967789005.1. Taxonomy (GTDB): domain Bacteria; phylum Bacteroidota; class Bacteroidia; order Cytophagales; family Cyclobacteriaceae; genus ELB16-189. The sequence continues at coordinate 533,389 of CBRFFM010000001.1, read as the reverse complement.
GTCGCTGTGAAACTTGTGAAGGTGCAGGTCTGCGATTAATCGAAATGGAATTCTTGCCGGATGTGTACGTGCCCTGCGAAACTTGTAAAGCCAAACGCTACAATCGCGAAACATTGGAGGTACGCTTCAAAGGAAAATCCATCAGCGATGTGCTTGATATGACTGTAGAAGAAGCTGTGACTTTCTTTGAAAACCAACCTAGAATTCTACGCAAGATTGAAACGCTCAACGAAGTTGGCCTTGGTTATATTTCTCTTGGTCAGCATGCCACTACTCTTTCTGGTGGTGAAGCGCAGCGCGTAAAACTTGCCACCGAACTTAGCAAGCGTGATACTGGCAAAACACTTTACATTCTAGACGAGCCAACCACAGGCTTGCACTTTCAAGACATCAGCCATTTGCTGGATGTCTTGCAAAAATTAGTAAACAAAGGAAACACCGTGTTGGTGATTGAGCACAACATGGATGTGATCAAATCATCAGACCACGTTATTGATCTTGGCCCTGAAGGTGGAGCTGGTGGTGGAAGAATTGTTGCAACAGGAACTCCTGAACAGGTTTCAAAAAACCCCGCGAGCTACACCGGGAAGTTTTTGAAGATGGAGCTTTAGTCTATTGCACAGACTTTACTTTCAACTTATTCTTGACTAACACAATTAGCAATGCGGCTATACCCGTGGTGAGCATTGCAACGAGCCACAAAATCATCCATTGGGCCAAACCGAATAAATGTAAAGCGGCTGTAAAGCTGACAAACAAAATCCCCGCGGTCGTCCAGATTGGATCATTCATGAAGCTGTCTTTGGGGGTTGTTGTTAAATCGATTTTTATTTTGTGGTCTGGCATGAGCAGAATTATCCATTTCTTATAGTCGCACAACAGAAGGAAAATCGTTCCAAGCAACATAAGCGTTGTTATAATTGGAGTGCCCATCCCAAAATTAATTGACTGTGTGATCATGAAAACATTAAGGATTACAGGAAAAAAAACAATAACGCCAATAGTGGAGAATCGTTGAGACATGAGGAGGGCTCCTGAAATGAGTTGGCACCACCCTAAGAAATTCCAATAAAATCCGGTCTGATACATCGCTTCAAAAAAATAACCGACCGGGTCAGAAGTTGGAAGAGCAGTAAATCGTTCTCCTTTTATTTTGATAAACGAAGCAAATACAAATGCAAACCCGATGAGATACCGCAAGTAAATTATCAGCAGCTTGAGAAAAAGTATTGTTTTTAGTCTACCAATTAATTGGAACATGGCAGCAATATTTAAAACATCATCGCTGATGAGACGTTCCAAGGTCTCTTTTGTTTCAGCCAGCCAAAATCAAAATATCTTTTCAGTGTCTTGGCCTCGGTGGCCTCCCCGCAGCCAGCGCACGAAGAAGTACTTCATCAAATTTTTTCTGCTGTTCTTCATTGCACAGGCCGCGCACTTTTTTGAAATGCTCATATAGACTCATTTCAAACTCCGCTTGTTTTTTTCCAACAGCCTCTGCAATTGCCTGTTTACCTGAGTCATTGACGTGGTAATTCAAAAGTTGCTTTCGCAATTCGGCAATGTCGCGCTCCAAAGGATCGGCAATTACGCGGTGTTCTTTAATAAGTTCGCGGTAAGCGTCCATTTGCGAATCGTTAAGCTGAAGTTCCTTCTTTAAAATATCTTCCGGCTTTGGCGGATGTTTACGGGGGCCAAACCATTGCCAACCAATCATCAACACATTAAGTAAGATGAGTGCCGCAATGATGTATTGATATGCTTTGATCCGTTTATCCATGGCTATTGATTTGAATAAACAGAAGTAGAATTGAATTCATAGAATGACGCTAACTGCTGGCTGGCGTTTTCGGATTTCGACTGGATGAAAGTGGAAAAGAAAAATGCCGCATTCATGATCAGAATCAAAACACAAGTTGCTCTCAGTGAGATGGGAATCAATTGAATAACTGAAGCCGAAGGCTCGCTTTCCATTTTCGCCTTCACGCGCGTATAGAAAAATGGTTTTGGTGAAACCGGTTTGATGTGGTTTACTGAGTCTAGTGTTTCGTCAATTCGTTTTTGTAAATCATTTTCCATGTCAAAGATTTTTATAGTAGTCTGCTAAATATTTTCTCAAGTTGATAGTCGCCCGATGGATCAATGACTCAATCGATGAGATTGTAGTACTCATCACTTGCGAAGCTTCTTCATAACTCATCCCCTCAATTTTATGAAGAGTGAAAGCGGTACGCTGCGATTCCGGCAATTTGTCAAGCGCTTTAAACAAAGCTTCACTCGTCTCTTTATTTTCTAATGCTGCTCCCGGATGATCATAACTTACTTTTTCAAATTTTGGAGCAACGTCATCACCAAACAACGAATAAAATACTCCAAACCTCTTCATTCTCTTTTGCCTGCGAATAAACTCCAGCGATTTTGTAATCGCAATTCGATAAATCCATGTGGCAAGTGTTGACTCCTTTCTAAAATTTCCAATCGATTCATAAACCGTGATGAAAACTTCTTGAGCCACATCATCAGCATATTCGTCTGATCGCAAAAAGCCAATCACGGTGTTGTAAACTTTATTTTCATATAAATCCACCAAATGCCGAAACGCCACTTCGTTTTTTTTAATCAATAGCCCGATCAGTTGCTCCTCGTTCAAGGCAGATTCTTTTCGGGAATTTAATCATTAGATGCCCTTGGCGGGAATTCCTTGCGGGTCAGAAAAAAATAATTTTAGTAAGTGACCGCAAGTTTTTCAAAAAGCCGGCATCTAATCTTAAAACCATTAATTATGACCAGTTTTAAAGCCCTTCAAGCAGTTCTGATTCTCACCTTTTTAAGCGTTGCGCTGGCTTGCACCAAGTCAAGCGATCCTTCCCCATCGTCATCTACTTCATCTACCGTTCCTGATGTCTACAAGAAAATTTATGGAGCTACGGATATCTATGTGAGCGGAGACTACATCGTGATTAAATCTACGGGGCTACCCGATCACAAAAGCCCTTACTATCAAGGCACACAATGGAGTAGTTTATATGAAGCCTATAATGGCACCAATTCCAGTTGGAGTCAAAATCCAAATAAGATTTCTTCTTTCAGCTATACTTTTAAGATTCCAAAAAATCCCGCTGTTAATTCCTCTCATGCAGCTACTCCGCTTGGCGCGATTGGTGTTTCATTAAATGGTGTTCCGTTTTATAATCAATATGCCGGACCAAGCACACCACTCACCAATGAGATTAATTCCTTCGATCAGTACTATGGCCATCCGCAACAGCAAGGCGCTTACCATTATCATGCTGAGCCATTTTACTTGACAGCACAAAAAGGCGAATCAAGTTTGTTAGGCTTTTTGTTGGATGGATTCCCGGTATATGGGCCGCTCGAAAACTCCACTACTATTACCAATTCTGATCTCGATGTCTATCATGGGCACACAGCAGTGACTGCGGATTACCCCAGCGGAATTTATCACTACCACATCACTAGTGCGGCTCCTTACATCAATGGCAATGGATATTATGGAACACCTGGTACGGTTTCTCAGTAGCCTGGTTGTCCTTTCGATTCTTTTGAATTCCTGTTCGAATGAAAAAACGAATTTGAGGTTTGTTGATCAGGGAAAGGTGTCGGTGAAGCATTCAGGTGGAGTTGCATATGTCAATGACTCTGTCTTCACGGGAGTTTTGTATTCACTTTTTCCGGGAAGAAATGACACGCTTGAGCTTTCTTCCTTTTTGAATGGACATGAGCATGGAACGTGGAAACAATTTTATCCTACCGGCTCACTAAAAGAGATTCGCTATTTCAAAAACGGAAAGAAGCAAGGAGAATATAAAGGCTGGTGGGAAAACGGATCGAAGAAATTCATCTTTCAATTTGCCGATGACGAATATAATGGCACGTGTTACGAGTGGACAGACAACGGTCAACTCATTCATGAAGCGAATTATATTGCCGGGCATGAAGCCGGAGAGCAACGCGCGTGGTACACCAACGGAAAAACAAGATCAAATTACACTATCACAAATGGAAGAAGGTATGGATTGCTGGGTACAAAAAATTGCAAGAATGTATCGGATAGTGTGTTTCGTAAGCGTTAGTTTTTTGGTTTGCGCTTGCGCGGAAAAGAAAAATGGGTTGCCTTATTACAACACACCGAATTTCACGCCTCAGTTTATTTCAGAAAGCGATGCGCCTAAAAAAATCAATCATCGGATCAACGATTTTTCATTCACTGATCAACGCAACCAAGTTATTTCACAAAAAGAAATCGAGGGCAAAATTCATGTCGCTAATTTTTTCTTTACAAGTTGCGGCTTGATCTGCCCGAAGATGACCAACAACATGAAGTTGGTTCAGAAAGAATTTATGAACGACAAGCAAGTAGATATTCTTTCATTCAGCGTTACCCCCTGGATTGATGATGTCAACAAACTCAATGAGTATGCTGGCCTAAACGAAATCACTTCATCCAATTGGCATTTGCTTACAGGCAACAAGGCTTCAATCTACCAGTTGGCAAGACAATCCTATTTCGCAGAAGAAGAACTCGGCTTCAGCAAAGACAGTACTGAATTTTTGCATACTGAACATTTTTTGTTGGTGGACAAGACCAAACGCATTCGCGGAATTTATAATGGCACACTCGAATTGGATGTTCTGCAATTGATTATTGATATCAAAGCTTTGAAAAAGGAATGAGCCCCCTGTGATTTTCTCCGTGGTGCTCAGTGCCCTCTGTGGTTCAAATGCATTTTACCGCAGGGAACAGAGAGAAGTCACAGAGGGTCACAGGCTGCTTCATGGATTTATCATTACCGCACTTGTCGGTATTTTCTCAGAAATTTATTCGGAGACTCATCCATCTATCTAAACGATCGTAATAGATAGTTCTAAACAAACTATTCATTATGACACCCCAATCAAAATTACTCTCAACAATGTTGCTGATAGCATTGGCTATTGGTCAATGCCTCGCGCAAGTTACGTTACCTCGCACCCCGAGTCCGGGGGCAGTCGCATCACAAACGGTTGGTATCTCTACGATCACTGTCAAATACTCAAGACCATCGGTGAAGAACAGAAAAGTTTGGGGCGAGCTTGTGCCATACGGTTGGAACGTGCAAGGATTTGGTGCCGGCAATTCAGCTCCATGGCGTGCGGGCGCGAATGAAAATACTACCATCACTTTTTCGCATGAAGCAAAGATCGAAGGCAATACTGTTCCTGCAGGAACTTACGGATTGTTCTTTGTCATCAATCAAGACAATAGTGGTGAAGTAGTTCTTTCAAAAAACAGCAGATCGTGGGGAAGCTTTTTTTATGATAAAGCCGAAGACCAATTGCGGGCAAAAATTCAAGTGAGAGACATCACCAATTTTTCAGAACTTCTTACTTATGATTTTATCAACCCCACCAAAAATTCTGCCGAACTCGTTTTGAATTGGGAGAAAAAACAATTCCCAGTGAAAGTGGAATTTGCAGTTGACGAAATTGTGATGGCCAACGCTAAAGAAGAGTTAAGAAGCACAACCGGATTCAATGTGCAAGGGCCAATTAGTGCAGCCAGGTATTCTCTTACTAACAATATTAATCTAGAACAAGGCTTGAAGTGGATTGACCAGGCACTGGCAACAGCACCAACCAATTTCAATGCCCTGCAAGTAAAATCGGGTATCCTTACAAAAATGGGGAAGGCAGCCGAAGCAGAGAAAATGATGAAAGATGCCATGGCCGCTGCAACCGAACCTGAAATCAACGGCTATGGTTATCAACTTCTAGCACAAGGGCAGAATGACAAGGCCATAGAAATATTTGCAACCAATACTCAGCGTTTCCCTAAGAGCGCAAACGCTTGGGATAGTTTAGGCGAAGGCTATGCCACTAAGGGCGATAAAGAAAATGCGATCAAGAGCTTTAAAAAATCCTTGAGTCTAAATCCTCCTGCTGCTACAAAAGCCAATTCTGAAAAATTCTTAAAACAGTTCGGAGCGATTTAATTTCAATCTCTCTTATTTTTTGCCGCGGAGTCCTTGAAGAAATTTTTTTGGCTCCGCGGCTTCTTTTTTACTGGCCACGGTTAGCTCTCATCATTTCAGGGAATCCCTGCTTCTTTGAAAATGCGGTCAACGCCATCACTATCCGTTTGGTTTTAGTTTGTATTGTTTTGGCATCGTCAATCCATTTGCTAAAATAACGCTGATGTGAACCCGGAAGAGTTTTAAAAAATTTTAGTGCCTCAGGATCTTGTTTCAGGCATTTCATAAAATCTGCCGATGGTTCAATCTGTCGATGGTCCAATTCTAATTCAACCGTAAGCTTATCCCCCATTTTCTTGCCGATTGCCTTTCGAATTTCTCCCTTCAACGGCATTATAAAACCGCCTTCTCCCATTGGCAAGATTGCTGTTTTCTCAATTGAATACTTATCCAATTTCCCTTTAACCCTGTACGACACCTTAACGCCCGGATTTATTTTCTTTGCCTGAGCCGCGCTGATTTCAATGTAAGTCCAACCCGTTTTTTCGCCTTGTTTATCAAACTTTAAAATGGTGGTGTTAAACTTGATCATGTTCAAATCTACAAATTGAAATGAAATCCCTTATTGGTTGATAAGGATTCAAATGAGAGCATAGGCTGAGTTTTTTTCACATGAACCAAAGAAAAAGCACGTATGATTTATTAAGGGAATATAACTTTATAAAATTGTCAGTCATTGAATTTTCGATTTCATTTGCACCGAAAACTTTGCGGCATAAATTTCCGTTAAGTCTTTAATTAGACCATTCGTAAACTATGGATCAACCTAAAAACTCGAACTATCAGATTAGCCTCCCGTTGATTTTGTGCATCGGGCTCGCTGGCGGGCTACTCATTGGGGCAAGTCTTAATTCAAAGCCTTCTCGTTCTACCGATAATTCTGAAATTGAAAAACTGCGCGAAGTCCTTTCTTTAGTGCAAAACGAATATGTGGATAAGGGCAAAACCGATGCTGTGGTAGAAGATGCCATTACGCACATTCTTGGAAAACTTGACCCACACTCTGCGTATATCCCTTCTCGCGAAAAAATCGAAGCTAATGAAGAGCTGAGGGGAAATTTTGAAGGCATTGGCATTGAATTCAATATTTTTCATGACACACTGGTAGTTGTTGCAGCGCTGAGTGGCGGACCCTCTGAATCTGTTGGCCTTCGTCCGGGTGATAAGATCATTAAGGTGGATGGAAAAGTGATTGCCAATACGAAGCTCACCAACCTTGATGTTCAAAAATATTTGAAGGGACCAAAAGGCACTGAAGTGAAAATCGAAGTGCTGCGCAAAAAATCCAGATCCCTAATTGCATTTACCATCATCCGCGATAAAATCCCCCAAACATCGGTGGACGCATTTTATATGATCGATTCAGAAATCGGTTACCTGAAAGTGAGTCGATTCTCTCAAACTACCTATGAAGAATTCAAGCATGCCCTGGATCAGTTGAAAAATGAGGGGATGAAGAAATTGGTTCTTGATCTGCAGGGCAATCCGGGCGGATATATGGATCAGGCCATTGATGTGGCCGATGAATTTTTACAGAAGGGGGAAAAAATTGTTTTCACTCAAGGTCAAGAGTCACATTACAATGAAAATGCAATTGCCACTGACAAGGGTGACTTTGAAAAAGGTGATCTGATTGTTTTGGTAAACGAAGGAAGCGCTTCGGCATCCGAAATTGTTAGTGGGGCCTTGCAAGACAATGATCGTGCTTTAGTGGTAGGTCGTAGATCTTATGGAAAAGGATTGGTTCAAAGACCTTTTGATCTAAATGATGGTTCTGAGATCAGACTTACCATCTCACGCTATTACACTCCAAGTGGACGCTCCATTCAAAAACCCTATGAAGACCTGGACGGTTATGATAAAGACATTGTGAAACGATATAAGCATGGCGAATTTTTTCATGCGGATAGCATTCACTTTAATGATTCCCTAAAATATCACACCGCCAACGGTCGCACGGTTTATGGTGGCGGTGGCATCATGCCCGATTATTTTGTACCCTTAGACACTTCTCATTCCAGCAAATATTTCAACGAGCTCTTTGCTGTTAACAGCATTCGCGAATACGCCTTCAATTATGCCGAGGCAAACAAAGAGCGCTTAGAGAAAACCGGATTTGAAGCCTTCAAAAATAAATTTGTTGTAGATGACTATATGCTGTCACAACTTGTTGCCATGGGGGAACGAGAAAAAGTAAAGGCTAACCGCTCTGACCTGGCCCGCAACAAAAGTGTTTTCCAAATTTATTTGAAAGCCGAAATTGCGAGAAGAGTTTGGGGTAACCCCAGTTTCTATCCAATCTTCAATGAAAGCAATGAAGTCTTGCAACAGGTAATCAAGAATAACTTGTTTAATAGAACACCAGAGTTGGATCGGAGTAAATTCTAACCGCTGATCGCTGTTAGAAAATTTTTCGCTTGACAATCAACGCTGCTCCTGATCGAAACGAATGATTCGTTTGATTCTCCCGATGCTGGGCAATTATACGCCAGAGAATATCATGGGAATCATATAAATCATTAGTTTCGCCAGAGATACCATTTAGATTCCCTGCTAAGTAATTCGTCAAAGCTTCATCAAGGTTCCAGACCATGCTCCATAAAACCAATGGCATCGTGTTTCGATTAACGAATTATGGCGAGACTTCCATCATTGTCAATATTTTTACCGGAGCTTTTGGGTTACAGAGCTATATCGTCAATGGCGTTCGCGGTAAATCGAAGAAGACAAACCTTGCCCTTTATCAACCACTCACCTTACTCGACTTAGTAGTTTATCATCGAGAAAACGCATCAATCATGCGCATCAAAGATGTGAAGTGCATTCATGCTTATCAGAGCTTCACACGTGATTTTAAAAAATCAACCATTGCTTTGTTTCTCAACGAAGTTGTAAACCGAACGGTGAAAGAGCAATCGCATGCCCAAGAACTATGCGAGTTTTTGATTCAGTCTTTTATCAGTCTTGATTTGCTTCAATCGAACATAGAAAATTTTCATTTGATTTTTTTAGTCCGGTTAAGTCAGCATTTGGGATTTCGTCCATCGGAGGTAGCAGAACTTTCAGGCGGGTGGATGGCGGATGACAAGGAAGAGAAAATTCTTTCTAAATTACTTACCGCAAGTTATTCCGATCCCATTCCAATGACTCATGTTCAACGAACCAATATTCTCGACATGCTGCTTCGATTTTATGTGCTGCATTCAGCAAATTTTGGCGAACTGAAGTCTTTAAGTGTTCTTAGAGAAATAATTCAATAAGTATGGAGAATTTTAATATCCCCATTCAAATCCGCTGGTCCGATATCGATCAGAACCGTCACCTACGTCATTCAGCTTACTACGATTATGGAGCGATGGTTCGAATCACGTGCTTTACTGAGCAAGGACTCACCACAATGAAGTTGGAAGAGTTGAATATTGGTCCAATTCTTTTCCGAGAAGAGGCTGTCTTCAAGCGCGAGATAAAGTATGAGGACAAGATTACGGTTGATCTTCACTTACTGAAGTCTTTGCCAGACTTTTCTCGTTGGAGTATCCGGCATCATATTTACAAGGAAGACAAAACGCTGGCTGCAATTATTAATCTTGATGGAGCATGGATCGATATTGCCAAAAGAAAATTGGCCGTACCAGACCCCTTCATTCAAAAAGTATTTGCCAACTTCCCCAAATCAGAAGGCTTTGAGTGGGTTGACCCGCTGAAAAAATAAAAGTCTATAATCACCGGGGATCAAATACTTCAATTTTCATTGAAGTTTTTAGATTTGTTCAACCAAACGAATCTTACTCATGAGCAAAGAAATCCACAACGAACTCAAGAAGGAATTCCAGCTTGAGAGATTGATTTTATTCAGTGATGCCGTGTTTGCCATTGCAATCACATTGTTGGTGATCGAAATCAAAGTACCAGAAATCTCCATTGATTCGCTCAACGAAGATGCATTGATCCGAAGTTTGTGGCACGTCTTCCCCAAATTCACGGGCTTCCTTGTAAGCTTTCTAATCATTGGACTGTATTGGACGGTGCACCATCGTATGTTTGGTTTTGTTGTGGCTTATACCCAGCGTCTGCTCTGGCTCAACTTACTTTTTTTGATGGTCGTAGCGCTGATGCCATTTAGTTCCGCCTTTTATAGTGAGTACATTATTCACTTATACAAATCGCCTGTAATGCTCTATGTCGCTAACATTAGTTCTCTTGGGATCATGAATTTTATTTTGTGGAAATACATCGCTAACCCCAAGCACAAGCTTACCGAGGGGCTCAGTCAACCAGTAGCTCGTTATTATTCACTCCGAGCTATAGCAGTGCCTACCATTTTTGTGATTATGGGGATAGTTTACTTTTTCTCGCCAAAGTTTGCCATCGTTATTCCTATGATCATTCCCATCATCATGAGAATTATTTTTGGGCCGATGAGAAAGAAATTGGGAGCTGCATTAAATTAGCCAAGAATCCATTTCTCGATTTCCCTTGAGTATTGCTCGTGCTCCAGTTGCAAAACTTTTTCAGCGACAGCCTTCGTATCATCAGTCGGTGAAATTGAACACCTGAATTGAGCAAGAATTTTCCCTTCATCATAGTGGGCATTGACCAAATGGATGGTAATCCCAGTTTCTTTCTCCTGCGTGGCAACCACTGCTTCATGCACCTTCATTCCATACATTCCTTTGCCTCCAAATTTTGGAAGTAATGAAGGGTGGATGTTGACGATTTTATTGGAGAATGCGTTGATCAATTTCTCTGGAATCAAAAGTAGAAATCCGGCAAGAACAATATGACTGATTATATTTTCTTGAAGCCATTTTAAAACTTCATCGCACTCGCGAAATTGATTTTTATCAAAAACTCTGGATGGAACATTAAATTTCTTTGCTCGCTCCAAAACAAATGCCTTGTCATTATTGCTCAGCAAGGCTGCCACTTCAATTCTGGAGTGATTATGAAAATAGTTCATGATTGCTTCTGCATTAGAACCATTACCCGAAGCAAAAATGGCAATCCTTGTTTTTTTCATAGCGCAAAACTAAATGAAAACCATGCTTACGATACCAAGCACCATAATTACTTTACACCATTGGCTCAGGTAATAGAAATCCTTTTTGGTGTCGGCTCGAACTAGTCTGGCAAAAAGAAAGACCAACGGCACAAAGAGAAATGCAAAAAAGTAAAGCAAAGGCAATTGACTGTACAATTCATTGATAATGATGACTGAACCAAAAAGTACCGCCATCAAAAAGTAAATCAGGAGTTTTGTTTTGAGCATGCCCCAGATGATAGGCAGGGTCTTGCAGCCAAAAGTATTATCGCCCTTAAGGTCTTCCATGTCCTTTACAATCTCACGGATGAGCGTCATCGCAAAAGCAAAAATGGAATAGATACCCACCAAAGGTTGATAGGTATGATATAGTATGTTGATCAGAAAAATAGAAAGCCCTGTAAGAAGCGCCACCACAAAGTTACCAATGAAGGGCTGGCGTTTAAGATCGTTTGAATACCACCATAAGAGAAAAGCTGAAAAGAAATTGATTACTCCAATCTTCCAGTTCAACAAAAATCCGATGGCTGTACCCACAATTGAAAGTATAGAATGAAATAAAATCGCATACCTCCGTGCCACCTGTTTGCCAATCACTACTCGCTCAGGTTTGTTAATCAAATCGATTTTTACATCATAATAATCGTTGATGATATAGCCCGCAGCGGCTATAATCATTGTAGATCCGGAAAGGAGTAACAGCCTTAAATCCCAGATCTTGCCTGAATCAATAAGAAATGCCGCGGTAAAATATTGTGCAAGGGCAATGATCAGCAGGTTCCAGAAACGGGTGAGCTTTAAGAAGCCGGTAATAGAGAATTGCTGTGATGGCATCCGGTAAATATAGCTACCGGCCACGAGTTTTGAGTCACGAATCCTTAGACCCGCAGCTCAAAGCTCGCAACTCGTAGCTAAACCTCTAAAACTTCATGGCCACCATCATCAAATAATTTCTTCCGGCCTGTGGGTAGAAATAATTTTGACGAGCTTCATATCCTCCCCCCAGGTAGCCCCAGGTATAGCCATTGCTTGAATACTTTACGTCTGTAAAATTGTTCAGCAGTAGGCTCACCGAAAACTCACGCATCCAGTTAGGTTTGTAAGTGTATGTCAGCCTTAAGTCATTGATGAAGTAAGGATCAATTGATCTCGCCTTGTCTGAGGTGTTATCCAGATACTGGAGTCCTACATATTTGGTTAACAATCCCAGCTCAATATTTTTTATTGGATGATAAAGGAAAACAGAGCCTGCAATTACGTTAGGCGAGAATGCGATGTCGGTATTTTTATGTTGACGATCAAGTTCATCGTATTGATCATAATTAACACCATAATCATAGAGCACCTCTGTAAAGTCCTTAATCTTGTTTTGACTTAGGGTAAGGTTGGCATTCCATGTGAAATGTTCGTTGAGCCTAATTCCACCATCTACTTCAATACCCATTCTATAACTGGAGGCAACATTGGTGCGTATTGGCGAACCAACGTCATTGAGTTTACCGGTAAGCACAAGTTGATTCTTGTAGTCCATGAAATAATAGTTGACATTCAGAGCAACATTATTTTTTCTCAAACGCCAGCCTGCTTCAATATCATTCAATGTTTCATTCTTAGGCTGTTGACCGGCTATTGCTTGAACGAAATCGCTTCGCACAGGCTCGCGATTACCCACGCTGTAAGAACCATAGATCTGCTGCTCTGGTGAAAGCACATAAGTCAATCCAATTTTAGGGTTGAAGAAATTATAATTGACATTGAAATCGACCGGCACACTTCCGTCCTCAAATCCATTTGCTTTGTAGTCTACACGCCTATACTGCAAATCGAGAAACCCAAAGAGATTATCAACCAACTCTAAACTGTTCTTCCAGTAAATATTGAAATCTTGTTTCTTTCCGTTGTTAAAATAGTAGCGATAGAAAGGAGGAATGGTTGTAGCGACTTTCGCCCAGATTATTTCTCCATAATGGTCGCCATCATACATGTTGTATGCTCCTCCCAAAACTGAATTCAACTTGTCTTTTTGATAATTCAGTGACCAAGTCATTCCATAAAAACGATTGTTGAGCCAGAGCCTGCGCACAAGGTCGGTGCTCTTAACAGTAGATGTATCAAACTGAGCATTCGGCACTCCGTAGCGAGAAAATTTCTGGTCGTATTTGTATTCTTCATAATACCCGCGACCATAGGTGTAATGAAGTGCTGCGTTAGCGGTTAAGTGATCATTTACCTGGTGAGATAGATGCAATTGGTAATGATCTTGTGCATAGCTGTCGATTTGGTTAGGATAAGTGTATGCATTGAAAGTTCTTCCACTGTTAAGCAGATTGTCTTTACGCAAATCATACCCCCATCCTTCGTCATCGATGGTAGCTTGCAATGCAACAGGATCATTGTTGAGTCTCGATTGCGGAACTCCATACCACGATTGATAGGTAATTTCCTTTCCACCAAAAACAATTGCCTTGACCATTGTCTTGGTTCCGTAATATCCTCCCGACAAATAATAGGACTTCAAATCGGATGTGGCGCGATCGATGTAGCCATCGGAGCCAATCAAAGACATTCTTCCATCGAATGCGAATTTATTTTTTAACCCAGTACCAAAACCAACAGTGTGGCGATGAGTACCAAATGAGCCGAAAGAGTTAATTACATCAGCATATGGTTGATCTCTGCGCGTGTTGGTTTGCAAATTGATCGATGCGCCAAATGCTCCTGCTCCGTTAGTTGATGTTCCTACTCCACGTTGAATTTGAATATTCTGGGTTGATGTGGCGATATCAGGAATATCTACCCAATAGGTGCCTTGTTCTTCGGCATCGTTAAGTACAATTCCATTGATGGTTACATTAATTCGGGTGGCGTCACTTCCGCGAATGCGCACTCCGGTATAACCAATTCCCGCACCGGCATCGGAAGTGGTGACCAGCGAAGGAGTCCAGTTCAAAACAAAAGGCAAATCTTGTCCAAAGTTTTGCTTTTGAATAGCCGTTTTGCTGACGGTAGAAAATGCGGTGGGGCTATTCTCTTTTGCGCGCGTAGCATACACCACCACTTCGTCTGTGAGCTGAGCACTTTCGCTCATTACAAACTCAAGCGATACATCTCCAGTTACTTCGATTTCCTTTTTCTCTTCGGTGTATCCAAGAAACCGCACCGACAAGATTTGTTTTCCGCTGGATACATTTTTTAGTTGGAAGTATCCTTGATCATCGGTAGTTGTGCCTCGTGCATTTTCAAGTTGTATACTTGCGCTCGCTAAAGGGCTGTTCGTTTTTGCATCCCGGACTGTGCCCGTGATTTTGTACTGCGCAAACACATTGAGTGCGAGTATGCAACTCAGCGCAGTCATCATTAATTTTGACATATTATTTTTGTTTTAAACTCTGCAGAGCACACAGGGGTATGTGATGCGTAAGTTTTTTCGATCCTCCCGAAAGTTCGGGATCAGATCTGCCTCCCTTCGACCGCATTACCGGCATCAGGTTCTTTGGGTATAATCTCAGCCCGTTGTTTTTTAGGCACCCCCTGCTTCAGAATTTTTCTAAAGCGATGCAAATGTAGAAGAAGAATTTAGAATGTAAATACTATATTCTATTTTTGAGCATGTATCAATCCAAAGTAAACGGCAAAAGTTTTGAAGTCATCCCGGGCGAAGACAAGTTCACGATCAATGGTGAACCCTTTCAATGGGATTTAACTAAAATTTCGGAAGGCAATTTCCATGTCCTTTATAAAAACAAAAGCTATCGGGCAGAAGTAGTGAAGGCCGATAAAGCAACCAAAACCTTCCAGTTAAAAATCAACAACAAAATTCACACGGTAGAGTTGAAAGATAAATTTGACCTGCTGTTAGAAAAAATGGGAATGGCGAATGGTGCTGCAGCTAAAGTGAACAACATCAAAGCGCCCATGCCGGGATTGGTTATTGATATGAAAGTAAAAGCAGGCGATTCTGTTAAAGCCGGTGAGCCGCTACTTATCCTCGAAGCCATGAAAATGGAAAACATCATCAAGTCCCCAGTCGATGCAACGATCAAGAATGTGAAAGCAAAAAAAGGTGATAGCGTAGAAAAAGGACAGGTGCTGATCGAATTCTGATCATTCTGCCAACAGTAAATCAATTTCTCGTTTAACTATTTCTTCTCGCTCATTCCAATTTCCCTTGACGCGGATCGGTCGAATATTTCTTTTTGACAACTCCTCTTCAAAGATTTTCATCATCACTTCTCGTTGATTGCTGAGATCACGCAGACCATCGGCTACCCAAGGCACATCGATGTCAATTAGAAAATACTTATCGTAATTGATTTCCTTTTCCAGTTGAAATAAAATTTCAGGAACGACTTTCAAGTATTGCCGGGAATAGATTTGTGTAGTGATCACATCTGTGTCGCAAAAAAGAATTTTGTTGGCGGTTTTTAGTTTCTCCTTTACTCGTTGGGTCTGTGTCTGACCGATTCGAATGATATCTTCTAAAGAAAAATCATTTGAGGAAAGCATCTCACGAGCAACCTCCGGAACAAATTCCGTGTGATAGTGTTCGGCCATCCTCATCGCAAGGGTCGACTTACCGGTGCTTTCGGGGCCATAGAAGCAGATCTTCTTCACAAAATAAGGTCGTACTACTTGTGGAATAAAGGTCCAAAATTGAAATGGGTTTGCCCTGATCTTCGTTGCTGAAACTGGAATCTTTTCTCTGTCAAAATCAAAGAGGTGATGATTTGAGCCAAGATTTTCAGCCAGCGATTCTCCATACTCTTCGGAAGAAAATATTTTATGGATGACAGGAAATCGTTTATTCAAGAAATCAGCCCAAATTTTTGTTCTCCGATTGAGAGGTAATTGATCATCATCAAAATCATCCAAGCTTATTTCAGGAATGATTTGAGAGTCATCTTTAAAAATTTCCTTTATCCAACTAAATCTCAACTGCGGATTGATCGGATCAGCGAGTGTATAACTCATGGAGACGATGAGCTCATCGCATTGCTGCCTGGCAAATTGAATCAGTGCGATGTGGCCTGCATGAATAGGCATAAATTTTCCGATCACCAGGCCGCGTGTCATGCTGTCTTAAATGATCGTGATTCCTTGATCCAATTCCACAAACCAAAGCCGGCAATAAAACAAAAGATCAAATATTCAACTCCCACAAATTTTATCTCCTTCACAAAATACATGGAGCATGCAATGGCGTCCACTAAAATCCAGACCACCCAACACTCCACTTTCTTTTGTACCATGAGAAACGTTGCGATAATGCTCATGATGGTCACAAAAGAATCTGCAAAAGGAAAAGCGCTCGGCTTATTGAATATCACCGGAAAAAATTCATGAAGATTCCTTGCCAGGACTCCAAAAGCTACCGTTCCAGCAACTCCAATGGCCAGAAAAATGATTATCCATTTTCTAGACATGTAGCTCACCCTCAACTCATGTTTCTTGTCTTCTTCTGATTTGCCCGGATGCGTCCATCTCCACCAACCCAACAGATTCGTGATAAAGAAAAATATTTGCAGGAACATATCAGGATATAGCTGCACTTGATAAAAAAGGAAAAAGAACAGTATGACATTAATTATTCCAATTGGCCAACTCCAAATATTCGCTTTTGCAGAAAGCCAAACGGCAATTGCCCCTGCTACAGTTCCGAAGAATTCGAGATAGCTCATTTCGTAGCCGAGAACGGTGAAGAAAATTTTATCGATACTGAAGAGCTCTGCCATCAAGGAGCATTTTATTCCTGTGTTAATAATTATTTTCTTTTGTCACATGGAATCGCCAAGTCAATTATCATGCTTGTGGTTGCTTTGCACATGGCGATTTCCTGTAATTTTAGTTAAAATTGATTGGACTATGAACGAAGCTCAACCACAAGTAAGAATTTACCCTGAATTGATTTTCAAAATCATTCCGCGATGATGAAAAATATTTTTCTTATCCTCATGTTATCCAGCTTTATCATTGGCTGTCAGCCCTATGTTTTCAAGGTCCTCATCAGCAAGGGTACATCAACAGTAAGCGGCAAGCCTTTGAAAGTCGGTGATCAACTTTACAAAAAGGACACAATCGAACTGAAGGAAGGAGCCTATGTTGGATTAATTCACCAAACAGGAAAACCATTGGAGATCACTAAAGCAGGAAAATATTCGGTTGACTTTTGGAGCAAAAAAATCGCACATCCTCAACTTCCGCTGGAAAAGCGCGATGTCAAAATTGTGAATCCGGTTTTTCCGATAAAAGTCGTTAAACCAAAGAACAACTCTACTCCCGTTCTATTTTCTAATGTCACGCTTTATTGGTGTCCAGATGACACGATCCATTCGGCACCCAACTATCTCATTACTATCAATAACCTTTTTGGTGAAGCTCTTGTCTCCTATTCTTCGGCCAAGAATTATTTGGAGTTGGATCTTCAAAATCCACTCTTCGAAAATGAACAAGCTGTGATTGTGGAAATTGCCTTAAAAGAAAATAATAGAATAAAGTCAGAGCAGTTTGCCCTTAAGAAAGCTAAAACAAAAAACGACTCATTGATTCAGAGATTTAAATCTAAGTCAATGGATTACCAGGAATTGATCTCGTTAGGAGATGAGTGCGTCAAACAAGGATTTACGTTTAATGCTTTTCATGCCTATTTCAAAGCACTGCAATTGTCAAAAGATTCTGATCAAAAATTTTTCGGTTTCATTCAAAGAAATATTTCTTCAGACTCAACGGTATTGAATTGTCTGAAAAAGGAATGATCTAAAGTTTCACGCAAACATTCTTCGCTTCCGTAAAGAATTTGATTGCTTCCCATCCGCCCTCGCGGCCAACGCCACTTTGTTTCATTCCGCCAAAGGGAGTTCGCAAATCGCGGTGAAGCCAGCAGTTGATCCAGATGATTCCACTTTTGATTTGATGACCTACGCGATGGGCTTTCTTTAGATTTTCTGTCCAGATAGTTGCAGCTAATCCATAGGGCGTACTATTCGCAAATGCGAGGGCCTCCTCTTCTGTATCAAATGGCATGATGGTAACAACAGGGCCGAAAATTTCTTCCTGGTTAGTTCTGCATTTTTCATCAAGACCAACAATCACTGTTGGCTCCATGAAATAGCCATTCGCGCATCGGCCATCGATTTTAATTTGATTGCCACCGGTGAGAACTTTCCCTCCTTCTTCTTTTGCTAAGGAAACGTAGCCAAGAACCTTCTTAAGATGTCCCTCTGAAACCAAAGCCCCGAGTTGGGTTGAATCGTTCTGTGGATCACCTACTTTAAGTTCTTTAGTTCGCTTTACAAATTCGGTTACAAACTTGTCGTACAAACTGTGCTCAACCAGAATGCGTGAGCCGCACAAACAAATTTCTCCCTGGTTGGTGAACGATGATAGCAAAGAAGTTTTTATCGCTTGTTCAAAATCACAATCAGCAAAAACGATGTTGGGATTCTTCCCTCCGAGTTCGAGAGAAAGTTTTTTGAACATCGGAGCTGCTGTAGCTGCAATTTTTTTTCCAGTCACCGTTCCTCCTGTAAAAGAGATCGCGGTTATTTCAGTGTGATCGATTATGGCCTGACCAGCTTTACCGCCAAGTCCATGAATAATATTTAAGACTCCTGCCGGTAATCCCGCTTCGATGCACAACTTTGAAAACAGGAATGCTGTCATCGGTGTAAGTTCAGATGGCTTGGCAATTACGGTACAACCGGCTGCAAGAGCAGGAGCAATTTTCCAGGTGAATAAATACAAAGGCAAATTCCATGGCGAGATGCATCCAACAACACCAATCGGCATTCGCGTGGTGTAGTTTACTGAATCGCCTTCGTTGACGTGTGCTTCAGAGGCAAAATGCATCGCTGCTGTTGCATAAAATTTCATGTTGGCCGAGGCCCGGTAAATGTCGACTGCCTTGGCAAGCTTTACAGTCTTACCGTTATCAATACTTTCGGCCAAAGCCAATTTTTCCAAGTCACGATCGATAAGATCAGCTACACGCAATAGAATTTTTGCTCGTTCTTCCGTTGGCATTTTTGACCAAGTGGGGAATGCTTCCTTCGCTGCTTTCACGGCCTCGTTTACATCTCGCTCATCGGAGTCGGATACTAAACTGTAAACTTTGCCTTCAGATGGGTTATAGTTATCAATAAATTTAGCCGATGATGGCTCAACTAATTTTCCCCCGATGTAATTGAGAATTTTTTCCATTATTTTTTCAAAATCTTAAACTCCACTCTTCTATTCTTCTTGCGGTCTTCTTCTGTTGTTCCCGTTGTGACTGGCTTGGATGCTCCGAAACCTTGACCGGTTATTCTCATTGCATCAATTCCGTGCGAAACTAAATATTGCTTGACTGTTTCCACTCGTCCTTCTGAAAGTTTTTGCAGAACTTCTGCATCGCCAAAATTATCGGTGTGGCCTTCCAATTGAATAAAGATGCTAGGATTGTCTTTTAGTATGGTCACCAATCGGTCGAGTTCAGGAAATGATTCTTGTTTAAGTGTTGGCGTGCCAGCCGTAAAAAAAACGTTATTCAGTTTCACCGTCTCGCCTACTTCTATCGGTACAAGCATCAAATCCTTACTTACTTCATTGTAATTATCTGAAGCTTTTAATTCTAGATTTTCATTCACTGAGTAAAATCCGTTAGCTAATGCCCGCACACCATAGTTCGATCCGTATGGCAAAATTATTTGATACGCTCCTGTCTTCGGATCTGAACGCGCTTCACCAACTTCAGCACCAGTCTCTAAATTTTCAAAGTGAATAGATGCTGCCAACGGCAAATTGGTTTTTGAATTCAACACATTTCCTTTCACCAATGTTACCGGCTTAGGCTTGACAGTTTCATGAAGTTTGATTCGAAAAATATCTGCTTTGCCAAAGCCATGGTCGTAACTCACAAAATAGGCGTAGTCGCCAGAGGCAGGCACGGTGTAGTAGGCATCAAAATATTCCGAATTTATTCCGGGGCCGAGATTCACGGGAGCCGACCAATCGATCCAACCTTGACCTTGCCTTCGAGAAACAAAAATATCCTGATCACCATAACCGGGTCTTCCGTTCGATGAGAAATACAAAGTTGTTCCATCGGCAGACAGAAAAGGTGAGGTTTCTTCTCCTGGCGTATTAATTGTTTTTCCTAAGTTGATGGGTGGGGACCATATATCACCGTGTTTCAAGCATACATATAAATCGGCATCTTCCGTTTTGGGATTGTAATACAGATTGTGCTTCAGCTTTGCACTGAAGAGCAGCGCCTTTCCATCAGCTGTGAGACTTGCTACAAAGTGATCAAGCTCGTTTTTAAAAGTTAATCCTAGTTTTTCAAATGCCGACCACCCAGTTCCATTTCGATGACGAACCATCAATTGGTTTTCCTCTTCAAACATCAACGTGTTATTGTCTGAGCTAATGGCGAGTAGATTGTCCGGATTTTTGGTGTTCACTTCAACACCCATGTTTCTTGACTTCGTCCATTTTTCGTTTTGCAACTCGCTGATCCAAACATCTTCGTCATCATACTTGCCGCCAATGTTTCCGGGCACATTCTGACGTGCAAACAAAATTGTTTTTCCGTCAGATGAAATCACAGGACCGAGTTCATCATCAGCCGTATTGATGGCCGGACCGATGTTCTCTTTTTTGGTTGTAAAAGTGGTTGCTGGTAATTCTATTTTTTGATCTTGAGCAAAAAGGAAATTATCGACTTGCAATTTCATTTTAGTGAACGTGGTGAAGCCGGTGGATGTCCCGAAAAAGGGAAAAGACTTTAACTCCTCCATTTTTTCCCCATTTATAAAGAAGCTCATCATTCCGTTTTTCGATTCAATCTTTAGTTGATTTAGAAACCCAATCGGCCTAATGACTTTGCTAGGCTTCCAGTTTTTCAACTTGGCAGGATCACCACTATAAACTGCATAATCGCCATCGGTTGTGATCATAAAAAGATTAAGGTTATTTCTACCAGATGCCCACGTCAATCCAAAACCATTGTCGCTGAGCCCGTCTTGTTGAGTTAAGTCGGCCGAGATCACGAAATCTTTCTGCGGGTCGATGAAAAAGTTGATGACCGCATCATCGCCATCTTCTCCAGCATTAATGACATAAGCGCCATTAATAAATGATTTTGTTCCTCCTTGCTCCCATCCAAAATTGTTTTTTGAAAAATCATCTTTGATGACGGGCGCCTGTGCGAAAATTTTGACGCAAGCAAAGGCAAATAGAGCCGGCAAAATGGTTTTCACAGAGCGAATTTTTACGGAAATAAAAATACGATTTTTTAGAGACTGCCCGTACGGCCACCGTCAACGGGTAAGCTCACGCCATTGATATAACCTGCAGCGGGTGAGGCCAGAAATGCTACCGCTGCAGCTATTTCACTCGCTTCTGCCATTCTGCCTGCCGGCACTTCATCAATCATATCTTGACGAATTTCCTCCTGGGTTCGTCCTGATTTTTGAGCTCGTGTTTCAATAATGGATTCGATTCTTCCTGTTTTCGTACTGCCGGGCAAAACATTGTTGACTGTGATCCCAAAAGGAGCAAGCTCAAGTGAAAGTGTTTTCGACCAACTAGCCATCGCCCCTCTTACCGTATTGGAAACGCCCAGTCCTTTGATCGGAATCTTTACAGAAGTGGAAATGATGTTGACAATCCTTCCAAATTTATTTTTCTTCATTGCTGGCACGCAAGCCTGAACCAAAATTTGGCTACAAATCAAATGGGCATTAATTGCGGTTAAAAAATCTTCAGACTTGGCATCAATTGCCTGGCCCGCGGGCGGACCGCCAGTATTATTTATCAGGATGTGAACCTCATTTGAGGAAACATATTTTTCGATGGCTGCTTTCACTTGATCAGGAAAACTGAAATCGGCTATAATGAAATCATGTTTTTGTCCTTCAGCGGAAGGAAGTTCTCTCAAAGTTGATTTCAATTTGCTTTCATCTCGAGCGAGGAGTGTGACGGTTGCTCCTAGTTGTGCTAACTCAATTGCTGATGCCTTACCAATGCCTTGCGTGCTTCCGCAGACAAGTGCGTGTTTTCCTTTTAGATTTAAATCCATTCGGTAAAGATAAAAGGGTTAACCTTTTTTCCTCCATCTCTCAGAGCGCATATACCAAAACGACATCGAAAACATTCCCGCCCAATACACCCACTCGCTCACCCAGCCCCAGGTGATCGGGAGATTCCAGATTTCGAGTACGAGGTAAACATAAACGATGTAGCCTGTAATGGTGATCGATTCAATAATCAGGTTCACCATTGTATTCCCGGTTCCTGTCACCGCGTTTAACCACACCGCAGAAAACGACATCATGATTAACGCGACCGATACAACTCTGATTACAGGGATTGCATCAGTAATAAAGGATGCATCCTGCCCAAAAAAGGAAAGAAAGATTTCCGGCCCGATGTTTAACAGAATTGTAAGTGAAGCAGAGCATGACAAACTTAGTATCACAATTCGCCTGATCAATGGCAAAACCTCCTCTGATTTTCCCTGGCCGAGCACATTGCTCACCATTGTGTTAGCAGTCGCGGCAAACGCCCAGGAGAACACTCCAAAGATTCCGAAAATGTTTCTCATGGTGTTGGATATTGCCAGTGCTCGATCACCATGGTGCTCAATGAGAATGTAAAAATATTCCCACGTGATGATGCTGATCGCATACTGCAAAATCAATGGAGACGATTTATACAAAATGTGTTTGATTGTTTCAAAATCTATTTTCCAGCTTTCGAAAAGAGAAAACGCTTTGTTAATTCCTTTGAAATGGATAACAACAAAAATCACCAGCAAGCCCGAGCCTTCGGCAATGATAGAAGCGTAAGCCGCTCCATTAAAACCAATCTCTGGCAAACCGAAACGACCATAGATCAATCCGTAATCGAAAAAGATATTGACAACGGTTTCGGCAAGTGTTCCCCAAATGAGAAGTTGAGTTTGATTGGTGCCCACAAGCAATGCATTGCGCATCACATACAAATAGAGTAGTGGCAATCCCCAGATTCGTATCAATGTAAAATCAATCACCTGCTGTGCTGTTGCTGCATTGTGAATGGTGGCTCTTAAAAGAATTGGAGCAACTAAATACGTAAGTAAAATTCCGATCACGGAAATCCCAAGTGAAACCCACACTCCATGAAAAAACAAATGACCAATCTCGTTAGGTTTGTTCTCTCCTGCTTTTCGCGCGATGAGCGTTTGCAATCCGTTATTAAGGCCGTTGCCAATCACTGCAAAGATTAAATAGTAAACTCCCGTGATGCCCGCACATGCCAACGCCTGTTCACCAAGTCCGCCAAGGAAAATGTTATTCGTAATGAAATTGATTTGCGGCACAAGTATGGCAAGCGAAATGGGCATTGCCATCGCCATGATTTGTTTGTAGCCGGTTTGTAAGCGTAAGTCCATGAACACGCAATAACGCAAAAGCGAATGAAGTAGTTTATCGCAATTTTATTTAAGTTACTTTGCAAAGTTTTATTAGCCTCAAGTGTCCAAAAAAATTGAAGGCCGCCCTCAAAAACACGAAAGGCTCCATTTAAAAAAACCTAATTAAGTAATCGACTAAGCATGGATATTTTCAACTCTCCTTCACGAATCATCATCACATGCAACAAGCGCCTTGCTCCATACCTGGAAAAGGAAGTGAAGGACCTAGGCTTCGAAATCGAAGACTCGTTTTCCACCGGAGTTGCATTGAAAGGAACGGTTAAGGATTGCATCATCTTAAATCTCAACCTTCGTTGTGCGAGTCAGGTATTGTATTCGCTTAAATCTTTTAAATGCGATGGACCTGATGAGTTGTATGATAACCTAATAGCTTATGAATGGGAAAAGATCATTGCACCCGATGGCTATTTAACCGTTACCAGCCATGCTGAACACTTTACTGTTAACAATGAAATGTTTGTTAATGTAAAGGTTAAAGATGCTATCGTTGACCGTATGCGGAGGGAATCAAGCGGCCGTCCTGATTCAGGTTCTGAAATGGATAAAGCTGTTTTCAATTTGCATTGGAAAGAAGAGCGTGCCGAAATTTTCTTAGATACCTCAGGAGAAACTTTAGCTAAACACGGTTATCGCAAAATTCCAGGCAAAGCACCGATGCTTGAAGCCCTTGCCGCTGCAACAGTGATGGCAACGAAGTGGGATAAGCAATCGCCATTTGTAAATCCGATGTGCGGTTCGTCTACCGTTGCAATCGAAGCTGTGTTGATTGCTACTAACAGAAGACCGGGGTTGTTCCGAAAAAATTATTCGTTCATGCACGTGATTGGCTACGATGAAAAATTTTATCAACAAGAGGCCGAGAAGCTCACCAAGCAAATTATTGAAATCCCAAATTTGAAAGTCATTGCCTCAGACATAAATCCCGATGCCATCGACATATCAAAAATTAATGCCGGTGTCGCAGGCGTTGAGCATCTAATTGAGTTTAGTGTTTGTGATTTTCAATTGACCGAACTTCCACCTGCACCCGGAGTTGTTTTTCTAAACCCCGAATATGGCGAACGCATGGGCGATGTTGTTGAGCTCGAAGGAACCTACGGGCTCATCGGAGATTTCTTGAAAAAGAAATGCCAGGGTTACATGGGCTATATTTTTACGGGCAATCTTGACCTCGCCAAAAAAATCGGCTTGAAAGCTAAACGAAGAATTGAGTTTTACTCCGCCAAACTCGACTGTCGTTTGTTGGAATATGAATTGTATGCAGGGAGTCGCGAAAAGAAAGCAGCTCCTTCAGAAGATACTCAAGGTGTCTAAGTGTAAGGTCTCTGCGGACCTCTGCGTGTATTTCCTCTGCGAAACTCTGCGGTTAAATGCATTTTTACCGCAAAGCGCGAAGGGTTCGCAGAGAATACCCTACTTCTCCTTCTTCTCAGTAATTTCCATCGGCAGTTCTTTGATGCGGCTCCACTCTTGCATAGAGCCATCATATAATTTCATGGGATAGCCTAAAATCCGTCCTGCTAAATAAACAACGCTCGCAGTTTGCCCAATGAAACAATACACCACCATTGGCTTCTTTGTCTCGCTCACAGGGGTGAAGTATGCTAATAACTGATCGTCCGGTTTAAAAGTATTTGTTGCATCATACATGTCGGTGTAGGTAATATTTTTTGCGCCTGCGATATGTCCGTCACGCGGATTACCTACTGGCTCACCATCATAAAACCTTTTCATTCGCGCATCAACAATCGTGACAGAGTCTGAATGCAAATGCTTCAAGACATAATTCTTATCAACGATGTAAGAGCCCTTGTTCACTTTAAATTTCCCTTTTTTGAATGTGCTAACCTCCTTTGTTGTTGGATAGCCCGCTTTCTTCCAAGCATCTACTCCGCCATTAAGAAATGACACACGACCTTTCAATCCGTAATTTTCCAAGCTTAAAAACATTCTGGCGGTGGATGACACTTCTCCGCGTACGTGACAGAGAACAATATGTGAATCATTTGAAATTCCGAGAGACTCAATCGCTTCTTTCGCCTTGTTATCCTCAAGCTCGTTCATTGCGCCTGCCGGAGAATCTGGTGCAAGCCATGCCGGCCACAAATAGCGTGCGCCAGAAATGTGCTCATCATCAAAATCAATCTTCATATTATTCACCTGGAGGATAACAAGATTCTTGTCCGACAGATGATCATGCAGCCACTGTGGACTAACAAGAATAGGATAATCTTGCGCTTGCAATGAGATGATTTGAACTATAGCAAGGAGAGTGATCAACAGTTTTTTCATAGACTTCGATTTAAAGTTTTGGGGATAACTTCCTATGAACGACAACCTATAAACGCAGGCAGATCAAAAAGGGCGACTGAGCAAAACTCTTAACAAAAAAATAACTTTATATACCGCAACCTCGGGTATCAATGGTTATGAACAACAAAAGATTCCTTCAGGCAATCGCTGCTTTGTTGATCAATGGTTGAAACACCACCCAGCATGTTCTTTACATTTTTAAATCCATGCGTGCTTAAAAAATAACTAGCTGTTGCACTTCGATGCGCGTGACTGCAATACACCAGAATTTCGCTCTCCTTATCTTTATTGAGTTCCCCAACCCTTTTCTCTAGTTCCGTGACATTAATATTGACTGCATTTTTAAAATGCCCGATGGTGGGGACTTCTGCAGTCGTGCCTTTGAATTCACCAACCGATCGCACATCCAAAACAATCGCTTTTGGGTTGGCTGAAATACGTTCGCAAAGCTGATCAACCGAAATATTAGAAAACCGAATAGTAGATTTCCCTACGAGGTCCATTCCGCATCCGGAACACTTTCCTGAAGAACTGTACGCTTTATTATCGCATTCGCGACCGCAGGGCAGACAGGCAAATTCTTTGTTTTGAATCAATTTAAACGCTGAGGCCGAAAGGCCTATAATAATAAGGACTACAAGTTTCTTCATTATAGATGAGTTTGGGTTAGTTATGTGTGAGGTGTCCTACACCTATCTGCTTCGGTATATAGGTGTAGGACACCACCTCGATTAATGCCAAGGTACGAACGCTAAAAATATTTTTTGGATATAGTATGCGTGCATAACAAATTTTTATACCTTCGTCAGGCATTCAAAAATGAAGAGAGAAGAAACCATCGATCATCATGTGCGCACCACTTGGCACGGCATTGCCAGGTTTTATAATCAACAGGCTGCGAAGTTTGGCGGCACCATGTCTATCGGGTTCGCCTTGCTCACGATCCATGGCGATGATGGAACACCCGCCACGAAAATCGCTCCGCAAATGGGTTTAGAGCCTCGAAGTTTAACTCGCTTGTTAAAATCCATGGAAGATAAGAAACTAATCATTCGCAAAGCGGATAAGACGGATAAACGTTCAGTGCGGATTTTCTTAACCAAAGAAGGGAAAAAACAGCGCGACAACGCGAAAGAGGTTGTTGTTCGGTTTAATGAATTGGTGCGCGATGAAATTCCGGCCAGCAAACTGAATGTGTTTTTCGAAGTGATTCAACACATACAAACGCTTTCGAAAAGAACTGACATTTATGCAAAAACATAACTAAATTAGGTTGTTCGTTGCTGGTTGTTCGTTGTTCGAATTACCAACAACGAATAACGAACAACGCTCTATGAATAGAACCATCAAAAAAGTTGCAGTCCTAGGCTCAGGTATTATGGGCTCGCGCATTGCCTGTCATTTTGCAAACATTGGCTGCGAAGTAATGCTGCTCGACATCGCTCCGAAAGAGCTTACTGATGAAGAGAAGAAAAAAAACCTGGCGCTCGATCATCCGGCTGTTAAAAACCGCATCGTTCAAAGTTCATTCGATGCTACGATGAAATCGAATCCTGCTTCGCTATTCAGCAAGAAATTCGCTTCACGTGTAAAGCTCGGCAACTTCACTGACGACATGCCGAAAATAAAAAGCATGGATTGGATCATCGAGGTAGTCGTTGAAAATCTAGATATCAAAAAGAAAGTTTACGAAGAAGTAGAAAAATACAGAACGCCCGGCACGTTGATCACTTCGAATACTTCAGGTATTCCTATTCACTTAATGGCCGAAGGCAGAAGCGAAGATTTTCAAAAGCATTTTGCAGGAACACACTTCTTCAATCCTCCGCGCTACTTAAAACTCCTCGAAATAATTCCTACACCGAAGACAGATCCTGAAATCACCAAGTTCCTTTTGCATTACGGAGATCTTTTCCTTGGAAAAACGACTGTTCTCTGCAAAGACACTCCTGCTTTCATTGGTAATCGTGTTGGCGTGTGGGGGCTTTTGAAAGTAATCGATTCGATGAGAAAGTTTGATCTCAACGTAGATGAGATCGATAAACTCACCGGTCCGGTTATCGGAAGACCCAAGTCTGCTACGTTCAGAACATCGGATGTGGTTGGTCTTGACACGCTCGTGAAAGTGGCCAACAACTTATACGCGGGTTTACCAAAGGATGAAGGCCGCGAAATGTTCAAGTTGCCAGAAGTAGTTGGGAAGCTCGATCAAAACAAATGGCTTGGTGATAAAACCGGTCAGGGATTTTATAAGAAATCAAAAGACGCTAAGGGGCAAACTGAAATCCTTACGCTTGATCTTAAAACATTAGAATATAAAACGAAGACGAAAGTAAAATTCGCTACACTCGAAACCACCAAGACGATCGACAACCTTAGAGATCGCTTCAAGGTTTTACTTGGCGGAAAAGATAAGGCCGGTGATTTCTATCGCGATTGTTTCTTCGATTTGTTCAAATATGTAAGTAATCGCATTCCTGAAATTAGCGATGAACTTTTCAGAATAGATGACGCAGTGTGCGGAGGTTTCGGTTGGGATCTCGGTCCTTATGAAACGTGGGATGCTGTTGGTGTTGAGAAAAGTCTTCCGTTGATGGAAGCTGCCGGTTACAAACCAGCACAATGGGTTTATGACATGGTTGCATCCGGAAACAAATCGTTTTACAAAAGCGAAGGCGGCCAGAAAAAATATTACGATATCCCTTCTAATTCATACAAAGGAATTCCTGGTAAAGAGTCCCTCATCATCCTCGAAAACAAAAGTGAAAACATCGTCTGGAAGAATGCCGACTCCAGAATTTATGACATCGGAGATGGCGTACTCAACTTCGCATGGCACAGCAAGAGCTTTACGCTCGGCAGTGCTGTAATCGAGGGAATGAACAAAGCCATCGACTTAGCTGAAAAAAATTATCGCGGCTTAGTAATTGGTCACCAAGGATCAGACTTTTCATTGGGCGCAAACCTCGGCCTCGTGTTCATGTATGCGATCGAGCAAGAATATGACGAAATCGATTTCATGATCAAGGCCTTCCAGAATTCGGTGATGCGCATTCGTTATTCAGGCGTTCCGGTAGTGGTTGCTCCTCAAAGCAGAACACTCGGTGGCGGGTGTGAAATGACCATGCATGCCGACATCGCAGTAGCTGCTGCCGAAACTTATATCGGACTCGTTGAAGTAGGCGTTGGCCTAATCCCCGGTGGTGGTGGCACAAAAGAATTTACTAAACGTGTGAGTGATGCATTGCAAGAGGGAGACGTTGAATTGAATGCATTACAAAATGCTTTCATGAATATTGCGACTGCAAAAGTTGCAACCTCCGCTGAAGAAGCACGCGAAATTGGAATTTTGAAAAGACTCGATCGCGTATCGATGAACAAAGACCGCCAGATTGCCGATGCAAAAGAGGCAGTGCTTGAACTTGCCGATGCAGGTTACACGATGAAGCCTCAAGCAAGAAATATTAAAGTACAAGGTCGCACGGGTCAAGCGTTGTTCCTCGCGGGTCTTCAAGGCATGCGCATGGGGAATTATGTTTCCGATCACGATGTTAAAGTAGCCAAGTGGATTGCCAACATCATGTGCGGTGGCGATTTGACTTCACCGCAGGAAGTGAGTGAACAGTATTTATTGGATCTGGAACGCGAAGCGTTCTTATCGTTGACTGGTGAGAAGAAGACACTTGAAAGGATTCAAGCAATTCTCACAGGAGGAAAACCTCTTCGTAATTAGTATTTAGTATTGAGTCGTTAGTATTGAGACATTGATATGAATAATTATAAAGAGTTAAAGGTTTGGCAAAAGTCAATTGACTTGGCTGTTAAGATTTATGAGACGACCAAAACTTTTCCTCGTGAAGAAATGTACGGACTGACTTCCCAAATAAGAAGAAGCGCGGTCTCTATTCCCTCGAATATTGCAGAAGGCGCTGGCAGAAACACTAAAAAAGATTTTAATAATTTCTTAGGGATATCTAATGGATCATCTTGCGAGTTGGACACTCAATTAATAATAGCAAGTCGAGTTGATTTTATTGACGTGACACTCTTAGAAGTACTTCAGAAAGACATAAGCGAAATTCAAAAAATGAACTGGTCGTTACAGAGATCTTTAACTCAAGACTAACGACTAAATACTAAATACTAAAAATATGGATGCATACATCGTAGCCGGATTTAGAACAGGAGTTGGCAAAGCCAAAAAAGGTGGATTCAGATTTACTCGCCCCGATGATTTGGCGGCTGAGGTGATCAAACATTTGGTGAAATCGATTCCAGGATTGGAAAACAAAATGGTTGATGACCTCATCGTGGGTAACGCTGTGCCCGAAGCAGAACAAGGAATGCAGATGGGTCGCATGATTTCATTGCTTGCGCTTGGGATCGATGTGCCTGGAATGATCGTGAATCGCTACTGCGGATCGGGTGTTGAAACTATCGCGATTGCAAGTCAGCGTATTCAAGCGGGACAGGCGGATATCATTATTGCTGGTGGAACAGAATCAATGTCGCTGGTGCCCGTGATGGGATTTAGAACTGCATTGAATTATACCATCGCGAAAGACCACCCAACTTATTATACAAGCATGGGGCTTACCGCAGAAGAAGTTTCGAAGCAATATAAAATCACTCGCGAAGAGCAGGATCAGTTTTCATACGAATCGCACATGAAGGCTGCGGCTGCTTGGAAGGAAGGAAAATTCAAAGACGAAGTTGTGCCTATCACCGTGAAAGAAGTTTACGTGGATGAGAACATGAAAAAGAAAACACGCGAGTTTGTCGTGGCGATGGATGAAGGTATTCGTGCCGACACGACTGTGGAAGGTCTTTCTAAATTGAAACCTGTGTTTGCCGTTGGTGGCGTTGTTACTGCTGGAAATTCTTCTCAAACTTCAGATGGAGCTGCATTCGTAGCTGTGATGAGTGAGAGAATGGTGAAGCAATTAAATCTCAAGCCTATTGCAAGAATGGTGAGCTACGCAACTGCAGGAGTTGATCCACGCATTATGGGCATCGGTCCGGTGGCAGCAATTCCTAAAGCATTGAAGAATGCTAATTTAAAATTGAACGATATCGACTTGATTGAATTGAATGAAGCATTTGCTGCTCAATCATTAGCAGTTGCTAAAGAACTAAACATCGATCGCAAGAAATTAAACGTAAATGGAGGAGCGATTGCCGTAGGCCATCCCCTCGGATCATCAGGAGCTCGATTGTCAGTACAATTATTTAATGAACTGAGAAGGCAAAAGAAAAAGTACGGAATGGTGACCGCGTGTGTTGGTGGTGGACAGGGAGTGGCAGGCATCTATGAACTTTTGAATTAAGTATTGAGTCGTGAGTCTATAGTCCTTAGACTCAAATCGGCTCGCAAAAATAACTCAGGACTATATACTCAAGACTAAAGACTAAAACCATGGCAACCGCAGTAGAAACCAAAAAAGCAATCAAAGGAGGCGAGTTCCTCATCCGCGAAACGCAAGCACACGAGATCTTCATTCCCGAAGAATTCAATGAAGAGCAAAAGATGATCATGCAGCAATGCAAGGATTTTCTGGTGAAAGAAGTTTATCCTAACCTGGATGCAATCGATTCGATGAAAGACCCGAAGTTGATGCCTCACATTTTGGATAAGGCTGGCGAACTTGGTTTGCTTGGTACATCCGTGCCACAAGAACTTGGTGGCTTCGGTATGGACTTCAACACAACCATGCTTGTTGCAGAAGTCATTGGTGGTGGTCACTCTGTTGCTGTGGGCTTATCTGCACACACTGGCATCGGTACACTTCCAATCTTGTATTATGGAAACGATGCGCAGAAGAAAAAATATATTCCAAAGTTGGCAACGGGCGAATGGAAAGCCGCTTACTGTTTGACAGAACCAGATTCTGGATCAGACGCTAACTCAGGAAAAACAAAAGCAGTGTTGACTGCAGATGGAAAACATTATACGATCACCGGTCAGAAAATGTGGATCACCAACGGTGGCTTCGCTGATATCTATGTTGTCTTTGCCAAAATCGATAACGACAAAAACCTGAGCGCATTCATTGTTGAAAAAACCTTCGGTGGTATCACCATGAATGAAGAAGAAAAGAAGATGGGTATCAAAGGCTCATCTACTCGCCAGATTTTCTTCAACGATTGCAAAGTGCCTGTAGAAAATTTATTGAGTGAGCGTGAGAATGGTTTCAAGATCGCGGTGAACATTTTGAACATCGGTCGTATTAAACTAGGAGTTGCTGCTGTGGGTGGAAGTAAGATGGCCATCACTAAAGCCATCAAGTATTCTACTGAGCGCAAACAGTTTGGAACACCCATCTCCAACTTCGGAGCAATCAAACACAAAATCGCTGAAGTTGTAACGCAAATTTTTGCCAGTGAATCCGCTCACTATCGCGCTTCGCAAAATATCGATGATGCCTACAATGCCAATGTTGCCGGTGGAATGGATTCCGCGAAAGCTAGATTGAAAGCTCTCGAAGATTTTGCCATTGAGTGCGCTATCTTAAAAGTACACGGCTCAGAAGTTTTGGATTTGACTGTGGATGAAGGTGTACAGATTTACGGTGGCATGGGCTTCTCGGCAGAAGGTCCAATGGACCGCGCTTATCGCGATGCACGTATCAATAGAATTTTTGAAGGGACAAACGAAATCAATCGCCTCCTCACCATCGATATGCTGATGAAGCGCGCCATGAAAGGTTCAATCGATTTGATGACTCCGGCAATGGCTGTTCAAAAAGAATTGATGGGTATTCCTGATTTTGGCGGTAGCGATGAAGAAGGAATTTTTGTGAAAGAGAAAAAGGTGATCGCCAACTTGAAGAAAGCCGGTCTTGTTGTGTCTGGCGCAGCCGTACAAAAATTCATGATGAAACTTTCTGAAGAGCAGGAAGTACTCATGAGTCTTGCCGACATGCTCATCGAAATCTATGTTGCTGAATCCGTTCTGCTTCGCGTAGAAAAACTAATTGGACAACGCGGTGAGGCAGCCTGTGAAATACAAAAGGAAATGGCGCTCATCTATTTGCACCATGCTGTAGGAAAAGCCGCTGCTGCCGGTAAAGAAGCAGTTTATGCATTTGCTGAAGGCGATGAATTACGTTTCATGATGCTTGGATTGAAACGCTTCACCAAGATTGATCCATTCAATTTGAAAAACGCGAGACGTAAAGTGGCAGACTATGCTATTGGAAAAGGAGAATATCCTTTTTAGTCATAAGACACAAGACATAAGTAGTAAGACAAAACCCGGGAGTGATTCCGGGTTTTCTTTTTAATGGCCTGTTATCATTTTATATATCGCCCGATAATAGAATTCTAAAAAATCTTAAAATCAATATCTTTGTTTCGTATGCCTCCTAAAAAACCTGAGCCCCCTGTGTCTCGCTCGAAAGACATTGTTGTTAGTTCGGTAATCTCCATTGCGATTACGATCGTATTCGGTTATTACTTCTTATATCTCGGAATAAAAGAGCGAAAGCCAACCTTTTACGTTGACCCGGTTCGCACCACGATTTTAGATAAAACCCATGCTGCAAATGCTCCACTTCTGTTGCTTAAGGCAAATGGGGATACCATAAAAGCTGACGTAACCTCTGTCTATTTTTATTTTTTCAACCAGGGCAAAGAAACCATCAAGAGACAAAACGTTTATTCGCCCGTTCGGATTTCTCTAAGCGATAGTGCCAAAATACTCGACTTCAAAATTTTGAAATCGGCCAGAGCTGTCTCTGGCATTTCATTAAAATATGACTCAACATCTAATTCATTGATGATTGATTTCAATGCCTTAGAACACGAAGATGGAATTGCTGCGCAGTTGATTATGGAGGGCACAAAAAACGCAACGTTGTCGGTTTCGGGAGGAATTGATGGCGTGAAGAAATTTGAGGCTCGATTAATCACCATAAACCCGCTTTACTTTGTAATGGCGCTGGTCATTTTTTTAGTCGCCTCTTACATTTACCTCGTACTTAGCAGACGTTATCCTCGGAATTCACTTACACTTCTATTTTTCTTTTCTGCCATCCCGATCATCTACTTGATGCTTGTGTTTTATAAAACCGAATGGTTTGTTACTCATCTTGTGCCAGACACTATTTCGCTGCAAGAGCACTTCGATTTATTCACTCTTGCAGGCTGGTTTAAATAAACCTTACTTCTTCCCAAACGACTCCATCAACTTCACACCATTTGCGCCAATGTGTGCATAAAGCATTTTCTTATAGTCAGAGGAATTAAGAAATTCAATGGTTAGAAATTTTCTCATCAGTGGAGCCCAGTCATTGCTTTTGGGCATGACAATCCCAAACTCTTCGCTCGATTCATCGCCCACCGGATGGCGTTTGATTGGCAGCCCTTGGCTTTGCGCATTCATGTAAAAGATAAAATCGGTATTGGTGAATGCCTTTTTGTCCATCGCAATCGCTTCGATCGCTTGCTGATTGCTTTCCACTTGCTGAACTATTGCACTAGGAATATATTTTGCTTTCAGATTTAGTACTGCTTTCTCATTAGTCGATCCGGTAACGGCAATGGCTTTAAAGTTTGTGAAGGCAGCCCCGGCTTTGCTCATGCTCGTAAGTGTCGGCACATCCATATGAGTGCATAGCAAAGAGATGTTTTTTATGAATGCCGGGCTGAAGTTGTAATCTTTTTTCCGCGCCTCGGTGATCGTTATGTTTCCCAATCCAAACACACCGCCTTTGCCGGCCTTTACTTCTTGCATGAATCCATTAAAATCGGAGTGATCTTTCCCTTTAAATTCGTAAGTCACTTTAATGCCTTCTGTCTTCTGCACATATTCAGCAAATTTCTTCATTACATCCACCGCCAGACCTTGCACCGTTCCATTACTCTGCTTGCTGGCAAAACTTGGTGTTTCGGTGTAATCAAAAGTCCACTTTGCTGTTTTTGTTTTTTGTGCTTCAGCATAAGGAGTTCCCACCAGCTGTGCCGATGCACTCAAGCTGGTCAATACGTAGATTACGTAAATGCAGCCTATGAATGTCCTGAACGGTTTCATGTTTTGAATAAAATTAATTTCGTGAATATCTAAAGGTGAAATTTATTCTCTATCGCATCACGACAAATTTTCACCCCATTGGGAAGGAGAGCGAAGCACTTACGTGCTTGTCATGATTAAGACAAATCCAACTATCGACTCTCCAAATTAAAGAATTTTCATATTACTTTTCAAACCGATGGTGTTGCAGACAAAGTGCTGATCATCTAACTTGAAAGTTTTATTAACCCAAGTCTATATGTCGCAAGCAATCAGGCCACTCGTTCCTAAAACCGATGTCGTCCTCATGGGCGCAGGAATTATGAGCGCAACGTTGGGAATGATTTTGAAAGAACTCAATCCTGAAATTACCATTCAGATTTTTGAAAGACTTGAGGTAGCCGGCACCGAAAGTTCTGATGCCTGGAACAATGCAGGCACTGGTCATTCTGCTTTTTGTGAATTGAATTACACTCCACAAAAAGCGGATGGGTCAATTGATATTTCGAAAGCAGTAAAGATTGCTGAACAGTTTGAAGTCTCACGTGAGTTTTGGGCTTATCTCGTTCAGAAAAAATACATAGCCGATCCTTCTGAATTTATTTCGTCAGTGCCTCACTCGAGTTTTGTTTGGGGAAATGACAACGTTAATTTTTTGCGTAAACGTTATGAGTTGTTGAAAGGCAGTCCGCTCTTCAACGACATGACTTATACCGAAGACAAAAATCAGATTTCGAAGTGGGCCCCAATTGTAATGCAAGGGCGCGATGAAAGCGAATCCGTTGCCGCTACGAGAATGGAGCAAGGTACTGATGTTAATTTTGGAGCTCTTACCCGAAGCATGATCCATTGCCTTGAAAAAATGAAAGGCGTAACCGTTCATTACAATGTGGAAGCACTTGACCTTGATCCTGATGGAAAAGGTGGATGGAATGTGTTCGTGAAGAATTTATTGAGTGGGCAAAAAGAGCAATGCAATACCAAGTTTGTTTTCATCGGAGCGGGTGGTGCCACACTTCATCTTCTGAAAAGGGCAGAAATTAAAGAGCGCAAAGGCTATGGCGGATTTCCCGTAAGTGGCTTGTGGTTGAAATGTCTCAACGAAAAAATTATTCAGCAGCATGACGCAAAAGTTTATGGAAAGGCATCCGTTGGTTCTCCTCCTATGTCAGTGCCCCACATTGACACGCGCATGATTGATGGAAAAAAGGAATTGCTGTTCGGACCGTTCGCTGGCTTCTCCACAAAGTTTTTAAAGAACGGATCGTTGATGGATCTTCCCAAGTCCATCAAGTTTGACAATCTTATTCCGATGGTTTTTGCGGGAATTAAAAATGTGCCGCTTACAAGATACCTCATCGAGCAATTGCGGTTGACGCATGAAGACAGAGTTGCCGCGTTGCGCGAATACGTACCCAATGCGCAGTCAAAAGATTGGGAACTGAAAGAAGCGGGTCAGCGAGTGCAAGTGATCAAGAAGGACAAAAAAGAAGGCGGCATTCTTGAATTTGGAACTGAGGTTGTTGTTGCTGAAGATGGAACTGTTGCTGCCCTGCTTGGCGCTTCTCCTGGTGCTTCAACAGCCGTTGCTGCTATGCTTGGGCTCCTTCCCAAATGTTTTGCAAAAGAAAGTAAATCCGAATCATGGCAAAGCAAGCTTAAGGAAATGACGCCTTCGTTTGGTACTTCCTTATCTAAGGATGAGAAGGCGTTAAAGGAAACTCGTGATTTCACATCCAAAGTTCTTGGATTGGTAACAAGTAAGTGACCCAATCAAAATGCTATAATTAACCAAGCCCTGACTTAAAAGGCCTTATTTTCAAATTTTTCATGTTTCAATCGTTTGCAAGGATTCTCTTATCTTGCGCCCGATTTTCATTAATCCAAAATCTATGGCACACGAAGAAATACTTTCGTTAGTAAAAAAACGCAATCCCAACGAACCTGAATTTATCCAGGCAGTGGATGAAGTTCTCATGTCGGTCTCGCCTGTTCTTGATCGTCATCCGGAATTCCGCAACTTGAAATTGTTTGAGCGCATGACTGAGCCGGAGCGCTTGATTTATTTCCGCGTCACCTGGCTTGACGATAAGGGTCAAACGCAAATGAATCGCGGATACCGTGTGCAAATGAACAGCGCCATCGGACCTTATAAAGGCGGTCTACGTTTCCACCCCTCAGTTACAGCAAGCGTGTTGAAGTTTCTTGCTTTCGAACAGATTTTCAAAAATGCACTTACCGGCATCCCTATGGGTGGTGGAAAAGGTGGAAGTGATTTCGATCCAAAAGGAAAAAGCGATAATGAAGTAATGCGTTTCTGCCAGGCATTCATGGGCGAGCTTGCTCGTCACATCGATGATCGCACTGACGTACCTGCCGGAGATATCGGTGTAGGTGGAAGAGAGATCGGTTACATGTTTGGAGCTTACAAAAAAATAAAGAATGAATTTTCTGGTGTACTCACCGGCAAAGGAATTGGTTGGGGCGGAAGCTTGATTCGCACCGAAGCTACTGGCTACGGCTTGATCTATTTTGCTGAGAACATGATGTTAGCTAACAAAGATTCCTTGAAAGGAAAAACTTGTTTGGTTTCTGGATCTGGTAACGTAGCACAATACGCCATTGAAAAAATCATGCACTTGGGTGGCAAAGCAGTAACTGCATCTGACTCAAGCGGATTTATTCACGATGAAGCCGGTTTCACTCCTGAAAAATTGGCGTTCTTAAAAGATCTTAAGGATGTACGCAGAGGCCGCATCAAAGAATACGCAGACAAATACAATTGCAAGTTTGTCGCTGCAAATACGAATGATTCATCCAATCCATTGTGGGCTGTTCCTGCAGATTGCGCTTTCCCTTGCGCTACGCAAAATGAATTGAACGAGAAGGATGCTCAGAACTTAGTAAAAAATAAGGTGAGATTAGTAGCTGAAGGCGCAAACATGCCAACTACTCCTGAAGCAATTAATTATCTCATCGACAACGGTGTGATGTATGCTCCTGGTAAAGCTTCAAACGCAGGTGGTGTTGCAACTTCAGGTTTAGAGATGACTCAAAACTATATGGGTCAAAACTGGACACGCGAAGAAGTGGATGCTAAACTTGTGGCCATCATGAAAAACATTCATGACACGGCACTCGCTGCAGCGAAAGAATATGGCAAGCCAGGCAACTACATGATTGGCGCTAACATCGCTGGTTTCTTAAAGGTAGCCAGAGCAATGCAAGCACAAGGAGTGATCTAAGCTTCTATTCCATAATTATAATGGGCGTCAGTGATTATTTCACTGACGCCTTTTTATTTTCGATAATTGCCATTCAAATAAAAATCCATTCGCTGGAAAGAATTTTATAAAATCGGCAAGTCTTTTCATTAAATTTCATTTCTAAATTTTTTAGAACGTATGAAATGCCCGTCAGACACCCAAGAAATGATGATTGTAAATGGACATTCTATGCGACCTTAAAGAAAAATATTAACGTATGAAAAGAAGAGAATTCATAGGTCTTTCAGGACTGAGTTTAGCAGGACTCGCATTGCCAATGATGGGCAATTCCGTTCCTCTGGAAACCCTGCTTGAACCTTCCTTACCTGCTGCAGCGAAAAAGCAACTAGCTGATGCCGCTCTCAACACAGCAAAATCTCTGGGAGCTACTTATACGGATGTGCGCATTGGGCGTTATCTAAATCAGTTTGTCAGCACGCGCGAAAACAAAGTGCAGAATATTGTCAACACCGAATCTTTTGGTATTGGTGTTCGAGTAATTGTAAAAGGTACTTGGGGATTTGCCGCTACCAACGATGTTTCAACTGACGGAGTTAAGAAAGCAACAGAGCGCGCTGTCGCCATTGCAAAGGCTAATTCAAAATTTCAGAAAGAACCGGTTGTCCTTGCTGCTAATCCCGGTTATGGTGAGGTAAGTTGGAAGACACCTATTCAAAAGAATTCATTTGAAGTTCCTGTTTCAGAAAAAGTGGATCTCTTGCTTCGTGCAAATGCAGCCGCTTTAAAGAATGGAGCGAGCTTCGCCAACTCCAATTTGTTTCAGGTAAACGAGCAGAAGTATTTCGCATCCACCGATGGCTCTTATATCGATCAAGATGTCCATCGGATCTGGCCAACGTTTACTGTTTCGGTTATTGACCGCGCCTCTGGTAAATTTAAAACCCGCGATGCCATGAGTGCACCCATGGGCATGGGCTACGAATACTTGATTCCAAAGAATGAAGATAAATTAGCCGGTGTAGCAGGCATGTTTTTGTATCGCAACAGTTATGATATCGTTGAAGATGCAACCATCGCTGCCAAGCAGGCCAAAGAGATGATCTCAGCTAAATCGGTGGAGCCCGGCAAATATGACTTAGTACTTGAACCTAATCACCTTGGCCTCACTATTCACGAATCAATTGGTCACCCACTGGAACTCGATCGCATTTTAGGTTACGAAGCCAACTATGCCGGAACAAGCTTCGCCACTTTAGACAAGCTCAAGTCTGGAAGTTTCAAATACGGTAGCAAACAAGTCAACATTATCGCTGATAAAACTCAAGTCGGTTCCCTTGGTGCTGTTGGTTATGATGATGAAGGCGTGAAATGCAAGCAATGGGATTTAATAAAGGATGGAATCTTCGTGAACGTGGAAGCGATCAGAGACCAAGTTCATATGGTTGGCCAAAAGGAATCTCACGGTTGCTGTTACGCCCAGAGTTGGAGCGATGTGCAATTTCAACGCATGCCCAATGTTTCGCTTGCTCCCGGCAAAGAACCTTACAACAGCGAGCAGATGATCAAAGACGTGGAGAAGGGAATTTACATCGCAGGCCGCGGATCATTTTCTATCGATCAGCAGCGATACAATTTCCAGTTTGGTGGTACCGTATTTTACGAAATCAAAAATGGTGAGATTGTAAATATGCTAAATGATGTAGCCTACCAATCAAACACACAAGAGTTTTGGAATAGCTGTGCTAAAATCTGTGACGAAAAAGATTATCGCCTCTTTGGCTCTTTCTTCGATGGCAAAGGCCAACCTTCGCAGGTGAGTGCTGTGTCGCATGGAAGTTCTACCTCAAGATTCAATGGGGTGAATGTGATTAACACCGGAAGAACTATTTAGGAAAAAAGTTAATCGTTATCCGTTAATAGTTAATGGAGCAGAGACGATTAACGAATAACAATTAACGAATAACCAATCAAAGAATGAAGAGACGAGATTTTATTCAACTTACCGGGATGAGCGCAGGGGCGATGATGATGCCCTTCGCATCGTTTGCCGAGTCGGTAGATGTGTCGAGGCTTCTTGACCAAATCCTTGACCCAGCGCAAAAAAAGCAACTCGCTGATATTGCCCTTAACACCACCAAAAGTCTTGGTGCAACGTACACCGATGTGCGTATTGGTCGCTATCTCAACCAGTTCGTTACTACACGCGAAAAGAAAGTTCAGAACATCGTCAACACTGAATCTTTTGGCACGGGCATTCGCGTAATTGTGAATGGTACCTGGGGTTTTGCGGCAAGTAACAACGTTACTCCGGAAGGAATCAAAAAAACGGCTGAGCGCGCGGTGGCCATAGCGAAAGCAAATTCAAAATTTCAAAAAGAACCCGTTAAACTCGCTGCCACACCATCGTATGGTGAAGTAAGCTGGAAGACCCCAATCGTGAAAAATGGATTTGAAGTTCCTATAAAAGAGAAAGTTGATCTTCTGCTATCCGCGAATTCGAAAGCTCTTGAGAAGGGAGCCAGCTTTGTAAATAGCCAGATTTTTTTGGTTAACGAACAAAAGTATTTTGCTTCATCCGAAGGCTCCTACATTGATCAAGACATCCACCGGATTTTACCCGGCTTTAATGTGAATTCAGTTGATCGTGCGTCAGGTCAATTTAAAAGTAGACCCGCATTCAGTTCGCCTGTAGGCATGGGCTACGAATATTTGGATGGTAAAGCTGAAGATAAAGTAAACGGACCGGGCGGAATAATTCTCTACAACAAATCGTACGACATTGTTGAAGACGCTGCGATGGCAGCAGAGCAAGTGAAGCAAATGATCGCTGCAAAGTCGGTTGAGCCTGGTAAATATGATTTAGTGCTTGAACCTTCTCACTTGTGGCTCACCATTCATGAATCTGTTGGTCATCCTACTGAACTTGATCGTGTGCTTGGTTATGAAGCAAACTATGCAGGTACAAGCTTCCTCACGCTCGACAAATGGCAGACTAAGAAATTCAATTTCGGAAGCAAGATTGTAAATGTAGTCGCTGATAAAACTCAACCAGGTTCACTTGGTGTTGTAGGTTACGATGACGAAGGTGTGAAGTGCAAGAAGTGGGACTTGGTGAAAGATGGAATTTTGGTGAACTACCAAGCCATCCGCGATCAGGTTAATATCATTGGGCAAAAAGAATCACACGGATGCTGCTATTCTCAGAGCTGGGCAGATGTTCAGTTTCAGCGCATGGCTAATGTTTCGTTGGAGCCTGGCAAAGAACAGCTAACTCCCGATCAAATGGTGGCTGGCGTTGAGAAGGGTATTTACATTGTGAAAGATGGATCTTTCTCCATCGATCAACAGCGTTACAACTTCCAATTCGGTGGCGTGCTCTTCTTCGAAATCAAAAACGGAAAAATTGAAGGCATGCTGAAGGATGTGGCTTATCAAGCAAACACACAAGAGTTCTGGAATTCATGCTCGCAAATTTGTGATGAGCGCGATTACCGAATGGGTGGTGCATTTAATGATGGCAAGGGACAACCCGGCCAATCCAATGCGGTCTCTCACGGATCTGCTACTGCAAAGTTCAACGGTATCAGTGTGATTAACACGGGAAGAACAATTTAGAAAATCATAAATCTTGAATTTTAAATATTGAATCAACATGGCAATACTTTCAAAAGACGAAGCTGAACAAATCCTGAAGAAGGTTATCGGCTTCTCTAAAGCAGACGGAATCACAGCCACGCTCAATGGAAATGACGGAGGCAATATTCGCTATGCGCGAAACAGCGTCTCCACCTCGGGCGAAGATAGCAACGTGAGCCTGGGTGTAAATTCTTATTTCGGAAAGAAATCCGGAACAGCCACCATCAACGAGTTTGATGATGCCTCGCTGGAAAAATGTGTGAGACGGGCTGAAGAACTTGCGCAGCTTGCTCCCGAAAATCCGGAATTCATGGAGCCGCTCCCTCAGCAAACGTATGGAGGTGAATCAAAAACATTTGCACAGTCAACCGCCAACATTATTCCTGAATTTCGTGCTCAGGTAGCAGCCGACAGTATCAATCCTGCTTCGAAAAAAGATATTACAGCTGCAGGCTTTCTGGAAGACAATCGCGGCTTCAGCGCATTGATGAATAGCAAAGGACTGTATGCCTACAACAAAGCAACAGGTGTGAACTTCACGGTGACTATGCGCACCAACGATGGCACGGGTTCAGGTTGGGCCGCTGGCACACATCATGACGTTAGTAAATTAAAAATCGCAGAAGCTTCAAAGATCGCCATTGACAAGGCGCTAATGTCGAAGAATGCAAAAGCACTTGAGCCCGGAAAATATACAGTGGTATTAGAACCTTCTGCTTCGGCTGACCTCGTTCGTCTTATGCTTAACATGAACGCTCGCCAGGCGGATGAAGGAAGAAGTTTTTATGCTAAGAAAGGCGGAGGCAATAAAATCGGTGAAAAAATTGTTGACGAACGTGTAAACATCTACACTGATCCTTGGCATGACGATGTTCCTGCTTCTCCTTGGGCTGGCGATGGTCAAGCACGCAAAAAAATGGACTTGATAAAAAATGGTGTTGTCTCAAATCTGTTTTATGACCGCTACTGGGCTTCGCAAAAGAATGTAGCACCTGTTCCTTTCGCTGGAAACGCAATCATGGAAGGCGGAACAGCTTCAATCGAAGACATGATCAAAGACACGAAGAAAGGAGTACTTGTAACTCGCTTCTGGTACATTAGACCTGTAGACCCACAGACACTCTTATTCACAGGTCTTACCCGCGATGGAACTTTCTACATCGAGAATGGAAAGATCAAGCATCCGATCAAAAACTTCCGCTTCAATGAAAGTCCGATTATCATGCTGAATAACCTGGAGACTTTGGGCAAACCAGAACGAGTAGTAACAAGCGAAGGAAATCCGAATGGGTTCATCCCCGGAATGAAAATTCGCGACTTCACTTTCTCAAGTTTATCAGATGCCATTTAAGCAACTTCGTATTTATTAAAGACGAATTACCTCTTAAAAGCAAATCCCCGGTACCTGCCGGGGATTTTTATTTTGCATTCATATCCGTTAGTATAAATTCTTTTTAGAAATTAGTTGGCAAGTCAGAAATTTCGTTCACTCATCCATGTCCATCGGAAATAAATTCTTCTTTACACGATTGCATTACGAGTCTGGGGATTGGGATGTAGACCAGCGTATGCCATCTAATATTTTAAATTCGCTGGTGGAATACACTACTCTCGATATCGAAACCAAGGAGAATATTGTTCCGCTGAGCAGTGATGAAATATTTCGCTGTCCCTTTTGTTACCTCAGTGGTCATAAATTAGTGGAGTTTACCTCGAAAGAGGAGAAGAATTTTGAAACGTACGTGAAGAATGGAGGCTTTGTACTGGTAGATGATTGCAACCACGATATTGACGGACTATTCGCCAAATCTTTTGAGGCGCAGATGGAAAAAACATTTGGAGTTGGCTCGTTAAAGAAGATTCCTAACAATCATGCAATCTATTCTTCTTTCTTTCAGTTTGACGGCCCTCCTACTACTTCGCAAGAACTCAATGGATGGGGCGATGATATTGTTCACAATTACCTGAAAGCAATAATAATCAACGGGAAAATCGGAGTTTTGTATAGTAATAAAGATTACGGCTGTGAATGGGATTATGATTTTCGCAACAAGCGTTTTTATAAAATTGATAACACCCGTTTCAGTGTCAACATTGTGATGTACGCGTTAACCAGTTAACCTTAGCTAATGGAGAATTTAGAAGCAGTAGAAAAATCCGTGCAAGAGATCATTTCAAGCCTCAATGATTTGAAGCGCGAAATCGGCAACGTGATTGTTGGTCAGGAAGAAGT
Organism: uncultured bacterium; assembly: GCA_967789005.1. Lineage (GTDB taxonomy): Bacteria > Bacteroidota > Bacteroidia > Cytophagales > Cyclobacteriaceae > ELB16-189. Next base: position 489,446 of record CBRFFM010000001.1, on the reverse strand, counting down.
TATCGATCAATTGCTAATTACTTTTCTTGCTGGTGGTCATGCCTTGCTTGAAGGAGTACCCGGTCTCGCTAAAACATTAATGGTACGCAGTCTGGCCGAAGCCATCGATTTGCACTTTAGAAGAATACAGTTCACTCCCGACCTAATGCCCTCCGATATCATCGGCACTGAAATTCTTGAAGAAGATCACACCACGGGAAAGCGAATTTTCAAATTCAACAAAGGACCAATCTTTGCCAATATTATTTTGGCTGATGAGATCAATCGTACTTCTCCAAAAACGCAATCGGCCTTGCTTGAAGCCATGCAAGAATTTGAGGTGACTTATGCTGGCCTGACGTATCCGTTAGAGCGTCCTTTTTTTATTCTTGCTACACAAAACCCTATTGAACAATCGGGAACCTTTCCTTTGCCCGAAGCACAACTCGATCGATTCCTACTTTATGTCAAAGTAGATTATCCATCGATTGAAGAAGAGCATTCCATTCTTGCCAACACCACCGGAAAAAAAACCGGTTCAATAAAAAAGGTAATAGACGGCTCTAAAATTTTAGTTGCACAAAAATTGGTGAGAGAAGTTCATATCAACGATGACCTCATTGATTTGGTGAAGCGGATGGTTCGAGCCACACGACCCAATCAAAATGAAAATAAGTTCGTTGACGAGTGGGTACGCTGGGGTGCAGGCCCTCGTGCGGGGCAAGCTATGATCCTCACAGCAAAAGCGAGAGCATTGCTCCACGGACGTTTTGCGGTTACTCAAGAAGATTTGAAGCATGTTGCTTATCCGGTTTTACGTCATCGCATACTAATGAATTTTAAAGCCGAAGCAGAAGGTGTAACTCCGCAGGATGTAACGAAGCATCTGCTGGAAAATATTGTCGTTCGAAAAAATTTGTAATTGTGGATTCGCGCATCAAAGAATTACTCAAACCCGAAATTCTTAACACAGTAAATGGGCTGGAGTTGATTGCGCGAACTATTGTAGAAGGATTTATGAGTGGCAGCAACAAAAGCCAATCGATTGGTTCTGGCCAGGAGTTCAGTCAGTACAAAAATTATCAAGCCGGAGACGACTTGCGCCAACTGGATTGGAAAATGTTTGCTCGGTCTGAGCGCTACTTCATCAAAGAAGCCGACATCGAGACCAACATCACGATCCGTTTTATTTTGGATGCAAGCAATTCCATGTCTTATGCAGAAGAAATCAGTAAGCTGCAATATGCGAAAGTGATGACTGCTGCGCTCGCCTATTTAGCGCGCAAACAAAGTGACACGTTTGGACTGTTTACCATCAATGATAAAAATGTTGGAGCGCTGCAGCCTCGCTTTGAGCAACAGCAATTTATTCGCTTCCTCAATGAGCTTGTTCACTTGGAAAGTGAAGGAAAATGGAATCAGCGAGAAGAAACAAATCGCTTGTTTGATCGGCAAGGAAAAGAGATGATCGTTTTCATCTCTGATTTATATGATGACAAAGGCGATCTCTTTCGATTTATCTCTCAATTGAAGAATCCTCGCAACGAAGTAATCGTCTTTCACCTGATGGGCAAGCACGAAACCGATTTTGATTTTGGAGGTTCTTTCTCCTTTGAGGATTTAGAGACGGGAGTTCAAACGAAGGCCAATACATTGATTCAGCAAAAGGAATATTCAAGTCGCGTAAAAAAATGGTTGCACGATTCTCGCAAATGGATGCTGGAGAAGCAAATCAACTATCACTTAATCTTCATTGACGAACCGGTAGAGACTGTTCTTCGCAATTTTTTAACAGTTCGAAAAAAATTGCTGCGATGATGCTGGCCAATCCCATATTTCTTTGGTCACTCCTGGGGTTATCCATTCCATTCGGTATTCATTTGCTCAGCAGGAAGGAAGGTAAAATCATTCGCATCGGTAGCATTCGCCACATCGAAGAAACGAGCACACAACAATTCAAGGGGATAAGGTTAAATGAACTTTTGCTCCTCTTCTTGCGATGCCTTATGATCATCATCTTCAGTTTGTTGCTAAGTGGATTGCAGTGTACTAGTAGCAGACAAGAGAAATGGGTAGTCGTTGAAAGGGGTTTGGAAACCATGCCATCCATAAAAACTATTCTAGATAGTTTGAAAAAAGATGGCTACGAGCAACATCAACTGGCCGATGGATTTCCGATGCATCGCGATTCGATTTCTGAAATCAAATATTGGAAACTTGCTGAGCAACTTGAGTTGATGAATCTTTCGAGCACAATTGTCTTTGCTACCGATCGATTAGAGAATTTTAAAGGGAACAGAATTGCCCTGACTCCCAACATCAAATGGATCAGCGTGCCCCTGCCACAAATAGATTATCCTTTGCAAGCAATCCGATTAGATAACGATAGCATTGTTCTTCGAACGGGACATTCAAATGCGAATGAAACTTATTTTCAAACCGAAAAATTAAAAAACCTTCCACAGCCAATTTCAATTTCTCCACCTGACTCAATTCGGGTTTTGATTGTAAGTGACGATTCGTACGCTTATGATCGAGGAATAATTATCGCGGCATTAAAGGCAATCGAGAAATCTTTTCCAATAAAGATGAAGGTGCTAGAATCGAAATCTGCTAACATCCCCTCTTCCAAAGTTGATTGGCGCTTTTGGTTATCCGGCAAGAAAATTCCTGAGAACAATTCCATACCAACGATTTCAATTCGATTAAAAAACTCGAATGATTTGCTGCTTCATTTTAAATCCAATGAATGGGATTTGACAAAACGTCTCAACGAAGAAATTGCGCTTGACGAAAATCTAACGCTTCGGTTAGCTGAGCTTATTCTCCCTTCGAATGAACTTCATGAAATTGCCCGAGCGAACGATAGACAGGTGATGCCCGACTCAATGGCTTGGTCACAAGTCAATTCAAACGCAGCGCAAGCTTCGATCTTGACTTCATCGGCTGATCAATATCTCATTATCCTTCTACTTTTCATTTTAGTAATTGAACGAATCATTGCATTTAGACGGAATCAATGAACGAAGATCAGGCACGATATTCCTTGAGGCGGCTTAAAATGCGATACACTTTGTTGCGTTCGATTGAAATCATATTCTCCTCTTCTGCTATATCGTTTTTGGCCTTTGCTCTCGCTGGCTTTCTTTCAACCGATCTGTTCTTAAAAATTGTCCTCTCAGCATTGGCTGCCATACTTGTATTTGTGTTAATGGTTTTTCATTACAAGCTTCACCGTTTAAGCAACAATTTTTTCACAAGCTTCCTAAATAAAAACTATCCTCAGCTAAATGAAAGTGCCGACTTGTTACTGATCAATGAAAGTGAGTTACCTCAGTTGCAGCAACTTCAAAAAAAGAAAACGCTTGAGCGATTTGATTTGCTCTTTCCTCAAATAAAATTGCCCAATCGGGTACTGCAATCCGCTGGAGTCTTTGTGGCTTGCGTCATGGCATCCGTTGCATTGTCATCTCTTAATTTTACTAATCAGTTAAACCATTCATCTCCTGCTTCAAAAGAAATAAGACCCGACAAGAGTCCTTCAGCCATTTTTATTCAATCTCTTACCATTGTTGTTTCGCCTCCTTCCTATACCAACATTAAATCCTTTGAGGTGACTGATTTTAATTTGGAAGTTCCCGAAGGAAGTGCAGTAAAGTGGATTGCAAAATTTTTGGAGGCACCAAAGGATGCCAAAATATTCTTTTCGGGAAGAGATTCTGCAAGTCTTTCTTCCAATGATAGCATCAAGTATTCTACACAGAAGACGATCAATGAATCCGGCTTTTACCAAATTCAGTGGAGAGATAAAATGAAGACCTATCGGTCAGATTTTTATAAACTCGAAGTAGCAAGAGATCAGGATCCTAAAATCTCTATTAAAGAACTCAATCAATTTACCAGGTTGAAATATACCGATAGGCTTAGTGTTGAATTAAAATCCGATTTGAGTGATGATTACGGATTAACGGATGCTCAGGTCATCGCCACTGTGAGCAAGGGAAGTGGAGAAGGAGTAAAATTCAGAGAAGAGAAATTAAGGTTTAGTTCTCCCCATGAAATCTCAGGAAAGCACCTGAGTGCTACGCGTCTTCTTGATCTCAAGAAACTAAATCTTGAGCCGGGCGATGAACTCTATTTTTATGTAGAAGCCTTTGACAACAAAGTTCCAATTCCCAATCGGAGTAGAACCGAAACGTTTTTCATTGCGCTTCAAGATACTGCAACAGAAATCTCTTCGGTGGATTCGGGCCTTGGTGTTGATTTATTGCCTGAGTATTTCCGTAGCCAGCGACAGATTATCATTGATACTGAAAAACTCTTACGGAACAAAAAGGGAATGCCTCAACTTCAATTCAAGTCTACCAGTAATGAGCTAGGCTATGATCAAAAAGTTTTGAGACTTCGCTATGGACAATTTTTGGGTGAAGAAGATGAAGCTGGACTTGGGCAACATACAGATGTTCAAGATGAGGAAGAGCAAGATGTAACAAAGCAATACGGTCATCAACACGATACAAAAAACGAACTCAACCTCGTTGAACAGAAAAATCAAAAGCATGACCAAGTCGAGGAAAATGGTGAGGACGAAAAAGAAGATCCTATAAAAGCATTTGTTCACCAACATGACAACATCGAGGAAGCGACTTTCTTCATTCAATCTTTGAAATCAAAATTGAAAGCGGCAATCACACAAATGTGGGATGCCGAACTTTACTTGAGACTTTATCAGCCTGAGAAATCTTTGCCTTTTCAATACAAAGCATTGAACCTCTTGAAAGAGATCAGTAGTGATTCCAGGATTTTTGTTCATCGTTCTGGTTTTGATCCCGCTCCCATCAAGGAAGAAAAACGCTTAACCGCTGATCTGTCGGAGATAAAAACGAATGCTAGCCTTCGCAAGATTGAAGAAGAAAAAAAGTTTTCTGCTATTCGAGAGGCTCTTATGCTGCTTGAGAAAATGATTGGTGAAGATGCCAAATCTGTTTCAGTCAATGATCAAAAGAAATTTACAAAAGCTGGACAAGAGCTGGCCTCTTTAGCAATCGAGCAACCTATCATTTTTTTGAAAGGGTTGTCTGTTCTAAAGTCGCTCTCAGAAAACCAATCGCTTGAGGCAAATGCCTTGCGTGATCTAAGATCAATTTTATTGAAAGCCTTGCCTCAACAGTCTCCTTCGCCTAATCAACATCAAATTGCAAATCACGCTCTCAATCAAAAATTTTTACAAAATCTCGATCAAGTAAAGCATGACTGATTTTAGATTGAGTTTTGACCCAATGTTTTCGTGGTGGATAATTCTTGCGATTGTCTTGATCTCCTTTGTCTTTTTTTTGCGGTTAGAGTTAAAACGGAAGCAAGCTCTCCTGATTCCACGAATTTTGGCATTAGTTCTCGTTTCCATCTCTATTCTTGCCTTGTTGCTAAGACCCTATTTTAAGGTTCAAAAGTCCGAGGCCATCCTCCTCACACCGGGTTTTGATAAGTCGAAAGTTGACAGTCTACTAAAGCAGGAACCTCAATTAAAAATATTCGGAGGGCATCAGGCAGAATCATATCCTCATTCTGAGGCTCTGACCTCTCTTCAAAATTTATCAGATAAAAACATCAAATACATTTTTGGTGAAGGTCTTCACTCCTATGCTTTTGATTTGATGCCAAGAAAGCACTTTCGATTTTTCCCTTGCCAATTACCTTTTGGGGTTATTGAACTACGTGTGCCCAAGATTTTTTCAAGTCGTAAAAATTCAATCTCGGGTTTATTCCACTCAGCCGGAAAAACGAAACTGAAATTAATCGGACCATCTGGAACTGAAGACTCGGTTTATTTAAACAAGGGCAAAAACAAATTCACACTTTCGCTTCGCCCAAAACAATCGGGCTTGTTTATTTATGATTTAGTATCGCAAGATAGCTTGGGAAACAAATCTTTAGAAAAACTACCCATTGAAGTTGTAAGTGAAAATGCGCTTCGGGTTTTATTCATCCAAAAATTTCCTTCGGCTGAAGTGCGTTCTCTTAAAAATTTTCTTTCTGATAAGGGCCACCTTATCGTTGTCCGGTTGCAAACCTCAAAGAATAACTTCAATGAAGAGTTTGTCAATATTCCTAAAATCAGATTGAACCAGTTTACCGGTGAATTATTAAACTCATTTGATTTGGTTTTAATGGATTCCAAGATGATTGAAGCGTTGAGTGTAAACGAAAAATCTACTTTACAGAAATCAGTTTTCAATGGATTAGGACTAATTGTAATCCAAAACGATGTTCCAACGAAACCAGATTTTTATCTCGTAAAAGGGGAGAAAATTTCAAATGACACCGTTCATCTTCATTTACAAAGCAAAGAATATATATTGCCTGCAATGCCTATCAAGGTGAGTGCGCGGCCCTCCATTGAAACTTTGATTAAAACTAAAGACAGAATTTTAACCGGTTATCAATTCCTTGGCTCAGGGAAAATTGCATTTCAGTTTCTGCAAGAAACCTATCGACTTACGCTCGAGGGTAAAAATGACGACTATGCCTTCATCTGGAGTTCGCTTATTGAAAAGGTTGCCAGAAAAAAGAATCAAAAGTTTGAATTAAAATTGAGCTCCCCATTTCCATATTACCCAAATGAACCGATTGATCTTTTCGTTATCTCATCTGGTCAAACACCTTCCATTTATTCTGATGGTATAAAAGTATCGGTCAATGAAGATGCGTTGTTGGATGATTATTGGAAAGCAAAAAGTTGGGCAGGGAAATCTGGCTGGCATAAGTTCTCAGCAATTGACTCCACAGAGTTAAATTATTTTATCAATGATCCTTTGCAATGGAAATCTCTTCGAATTGCCAATCAAGTAAAAGAGACTTCACTTATACAGAATCTGTCTCCGGGTGAGAACCAAATCCCTCCGCTGGAAAATGAGAGAGTTTCAAACTTATTGTTTTACATGGTGTTTATTTTAGCTATTGGTTTTTTGTGGCTTGCTCCTAAGATATAATTCTGTGTCAAAGAGCTATTTTTACCAAATGAAAATTCTATCTATCGTCCTTGCATTGATTCTTTTTTCATGTGGGGGCTCCCTCTCAAGAGAGCAACGGAAAAAGATACGCTCTAACATGGAGGCTAAATCAATAAAAAAAATATCGGATGCGGAGCTGACTGAAGCTGCCCTCTCTTATGCAAGAGGCATTACCAAGATAGTTGAAGAAAGTAGACGCTCAGATCGAGTTTTTCTTGATTCACTTAACAAGGCTTATGATGTTGAAATAATTTTCATGAACCTTAATGACTCGAACTTGCGGGCTGTTGAAAGACAAGTAATGGAGGCTTATCGCAATTCTAATGACGCTATTAACCCGGGTGATAACCTCCAAAGGATGGGTAGAGATTCGCTCTTATATACCAAGCCAATATTGACAGAGGGTTCGAATAGAGCACCACAGTTCACTAAAGCGCTTGCCCTTCGAATACCCAAGAAAGCCGTCATTCTTTCAATTACGAATTATAGTAAATGATCACCCCCTTTTTGATTAGAAAATTGTAAATTCTGCTTTCTAATTTTTAATTGTCATTTTAAACAAAAGTGAAGTTTTACGAATAAAGAATATTTGTAGATTTAGCGTTTATTTGTGTCTTTAATCTCATTCATGGGCGTATTCTTATTCTCCCTTTTCAGAAACCACAGTCAGATCGAAACGATCCTATTTGGAGTGTTTGCCGCGATCATTGCTGTCTTCTTGGTTATTGACTTGGGCATCTTCAATAAGAAAGCGCATAAAATTTCTACAAAATCAGCTCTTTACCAGTCCATTTTTTGGGTTCTTGTCAGTTCTGTCTTTGGCTACCTGGTCTATCATTTCGATGAAGGAGGATTTAATTCTTCTATTGAATTTTTCTCTGCCTACCTGACGGAATACGCTCTTTCAGTAGATAATATCTTCGTTATCCTTCTGATCTTGAAATACTTCACTGTAAAGGAGGAGTATTATCATACCATCTTATTTTGGGGAATTCTGGGAGCTGTTGTTTTCAGGGGTGTATTCATTTTTGTTGGCGCCCTTCTGATCGCTCAGTTTCACTGGATACTTTACATTTTTGGAGTATTCCTGATCTACTCTGGCATTAAGATCTATTTTGAAGATAGTGACGAAAAAATCGATCCGGAGAAAAACCCAGTTCTCCGCTTATGCCGAAAATACCTTCCTATAACCGAGGATGAAATGGGTGGAAAATTTTTGGCAAAGGTTAATGGCAAGTGGATGTTCACTCCATTATTTCTGGTTGTTGCCCTTGTTGAAACAACAGACTTAATTTTTGCTGTAGACTCTATTCCTGCAGCATTCGCGATCACTCAAAATGAGTTCCTGATCTATACGTCAAACATTTTTGCGGTAATGGGCCTTCGGGCAATGTTCTTCCTTTTGGCCGGCATCATTGACAAGTTTTACCTTCTTCAAAAAGGTCTTTCAATCATTCTCTTCTTTATTGGCGCAAAGATGTTGCTCGACATCATTGACTACGAAATCCCCCCTACACTTTCATTTACTGTTATAATTGTAACGCTCACATTCTCAATTATACTATCCGTAGTCGTTCCTGAGAAAAATGAAGAAGGCGCTCAGGAAACTGAGTAAACGTTTAGTGAGCGTGTATCTCCGCAAAGAAATTAGCAGGTAAGATTTTCAATAACATCGGCAGTGTAAGAAACCGCTGTGGCAAAGAAATGATTACAAATGTGGGGATGGTTTTGAGCACAACGATCAAATGTTTCTGCATTTGAGCCTTCTCTTCTTCTGTTAACGTCTCTGATTTTGATTTTTTCAAAAGCTGCATGAGGGCCTCACTCTCTCGTACTTCCTTCACCAATCTGTTTTTGTTGCTATCAGTGATTCTCGCAAGCCGCTTTACAAATTGTTCACTCAATTCCTGAAAGTCCTGTTTGCTCTGTAGATAGTCCAACTCGTGCCAATGCTCCAACACAAAACCCTCAATGGCCATCATGCTGTTTTCCAGATCATCCTCGCCAAAGCCCATGTAAGAGCAAAGTCTTTTCAAGAACTCATGCTCATCACCCTCTACTTTCTTATCCGACCAAATGGTGAGAATGGCTATTTCAAGAAAATATTTTTTTAGTATCCAGGAATTGTTGGTCGGCAAGTTTATTTCTTCAATTTCAATTCCTTCAGCAAAAATTCTAGCCGCCTCCTTTTTCCGCTCAGGTGTGAGGCCTGCACCCTGTAAGAAGTATTCTAAAAGTTTCTGTTCTTCTGGTTCAATGGTTGTATTTGCATGGGCCGCGGCTGCCATCACTTTTACCACAGAGAACCGTAATTCCTCCCGTTCGTATTTGAAAAAATCGGCCACAATACGGTCGGCATTAGTGTGTATCCACTGACCAAAAATAAAGATGTCTAAGAAAAGTAAGCTGTTGTGAAAAAACTGAACCCAGAAATTCTGACTCAGATCGGCCGAATACTCTATTCGTTTGTCAAGGATTTTTTCTGCTAGTTCGAGGGGTGTTTTCTTGCGGCCGAAAAGTGTTTTTGTTGGGGTAGCTAATTCTGGGAAAACGTGATTATAGAAATTGCCAATATTTTCGAGTGTCTTCAGGATTACATCCGAAAGTTCATCGGCACTTTTAATCTGACGATCGTGGAAAAGAAGAGAACTGCTAATAAGGCTTTCAGCCAGCAAGATTTTCATCCGATCCTTGTCAGCCCATGGAGGTGAGCCATTAATAGGAACCGCATTTATCGATTGGCCATACATCAGCCCTGTAGGCTGAATTACCCGATAAAGCGATTGCTCCGGGTGTGCTCCATTCTTTATTTCGGAGCTCAGATCCTTTAAGAGTTCTTTGCGATACTCCAGATATTTAATCAACCAACCTTTCTCGTCTGCCTTCATGAATCATCTAAACGAACGAGAAGTTACGGTTTTTTTTCAGTAATAAAAGAGCCGAAATCCATGAAATGAAGGGTTAAAGATCGGCTTTGCGCCAACCTTTGCTCTCTATTTCCTTAAAAGAATCCTCCACCTTCTTTTGAAGGGAAACTTTGTATTGATCTAGTTTTTTGGCGATCGCTTTGTCGGTAGTTCCAAGAATTTGAGCAGCCAGAATACCAGCATTCTTGGCACCATTTAAGGCAACAGTAGCTACCGGCACACCCGATGGCATTTGCAAAATGGAAAGGATTGAGTCCCAACCATCTATTGAATTAGATGATTTAATGGGAACACCTATTACCGGCAAAGAGGTAAGAGAGGCAACCATTCCTGGTAAGTGTGCAGCACCACCCGCACCAGCTATAATCACTTTCAAGTTTCTACCTCGCGCTGATGAAGCATAATCCACCATTCGTTTTGGGGTGCGATGCGCTGAGACCACCGTCAGCTCAAATGGAATCTTCATTTCCTCCAAAAACTCGGCTGCTTCTTTCATCACTTTCAGGTCAGATTGGCTGCCCATAATTATTCCTATGATAGGTTCGCTCATGTGGTAACTTTCAAAGTTTGTTTCACAAAATTGGCTTTCATCTTTAATCTTTCAACATCACTATCAACTACTGTTACATGGCCCATTTTTCGAAAAGGCTTCGTCAATTTCTTACCGTAAAGATGAACATATACTCCGGGCTGATCCAATACCTGTTCAAGGCCATTGTATTTTGCTAAACCCGAAAATCCATCCTCTCCTAAAACATTTACCATGGCACTTGGATGAATCATTGCAGTATCGCCAAGAGGTAAGTTTAAAATAGCTCGCAAGTGTTGCTGATATTGCGAAGTAACATTTGCTTCGATTGTCTGGTGCCCGCTGTTATGAGGCCGTGGGGCGATTTCATTCACCAAGACTTTTTGGTCTCTTGTCACAAACATTTCTACTGCCAGAAGACCAACCATTTTCAATTCAGAAATGATTTTTTTTGCGATGGTGTCTGCTTCCATTCTCACCTCTTCCGAAATTGCTGCGGGAGAAAATAAATATTCAACGAGGTTTGCCTCCGGGTGAAAGGCCATTTCAACAGCAGGAAAGGTTTTTATATCACCGCTTTCATTTCTAGCTACGATCACTGAAATCTCTTTCTCAAAATCGATAAGTTTTTCCAGTAGGCTTGGCGCCTCAAAAGCCTTTTCCAAATCCTTTTCTGTTCGCAGAATTTGCACCCCGCGACCATCGTAACCTTCGCGTCCAAGTTTATTTACGGCAGGGAGAAATGATTTCTGCAAAATTACTTCCTGTTTGTTTTCAGTGAGAATAAAATCAGCTGTAGGAATTTTATGTTCGAGATAAAACTGTTTCTGTTTTCTCTTGTCTTGAATGAGTTCGATAACATCTGGTTGTGGAAAGACCTTTTTACCCTGACGCTCCAATTCTTTTAAGGCTGAAACACTAACATTCTCAATTTCAATGGTGATTAAGTCGCATGACTTTCCGAAATCGATTACTGTTTGGTAATCCGTCAGCTTGCCAGTTGTAAATTCGGCCATTGACTTACATGGAGCAGAAGGGTCGGGATCGAGAATTGAAAAATTGATATTCCAGTCAATGCCCGATTGAATAAGCATGCGCCCAAGCTGGCCTCCTCCTAATATGCCGAGCTTAAATTCTTGGTAAAATTTTTGAGGCATGACTACAAGTCGATATCAAGACTGCACATCTGATGCCGCCATGATTTCTTTCAGGTCAGAATCAGTAAGTCTGGCTGAGTAGAGCAGAAGTTTTACCTCTTTCGGGTGAATACTTCCATCTACAGCGCAAAGCTTAAACAAATGGGTAAACGCTTTTTTCTTTTCTTCAACCGTACATTCGTTGATCATATCCAGTCCGCGTTGGTATATAACGCTCAACTTTCTGGATAGCACATCGCGCTGAAATTCATCGTAAACCGATGATGGTATTTTTTCTTCTTCTTTGAATTTAATCAGCGCTTTTTGTTCTGCCTCATGAATAACTCCATCAGCACTAATGAGGATATGCGATAAATAAAGCAATCCCAGTTGATAGTTGGGGGAAGAGTTGCCTGTAGCCATCGGTTTGATTTTTTTTAAAGTTAAACGAATTGCAAGTTAATCAGAAATGAAACATCTAATTCTTAGCGCAACATATGGTAAACCGCCAAGGCAGATAAGTAGGCTAACGTAGTCATATAACCCAGTTGAATCAAGGGCCATTTCCATCCTTTGGTTTCGCGCTTTACTACCGCTAAGGTGCTCATGCATTGCATAGCAAAAGTATAAAAGACCAATAGCGATAAACCCACTGCCAGCGTGTATCGTGGGCCGCCTGTCTCCGGATTTACCTCCGATTTTAATTTTTGTTTGATGGTTGATTGATCATCGGCATTTCCAATGCTATAAATGGTGGCGATCGTTCCAACAAAGACTTCACGAGCAGCGAAGGAGGTGACCAAGGCAATTCCAATTTTCCAATCATAACCAAGTGGTTTAATCACAGGCTCCAAAATTTTCCCGAGGCTACCGGCATAGGAATGTTCGAGCTTATAAGATGCCACTCGATCTTGAATTTCTGAATCAGATAGATTGAGTTGAGCCGTTTCCTTTCGTACAGTTTCTTTCGCCCCGTTCATAACATCTGGCGGTCCGTAACTTGCCAGCACATACAAAATGATAGAGATTGCAAGAATAGTTTTGCCTGCTTCAAACACAAATGCTTTTGTCTTCTCAATGATTTGATAACCAACATTGCTCCACTTGGGCATTTTGTAAGTGGGCATTTCCATGATCAGATAGGTGCGCTCTTTTACTTTAATCAGAAAACGCATGGCCAAGGCAGAAAGAATTGCTGCAATAAAACCGAGCAAATACAATCCCATCAATACCAAACCCTGGTAATTGAAAAAGCCGAAAACCTTATAATCGGGAATGATGAGAGCAACAAGTATAGTATAGACTGGGAGTCGCGCAGAGCAGCTCATCAATGGTGTTACAAAAATGGTGATGAGTCGGTCTTTCCAGTTTTCTATGGTGCGGGTGGCCATGATTGCCGGAATAGCGCAGGCCCAACCCGACATTAACGGCACTACACTTTTGCCATTGAGACCAAACTTGCGCATGATTTTATCCATAAGAAAAACTACGCGAGCCATGTATCCGGTTTCTTCAAGAACAGAGATGAAAGCAAACAGAATTGCGATTTGTGGAATGAAAATAACAATGCCCCCGATGCCGGGCACAATGCCATGCGATATGAGTTCAAAGAATGGACCTTCAGGAAATAGATGATCTAGCTTGGTACTTAACTGCGCAAAAGTGGAGTCAATAAAATCCATTGGGATCTGAGCCCACGCAAAAATGGATTGGAAAATTAAAAACAGAATGAGGAAGAAAATTACGTAACCGCCCACTTTGTGAGTAAGCACGCGATCAATATTATGCGAAACTTTTCGCCAACCTTCATCTGAAGAGCGGACGATAACTTCATTCAATAAATCTTGAATAAATCCGTACCGCATCACCGTTTCGGCTCCCTGATATTTGTGTGCGAAGAAATTATTCTCTTTGGCTGACTGCCTTATATATTCTCTGTCTTCCTTAGATAGAAATATGAGATTGTCTGACTGTTGAAGGAACTGATACGCTTCGTAATCTGAGGTAAGACTAAACTTACTTCTAATTTTCTCGATGAGGGGTTTGCTTTCTTCATCTGGTTGGTAAACCCTCTTGCTACTCGAGCTCAGCGGACCCGCCAATATATTTTTTAGTTTTTCTATTCCTGTGCCATTGCGAGCATTGATCATGACCACCGGCATGTCCAGCTTCTTCTCCAATTTTTTCAAATCGATACTTTGACCTGATCTCGCTGCAAGGTCAACCATGTTCAAAGCCAAAACTGTTGGTAGTTTTAAATCCATCAGCTGAGTGAGCAGAAGCAAGCAATTCTTCAAATTGGTAGCATCTGCAACCAACACCACTTTATCAGGATAAAATTTTCCTTTGAGGTCAGTGAAAACTTCTGCTACAACTTTTTCATCGAGGGTGCGAGGATATAAGCTATAAGTACCTGGCAAATCAATAATTTCGGCAACTGTCTTATCTTCGAGGTGACAGGTTCCAGTACGTTTATCAACAGTAACGCCCGGAAAATTTCCGATCTTCTGGTTAAGACCCGTCAACTGATTAAACAAGGAAGATTTGCCTGAATTAGGCTTGCCTGCAAGCGCGATCTTTATCTTCCTTTCCTGTGCCATTAATTGAGAATAGAGATTGTCGAAGCTTCTTCTAGTCGCAGTGAAAGGTCATAACCTAACACGCTCACGCAAATAGGATCGCCCAAAGGTGCGGTGAAATTGAACCTAACTGCAGTGCCTGGAAGAAAGCCCATTTCCAATAACTTCACTGCAAGTTGGTCATCCGTAAAGCCCGAAATGATAGCGGTTTCGCCATTTATCATGTCCGCAACCGATTTAATCTTGGTTTGCACCCTTATTTAGATTAATTTTAAACAAGTGCAAGATATAGTTCGGGTGCATATCAAACAAAGATTTAAATCAGCTAAATCAATTTTTAAATGCTGAGCAAAAACGAGTCTAAGAAAGTCAAGAGAAAAGAACTGGGTACCAAAAGGATGACACTCAAAGATCAACCTAATCACACTGAAGAAGAATCTAAACCTTCATTCGACTTTGGTGGTTTGCCGGCTCGAGATTTCAAAAAAAATTTGGGATGCGGATAGCTCAAGACGACTCAAATCAAAATGTTAAAAAATATTTTTCTACTTTTACTTAATTAACCAACCCTTATGCAATGATGAAAACTAAAGTTGTAGTTATCTGCCTGGCTTTAATTTTTTCCGGCATGCAAGTTTTCGCTCAGCTTTCTAAGGCTGAGAAAAAAGAATGGAAAAAGAAAGCCAAAGAATATTCGAAGAATCCTGCAGAGTTAAAGACACTGATCGAAGCTAAACAAGCAGCTGAGACAGATGCCAATGCACTGAAGGGTCAACTGGGCACATTGAACAGCCAGATCAGCGACAAGAATGCAAAGATTTCAGATCTGGAGGATCAGATTTCTAAAATGCGCGGTGATCTTACTTCAACAAAAGCTGAGCTCGCTCAATTGAAAGAGAACCCCCCGGCACCCGTTGTGAACCCTATGGACTTCTCAAAAGGTGTTGTTTTCAAAGTACAAATTGGTGCTTTCAAGAATAAAGACCTCACTAAATACTTTGATAATAATCCGAATTTTGGAGGCGAAGCAACTGATAAGGGTGAACAGAGGTTCACTATCGGTGTTTTTCGCGATTATTGGGATGCCGACAAGTTTAAGAAATACATGCGCGAAATGGGTGTGAAAGACGCTTGGATCGTTCCTTTTAAAGATGGTCAGCGTGTAGAAATAAAAGACGTGCTTGAAGGTGTTCTTGCCGAGAAGGCTGAAAAGTCGCAAGGTGGAAAATAATCCTTTTTGAAAATATCAAAGGCCCCGATTCTGGTCGGGGCTTTTTTATTTATGGCAATACAGTTTGTTAGTTATTTTTGCCGGATGATCCGAGCTTTAATCATGTGTGCTGCTGTCTTTGCTGCACTAAATTGTTCTGCCCAAATAAGGTTAACAAAATTGGTCCTTGAACCAAAGGAAAAATTTATCATGGAGAAGTCTGACATCATCGTGGTTGACACGCTCATAATGAAAGATTCGTCTTCGATTTTTCTAAATATGTCTAAGACAAACAATTTTATTCATGCTAAAGAAGCCTGGATTGGAAAGAATTGTTCTATCATAGGGAAGGGCGCTGATGGAAAGGCTGGCAATGCAGGAGAAGATGGGTTGATTGGCAGATCTCCTTGCAGGGGCGGAGCACCCGCCTTAAATGCGACCATTGGATCTCAGGGTCAAAATGCAACTAACGTTTCACTATACTTTAATAATTTGATTGTTGGTGGTTCAATCATCATTAATCTTAATGGTGGTGATGGTGGTGATGGTGGAAAGGGAGGACGTGGAGGTGATGGTGGTTCTGGCACCCGAGTGTGCGTTGCCGGTGACGGAGGAAAAGGTGGTAATGGGGCAAATGGGGGAATTGGTGGTGATGGTGGAAGCTTAACTATCAATTGTAAAAAATGTGATGATCTTCATTTGATCTTGGGTCATAAATTAATTGTTAAAAACTTCGGTGGATTTGGGGGCGTTGGCGGAGATGGCGGATGGGGAGGGCAAGCTGGCTTGGGTCCTGCGGGAGATGGTAAAAATGGACAACGGGGTAGTGATGGTGATAGCGCGGCCCAGGGCAGAACTGGCGCAGTAAATTTGAGCAGAAATTAAATGGAAAAACGCTGGATCTATAATCCGCTTCCATCACCACAAAACATTTCCGAGCTTGGAAAAAAACTGAATATCAATTCTTACCTGACCACCATTCTTCTACAAAGGGGAATAGACGATTTCGAATCAGCAAAAGATTTTTTTAGACCATCGCTAGATCATCTTCATGATCCTTTCTTGATGCAAGACATGGAGAAAGCGGTTGTACGCTTAAAGAAAGCCATTGATAACAATGAAAAAATTCTGATTTATGGTGACTACGATGTGGATGGAACCACGGCAGTTGCTGTGGTGTACAGTTATCTAAAGAAATTTTATTCCCGTTGCGACTTCTATATTCCCGATCGATACTCTGAAGGCTATGGCGTTTCCGAGACAGGAATTATTTGGGCGGAGCAAAACGGGTTTACACTGATCATCTCTCTTGATCTGGGCATCAAAGCTGCCGACATGGTTACTATGGCTGGCCATAAGGGAATCGATTTTATCATCTGCGATCATCACCTTCCGGGTGGCGAAATTCCAAATGCCGTTGCAGTGCTTGACCCTAAAAGAAACGACTGCAGCTATCCATTTAATGAACTGAGCGGTTGCGGACTCGGCTTTAAACTGATCCAAGCCTTCGCCAAAAGATTCAAAGATGAAAACGAGGTTTTTGAATACCTCGACCTGGTAGCGGTGAGTATTGCTTCAGACATCGTTCCTGTTGATGGAGAAAATAGAACCCTTGCGTATTTCGGTTTGCAAAAACTGAATCAGAATCCGCGCCCTGGTTTGAAAGCCTTGAAAGAAATTGCTGCCATCAAAACTGATCTTGACATCTCTGGCGTAGTATTTACTCTTGGTCCACGAATCAACGCAGCAGGAAGAATAGCTCACGGCAAAGCTGCTGTAGAACTTTTGATATCTAAGACAGAAGAAGAGGCAAATGATTTGGCCGAAAAAGTGAACATAAAAAACGATTTGCGAAGAGAGTTCGATGTCAATATCACGGAAGAAGCTGTCGCCATGATTGAAGGCGATGAGAGTCTTCGAAATGCAAAGTCAACGGTGCTTTTTAAAAACACGTGGCATAAAGGAGTTATCGGCATAGTTGCTGCCCGATGTGTTGAAAAATATTATAGGCCAACAGTCATCCTCACCGAATCAAATGATAAAGTGACCGGTTCAGCTCGCAGTGTTAAAGACTTTGATTTGTATCAGGCACTTGAAAGCTGTAGCGATCTCCTCGAAAAATATGGCGGCCATAAATATGCTGCCGGTCTTACCCTCGACAAAAGCAATGTCGATGCATTTCAAAAAAAATTTGAAGAAGTGGTGGCGGCATCTATCACCGAGGAAATGCAAAGCCCAGTAGTAGAAATTGATATTGCACTGCCTTTCGATGGCATTACTCCTAAATTCATTGCTGTACTAAAGCAAATGGCTCCCTTTGGACCAGAAAACCCTAGGCCCATATTTGAGGCAAGGAATTTGTACGTAGCCAACTCATTGTCGAGCTTTAAAGACAGACACGTACGTTTTTTAGCTGGGCAAGATGGAAATGAGAATGTATTTCAAACCGTTGGATTTGATCTTGGCGATCATTATTCGCGGCTGGCAAGTGGTGATACTTTTAGAATGGCTTACACCATTGAAGAGAATACATATAACGGAATAACCTCGATCCAATTAAGAGCAAAGGATATCAAATTTGAGTAACATGATTTTGAGAGCCGAACATTTGGTAAAGAAATACAAGAACCGCACGGTGGTGAACAATGTGTCGGTGGAGGTGAAGCAGGGTGAAATCGTTGGGCTGCTGGGCCCAAATGGTGCCGGCAAAACTACTAGTTTTTACATGATCGTTGGGCTGATCAAACCCAACGAGGGTACCATTTTTTTGGACGATGAAAATATTACAGGCTTGCCAATGTATCAGCGCGCCAAGAGAGGGATTGGTTACCTAGCACAGGAAGCTTCCGTCTTTAGGCAATTGACTGTTGAGGAGAATATTCTCGCCCCGCTTGAAATGCGCGACATTCCAAAAAAGGATCGCAAAGAAAAAGTGGAAAAACTTCTTGAGGAATTCAGCCTCACGCACGTGCGAAAAAATTTGGGAATGGTTTTATCTGGTGGAGAAAGAAGAAGAACAGAAATTGCCAGAGCATTAGCTGTGGACCCGAGTTTTGTTTTGTTGGATGAACCCTTTGCCGGTGTGGATCCAATCGCGGTGGAAGAAATTCAGGGCATCGTTGCGCGTCTCAAGAAGAAAAACATAGGCATTCTCATCTCCGACCATAATGTTGACGAAACACTCTCCATCACCGATAGAGCTTACCTGATGGTGGAAGGCAAACTTTTCAAAGTAGGTACTGCCGAAGAGCTCGCCAATGATCCGCTCGTTCGTAAAGTCTACTTGGGCCAAAACTTCCAGTTGCGCAGAGCCAGAGTAGAAACCGAGCTCTAAGTACTTTTTTCTTTCGAATACCATTTTTTCCGTTTGGGGATTACTGCCTCTAACTGTTACTTTGAGGTTTATTGTCTATGCAAATCTTTAACTCGATCCTCACTTGGGTCATGAAAAAGCGAATCCATCAGATTGAGCTTTTCATGAAGTATCCGCACGAAGTGCAGGAAGAGGTATTGAAGCGATTGCTCAGTACAGCGAGCTTTACAGAGTTCGGTAGAAAATATTCATTTGACGAAATTGTCAACTATGAAGATTTTAAGAAAAGAGTACCTGTTCATACCTACGAACAGATTTTCCCATTCATTGAGCGGCTCATGCGCGGAGAGCAAAATATTCTCTGGCCAAGCGAAGTAAAATGGTTTGCCAAATCAAGTGGCACCACTAACGCACGAAGTAAGTTCATTCCCGTTTCTCCTGAGGCGCTTGACGAATGTCACTTTAAAGGCGGAAAGGATTTGCTTTCGATTTATGTGAACAATTTTCCCGAGACAAAAATCTTTGACGGTAAGGGCCTCGCGGTTGGTGGAAGTTACCAGGTGAATGAATTTGATCCGACAGCATCGTCTCATTATGGCGATGTGTCAGCTGTGATCATGCAAAACCTCCCGCCTTGGGCTGAGTTTATCCGCACACCAAGTCTGGATGTCGCCTTGATGGGCAACTGGGAAGAAAAGATTGATCGCATCGCGAGCAGCACAGCAAAAGTGAATGTGGCACATATAGCCGGTGTTCCTACATGGACCGTCTTGCTCCTGCAACGTATCCTTGAACTCGAAAAGAAAAATAACATCCTCGAAGTTTGGCCCAACCTGGAAGTATTTTTTCATGGGGCCGTTGCCTTCAAACCTTACAAGAACCTTTTCAAGTCAATTATTCCTTCAGACTCCATGCGTTATTGGGAAACTTATAATGCGAGCGAAGGATTTTTTGGGATTCAAGATCAAAAAGATTCGGATGAACTATTGCTCATGCTGGACTACGGTGTGTTTTATGAATTCATTCCGATGGAAGAGTGGGATAAAGAATATCCTGATGCAATAAGTTTGAATGATGTTGAATTAGGCAAGAATTACGCAATGGTAATTTCAACCAATTCTGGTTTGTGGCGATATAACATTGGCGATACAGTGAAGTTTACAAGCCTCTCTCCGTATAGAATAAAAATTTCTGGCCGCACCAAACATTTTATAAATGCCTTTGGAGAGGAAGTAATTATCGAGAATGCCGACTCCGCTATTGCTCATGCTTGCGAGCAAACCAATGCCGTGATTGACAACTACACCGCTGCTCCTATCTATTTGGAAAAATCAAAGCGTGGCGGGCATGAATGGATCATCGAGTTTAAGAAGCAGCCCGAGAATTTGGAAAAGTTCACAGAAGCATTGGATGATATGCTTCGCAAAGTAAATTCCGATTACGATGCCAAGCGCGCTCACAATATCGCATTGGTTGCTCCAAAAATTCACAGTGTGCCCGAAGGAACTTTTTATAACTGGATGAAGAAGCGTGGCAAACTTGGTGGTCAAAATAAAGTGCCTCGTCTTAGCAATTCAAGAGAGTATTTGGATGACATCCTGCTGATGAACTCTTAACTGGTAGTTTCAGGTACACTATTCTCTTTGCGGATGTAAGAATGCTTATATCTCAGCTAACAACCGGAACTCCTTTTGAATGATTTTGTCCTTTCTTAGGATTTCCATTGTAACTTTTCTTCCTGGTTTAGAATTGAAATAATTGTTTACCTCACTTAGATCCATTTCGCTTGTTGGGAAATTTCTGATCGAAATTATCTTATCGCCAATCAGTATTCCCGCCTGATCCCCAGCGGAATTTTTTCTAACCTCTACTATTTCGAAATCCCGAAGTCCTGGGCCATCCGCTTTAACTGTAAGGCCGCTCATATTACAGTAAGCTTTTTTACTAAACCCAGACTTAGCCTTGAGATAAATCTTTTCACGGGGAAAATCAAAGACCACTTCAAAGCGGCTTAGCACTTCACCGCCTAATGATCCATTTCGATAAACTCTCCCTGAACGTAATGTGTCTTTTAAAGCCTGTGGGTCAGGAAAATTGGCAATCATATTCGTAATCTCATATTTACCTATGCGCAAACTTTTTACTCGCGCTGTTTTACCCATAATTAATCCCCCCAAACCTCTGCCAATAACACACTTGATGTTCTTTTCGGGCACCACAATCTTGCTATTAGATTCTACATCTAAAAACAATCCGTGGCTTGCACCGGTGTCTACCATAAGTTTTGCGCTGATGCTGGTCGTGTCGTTTATTTTAACCTCAGCAACATAATATGGTTTCGTGTCTTCAACTGTGATTGGAAGTCGGGTATATCGTTTTGACGGCTTGAATTTTTGAGGCGTCATTAAAGTTAAAATTCTTGCTTGATAGTCTATTTTGACAACGAACCTGCTGAAAAGTTCATAGCCTAAAATTCCATGCACGTCTGATCCAAGCGAATTACGAAGCTCTAAGTAATCATTTTCCAATACTAGCATTGCATGGCCGCGCCCATGAACCCCGGGTAAATCCAGAGTGACATTATTAGTGATATATGCATTTACTAAATTCTCTCCTCCGGCCCCTGAAATGGTATATTTCTTGGAATAAGCCAGATGCAAAATGTCGCTGAATATTTTTTGAGTGAGAATAGAAGTTCGAACACCCGTATCAACAATAAATTTTAGTGGCAACTGATTGTTAACAATAACTGGAACTACCACCAGGTTGTTATGAATCTCTATAGGAATTTGAACTTTAGTCGCTCCATCAGCCAGGCTAAATCCTAGCTGCCCCAAAGCTCGCAAAGAGCTAAAAATCAGAATTAAGAGTAAAATTCGCCTCATAGAAATTACTTCTACTAAGCTAACGAAAAATAGCGCGAGAAGGTGGCCTTAAAGTGATTTTACCCCCAGCAAGGTGAGCAGTTTTTGAGGGCTCTCAGATATTTTAATGGAAGAGAAATTCGACTCGTTTAAGAAGCCTTTTGATACCATCGTTTCCATTTGAGCAATCAATGAATCAAAAAAAGAATCTATGTTAAGCAATCCAATTGGTTGATCTATCAATCCAAGCTGCTTCCAGGTAAGAATTTCTGCAAGCTCATCAAGTGTGCCCCATCCACCAGGCAGTGCCAAAAAAACATCTGCAATCTCGGCCATTCTTTTTTTCCTTTCATGCATGGTACCAACTATTTCAAGTTGGGTAATGCCCGTATGCCCAACTTCGCGTTTCATTAAGAAATCAGGAATAACTCCAATCACTTTTCCTTTGTGAGTCAATACTTCATCGGCCAAGATTCCCATTAAGCCAATGTTGCCTCCACCATAAACAAGTGATGAATTACTTTTTGAAATAAGTTGTCCCAACTCTTTTGCGGCTTTTGCATATACAGGATCCGCTCCTTCGCTCGAACCGCAAAAGACACAAATATTCATTCGCGAATTTTTATTGCTTAATGCTTAACGTCATGCTCATTATCGCTCACTTTGCTATTGGGGAACAGCCAGATGGAAACGATGGCGAGAATGAATAGAGCTATAACTACTGCAAAAACTGACATGGCTTAAATTTTATAGGTCAAAAATAGATTTTGCTTTCTAAATATTTGCAAATTGGAGTAGAAAAATGTCAATAAGCGTTTTATGAAGAGAACATTGATCATAATCGGAGTAATTGTGGTGATAATCATTGGCGCATTGATTTACCTCCGTTTCAAGGCCAAGTCGTATAGTCCAGAAGGCAATGTAGATTTTAATGATGGCAAACTCAAAGTTCATGTGTTTTATAATAGGCCCTATAAAAAGGGAAGAGTAATTTTTGGCAAAGACAAACTGGTGCCTTATGGCAAAACATGGAGAACCGGAGCCAATGAGGCAACCATCTTCGAATGTAATTCGGACCTCTCATTTGGTGACAAAACACTTAAAGCGGGCAAGTATAGCCTTTGGACGGTGCCCGATGAACAGTCTTGGCAAGTGGTTTTTAACTCTGAGATTCCGTCTTGGGGAATTAATTTTAACGGAGAGGCGCTACGCAATCCCGCTAATGATGCCTTGATTGTCGAGGCTCGTGTTAATCATCCACCTCAAGGAAAAGAGTTTGAGCAGTTCACTATTTCTGTGGAAAAAGGAAGCGATGGAATGGAGTTGAACTTGATTTGGGATCAAACGATCGTCTCTGTCCCTTTTACTGCGAAGTAGAATTCACTTAACGACTAAATAATTCACGACATCAAAATATGATTCAAGTAATTCCATCCATTGCCATTAGAAAAGGTCGGGTAGTAAAAATGCGTAAAGGCGATCCCAACAGTGAAAAGGCGTACGATGAAAATCCGCTCGATCTTGCGAAGCGGTTTGAGGATCACGGTATTGAAGTAGTTCATTTGGTTGACTTGGATGGAGCGGAAAAAGGCAGCCCAAAAAATTATCACGTGCTTCAAGAAGTCAGGGGATATACAGAAATGAAAATTGACTTTACGGGTGGCATTTCTACCGATGGCGATATTGGAAAAGCATTTGAATATGGCGCTGATTATGTCACTGCCTCAAGTATCGCCATTACTCATCCGGAAACTTTTTCTTCCTGGATAATTACTTATGGACGAGAAAAAGTTACACTTGGTGCTGACGTTACAGATATCAAATCTAAGATTGTTGCATTTCGAGGCTGGCAAAAAAAATCTGAACTCCATCTGTTCGATCACTTACAAAACTTTTATGATCGCGGTCTCAAATATGTAAAGTGTACGGACATATCTCGCGATGGTGTTTTGGAAGGTCCGGCTTTCGATTTTTACCAAGAGATTATTGACAAGTTTCCTGATCTAAAAGTTCTTGCCAGTGGTGGCATTCGCGGTGTGGATGACATCAAGCGACTTAATGATATGGGGGTCTTCGCTGTGATTTTTGGAAAAGCTTACTATGAAGGCGTTCTCGACCTGAAAGACCTGGAGCAGTTTTTGATAAAAAAAGAAAGCTGAAATTCTACAACTCAATCATCAACGATATCAGAAATCTTGAATTTCTGAATGATGTAGTAAAGGAAGTTAAAAGACAAAGGATCTCCCTGAACCTTCTCGGATGAATTTGAAGGTTTTTGTTGCGCCTCCGGTTTCTTAGAGTTAGGCTGGGATGTTACAGGATTATCACGAACAGTTGAATTCACCTTTGATGGCTTCGCGTCTACATCCATAATCAAAGTCTTGTCGTCATTCAAGTTCAATTCTTGATGGCTATTCAACTCTTGAATTTCTGCATTGCTCTGACTGTCTTCTTGCGCAAATACAGGAAGGGCAAGTAGTCCGAGACCAACCATGACCGACAGCGAAAAAATTAATTTAGTGCGCATTTGAAAATGAAGTAACGTAACTACTTTCGAGTTCGTTGAGCAATCTAACAAAAAAACGCTATGATTTCTTGGGATGACTTCAATAAAATCGACCTTCGGTCAGGAACAATCGTCAAATCGGAATTTTTTGAAGGCGTAAAAAAGCCAGCTTACAAACTTTGGGTAGATCTTGGCCCAAATTGGGGGATAAAAAAATCAAGTGCACAAATCACAAATCTTTACAAGCTAGATGAGTTAATTGGAAAACAAGTTATCTGCGTAGTCAATTTTCCTCCCAAGCAAATAGCAAATTTCATCTCAGAGGTTTTAGTGACGGGGTTTCCAAACGAAGACGGGCATGTGGTGCTTTGTGCAATAGACAAACCTGTGCCTAACGGCTCAAAACTTTTTTAAGAATGCTTTTTTCTGATCTTGAAAAAATAACGAACGGGAAACTTCTGCAACTCCATCACGAATTACCTGTTCAAAATTTAGTGATAGATAGTCGCAAAGCTGTTGTTAATAAAGGCTCTGTTTTTTTCGCAATTAATGGGCCACGCAACGATGGTCATCAATATATCTCAGATTTATATAAACTAGGCATTCGACAATTTGTAGTAGAAAAAACTACAGAGGTTACTAAGTTACCAGAGGCAAATTTACTGATTGTTGAATCTTCCATTTTAGCCTTACAAAATATCGCGAAAGTGCATCGCGAAAAATTTAGACTTCCTGTAATTGCAATAACCGGGAGTAATGGAAAGACTATCATCAAAGAATGGTTGTATCAATTGCTCTCACCTGATTATCGAGTCGCAAAAAATCCTGGCAGTTATAATTCACAAATTGGAGTGCCTTTGTCCGTTTGGGCCATCCAACCGTTCCATCAACTTGGAATTTTTGAGGCTGGAATTTCAGTAGCGGGTGAAATGGAGCGGTTAGAAAAAATTATTCAACCGGCCATTGGTATTTTCAGTAACATCGGCACAGCGCATAATGAAGGATTCGAAAATATTCAACAAAAAATAGCGGAAAAGCTTAAACTGTTCTCCAATGTGAAAACCTTGATTTATTGTGCTGATCATTTAGAAATTGATCGGGCCGTAAAGCAAAGTAAAATTCATTCATTATCGTGGGGAAAAAGCAATAGTGCAGACATCATCATTGAAGGCAGCGATTCAACATTTAGGGTTACTTATCAAAAGAAGTTTTTCTCTCTTAACTTCCCCTTCAGCGATAAAGCTTCACTTGAAAACTCTTTACACTGTGTGGCCGCGATGCTGCATTTAGGATTGGATGCTGAGGCAATTCAAAAAAGAATTTCCGAGCTCCGACCTGTATCGATGCGTCTCGAACTCAAGGAGGGAATAAATAATTGCCAAATCATTGATGACACCTACAACAATGATCTTGCAGGTCTTCAAATCAGCTTGGATTTTTTGTCGAGTCAACAGAAGAGGAAAACAGTGATTCTTTCAGATGTTCTGCAATCAGGTATTGACGAGCAAGCGATTGCCGAAAGTGTATCATCGATGTTACAAAAAAATGGTGTTACGCGGTTTATTGGAATTGGCCTCTCGTTGAGTTCACAGAAAAAGAGATTCGAAAATATCTCCACCAATTCATTCTTTGATACGACTGAAGATTTTATAGATCAATTTGATTTCAACTCACTTGATAATGAGGTCGTGTTAGTAAAAGGAGCGCGCATTTTTCAATTTGAAAATATCGTCAAGCGAATTCAACGTAAAGCACACGGCACCGTGATTCAAATCGATTTGAGTAGAATGGTTCACAACCTTAATTTCTTCAAATCAAAGTTAAAGCCGGGAGTGAAAATCATGGCCATGGTCAAGGCATTTGCCTATGGAAGTGGAAGTGAAGAGGTGGCAAACCTGTTACAGTATCACAAGGTAGATTATCTTGGAGTTGCTTACGCTGATGAAGGCGTGGACCTGAGAAAGAAAAATATTTCATTGCCTATTATGGTGATGAACCCAACGGAAGAAAGCTTTGAGTCGCTTCTTTCAAACAAGCTTGAACCTGCCATGTATTCTTTGAATATGCTTAAAGCGTTCGCGGCTTTTTTAAATGGAAGGGATACGTCTGTTCACATTGAAGTTGAGACAGGCATGCAGCGGTTAGGCTTTGGCGAAAATGAGTGGAATGAAGTTTTAAGTATTTTAAAGAGTCACAAAAACATTAGAATTGCATCCGTCTTTTCTCACCTCGCAGGATCAGATGAATCTATTCACGATGGATTTTCAAAAGAGCAATTCGGCCGCTATCAAAAGTTTTATAACCTACTTTCCGCTGAATTAAATGTCAAGCCATTGAGGCATATCATTAATTCAGCCGGCATTCTGCGTCTTCCCGATTTTCAAATGGACATGGTGCGATTAGGAATTGGCTTGTATGGAATAGATCCTACACTAGAAAAAATTGCAGCACTTCAACCTGTGGCTACTTTAAAAACGGTGATCTCCCAAATAAAGAAAATCCACGAAGGCGAAACCGTTGGCTACGGTAGAAAAGGAAAAGCTAATAAAGAATTAACTATTGCTACCATCGCTATTGGTTATGCTGATGGCTTCAGCAGAAGCTTTAGTCGCGGCAAGGGATTCGTTTTAGTGAATGGAAAGAAGGCCCCAGTGATTGGCAATGTCTGTATGGATATGACAATGATTGATATAACGGGTATACCAGCAAGTGAAGGAGATGAAGTAATTATTTTTGGTGATGACCGTTCGATTAATGATGTGGCCGAAAGCATTGGCACAATTGCCTACGAAATTTTAACCAATACGAGTGCCCGAGTTAAACGCGTGTTTGTGGCGGAAGGAATTTAATTTCTCAACCCTCCGGTATGAAGCATCAAAATCTTAGAGCCTTTCTTAAAATGATTTTTTGCGATCAGGCCATAAACCCCAGCCACCATTTTTCCAGTGTAGACAAAATCCAATGGTAATTTGTGTTCCTCATTAATTTGCAAAATGAATTGATCTAGCTCTGCGGTGTGCTTCGCATAACCACCGAAGTGATAATCTGTTTCAAGATGCCAGTTCGAATATTCTCTCTCTGAAAAGCTGAGTACTAAATGTTTTATTTCCTCATTCAGGAATTCGCCATTCTTTAAAACTGAAAAGCCAATTACATTTTTATTTCCTTTGAGGCCGGCAATGATTCCCGCCATTGTGCCACCTGTTCCCACGGGCAGACAGAGATAATTGAAATCAATGCTTTGAAGTTTTTCTGTGGCAAATTCAGCGCATCCCTTTAAAGCAAGTTGATTTGTTCCGCCTTCAGGGATCAAATAAAAATCACCGAATCGTTTCTTCAGTTGTTCTATAAATTCTGGTTCGTTTTTTTTTCTATAGTCCTCTCTCGAAACATAATTCAACTCCATACCACAACTTTTGGCAAACGCTAGTGTTTCGTTCAATGGTAAAATCTCTTCTCCGCGAATGATACCTATACTTTTAAATCCTAATTCTTTCGCAGCTGCAGCGCTAGCATAGATGTGATTGGAGAAAGCCCCGCCAAACGTGAGCAAAGTTTTGTGACCAAGATTTTTAGCTTCTTCCAAATTGTATTTCAGCTTCCACCATTTGTTCCCCGAAGCACAGGGATGATTAAGGTCTTCTCGTTTTACAAAAACCTGAACACCAGCCTTCTCAAAAGCTTTATCTAAAATTTGGGCAATCGGTGTATCCTTATATTTTAGCATTACTAATTTATTTAGTAATATTGTGTATGGCCGAATCGTATTTTAAGGGCCGAGGAGCTCAGATAAAAACGGGAAACAAATTCCTCCAGGCTGAGTATGTTACGCAGCACGTTGAAGGTCTTGATGAGCCTCTGCTTGAAAATCCGCATACTCAAATTTTTCACGAAAGTCCGAAAAAGATTGTCAATAAAGTCGATAGCCCTGATTTAGGTTTTGGGTTTTCAATGAATCCCTATCAGGGATGTGAACACGGTTGCATCTATTGCTATGCAAGAAACACTCATGAATACTATGGTTTCAGTGCGGGATTAGATTTTGAAAGCAAAATCATTGTCAAGAAAAATGCGCCTCAGGTTTTGGAACAACAGTTGCTGAGCAAAAATTGGAATGCTGCACCGATCATGCTGAGCGGCAATACCGATTGCTACCAGCCATTGGAGCGAAAACTTGAAATCACCAGGCAAATCTTGAAAGTCCTCTTGAAGTACCGGCACCCAGTGGGGTTGATAAGCAAGAACAGTCTTATAACCCGAGACATCGACCTCCTTCAGGAATTAGCGAAAGACAGGTTGGTACACGTGATGATTTCGATAACAACTCTAAACGAAGAGCTTCGAAGGCAAATGGAACCTCGCACCGCAAGTTCGGTTAAGCGATTAAAAACTGTTGAAGAATTAGCGAAAGCAAATATTCCTGTCGGTATAATGAATGCCCCTATAATTCCGGGGCTAAATCATCACGAAATCCCCGACATTCTAAAAGCTGCTGCCGAACATGGAGCGCTAACTGCGGGCATGACAATCGTTCGGCTCAACGGTTCGATTGGAAAAAATTTTGAGGATTGGCTTCGCAAAAATTTTCCCGATCGGTTTGATAAAGTATGGAATCAAATCTGCTCCATGCACGGTGGCAATGTAAACGATTCTCAATTTGGCAGACGAATGCGCGGTGAAGGAAACATTGCTGATGTCATTCATCAGCTGTACCGTGCCTCAAAGAAAAAATATTTTGTCGGCAGAGAAATGCCTCCATATGATTTGACCAAGTTCCTCAAAGGCGGGAGTTACCAGCTATTCTAAGCATGTTCAACATTTTCTATAACTTTGCGTTAGCAGAATTTGTGAAACGTCTTCTAGCCATATCGCTCGTTGTTCTTTACATCAACTCCAATACAGAGTTTCATGAGCTGTTTCGTTTGCCTTTATTGGTCAAGCATTTCACAGAGCATAAAAAATTGGTTAGTGATATTTCCTTCTGGGAGTTCTTGGTGATGCATTATAAAAGCAATGCAGCACATGATTCCGATGACAACCAATTGCCCTTCAAAGATCCCGGTCACTCCTTTACCGCACCAACGCTAGCCATTCCCATTCACAAGATAATTTTAATGGAGACCCAATTGATCACTGAGGTTTCTCACATTTCCACTTACAAGGAAAATTTTATTGCTTCTCATTTAAGCGATATTTTTCAGCCCCCTCGACTCGCGTAAAAAATTTCACGCTTCCTTGAATTCAGG
This sequence comes from uncultured bacterium, assembly GCA_967789005.1. Classification (GTDB taxonomy): domain Bacteria; phylum Bacteroidota; class Bacteroidia; order Cytophagales; family Cyclobacteriaceae; genus ELB16-189. Next base: position 460,147 of record CBRFFM010000001.1, on the reverse strand, counting down.
CCCAGCCTGATCATCATCTAATTCTCATTTTAATTTTTTATCATGCTCAACGGCATTATTTCCTTTTCTATAAGGAACAAAGTACTCATTGGTATGCTCACCATCGGACTAATCGTGTGGGGAGGTTACTCCGTTACACAATTGCCTATCGATGCTGTACCTGACATTACCAACAATCAAGTTCAGGTTTTAACCGTTTCGCCATCGCTTGCAGCGAATGAAATTGAGAGGCTGGTCACTTTTCCGGTAGAGCAAACAATGGCTACCATTCCCAACATCACCGAGATGCGATCATTCTCTCGCTTTGGTTTATCGGTTGTCACAATCGTGTTCACCGATGACACAGATGTGTATTGGGCCCGGCAGCAAGTAAATGAGAGATTGGTTATTGCGAAGTCACTGATTCCTCCTGGCTCGGGCAGTCCGGAACTTGCTCCCATTTCAACCGGGCTTAGTGAAATCTATCAATACGTAGTCCGTCCAAAAAAAGGATTTGAAAATAAATATGATGAGATGGAACTGCGCACCATTCAAGACTGGATTGTGCGCAGGCAACTTTTAGGAACACCAGGTGTTGCCGATGTAAGTAGCTGGGGTGGCAAGTTGAAACAGTATGAAATCGCTATCAACACCGAGAAGCTCCACAGTATGAACGTGGGGGTGAATGAAATTTTTTCGGCTCTTCAAAAAAACAATCAAAACACCGGGGGCGCTTACATCGACCAAAAACCTTACGCCTTTTTTATTCGCAGCGAAGGCCTTGCCCAAAATACTGAAGACATTGAAAAAATTGTTGTTCGAAATAATCCAACAGGACTTCCAATTCTTATTCGCGATGTTGCACAAGTTCGTTTCGGAAATGCTATTCGTTATGGCGCGATGACTTACAATGATGAAGGCGAAAAAGTGGGGGCAATCGTGCTGATGCTAAAAGGTGCTAACTCCTCTCTGGTTATTGAAAAAGTTAAAGAGCGAATTGAGCAGATTAAGAAAACCTTACCAGAAGGTGTTATCATCGAACCTTACCTTGACAGAACTAAGCTCGTTAACAATGCCATCACCACGGTGACCAAGAACCTGGCGGAAGGCGCGCTAATTGTAGTTTTCGTTTTGGTAATGATGCTGGGTAATCTTCGCGCAGGACTTGTAGTCGCATCAGTTATCCCACTGGCAATGTTATTCGCAATTACATTGATGAATTTATTCGGTGTGTCTGGTAATCTCATGAGTTTAGGCGCAATTGATTTTGGTTTGATTGTAGATGGCGCGGTGATTATTGTAGAAGCTACTCTGCATCATTTGTCATCGATGAAGCGATCAGAAAAAATGCTTCAAACAGAAATGGATCGCGAGGTGAAACTAGCCGCGTCATCCATGATGAACTCCGCTGCTTTCGGCCAGATCATTATCTTGATTGTTTACATCCCTATTCTAACGCTAGTCGGTATCGAAGGTAAAATGTTTAGGCCGATGGCACAGACAGTTGCCTTTGCCATTGCGGGAGCCTTGATTCTTTCTCTCACCTACGTGCCGATGATTTCGTCTTTGTTCTTGAGTAAGAAACCTTTAGCACAAAAAAATATTTCTGATAAGATCATGGGTTACATTCATCGATTATATGATCCGGTTATTTCAATTGCCCTCAAAAGAAGAATAGCAATCGTTGTTTCATCTATCATTCTGTTCGCGGCTAGCTTATTTGTATTTATGGGTTTGGGTGGTGAGTTCATTCCAACATTAGATGAAGGCGACTTCGCTGTCGAGACTAAAATCCTTACAGGCAGTTCGCTTTCACAAATGGTTGAGACCACTCAGAAAAGTGCTCGCATACTTTTGAATAATTTTCCCGAAGTGAAAGAGGTTATCGGAAAAATCGGGACATCAGAAATTCCGACAGATCCCATGCCGATCGAAAATGCTGATTTGATCATTGTTCTTAAGGATCGAGTCGATTGGGTCAGTGCCAATTCACGCGAAGAACTTGCTGATAAAATGTCTGATAAACTTCATGAATCGATGCCAGGTGTTTTATACGGTTTTCAGCAGCCGATTCAAATGCGTTTCAATGAGCTAATGACGGGGGCTCGACAGGATGTGGTTGTAAAAATCTATGGAGAAGATTTGGATCTTCTGGTTTCGTATGCAGATCAGGCTGGAAAAATTGCGAGCACGGTTTCTGGCGCTGAAGACGTTTACATTGAACCTGTTGGTGGTTTGTCTCAAATGGTGGTTCGCATTGACCGAAATAAACTCGCCATGTTTGGACTGAGCATCGAAGAAGTTAATAGTGTATTACGCACAGGGTTTGCAGGTGAGTCTGCCGGAACGATTTATGAAAAGGAAAGGCGTTTTGATTTAGTGGTGCGTCTTAATCAACAAAGTCGCAAGAGCATTGAAGATATCAGAAGATTATATGTTACCGCGAGCGATGGCAGGCAAATTCCACTTGAGCAATTGGCAAGCATCACGCTGGAGTCGGGCATCAATCAAATTCAACGCGATGATGCTAAACGCAGGATTGCCGTAGGGTTTAATATTCGTGGTCGCGATGTGGAAAGCGTAGTAAAAGAACTGAGCGAAAAAATCAATAGGCAGCTGAAGATGGATGCCGGCTACTTTATCAAATACGGTGGCGACTTTAAAAATCTTCAGGAAGCTAAACAACGATTGATGATCGCTTTGCCGGTAGCTCTTCTTCTTATTTTCGTATTGCTCTATTTTACTTTTCATTCGATCAAGGAATCGTTACTTATTTTCTCCTCCATTCCACTCGCCTCCATTGGTGGTGTATTTGCATTGTGGATTCGCGGAATGCCATTTAGTATTTCTGCAGGCGTTGGTTTCATTGCTTTGTTTGGGGTAGCTGTACTTAATGGGATTGTTTTAATCTCGGAATTCAATCGACTCAGGAAAGATGATCAAGAAAAAGATGTTTCCGAGATTGTAAAGGAAGGTACCAGCATTCGCCTTCGTCCGGTAATGATGACTGCCCTTGTTGCTTCATTAGGTTTCTTACCGATGGCGTTATCTCAAACTGCCGGGGCTGAAGTTCAGCGACCTTTAGCTACGGTGGTAATTGGAGGTTTGATCACGGCCACTTTTCTCACGCTTGTAGTTCTGCCTGTATTGTACACCTATTTCGAAAAAAATAAAGAAGATAAGACTCATGGATAAATCTAAAATCAGTGTTGCGATCGTTTTTCTTGTGCTGATTTTCGTTGGCGCACATTCACAAAAAATTTCGCTGGATGAAGCGGTCCAAACCGCGTTGAAAAATAATCTTGGAATAAAATCGGCTGAATATCAAATCGAGTATTTCAAACAACTGAAGAAAACGGGCAGCGATATTGGGAAGCTCTCTGCAGTATGGATGCACGGTCAGTATAATTCCATTTATAAAGACAATAACTTAACGCTTTCACAAACTATTCCTTTCCCAACTACTATTTCCAATCAGATTCAGCTGGGCAAAGAGCAAGTGATTGGTGCGCAACAAAATTTAGTTGCTCAACAAAACAGTTTGGCATTCGAAATAAAGTCAGCTTACTATCTGTTGCTTTATCAAGGAGCTCTCAAAAAATTATTTCTCTCGCAAGACAGTTTGTACTCTGATTTTGCAAAAGCTTCTGCACTTCGTTATAAAACCGGTGAAAGCAATCTGCTAGAAAAAACTACAGCCGAAACACAGCTGATGGATCTTCAAAATCAGCTAAGACAAAATGAAGCAGACATTCGAATTTCTGGCGCCCATTTACAAGCATTATTAAAAAGTGAAACTATTGTCGAGGCTTCTGATGAATTTGGTAAGCGAAGTGTACCCTCTGAGTTGGAACCTACTTTGATACAAAACAACCCATCTCTTAAGTTGATGAATCAAGAGGTTAATATTAATCAACAGTATAAGCGAATTGAGCGCAGTCGTGTTATGCCCGATCTTATCATTGGAGGATTCTCGCAAAGCCTGACGGGTGTTCAAAATATAAATGGCCAAGATATTTTCTATTCCAGGAGCAAACAGTTTACCGGGTTTGAATTAGGACTAGCTATTCCTTTGTGGGTTCGGCCCAATCTTGCTCGAGCTAAAGCCGCTTCGTTTCAAGAGGAAATCTCACGAAAAAATGCTCAACACTTTGAAACAACGTTGAGCGGAAATTTTCAGCAGGCTCTTCGCGAGTTGGATAAAAATGTTTCCAACACCAGTTATTATGAGACTAGCGCTTTGCAAAACGCAACCCTCTTATTGTCGCATGCAAAGAAGGCCTTTCGTGGCGGGGAAATAGGATACATTGAATACTTGCAGGCATTGAAAAATTCCATCGCTATCCGAAGCAACTATGTAATGGCCGTTTATCAGTACAATCTCTCCGTTATTAAACTTGAATTTCTATTAGGAAAATTTTGAATCGACATACCATGAAATATATCAACATCTTATTTGCATTAGTCCTATTCGCTTGCTCATCGCGATCTGATAAAAAGGAGGAACACCAATCAACAAGCGCAAAGCCGCCCGGCTCGGCTGAGGTGCAGTTATCTGAAGAGCAATTCAAATCAATCGGAATTCAACTCGGTGGCGTAGAAACTCGAAACCTGAGTGGAAACATTAAGGCTCACGGTATGCTCGATGTGCCTCCACAAAATTTAGTTTCCATTTCGGCAGCTCTTGGTGGATTCGTAAAATCTACCGAGCTGCTTCAGGGAATGCACGTAAAAAAAGGTCAAGTGGTGGTGGTGCTTGAGCACCCCGATTATATTCAGCTTCAGCAGGATTACCTGGAAAACAAAAATCAGTTGGAGTTTTTAGAGCAAGAGTATAATCGGCAAGTCGATCTCTCCAAAGAAAATGTAAACGCACTCAAATCGTTGCAACAGGCGAAATCAAATTATTTTGGAACGAAGGCCAAAGTGGAAGGGCTTAAGGCGAAATTGAAATTAGTCAACATTGATCTTTCTGAGATTGAGAAAGGCGAAATCAAAAATTCTGTGACCATTCTTTCACCTATCGATGGTTTTGTTTCACAAGTAAATGTGAATTTGGGCATGCACGTCAATCCCACGGATGTGATGTTTCGAATAGTTGATACCAAGCATCTTCATGCCGAAGCACAAGTTTTTGAAAAGGACATTCCGAAATTAAAAATCGGGCAACTCGTGCGGATCACACTTACCAACGAGACCAAAGAACGGATGGCAAAAGTTTTTTTGATTGGAAAAGAAATCACCACTGAGCGAACTGTGCGCGTACATTGTCACTTGCAAGGCGAGGATCCCAATCTTATTCCTAATACTTATTTCAGTGCAACAATAGAAACTGGATCAAACTCAGTCTTCGCTCTTCCCGAGAGCTCCATCGTCAATTTTGAAGGGAAACATTTTGTTTTTGTTGAGAAGGATGCAACTAAGCACGCTTATGAATTGTTGAAGATCGCAACAGGCGCATTCGATAACGGATTTGTCGAGATTGTGATGGAAAAGAATCCATTGGATGACTACAAAAACAAAATTGTTATCAAAGGAGCATTTGAGTTATTGAATGTATTAAAGAATGTGGAAGAGTAATGCGTTATTTACTAAAAATCTGAGTTGATGTTTACACTGGTCTCGGGAAGTTTTTTATTGAGTTTGTTGCATGCGATCATTCCAAATCATTGGCTACCTATACTGGCTATCGGCAGAAAAGAGCATTGGTCATTGCGCGAAATTCTTTCTACAACAGCTATTGCTGGGCTCAGCCATGTGGCCAGCACATTAATTATCGGGTGGACATTGGTTTTTTTTGGTTGGGAAGTCACCAAAAATTTTCAGGGGGTCACTCCATATATCGCGCCAGCAGTTCTAATTTTTATTGGTGTCATTTTTATTTACAGACACCATAAACACAAACATTTTCATGTGGATGATCCCCAACATCAGAATTCAAAAATGAAAATGGTGGTTTCGCTGTCGTTCGCAATGTTCTTTTCTCCCTGCTTAGAAATCGAAGCCTATTTTCTTGCTGCCAGCGCTCAAAGCATTTGGTGGACAGCATTGATGTCAGCGGTTTATGCAGTGATTACACTTTCGGGCATGCTCATTTGGGTGACCATTGCTTTTCGCGGATTAAATAAATTCAATTGGCACAAACTGGAACACAAAGCTGGAATCATTGCCGGCAGCACATTGATTGCAACAGGAATTCTTACCTATCTAATCCATTGAAAGGATTATAAATTAAGTTGGTAGTTTTATTGATTCGGTGTATCCGCAAAATCACCTCTTAAAACGCGGTAGCGTTTTCGCGCTTCGGCAGCATAAACGCTACCAGGATATTTATTCAAGAATTCTCGATAGATTTCCATTGACTTATCCTTGTTCCTGAGTTGATGTTCATAAATATCGCCCTGAAGAAAGTAGGCATCGTCTGCTAAAATGTCTTCACCAAACTCATCCAATATTTTTTGAAGTTTGGCTATCGATTCCACAAATTTCCCTTCCTTCATCAGCAAATTTGCTTCAAGCCAATACACATCATCAATTATTCCAGGGGATGTTTCCGATTTAAAGTCTTCGAGTTTTTTTACAGCTTCTTCCAATTTATTTTGATAAACTAAAAGTTCGATATGTGAAAATTCTTTTAACGCTGCGCCCGTGGTGTCAAAAGTGATGTTCTCTTTAATGCGCATGCTCAAGTCCATTGCATCGTTAGCAATCTCGCGGGTAGTGGCTTGTTTTAAAATATTCAAATGTTCTTCGGCCAATTTGAATTCTCCATTGAAATACCAAAGTTTTGCATTGCGAAGTTTTGCCTCGTAACCCAAAGGAGATTCGTGCTGCGATTTTTCAACTTGCGAATAAAGTAATGTTGATTCCCAAGGTTCGCCTTTCAATAAATAGATGTCGCCTAAATTAATTTTTGACTGGGCTTTAAGTTGCGGTGTAATTTTGGGATTAATAATTAAAGCAGATAAACCAACCACAGCTGAATCCAGCTCATCAAGATAATAGGCATGTAGCATGGAAGCACTTAGGTCGGCCTCCTCAGAATTTATGTTGTCTGCATTTCGATTTTTAAATTTTCGGTATTCTCCAATAAGATATCGCACTGAATCTCGGTTGACCGGATACGTTTTTTTTACTTTTGCTTCTCTCGCTTTAATAATGCCGAGCTCTGCCGGTAGGTAATTCTCGGTTCGTGCAAATTCCTTTGTTACAAATGAAAAACTCTTGATTGCATTTTCGTAATCAGAGTTGTTTAATGCAATCTGACCAATCTCTAAAGTCTTCGACTGTTCTTTTTTGAATCGCTTATCGTAGGCGCGAGCTTGAACAAAAGCTCCGTAAAAATTTTTCTGCTGAAGATTGACCCAGATCAACAAATCCGAAAAAATTTCGGACTGCTGATTTTGCTGCACACGTTCGTAAAGCACTTGTTCTAGTGCTTCAAGCTCCTCGGGCTTAGTTAATAAAACTTGCAAAAGATTTTTTGTGTACGAAACATTTGACGGGATTTGAGTGACATAGTCTAGATAGACGTTTATCATTTCCGATCTCTTGCCTTGAAGTCTGTAAAGATTAGCCAATTCAAGATTATAAAGCATTCTCCCTCCGGTAGAGCGAGCCTGAAGAAGTGCTTCGGTAGCATATTCCAATAGATTATAAGAAGATAAATAATCCGCTGCCGTTTTCATCCTGTAAACGTCATCCGCATTATCCCGCAAAAGACCTTTGAAATATTTATCAGCTTTAACCTGATCACCTGCTTTCGTATACAAAATTCCGAGGTCGAGCCTATAGTTGAACTTATTTTCGCGCCTAATCAATTTTTCCACATAATCCTCGGCTTGTTTAAGTTTGCCCATATTCATAAGCAAATTGAAATAGTTGTTATGAATAGCCGGGATATTGAGTGAATTTTTTGCTAAGACCTGGTAGGCTTCCAGTGCTTTTTCGTTTTGGCCTCTTGAAAAATATTCGTTTGCTATTTGAATTTCCTGGGTGTCTTGGGCTGGCGCGGAAGTTGCCAACAATAACAGTACCCCTATTATGCATTTAGATCTCTTTAAATAAAATAATCTTAAAGTCATTAGTACTGTTGAATTGTGGATTACTTAGGAATGAACGAGTACGTCTTGGTTTTGTTGATAGATTTAAAGTTAAGTCTTTGATTCCTTAATTGTAAGAGTAATTCTACAATTGGTGTGTGGATTGTTGATTTACTTTTGAACAATACCACAATGTTGGTTAGTCGGATAATCCTTGGATAACTTAATGGAATTATTGATAAATGGAATTGAGAGCAAAGTTGTCCTCATTTATCCACAACTTGTTAGAACGTTATCACCAGCGGTCCTACCTCCCAATTGGCTCTGATTGGAATTTGGAATTTGTTTTCTGAATTTTTGTAGAGTATCACTTTTTCCGGTTCAATTCTTTTAGAGAAGGACCCTGGGTCCCATCGTTGGTTATTATTTCTGTCTACAATGATCAGAATTTTATATTCTGCCGGTGAGAGGTATTTGAAAGTATATTTTCTCAGATCGCGAGTGCTATTTACTGTTTTTCCATTTGAGTCTTGAAGAAGGACTTCGAAGTGCTTTTCGGTTGTGTTTATTTCTATGGAAAGGGTTCCTGTTTCCGAGGGCCTGGCTAGATTGATTTTTATGTCTTTAGCTTTTGTTGAATCTTTTTCTGTGGATATAAAAGCACCTTTTCCAAATAGCAAGACGGGTTGGGGCATGTTTTCCTTTTCTTCTATCTTAAGACGAGTTTTGATTTTTATCGTTTTTGTTAATGTATCGAATTTTATCTCTTCTTTTTTAATAGGCTGAAAGTTTACCGTGTCAATTTGGATGTATATGCTATCATAATTGATTGACTGAAGAAGCTTGTTTGCTGTAGATTGGGTTTCAAATATTTTTGTCTCCACATCATAAGTAGACTGCCAATCAGAGATTTTAAATTTCTCAGCGACCTTCTTGCTGTCGGTATATTTTACAAATACAGTAGTGTCTAGTTCTTGTTGAACACTGTCGTAGGCGCTTATCCGTACCAGTAATGAATCTTTTTGATTAAAGTGCTTGTCTACCACAAGTTCTGCGCGACTGTCTCCAAAGAAATAATTGAAATGAGAAGTGTCATTTTTCAGGAATACCTTATCTAAGGGTTTATTAAATCGGATGGTGGAAGTTGTACTGGAATTTCTTACGCTGGTTACCTTAATGGTCCTGGCATCTACGTGAATTAGGTTTATCTGAATTGAATCATTTTTTCCGGGTAATATGATTTCCCTTTTAACAAAGCCAAATCGTTCAGACTTGCTATCGGCTTTGAAGTTTTTGTTTTTGTCTTCAAAAGCATAGATGAAGTATTTCCCTGGTTTGAGATTCTTCAGTGAAAATTCACCGGACTTATTTGTCTTACTTAAATAGGTTGCTTTGTGTTTGAAGATGTCGAAGGTATCTGACTGATAGATTGCGACTGAGATTTTTTCGGGGATTTTGTCTTTGAATAATTCGGTAACGAGACCATTGATCTCTAGTGAATCAATGGTGGAGCCCGTGCTAAAGGCGAGGTGTAAATCCTCAGCAGTATTGCCTTCATTTAGATCTTGCACCGCTCCTCTGAATGAAATGCTATAAGTGGTACTGTCTTGCCAGGGCTTTTCTGGTGTAATGATTACTTTATTTTTCTTCGCAATGAATTTTGTTTTAGCCCCAACAGATGGCGTGATGACTATTTCGTCCTGAGGATCTTTAAGTTTTACGAGTTCGTCAAACGTTAACTCGATGTTTTTTCCTTTGAAATTTTTTTCTCCATCCTTAGGAATAGATAACTGCATTGCTGGTGGCTCTGCGTCTTTTGGTCCGCCTGCAGGTTGAGACTGGCGAGCACATTGCCATAGGAGAAGTGAGGGAAGAATTATGAAGAGCCTTTTCATCTCTTCGCAATATATATCAGGCTTGAATAATTTGTATTTTTTCTGGCTCTAATATTGGATATCCAACCTCTAACGAATGCTTTCATTAAGCTTACAACTTTTGTTTGAGTTGGGTTTTGATAAGATTCACTCAGAAGAGAAACGTAGAATGAATCCATTTTCATTGGCAATGTGTTGATTAATTTAAAGCCGTTATTTTCTAAAAGCTTTTTCATGTTTTCCTGATTGAAGTGCCATAAGTGTCTTGGCACATCATAACCAGCCCAAAAGGATTTATAGAATTCGGCATCATGCGATTTAGGATTAGGCACAGCAATGAAAATTGTGCCAGACTTCTTCAGAAGTACGGAAAACTTCTTTAGTGTTCCATTAAGATCATGGATATGCTCAAGTACATGCCACAGGGTGATCGAGTCAAACTGAGACTCGTTAGTTTCTGCCAATGCCGTATAGATTTTGGTCCCTGTAGTTTCTTGAGCTTTTTGATTCGCATTGGGTGATGGTTCAACTCCGGCTATTTGCCAATCGTGGTGTTTCATTTCGTTTAGGAATTCACCAGTACCACATCCGAAATCCAGAATTGATTTGCCAGCTGAATTCTTTTCCAGAATCTCGCGCTTCTTCTTTAAGGCTATCTTCCTTGCAAATAGATATATAGAATCAAGAAAAGTTTTCTGACCGCCAGTATGTGATATGTATTTTTCTGAGAGGTAATATTTTCCAATGGACTCTTCGTCAGGCTTGGGATCAGTGAAAGTGAATCCACAAGAAATGCATTTCTTTAGATTGAAGTCTTCGCCTGAGGTGGTATGATCTTTACAATGGAGGAAGCTAATAAAATTGCTGCCCGAGCAAATCGGGCAAGAAGAGATGGTGATCATTTGCCGAGGTAAACACTTAATACTGAAACATCGGCAGGAGATACACCACTTATCCGTGACATCTGGCCAATGGTTTCTGGTTTTATCTTTTTTAATTTTTCACGGGCCTCTAGCGATAATGCCTTCACTCGGTCATAATCGAAATCAGGTTTGATTTTATAATTCTCGAGGCTTTCGATTTTTTCAGCAAGCTTTTGCTCACGATCAATGTAGGGTTCGTACTTCACAATGATTTCTACTTGCTCTAAAACCTCGCCCGAATATTTGCTCAAAGCTTTGCCGATTGTATCATTAAGATTCTTTAACTGAAGTATTCCTACCTCTGGTCTTTTTAGAAGATTGACTAATGGTACCTTTTCCTCTAGAGGAGAGGTGTCAAGTGAAGTTAATCCGGAGTTCACTTCTTCAGGGATTGCTCTTAATTGAGAAAGCTCTTTTAACAATGATTGAATTCTTTCTTTTTTGATTTGGACATTTTCGACCCTTGCCTGACTTGCAAGTCCGAGTTTGAAACCTAGTTCTGTTAGGCGAAGGTCAGCATTGTCTTGGCGTAAGAGGATTCTATATTCCGCTCGGCTTGTAAACATGCGATAGGGTTCTTGAGTCCCTTTGTTTACAAGGTCATCAATTAATACTCCGATATAAGCCTCGGACCTTTTTAGAATGAATGGCTCTTTATTCTGAACTTTATTGTGGGCGTTAATACCTGCCATTAGCCCTTGGCAAGCGGCCTCTTCATAACCGGTTGTTCCATTGATTTGACCTGCAAAATACAGATTATCAATTAGTTGAGTCTCAAGAGTTGTTTTTAATTGGGTTGGAGGAAAGAAGTCATACTCAATCGCATAGCCAGGCCTAAACATCCTAACATTTTCAAAGCCTGGTATCTTTTTCATTGCCTCATACTGAATGTTTTCAGGAAGAGAAGTGGAGAAGCCATTGACGTACACCTCTATTGTATTCCAACCTTCAGGCTCTACAAATATTTGGTGCCTTTCTCTGTCTGCAAATCGATTGATCTTGTCTTCTATTGAAGGGCAGTAACGCGGCCCAAGTCCTTTGATTCTGCCCTGGAACATTGGAGACTTATCAAACCCTTTCTCAAGTATGTTGTGAACTTCTTCATTAGTGTAGGTGATCCAGCAGCTTTGTTGTTTTGGTAGTGGTGCAGTATCAGTGAATGAGAACTTCCATGGTTGTTCATCTCCTGGTTGTTCACTCATCAGATTGTAGTCTAATGATCTTCCGTCTACCCTTGGTGGAGTTCCGGTTTTCATTCTACCGGACTCAAACCCCAATTGGATCAATTGCTCCGTAATTCCTGTCGCAGCTTTTTCTGCAGTGCGACCTCCGCCAAAGTTCTTTTCGCCTATGTGAATCTTGCCATTAAGGAATGTTCCATTTGTTAGGACTACGGACTTCCCTTTTATTTCTATTCCTAGTCCAGTTCTTACGCCCTCCACCCTTTCATTATTTACAATGAGAGCGCTAACCATGTCTTGCCAGAAATCTACGTTCGCGGTTCTTTCTAATGCTAATCTCCACTCTTCTGCAAATCTTGCTCTATCATTTTGAGTTCGAGGACTCCACATTGCAGGACCTTTGGATCGATTCAGCATTCTAAACTGAATCATAGATTTATCAGACACAATTCCTGAGTAACCACCAAGGGCATCTATCTCTCTCACAATTTGCCCCTTGGCCACACCTCCCATTGCAGGGTTGCAAGACATTTGACCAATGGTCTGCATGTTCATGGTTACAAGCATGACTTTTGACCCCATGTTGGCAGCCGCTGCAGCTGCTTCGCAACCCGCATGGCCAGCACCAACAACTATGACATCGTATTCTGGAAACATTAGCTGTTTTTAGGTTCCACGTGAAACACTCTGATGGATTATTAGCCCTTTCGTTTCACGTGGAACAATATTTTACGCAAAGATAGGTAAGCATCTTCCTTTTTGCGCATAAGAGTTTTTTCGGAGGGCTTTTTGTCTTTGTAGCCACAAAGGTGAAGCACACCGTGAATCATTACCCGATGAAGCTCATCCATAAACTCAGAATCATAATTGGTGGCGTTTTCATAAACCCTTTTAACGCTGATATAGATTTCACCAGAAATAGAGTCTCCTTCTGAGTTATCAAATGTGATAATATCGGTCAGAGTCTTATGATTGAGATATTCTCTGTTTAGACGAAGTAGATACTCGTCTGTACAAAAGATGTAATTGATGTCCGTTAGTTCTTTTTTCTCTCTTCTAACAGATTGAATGATCCACTGCCGGACTTTAGTAGGATGGGTTATTTTGAAATCGACTTCTTCGTAAAAGAATCGAATCGGCATTAGACATTCATATAAAAGCTCAGCTCAACCACTTTACCGTTGTCTTTAAAGTCAACCTCATCAGACAGATGCTTCATTAAGAATATTCCCCTTCCTCCTGGTTTGGCAATATTCTCTGGGGCTGTAGGGTCAGGGAGGTGATGGTAATTAAATCCATCCCCCTCGTCTTGAACCATAAACTTTATGAGCCCTTCCTGAAGGGAAAGTGAAAGAGTGACATTTTTAGAAGAGTTATCCTTGTTACCGTGCTTGATTGCATTGTTCACGGCCTCAGTAACAGCAATCATAATGTTGCCATAGATATCATCATTAAGGCTATATTTTTCCTTAGCATTATCAATGAAGCTTTCAATAATTCGGATGTTCTCTGAAAGAGACGGGATTTGAATACTTATGTTTTTCACTCGTTAGGTAGAAATGGTCAATTAATCCTTTTAAAATAATCTGTTACTTCTTTCTTGTAGTAGGGAAAAAGCCTTGGCGGTAAGGTTTTCAACAATTCTACTTCTTTTTCCTTTAATCTTAAATACTCTTCAAATGCAGGAGGAATTTCTTTAACATGATCTTTGGCACTCTCCCCTTTCCTTTCCTGATCCTGATCTCGCTCTCGCATTGACTTCTCTGCCTCCAAAAGCCTTGTAAGAATTTCGCTTTGTCTTTTGATGGTCTGCTCTGTAATATTCTTGTTCACGAGATCCATTTCAGTTTGTTCCATTTTGGATGGGATATCGTTTCCAATGCCCATTCCTCCCTCTTTTTTCAGTTTCTCCGACATTTCTTGTAGCGCTCTCCTAATCCTCTCTTGTTCTGCAGCCATTCTCGCCAAGTCTTCAGAATACTGGCGGCCCATTTTTTGACCGTTTTTTAACTTTTGAATTTGATCATTTAGTTGTTTTTGCATCTGGCCAAGGCCTGGGGTCTTTTCCTTTCCATTTTTAGGCTTACCCTTTCCTCCTGCCGCTTTCGCCATCATGTTCATCATCATTTCAAAATGATTGTCAAGAAGCAAAGCCAGGTTATTGATCTTCGACATTGAAAACTGCATCTCTGTTCCTGCATTTCCTTTGCGTCTTTCCTTGATATGGTCAACTGCCTTGCTGACATGATCGTTAAGCTCTCCTACTTCTCTCGTAACGACACTAGACAGGAATGGATCCTTCTTAGATATAGCTAACAGACTGTCTTCCAATACTTTAGAATCATTTTGAAGGTTAATTTCACCTTGCGAGACATGAAGATACCTGGGATCAGATTGCTGAATAGAATTAAATTCTTTCAATAGATTTTCCTGATCAAATGAAAGCTTTATTAATCCGTGAATAATTTGACGAATTGATTCAAGGTTTTGTGAATCCATTTCCATCTCCATTCCGCTCTGAGCTTGCTGCATCTTCTTCTGCATTTGCTTCATTTGCTCTAGCGATTTTTTCTGGGGGCCTACTGATTTCTTAGGATTTTTTTGCTCTAGCGATTCTTTGCTCTCTTTCTCCGAGTTTTCTAGCTGATTGAGTTCTTCTTTGGAAGGAGTGTCATCATCCTTTTTCAATTCTTCACTCATCTTTTTTAAATCCTCAATTGACTTCTCAAATTTCTTAAGATCCTCCTGCAATTCGCTTTGCTCTTTGGCTAAATCTTCACTTGACTTCTCTTTAGATTTTATCGGTAAATCTCCTGATTTATCGATTTTTTTGTCATTTCCCTGCTGGTTCTCCTCCTTACTTTTTTCTGGCTTTTCACCGGCCAATTCCTTCGTATCATTTAATATGTTTTCCTGTTTTTCAACTTGTTTTTCAATGTCATTTATAGCTTGGTCAAGCTTATATTCAAACTGGAGTTCTTTGAATAACTCCAAGGTTCTTTCCAATTCTTTCTCCAGGTTAATCTCCTTTCGATCCATTTTCTCAAGCAGCTTTTGAATTTGTTGGAGGTCTGAATTCTCTTTCAATAGCTTTTCTAATTCATCAAATAACTTTTTGGTTTCATCGTCCAGCAACTCGTCCATGAGTTTTTGGATTTGCTCTGACTTTTCCTTGATTCGTTCATTCTCCTCAGTGAAAGTTTCTTTCTTCTGCTCAAGGAGTTTATTCTCATTCTGGAGCTCATTAATAGTTTTATCAAGTTTATCTTTTTGACGTAGAAGGTCTTCAAGCATTTTTTTGTCTTGCCAATCTAAACTTTGCTTGCCGCGAAGTTTTTGCTGGGCATCCGTAATTGATTCTTTGATTTCCTTTGCCTTCTGCAAGCTCTTGTCAATTTTATTTTCGGCAGAGTTTTGCTGATTGGAGATATCAAGTTTTAAATCTTCTTTGTTTGGTAAGGAAAAAAGATAGCTGGCAGATCGCGTGGCTTTTCTTCCATTGACTCCATCATTGTCCCAAACCTCAAGGTAATAAGTGAGTTTATCTCCCGATTGTAAGTGAAGAGAATCGACACTCCAGGAGTAGAAAAAATTTTGCTGGGACCGGCCGTTGGCAATTGGAATTTTTATAAAGTCCTTTTTGCTATTTGATTCTTGATTGATTTGATACGCAAGACGTAATTCGGTTATCCCGTAGTCATCTTTCACCTGGCCTCCAAGTAAAATGGATTTGTACAAAACAGAATCGCGAAGATTTTCTACAAAGATTTGGGGGTACTGATCTTTAACCACATCGATCGTATACGAAATTCGATCCTTGTTCTTGCTTGATTCATTTTCTAATGAAATGGAGTACTGATCGCTATTGTTGAAATTCTTCCCATAAGAAAACAGATCATCATTAACACCCTGCATAGGTTCCGGATTACCTGAAGTACCAAATGCAATTAGGGCTTTAGATGCGTGCGCAGCCTGTATTTTCCAATTTACGTGAGTGCCCTCAGGGATCTCGATATTACCCGCATTCATTATTTCTTCCCGCTGCTTTCCTATGTAAGAAGGGAAATCGAGCGCAATTTTTATTTGTGAAACTTCAGGTCGGTTAGCCAGTGTGATCTGGTAAGCAGGAGAGTAAAATCCCGAGGCTTCAATTTGAAAACGTACGGGGTGTTGAATTTTTTCAAAGACGTATTGAAATTTGCCTGAACCTAAATCCTCCATCTTCCACCTCTGATTCCCAGAAATCAGGTAAGCCGTTTCTGGAGTTGCATTCCCTGTGAGTGAAATGCTTAGAGAGAAATCTTCATTGAAAAAGGCCGTAAGGTTCTTCGATAAGACATTAAATTGAAAGGGAGCTTCAGGGGAAAATTCTTGATTAAATCGAATAATTCGTTCTGTGCTTTTTGTAAATATCGCACTATCGACAAATATCAAAATAAGAATGGCGGCAAGTGGGAATAGAAGGTAACGGAGATATTTTTTATTAATAGATAGATCAATAGCTTTTTCAAATGAAATGTTTTGAAGAGCACCCGATTTTTGGTTGATGCTTGCCTCAACTAGTGGATTACTTTTTGACGAAGAAGCCAACTGAATAATGTTCAACAAACGATCGGCAACGGAAGGAAAATAATTACCTATAAGTTTAGCACTTTCTTCCTCGCCCAGTCCTTTTTTGTAGAGCCACCATTGTAATGGTCTTTTAAAAAAGTATAGAATACAGAAAACCACCAGGCCTACAAACAAAATAAGGATAAGAAAGCGCGCGGGCTTCCCTAGCCATAAATTATGCTCCAGCAGGGAAACGATAAGAAAATAACCGAAAACAAGTGCGGGGGCAAGAATAGCTCCGCGAGTAAATAAGTTTAAATAATACTTCCTCTTAAAGAAGGAAATCTTTTGATTGATGTCTTTAATCCCCTCAGCCATGCAATGTTTTACAACGTCTATCTAATAGACAAAGTTTAACCCCTAAGATAGGATGACTGCGAAGGGATTCAAAGTGCAAATAGATTAAAGCTGTCAATTTGAATGAAGAGTGGGAATTGACCAGCCCATTTCTTTTTCAAAATATTCAATCACATGAAGCTTCAGTAATTTTTCTTGTTCGAGTAGGTCAAAATGGGGTAGTTTTTTGACAAGCTTCCAATGAGGCCAGCCGTCTTTATCAGTTCCTTCAAGCTGATAATACCCGGATAAGCTTAAAACCTTGCAAATGGCGATGTGCAATAAATCCTGCTTTTCTTCTTTCGAAAAAAACCTGGCACCCCGGCCAAGCTCCTGCACCCCAATGGTAAAAAGGACTCCATTTAAATCTTTTGGTTTTTTGCCCAAAGATTTCTCCAGCACCTCAAGTAAGGATTGCCAATGCCGTTCTAAATCTAAATCTCGTTTAAACATGTTATGATTTTGCCAGCTCCTCCCAATACTCAAACGCTCTTCGAAGATGTGGTACTACAATGGTGCCTCCAACCAATGTGGCAATACCCATGGCTTCATTTATTTCTTCAGTAGTAAAACCAACTTCTTTACATTTTCCGAGGTGATAACGCACACAGTCATCACATCGGAGGACGAGTGAGCAAGTAAGCCCGATCAATTCCTTGGATTTGACATCGAGTGCACCCTCTTGGTAGGCATTTGTATCTAAATTAAAAATGCGCTTGATGATCAGATTATCCGAGGCGAGAATTTTTTCATTCATCTTGCTCCGGTATTCATTAAATTGCTTGACTAAGCTCATATGGATTTTATTTCATTGCAAAGATGAGTTTGTTAACACGGAAATCAAATGGAAGTTCCTTATGGAACGCATTTTCAGATTTTGCCTCTCTTTTCTTTCCAGAATATTGTCTTGGCTGCTCTGAAGGCTTGATAAAAGGTGAAGAGATATTGTGCACGCGCTGCCTATCGGAACTTCCAAGAACTGGATACATCGACTTTGAGGAAAATCCGATTAAAGAGAAATTCATTGGGAGACTTCCGGTTAAAAATGCTTGGGCTTTTTTGCGATTCAGAAAAGAGGGTATTGTTCAGCATTTACTTCACCAACTGAAGTATAACAATCAACCTGAAGTAGGTATTCGTTTAGGCAAATTATTCGGAAGGGAGCTGAAAAACACGGGATACTCTCAATTTGATTTAATTATTCCATTGCCCCTTCACGCATCGCGCCAAAAAAACAGAGGATATAACCAAAGCGCAAAATTTGCCGAAGGATTGAGTAGCTCCCTCGAGATACCGTTTAGTTTGGATTGCTGTTTTCGACTAAAAAATACCCAAACACAAACGCGGAAAAATCGGAGCGAGCGATGGGAAAATGTTGAAGTTGCTTTTCAAGTAATTGATAAAAGTAAAATTGAGAATAAGCGAATACTACTAGTTGATGATGTGATTACAACAGGTGCTACCCTTGAGGCGTGCGGACGGCAATTAATTAATGGTGGTTGTAGAGAATTGAGTATTGCTTGTATTGCAGAAGCGCAATAAAAAAGCCCCGCATTTGCGAGGCCTTCTTTTGAAATCTTTGATTAATTAATAATTCGAACCAGCACGAATCATTGCACAGCGGAAACCAATTGTTGCTGTTGCTGAATCTTCATCTAAGAATCTACGAGTACCAGGTGACATCCAATAAGCAACGTCCTTCCAAGAACCACCTTTGTAAACTCTAGCTTTATCTGAGATTATAGAAATAAAGCCTTGAGGGTTTTTAGCATATTCAAAATTGCGAACAGTCTTTTGTGTGCCATCAGGCATTGTTACTACTGAGTCCTTTGCTGTTTTTGTATAGGCGTTTCTGTATGAACCGTGGCTATCAATAAAATCATCTCTACGGATAGGGTTCAAATCATCAAAATCCTGATGTGAAAGAGGACGATACACATCCATTACCCACTCGCTAACATTACCAGCCATGTTATACAAGCCGTAATCATTAGGAGGATATTCATAAATATAAGCTGTGATAAGCGCTCCATCATTTAGGCGGCCAGCAATACCCGCATAGTCACCACGGCCACGCTTAAAGTTTGCTAAGAAATAACCCATTTGTTTTCCGTAGGGATTACGAAGAGCGTGTCCATCCCAAGGATAGATGCGTTGATGGGTTTGCATTTCTTCAAGCCATTGTGTTCCAATTAAAGCTTGAGCTGCATATTCCCATTCTGCTTCCGTTGGTAAACGATAAGCAGGAATGGTAAATCCAGACTCGATAGGTATTCTTCCCCCACCGCTCTGCTCTGCAGGTTTTTCATAACCAGCTTTTTCAGCTAAGTCCTGGTTAACAACTGCGGTTCTCCACTTCGCATATTCATTTGCTTGCTTCCACCTAATACCAACAACTGGGAAATAACGGAAGCCGGGATATCTCAAGTAATGATCAACATAAGGATCATTGAAGGCAAGTTTCGAGCGCCAGACCATTGTATCAGGCAAAGCGGCACTATATGCTTTTCCGCCATCAACTTTAGTAGAGTCGGTAGTGAGGTGATACAAATATTCTAACCAGTGGATGTTGGCAATCTCAGTTTCGTCCATGTAGAACGATGCGACAGAAACTGTACGCTCTATGTTGTCGCGATAAGCCATTATATCTTCTTCAAACGAACCAAGCACCGTACGACCACCCTCTATGAAAACCATATTGGGTGCATCCGGCTGAGAATTGTACGGCATTACCGCAAATCCTTCAGCAGGATCATTCGTGTATTTCAATCCGGTAGCAGTGCTGAGTTGTCCGGGATTTTGGGCAGTAGGTTTGCCGCCTTTGCGCAAAAAGCAAGAGGAAACCACCAAAGAGAGCCCAACGAGGATTAAAAAAGACTTTAAATGCTTCATTTGCTTTTGGTTAAAAATAAAGGAACCGCTAATATAAAAAGATAAATCCGTGTTTTCCAAAGACTGAATCTATTTTGATTCAAGGATAACCAAGTTGTTACCCAGCCATAAACGATAGCTAATCAATAATATTACGCAAAATCAATTTGGGAAAAAAATTCCTTTTTTGGGTCGAGAAATTAATTTGATACCTCAAAATAAGCTGAAAACGCACTGGCATAATTTTCTCAGTAGTGGCCCGTGAGTAATTTTTTGATCTTATGATAACGCTCACAGATTTTCAGAAAGCCTCCTTTGAGGAAAAGTGCGACTGGGTAACGGCTAGCTCTAACTACATGTTTGCCCGCAAACTTGGCGATGCCAAGGTTTACTTATATCATGGTGGCGATTTTTTTATCGAAGTGTATTATTCGCCTACCTATAAGAAAATTTTGATGATCAACGCCTTTAGCAATGTGGCTGGATTGGATCCTTATTTGGAAAGCATTTCCCTTCGTGACTTAAAGATTTAAACGTCCAAAAGCGGATTTAACAAGTTTACAGCATCATCAACGGAACTAACTTTTTCAATAGTCAGAGTTAGTCTGCCAGCTGCATCTTTCATTTTACTTGTCTTTGAATGTTGTTGCACGAATGAGAGGATCTTTCCAAACAATGCAGATTTGAAATACTCATCATTACCAGACAAAAACTGCATCCGCATCTTTCCGTTTTTCAAACTTATTTTATCAAAGCCAAGTTTTTCTCCAAGCCATCTCAATCGAACAGAGTTAATCAGCTGTTGAACCGGATCAGGGTAAACCCCAAACCGATCTTTTAACGAGGAAATAAATTTCTCAAGGCCTTCTTCATTGGCAATGTTATCAAGCGATGAATAGAGCTGCAAGCGCTCTGTTGTGCTATTGACGTAATTATCAGGGATTAGAATTTCCAAATCAGTTTCGATGGCGCAATCAGGCACGATTAACTTTGCCTTTTCTGAGAGTTCCTCGGCAAAGATTTCTTTGAACTCTGTTTCCTTTAATTCTTGAATGGCATCATCCAGAATTTTGTGATAAGTATCAAAACCTAAATCGGTGATAAATCCACTTTGCTCTCCGCCTAACAGATTTCCTGCACCGCGGATATCGAGATCGCGCATAGCTACTTTGAAGCCATCGCCCAACTCTGAGAATTCCTCAAGAGCAGCTAATCGCTTTCTTGAATCAGAAGGAAGTACAGAAGTGGGGGGAGTTAGCAAATAGCAAAACGCCTTTTTGTTCGATCTACCAACACGGCCACGCATTTGGTGGAGATCGCTTAAGCCAAACAGATGAGCATTGTTAATGATGATTGTATTTGCATTTGGAATATCGAGACCGGACTCAATGATGTTGGTTGAGACAAGTACATCGTATTCTCCTTCGATAAACTTGATCATCACCTTTTCAAGTTTATCACCATCCATCTGACCGTGTGCTATTCCAATTCTGGAGTCTGGAACCAGTTTAAAAATCACGTTGGCAACTTGCTCTATATCGCTCACACGATTGTGCACGAAGAAAACCTGGCCGCCTCTTCGCAGTTCATAACTCACGGCATCGCGTATTTTCACTTCATCAAATGAATGAAGCTCGGTAGTTACCGGCTGGCGGTTGGGCGGAGGAGTCGAAATGATACTCAAGTCTCGGGCACCCATTAATGAAAAGTGAAGCGTTCTGGGAATCGGTGTTGCTGTGAGGGTGAGTACGTCTACATTCACTTTCAATTCTTTGAGGCGGTCCTTGGTTTTTACTCCAAACTTTTGCTCTTCATCAATCACCAGCAACCCTAAATTCTTGAACTCAACATCTTTACTCACTACGCGGTGCGTACCGATGATGATATTGACTTTTCCTTCTTTGGTGTCGGCAAGTGTTTGTTTAATTTCTTTATCAGTCTTGAACCGGGAAACATATTCTATCCTCACAGGGAAATTTGCCAAACGCTCTGAGAAAGTTCTGGCGTGTTGCATGGCGAGAATTGTAGTCGGCACAAGTACTGCAACCTGTTTCCCATCAGAGGTGGCTTTGAAGGCCGCTCGAATCGCTACTTCTGTTTTTCCAAAACCAACGTCACCGCAAACCAACCGATCCATTGGGTGCGGTTGCTGCATATCGCGTTTTACATCTTCGGTGGCTTTGGCCTGATCGGGTGTGTCCTCGTAAATGAAGGAAGTTTCAAGTTCAGCTTGTAAGAAACTGTCTTCGGTGAAAGCAAAACCAGGAGCTTGTTTTCGCTTGGCATAAAGACCGATCAGCTCTTTCGCAATGTCTTTAACTTTTTTCTTGACCTTCGACTTTTTGCTTTCCCACTCTCCAGACCCCAGTTTACTTATCGCAGGTGGAGTACCTTCTTTGCCAGAATATTTTGAAATTTTATGTAGCGCGTGAATGCTGATGTACATCAGATCATCATCGCGAAAGACCAAACGAATGGCTTCTTGTTCTTTACCGTTAACATCTTTCTTTTCAAGACCGGCAAATTTTGCGATACCGTAATCGATATGTGTTACAAAATCACCAGGCTGCATGGCCTGTAGCTCGCGAACGGTAAGTGCCTTTGACTTGGAGAATTTTTCGCGAGTGCGATACCGGTGAAATCGTTCAAAGATTTGGTGATCAGTATAGCAAACAACTTTTAATTGGCGATCGATAAACCCTTGTCGCAAAGAGAAATCAAGCGACTGGAATTTCAGTTCGGGGTGTATTTCTTCAAAGATTCCTTGCAACCGCTCCACTTGCTTTGGCTGTTCAGCTGCAATAAAATTTCCGAATCCTTCTTGCTGATGTTTTAGGAAATCAGCAGCGAGTAATTCAAAGTTCTTATTGAACGATGGTTGAACCGAAGACGGAAATTCGAAAGTCTTTTCGGATTGGAAATAGTAACGATTGCCAAACTCTATTCGAGTGAATTTTTCAATCTGAGTTTTGAAATCCTTGCCGTTATCAAAAAGTTGGTTGGGCTCCAGCACCACTTTCGTCTGCCCGCTTTCGCGAATGATCTTATCAAAGTTTTCTGAAGCCTTCTCAAAACTCTTTTCAACAACATCTTGTGTGAGCTTGAAATCCTTAATCCAAACTCTTGAGTTAGGAGGAATGAATTCAAAAAAGGATTGTCGCTCTTCCTGCACCAAACGTGTTTGAACATTCGGCATCAAGCTGACCTTATCAAATGTTCCAACTGATAATTGTGAGCCAGGATCAAAAGTCCGAATACTATCTATCTCATCACCGAACAATTCGATTCGGTAGGGTAATTCATTGGCAAAGGAGTAAACGTCAATAATTCCACCGCGTATTGCGAATTGGCCGGCTTCGTAAACAAAGTCTGTTTTCTCGAAGTCGTAGGTGTGCAAAAACTCTTCAAGAAAATCGCGATCGAGTTTTTCACCTTTCATTACCAAAAAGGTGTTTGACGCCAGCGATTTTTTATTGATCACTTTTTCAGAAAGCGCTTCAGGGTAAGTGACGATGATGTTGCCATCCGGATGGTTTCCGATTCTATTGAGCGTTTCCGCTCGCATCAATACGTTGGCATTTTCTATTTCATCATATTCATAGGGCCGCTTGTATGACATGGGGAAAAAGAGAATCTCCGTTTTACCCAGAAGGTTTTGCAAATCATTTAAAAAATAGGAAGCTTCTTCGCGATCGTGCAGAATGACAACATGGTTAGCTCTTGTGCTCTTGCAAACGGCAGCAAAAAGTACTGAATCTAAACTACCATGAACATTTTTTAATTGGACTGGAATTGAATTGGACGTACGAATCCCTTCGGCCAGGGTTTGTACCAAACTGTCCGCACGGTACATAGAAACAAAATCGTGCGCCTTCAAATCAAAAAAGAGCCGCAAAGATGAATCAGGAATTAAGGATTTGCAAACACGGATCAGGATAAATGATTTTCTCGAATCGCACGATCGATCGAGTTGATTAATTGAATAGGAAAGAGGAGATTTACAAAATGGATAGATTGGATAAAGTACGATTGTTGTGTCTGTTGGTGAGTATTGCCGCGGTTTTGTTTTTATTGATTGGGCTGATTAGGCCCTGGATGATGCTTTGGTGGGAAGACGTACAAAATCGAAGAAAGGTGATCAAAATCTATGGCACAGTCGCCATCTTGTTTTATGCAATCTATCTTGGCCTTAAATTCATGCCAGCCGCTTAGCTAGTACCAAGTATTTTTTTTCTTGCCCGGAAAAAGCGATTATAAATTTTTCTCCTCCATCTCGAAGTTTTAATTTCTTCTTCAGCTCGTCAGGGGTTAGCGGATAATTGCGAGTAATAATATTGACTTGTCTCCCGGCCAACATTTTGGAATCAAAACTTAGCTGCTCGATTTCAAAAATGCGGCCAGGAAAATCAGTCTTTAAATCGTTCGAAGTGTATAGGTGTGTATTGGTATCAATTTTATCGAGCTCGAATTTTATACCAATGGATTTGAAAGCCCCGGATTTTAAAATCGATGCATTCGGCTCGCACAAATATTTTAGCGGACCGCTAAAATTGGAAGAGGCTTCTCCTTCTTCAGAAAAATTGAATTTGAATGCATGCTTAATTTTTCCTTCGGCATCGAGATTATAGGTTTCTATCCAAGGCTCCCCTCCAAAATCTTTTTGAATTAAGAATAGAAGTTCTTTGCATTCGTTCGCCACCGAAACAACAATCACTTTTTTTACTCCATTCAATTCCTTCAGACCTTGTTTTATATCCAGAAGCGGAGAAGCCTTGAGTAGAATAAAATCAGTGTGATTCAATAGTACTGGAAGCAATTGGGTGATATCAGGAGTACAATCCGAAAGAGAAAAAACCTTTCTTGCTTTCGAATCTCTTCGAGAAGGATCGATATAAATGAAATCATAACTTCTGGAGTTAGATCTAAAAAAGTCCTCTGAAGTTTTGTTGTGATGATAAATCTTGGTGGTGAGTAAAGAGTGATTATGCAGCGCGATATTCGATAATTCAGCATTCTGCTCGATATAATCTAAGGACTCTGCGCTCCCGCAGAGAAAAAAACTATCTATGCCAAGCCCACCGGTGAGATCAGCTGCTTTTAATTTTTCACCTATTTCTCTTCGAATGATTTCGGATTTGAATTTGGCAGTTGCTTCTGAGGAGCTTTGCTCCAGGTTTAAGCTTGGTGGATAAACAATTCCCTTCGTCTTATAAAATGATGGAAGTTTGGTAGCCGCTTTTTTTCGGGCTACGATTTGTTGTACGATCAAGACAGCCGGAAGCCCAAGAATGAATTTATGCTTGAGGAGCAGTTTTTTTTCATCCTCATTCGTATGAGCAAAAATGTATTCTTGCACTTCATCACTTGCTACTTTCTTAATTTCCTCGGGCGACATCTCGCAAAGTTGCGAATTAGATGTTGGATTCCTGGTACCCGATTCTGGAATGCGAGCATCCCTGAATTCAGAGATCAGCATCAAGTGTTAAGAATTATTCGCTCCTCAAAGACATCTGTATCATATGGGTAGAATTGGATCAAGAATGGGTTTACAAACAAAATCTTAAGACGCTCGGGTTTCATCGGAAATTGCACGGTTTTTACCAGAAAAATAAAAAGCGTTAAATTCGAGGGTAACTCGATCAAATGAAAAGACATTATTGGTTCCTTGTTCTATTTGTTATTTGGTGTTTGGCCAGCGCCTGGTGGTACATGTATGGAGTGAAAGGCGTTAAAACCGATCCTCAATTTTTTAATCCACAAGCCTCACTCATTTCGATCATTGAGATATTGATGATGCTGCTCATTGCATGTTTGATTGGTTATGCCATTGCCTGGGGCGTGCGCGAGGGAGCAGTTGAAGATCAAATGGAGATTCGTGAAAAACTGCAATCCGAAAACACTTCATTACGGCATTCAACTAATGATTTGAAAACTCAAGTGGAGTTGTGGAGAAACAAACATCAACAAGATTTAAGTTTTAGTCAGCATAAAGCCAACGAGATTAGTTTAGAGCGAGACCGATTACAACAACAACTTCTTGAACTGGAATCGTCAGTATCTTCAAAACAACAAAACTCACTCACCTCACAAGCTCAGCTTGAGCAACTTGAGACCGAGGCAGGCACATTGCGGTATCGCATCAGACAGTTAGAGTTTCAGAATAAAGAACACGAAGAGTCTTATGCAAAACTCAAAAATGAATTAGAAACACTTCAGTCAGAGCGAAAGGAAAAACCAGCATTCACAGATCACCCTTTTGTACGGCCTGTTGAACCTGATGAAAAAGATGATCTGACTGCAATCAAGGGCATCGGCCCCTTCATTGAAAAGCGATTGAATATGCTCGGCATCTACACATTCAAACAACTTAGTGAACTCACACCCGAGTTAGTAGATCGTGTAGGAAATGCAATTGAATTTTTTCCCGGTCGCATTGAACGAGAGAATTGGATTGGCCAGGCTAGGAATTTTGCACAAGCTTAGCCAAACAACTCTTTAAAAACTTCAACAAGTTTTCCGAAAGAACGGATTTCGATTTTTGTTTTTTTCAAGTCGATCGATTTTTGACTGAATTTGGAAACATAGATTTTTTCGAAGCCTAGTTTCTCAGCTTCAGAAATGCGTTGCTCAATTCGATTGACTGCGCGCAGCTCACCCCCTAATCCAATTTCGGCAGCGAAACAGATTTTATCACTCACTGGAATTTCCTCCATTGATGAAATAATTGAAGCACAAAGCGCAAGATCAATGGCGGGATCTTCTACGTAAATTCCTCCAGCCATATTCACAAAAACATCTTGTGAGCCAACGCGAAAGCCGCAACGCTTTTCTAAAACTGCAAGCAACATGTTGAGTCTCTTTTGATCAAATCCATTGGGTGTACGCTGCGGTGTGCCGTATGATGCCGGACTAACAAGTGATTGAATCTCGATAAGTAGAGGCCGGTTGCCTTCAATAGTTGCACCGATAGTTGCACCACTAAGCAATCCATCTTTTTGTGAAATAAGAATTTCTGATGGATTGGATACTTCGCGTAAACCATTGCCGAGCATTTCATAAATGCCAATTTCAGAAGTGGAACCGAACCGGTTCTTAGTCGTGCGCAAAATACGATAAGCGAGATGACGATCACCCTCGAACTGAAGAACAGTATCCACCATGTGCTCCAAAACTTTCGGACCTGCAAGCAATCCGTCTTTTGTAATGTGGCCCACCAGGAAAACCGGAGTGTTGGTTTCCTTTGCAAACTTCATGAGCTCTCCAGCACATTGACGCACTTGCCCGATCGTTCCTGCTACGGAATCCATCATTGAAGAAAACAAAGTTTGAATGGAGTCGACAATGACTAGTTCAGGTTGTAGTTTCTCGATCGCTGCAAAAATGTTTTTTGTATTCGTCTCCGTGAGCGTGTAAAAATTTTCAGAGAATTTTTCTGATGAAAGTCGGGATGCTCGCATTTTTATTTGCTGCTCACTTTCTTCACCGGAGATGTAAAGTGTTTTTATCTTTTTAAGCGCGAGCCCAATCTGCAACATCAAAGTGGATTTGCCAATGCCGGGTTCACCACCAATTAAGATCAAAGAGCCGGGAACAATTCCACCTCCGAGAACACGATTGAGTTCTTGATCGGGTGTAGCAAATCGTACATCGGTTGTGGTTTCAATTTCATTTAGTGTTTTGGGCGAAATGATTTTTGATTTGGTGTCGGAAGTTCGCCACTCGTTTTTGTTTGATTCGGTTTTTACAACAATCTCTTCAGCGAAGGTATTCCAGGAGTTGCAAGAAGGACATTTGCCAAGCCACTTGGCCGATTCGTAGCCACAGGTTTGACAGAAGAAGGAGGTTTTGGCTTTGGACATGAAATATAAAACTGAAATTTAATGAATATAGGGCCGCCAGATAGGAAAAAAAGGAACGCAGCACAACGTGGTTTTTCTCAGGAAACTAAAAGATTACTCAGGGGGGTGTTTCGAAAAGTAAAATTTACCTTTGCGCCCCTTAATTAAAATAGTCTATGAGAAAAGCCTCCCTGTTCCTCCTATTATCAATATCATTTACCTCCTTCAGCCAAAAAGCACCAGCAAAGTTTGGCAATATACCGATGGAAGATATGACCATGAAAGTTTATCCGGGAGACTCATCAGCAGCGGCTGTAGTGCTTTTTGATTACTGCGTGGCGTATATCTCAATAAACAATCTTGACGACCGCTTATTAATAGAACGCCATACTCGAATAAAAATTTTGAAAAAGGAGGGTCTAAATCAAGCCGATGTTGGCATTCTTCTTCGTGACAGGGGCAATGGTGAAGAAAAGCTATCAAACCTGAAAGCAGTAACCTACAACTATGAAAGTGAAAAAATAGTAGAAACGGATCTTTCGAAAGATGGCATCTTCAAAGAGAGGTTGAATAAGAGTTTTAACCAGATCAAGTTTACTCTTCCTAATGTTCAAGAGGGATCCGTGATAGAATATTCTTATAAGATCATTTCTGACTACTTAGATCTCTTTCCTAACTGGACATTCCAGCGATCTATTCCTGTGCGGCACTCCGAGTATTGGGCGATGATTCCAGGTTTTCTTGTTTTTGAAAAGGACATGCAGGGCTTTATACCGCTCACAACCTATGAAGTTGAGAACACCAATTATCTTAGTCTAATTGTAAAAGGTCACCACTATGTTTCAAAAAATGTTCCTGCATTCAAAGCCGAGCCCCACATGACGAGCGAGGCCGACTATGTTTCAAAACTCAATTTGGCATTACGGCAATATCGTGGGCATGAGATCATGGCCTCTTGGGAAAAGTTAAATACAAAGCTCTTGGAACATGAAAGTTTCGGAGGAATAATTAGCGGGTCGGGCTTTTTAAAGGATCAGGTGGAGCAGATTACAGCAGGAAAGACCGAGCCCCTACAAAAGATTGAAGCTATATCTAATTACGTTAGGAAAAACTTTGAATGGGATGGGGACCAAGATTATCTGGCCATCAGTCCAAAAAAAATAATGGAAAAAAAGAAAGGGTCTTCTGGGGATTTGAACTTGCTCATGGGGTCGATGTTAGTCAAGGCCGGAATCGATGTTGACATGGTGATCCTAAGTACGCGTGATCATGGATTTATTCGCAGGCACTTCCACACCGAACGCCAGTTTAATTATGTGGTATGCTCGGTAAAAATTGGAAACAAAACATTGCTGCTCGATGCCACCGAGAGGTATTTACCCTACGATGTCCTTCCAAGTCGTTGCCTTAATGGACAAGGACTTCGAATTTCGAAAACCAATTTTGGCTGGATCGATCTTACGCCAAAAGCAAAAGAAAAGACTTTTGTAACAGTGAATCTGGCGTTAGATAATTCGGGCGAACTAAAAGGAAAGGTTGATTTTGCGCGCGATGGATACGATGCCCACGAGATGCGTACTGAATATTTTTCCACGGGAGAAGAAGCCTTTGCCAAAAAATTCCTTTCAGACAAACAGTGGAGTATAGAGAAAAAGGAATTTAAAGACATGGATGATTTGACCAAATCCGCTAAAGGCTCATTCGAGGTTTCTATAAATGAACATGCAGTGACCACGGGAGATATTATTTACATCAATCCATTTGTTGCTACCAAGTTGGAAAGTAATCCTTTCAAGTCGGAGAAAAGGGAATACCCGGTTGATTTCGGCAACAAAATAGAATCTGTGTATAGTTGCAAAATAGTTGTTCCTGATGGCTACATGGTAGATGAATTACCGCAGAGCAAAGTTTTGGCTTTACCTGAAAATGGTGGCAAGTACATCTATAACATGACACAAATAGGCAACACGATCAGCTTTACAAGTAATTTCAGCATCAACAAGAATCAATTTAGTCAGATGGAATATCCAATTCTGAGAGAGTTTTATAATCAAGTAGTAGCTAAACAAGCCGAACAAATTGTATTAAAGAAAAAGCAATAAGATGGGAAAGATTTGCTTGTTTTTCTTTTTGTTAACAGCCATTGCTTCATTCAGCCAAAAGTCACCCTCAAAATTTGGGGATATACCGATGGAAGATATGACAATGAAGTTTTATCCTCAGGATTCTTCGGCCGCAGCTGTGGTTCTTTTTGATTATGGAGTGGCATATATTTCAAAAAGATATGATGTAAGCTATATGCAGGAATACTATAGGTATTATTTTCATGTTGAGCGTCATGTCAGAATAAAAATTCTAAAGAAAGAAGGCCTTGGCCATGCAGATGTAGCAGTTCCACTTTTTCAAAACGGATCTTCAGAAGAAAAATTAGAAAACTTGAAAGCAGTTACATACAATTTTGAAAATGGTAAAATTGTAGAAACTCAACTTTCAAACGATGGTGTCTTTAAAGAAAAGTTTAATCGAAATTTTAACCAAGCGAAGTTTGCTTTCCCGAACGTAAAAGAGGGATCAGTTATTGAATTTTCGTATATAATAACTTCAGGGTTTTTAGCGAACTTCCCTAATTGGCGATTCCAGAGATCAATACCTACTCGTTTAAGTGAGTACTGGGCAATGATTCCTGAATTTTTCTTCTTTGAAAAATATATGCAGGGTTATGTCCCTTTATCAAGCTACACCGCAGAAAAAACTAACTATCATCATGAGGCTGTTGATGCTTTTCATTATGTATCTAAAAACGTTCCAGCTTTTAAAAAGGAGCCGAATATGACTTCTGAAGAAGACTATGTGTCTAAAATAAATTTTGCGCTGTCTCATTTTCAATTTCCGGGAGAAGCATTGATTGACATCATGGGTTCGTGGGATAAACTAGTCGAGCTTTTAAGATCAAGTGAATATTGCGGCAAGGCGATAAAATCTTCGGATTTCTTAAAAGATGACGTGGAAAAGATATTAAAGGACATCTCTGATCAAGAACTGAAAGTATCAGCACTGACAAATTATGTAAAGAAGAATTTTGAGTGGGATGGGTTTAGCGATTACATTACTTTTTTCCCAAAAAAAATATTTGAAAAAAAGAAAGGAAGTTCGGGAGATCTAAATCTTCTTTTGGGCTCTATGCTTGACAAGGCTGGGTTTGAAGTAGAAATGGTATTACTAAGCACGCGCGATCATGGAGCTATTAGAATGCAATATCCTATGGAACGACAGCTCAACTATGTGATCGTGTCTGTAAAAATCGGAGATAAAATCTTGTTCCTCGATGCAACAGAAAAATATTTACCCTTTGATGTTCTCCCCGCAAGATGTCTAAATGGCAAGGGACTCAAAATAGGTCCAGTTTATTACAATTGGGTTGAAATTATTCCTAAGGCAAAAGAGAAGACATTTGTCAGTGCCAGTTTTGCTGCAAATGAATCTGGTGAACTAAAAGGCAAATTGGAATATGCTGCAGATGGATACGATGCACATGACATGCGAACAGAATATTTTAAGAAGGGAGAAGAAAAGTATAAAAAAGATTTTTTAGCGAGCCGTCAGTGGGAAGTCGAAAAGACAGAATTCAAAGACCTGGAGGATTTAAGCAAGACAGCAAAAGTTTCTTACCAAGTAACAATAAACGAACATGCTACTTCCTCTGGCGATGTCATTTATTTGAATCCGTTTGTCACGCAAAGATCTGAGGAGAATCCTTTCAAATCAGAAACACGAGAATACCCCGTAGATTTTGGCAGTAGAATTGAGAAGATATATAGTTGCAATATTAAGCTGCCTGAAGGTTTTGCTGTAGATGAGCTTCCCAAAAGTATTGTGATCACTTTGCCTGAAAACTCTGCAAGATTTACATACAATGTTAGTCAGCTCAACGATGCAATTAATATCACTAGCAATTTCCAAATCAACAAAAGTTTGTTTGTACAGACGGAATACGCCCATCTGCGCGAATTTTATAATCAGGTAATAGCGAAGCAGGCAGAACAAATTGTGTTAAAGAAAAAATAATAATTCAAATGAAACTAAGGATAACATTGCTTTTACTAATCGGATTTTTCTCGGCTTCGGGCACAGATCTGAAATACCCTGTGAGTGCTATACCAGAGGAAATGAAGAAGGGTGTGGATGCCGTAGTGAGGGAAGACAACATGCGATATGAAATTAAGTCAAGAAGCAGTGCGGTCTTTTACGTTCATGAAGTCGTCACTATTCTGAACGACAATGGAAATTATCATGCAAGACAAGTGCTTGGCTATGACAAAAATTCTAAGATTGTAGATTTTAATGGACTTGTGTATGATGCTGCAGGAAAGTTGATCAAGAAATTGAAGAAAAGTGAAATTTACGACCAAGCGGCATTTGATGGTTTTAGTTTGTATAGCGACAACCGACTGAAAGCGGTTAACCTAATTCAAGCAACTTATCCATACACCGTTGAGTTTGAATATCAAATTGAATATAAATATCTCTACGCCATTCCAACATCTTATTTTGGTGGAGAAAGAGTTTCCTCTCAGCACGCTTCTTACCAATTGATTTATCCAACAGACCTTACTCCGCGATTCAAAGTTTTTAATATACAGAATGAACCCAAAAAAGAGAAGGTTAGTGAAGGAACGGAATCCGTCACTTGGGTTTTGGAAAATATTAAGCCCATAACTTTTGAAGTTTATGGACCGAACCACAGAGATTTAATTCCACATATTGTTGCTGCACCATCAAAATTTGAATATGATGGATATGCTGGAGACATGTCAACATGGAATGATTATGCTAAATGGAATCTTTCATTGAACGTAGACCGAGGTGAACTCCCTGAAGCAACAAAGCAAAAGGTAATAGAGCTAACCAAAGGGTTAACAACTGTGGAACAAAAAGCAAAAGCTATTTACGAGTATTTACAAAGCAAAACCCGATATGTTAGTATTCAACTTGGTATTGGGGGTCTTCAACCTTTTCCAGCTTCAGTAGTAGATGAGACAGGCTATGGTGATTGTAAGGCTCTTTCCAATTACGCAGTGGCTATGCTAAAAACCGCTGGTATTAAAGGGTATTACACTGTGATAGGCGCAGGAAGAAATCAACCCAAAGTTGATGAAAGCTTTCCGAGTCATCAATTCAATCATGTTGTAGTAGCTGTTCCAAATGAGAGAGATACACTTTGGCTTGAATGTACAAGTCAGACGAACCCATTCGGCTATCAGGGTACGTTTACCGAAGATCGTATGGCGTTAATGCTCACCGAAAACGGAGGCAAATTGATTCATACAATCAACTACAAACCAGAGCAAAATCTTGAGTCGCGCACAGCCTATGTTTCTTTAGATGAAAAAGGAAATGCGAGGGCCAAAGTGAGATCTACTTATCAAGCCATCAAATACGAAGAAGGCGGTTTGCATTTCAAGCTCAACCAGAGTGACGAGCAAAAAAAATGGATTGAAAAAAACACCGATATTCCCAACTTCAACATCAACTCGTATTCGATTAAAGAAATTAAGGATAAGATTCCTTCAGCTGTTGTGAATCTTGATCTTACATTGAATCGATACGCATCAGTTAGTGGCAAACGCTTATTTGTAACTCCAAACTTGATGAACCGAATCTCGAACATTCCCGAAAAAATTGCAGATCGGAAAACAGATGTGTTTACGAAGTTCAATTTTGTTGATCAGGACACCGTTGTTTTATCCATACCCGAAAATCTTTACCCAGAATTTTTACCCGAGGCTGTAAAAATCAAGTCTAAATTTGGTGAGTATGAAGCTACCTTCAAGTTTGATGCAGGCAAAGTAACCTATACCCGTAGAATGAAAGTTTGGAAAGGGCGTTTCCCAAAAGAAACTTACAGCGAGCTCGTGGACTTTTATAAAAATGTGAGCAAAGCAGATAACATCAAATTAGTCTTCCTCAACAAAACGTAGAATTACTTGAGGGGAGAATCTGCCTCCTTCGCCATTGTGTTGTAAACCATTTTGTCTGCCAGGCGCGGGAAAAGTTTGTTTAGCCATACGGCAGCCTTGCCTTGAGCAGTTAAAATCAAAAAGTTTTTGCGCTTGATGGTAGCATCGTAAATGTGTTGGGCACATTCTTCAGCCGTCATCATTTGTTCTTCATCGCGAGGTGATTCACCTTGCATGGTTCCGTCTTTAGTGAGTGCTTTTTTACGAATGTTGGATGACGTAAAGCCTGGAGCGGCAGTAAGCACATGAACCCCCTGATGAAGCATTTCCGTGCGCAATACTTCAAGAAATCCGTTCAATGCAAACTTAGATGCCGAATACCCAGTTCTTCCGGGTAATCCGCGAAAGCCCGCAATGGAAGAAATGCCGATGACACTTCCTTTATTTTTTTGAATTTCCGACAGGCACGCTTGCGTGGCGTAGAGAACACCATAGAAATTAATATCCATCACTTTTTTTACCACGCTCATATCCACTTCATTGAAAAGTGCACGCATGGTAATACCGGCATTGTTTATCAGCACATCTATTCTGCCAAATAATCGAATTGCTTCGGCTGCCATTTTTTTATTGTCGTCTTCGATACTTACATCTCCCTTAAAACTTTCTACAGTAATGCCTTTTTGCTTTAGGTCGGCAATGGCAAGATCAAGATCAGACTGACTTCTTCCGGTAATGAGAATTTTCGATCCATTTCTTCCAAATACTTCGGCAAGCGCTTTTCCAATGCCCGAGGATCCGCCCGTGATCACAACTACTTTATCTTTCATTATTATTAGAAATTCTTTTGAGGAAAATTTAATTCATTAGCATTTCGATATCCTCGCGCGTCAGTGCTTTGATCACACTTTCTTCGCTCTGAATCAGATTTTCAGACAGCTTAAGCTTATGTTTTTGAAGCTGAAGGATTTTTTCTTCAACGGTATTTCGGGTGATGAATTTGTAAGTAAAGACCTTTTTCTTCTGACCGATTCGGTGAGCACGGTCGGTAGCTTGCGCCTCAACCGCAGGATTCCACCAAGGATCAAGAATGAAGACGTAATCCGCCTCAGTCAAATTGAGACCAAGCCCGCCTGCTTTGATAGAAATCAAAAATATTTTTAGATCCGGATCTTTATTAAATCGCTCTACTTGCTCTTTGCGGTCGTTACTTGATCCATCCAAATAAGCAAAAGGAACTTTCCGACCCTTCAAAAGTTCTCTTACAATATCCAAATGTTTTACGAACTGACTAAAGATTAAAAGCTTGTGTCCCTCAAGCATCGCATTCTCAATCATGAAGGAAACGTCTTCGAGTTTGCCGGATCCCCCAGTATATTTCATATCAATCATGCGCGGATGATTTGAAATCTGGCGAAGTTTGGTCAAACCCTCCAGAATCATCATACGCGTATTGTTGATTCCTTCTTTATCGATTTGGTCAAGAATCTTATGGCGATAGAACGATTTTACCTCCTCATACTTCTGCTCCTGCTCGGGCGTCATGTTGGTGTAATGGATGTTCTCCACTTTTTCCGGAAGGTCAGTTGCCACTTGCGATTTCATTCTGCGAAGTACAAACGGCTTGATGATACCATTGAGCTTTTTGGTCTTCGCTTCCTCACCTCTTTTCTCAATTGGAATTTGATATTCGTTTTTGAAAAAAGTTTGCCCGCCAAGCAATCCCGGATTAATGAATGTCATCTGTGACCACAAATCCATGGTGGTATTTTCGAGTGGCGTACCCGTAAGTGTAAGTCTGAATCTGCTTTGCAATTGCATCACGGCTTTTGCAATGTTGGATGTTGGGTTCTTGATCACCTGCGACTCATCCAGGATGATGTAGTTGAAATAAAACTTGATGAGGTTGTCTATGTCTAGGCGAGTAATACCATAGGAGGTAAGAACGACATCGTATTTACTAAACTGCGAAACATCTTTGTTGCGAAGTGTGCCGGTGTAAATAAAGATTTTCAAATCAGGCGTGAACTTGGCCGCCTCCATCTCCCAGTTGTAAATCAAAGAGGTGGGCATGATGAGCAACGAAGTTCCGGTATTTCCTTTTTCTTTTTCAGATTGAAGCAACGTGAGAGTTTGAACAGTTTTACCCAAACCCATATCATCGGCAAGACAGCCACCCAAATGAAATTCGTTTAAGAAACGAAGCCAATTGTAACCTGCTTTCTGATAAGGACGAAGTGTTCCCTGAAACCCAACCGGTAATTCGTAATCGCGAATGCCTGTAAACGACTGAAGGTTTCGCAAGCGATCACTCATGTGCACCTTGGCAAGCTTGCCCTCTTCCAATTCTTGCAATAAACTGATGTGATGTTTTTTCAGAACGGGCTTTTCATTAGTGCCGTGTGTTTCACTTAATGCAAACAGGTCTCCGTACTTAATTAACCAAGCCTCCGGAATGATGGCGATCTCTCCATTGGGCAATTTGAATTCAACTTTCTTTTTCAGAATGAGCTTGCGCAATTCCTTAAATGAAATCTCAAACTCACCAAAACGAATCTTGGCGTGGATATCAAACCAGTCAATGTTTTCTTTTACTTCCAACTCGATGACGGCCTTTCCAACAAAATATTTTTTGTCTTTGTTGTCGGGTTGACTCACCTCAAATCCGAGATTGAGTAGGTTAACACGATTTTCGTTGAGCCACGAAAAGGCATGAGCTTTTTCAACAGCAGTACGGAAACCACGTAGCGGAAGACCAAGCTTGATTAAGGTCTGAGCGTATTTTTTTTCTCCATCAATATTTCGTTTGAATCGATGGAATACGTAGTCGGATTCTTTTTTCTCTACAGTAACACTCACGCCTCCGAAAGCATCGCCACGAAATTTATTTTTACCGTATCGAAATGACAGATCAAAAACAATTTTGCCCGCTTCGTCATTGGCGGGTGCCTCGTGCTCAACGCGATGATCAAATAATGAAGCAGCTTCTGTTGTCGTGGCTGGTGCTAATTCTGAAATGGTCAACAGTGGGTGCGGATCGTATTCGTGTTTGGCAATCTCAAAACCCGATGCTTCAATGTCGTCAAACGAAGCAATCAAAGGAGCAACAAATCGGTTGTAATACGTTTCTTCCAGATTTTTGGGGATCACTACGTGCTTCTTGGCGAGAAAAGGCTGCAATTTTTTTCCGTCTACAAATTTCTCGAAGCCATACAGGTTGCCTTTAAAAACCATCCAAGCGGGTTGCCTACAAATGAGGTAAGCGGCAGGATCGGGGATCTCTACTTTTTTTCCTTTATAAGAAATGGTTGGATAATAATTGGTCGAATCCACGCCTCGCATAAAATGAAACTGTATGCTGGAGCGATCTTCAAGTATTTCTACTTTTCTCCATGTAGGTTCGCCATCGTTGCCCATTTCAAAAAGCATTTTGCCTTTCATTTTCTCAAGAACGGCAGCCCTGCGTTTCTCCATGTAGGCTTCGATTTGCTCTTGCACCATCGCATCGCCTTTTTGTTTGTGATAAACCTTGCTGAAAAACTCCTCAGGCTTCATCACCTTCTTTGAAAAATGTTTGAGCACGGCATCTTGACCCATACTGTCCATCAAATCGATGAGTTCAAAATCGCGTGAGTCAAGTCCTTTGGTAAACTCACGAGCATTTTTCGAAGAGATGCTTTGGTGTTGATAAGTAAGCTTGCCTTTTTCATCAAGGTGTACGATGAAAGACTCAAAAACATAGCCTAGATACTCGTGCTGATAGAGCGAGTAAATAATTTGAAAAGGCTGAGCTGCAGATACTTTCATTACTTAAGTCTTTGCCAAAAGGAAGCCCTTCGGTCAATTTTTCAACTTTTCACAAAGAGCCGAATTGCAACTTAAGAATTTTCAACGAATTTTTTGTGTTCTTTGAACACTTTTGATAAGTGTTCCGTTTTAAGAGTCTTTAACTAAAGACAGATTGATTTGAGCGAACTTGAGCAAATTGCATTACCAAGGCTTACATCTATCTTTGTTATTCTTAACCATCTGATTTTGTATTCTGTGGCCCGTTTTATATCAATAATTTTTTTTCTTGTCCTTCCTCTCGGTATCACATTAGCACAGGAAACCATTGTCCAGGGAAAGGTTACAGATGCCAATTCAGGTGACCCCATTCCCTTTGCCAACGTACATTTCAAAGGTACAGGCATAGGTACAGCAACCGATTTTGATGGAAACTATAGATTGAAAATAGCCTCAGGGTTGGTCGATTCATTGATTGCCACCTACGTAAGTTATAAGCCAAAATCAAAGGCCGTAATTCAAGGCGTAACCCAAACTATAAACTTTCAATTGAGTGAAGATTTGGTGGGCCTTCAGGAGGTTGTTGTATCGCCAGGTGAAAATCCCGCGTTCGAAATTCTGAGGAATGTTGTAAAAAACAAGGCGAAGAATGACAAGCGCAAACTTTCAGCATATGAATTTGATACCTATACTAAAATCGAGATTGATGTAGATAATATTTCGGAAAAGCTGCGCGAGAAAAAAATCATGAAGAAAATCGCTCAGGTGCTAGACAGTATCGATCGTATTGCAGGAGAGGATGGAAAACCCATTCTGCCGTTGTTTATTGCTGAAAGCGTTTCAAAATCGTACTACAGGCAAAACCCTACTTTAAAAAAGGAATACCAGAGCAAAAGTAAGATCAGTGGCGTGGGAATTGAAGATGGGACCCTGGTTACTCAATTAGTGGGTTCATCATTTCAAGAGTATAATTTTTACCAAAATTGGCTCACTATCCTCACCAAAGAATTTGTATCGCCTATTGCCGATGGATGGCGTTTATATTATGAATTTGATTTGACCGATAGCCTGTTTATCGATGATCAATTTTGTTATCGTCTTGATTTTTTTCCTAAAAGCCCGCAAGAGCTTGCCTTTAATGGCAGCATCTGGATTACCAAAAAGGAATTCGCGTTGAAGCGAATTGATGCCACTGTGGGGAAACAAGCCAACATCAACTTTGTAGAGAAAATTAAAATTCAGCAAGACATGGCTCCCACGAATGAGGGGGCGTGGCTGCCGGTGAAAAACCGGGTACTTATTGATATAGGTGAACTGACGGGAAACTCAGCTGGCATGCTGGCCAAATTTTATACCAGCAACAAAAATTTTGTTATCAATAAACCGCATGAAGCCGAATTTTATAGCCGCTCCATTGAGGTAGCAGAAGATGCGCGTTTACACGAAGATGAAAAATACTGGGACTCAATTCGACACGAACCTCTCTCGCGCACTGAGCTGAATGTCTACAAGATGATAGACACACTCCGCAACATCCCCATCATTAAAACTTATACGGACATTCTCAAGATAATTTTTGAGGGATATTTTAAAGTTTCAAAAGATGTTGAAATCGGGCCTTACCTTGGCTTTGTTGCCTGGAACAACATTGAAGGATTCAGGGTGCAATGTGGTTTTAAAACTACTTATGCTTTCAGTAAAAAATTTATTCTGGGTGGACAGCTTGCTTATGGGTTCACCGATCAAAAACTGAAGTATTTGTTTTCGGCTCAACAAATCCTATCCCGTCATCGATGGACGGTGCTCGGCATCCGGGCAAGAAGCGACTTGGCGCGGATTGGAGTAGATGAGGAAAACCTGGCTGATAACCCCCTCTTTCTCACTGCCACAAGGTGGGGTTACTTTAGAAGAGGTTACTACTTTAATGAAGGAAGAGCCTCAATACAGAGGCAGCTTTTCAAAGGGTTTTCTGCAAAAATGTCAATGCGCTATTGGACTTTTGAACCCACTTATAATTTTGGGTATTATCAAAGTCCATCAGATGTGACAACTGTTTTTGAGACATTTAAGTCTACAGATGCAACAATAGAGGCAAGATATGCATTTGATGAAGTCTTCATTCAAGATGAGAACGACCGGATTAGCATGGGTACCACCAAATCTCCGGTCATTACGCTGCGCTACACACGCGGACTGAAAGGTGTTTTCGGAAGCAATTATGATTTTGATAAGCTCCGTCTTTCGCTTAGTAAAAGAATAAGAACAGGTCCCTTAGGAGTTGGCTATGTCTCCCTTAACGGAGAATACATATTTAACACGCTCCCTTACCCAATGCTCGCGCTTCACCTGGGTAATCAATCTTTTCTATATTCTTCTATTACCTACAACTTGATGAACTATGGAGAGTTTACCAGCGATCATTTTGCATCATTGCAATACAGGCAGTACCTGGAAGGATTCCTGATGAATCGTATTCCGTTGATACGAAAGTTAAATTGGAGATTGCTGGGCACTGCAAATGTAATTATGGGAGGGCTGAGAGACAGCAACAAAAGTATAATCTCAGACCACACCATTTCGGGAGATCCCACACTGCAACCTGGCTTCTTTGAGGGTAATAAACCATATGTTGAATTGGGTTACGGAGTAGAAAATATTTTCAGGTTTTTGCGGGTAGATTTTGTTCATAGGCTTTCTTACCTTGATCATATTCGACCTCCGGGCGAGAAAATTAGAAGTTTTGGTGTCTTCTTTACGGTACAGTTTCAGCTCTAATAAAGCCTTTTTTCGAAGTCTTTTTAAAGCCTTCAGCGATAAAATTTGTGTATCATTTGTTCCTAATTCTTGACGGAGATCACAAAAAGGCCTTTGCAAAAAGACACTGCTAAAAAGCCAAAGAATCTACTATATTTGAGATCAATACCTTTTTGTATGAGAATTTTTTTAGTTGAAGACGATAAAATTTACTCTGATTTCATCCGCAAAGCATTGGGGCAAAATGCGGATTATAATGTAACCGCTTTTTCTTCTGCAGAAGACGCGATGAAAGAACTAAATGGAGCCCTTCCCGATGTTTTGATCATCGATTACAAACTTCCGGGCATGACAGGCATCACCATGTATGAAAACATTAAGCCAAAAATTAAGGAGAATACTAAAGTGATTATGCTTAGTGCTATCGATGATGGCAACATGGTGCTAAGCTTTATCCAAAAAGGCGTGCGCGATTACGTAATTAAAGATGAGAACGTGATTGAGGCACTTGAAGCGATAATCATAGGTAACGAAGATCTCTTCTTTAAATAAAAAATTTCTTAGGTAGCCGCAGTACAAATTCTGCTCCCTTACCCTCTTCGCTCACACAATAGATTTCAGCACCCATTTTGTCAGCAATCGTCTTGATGATAAACAAACCAAGGCCCGTAGAACTTTCGCCACTGGTCGGTTTAGCTGACAAGGATTGAAATCGTTGAAATAATTTTGGTTTGTCTTCAGTGCTGATACCAGGTCCCTCATCCTTAACAGAAAACTCCAGACTATCATTTTGCCTGGTAAGTGAGCAATAAATCTTTGTGTTTTCAGAAGAGAATTTGATGGCATTAGAAAGAAGATTCTCGATGATTCTGCTCAAGTAATTTTTGTCGCCACGAATAGTGGTTTCACCAGAAATTGTCAGCCCGATTTCAATTTTCTTTTTCTCGGCAATAGAGCTATAGTGTTTGACTAACGATGTAGCGATGTTAGCAAAATCAAGAACACCTTCTTTGAGTTCTATTCCTTTCTCATCAAGCCTCCGGCTATCCAAAAGATTTCTAACCATACTCAGACCATCAACTGATATTTGCTGAATTTTGCCCAGGTATTCTTTTTGATCTTCAGTCAAATTTTTATTGGACATGTGCATCAATTGAGCCAGAGCAAATATGCGATTGAATGGACCCTTCAAGTCATGAGAGACTAATCCGATGAGCTGCAATTTTTCCTGATTCAGGTTGTCGAGTTGGCGGTTGCTCTCTTCGAGCTCGACCATGTGCTTTTCAATGACCCGGCTTTGCGTCTCCATTGATATGGCATCTTTTCGGGTCTTCATCAGCGCGTAAAATACGGCCAGCACGGTGGCAAGTAGAAAAGCAATGAGAAGCAGTTCAAGCATAAGACCAAGATAGTAGCTTATGCTTTAGGTTTTAAGTTCAGCGCAGTTTTATTTCCTGCTTTTGTAAAACCGGAACCTTAATGTTAATGCCGTGCATGCCGATTCGAATATTGCCCGTGAAAGTAACTTCATATTTTTTTCCTCCGAGTAAACCAATGACCGTATCAAGAAGGCCACCTTCTTTTAAATGGAGTTGAGCCGTGATTGGAACAGAAAAATTAGATTGGGAGGGGATATCGATGTTAATGGGGTGTTTCACCTCAGCTGATTTTGATCCATCCACCAATACATCAACATTGACACTCTTCAACTTCATCTTCATTTTGTTGGGGTTGTAAAAGAAGACATCCGCTTTTAAAACAGGCTTGTCCTCGCTCATTTCAATAACAATGTTTTTTACACCTTTAAATTCGACAGGCTCTTTAGGTCCGCAGCTAAACGCCAATAGAGATAAAGCACAGAAGAGTGGTTGGTAGAAAAATTTTCTTTGTAAGATTTTCATGAGCAGCAAAAATAATAGAGAAATTTGAGCATGGACGAAAAACTTCTTTCCAAATATGATGCCATAGCTGATGGAATTGCGACTAATGGCATTGCTGTCGATGATGAATTCCTGAATTTGGATCAGGTACGATCCATTTGTGATGAGGACGAATTCAAAAACGGATTGTTACGCTTCAAGAAGGCCGGCATTGGTCAAGCACAAGAAAAGCAAATCAACGAAAGTATTCGAGGAGATTATATTCAATGGATTGATCCATCGATTGCTTCATCGGCTATTCAAAACTATTTAGAGAGGATATCGCAATTGCGGATGTTTTTAAACCAATCACTTTTTCTCAGTTTGAAAGACGCTGAGATTCACAAAACCATCTACCCTCCCGGAAGTTTTTATAAACGACACCTCGATCAGTTTAAGAAGGACGATCACCGTAAGCTATCAGTGATTTGTTATTTAAACGAAGATTGGAAAGAGACCGAGGGAGGTCAGCTTCGGGTTTACACTGAAAACGGATCTAAAGATTATTTTCCTGTAGCCGGCAGATTGGTTTGCTTTCGGAGTGATTTGCTTGAACATGAAGTCTTGCCCACTGAACGTGCGCGCATGAGTCTCACCGGATGGATGCTTGACCAGGTTGCCGGACTGCGTCATCTCTAAAATGAATTTCGAAAATTTTGACAACACTCGTCAGTACGAGATGTGACAAAATTTATCGCTCCACATCTGTGCCACTCTGACAAATCCTTCTAATTTTGTTCACCTAAAAATAAAAGTCATGAACTACCGCATCGAGAAAGATACCATGGGCGAAGTACAAGTGCCTGCCGACAAATATTGGGGTGCTCAGACAGAACGCTCTCGCAATAATTTCAAAATAGGACCAGAGGCAAGCATGCCACATGAAATCATTTACGCCTTTGCTTATTTGAAAAAAGCAGCGGCTATGGCCAACAGCGAACTCGGTGTCTTGGCAGCGGATAAAAAAGATATGATTGCCAAAGTATGCGATGAAATTCTTGCAGGAAAATTGGATGGAGAATTTCCATTGGTGATCTGGCAGACAGGTTCAGGAACTCAGAGCAACATGAATGTGAACGAAGTTGTGGCTTACCGTGCTCACGTAATCAGTGGAGGAAAATTAGCGGATGAAAAGAAAGTACTTCATCCGAATGATGATGTAAATAAATCTCAGTCGAGCAATGATACTTTCCCAACGGCTATGCACATCGCGGCTTATAAGCAAGTAGCAGAAATTACTTTGCCGGGAATGAAAAAACTGCGTGATACACTGGCCAAGAAGTCAGAAGAGTATAAAAAAATCGTGAAGACTGGCCGCACCCATTTTATGGATGCTACTCCACTTACACTGGGTCAGGAATTTTCCGGATATGTGCAGCAGATTGACAATAGCATGCGTACCATAAGAAATGCACAAGAAGCAGTTAGCGAATTGGCATTAGGAGGAACAGCTGTTGGAACAGGATTGAACACACCTCAGGGCTACGATGTTTTAGTGGCTAAGAAAATTGCGGAACTGACAGGATTCCCTTTCATTACTGCACCGAACAAATTTGAAGCGCTGGCAGCTCACGATGCTATGGTTGAACTTTCCGGTGCCTTGAAGCGCGCTGCCGTTTCTTTGATGAAGATTGCCAATGACATTCGTATGTTAAGTTCAGGTCCTCGCTCAGGCATTGGAGAAATTATCATTCCTGATAATGAACCAGGTTCATCGATTATGCCAGGTAAAGTGAATCCGACACAACCTGAAGCACTAACTATGGTGTGTGCACAAGTTATAGGAAATGATGTGGCCGTTTCAATAGGAGGATCGATGGGGCATTTTGAATTGAATGTTTTCAAACCGGTGATTGCTTCGAATGTTTTGCAAAGTGCTCGATTGATTGGTGATGCTTGTGTTTCCTTTAATGATAAATGCGCCATCGGTATCGAACCGAATTTGCCGATCATCAAGCAACACATGGAGAACTCACTAATGTTGGTGACTTCGTTGAATACTCACATTGGCTACGAGAATGCGGCTAAGATTGCGAAGAAAGCCCATAAGGAAAACAAAACTTTGCGTGAGACCGCTGTTGAATTGGGCTTAGTTACTTCTGCTCAATTTGATGAATGGGTGAGACCGGAGAAAATGGTTGGTAGCCTTGAGAAATGATGGATACAAAACGTTGGCTTCAGGAAATAGATAATATCACGAATTTGATTCAGGAAGAATTTCAAATCCTGAGTTCGGATCAATTGAATTGGAAACCCAATGCAAATTCATGGAGCATTGGGCAAGTGATCGACCATTTGATTGTTATCAATAACACCTACTATCCGATACTCAAACAACTGAAAGAGGGCAGGTATAAATTGATCTGGCTTGGGAAGGTTGATTTTATCGTACGATTTTTTGGTGACTTTATTTTTAAGTCAGTGAATCCTGATCGCAGGCAGAAAATGAAAACTCTTCCAATATGGGAGCCTACGAAAAGTAATGTTGAACCGAATATTATTTCAAAGTTTGTTGAACAACAATCGTTGCTGAAAGAGAATATTCAAAGTTGTTCTACACTGTTGGATCAAGGAGTAGTTATTTCATCTCCAGCTAACAGAATCATTGTCTACAAACTTGATCGTGCTTTCGATATCATTGTCACTCACGAGAGGA
Source organism: uncultured bacterium (assembly GCA_967789005.1). Classification (GTDB taxonomy): domain Bacteria; phylum Bacteroidota; class Bacteroidia; order Cytophagales; family Cyclobacteriaceae; genus ELB16-189. The sequence continues at coordinate 415,420 of CBRFFM010000001.1, read as the reverse complement.
GACATTTGGAGCAAGCCCGCGAGCTTAACCGACTAAGGAATTAGAAGTAGGTTAGGGTTTCTTCTCCTCTACAATGCAGCGGAAACCAAGCCATACTTCGGCTTTCTTGTATTCTTGCTTCGAATTAAAGCGAGCATCTGCAGCCGTCAACTGAACAATTTTGCAGCTCTTTCTATATCAACGTTGCCACCCGAAAGGATAATTCCAACTCGCTTATCTTTAAACTTTTCCTTTGATTTAAGAACTGAAGCGAATGGAACAGCAGCAGAAGGCTCTACAATAATTTTCATTCGTTCCCAGATCAACCGCATCGCAGAAACGATTTCTTCTTCTGTAACAGTAATAACTTCTTTCACACCTTGTTGAATGATTGGGAAAGTCTTCACTCCAACGGTGGTCAACAAGCCGTCAGCAATGGTTTGCGATTGGGCTTGTTCAATCTTCCCACTCTTCAATGATCGGTAGGTATCATCAGAACCGGCCGGTTCTCCTGCAATTACTTGAGTTGACGGTGAAAAATATTTTGCTGCCATTGCAGTGCCGCTCAACAACCCGCCACCTCCTACCGGAGCGATGATATAGTCCAGGCCATATACATCTTCAAAAAATTCTTTCGCAGCTGTAGCCTGACCGGTCATCACTTCATAGTTGTTGAAGGGATGAATTTCGGTAGCTCCAGTTTTCTTAATGACTTCTGCTAATGTCTGCTCTCTCGCAGCAAGAGTAGGTTCACATTCAAAAATTTCGGCACCATATGCAATTACTCCTTTCTTTTTAATCAGAGGAGTAGTAGTTGGCATAACGATATACGATTTGATGCCGAGGATTTGCGCAGCCCGTGCGATAGCCTGCGCATGATTGCCAGAGGAATGAGTTGCGATTCCTTTTTTTCTTTGCTCTGCCGATAGTTGCAGTGCAGCGTTCATTGCGCCTCGAGCTTTAAATGCGCCAACGTTCTGAAGGTTCTCACATTTAAAGAATACCGAGCATCCAGCGATTTGATCGATACTTTGGCTCGTCATCACGGGTGTGTGATGCACGTATGGCTTGATTCGTTCGTGCGCTTCCTCAATCGAAGATTTGGTGATTATGAAGTCCATTTTACTTGTTCATCAGTTAAGGCAACACCTTTCATTTTTAAATACAATTGTCCGATAGCCACAACATCGGCAATACAGTATTCCGTTATTTTTGGAAGATCCTTTTCTCGATAATAAACTTCATTCACCATTGATCCGTCCATTTGACCTTTGCTTGAAGGAATATTAAATAGAGCAAGAAGTAAATCAAGTGAAGTATAATGTTTGTAGTCGCCAAACTTCCACATCTCCATAGTATCAAGATGTGGAACCTCCCATTTTTTAGTTCCTGAAAGGTTGAGCAACGAGGGAAGTGTAATTCCATTCACCAGCATTCTACGACTGATGTATGGGAAATCAAACTCTTTTCCATTGTGCGCGCAAAGTTTGGTTTTACCTGGATCAGTTTTCTCAATGACCGATTTGAAATCTTCTAACAATTTCTTCTCATCATGTCCCGCAAAGGTCTTTGTTTTGAAAACCATTTTTCCGTCTTCGCTGTCAACAAACTTTCCGATGGCTACCACAATGATCTTTCCGAACTCGGCATAGATTCCCGCACGCTCTTCGAACAAATCTCCATCCGTTTGGTTCTCTTCTCGCTTAAAGAAGCCGGCCTTGCGAGCCCATTGCGTTTTGAATCGATCGCTTAACTGTTCGTGCTTTTCTACGGCAGCAATGGTTTCGATATCAAGGAATATAATATCGCGAAGCTCAGGAGTCATGTGATTAGTTTTCCGAAGTAGCAAAAAATAATTCAGAAACACGAATGATTACCGATTCTTCAACTCTCGCATCGCCTTTGTGAAATTGTCTTTGATGATTCGGCCATTGTTGTGATGGCCATTCTTTGTTACCCATTTTCCATTAACGATGGAGCCGATGATCCGGCTTGAATCAGAGGTATAAAGAATGGATGCAAGTCTGTTCTTCTCTGAAGTTTCAGAGAGCAAGTGTGATTTGGAGTTGAAGACAACCGCATCGAATGGTTTGCCTACCTCGAAATTATTACTAGAAGTAGCGCCCATTGCTTTTCTTCCGGAAGCAATCGATTCATTGACCAGATAGGAGGCAGCATCGCCCTCAAAAGTATTTCTATGGTTGGTAACTAATCGCTGGCGATAGTCGATCATTCTAAATTCTTCTAATGGATTTAACCCAATATGACTGTCAGTACCAATGCTCCAATGACCACCGAGTCTTACGTATTCTTTCATTCGGAAAATTCCATCACCTAGATTTCCCTCGGTGGAAGGGCATAACACCACGTTAGCTTTTGACTTGGCCAGGCTTTTTAGTTCATCGTCATTAAGGTGAGTAGAATGGACTAAGTGAAATCTTTCGTTCACGGGTAGATTCTCAAGCAGCCATTGCATCGGCCTTCGATTACAGAAAGCGAGGCAATCACTTACTTCTTTTTTTTGCTCTGAAACATGTAAATGGAATGGCAAATCTTTTGGCCCTTGATTGAAAGTGGTCTTCACATCATCTAAATCCACAGCGCGAAGCGAATGCACGCTTAAACCCAAAGATGCATCAGCGTAATTTTTCAAAACATTTCTCGATGCTTCTAGCAATTGAAAATAAGCGTCAACTGTTTTCGAAATAAATCTTCGCTGACGGGGTTGTGGATCTTGTCCAAAATTTCCTTTCTGATAAAAGACTGGAACGAGCGTAATCTTTATTCCCGCAGTTTTAGCGGCTGCAATTAGGCGCTCCCCCATTTCCGCAAGATTGGAATAGGGTTTTCCATCTTTGCTGTGATGTAAATAATGAAACTCTGCTACGTGAGTGTATCCCACGCGAAGCATTTCCGCATAAAGAATGGCAGCAATGGCTTCAACATGATCAGGCTCGACTGACAGAGCACATTTGTACATCTCTTCGCGCCAGGTCCAAAAATCATCGTCAACCCCAGTCGGATGATTCTCGGCAAGGCCCGCCATTGCATATTGAAAGGCATGGGAGTGTGAATTCTGAAAACCAGGAAGAGCAAAACCATCAATCGTTTCTACTTCACCTTCCGGTTTCTCTGAAGTTAAATTTTGGATTAAACCTTTCTCGTCAACGCTAACAAATGCAGGAGAAACCCATCCATTATTTTGGAGAAGTGAATCAAAGCGGAAATATTTCATATTTAATTCTTCTTCCGCTTAAGCAGGTTTTGCAATTTATTCTGAAGCACGTCTTGAACCGGTGCTGTCTTGGTGCTGTCTTTCGTTTTAGTGCTATCTTTTTTTCCACCTAAAAGATTGTTAACCAGACTTTGTGCCTGAGTTCCTTTCACGGCTTGCTGTACCGCATCTTTAGCTTTGTCTTTGGCAACATTGGTCACTGCTTCTTTTACCTGCTTCTTTTGCTCGCCCGACACCAGTTGCATTTTAGGATTTAAAAATGTTCCACCCATTCCAATATTCACTGGTACTTCTGAAGTTGGATTGCTCGTGCCAATCAAGCCCTGAAATTGTGAGCCCAATTTTCCTGCCGGCACTTTCATTTTCAAGGCATAATTTATTCCACCGTCTAACGCAGTGCTTCCCGAAATTGTAGTAGGATAATTTCCAAACTTAACATTGAATGGCTGCACTTCTAGTTTGCCATCTTTTATGGCTGCATTCATCAATACATTTTTAAGGGTTACCTGATCTGCATCTTTCAAGCTGGTAAGAGATGTTACACCAGAAATTAATTTTGATTGGGTTACCGCAGCTTCAGCAATCTTTATCAAGCCGCCTCCATTGACGGTGTTCATCTTGGGCATCATATCTTGACCAAGCTCGCCATTCACTTTAAAATCTGTTCCAAATTTTCCTTGTGTCATCCCTGCAATGGGCGCATAAGTTTTTATGATCGAAAATGTACTCGCTGCCTTTTGAATTGAAAGGTTGTCTACTTTCAAGGCAAAGTCATATTTCGGATGCTGAAGATCTTTTGTGTCGTAGATTCCATTTACTACGAAGGCACCTTCAAGCATATTAAACTTTACGTTATTCATTTTGGCTGTGCCATCTTTTACGATCACATCGCCAAGAGCATTGGTAATCGTGTAATCCATCATCTTCACTGTTTTCAGATCTGAATGCAATAAGAAATCGATGTTTTGCGGAACAGGTATCACGGTGAGTTTTGTAGTATCCTTCTTATCGGTTGGGGCGCTATCTGTCATGAACTCGTTCAGGTCAAGCAAAGTCGATTTGAAATTCATTACTCCAGAAACCGTTCCTTTTCCAAAAACATATTCCATGTAATTGCTCACCGATCCGTTCACACTGAAATCGCTCTTACCAATTGTTCCGGAAGTATTTTTCAATTCAGCCTTGAGAGGATCAAATACAGCTTCCATATTGGAAATGGTGGTCACATAAGGCAACGATTTCATAGCGAATCGAAAATCTTTGAGTGAAGCGTTTCCGCTCATCGGAATTTTCTTTACGGCATCATAAACACCTTTTGCAGTAATTGCGCCAGCAAACATTCCTTTCATTTCGATTCCTTCCATAGGGAACATTTTACTCATCTCCGTAAGGTTAAGCGATGCCTTAACGTGCGCATCCATCTTGTAATTTTTCAGGTTTTCAACAATGGCATGTGCATCAACAGGGTTCGATCCAAAATCCACATGGAATTTTTTCAAATTGATAAAAGTATTTTCGATCACACCTGTTTTGTTATCTACCAATAAGTCCACTCCAATGTTGGTGACTGCTGCCGGTAGTGATGGATATTTGAACATGGCATCCTTTACCTTCAGTTCGAGATTGAACGCGGGCATTTGTTTGTCGCTGAAGGTTCCTTTCACAAAACCTCCAAATGATAATTCACCTTTGGTATCAACTTTATCAAATTCTTTTGAGTACATGCCAGGTACGAGTGATAAAATACTCTTGAAGGAATTTTCAGGGCTTTTAAAATTAATGTCCATCCCAAAATCCTTTTCATTCATTTTAAACCAACCATCGAATCCAAGGCCAAAGTCATTTAGCTTGGCAAGGTTTTGTTTGAAAGTGTATTTGGTGTAGTTCTCGCTAATGCCGATGATGGCATCAATTGCTGCGCGCTTGTTGGTGAGGTATTCTGCTCCTCCGTATTTAAGTGTCACAGAATCGACAGTTGTTTTTGTAGTAAGATCAAATTGCTGGTCGTTGAAGTTGCCACTGCCCGAATGATTTAAGCCTCCGATAGATAAATAAATGGGCATGGTTTCGTCATCGTAAACTACCTCGGCTTTTTCAATGCTCCAGCGATCAATGGCGAATGAAAACTTGGAGGGTTCTTCTGATTTTTTAACAGTGTCAGTTGACGGATACGTGATGTCGTAATTAGCACGACCGTCTTTTAAGACTTTTACGTTGATTTGAGGGCGCACCAATGTAATTCCCTTCACCCGAAGCTGATCTCCAAAGAGAACATCTTTCAAATTCACTTCTAGATCGAAACGATCAACAACAAATAAATGGACTCCTTCAAATGGCGCACGGTTGAAAACACCGAGCTCCTTCACCTCAACCGTGATGTTCGGGAAATTCTTGAAAACAGAAAGGCTAAAATTGTCGACATCAAAGACCACATCAGCATTGACCGTCTTGGCAATTTCCTGATCAACCATTTCTTTGATCTTGCCTTTAAAAATGATAGGCAATACAATGGCAGCGACAATCAGCAAGCCAATAAACGCGGATAGACCAATAAGAATCTTTTTAACAATTTTCATATGTCAGAAATTTAGGATTACAAAAATAACAAATGGCAGCGTGGCTACCGATGATTTTCCGTGAAACAACGGTGAGTTATTTCAAAACCATTTAAGCATGAGACCGACTAGCTTTTTTCGAAGATTTGTATACGGTGGATGAAGCATGTAAGACATTGCAAACCCGCTCTTTTGCTTCAATACAGGTTTTTCGTTGGAGAAAGCAAGAAATCCGTAACGTCCGTGTGATTTACCTATCCCACTAGTATTTACTCCTCCAAAAGGCAAATTGGGATGTGTGAATTGAAGCACACATTCATTTATACCCACTGAGCCGGCAGAGGTTTCAGAAAGAATTTTTTCTTGAAATGATTTTCGGCTACTGAAGATATACAAGGCCAATGGTTTCGTTTTTCCGTTGACAAGGTAAGTCACTTGCTCAACGGTTTTGAAAGGAACCACAGGAAGTATAGGTCCAAAAATTTCGTCTTGCATGACCGAACTGTTGGGCGCAACGTTGGTAAGGATTACCGGATGAATAAAATTTGTTGCAGAATTTACGGGTCCCGACAGCTCAACTTTCGCTCCTTTGTCAATAGCATCTCTAATGATCTTATTGAGCCGATCAAAGTGCCTGCGATTTACAATGCGTCCATAGTTTGACGATTCTTCCGTCAAATTTCCATTCTGACCGAACATTTTTTGAATTTGACTTTTTAAAGCATCAATAAATTTTTGCTGAACGGACTCTTCTATCAAAACATAATCGGGCGCAATGCAGGTTTGCCCATTGTTCAAAAACTTACCAAAAGCAATTCGTTTCGCTGTGTCATTAATGTTTGCTGACGCATCAATAATTACAGGCGATTTTCCGCCCAGCTCTAGCGTGACGGAAGTTAAATTTTCGGCAGCAGCTCTCATCACCACTTTGCCAACACTAGGGCTGCCCGTGAAAAAGATGTGATCGAAAGAAAGTTCCAGTAATTGCTCAGCAACTTGTTGCCCACCTTCCACTACAGTTACCAAATCTTCTTCAAAAAATTCTTTCACTAACGCTGCTATCAATTTCGAAGTAAAAGGTGTGAGCTCGGAGGGTTTGATGATTGCAGTGTTGCCGGCAGCCAGACATGAAATCAATGGCCCAAAACACAGGTTGATAGGAAAATTCCAGGGGGCGATAATGAGGCAGACCCCTTTCGGCTCATATCTAACTTCGGAGCGAGTTCCTAAGTAAGTGATTGGTGCGTCAATTTTTTGTGGTAGGGCCCATTCATCTAAATGAGCAAGAGCATGGCGTATTTCGGTGAGAACGGGATATAGCTCGGAGACATCGGATTCTGTTCCTGGTTTTTTGAAATCGTTGTTAACAGCTTCTGCTATTCGATCACGATTCTTTATTAAAAAAACCTCAAAGCCCCGGAGTCTTTTTTTGCGATCTGCGAGAGACTCTGAGCGGAGTAAAAGACTTCTTTTTTTCTGCTTTTCAAAAGTGTCTACAAGGCGCTGGAAATCGATTGAAGCTTCGGCAATCATGGTCCTTTTTTTGGAGAAAGGTAAGCCATTTTTTGAGGGAGTCTGATGTTATCTTTTTCACAAGCCCTTGCTTTTATATTACCCACATGTTAATTTCAATTAATTAACTGTTAACACCGGCTTAACATGAGAGTTCTGACATTGGTGTTTTGTGGGTTGGTTTTCCAAATAAGCTGTCTTGCTCAAGATGGTCTTTCCACAAATGATTTAGCAATCCGTGAATTCAGTAATAATTTCTCTCCCTTCGTTTCATCGCTTAAAGCCAAAGGGAATTCTGACTTTAAAGTAGTGAGGAAGTTGTTCTACCAGGCACACACGAAATTTCTCAAAAATTATGTCGCTTACTCACAGGTGGATGACATTTTTAAAAATGGCAATTATGATTGTTTAAGCGGTACTTATTTTTTCGCGAAGGCCTTAGATGAATTGAGAATTCCTTACAAAATCTTTGAGACCAACTACCATATTTTTCTTACGGTTCAGACTGATCGCGGAGAAGTTTTACTTGAAACTACCGATCGAATTAATGGCTTTGTGCGAAACAGGAAGGCAATTGATGAAAAGGTTTCTAAGTATCAGCAGACAAGATCAAATGCTTCGACTACGGAACTTTACCTTTCAAGAATTAGAATATTTCATCAGCTGAATTCGCAGCAATTGCCAGGCTTACTATTTTTCAACCGAGCTGTAGAGGCTTTCAACAAAAACGAGTTGAATCAATGCTGTCAGTATTTAGAGCAAGCATGGAAAATTTATGACAACGAAAGAATTGAATTCTTTATACCAATATTACTTCATTCGATAGAAATCAGTCAACTTGGTAAGTCAGAGAAAGAAAAACTCAGCGTTTTAATTCAAGCGCACCAGCAGCAATCGTCATCGCACACAATTGCCTCTCGATAAAAACTAGTTTTGCAGTACCCTCAACTCCACCCTTCGGTTTAGCTTGTGGGCTTCTTCGGTATTCTCCCTTGAAAGAGGTTGGGTTCCTCCAAATGCTCTTGTTTTGATACGCGATTTATCTCCGCCTTTACTTACGAGATAGTTTTTAACGGCATCAACACGCTCTTGTGAGAGCTTCATATTCAACGCAGGCACACCGATAATATCTGTGTGACCCTCTAACTGAATGACCATATTCGGATTGTCTTTAAGCATTTTCACCACTTCATCTAATTCTTTGTGCGAAGAGGATTCAATCTTAGATGTACTTGCTGCAAAAATCAGGTTATCAAGTCGCATTACTTTGCCAACAGTTCGTGTTACCTCAGCTTCTTTTGCAGCGCTAATAGGTAAGCCAAGTTCAATATCTTTAATCACTTTTCGGCTGTCGTTTGCCTGAGCCGGATCAAGCATGTATTTAGCTTTTGCGTAGCCAGGTGCCTCTACAGTGATGGAGTATTTATCATTGTCGAACAAGGCAAAATTAAATGAGCTGCCGGTTAAGAAGCCTATTTTACTTCCATAGGGCTCGCTCTGGTAAGTGATTTTTGCAACAACAGGCTCTTTAGTGGTTGCACTAGTGATTTTGCCTTGAGCGTAGATGAGCGTATCAGTCTGCGCCTGAGCCGCAAGACAGCCAAACAAAAAGATCAGAAAAATGAAATAAGTGCTGTTGTTTTTCATGTTCCTACATCTTTACAATTTTAAACTCAACTCTTCTGTTTTTAGCATAACCTGCTTTGGTATGAGATTTATCAATGGGCTGTGATTCGCCAAAGAAAGCAACGGCAACGCGCTCTTTGCTAACTCCTCTTCCTTCCATATAAGTTGCAACAGCTCTTGCTCTTCTTTCCGACAGCCCCATATTGTATTCTTCGGTTCCTACTTCATCTGTGTGCCCGGCAATCTCAACTTGCATAGTGGCTTTCTCTTTCATCAAATCAGCGAGACGATTAAGTTCCGGGAATGATTCTTCTTTCAAATCTGATTTATCAAAGTCGAAGAAAATATTGTTGAGTGTGATTTTTGCATTCTCTTCAACTGGAGCTGCTTTAATCGTTGCAATTTCAACATCAGCTGGTTTAACCGGTTGTAGTTGCAAGTTTTCAGTAACAGTTCCTGATTCCTTGTAATTTCTTAAGTCAAGATTCTGATGCTCAGAGATGTGATCTTTTGCTTCTGCACGAATTCCATAGAGGTATCCTCCGGGAAGATGAATTTCGTATTCACCAGTCTCAGGATCAGAGTAAGTTTTGCCAACTTCTTTTCCGTCAGGTAATCTCTCATAAATGATTTTAGCTCCAATTGGCTTTCCTGTTTTTGCATCGATAAGTTTTCCTTTCACAACGATAACAGGTTCTGGATTCTTATAGAATGGCATCTTCACCCGGAAGATGTCAAAGTTTTCAGGAGTTATGGCCCGAGAGTAATACGCGAAGTCGCTGGTGGATGGGATATTAAAAAACATGTCGTCTGTTTTAGAATTGATTTCCGGGCCCATGTTCTTTGGCTCTGACCAATTGGTCCAGGTATCATCTAATCTTTTCGAAACGTAAACATCATTTCCCCCATATCCGCTAAATCCATTCGATGAATAGTAAAGTGTTTTATCATCCGATGCTAAGAATGGAGTCACTTCTTCGCCAGCAGAATTTATCATGGAGCCTAAGTTTAATGGCTCTGTCCAGGTGCTATCGTTTTGAGCGAAGCTTACATAAAGGTCTCGTCCACCCTTGGTATCTTCACGATCGACAGACATTAGCATTACTTTTTGTGTATTTGATAAGAAGTAATGTGCCTTATCGCTGTAGTTATAGTTATTCTTAATAATTAAAGATTTTGGTTTAGTCCACTTGCCTCCAATGTTGTTACTCACAGAGACACCGGCAGTCATTTTTCCATTGTCTTTGTATTGGTTCCCCAGAACAAGAAGAACCGCTTTTCCATCTGGCGTGGCAGATGTTACGGAGTTCACAAAATTGGGATAAGCGTTATTTAATTGCGGGCCTGCATTTTTTGCGAGAGACCACTTACCGTCAGGGCCCATCTCTGAAAACCAAATATCCTCCCGGTCTTTAACGCCACCAACATTGTCTGGATGACCCTGCCTGCTAAAGTAAAGTGTCTTACCATCTGGCGATAGCAATGCATTATAATCGTTGTATTCGCTATTGACATTTTTGTCGAGGCGTTCAATCAACAGACCACTCGCAAGGAGTTCAGGCTTTACAATGTCGGCAATGATGGGATAATTAGAATCTGAAATAGCAACGGCATCAATCGAAAAATAATCAGATAATACTTTGCCATCAAATTCAAGCTTTACAGCAGCAACTTTGAATGGAGTTCTTTCCATAAAAACGTTAAGCATTCGGCCCTGCAACGCTACTGCCTGCGGAATGAAGGTGTTGATCAAATGCTCTTTACCAGCTTCATCATAGATATATATTTTGTACAACGAGCCTGGATTTAAGGACTCAGCAATTGCTATTTGTCGGATTTGAGCGGGATTGGAGTAGCCTAACTTGATAAACTCAGAGCGTTTTGGTTTGTCTGGAGTCCATCCATTTGGGTTTTGACCTGCAGCTGGAAGTACGTTTGGTTTGCCTAACGCTTGTGATGCAGCATATTGAAGAGGTGTAAGCTCAGAAGAGAACTCAATAACCTTTGTTGCCCATTGAACAGTCTGGCCAGAGGCGAAAAAAGGCATGACCATTAAAATAGCAATTCGGGAAAATCTATTCATGGGAGTAAAGGTTCGAAGTAAATTAAGGGATAAACATAATTAAAAAAATAAAAAGCATGAAAAAGTACATCATCGAAAGGAACAACAACCTCACAAAGCGTGATTCTATTGCCGGAGATCGATTTTACTCCAGTGAAGTTTTATTGAAAAGCAAAAAACCTACGTGCAAAAGTACTGCCAACTGCCGATTTCGGTCATCATAATAATTTAAACTCAAGCTTACTGGACCGACAGTACTATGGAAGACCAAATTGGCCATACCTGCAAAATATACTTGTTGAATCAGCTCTTCAATCTTTGCATGCTGCGTGGCATCTTCAGCAATTGATTGCAATGGTTTGAAGACATAGGCCTCGAAACGAAGATCGAGTTTCTTTCGAATGGAGAAAATATTTCTCACCCCTCCCGCAACATAGTTGAACGCTCTAAAATTTTGCAACAGTAATGTTCTACTGTCTTGCAAAGGATTAAATGCGGGCGCATTGATAATAGTACCGAAATAATTTGAAAATGTAGGTTGATTTGAAAACACCCCTTCAAGTAAATAACCTGTACTGAAAATTCCCTTTCGGAAATATTGATCGAGTGATATTTTCAGCTGAAACCACCTGCGACCATTACGCAATGAAACTTGGTTTAATGAAGTATTTCCAGGCTTGTATTCTTCGAGCAAAGAAAAATAATTGGAGAAAACCGAGAACGATCTTCCTTGATTTGGATATTGTTTTCTGTTGAGTGTATTATATAGGATACCAAAGCCAAGGCGAGTACCCGAAATAGTCAACTGATCTAAGGTATCAGTTGAGACAAGAACATTTTTATCAATGAACTGATCGTTGTTGACGATGTATGCTCCATTGATGAAAGCCTTGATTTGCCGCGCCACGGGTATGCCAAGAGCGGCTCCATATTTACGATCAATTCGGGTGAGAACAGTTGGTGAATATTTTCTTGCCAGAATATCATTGCCCTGAAAAAAATTCCAAATATTGAACGTTGCCTCTGGCTCTAAATAGAATCTTCCGAGAGACGGAATGTCAAATCGCGTTTTCAGCTGAAGTGATTTATAAAAATCACCAGTGGCTATATTAATTTGAGCATGCGTCAGTACTTGACGAAAGGAATAATAATTCAACCCGAGATAGATGTTGCTAATGTTCCGTGAGGCAATCACGCCACCAAAATCAACCTGAAAATTATTTGGCTGCCTGCGCGCAAGCCTGAAACTGTAATCCTTGGTTGTGGTGTTAAACTTAAAACTAGGATACACATTATTAAAGTACTCTTCAGACACTAATTGAAAATATCCTCTCTCGATGTCGCGATAGTAAAGTGGGCGTTTCCCATTTTTAAAAAAACGATTGAGATACTTTTGCTGACCACGATCGAATCCATCGAAAGTGATTTCGTTGACTTTGATGGGTATAGATCTATCGTTAAAATGATTTCGAGCCTCGGCAACTGTTTCGCACGTTCTTCGGTTGGCAACCTTAGCCTTGATCTCCTTCATTTGCCGCATCGTTTGATTATAGCCACTATCAATCATTGCCTTGGCCATTCCAAAATCAAATGCAGTAAACCCTTTTAAATTTGGCTGGATATAAATTCCGTTCTTCGGGATTTTTCCAGGATCGGATTTGTCGAGCAGCATGTAAAGCAGTGACCGAGAAATCATCTTTTCATCTTCACCGTAAGGGTACTGATCATACACTTTTGAAGAAACATTGCATCCGATGATTACATCCGGTTTAAAATCTTTTTGAAGCACATCTACGGGAAAGTTATTATAAATACCTCCGTCAAAAAGATATTTTCCATTTACTCTTATTGGATTGAAAAAAAACGGGGCAGTTTGTGTGGCACGCAAAGCATCACTTAAAACACCATCTTTTAACTCTACCTGAGTTTGAGTAAAAATATCGGCAGCCATGATTCGCAGAGGAACAAAAAGGCTATCGAAATTATTTTTTGATACAGATGAAGGCTGAGCAAGTGTTTCGGTTAATGCAAAATTTAGCGAGAGATCATTGGCAATGCTTGTGTTGAAGAAAACATTAAAAGTGGAGTCGAGCGAGAGATTCAATTTTAGAAATGAAGGCTCATCGTCTTTTTTGTAATAGAAGTATTTATTTTTCTCTTCAATGCGACCGTTCACCCAATCGAGAAATGATTTTGAGGTCATGATGGCTTCAATCTGCGAAGGGCTCATTCCTGCAGCATAACATCCGCCTACGATCCCCCCCATCGATGTGCCAACTATATAGTCTATCGGGATTTCATTTTCTTCGAGCGCTTTGAGCACACCAATGTGGGCAATACCCTTGGCTGCACCTCCGCTAAGAACCAACCCGACTTTCTGTTGAGCAAAACTGGTGAAAGAGAAAAGCAACAAGAGGACGAAAGACCCGATCTTCACATTTCCGAAAGACATATCTGTTGCAAAAGAAGTAACAGTAAATAACGCGTTTAAAAATCAGATTGAAAAGCGCCTATCGTGAAGTCACGATTACAGGTTCATTCTCAAAAGGAATGGATTGTAACTTCAAGGTGGTTAACACCATTACCTCATCAAATTGTTTCCATTTCTTTTTATCAACCGGCATAGAAGGAGGCAGCTCTACGCGCAAAGCATCAACCTGAACGCCATTTCGCCAGAAGCGATAACACAGATGCGGGCCTGTGGCTAATCCAGTACTTCCTACGAAGCCAATCGTTTGCCCTTGCTTCACATGTGTGCCCGCGTAAATTCCGGATGCAATTTTAGACATGTGAAGGTAGCCTGTGGTGTAAGTACCATTATGCCGGATCTTCACATAATTTCCGTTGTTGGCGGTGTACTGTGCCTCGAGCACTACACCATCGCCTACTGAGCGAATGGGTGTGCCCGTTGCTGCCGCAAAGTCGGTGCCCAAATGTGCCCTGAATACTTTAGCTACCGGATGAAAACGATTAAATGAATAGCGAGAACTAATTCTTGTAAACTCAATTGGATACTTTAATAATGCTTTGCGTAAACTTTTTCCTCCTTCATCGAAAAAGTCAACTCCTTCTCCCTGATCAAAAGGGAAGGCATAATAACCGTGACCAAAATGTTCAAAGTAAATTCCCAAAATCTTTCCGATACTGAAAGGCTGTCCTTCCACAGAGTTCTCTTCGTAAATCAATTTGAAGCGGTCACCTTTTTGTAAATGCTGAAAATCAACTTGCCAACCAAACACATCCACAAACTTATTGGTAAGTTCATTGGAGATGTTCATGGCATCGATCGTTTCATAAAGCGAATTTGAAATTACTCCGGTTACCGATTTCTCTTCCGTCTTTATTTCGCGCTCGTGGTTTTCTACGATTAGGGAATCCTTTAAATGGAAGATCACATATTCTATCGGGCTCGGTTCATAGACTAGTGCTACAGCTGTTTTCAGCGAATCGGTCTGATGGATCAACGCATACTTTTTAGATGAAGCAATTTTTTTGAAATTGAAAACATCTTTTGGAAGCAAAGTAAGTTGCTTCCTGACTTCAGGGTTCACAAAGCTTCCTTCAAACAAGTCGGCAAAGCGCTGGTTGCGCTTCACGTAACTTTCTTTTACCTCCATTCCATTCACCAGCATTCCGTATTTGTATACTGGCTTTTCGATCGTCACTAATTGGGAAGAGTCAATAGCGGTTTCGTAGTCACCGGTTCGATTAAAGACTGAAGTATAGATGAGAAGAACAAACGCAACTACAATTAGTAGCAGAGCAGATCCTGAGATGATGAGAATTTTTTTTGGCGAAGCCAACTCGGTTTGTTTAAAATCACTGCAAGTTTAACTGAAAAATTTCAGTTAAACAGCGATTTGAACTTCTGTTTGCCCTCATCAAGGAATTTTACAAAATGATCAACGCTGAGATCATACGGCTTTGGCGACACCAAAACCTTTTCGTCCTGACCCACTAAAATATAAAATGGCTGAGCATTGTTGTTCAGATTGGTGATCTGCAAATCTGCATTTTGTTTGCCAATCGTCTTCTTCATTTTGTTGTCATACGTTGACGTATACCACTCGCTTTCCGGTAATTCCGTCTTATCATCGACATAAAGTGCCACTACTACATAATCTTCTTTTAATCTTTTTAATACTTGCGGATCACTCCAAACACGTGCTTCCATTTCGCGGCAATTGGTACAGCCATGACCGGTGAAGTCGATGAACAATGGTTTGTGTTGTTGTCTCGCACACGCTATCGCTTGCTTGTAATCGAAGTAGCCATTGATTCCATGAGGGAAATGTAAAAACTCATTGTACTTCGGAACATCGCAAATTTCATTGGGCATTTCTTTTCTATCTGCAGCAAGCAAATCAAAATCATGAGTCGACATCGGAGGCAAGTATCCGGCAAGTGCTTTGAGAGGCGCTCCCCACATGCCAGGAATTAAGTAAACGACAAATGAAAACACAATCATCGCCATGGAAACACGACCGATGCTCACTGTTCTATCTTCTGAATCTTTTCCGGTATCGCCAGGCATACGAAATCCTTTCATTAAATAAATTCCGATCAACGTAGAGATCACAATCCAAATGGCAAGGTTGACTTCGCGATCCAGAATTCTCCAATGGAATGCCTGATCGGCAATACTCAAAAACTTAAATGCTAATGCAATCTCTACAAAACCTAAAACCACTTTCACAGTGTTGAGCCATCCGCCTGACTTGGGCAACGACTTCAACCAGTTAGGAAAAAATGCGAAGAGCGTAAATGGAATTGCAAACGCCAGAGAGAATGCAAACATGCCAACAATCGGCTTCAAAAATTCTCCGCCTGCTGATGAAACTAAAATGCTCCCCACTAAAGGACCGGTGCAAGAAAATGAAACTAACACCAAAGTGAAAGCCATAAAGAACACGCCCATTAATCCACCTTTGTCAGCTTGTTGATCAACTTTATTAATGATAGAACTAGGCAAAGTGATTTCAAATAATCCTAAGAAAGACAAACCGAATACAATGAACACAGAAAAGAAAATCAGATTAGTTATCCACTCTGTCGAGAGGTGATTAGCTGTTTCTGGTCCCATCAGCGGAGCGAGCACTGCACCAATAATGGTGTAGATAACAACGATCGAAACCCCATACATCAATGCTTGAAACTTTGTGCCGCGACCGGTGAAGAAACTTACAGTCATCGGAATCATAGGGAAGACACACGGAGTTAGTAAGGCAGCAAGCCCCGCTAAGAATGCCAACAAGAAAAATCCTAAGAATGAATTTTGCTTTCCATCTGTTTTAATAAGTGATTGATCAAGTTGAGGACCCTTTACTGTTGTTAGTTGTTCGTTGCTGGTTGTTCGTTGTGCGGAATCCTGATTTACTACTTTAGTTGTCTGATTGACTTTGATCTCTTGATGCGGCAAGCTTGAAGCTTGAAGCTTGGAGCTTGAGGCTGATTCTGTGACTTTAATATTGTTAAAAGAAAACTCCCCATCACCCGGTACACATTGACCTGTGATTTCGGTGCATACTTGAAATTCATAACTGCCAGAAATTTTTAGAGGTGAACTAAGCACCTTTATTTTTTGACGGAACTCAGCTCTGTCTTTAAAGATTTTTACATCGCATTCAAAAATCTTGTCGTGTTTATCAATTGGATTGATGGGTTCAATTTTGCCAACCAGTGAATAACTTTTGTCAGGAAGAAAATCAAACGACATTTTAATCGGCCCGTCTTCACAGGGAAATTCAGATGAATACAAATACCAGCCGGGGTCAATATTCGCTTTGAAAATTAGCGTGATCTCATCCCCAGCCTTTGCTTCTTTGGTGGATGGTTCATGAGTCCATTTAGCTGGCTTTAGTATTTGTGCGAAAGAGAAAGTCGATCCAACAAAAAACAGTAAAACATTGAGCAGAAACTTTAAACGCATGAGTTCAGATTTTATGAAGGTGCTAAAATAACGAAGTGAAATAGAATTAAGTTGACGCTAATTCGATTTACGTCTGCTGTTTGACAAAAATTAACAGTTACATCAGCTGTTTCAAATACAATTGAATGGTATTCTCAAGTCCTAAATAGAGCGCATCGCATATTAAAGCATGTCCAATCGAAACTTCATCTAAGTGAGGAATCGAATCTTTAAGGAATTTAAGGTTATTCAAATCAAGATCGTGACCAGCATTAATGCCCAAACCAATTTGATGAGCAATTTTTCCGGACTCGACATATGGTTTTATCGCCTTCAACTTATCAGCATGGAAATGAGATGCGTATGATTCAGTATAAAATTCAATTCGATCGGCACCTACTTTCTTTGCACCCTCCACCATTTTTATTTCCGGGTCAACGAAAACAGAAACACGTACTCCTGTTTTTTTTAACTCTGAAATAATCTCTTGAAGAAACTTTTCATTCTTGATGGTATCCCATCCCGCATTCGAAGTAATTGCATCAGGTTTGTCAGGCACGAGCGTGGCTTGTGCCGGTTTAACTTCTTTGACAAGCTTGAGATAGCGCTCATCCGGATAACCTTCAATATTAAATTCGGTGGTAACGACTTTCTTTAATTCAATCACGTCACTGAAGCGAATGTGCCGCTCATCGGGCCTTGGATGAACGGTAATTCCTTGCGCACCGAAGCGCTCGCAATCCATTGCTGCTTGAATCACATTGGGATTATTGCCACCACGCGCGTTGCGAAGTGTTGCAATCTTATTGATGTTTACCGAGAGACGTGTCATTATTTTTATTTGTACTTGTCCTACGAAGTCATTACGATTAATTTCGCGAGAACAAATTTACCAAAACACCATGAGCCTGAAACAAAAAATTGACAGCGATATTAAAAGCGCTATGCTCGCCAAGAACAAAGAAGAGCTGGAAGCATTGCGTAGCATCAAGTCTATGATCTTACTTGCTGAAACAGAAAAAGGAGTTACAGCAGAAATATCTTCTGAAGCAGAAGGGAAAATATTAATGAAAGCAGCGAAACAACGTAAAGAGTCAGCAGAGATTTTTCAAAAAGAAAATAGGGATGACTTGGCTAAGCGCGAATTGTTTCAGCTGGAAATCATCAGTCGTTATTTGCCGAAACAACTTTCTAATGAAGAGATTGAATCGATTCTGAAAACTATTATCAATCAAGTGGGTGCCAAGGGCCCGCAAGACATGGGTAAAGTAATGGGCACAGCCACCAAACAATTAGCAGGTCAAGCTGATGGAAAAGTAATTTCTGAGCTAACTAAAAAACTTCTTGCGTCTTGAGTAAAGTTGATATCGTTCTTTCCTTGCTACTTATTTTAGGAGCTTACTTGGGGTATAAACGTGGTTTTCTGGCGGAACTTTTTTTTGTAGCCGCATTAATACTAGGCGTATTGGTGGGATTTAAGTTGATGGGCTGGGGAATGGAATACTTGCATAAAGAATTTAATGCTGACACCGCTTTTCTGCCTTACCTCTCTTTTTTCATTATTTTTATTTTGGTTGTGATAGCAGTGATTTTCATTGGTAATCGAATCAAGCACTTAATGGATGACACTTTTCTTGGCAGAGTGGATTCAATTGCCGGTGCTATTTTAGGATTGATTAAATATGCGTTTTGTGCGAGTGTGGTGCTTTGGCTTGCCGAGAAAATAGATGCGAGATTTCCTGGTAACTGGACTCAAGGTTCGTGGCTTTATCCCAAAACATTGGTTTTTGCCAAATCTGTCTCAGAATTCTTTGCCGGATTTCTTCCTTTTTTCAAAGAAACCTTCAAGCGGTTCTAAGGTTCAGTTTTTTTTGCTTACTTATCAGAAATTTGCAGATCTATGGCGTTGAGCGTGCGGGAAAAAGATGGATTTAAATATGTAGATGAAGGCAAAGGTCCTGTGCTGATGTTGTTGCATGGACTATTTGGTGCCCTCAGCAATTGGGAAGAAGTTGTTTCCCATTACGCCAAACATCTTCGTGTAGTGATACCGATGCTTCCCATTTATGAAATGCCGATCAAGGAAGCAGGACTCGTGGGCCTCCGTGAATTCACAGAGCGATTTGTTGTGATGATGAATCTAGATAATATGATTATCATGGGCAATTCCTTGGGTGGTCATGTTGGGATTCTGTATACGCTGAATAACCCATCAAAAGTTGCCAAGCTTGTGCTCACCGGTAGCTCGGGGCTATTCGAGAATACGATGGGCGGTTCCTATCCGCGCAGAGGGAGTTACGATTACATTCGTGAGCGTGTAGCCTATACTTTTTACGATCCCACTGTAGCTTCGAAGGAATTAGTAGATGAAGTTTTTGAGACTACAAAGAGCATCCCCAAGTGCATGCGCATCGTTGCAATCGCCAAATCCGCCCAACGAAATAATTTAGCGGAGGAATTACCAAATATTAAGGTTCCCACTTTACTGATTTGGGGATTAAACGATACAATTACGCCACCCATGGTAGCGCATGAATTCAACAGATTGATTCCAGATTCGGAATTGAAGTTTATTGACAAATGTTGCCATGCACCGATGATGGAACATCCGTCCAAATTCAATCAACTGGTGGAAGATTTTTTAGTGAGAAAGAACTAGAATGATTGCCGAAGAGCTCATCAACCACATGATTCCGCCACTCAAAGTGACGGATGATGCACACAAAGCCATTGTGTGGATGGAAGAGTTTCGTTGTAATTATTTACCCGTTGTTGATAAGGGAGAGTTAAAGGGATTTATCTCTGAAGAGATCATTCTTGAAT
Source organism: uncultured bacterium (assembly GCA_967789005.1). GTDB lineage: Bacteria > Bacteroidota > Bacteroidia > Cytophagales > Cyclobacteriaceae > ELB16-189. The sequence continues at coordinate 395,720 of CBRFFM010000001.1, read as the reverse complement.
CAAATGAGATTGAACAAAATCTCTCTCATTTCGAATTGGTTGGCAAGGATTGCCAGGTTCCTCTCGACTCACATTTCTATGACATTTTGAAAACGGCTGCCCACCACAAATTACAAATGGTTTGTGTGGTTGATGAGAATGGAAAGTATGCTGGCGTTATTACTGTGCAAGACATTATGAGTTCGTTTGCACAAACCGCGGCAGTTCAAATGCCTGGAGGAGTTTTGGTACTGTCAATGGATTTGATCGATTACTCCTTAGCTGAGATTAGCCGCTACGTAGAGGAGAATAACGCTAAAGTGATCAGTAGTATCATGATAGAAGATCCGCTTGACAGGGGCAAAATAAAAATCACCCTGAAAATAAATCAGTTGGATTTGTCTCGCATTGTAGCAACGCTCGAGCGGTTCGGCTATCGGGTTATTGGTCGCTATCAGGAAACAGTTATCTCTTCTTCGGGCGAACAAGATCGACTCGATATGCTTTTGAAATACCTAGACATGTAACCCTAAGTCTTACGCATGCGCATTGGCATACACGGCAAAGACTTTCAGAATAAATCATCACGGTTTGTATTAAAAATTTTGAGCGCTCTTCAGGAGCACAAAATAGAAACTTGGGTTACCGACAAGTTTTTGCGGCAAGTAAAGACCCCGCACATCAACGACTTTAAGCTTAAGATTTTTGATCATGGCGTGAGTCTTCGCAACCTTGATTTTTTTCTTTCGCTGGGCGGTGACGGAACCATGTTGGAGTCGGTCACTTATATAGGCAAAGCAGAAGTGCCGATTCTTGGCATCAATACTGGCCGTTTAGGATTTCTAGCTACCAATAGCCGCGAAGATTCAGAAGCTGCCATCAATTCATTGGTGAAAGGAAATTACACCATAGATACCCGTACCGTTTTAAAATTGATTTCATCTCCTCCTCTTTTTGGTAAACTCAATTTTGCTTTGAATGATTTTACGATCATTAAAAAGGACACATCAGCAATGATTACGGTACATGTCTTTGTTGATGGACAATTGCTTAACTCGTATTGGTCAGACGGAGTTATTGTTTCTACCCCTACAGGATCAACAGGCTATTCGTTGAGTTGCGGAGGCCCATTAGTTTACCCAGAATCAGAAAGCTTTATTATTACTCCGGTAAGCCCACATAATCTTGGTACACGACCGATTGTATTATCAGACAAATCCGAAATTACTTTTCAAATTGAAGGCCGGAGTAAAAAATATTTAGTTTCATTGGATTCGCGTTTCGAAACGATAGATGAATCCGTGAAATTGAAAATCAAGAAAGAGCGATTTCATGTGAAATTGGTCCAGCTCCATGGACAGCATTATTTCAATACACTCCGGCAAAAACTGAATTGGGGTCTCGACATCAGAAATTAGGGTAATCCCCTTAAAAACAACTTATTGCATGGTGAATTAAAAAATTCTTCATTACTTTAGTACCTTTGCCACTTGTCTATATCTCAATTATTATGAGGAAGTTATTTTTTGGGTTACTCACAATGATGGTAATGCTGTCCCTATCAATTGATTCAATGGGTCAGTTTAATAGACGGACTATCAAAAAAAACAACAAACGTATTGCCTCCTACACCGGCAAGAAAAAATTTAGTCGTGAACACGTTTATTCAGGCGTGGGCTTCTCTTTAAATGCAATAAATTATTACGGAGATCTTTCGCCTCTGCCAAGCAAATTCAGCACAGATATTTCATTTACAAGACCGGGTATTGGTATTTCTTTCTTCCATCGTTTTGGTCCTCGCTATACTCTTGTTGGTCAATTCATGTATGGAACTTTGAAAGGTGCTGATGCTGAATCGGCAAAAGGAGGTTTTGATGGCAGTGCCCGTAAATTGAGAAACCTTTCATTCCGAAATCGGGTAAAGGAACTTTCGATAACGGCAATATTTGACTTATTTGAAAATGATGGTACCTACATTAGCCGGGTAAAATGGACTCCCTATGCATTTATTGGTTTTGCAGCATTCTTAAGCAATCCTCAAGCCCAAGCACCTAAATTCTATTTAGATGGTGTCACCCCGACAAATATGGAAGGAAAATGGGTTGACCTGCGCTCGCTCGGCACAGAGGGCCAGCACTCCACTTTACAATCTGGAGATGTCAATTCTGGAATAAAACCTTATAGTATGTTTCAAATTGCAATACCATTTGGAGTTGGAGCACGTTTTAGAATTAACGAAGTACTTGACTTTTGGGCGGATATAGGCTTTAGATACACATTCACGGATTACTTGGATGATGTGAGCAGGAACTATGTAGATCTTGGGGCAATTACGGATCCATTAGCCCAAGCTATGTCTTATCGTACAAATGAGGTTGCCACGCCTGCCTCCTCGTATGTAGGCAGAGATGGGAAAACATATAATGTAGTTAATGGTTATGGGAGTGAGTTTAAAACAAATGTGCGTGGTAATAAGGGTAGCCGCGACATCTATATGGTCACTTCGTTCAAGATCACGTACATCTTGGGAGCTACTTTTCACAGAGCTAAATTCAGATAATAGCCCATGTCCCGTCTGCTGATATTTTTGTTGGCAGGAACTTTCTACTTAGTTTCAGTCAGCCTTCAAGCCCAGATTTATCAAAACTCGGAAATTGGTTTGGGGCTTGGTGTGTTCAACTACACGGGAGATCTGGTTCGTACTTATGACCTTACAACCTCAAAACCCGCAGCTACCGTTTTTTACCGATCTAACATCAGCCGGGTAATAAGCTTTAGAACTTCTTTAACTGCGGGTCAATTAGCAGCAAGTGACAAGCATAATCCAATCGATTCCTTTTCCATAAAACGGAACGCATCATTTAATATTTTCCTGATGGAACTTTCGGGTGCTTTCGAATATCATTTTCTCGATTGGCGTAATGATTCAAGAAGGCTGCGTTTTACTCCATACCTTTTTGCCGGAGTGGGGCTTTTTGGCATTTCAGGCAATGCAAAGAAGACAGCTCAGTACAGCAACGTTCAAATCTCGTTTCCCTTTGGAGCCGGGGTGAAGTATGTACTTAATCCGAAGTACTATATCTCATTTGAGATAGGAATGCGAAAAACTTTTTTCGATTATTTAGATAATACCTCAGGTGGCAGCACTTCAAACAAAAGTTATCAGTACGGCAACCCTAATGATTACGACAACTATTTTTTTACAGGTATTTCTCTCACGTACACTTTTTATGATATTCCCTGCCCCACAAGCCCCTATAGAAAACTTTTTTAGCCTGAAAAGCATCTTCATTCATAGCCTTTGAAAATAGCGAGCTGAATAAATAAAAATGGCTACTTTTGCACCCTTGTGGCCAGTCTAAAAGAAAATATAGATCCTAATAATTTACCAAAACATATTGCTGTTATCATGGACGGCAATGGAAGATGGGCAAAACAGAAAGGAGCAGCACGCATTTTCGGTCATCGTAGTGCTGTGCAATCGGTGCGTGAAATAACTGAAGGCTGTGGGGAACTTGGAGTGAAGTTTCTTACCCTTTACGCATTCAGTACAGAAAACTGGGGGAGACCCAAAGAGGAAGTAGATGGTTTAATGGAGTTGCTGGTAAATACACTTCAAAAGGAAATTAAGACCCTTGTGGAAAATCAGGTGAGATTGAAAATTATTGGGGATATGAGCAGCCTTCCGAAAATTTGTCAATCGAATTTGATGGAAGCAATGGATACTGCCAAGAATAATACAGGCCTTACTTTACAATTAGCTTTGAGTTACAGTGGTCGCGCAGAGATTGCAAAGGCAGCGAGAACAATTGCTGAACAAGTAAAGAAGGGACTAATCCTTCCTGAAGAAGTGAACGAAAAAATGATTGAACAAAATCTAGAAACGAACGGTGTACCTGATCCTGAGTTACTCATCCGTACCAGTGGCGAAATGCGGGTAAGTAATTTTTTGCTTTGGCAAATTGCGTATACCGAATTGTATATTACCCCTAAACTCTGGCCTGATTTCAGGAAAGAAGATCTCTATGAAGCCATTTGTGCCTACCAAAAAAGAGAGAGAAGATTTGGAAAAGTGTTGACCCCAATAGCTTGAATTCATGAAGAGGATTTTACTGACTGCGTTCTGTATATCATTGTTATTTTCTGCAGCGCAAGCTCAATTCCGTAGTAAGAACAAACGAGGAACTGTTCAACTACCTCAACAACCCTCAGGGCTGAACTATGCAAGCCCAGTCGAGTACACCATTGCTGGTATTGAGGTTGTCGGGTTAAACATACTCGATAAAAACGCCATGATTTCACTTACGGGATTGAAGATTGGTGATAAAATAAAAATACCCAGCACAGCTACATCAACCGCTGTTCGCAAACTTTGGAAGCACGGTCTTGTGGGAGATGTGGCGATTACAGCTGATCGTATTGAAGGGACAAATGTTTATCTCACTATTCGGTTAACTGAGCGTCCGCGACTTACTGATTTTTATTTTACGGGAATATCGCGTGGAAAGGAATCCTCATTGAAAGAGGACATGCGATTGATCAGGGGGAAGATTGTAACAGAAGCGATGATACGCAATGCCGAAGGTGCAGTGAAAAAGCATTTTGTTAAGAAAGGTTTTCTGAACACCCAAGTAAAAATTGTAAAAGAGAAAGACACACTCAATCGGGGAGGAATCCGTTTGCGCATCGATGTAGACGTTCAGTCAAAAGTTAAGATTAATAGCATCACGTTTGATGGAAACGTAAGAGTCTCGGATGCCACGCTTAAAAAGAAACTGAAGAAGACGCATGAACGAGCGCAAGTCACCATTCACAGGGCAATTCTTTCAAGCATCATTAATTTCAAACCTCGTCAGGCTAAAGAGTTTATCGATTCAAGTAAACAGACTAGCTGGCGTGAGGTAAAGGCATTTATTAATAATAATATAAAATTAAATTTTCTGAAGGGTTCCAAGTATATACAGGCGGAATACGAGGAGGATAAGAAAAAATTGGTCAGCTACCTTAATTCAGAAGGGTTTCGAGATGCTGACATTATTTCAGACACAATTTCCAGACATGGCTACTCTACAATCGATTTAAAAATAAAACTTATCGAGGGGAGAAAATATTATTTCCGTAACATCACTTGGTCAGGAAATTACCTCTATACATCGGCTACACTGAACAAGGTACTCGATATCAAAAAGGGAGACGTGTACAGTCAATCGGCACTCGACAGAAAAACAACTTTTAACCCTAAGGGAGGAGCTGATATTGGCGGTTTGTACATGGATGATGGCTATCTTTTTTTCCGTGTTAATCCAATTGAAGTTGCTGTTGACGGGGACTCCATTGATGTGGAGATGCGAATCTTTGAAGGAGAGCAAGCGATTATTGATCAAGTGACAATAGCCGGTAACGAGCGTACAAGCGAGCATGTGGTACGTAGGGAACTCACTACCATACCTGGTCAAAAATTTAGACGAGCAGATATTATTCAAACACAGCAACGACTGGGGCAAATGGGCTATTTTGTTGCTCAAAAAATTGAACCGGATATAAGACCAAATCCAAGTAACGGAACAGTCAATATAGGTTGGAAACTCGAAGAGCAATCTAATGATCAGGTTCAGTTATCTGGAGGATGGGGCGGCTACTACGGTTTTGTAGGAACAGTTGGATTAACGTTCAATAATTTTTCGCTCCGCAATGTTCCTCATCTAAAAAAATGGAGGCCTCTTCCGGTGGGAGATGGGCAGCGCTTATCGCTAAGTGTGCAGGCCAATGGTAAATCATTTCAGAGTTACAATTTTTCGTTTTCAGAACCTTGGCTTGGAGGCCGAAAGCCAAACTCATTTACAGTTAGTTTAAATCACTCGGTCTCTCGAATTCCAAGTGGACGAAGTGGCTTTTCTTTTAGCTACGATGCAAGCAGTGCATTTCTAAAGCAAAGCGGTATTACACTCGGCTTTGGACGTAGGCTCGAATGGCCAGATAACTATTTCACATTGACTCATTCGCTTTCATTCCTGATTTATAACTACAAAAACTATTTTGGATCGTCATCAAGCATATTACCCCCTATTGGCGCCACTAATAGCTTTAAACTCAATACTACGCTTTCTCGCAATAGCATAGATAATCCAATGTTTCCTACAGCAGGATCAACGATCTCTCTTAGCTTAGACTTAACTCCTCCATATTCAGCCTTCAGATCAAAGGATTATTACAGCGATATCAACACGCGATATCACTGGCTGGAGCTTCATAAGTGGATGTTTGATTCAAAGTTTTATATCAAGATTTTGGGAAGCAAAAAACCTGACGGACGAAGCCTGGTAATTGAAACGAAGGCGCATTTTGGTTACATCGGAACCTACAATAGTAAAATTGGCGGAGTAGGTCCATTTGAGCGATTCTTAATGGGAGGAGCCGGTCTTACTGGTGGATTTAACTCATTTGTATTAGGACAAGATATTATTGGCTTGCGTGGTTATCCGGATAACCAAATAACACCTCCACTCTATTCAAGAAGGGGCTCGCAAGCAGCTAATGGAATTGAAGGGGGGATTGTTTACAACAAATTCGGAATGGAACTTCGATATCCTGTTGTAACAAGTCAAGCTGCCACGGTTTACTCTTTTGTATTTACTGAGGCTGGAGGCAATTGGAATAATTATCAGGAGTTTAATCCGTTTAATCTTTACCGATCTGCCGGATTTGGAGCAAGGATATTTATGCCCGCATTTGGCTTGATCGGCTTAAACTGGGCATATGGATTTGACACCTTGCCTGGAACAAGTACAAAAAGCGGAACTCAATTTCACTTTACCATCGGTCAGCAAATCCGATAAAAATGAGGAGACATCTTGTATTAACCAGCCTTTTGTTCTTTTTCGGCCTGAATTTTGTCTTTGCACAGAAGTTCGGGTACATCGATTCAGAATTTATTCTGAGCAAAATGCCTGAATATGCAAAGGCCCAGAACGAGATCGAACAATATTCTGCAGCCTGGCAAAAGGAAATAGAAGAAATGCAACAAAAGGTAACTAGCCTTTATGCCATGTACCAAGCCGAGCAAGTTCTCCTTACGGAAGAAATGAGACAGGAGAAACAGGATGAAATAAAGAAAAAAGAGAGCGAATTAAAGGAGTATCAGAAAAAGGTTTTTGGATTTGGCGGACTGTTTTTTTTGAAAAAACAAGAATTGATTAAACCTTTGCAGGATAAAGTATTTGATGCGGTGAGTAAAGTGTCAAAAGCCAACCGGTTGGCAATTGTTTTTGACAAGTCTGGTGAGTTGGTAATGATTTATACAGATCCGCGACATGATTACACGGATTTTGTTTTAGAAGAACTTGGGTTAGGAGACCCTAATGATAAAGTAAAATAATAAACCAAACTAAAAATGAGAACACTGTTAGTCGCGCTTTTTTGCGGATTGATTTTTACAACAAATGCGCAAGATCACCCCACGCAGAAAATAGGATATGCTGAGTCTGATTATATAATGAGCCAGTTACCTGAATTCAAGAAGATTGAAAGCGAATTGAAAACCCATGGCGCTCAATTGGAAAATCAGATGAAGGCCAAGTATGATGATTATCAGGCCAAGTTGAAGGCTTACCAAGGCATGCCAGCCACAACGCCAGATGCAATCAAAGCTGATAAGGAAAGAGAACTTGCCGGATTACAGGAGAACATGCAAAAATTTCAACAAGATGCACAGTCATCTTTCCAGAAAAAACAAGCTGATTTGATGGATCCTATTTACAAAAAAATTGGGAAAGCGATTGAAGATGTTGCCAAAGAAAATGGTTTCACTTTCATCATCAACCCACAAGTGGCAAATGGTGGAGATATTCTTTTGTACAGCGATGACAAGTTCAACATCTCTGACCTTGTGTTGAAGAAATTGGGTGTAACGCCTGTTGCCCCAACAACAACACCTGTGAAATCGAATTAATTGACAGATTTAAAAGGAAGCCGCTCCAACTTATTGGAGCGGCTTTTTTTATGGCCCGAAAGTAGAATCCTTATTCTTTCTTTACCGATGATGTGAAGAAGTGGGAACTTGCTAAGAATAAGCAAACTCATTTTTCGTTTCAAAATGAGCTGAAACCAGTACCTTTGTTCAACAGTTGAATTCGTTATGATTAGGTTTCTCTTAATTCTTGCGCTCATCGTTTACATCCTATCAAAATTGAGTGGTTTTTTCTTCCGGGCAGGTGCACCATCGCAGCGAAATAGAAATTTTCAGCAGCGCAAACCAGACGGCAATATCCAGGTAGATTCCGCTCCCAAAAAAGAAAAGCGGGGCACCATTAAGGGTGGAGATTATGTAGACTATGAAGAGGTAAAGTAATTCCTTTTTTACTTCCTTATCCGTAACTTTCTTTTCTAAAGTTGTTGTCATGAAAAAGCTTTTTCTTGTAAGCCTTATTGCACTTATTTCATTCTACGGATCAGCTCAGACAAGCCAAAAAAGACTGGCGCTGGTCATCGGAAATGCTCACTATCAGTTTACAGGTGCATTAAAAAATCCTGTTAACGATGCACGTGCTATTGCCAGTTCCCTCCGAAACCTCGGTTTTGAGGTTATGGAAAGTGAAGATGTCAATCAGGCTCAGATGAAGCAAGCCATCAACGCGTTTGGAGCGAAGCTAAAAGATTATGACGTAGGCTTGTTTTATTATGCCGGCCATGGGGTTCAGTCCAAAGGGGTAAACTACATGGTGCCCATCGAGGTAGATTTAAAAGCAGAAGAGGAAATTGAATTTGATTGCGTTGCGGCAGACCGTGTACTAGCTTTTATGGATGCGGCAGCCACAAAAATCAATTTAATTGTACTTGATGCTTGCAGAAACAATCCATTCGCTCGCAGTTGGTCTCGAAGCGCAGGTGGCGGTGGTTTAGCCATGATGGATGCGCCCAAGGGTTCGCTGATTGCCTATGCAACTTCTCCCGGACGCACCGCATCAGATGGTGAATCATCCAACGGTCTTTACACAAGTGCTCTGCTTAAGTTTATGCGAAATCCTTCGCTCACTATAGAGCAAGTCTTTAAACAAGTAAGAAATGAAGTAAGCGATAAATCAGGTGGCTCTCAGATTCCTTGGGAAACAACATCGCTTACAGGCGAAGATTTTTATTTGGGAAAAGGATCTAAGAATAATGCACCATCGGATGTCGTTGCTTCAAACGAAACTTCTCAAAAACAGAATTCACAATCGCGAGGCAACGCGGTGGATGTAAAGAATGTTAAGGTTTCTGAAGAAGATAAAGTACAAGCCGAAATATTTTATTCACAAGGGAAGATCTCTTACGATGCGCTTAAATACGAAAAGGCCATTCAAGAATTAAACAAGGCGATTCAGTTGAATCCGGCTTATGCAGATGCCTATTACGTGAGGGGTAATGCCTATTATGATCTAAAGGATAACGACAAAGCAATCGAAGATTATTCGATGGCTATTCAACTTAACCCCAAGTCATCAGATGCCTATTATTGGAGGGGAAATGCACACCGGTTAGTTCGTCAAGATGATAAGGCCTTGGCTGATTTTGCCAAAGCAATTGCATTAAACCCTACCAATGCCGAAGCTTATTATTGGAAGGGAAGAACTCATTACGATTTGATGCAGGATGATAAGGCTCTGGAAAGTTTCAATAAAGCGATTCAGTTAAAACCGGAATACGCGGACGCTTTCTTTTACCGTGGCCAGACTTACTACGATCTTCTCAAATTCAATGAGGCTATCGTTGATTATGATAAAGCATTGACAATAAAGCCGAATGATTCTGAAACATATTACTGGCGAGCCAATGCCTTTTTTTCATTAAAGAAATTTCAAGAGGCTATTCGGGATTTTAATCAATGTATCACACTCAAACCAGAATATGCCGATGCCTATTTTTATCGTGGCAAGGTAAAATACAACCTCCTTCAGGATGCGGAAGCATTGAAGGATTTTATAAAGGCCGCTGAGTTAAAACCCAATTATGCCGATGCCTATTATTGGCAGGGTATGGTGAACTATTCGGCAAAAAGTTATGATGCGGCTATAACACTTTTTTCTAAGACAATAGAGATCAATCCAAGACATTCCGATGCATTTTACTACAGAGCCAATTCAAAATATGGTCTGTTAAAAGACGATGAAGCAATTCTTGATTTTGATCAGAGTATAGCTATCAAGCCGGCAGCCGATGCCTACTATTGGAGAGGTCTTACCAAATATAATCTCAAGAATTATGCTGAGGCAATTACGGATATAAGTAAGTCGATTGAGTTGGATCCATCAGGAACAAGCAGCCACAATTATTTTTACTGGAGAGGCAATGCATACTACGCACTAAAAATGGATGCTTATGCCATCAAAGATTTTACGAAAGCGATTGTACTAAAACCTGATTTTTCTGAAGCATATTATTACCGCGGCACTTCCTATTTTTACACTGGTCAAACGGATCTTGCACTTGCCGATATTAATAAGGCGATTGAGATTGACCCTAAGAATGCCAAATACTCGAATTTTAAAGCAACCAACTTTAAGTAATCTTTGTTGCTGAACTTGAAATGAAATTTCCCTTTAAAAAATACCAGGCTACAGGCAACGATTTTGTTATTGTTGACAACCGCAATGGAGTGTACACTTTTTCGGTTGATCAAATCAAGGAGATCTGTGATCGCAAGTTTGGGGTAGGGGCCGATGGAATTATGCTTGTGGAGAAACACCCATCATTGGATTTTAATTTGATCTATTACAATGCCGATGGATCTGCAAGCCTTTGTGGCAATGGTAGTCGCGCGGCTGTGAAGATGGCTTCGTCACTTGGTATTGTTAATGGCAAAGCGAAATTCAATGCTTATGATGGCTTGCATGAAGCCGATTTGCTCTCCAACGGAAACGTTCGTTTGAAAATGAGCGATGTAAAGGAAGTTAAAGGGCTCAACAAGGATTTTTTCGTCAATACAGGCTCACCTCATTTCATTCAATTTGTCACCGATATAAAGAGCTTTCCAGTTTTTGATGAAGGAAGAAAGATTCGTTACAGCGAAAACTTCAAACCAACCGGCACCAATGCCAATTTTGTCGAATTACTTGAAGACAATTCCATTTTTGTAAGAACATACGAGCGCGGTGTTGAAAACGAAACTCTTTCATGCGGCACTGGAGTTACAGCCGCAGCGTTGGCATCCTCATTTCACAAATATTCCTCTCCTGTCACTGTCAAAACACTGGGCGGGGAGCTATCTGTCGAATTCAATTTGCGCCACGATGGCTCATTTACTGATATTTTCCTTATCGGCCCCGCCAAAATGGTATTTGAAGGCACCTTGGAGCTATAATTGCACATCCGAAATCCTTAACTTTCGCCCCCTTTTGGGGAATTATTATTTATTGACTTTTTATGCTCAAACTGATCGCCAAAATTTTCGGATCCAAGTCGGAAAAAGATATCAAGCGGATGACTCCGTTGGTCGAACTAACCAAAAAAGAAGGAGAGAACCTGGTTTCTATTTCAAATGATGAATTGAGAAACAAAACCATCGAAGTTCAGCACTATATCAATTCAAAATTGAAGTTGATCGATGAGCAAATTGCGAGCTTTCATCAGCGCATAACCGATCATCCTGAACTTGACATCAACGAAAAGGAATTTGTCTTTGCACAGATCGATAAAACCGAACTCGAGCGTAATAAAGAACTTGAAAAAGTATTGATTGAGGTTTTGCCTTTGGCTTTTGCAATTATTCGCGAAACGGCAAAACGCTTTAAGGATAATGAATACCTCGAGGTAACAGCCACAGAATTTGACCGTGAGATTGCCGCAACGCACAGCAACGTAAAAATTGTAGGCGATAAAGCACAATGGAGCAGACAATGGATGGCCGCAGGCAATTTGATGACCTGGGATATGGTGCACTACGAAGTGCAGATCATCGGTGGTATCGCTTTGCATGAAGGTAAAGTTGCCGAGATGGCTACGGGTGAAGGAAAAACGTTAGTGGCTACGTTCCCTGCATTTTTAAATGCACTTGCTAAGCGCGGAGTACATATCGTAACTGTAAACGATTACCTCGCCAGACGTGACAGCGAATGGATGGGGCCTATCTTCCAGTTTCATGGATTGAACGTTGACTGCATAGACAAACACGAACCGAACTCAGACGAGAGAAAAAAGGCTTATCGTGCTGATATCGTTTACGGAACTAACAACGAATTTGGTTTTGATTACCTGCGAGATAACATGGCTCGCGATCCGCAAGAACTTGTTCAGCGCGGCCATCATTACGCCATGGTCGATGAGGTGGATAGCGTGTTGATTGATGAAGCAAGAACACCATTGATTATTTCAGGACCGATCCCTCGTGGAGACGAACATGAATTCTACGATTTAAAACCACGTATCAATAAAGTAGTTGAGGCGCAGAAGAAATTGGTGAACCAATACCTTAACGATGCCAAGAAATTATTAGCCGAAGGCAACGATAAGGAAGGCGGCCTTCCTTTGTTCCGCGCCTATCGTGCTATGCCGAAGTACAAGCCGTTGATCAAAATGCTCAGCGAAACAGGCAACAAGTCTGTTTTGCAAAAGACAGAGAATTTTTATTTGCAAGACAATAAAAAGGAAATGCCCAATGCTGACATGCCTTTGTTTTTTGTAATCGATGAAAAAGACAATAGCGTTGAGCTCACCGAAAAAGGTATTGACTTGATTACAGGCGAAGGTGAGGATCCTAAGTTTTTCATCATGCCTGAAATAGGAATTGAACTCAACAAAATTGAAAAGGACCCCACGATAGCAGAAGACTCTAAGCTTCACAAGAAAGATGAACTGATTCGTGAATACAACACTAAATCGCAACGCATTCACAGTGTAAATCAGTTACTGAAAGCATATACACTATTCGAAAAAGATACCGAATACATCATTGTTGATGGCAAAGTAAAAATCGTTGATGAGCAAACGGGTCGCGTAATGGAGGGTCGTAGATATTCTGATGGATTACACCAGGCGATTGAAGCGAAAGAAAATGTGAAGGTTGAGGATGCTACTCAGACCTATGCTACCATCACCCTTCAAAATTACTTCCGCATGTATCATAAGCTCGCGGGTATGACGGGTACAGCCGAAACGGAAGCAGGAGAATTGTGGGACATCTACAAACTAGATGTAGTTGTAATTCCAACTAACCAAGCGGTTACTCGCAAAGACTATGACGACATGGTTTATAAAACTGTGCGCGAGAAATTCACCGCAGTAATTGAAGAGATTGTTCGTCTTACCACTGCAGGGAGACCTGTGCTTGTGGGAACAACATCAGTTGAAGTTTCTGAGTTGGTGAGCCGCATGCTCCAGATGAAAAAGATCAAGCACAACGTACTTAATGCGAAACAACACCAGCGCGAAGCTGAGATTGTAGCCGAAGCAGGTAAACCCGGCACGGTTACGATTGCCACCAACATGGCTGGTCGTGGTACTGATATTAAACTTACTCCTGAATCTCGTGCGGCAGGTGGACTTTCGATTATTGGTACTGAGCGTCACGAATCACGAAGAGTTGATCGTCAGTTGCGTGGACGAAGTGGTCGTCAAGGTGATCCGGGTACTTCTAGTTTCTATGTTTCGCTTGAAGACAACTTGATGCGTTTGTTCATGCCTGAGCGCATTGCGCGTATTATGGATAGACTCGGCTTGAAAGAGGGCGAAGTGATTCAGCATTCGATGGTGACCAACTCCATCGAGCGAGCTCAGAAGAAAGTGGAGGAAAACAACTTCGGCATTCGTAAGCGGTTGCTTGAGTACGACAACGTGATGAATTCACAGCGCGAGGTAATTTACAAGCGTAGAAAGAATGCATTGTTCGGTGAGCGATTACAACTTGATATTCTCACCATGTTATTTGATACTTGTGATGACATCGTTGCGAACGCAAAAGCGGGAGAGAGTTTTGAGAATTTCAAGTTGAGTGTGTTAAGTACTTTGGGAATAGATTTTCATATTAGCCAGGAAGAATTCAATAAGACTGAGCAGAAAGTTTTGTCAGAGCGACTGTACGAAGAAACTCTCAAGCACTACGAAAGCAAAAACAGACTCATTGCTCAAAAGGCAATGCCGATCATAAGCGACATTTATAAGACCCGCGGAGCAACAATTCACGAAGTGTTGGTTCCCTTCTCTGATGGCATAAAGCAGATTGGAGTGGCAGCAGATTTGAAAAAATGTGTAAGCACAAGCAATGCTGAATTGATTCAATCGATGGAGAAAATGATTACGTTATCGATTATCGATCAAAATTGGAAAGAACATTTGCGCGACATGGATGACTTAAAACAGTCTGTGCAGAATGCGGTCTATGAACAGAAAGACCCGCTGTTGATTTATAAATTTGAGGGATTCGAAGCATTTAAACGTTTCATCGCAAAAGTGAATGAGGAGACAATTTCATTCCTGATGAAAGCTGAAATACCAGTTCAAGAAGCGGATGAAGTTCATGAGGCCCATGCACAGAAACGTCAGAAGCTTCGCGAACAGAAAGACGAATCGCGTTCGTTATTGCAAGGCGGAGGAGGTCAAGCACAACAATCAGAACAACAAGTTCAGGAAAAAGTAATGCCTATTAAGTCAGAGAAAATAGCCAATAGAAATGATAAGGTGTCTGTACAATATCCTGACGGGCGTGTTCTTAAAGATGTGAAGTATAAGAAAGTGGAAGAAGATATTCTGAATGGCAGATGCATTGTAATTGAAGGGTAGGAGAACTTAGTAGGTAGAATATAGGATTTAGAATGGATAGCATTTCAAGACAAAAAGCAAAATGAATTTAATGTTTAGAACATGGGATTTGAAATCGATAGCATCTTATGCTAAATGCTATATTCTATATTCTATATTCTTTTTGCTGACAAGTTGTTCATCTGTTGCTCAAACGAGTAGTAGTGGTAGTAAACCTTATTCTGAAGATCTTTCTAAACTTAGACCGAAAATTGAATTACCAGCAGAGGTAAAAAAGAATGATACTGTTAAAGAAATCAAGCAACCCGAAATCACTCCAACTAAAACGATCAACGCTAAGGTGGACGCAGTGCTTGATAGTATCAATCGATTTAATGCGACTCGCAAATTCCTTGACGGATTTACCATTCAAATCTATTCGGGACAAAAGAAGGATGATGCGATGAATGTGATGGCGAAAATGAGAGAGGAGGTTCCGGAAATGACCCCCAATGTTAAATACGAGCAACCGAAATTTAGGGTGATTGTGGGGAGATACTTTACAAGGCTGGAAGCTCAGAGTGATTTGCTCACGTTGAAAAGAAAATTTG
Organism: uncultured bacterium; assembly: GCA_967789005.1. GTDB lineage: Bacteria > Bacteroidota > Bacteroidia > Cytophagales > Cyclobacteriaceae > ELB16-189. The sequence goes on along the minus strand of CBRFFM010000001.1, from coordinate 380,424 downwards.
CTACCGCCAGTTTAGTTCCAGAGAAGATCCAATTGAAGTAATTCTTATTTCGAAGCAACTGTCTGATTCCAGTTGTAAACCTTGTCAGAGATTTCTGTAAGCAGATCAGGTGATTTCTCCAATGCATTTCCAATCACAATCAAATCAGCGCCCGCATGTAATGCATTGAGTGCTTTCTGTGGCGTATTTATTCCACCTCCAACAATGAGCGGAACATCAACAGACTTTCGAACAGCGCTAATCATTTTTTGACTCACTTCACGCTCGGCTCCGCTGCCTGCATCAAGATAAATTAATTTCATCCCCAGCATTTCACCGGCCATAGCAGTACATGCAGCCAGTGAATATTTGTCTTCAGGAATAGGAGTGGTGTTGCTGATGTACGCAACGGAGGTCGTTTTGCCTGAGTTAATCAGCATGTAACCCGTTGGCAAGATTTCAAGTTTGTTGCTCTTTAAAATAGGTGCAGCTGCAACATGTTGACCGATCAACAGATCAGGGTTTCTTCCGGAGATGAGCGATAGAAATAAGATAGCATCGGCAGAGGGTTCGATTTGTAGTGCACTGCCAGGGAAGAGCACTACAGGCATCGAAACATTTTCCTTAATTATTTTTATGACCTCGCCAATGTTAGTGGTGGTTATCAAACTTCCGCCAACAAAAATATAATCAACACAATCTTCTGCTGCCAGGCGAAGAAGCGGTTCAAGTTGAGAAGTGCTGCTAATTTTATCAGGGTCAATCAGAACGGCAATGGATTTTTTCCCTTGTTTACACTTCGCCTGCAGTGATTCAAGAATTCTCATCCTTCGATTTTCTGTTTTGCAAATAATCGTAAAGCTTTTCCTTGGCCAGATCAAGTAAAAACAAAGTGGCCGTGTTTACAAGCTTATCACCCATCGCGGAGAGCATTGACGGCTCGTGCTCCTGTTCTTCCTCAACTTCAACAGCTGATACTTTAGCAGGTTTCGCTTTTTTCTTTTTCACTTTACGTGAAGAAAGCTGATTTACCACCACATAGGTAAGCGCTAGCGCACCTCCAATAATCAGCGCATTCTTCAGCATTTTTTCAGAGCGATCTGAAATATCCTTAACCTCGCGTTCCATTTCGTGTTTGTGGCGTAAAGAGGTCTCGATGAGCCTCTTTTTCTCCGGGTCTTGTGTTTCCAGCAGTTCCATACTACTTGCCTTTATGGTGTTTGGCTTGTTCCTTCAAATGACTCTCGATAAAATGACCAATATTTTTACGTAGCAGAATAATAATCAAGCAAATGAAAGCATACGTTCCAGATACTATCCAATAACCAGTATAGGTTGTGCCGTAATGAGTACTGATGTAGTTGGCCAACCCAATGCTAAAGAAAATTAGAAAGAGAAGACCAAGCAGAAAGCAAATTCCAATCATCAATCCGTAAGAAACGACTTTGATAATTTCCTCACGCACTTCAAGCTTGAGCAATTCAAGTCGTGTCTCTACATAACCTGATAGACTTTCGATGAGATTATCGAGACGAAGGAATTTGAAAATTGAGCTTAGATCCATAAATCAATATGGCAATATAGCGATTTGAAATCCAGTTGAAAAGCTGGTGCTGCAGTGCTATTGGCTGAGAAAAATCAGAGAAAAGGGGATCAGGAAGAAGGTGAAGAGTAAATAGAGGAATCCAACAATTCTATTTTGCAAAGTAAGTTTGCCAAGGCCGGTGGCCAATTTGAAAGGGACTTCTCTTAAGTATGGGGTTCGGAAGAACAGTAAAACTCCAATGAAGTTGAAAAGGAAATGAGTGATGGCAATACTGATTGCCGCATTGGAATTAAATGTGCTGGCAAGAAATGCAGTAATAGTTGTGCCGATGTTTGCTCCCAAAATAAATGCACCAGCCTGTTTGAGCTTGATTACTTTTTTGGCAACCAATGGAACAACCAATGAAGTAGTTACGGTGCTTGACCTGATTGCTGCAGTGGTCAACAATCCCCATCCGAAAGATTTGAATGGATTCTTGAAAAAGAATTTTCTGAATGATGATGGGGAGCCGAATCCCAATACATTAGAAATTACTTTTCTGAAAAAAAGAATTGAACCAAAAAGCATGAGTAAAGAAAGGGCAGCAAGTAAATAACCATTGCTGATGGTTTCAGTAATAAATTTCACGGGCCAGCTCAAACCTGGTCCAAGCATTTTGAAATTCACAACCGATGAAGCAACTGGTTCATTAAAGAAATTGGTAGCAATGTATTGCGCAATGCCTGAGAGCAATTGAAAATGATATTCCAGCGGAAAGAGAATGAGTGTGGTGAGGATGTTAAAAAAATCGTGGTAAGTGCCAGCGGCCACAGCTCTGCGAAATTCCTTTTTTTGACTGACAAAACTCAAAGAAACAATTGTACTGGTGATCGTAGTTCCAATGTTGGCTCCCATTATTATAGGTACAGCGCTTTGTAACGAAAGCGACCCGGATGCAACCAAGGCAACGGTCATAGAGGTAGTTGCAGAGCTGCTTTGGATAATTGCAGTGGCGAGTAACCCTATGAACAGACCGGCAAATGGATTTGAAGTGGCAAGTAAAATCGAGTCGGTAAATGTATTTCCTAATTGCAAAATGGCCGAGATCATCAGATCTAGAGAAAAGAGAAAAACCAGTAGGGCAATCAGAAAATAGATCGTGTTACGAAAAATATTCTTCCAGGAAAATTTGGTTTCAGGAACGGTTTGCAAATCGGGCGATACTTCCATCGGTGTAAATATAAGAACCTCTTAATAGACGGAAGAGCAAGGATACGTGACGTGGAGTTATTTTTCCATTAATTCTTTTACTGCCATCCACGCCATCAAGCCAGTACTAATGTGAAGAGCCTCTTCATCGATGTCGAAAGTAGGTGTGTGAACATACGAGGTTATTCCTTTGGCTTCATTGCGGGTACCGAGTCGATAAAATGAGGCGGGGATTTGATGCGAATAGTAAGCGAAGTCTTCAGAGCCAAGCGTCAACTCGATGTCTACTACATTGTCTTTGCCTAGATACTCTTCGGCTGCAGCGCGAATCCTCTTCGTGAGCTCGGGGTTGTTTTCCAGATACGGGTAGCCTTTCGAAATTTTCACTTCACATTTCCCTCCCATACTTTCGGCAAGGCCCTCTGCCATTTTTTTGATTTTCTGCAATCCTTCCTCGCGCCATTTTTCATTTAGGGCACGGAATGTTCCTGAGATTTTTACTTCATCGGGAATAATGTTGGTAGCCCCTTCAGCAATGATTTTTCCAAATGTCAAAACCGTTGGTTGCTTCGGACTTGCGTTGCGACTAATGACTTGCTGCAACGCAATAATAATATGCGAAGCAATTACCACCGGGTCGATCGTTAATTCAGGTGTGGCACCGTGACCACCTTTCCCTATTACCCGAAGATAGATTTCATCACTGCTTGCCATGTACATTCCCTCACGAAAACCAACTTTGCCCACAGGGACTAATGGCATCACATGTTGACCGATGATGGAGGTTGGTTTTGGATTTTCTAAAACGCCCTCGGCAATCATCATGGATGCGCCACCTGGATTTTTTTCTTCACCCGGTTGAAAGATCAATTTCACAGACCCTTCAAATTCACTTTTTAATTCACTAAGTATTCTTGCTGTTCCGAGTAAAGAAGAGGTGTGGACGTCATGACCACAAGCGTGCATCACGCCTGCATTTTGTGATTTGTAGTCCACATTATTTATTTCCTGAATAGGAAGAGCATCCATATCAGCTCGAAGAGCAACCGTTTTCTTGTTAGGATTTTTCCCTTCGATTAAAACCACAACGCCTGTTCCCGCCACTCCTTCCACTGGTGTAAGCCCGAAACTTTTCAATTTTTCGGCAACGAGTTTAGCTGTGTTGAATTCTTTGTAAGATAATTCGGGGTTTGCATGAATGTGCCTTCGCCAGCCAATTGTATCCTGGGCATATTTTAGAGAAAGTTTCTTGATTTGATCGAGCAGCATCTTTCACTATTTGACTTGCTCCATTAGTTTCGAAACCAGGTGATCAACTGATTCTCCTTCGGCTTCGGCTTTGAAATTGCGCACAATGCGGTGACGTAATACTGCTTTGGCTACAGCTTGAACATCTTCAATGTCGGGAGAATATTTTCCGTTGATAAGCGCATTGCATTTTGCTCCGAGTACAAGATACTGTGAAGCTCTGGGCCCAGCACCCCACTCTAAAAAGTTATTCGCCAATGTTGATGAGTTGCCTGGCCTTGTCGAAGTAGCTAGCTTAACTGCATACTCTACTACATTATCTGCGATTGGCACTCTTCGAACCAAATGCTGAAAAGTAATAATATCTTCTGCACTTAAAATTTTATTGACAGATACAACTTCATCGGCTGTAGTGCCCTTTACAATTTTTAGCTCTTGTTCGTACGTGGGATAATCGAGGAAGATATTGAACATGAAACGATCAAGCTGCGCTTCGGGAAGTGGATACGTTCCTTCTTGTTCGATTGGGTTTTGAGTAGCCAAAACAAAAAATGGCTGAGGCAAAGTATAGCGATTTCCGGCAATGGTCACTGCATTTTCTTGCATCGCTTCAAGCAAAGCAGCTTGCGTTTTTGGCGGGGTACGATTTATTTCATCAGCCAATACAATGTTGGCAAACACAGGACCTTTCACAAACTGAAAATTCCTTTCTTTATCCAATGTTTCAGCGCCTACAATATCAGAGGGCATCAAGTCAGGCGTGAACTGAATTCGTTTGAATTGCAGATCCAACGCTTGTGAAATGGTTTGTACCAATAATGTTTTTGCAAGACCGGGTACCCCAATAAGTAATGCATGGCTGTGACAAAAAATGGCGGTGAGTGTTAGCCGTACCACATCATCCTGGCCTACGATTATTTTTGCAATCTCTGTTTTTAAATTTTTGTATGCTTGTGCGAGAGCATCGGCAGCCTCAACATCATTCGCAAAATTCTTTGTCATGCTCTTGAAATCTTTTGCTGTGAAAATAGCTTTTTATTACAGCCAGAACAAGGTCAATCTGGATCTGGATTTTTTCGATTTTAGGATTGACAGGATTTAATGCCTCGTCTTGCGTTAGAAATTAGTGCACGCAGTTATTCCAAAATTTTGCAGCCATTATATGCCGGATCAATGTTAATGAAAACATCCTGGCGTACTTTCATGAACCATTTATTGATGGCTTTGTCTTTCTTCTCGCCCAGGGCGGCAGACTGAATTCTATGCCAATCGTCTTTTAAATTGGCAGCGTGTGGAGGTAATTTCTGTTTGAAATAAATAATTCTAACTGCCTCTTTTTGATCAGCAGTTCTGTAATGAAGAGGTGGAGAGTAATGTCCAACCTTCATTGTGTCAATTACGAAATAAACAGCCGGGTCAAGTGTTTTGTCTATGGCCACGCTTACTCCTCCTTCAGGATCCGTAAAGTAGCCATTGGCTCCCTTCGTTTGAGTATCGTCAGAAAACAATTTGGCAGCCACCTCAAACTTAATACTGTCCTTAATCAATTTTCTGCGCAAACTGTCTAGAAAGAAAGTTGCCCGGTCAAGATCGGTTTGACTCGGAGTAGCAGCAATCAAAATATGGCGCGAATTGTATTCATTCCCTCTTCGGTCGATCAGTTGCATGATGTGAAACCCATATAAGGTTTCAAAAGGATGGGATATTTCTCCTTTGCGAAGTTTAAAAGCGGTTGCCTCAAACTCCGGTTGCAATCCACCTCTTCCAAAATAACCAAGCTCACCGCCATTCGATTGCGCGGTGGGATCTTCAGAATATTTTTTTGCTAGCTCATTAAAGTTTTCACCTTTAAGAAGTCGTTCGCGAATCTCTTCCAGTTTAGCTTTTACTTCTTCTTTTTGTTTAGGACTCACCTTCGCTACTCTTACAATTTGCCCGATCACCGCATTGGCCGAGTAATAGTACAAACTATCTTTAGGGATTTTATTATAAAACCTTTTTACTTCTGCCGGTGTAATGTCAATTTTTTTGGTGATTCGCTGTGTCATTTCATTAGACAGCAATTGCTCCCTTACCTGGTCACGCAATTCAACCTTTATCTGGTCCATGGATTTACCAAATTGTTTCTCCAACTCCTCCGGTGAATTGCCATAGTTTTGCATGATCATATTCATCCGCTGAGTGGTGTTTTGATCCACTTCCAAATCAGTGACGATTACTGAGTCAATTTCAGCCTTGGCCACCATAAGTTTATTCATGATGAGACGATTGAGCAAACCGCACTTAGCCTCATCGGAGGCGGGGTTACCATCGGTGAGATAACTTTGATAAGCTGCCTCTAATTCTGATTTCAGAACAACATAATTGTCGACCTTAACTATGATTTTGTCAAGCACAAAGCTTTTGTCTTCTTTTTTCTCTTCCTCCTGGGCAAAAGCCGCAACAGAAAACAATAGAAAGGCAATTACACTACTTATCAAAAACTTCAAAATCTTTTCGTTTCGCTGCATTTTCATAAACCTCGTCTTCCAATTTTTTTGCAAGTTCTACTTTTCTTTTATTTAAAATAATGTTTTTAATGTCTTGCCTCACAAACTCCAAAGGCGATACGTTATCGCTGATTTTATAGCCATCTACCTTCAGGAAATAGAGATGGTTCTGATCTGTAGTCTCGTAATAATTGTAGGTCTTCAGGAATTGAATTTTGTTCGGGAAATCAGCAAGTGGTGAATTCACGGTAAGCTTATCGAACTCAATCCACGATGAATCGGCAATGTGATAAGCGGCTGAAAAACTTAAGCAATACGATTTCAATTCGTTCTTTTCTTTTTCTTTCGAGGAAAACATCAGATCCTTTATCCGTTTAGTGCGAGGGGCGTCTTTGGCCACCTTGATATAGGTACCTCTAATGATGTTTTGCTTAAGAATAAAGTTGTCTAGGTGCAGCTTATAATAGGCCTCAATCTCGGCTTCGTTTACACTGTCGTTCAAATGCTGTTGTATGTAATAATTCTGAAACTCATATCCGATGAGACTATAGCGATAATCGAGAACCTTACGCTCCACTTCGGCTTCATCGATGCTGATGGTTTTCAACGCTTCTTGCATGAGCAACTGTTTGCGCACCCAGCTATTTACATATGCGTTGATGCGAGCAGCGCTATCATCTTTGGTCGTTTTCTCTGGAACTATGCCCTTAAGTTCATCTTCGTAAAGAAGTGTATTGGTCACGCGGGCAATGGCTTTGCGCTTAGATCCATTGCTCAAATCATCTTTCTTCCGCTTGATCAGGTCGCAGCCTTGCAAGAGCACGAACAGCGCTAAAGTGAAAACAACTATGCGATATGTTGTTTGCCGTTTCATTTTTTCAGTAGCTCTTGTATAACGGCATTCTTGCCCTTGCTATTTACCTTGACGGGATATTTCTTTTTCAATGAGGTCACCCAATTCTTTTCAAGAGAATCCTGATAACCTGATATGACTTGCGCTCGCGCTTCGTTAAATTTTTTTGTGCCGGCTTCTACCAATTTTGAAACTTCTACTAGATAGAAGGTTCCATCAAGCTCGGTTTCCTGCAGGCCGGGAACCCAATTGATTTTGCTGATTACTTTACTTTCATTTTTTTCATAATTGCGATAGTTCTGTACTGATTTGAATTTTTTCATATCAGCGGCAGAGAGGGTATCGCCCTTGGCAATTTTCTTTTTCATTTCATTAAGAAATGATTTGTCGGTGGTTGAGAAAATTCGCGCTTCTACACGCGGGCCGGCTTTGTATTTATCTAAATTTTCATTGTAGAATTTCTTCTGACCAATGGAATCGTCTGAGGCTCTATTCCAGATTTCTCTTTCCATAATCTCGAAAAGCAAAATGCCTTCACGGTACTCGCTCATCAGGTGTTGAAAGTCAGGATTTTCTTTTACAATCTTTTCTTCTTCCGCTTCGCTGATCTTTTCATCGGCAAAGGAATTGTAAAGCTGGTTCATGTAATTTGAAGGCGAGAGTTTGTTGGAAACGTGCTTCTTTTCGACCCAACGGGCAAAATCCCCAACTGTTATTTTTTTACCTCCAACGGAAAACAACAAGCCATTCTTCAATTCATCGTTGCCTTTAAACTTCCAAAGTCCTTTCATTAAACTTGAGTCGGCCAGGGCTATTACTTTAGTTTTGTTGGAGGCATTTTCACCGAAACCTAAATCAGCCTTTCTTTTTATTGCAGCTGCCTGCTCAGAAATTTTTAATCGCTCATCGCGTGCCACTCTTTTTTTCAACGATGCTTCTGCCTCTGAATAAGGTGGAACAGGAATTTTCTTTTCTAACCGAATGATGTGCCATCCTATGCTCGATTGAAATGGATCTGAAATATCTCCGGGCTTTTGCATGGCAAAGGCTGTGGCTTCAAATTCAGGAACGGAAGCCAATGCTCCTACACCAAATGGGCGTAAGCGTCCACCGGAATTTTTAGTGTTGGTGTCATCTGAAAATTCTTTGCAGAGATCATCCCAGCTTCTTCCAGATTTCAATTGATCATAAATTTCAAAAATGTGGTCTTTCACCTTTGCTTCGCTGCCTTTTGCAGCTCGCAACAAAATATGCGAAATCTCCACCTCACCTCGTGAGCTGGTCTTATCAAGTACTTTGATGAGGTGATAACCAAATCGGGTGCGAATCACCGGAGAGAATTCCCCTACCTTAGTTTTATAAGCAGCTTCTTCAAATGGATAAACCATTTGCAGTGCAGTGAAATAGCCGAGACTTCCCCCATTTAATTTGGCAGAGGGATCTTCACTCAACTCGCGTGCGAGTTTTTCAAAATCTTCTCCGCCTAAAATTCTTTTTTTGATATCGGTTATTTTGTTGAAAGCTTTGAGAGTATCATCGGGTGTGGCATCGGGCTTTAACTGAATAAGAATATGCGATGCTTTTACTTCTTGCGTAAGATGATCGTAAGCCTCTTTTGTGAGCTTATCAAGCAAATCTTTTTCGGCACGGTAAGGTTTTTTCAATTCGTCACCGTAGGTCTTAAGCTCTTTAGAGAACTTAGCGGTGGTGTCATAACCACGGTGATGGGCCTCGGTTATTTTCAATTTGAAATTGGTGAATAAGTCTAAATACTCATTCACTTTAGCTTCAGTAAAATCTTGTGTATTGGAGTGGTTCTTCTTGAAGAGATAAACAAACTCGTTGGTGTAGGTTGGATTCTTTTCTACCGTGAAAAGAACAGTGGGTTTAGATTGAGCCAACGCCCAAATTCCATTCAACAAAAGGCCCAAGGCCAAAAAGCACTTCTTCATTAGAAACGTAGAATTTTTCAGGGTGCAAAGATAAACCAGGATTGCGCATCAGCAACTTGACCAAGCAGCCAACTTTTTGATCTCTGATCAATTACGAAAAGATTGTCTTGATTATCAGGATTGAAATGCCAACTACCACCCGGTCCTAAATGCGTATTAGCTTAGACTTTCTTGGTGAGGCGGCAGATATTTTTGCCCTCTTCTTTGGTGTATTCTATTTTGTCCATGATCGCTTTTACTAAGCGAATGCCAAGGCCACCTTTACGTTTGTCGTGAACAAGGCTATCCATGTCGGGTTCAGAAAATTGATTGATATCGAATATCGATCCGTCATCGATGATTTCAAAAATGAAAATATGAGCTTGTGGATGCCTGATCTGGAGCTCAAGTGAGTCATCTGGATTGCAATGGTGAGCATGGATCATCACATTAGAACACATTTCGTCTAATGCCAGCACAATAGAGCTCACCTGAATTTCGGGCACCTGATTTTCAATCAATGCGTTGCGCACAAAATCGCGTATACCCTTCAGGTTGGCGAGGCTACACCCTATGTTATACCGATAGTTCATTTGCCAATTTCAAAGCCTCACTTTTATTTTCACGGATATGCAGTAAATCTGCCAATCCCAGGATTTCAAATGTATTTGCTACCTTTTCTTTCAATCCGTACAGTACCATCTGAATGTTCTTTTCGCGCAGCTCCTCTATGTATGACATAAAGACGCCCAGGCCGGCCGAAGAGATGTATTCCAATGCATGGCAGTCAACCAAAATCTTTTTGAACCCCTCGCCCACGCTTTTGGCAATGGCTAGATCCAGCTCTATGGAAGAACTTGCATCGATCTCGCCTATCACAGCGATGATGTCTGCTCCGCTCTCTTGCAATCTTTTGATGCTTACCATATTTTTAACGGTTTATTAACAAGTTAAGTTATCCTCTAAATTTCACTGTCATCAAGGTATAGTCGTCATTCAGGTTGGTCGAACCAGAAAATTCGTATAGTTTTTTGATGATGTTGTCTTCAATTTCTTTTGCCGTTCCGCCAATCTTTTCATTTAAAGCCTCAGCTAATCGCTCGTTACCAAATTCTTCGCTCTTGCTGCTTTTTGCTTCGGTGATACCATCAGTGTATAAAACCATGACATCTCCGGCAGTATATTTTATTTCGTTCGTCTCAATGAAGTTGCAGTAGTCTTTGCTGCGGATCATTCCGAGTGCGGCACCTTTGTCCTTCAAATAAGAAGCTTGGGTTTCACCGCTACGCAGATAAAGTACCGGGCAATGACCTGCACGTGAATACCTGATTTTCTTTTCTTTCGTATCGATGATAAAATATGATGCCGAAATAAATGAACCGCGCTCGAGGCAATAAACCAACGCCTGATTGGCGCGTTGCATAAATTCTTTTGGTTCGAGATGGGATTGCGCAAGACTGTGAAAAATTCCTTTCATCTGACTCATATGAAAGGCCGCGGTTGTACCCTTACCCGAAACGTCAGCAATGATCAGAGCAATCAAATGCTCATTGATGCGCGAGGTATCGTAATAATCGCCACCTACCTCATCGGCAGACGCAGAGAAAGCTTCGATTTCAAAATCAGGATCTTCCTCAAGTTTCGCAGGTAATAAACTCTGCTGAACTGTTTTCGCGATTTTTAATTCCTCTTTATAACGTTCGTTTTGGAATGCTTCCTCCATCAGGCGGAAATTCTCGATGGAAATACCGGCTTGATTTGCAAACGTTGAAACGATACGCGTCATCTCTTTGTTAAATCCTTCCGGCAACTCTTTTAGCAACGCAAGAGTTCCAATATTTTGCTCCTTCACCATGATAGGAAATGCTAGCAATGAACGGAACCTAGAGCCTCGCATCGATGCCAAATGCTTCGAGAGGTTTTTTGTCTTTTCAGTTCCCGTATCAAGAACTCCCTTGACGTGATTTTTTTCTAAGTGTTCGCAAATGTTTTTGCTCTCTTGCTCGGTAACGCGATAGGTGTACATCTTTCGCTCGTTATTGGCACCTGTGATTTCAAGCCAGGCGGCATCGGCAAATACAGAGCTCACCGTACTTTCTAACAGAATGTTGTAAACGCTTTCTTCGTCTTGTTCAGTTTGAATGGATTGACTGATGCGTTGGTAGTTTACTACCTCCTCCAGTTTCTGTTCGAACACTGATGAAGTTGGCAGGTTGAACAAGATCACGAGGAAAGAAAAAATTCCATAGGTAACAATGAATGAAAGCAGCACGATTACCACCAATTGATTTCGGTAGTCAAGGAAGGCTGTGGTTTCTTTGCTGATAACTTCTGTTGCGTACTCTACCGTATAAAAGAAATAGGCGATGTAAAAGAAGGTGAGTAAAAGCAAAAGCAAGCTTGTCCACTTTTGTTTAAAGTTGAGATACGCCACCCAGCGCATATTGGCTGAGAGTGCCAGCACAAGTAAACCGATAACAACATTAATGATGCTGTCAGCGGTCTCTGATAGCGTGATGCCAGCACTATCATAAATCAAAATCGCGAATAGCGAAATTTCAAAGACGGTCCATGTGCGAATGAGCCACTTGGATTTTTGATAGAGGATCAGACGCTTCCATGAAATAAGAGCGGCAATTAAAAAGTTGACAAACAGGGCAAGGTTGATCTGGCAAATGAAATCCCTGAACACAACGTTGGTTGCCAGAGAGGTTGCCCCAAGCATGAACGTCAGCAACCTAAACACCAATGAAATTACTGTGGTGATAAGGCCTGTGGCAAAAACTTTCCAAAGAAGATCGGTGAAGTTGAGCGTGTCGTCATGCTCAATTCGGAATTTATAATAATAGAAAAGGAAAATAATGAAGGCCCCAAGCATCACGCGAGGCAGCCACATCGGGACATCGGGTTGCACACCTTGAATTGAGCTAAACAGAACCGTGATGTCAGAAAAAAGCAATACCAGCCAGGCGATTGTTGCGCCAAGAAATGTGAGCCGGACTAGTGCTTTGTTTTTTAACATCAATTATTAGTATATCAATTTATCCAGTCAAATCCAGTGTACTTTCTCAGTACCTCTGGGATTTTAATTCCTGTTTCAGTTTGGTTGTTTTCCAAGATGGAAGCCACAATTCTCGGAAGAGCAAGTGCACTGCCATTCAAGGTATGTAATAACTGTGTTTTGCCTTCTTTGTTTTTGTAACGCAGTTTCAATCGATTAGCCTGAAACGTTTCAAAATTACTTACTGAACTTACCTCAAGCCAGCGTTGCTGTGCCGCTGAGAACACTTCAAAGTCGTACGTCATAGCGCTGTTGAAACCCATGTCTCCTGCGCAAAGCAATAACTTTCTGTAGGGTAATTCCAATTTTTCTAAAAGTCCTTGAACGTGATCGCACATTTCATCGAGGACTTTATACGAATTTTCTGCTTGAGTGATTTGCACTACTTCCACTTTATCGAATTGATGGAGCCGATTCAATCCGCGCACATGCGCTCCCCAACTGCCGGCTTCTCTTCTAAAACAAGGAGTATATCCGGCATTCTTCACCGGAAGACTCTCTTCATTCACCATTACATCACGATATAAATTGGTGATTGGCACTTCAGCAGTCGGGATTAAATACAATCCATCTTCGTTTACAAAATACATTTGGCCTTCCTTATCGGGAAGTTGGCCGGTGCCGTAGCCGCTTGCCTCATTTACTACAATTGGCGGTTGTATTTCAATGTATCCGGCTTTCTCGGCTTCGGCCAAAAAGAAATTGATGAGCGCACGTTGAAGCTTGGCCCCTTTGCCTTTATAAACAGGAAAGCCAGCCCCAGCAATTTTAATTCCTAAATCGAAATCGATGATGTCATACTTTTTGATCAACTCCCAATGCGGCTGGGCTCCGGCATAAAGTGTTGGTACAGTTCCGTGTTCGTGTACGTTCTTATTGTCTTCAGGAGTTTTTCCAAATGGAACTAGCTTATGAGGTACGTTTGGAATTTTGTAAAGAATCTCTTGAAGCTTTTTCTCGAATGACAAAAGGCTTTCATCCCAGGTTTTAATCTGATCTTTTGCTTGCGCTACTTCGCTTTTCAACGCATTGGCTTCGTCTGTCTTTTTATCTTTAATGAGTTCACCTATCTTTTTGGAACTTGCATTTGACTTTGCTTTGAGGTCATCTAAATCAAGCTGAGTTTTTCTTCGTTGCTTGTCGATTTCAATAGCCTGACTCACCAATTCCTCGGCATCTTTAAAATTCCTTTTGGCCAATCCTTCGATTACTCGTTTGGTGTCATCGCGCAATACCTGTAACTGCAACATGTTGCTTAAAATTAAGGCGCCAAATTAGCCAATAATTTTTTGTCCAGTTTGGATAATGTTTCAAATTGGCCTATTATTGCATCATCAATCGCGGCCAATCCGGCCTTCAACGATATAAAGCCCTAATTTTTGTATTTGTTTTAGAGAGTCGCTTCGTGTTTGAATGTTTTGATGCCTTAAGTTTTAAAAATCACAACCTTATTTTTTCCAATGCTAACCATTGATGAACTCAATTTAAAGCTCTTGTCTGAGCTGAAAGAAATGGCTGAAACCATGGGCGTAAAGAATGCCAAGAAGCTACCAAAAGAAGAACTTGTTTATAAAATCCTCGATCAGCAGGCCGTATCAGGCGAATCGGTGTCTGCATCTAAAGAACCTAAAGCTGAATCTGAAAGAAAAATGCGTCCGCGCAGACGTGAAAACGTGGCGCCCCCGGTAGCCGCTGCAGTTTCATCAGCAGCTAAAGAGCTTTCAAGTGAGGAAATGCTGCAAAATATGGAGGCGGAAATCACTCCCACTGTACCAAGCTTTGATGAGCAGCAACCAACAGAAACTCCGGTTGCCATTAGTGAACAGGTATCGCAACCCGAACAACGAGAAGAGAAACCTTTTCAAAACCAAAACCCTAGTCAGAACCAAAACCAGCAAAACCAAAAGCGCGACAATAATGTGCGTGACTTTGATGGAGTGGTTAGTAATGAAGGTGTATTGGAAATTATGCAAGATGGCTACGGCTTCTTGCGTTCATCAGATTACAACTATCTCGCCAGCCCCGATGATATTTATGTATCACCTTCGCAGATAAAATTATTCGGCCTTAAGCTTGGCGACACGGTAAAAGGACAAATTCGTCCACCTAAAGAAGGTGAAAAATATTTTGCTTTGTTGAAAGTAGATAGCATCAACGGAAAGACAACTGAAGAAATTCGTGACCGTGTTGCATTCGAGTATTTAACTCCACTGTTCCCAGAACAAAAATTGAAATTGAGCACTACGCATGATAACATGTCAATGCGTATTCTTGATTTGTTCTCTCCTATCGGGAAAGGACAACGCGGGATGATCGTTGCTCAACCCAAGACAGGTAAAACAGTTTTGTTGAAAAACATTGCTAACGCCATTGCCGAAAATCATCCGGAAGTTTACTTGATCGTATTGTTGATTGATGAACGTCCGGAAGAAGTGACTGACATGGCACGTAGTGTAAAAGCCGAAGTAATAGCATCAACATTTGATGAGCAAGCCGAACGCCACGTAAAAGTAGCCAGCATCGTTTTGGAGAAAGCGAAACGTATGACTGAGTGCGGACATGATGTTGTGATCCTTCTGGATTCAATCACGCGCCTAGCTCGTGCTTATAATACAGTAGTTCCTTCGTCAGGAAAAATTCTTTCCGGTGGTGTGGATGCCAATGCATTGCATAAGCCGAAGCGTTTCTTTGGTGCAGCCCGTAAAATTGAAAATGGCGGATCACTTACCATTATTGCAACAGCATTGATCGATACCGGTTCAAAAATGGATGAAGTAATCTTCGAAGAATTTAAGGGAACAGGTAACATGGAATTGGTACTCGACCGCAAACTTTCGAACCGCAGGGTTTATCCTGCTATCGATGTGCCAGCCTCAGGTACACGAAGAGAAGATTTGTTGATGAAAGAAGAAGAATTGCAGCGCGTATGGATCTTGCGCAAGTTCATGGCCGACATGAATTCTGTTGAAGCCATGGAGTTTTTACAATCAAGAATGAAAGGAACCCGCAACAATGAAGAGTTCTTGATCTCAATGAATGGGTAATTAAGTAAGTGATTTATAAATGTTCAGTTAGCCAATGAGAGATCGTTGGCTAATTTTTTTGGCTCTACGCCTGAAATTATCAGAATTTGACCTTTGACTAATTGAGCAATTGCACATTAGTTTCACTAATTTGCACATCGACTAATTTTATTTTGATCATGTCAATCAAATCGCGATTTACCGCAGCAGAACTTGAGCGCATCAAGGCTGCCGTGCATAAGGCAGAAGATAAAATCTCAGGTGAGATTGTTCCTGTGTTTGTAGAAAAGAGCGGATTCTATTCCATTGCCAATTACCGTGCAGCCGTATTTGCTGCATCCCTGACTTTTTTAATAATCATTATAATAGACAGGTATTTCATTGAGACTGCAAAGGCTCTAAATATTTATAACAGAGATCCATTATTCATTTTCTTACTTGTTGTTCTTGTCGGGCTCGTGGGTTTTTTTGCTTCGCACTTCTTCAATTCCATCCAAAAATTATTTGTTAGCCAGGAGCACTTGAATAGAGCCACCCGGCAGCGGGCAGATACCGCTTTTATGCAGGAAGAGGTTTTTAATACGCGCCATCGCACCGGCATTATGATTTTTATTTCATTCTTCGAGCGCGAGGTAATGGTGATGGCCGACCGCGGCATCAGCAAAGTAGTTGAACAAAAAGAGTGGGATAAAATAGTGCAGGGAATTATTCAAAATATCCGCATGGGCAAAGTGGTTGATGGCATTGAATCTGCTATTCTTCGCTGCGGAGAAATTCTATTGGAGAAAGGATTTCATAAAACTGCCGATGACGTGAATGAATTGCGCGATGATCTTCGAATAGAATAATTATTTATATAGTGTTGGCTTTAAAAATCAAGCTTGTGGTTCGCCTGGCGATAATTTCAACTTTACTATTAGTATCAGCTCGATCCTTTGCGCAACTCGCGGTGCCAGAGCACGGAGGTGTGTGGGTACATGATGAAGCAAATGTTTTGTCAGCTTCAACTAAGGCTCAACTAGAGGCGGTACTGAAAGCCGAACGTGATTCTACCTCCAATCAGATAGCCATATTAATCATTCCATCGCTTGAAGGAGATGACATTGATAGCTATGGCCTTCGAGTAGCTGAAGCCTGGAAACTTGGAACAAAGGACAACGACAATGGTGCACTCTTACTCATTTCAATTAAGGACCGAAAAGTTCGTATTGATGTAGGCCAAGGACTTGAAGGAGTACTCACTGATGCGATGTCTAGCCGGATTAATAGAAATGAAATTGCTCCACGTTTTCGTCAGGAAGATTATGATGGAGGAGTGAGTGCAGGAGTGATTGCTATTATCCAAACTATTAAAGGACAGTATGTAAATACAGACCAACCTCAACGCAAACGCAGTGGCCGTTCACCCTGGCTCACTGTTATTTTCATCATCGTTCTATTAATTATCATGTCACGAAAAAGAGGTGGAGGTATTGGAGGATATTGGGCTGCAGGAACTTTGTTAGGTGGTGGTTTTAGAGGAGGAAATGACTCCTGGGGCTCAGGTTCTGACTATGGCGGAGGCGGAAGCTTTGGTGGAGGAGGATCAAGCGATTCCTGGTAAAAAAGAATTTAGGATTCAGAGAGATATATATAGAATTTAGAATGAAGACACTACTACCCGTAAGACTTCTGTTTTGCTTTTGCATATTTCTGCTTACTAATTCCTTTGCCCAAAAACCAATTCCGGAACTTTGGGGGCAGCGTGTGCATGATGACGCGCATATCCTTCAGCAAAGCACTATTGATCAACTTGAAAAGAGATTAAAGAGTTACGAAGATTCAACATCCAATCAGATTGCGATTTTGATTGTGCAGTCGCTGGATGGCAGCCCGATCGAAGAATACTCTATTCGCGTAGCTGAAAAATGGAAGCTTGGTCAGAAAGGCAAAGACAATGGCGTATTGCTGATCCTTGCCGTAGATTATCATAAAATAAGAATAGAAGTTGGCCAGGGATTAGAGGGTGTCCTCACCGATGCGCTAAGTAGTCGTATCATCAGAAATGAAATTGCTCCCGCTCTGCGTAGAGGCGATTATGATGACGGAGTGATTGCCGGTATACATGGAATTATCAAAGCAATTGGCGGAGAATATTCGGCTGAAGAAACTTCATCTGATGATATTACCGGAATAGTCATTGCAATTATTGTTGGGCTATTCTTCGTCATTATTCTAATAGTCGCCTTTGTTCGTGAATTCAGTTCAAAGAAACAGGAGGCGATCGTTCCGGCCTCGAAGAAGAAGTTCTCTAAGGTTGTTCCGAAGTTGAAGAATAAGAAGTCGAAAATAGGCGGACCGCTCTTTGTCCCCAGTAGCAGTTCAGGCTCTGGAACAGGCTCGTCTGGTGGAAGTGATTTTGTGGGTGGCGGAGGCAATTTTGGCGGAGGCGGTTCAAGTGGATCTTGGTAGAAGAATTTAAGGATTCAGAATATAGAGTTTAGAATGAGACCATTTCTGCGAATAACTTTTCTACTTTGGCTTTGCTCTTTTCTGTTTACTAAATCTTTCGCTCAAAAAGCGGTGCCCGAACTCTGGGGTCAGCGCGTACACGATGAGGCGCATGTGTTGCAGCAATCGACAGTTGATCAGCTCGAAAGAAATCTAAAGACCTTTGAAGACTCAACATCAAATCAGATAGCGATTTTAATTGTTCAGTCATTGGATGGAGATGTACTTGAAGAATATTCACTTCGTGTTGCAGAAAAATGGAAGCTGGGTCAGAAAGAAAAGGACAATGGAGTTTTGCTGCTCATTGCTGTTGACGATCACAAAATGCGAATAGAAGTAGGTCAAGGACTAGAGGGTGTACTCACGGATGCACTTAGTAATCGTATTATCAGAAATGAAATGGCCCCTGAATTTCGTAGAAGCGACTACGATGCGGGAGTGACGGCAGGCATCGATTCAATTATAAAAGCAATAGGTGGAGAATATAAGGCTGATGATAATGACTCTTCTGAAGAATTGACAATCACTGAACGGATTTTTGTTGGTCTATTCCTTCTCATTACTCTTGGCATCTTCACGCTGATATCGGCATTTTCACAAGGTTGCGCGGGCTGGGGACTGTATGCATTCCTAATTCCGTTTTATGCTTTTTTCCCGTGGATCGTAATCGGTACCACTGCCGGAATCGGCTTACTGATAGTTTACATTATTGGCATGCCGATTTTGAAAGTCATGATTGGCCGATCAAGTTGGGGGAAAGTGCAAATGAAAAGATGGAGCTTACCTACAAGTGGATCAAGTTGGTCGAGTGGTGGCAGTAGCGGGGGTTCAAGTTGGAGCAGTGGAAGCAGTTTCTCTGGTGGCGGAGGAAGTTTTGGTGGCGGAGGAAGTAGTGGAAGCTGGTAAACTAAAATTATTAATTAAGTGAACACAAAGTTAGTTATGACATTGAGTGCCATCCTTATGGGATTAGGTGGTATTGGTCTCTCCTTTCTTCCGAATGAATTGGCCACCTACATGGATTGGAAAGAAAGCAATTCAATCATTCTTCAAATTTTAGGTGCACTCTATTTTGGTTTTGCGATGGCCAATTGGATGTCGAAAGGGAATTTGATTGGAGGGATTTATAACAGACCGCTTGCCGTTGGGAATTTCTCTCACTTTTTTATTGCGACACTTGTTCTCATAAAAATCACAATGAGAGGTTCGCAGCCGTATGGCATGATTGCGGTGACAATTGTTTATTCCATTTTTGCCATTGCGTTTGCCTATATCTTGTTTACTCATCCGGTCAAGGAATCTGTAGCAGAATAATGATTAAAGAAATCTTGACGATGTATCGAAAGTATAAACAGTTAATTCCGGTTTTGGCTATGATTGGTTGCTGCATTGTAACTGTCATCACTTGCTTTCAAGGATATGTGATTATGGGAGGTGAAGCTTATGATTTTGACTTTACACCAAAACATTTTGCTGGGTTTGCTGCCATCGTTATAAACTTGATTTCATTTTTCTTAGTAAGACGATACTATAAGTACGTACTGGCAGCCACTCTAATACTTGGTTTAGTTAATTTGTTAAACTTCTCGCCCCTGCAGAATACATTTAGTATTGGAATAGGCGGACTATCAATACGATTTCAATCAACAACTTTTTTTATCGTGCTTATCACCCTAGTCATAAATTATTCAAGGGTTAGCTCACTCTTCAAAATGAAGCCGGAGCATGCTGCTCAATTTGAAGCGGAGAGGCAAAAAAAGCAGGTTGAAAAATTCAAAGAGCAATTCTCTAAATATTCACCAGATCAGCTTAGTAACATAATAAACGACAACAAGTATGCCGCTGAAGCCAAAGTAGCGGCACAGTAAATACTTGAGAAAGGCAGTGAAAGTAATTTGTAAAGCATACGGAATCTCATGAAAAAATGGATCATCATAGCAGGTTCATTCTTACTTCTTGGCTTGCTCGCGATACGCGGACTCTACAAAACAGTCACTCGAGTCGATGAGGAGAAACGCTGGTATGTAAGCCAGTTGAATTTGAAGTGCACATTGGAAATTGATTCCATAGCAACTTTCGCGAAAAAGGGCAATGGTTTGCTTTATTGCAAGTTGATTTCGGGAGATATCGATAATTCTACTGAGTTTAAGCTTAACAAAAAATTGCGCCACCATAAACGAATTAAGTTCTTAACCCCCGGACCTCATGACTGCTATCTGATTTACAGCCGAAGAAGTCACGAATACCTTGTGAAGGATAGCCTACGGATAGATTCAAAGAATGATCAAGTCACCTTTTATAGAGCGGGGGCGGTATTTCGGCAAGCGAAGGTTAGTAATTTTTTACGGGATCGTATTTTCTAACAGAATACCATTAGCAAATCTCACCACTTCCTATATTGACCATTCAAAATTAATCTTGCCAAATCCGGTGAATCCTTGAATCCTGATCCAATACCGTTAGCAAAATCTTTCTCCCCTCCCTATTTTTGGCCTTTCAAAAAATCTTGAGCAATCTTGAAAATCCTTAAATCCTGATCCCGATATGAAAAGAGATAAACTCGTCTTCGACCTCATTGAAAAAGAAAAACAACGCCAGGAGCATGGCATTGAGCTGATTGCCTCAGAGAATTTTACTTCACCCCAAGTGATGAAAGCGCAAGGCTCAGTGCTCACTAACAAATATGCTGAAGGCCTGCCGGGCAAACGCTATTATGGTGGCTGCGAAGTGGTTGATGAGGTTGAACAACTCGCTATTGACAGGATCAAAGAATTGTTTGGGGCAGAGTGGGCTAATGTACAGCCGCACTCAGGCGCGCAAGCCAATGCTGCCGTTATGCTGGCATGCTTGAAGCCTGGTGATAAAATTTTAGGATTCGATCTTTCTCACGGTGGACATTTGACTCACGGATCATCAGTGAATTTTTCCGGGAAACTTTATCAGCCTTCATTCTACGGAGTGGAACAAGAAACAGGCTTGATTGATTTTAATAAAGTGCTTGAAACGGCTCAACGCGAAAAACCAAAGATGATCATCTGTGGAGCTTCCGCTTACAGCCGCGATTGGGATTATGAAAAATTACGCGCAGCTGCCGACAGTGTTGGTGCTTTGTTGCTTGCAGATATTTCACACCCTGCAGGATTGATTGCTCGTGGTTTACTCAACGACCCGATGGAACATTGCCACATCGTTACAACAACAACTCATAAAACACTTCGTGGTCCACGCGGAGGGTTGATCATGATTGGTAAAAACTTTGACAATCCTTTTGGACTGAAAACCCCTAAAGGTGAGTTGAGAAAAATTTCCTCTGTTTTGGATTCTGGAGTTTTCCCTGGTACGCAAGGTGGACCGCTTGAACATGTGATCGCAGCCAAAGCTGTAGCATTTGGCGAAGCTCTTTCTGATGAGTACCTGGAATACGTTGTGCAAGTAGCCAAGAACTCTAAAGCGATGGCACAAGCATTTGTGGATCGTGGTTATAAAATTATTTCTGGCGGCACCGACAATCACTTGATGTTGATTGATCTCCGTTCAAAAAATTTGACAGGGAAGATTGCTGAAGAAAGTTTGATCAAAGCGGATATCACCATCAACAAAAACATGGTGCCATTCGATACGCAGTCTCCTATGATAACATCAGGTATGCGTATTGGTACTCCTGCAATTACTACGCGTGGCTTCAAAGAGAAAGATGTTGTTCGTGTGGTTGAACTTATTGATGAGTCATTGCAAAAACCTCAGGATGAGAAGCACTTGAAAAGTGTGAAGAAGAAAGTGAATACGATGATGAAGAAATTCCCTCTGTTTAGTTAATGGCTGAAGAAAAAGAAATGGCTTTCCTCGATCATCTCGAGGAGTTACGGTGGCACGTGGTGCGGTCGGTAGCCGCAATTTTCATTTGCATGATTGTCGCATTCATTTTTCAACGATGGATTTTTGACAACATCGTGTTCGCTCCTGCCAATGTGAATTTTCCAACCTTCAAATGGATGTGTAAGCTAGGAGAGCTGGTGGGTTTCGAAGAACAGCTTTGCGCTAAACCATTTCACTTTAAAATACAAAGCCGAAACATGACGGGCCAATTCATGATGTCGATCACAGCTTCGTTTGTGATGGGCTTAGTGATTGCTTTCCCTTATGTGTTTTGGGAAATCTGGCGTTTTGTCAGACCGGGCTTGTTAAGAAAAGAAAGAAAATCTTCTAGTGGAGCAGTGCTGGCAGTTTCATTTCTGTTTTTGCTGGGTGTCTCCTTTGGTTATTACATTCTTTCACCGATGACGATTTGGTTTTTATCAACCTACACGATTAGTGATGTTATTGTCAATGAATTCGATATCACTTCATACGTTTCAACAGTGGTAGGTATGGTGCTGGGCTGCGGATTGCTGTTTCAATTTCCGGTGGCCGTTTACTTTCTCACGAAAATGGGAATGCTCACGCCACAATTCATGCGAAAGTTTCGCAAGCATGCCATTGTAGTGATCTTGATTTTGGGTGCGATCATCACACCATCACCAGATCCATTCAGTCAATTGCTGATCTCATTGCCGATTTACATGTTATTCGAAATAAGTATCTTCATATCGTCAAGGGTGATGAAGAGGAAACAAAAAGAAGAAGAGGCAGAACTTAAAGCAGATCAACAACAAGTCTAATGGAAAAAATAGCAATCGGAGCGGATCACGCAGGGTTTGAACTGAAGGAGCATTTGAAAAAATTGCTCGAAAAAGAAGGTTATAGCACAAAAGATTTTGGCACTTTTAATTTAGACTCGGCCGACTATCCGGATTTTGCTCATCCGGTTTCATTTGCGGTTGAGAAAAAGGAATTAGATCTAGGTTTGCTCGTTTGCGGAAGCGCCAACGGTGTAGCAATGACTGCGAATAAGCATCAAGGCATCCGTGCAGCAATTTGCTGGACAGAAGAATTAGCGGGACTAGCAAGACAACATAACGATGCTAATGTGCTGTGCATACCGGCTCGATTTGTGAGCACGGAATTAGCAGAAAAAATCCTTCACAAGTTTCTTCAATCTTCATTTGAAGGAGGAAGGCACGCGAAGAGAGTGGGGAAGATCAGTTGCTAAATACCAACATGGAAAAATTTAATGTAGATGAAATCAACGAGCTCATCCGCTCGCGCAGATCCGTATTTCCTAAAGATTACACAGGAGAAAAAGTAGATGACGCCATCGTTAACCAAATGCTGGCAAACGCTAACTGGGCGCCAACACATAAGCTTACTGAACCTTGGAGATTCAGTGTCTTCACTGGAGAAGGATTAAAAAAATTAGCGGCATTTCAGAGTGAATGCTACAAGCAAGTAACTCAAGCCAAAGGCACATTCGATGAGAAGAAATACGAAGGACTGAAAACAAAACCTTTTGAGTGCTCGCACATCATCGCAATCGGAATGAAACGCGATGAAAAGAAAGGCATTCCCGAATGGGAAGAAATGGGCGCAGTATTTTGTGCAGTTGAAAACATGTACCTCACCGCCACAGCTTATGGAATTGGGTGTTATTTGAGTACAGGAGGTGTTACCAACTATGAGGAAGCAAAAGAATTTTTTGAATTGAGTAAGGAAGATAAGCTTTTAGGATTCTTAAATATTGGTATGCCAAAGAGTTCTCCTGCAGAGGGCAAAAGGAAACCGATCGAAGACAAAGTGAAATGGGTTGATTAATCATCTCATCAAGAAATCGTATATTTCGAAATGGATGTCGTTACGCTTAAATCGATTGTCGTTAAAAAAGTGAACAAACTTTCAGATCAGACTGTTCTTGAGGAGTTAAGCGAATTGATTGATGAAATGAAGAAATCAGAAGGCGCTGATTTTTGGGACGAACTAACAAGCGGTCAGAAAAAGAGTGTAGAGATATCCAGGAAGCAAATCAAAGAAGGTAAGACCATTCCGCACGAAGAACTCAAGCGAGAAGTAAAGGGATGGCTAAAAAAGTAATTTGGACTTTGCAGGCACGTGCACGTTACAAACAAATAATCGATTTTCTTTTGATCAACTGGAGTGAAAAGCAAGCAATAGAATTTACCCAAATAGTCGACCGAAAGCTTTTTATTCTGTCCCGTTTTCCATCCATGGGCATTCGCTCGGGCAAAGAACCAAAACTTAGAAAATTGTTAATCACAAAACATAATCGCTTGCTTTACGAAATCCACGGAGCAAAAATTTATCTGTTGGATATTCACGATACAAGGCAAGAGGGAGAAAATTAATCATGTCAAAGAAAAAATTCAAAGAAAAAAAATCAAAAAAAGAAAAGGAGCAGAAGAGTTCCATTCACACTGCAGTAGTTAAGCTGCTGAACGAAAACCTCGGCAAAGCTTTTGACTTCAAACAGATTGCGCGAAAAGTAGGTGCAAAAAACAAACTCGCCAATGCAGAAATATTCGAGACTCTGGATTCGCTGATAGAAGCAGGAAGAATCAGACAGCTGGCCAATGGCAGTTTTGCTTCAACAAAGAAATCAGAGACAATTGTTGGAAGAGTTGATCATGTCAATCCTCGCTTTGCGTACGTTATCACGGGAATTGAAGGGCAAAAGGATATTTATATAAAGACGCGTGATCTCAACACCGCTATGCATGGTGATAAAGTTGAAGTCGAGTTGTTAAGCAAGCGGACCGGAGAAAATCCTGAAGGCCAGGTAACAGGAGTTATTGAGCGATGGCGCAAGCGTTTTGTTGGTCGCCTCGAATTATCGAAAGGTTTTGCTTTTATCGTTCCCGATTTCAAAAAAATCTACACTGACTTTTTTGTCTATCAAGAGAACATCCATGATGCCCAAACCAACGACAAGGTTCTATTTGAAGTAACGCGTTGGCCAGAAGGCGATAAAAACCCGGAAGGAAAAATTATTGAGATTCTTGGCAAGACTGGAGAGAATGAAGCTGAAATCCATTCCATCATGGCAGAGTTCGATTTGCCATTCCGTTTTCCTGAAAATGTGTTACAAGAATCAGAAAAGATCAGCGAGAAAATTCTGGATGAAGAAATCAAGAAGCGCAGAGACTTCCGTAAGATTTTAACATTTACCATCGACCCGGAAGATGCTAAAGATTTTGATGATGCAATTTCATTTAGAAAACTGGAGAACGGTCGTTATGAAATCGGAGT
This sequence comes from uncultured bacterium, assembly GCA_967789005.1. GTDB lineage: Bacteria > Bacteroidota > Bacteroidia > Cytophagales > Cyclobacteriaceae > ELB16-189. The sequence goes on along the minus strand of CBRFFM010000001.1, from coordinate 355,479 downwards.
TCACATTGCTGATGTAACTCATTATGTAAAGCAAGGAACGATACTCGATGAAGACGCTTTTGATCGCGCAACATCCGTTTACTTAGTTGATCGAACTGTTCCAATGCTTCCTGAGAAATTGAGCAACGGACTTTGTTCGCTTCGCCCCCATGAAGACAAACTTACTTTTGCGGCAGTTTTTGAAGTAGATGAAAATGCCAAAGTTCATAACGAATGGTTTGGCCGAACAGTAATTCATTCAGACCATCGCTTCAGCTATGAAACAGCACAGGAGGGAATTGAAACAGGTAAGGGTGAGCTCGCGGCCGAATTAAAACTATTAAACGATCTCGCGATCAAATTGCGTAAAGAGCGCTTCTCTAAAGGTGCTGTGAATTTCGAAACGACTGAAGTAAAATTCAAGTTGGATGAAAAAGGAAAGCCTCTGGCAGTTGTTCCTAAGATTAGAAAGGACGCACACAAGCTCATCGAAGAGTTTATGCTTCTTGCTAACCGCGAAGTGGCAACGTTTATCTATAAAATGAAAAAGAGCGAAGGTCAAAACACCTTTGTCTATCGTATTCACGATTCACCAGACCCTGAGCGGATAAAAGACTTTTCGTTGTTCGCTAAACAGTTTGGTCACAAAATAAATCCTGACGGCAACATCTCTCATACACTTAACAAATTGATGGATGAGATTGAAGGTAAGCCTGAACAGAATGTACTTCAGTCGCTAGCGGTGCGCGCGATGGCGAAAGCGAAATACACCACAGATGCTAAAGGACATTTCGGTTTGGCATTTCAACACTACACGCACTTCACATCACCCATTCGCAGATATCCCGACATGATGGTGCATCGATTGTTGCAGCATTATCTCGATGATGGAAAATCAGTGAATAAAACCGAGTACGAAGAAAAATGCTTTCACAGCAGTGAACGCGAGAAACGTGCCGCTGATGCAGAGCGTGCCTCCATCAAGTACAAGCAGGTGGAATTCATGAGCATGGCCGAGAGCAAAATGTACAAAGGAATTATTACGGGAGTAACCGATTTTGGAATTTTTGTCGAGATCACTGAGACCAAATGCGAAGGCATGGTGCGGTTGGCCGATATGAAGGATGATTACTATGAATTCGATGAAAAAAATTATCGTGTTCTCGGAAGAAAGAGAAATAAAGTTTACCGACTTGGCGATGAGGTAGAAGTTCGAATAAAGAAAACAGACGTAGACAGACGTACCATCGATTTAGTATTTGAAGAAGAATGAAGTTTGAAGAATACCGCAAGCTGATTGAAGCTGAAATCAAGAAGCAAAAATTCGGATCGCAGCCACCATCACTATACGAACCAATCCGATACATCATGGCTCTGGGAGGCAAGCGCTTAAGGCCTTTGCTTACCGTGCTCTCTTATTCGCTTTATAAAAAGGATGTAAAGAAAATAATTCCTTATGCAGTGGCGGTGGAGGCATTTCACAACTTCACTTTATTGCATGATGATATTATGGATCAAGCGCCCTTGCGAAGAGGGAAGGCTACAGTGCACGAGAAATGGAATGTGAATACAGCAATTCTTTCAGGCGATGTGATGCTGGTGAAAGTGTATGAAATGTTTCTGGGCCTGGAAGAAAAGAAACTCAAAGCTGTGCTGAGAATTTTTAGTCAGTGCGCTGCTGAAGTTTGCGAGGGCCAGCAGTGGGACATGGAGTTTGAAACGAAGAAGAAAGTTACTGAGCTGCAATACATCAAAATGATTTGGCAGAAAACCGCAGTCCTTCTTGGTTTTAGCCTAGAGCTCGGAGCTTTACTTGCGGATGCATCCGAAAGCGATCAAAAGGCGCTTCGAGAATTCGGAATAAACATTGGAATTGGCTTTCAGCTCAAAGATGATTTGCTTGATGTGTATGCCGACAAAAAGAAATTCGGTAAGCAAGTGGGCGGAGATATTATCGCCAACAAAAAGACATTCCTTTTGATCAAAGCTTTGGAAAAAGCAAAAGGCAAGACGAAAACAGAACTTGAAAATTGGCTTGGAGCAAAGAAATTTGACAAGAGAAAAAAGGTAAGCGCAGTCACCTCCATTTACAATGAATTGAAAATAGATGAACTCACCGAAAAGAAGGCCAATCATTTTTTCGAAAAGGGCTTTAACAACTTGAGCAGCCTTTCGAAAAATAAAAAAGTGAACTCGTTGATTGAGTTCACTAGAGATTTAATAGATCGAGAATCTTAATTCCCAATCAGGAATTCTTCCACTTGATGCTGCAGCCAATAGCTTTTGTCTTTGGCGTAGACACAGGCTTCCCAGCTAATAAATCGTTGACAGCCTCTTCAACAAAATGCTTTTCAGCTTTGGATCCATCCTTACTATTGTTGTCAATGCCTCCCATATAATCCACCTTAAATTGATTGGAGACATTGCTCAGTACAAACACATGTGGGGTATTGCTTGGGTTGAATTTTTTCACAGTCTCTTGAGACTCATCATACAAATAGGGGAAATCATATTTATGTTCTTTGGCGGTTTTCACCATTTCGGCAAATGACTCTTGTTTAACCACTTCTGCTGAATTTGGATTAATTAATACGACAGGAAATCCCTTTGACGCAAATTTCTTATTTAGATCAAGGATCCTGGAATTGTAAGCTTTAGACATGGGGCAAGTGTTGCAGTCGAAAATAAGGATGATTCCTTTCGAGGTCTTATAATCTGAAAGAGAAATCATCTTACCGTCCACATTTTTCAATTTGAAATCGGAGACGGTGTCGCCCACATCATAGCCACCTTCAGGCCTCGAAGCCAATGATACTAAGGACAAGAAGAGAATTACTAAACTTTTCATAGACATCATTTTTTAATACTGATTTTAAACGGAATTTTTTTGTACGGTCTTTCGGTGTTATAAACTTTTACTGTTGCAATCTTATCAATCACATCAAGGCCATCAGTGATTTCGCCAAAGACAGTGTATTTCTGATCCAATCTCATCTCGCCACCTACTGTGGTGTACAATTTGCGTTGTTCAGGCGGAAAAGTCAAGCCCGAATATTTTTGGTCTTCGTCATACTCCCACTCAGCATACTTGCTTCCGTGAACGAAATAGAACTCGGTAGACGAAGATTCTTTCCCAGGATTGTTATCGTCTAAGCGAGCCATTGCCAATGCGCCCTTCTTGTGAAAATATTTTGAATTGAATTCGGCCGGAATGGTGTAATCCAATTTCTTCATCGGCACTCCCCCTTGAACAACAAACTTTTCAACAATTCGATAGAATTCGGCATTGTCATAATAACCATCCTTGATCAGTTTGATAAAGTTGGCTCGATGAAGTGGCGTTTCATCGTAAAGACGAACAGCGATATTTCCGAAATCAGTTTCAATGAGAATATCTTTTTCAGGATTCTGCGCCCCGTACTGGGTTAGTACCTCTCTTTTGTTTTCGTTCGTTACTGAAATGGATTCTTTCTTCCCGCAACCAATCAAAATTAGAGCGAGAAAAAGGATCAGATGTATTGATTTCACTGTGATATTTCGGCAATTATTTTTTGAAGGTCGCCATTTTTTAGCTCGCCCTGAATCAATTTTCTTTTACCAGTAACTGGATTCAATACTAAAGTGGCAGGCAGCGTTCCAGACCAACTTTTGTCGATTTTGTCAATCCATTTGCTAGGGTCTGGTTCATCCAGAATGACTACTTCAGAGTTCAATTTTTTTCGCGCAACAAAGCTTGTAATCTTACTTTGATCGTGGTCCAGATCGAAATCAAGGCTTACTAAAAGTACCTTTACGTCCTTGTTTTCTTTATTGAGTCGTTCTAGAAAAGGCATCTCTTTAATGCAAGGGGCACACCAGGTTGCCCAGAAGTTGATGACTTTCACCTTTTGCCCTTCATTCATCATTTCCTGAAGTTCGGGCAGTTTGACTATCGCTTGACTGTAAGAGCATACCGATATAGTCAGCGCAAAAAATAGAATTACAGGTTTCATCTGATTTTTTGGTTTAGTTTAAAAAATTATTTCCAGCTCAATTGGAAGGATGTTACCACAAAATGATGCTCATAACATTGGCTTTCTAAATAGGTAAAATTCAACCACTTAGGTAACGTCCAATAAGATTTCCACAAATGTCGATATTTATCAACATCACCGTAAAACTAATATTTAAATGTTTGATTTTCAAATGTTTAATCGCTTTTGGGTCAACCCACTCTTTGTGGACAACTATTATGCCTTACTACTTTAGTCCCCGAAATAGGTAGGATTCTAAGGGGCAGAAAATCAGTACTGTACGGTTAAGTCAGCTTTAATTTTTTACTTTTCGAGAATGAGAGAACGCGTTCAAAAACTTTTCAACATTAAATACCCTATTGTTCAGGCAGGCATGGTGTGGTGCAGTGGCTGGAGGTTGGCATCCGCTGTCAGTAATTCTGGAGGTCTTGGGCTGATCGGCTCAGGTTCTATGCATCCTGAGACTCTAAGAGAGCATGTTCAGAAGTGTAAAGCAGCTACTCAAAACTCTTTTGGAGTGAACGTGCCGTTGCTTTATCCGGAAATCGAAAAGATTATGCAGATCATTCTTGAAGAAGGAGTGAAGATTGTGTTCACATCTGCCGGAAATCCTGCCACATGGACACCCTTTTTAAAAGATAAAGGAATTACAGCGGTACATGTGGTGTCAAGCGTGAAGTTTGCTCGCAAAAGCGCTGAGGCAGGTGTTGATGCTGTAGTTGCCGAAGGTTTTGAGGCAGGCGGGCATAATGGCCGTGAAGAGACAACCACACTTTGCCTAATTCCTTTGGTGAGGGAGGCGGTTTCTATTCCATTGATTGCAGCAGGAGGAGTTGGCTCTGGCCGAGCAATGTTGGCAGCCGAAGCACTTGGTGCAGACGGGGTGCAGATTGGTTCGCGTTTCGCAGCGAGTAAAGAGTCTTCAGCTCATGATAATTTTAAAAATAAGCTCATTCATCTTGGTGAAGGGGAAACGGTTCTTACTATGAAGCAACTTACCCCTGTAAGAATGATCAAGAATAATTTCTACAAGCAGGTTGCACAGGCAGAAAAGCAAGGCGCATCGGCAGATGAGCTCAAGGCCCTGCTGGGCAGAGGCCGATCTAAGCTAGGAATTTTTGAAGGTGATCTTGACGAAGGAGAATTGGAAATTGGTCAAGCAGCATCTTTTGTAAAGGAAATTAAACCGGCAGCCGATATTCTTTCTGAAATTTGGAACGAATACCAGGAGGCCAAGAAAAAAATAATTTCAGCCTAAGAAGCAATGGCAAGTTTGGGCGGAAGATTTTCAGAAGCTAAAACCTTCTTGAGTCTGCTCGGTTTGAAAACGCCTTCGAACCAAGTGACATAGTGGGCGTATTGCAGGCAATCATTTATTAATGTGTTATCCTTCAGGATTTTTATAACAAAATCATGATTAATAGACTGCCAAATCAGGTCTTTTTGTTCGGCAGGCAAAGATGAAATTCTAATGAATTTGATCCCTTTGTAAGTTTCTGAAGCCGCCAGCATATAAATGATTTTTGTGTGTATAGGTTTCTGAATTTCTTAGTAACCAATTTCTTGATCACTTTTATCGGAGAATCTTTAAGTTCAATTAAAATGCTTACTAATCAAAGAAAAAAATTTTCACTTCCGGCAAATTCAACCTACTTGAATTGCTCTTACATGTCTCCGCTGTTGAAGGAAGTAGAAAAAGCAGGCATCGAGGGAATGAAACGGAAAAGAAATCCGGCTACGATTTCACCGGACAATTTTTTTGATCAAACTGAAATATTGCGAGATGAATATGCGAAGCTGATCAATGTGAAAGAACCAAAACGGATTGTTGTAATACCATCAGTTTCTTATGGCTTGGCCAATGTTTCAAAAAACTTGAAGGCTGATCACAGCCATAATATCGTTATTGCCGGTGAACAGTTCCCAAGTAATGTTTATCCATGGCTTTCCATTCAGAAAGAAAGGGGAGTTAATTTAAGGACCGTCCTGGCTCCTTCGGTTTTAAAAGATCGAGGAAAGATTTGGAATGAAAGAATTTTAGATGCCATTGACAGCAACACAAGAATGGTGGCATTAGGTAATGTGCACTGGGCTGATGGAACTAAATTCGATTTGATCGAGATTAGAAAACGCTCGCGCGATGTCGGTGCTCTTCTCGTGATTGACGGAACCCAAAGTGTTGGTGCGCTACCTTTTGATGTAAGTAAGATCCAACCCGATGCGCTTGTCTGTGGCGGATACAAATGGCTCCTTGGTCCTTATTCCATTGGGTTGGCATACTATGGAAATTATTTCGATGGAGGAACCCCGGTGGAGGAAAACTGGATGAACCGAAAATTTAGTGAGGACTTTTCAGCCCTTATACTTTATCAAGACGAGTACCAGCCTTCTTCTTTGCGTTATGAAGTGGGAGAGCACAGTAATTTTATTCTAGTGCCAATGCTGATTGCGTCAATCAAGCAACTCAACAAGTGGACACCAGAAAATATTCAACAGTATTGCGCCAAAATCACGCACAAACCTATTGAGCTTTTACGGAATGAAGGATTTTGGATTGAAGACGAAAACTATCGAGGGCACCATTTATTCGGAATGCGGTTACCTCAAGGCACAGATATTGAAAAAGTAAAACTTGCCCTTCAAAAAAACAAGATATCAGTTTCTGTTCGGGGTGATGCAATCCGGGTGGCTTCGCATCTTTATAATTCTGAAAGTGATTTAATGAAATTAGTAAAGGGTTTAACTACCTAAATCTCTTTTAGTCGACCAATAGGATTGAATTTTTCAAAAACGTATTCGGTGTGCGGAGCGTCTTTTAGCTCATCCGTGAGGTCTTGACCTGCCCAGTGCTCATAATGAGTGCCTTTTCGCCAAAGTCTTGAATGGGTCACGTCATAAATTAACCCATTATACGCTATCCAAACTTCTGGTTTGTCTTGACCATTGCGCAAAGCAAGTTGTGATTTAGTATAAATATCAAGCTCCATAAACAGGGTAAAAATACCTGTATCAGTTTAAGGTTTAACTATTATCTTTCGCGGAAAAATAAATGACTAAATGAGGGCGATTAGCTCCATACTATTACTGGCTTTACTTTTTGTCTCCTGTTCTGAGAAAAGACCAGTTGACCGAATGAGCGATGAACAACTCCATGCTTATGCCGACTCATTGGCTCACAAATTTATTATCACCGATGGCCATGTGGATTTGCCTTTCCGATTGAAGAAAAACAATTTCGTCATCGATAGCATCAATTCCATCATTTCTACTAAAAGAGGAGACTTCGATTTTGAGCGTGCCATGAGAGGTGGACTCGATGCTCCATTTATGTCGATCTATATTCCTTCAAAGTATCAGGAGCGTCCGGATTTCGGAAAAGCGTTAGCTGACTCATTAATTGATATGGTTACGCTAATCACAAAGCAACTCCCAGACAAATTTGCATTGGCAAAGACTCCGGCCGATGTGGAGACAAATACAAGAGCGGGAAAGATTTCTTTTCCTATGGGAATGGAAAATGGAGCGGCCATTGGAAAAGACCTTAGTAACGTAAAATATTTTTATGATCAGGGTATTCGCTACGTAACGATTACCCATGGCAAAGACAACCAGTTTTGTGATTCATCATACGATAGCTTGCACACGTGGCATGGACTCAGTCCGCTGGGAAAGGATTTGGTAAAAGAGATGAACAGGGTGGGGATTATGATTGATGTCTCGCATGTGGATGATAGTACGTTTTATCAAGTCATGAGACTTTCCAAGTCACCCTGTATTGCATCGCATTCTTCTTGCCGCGCATTTACACCAGGTTTTTATCGCAATATGACAGACGACATGATCAAGTTGCTGGCTAAGAACAACGGAGTGATTCAAATCAATTTCGGCTCTACTTTCCTCGACTCGATTGTTCGAAAGAAGAATGATATAAATACGAAAAAACTTCATTCGATTTTGAAGGAGAAAAACTTGAAAGCATCTGACTCGCTCGCTCAACCAATAGTAGCGCAATTCAAAAAAGACAACCCATTTAATTATGCAGACGTAGCAACGGTGGCTGATCACATTGATCACGTTGTAAAACTTACAGGAATAGATCATGTAGGGTTGGGGTCTGACTTCGATGGGGTTGGTGACAGTCTTCCAACCGGGCTAAAGGACGTATCGGCATATCCGAATTTGATCTACACATTACTCAAACGCGGCTATTCTGAAAGCGATATTGAAAAGATTTGCCACAAAAATGTTTGGCGAGTTTGGAATAAAGTAGAGGAGATGGCAAAAACAAGCAACTAAATCAGGTTACAAAATCAACATTAATAGGTTCAATCATTTATGAAAAAGATATTCGTATTCGTTCTAGCTGCCATAGGATTTCTTGACGCAGCCGCGCAGAATAAATCACAGAAATTTTTTAAGATGCCGGCTAACGCTGAGTATGCCCGCGGACAAGTTTTGGTAAAAATCAAAGACGAGTACAAAGAAGCCGTCACGCAATTAGCCACAAGAAACGCTAAGGCATCGATAAAGAATGTTGCTGTAAATTCCGTTTCGCATTTAGTGAAACCGGAACTCGATCGGTATGGTGCTGCTCGCATGGGTGCAAGAGCCAGCCAGCCGAGAGTCGATATTTCAAAATATTTTTCTCTCAAGTTCGATGTAAATCAAAATGTGGAGGATTACATCAATCAACTTTATGCAACAGGGTACTTTGAAATAGTAGAACCAGAATACGAATATCACTCTGACTTTATTCCAAATGATCCCCTTATCTCTAATCAGTACTATTTAGGCTTGATAAATGCTTTTGACGCCTGGGATATCACTCAGGGAGACACTAGCGTAGTTATCGCGATTATTGACGCAGGAGGAAACCTTACTCATTCTGACATTGCTCCCAACCTTTATAAAAACTGGAAAGAGTATCCGCCTAATGGAATTGATGATGATGGCAATGGATTTATTGATGATTTTCAGGGATGGGATTTTATGGGAAATGACACATTGAATATCAATAATCCGAATTTTGTGGGTGATAACGATCCTTCTGTATATGAGGGAGGTGACGAGAGTCACGGAACCTGGGTGGGAGGATGTGCCAGTGGCAGAGCTAACAACGGAATTGGTATTGCAGGGGTGGGCTTCAAAAGCAGATTATTGTTTACAAAACATTCAGCCGATAATCAGAAACTGACTGATCCTTCAGTGTTTAATGCTTATGCGGGAATGTTGTATGCTGCAAATCAAGGTGACGTTCGAATCATCAATTGCTCCTTTGGAGGATCAGGTCAAAGCCAGATTATTCAGGACATCATTAATTACATTGTACTTGACCGCAATTGTCTTGTTGTGGCAGCTGCCGGTAATAATAATAGTCCCTCACCGAGCTATCCTGGTGCTTATGACAATGTTTTGTCGGTGGCCGCCACTGACAAAAATGATGTACGAGGCAATTTTAGCAATTACGGAACAACGGTAGATATTGCTGCCCCTGGAGTAGCTATTTACACAACAGGGTATAACAATGTTTACAATACTGTTGATGGTACTTCTTTTTCCTCTCCGATCACGGCAGGAGCAGCGGCTCTTGTTTGGGCTAAAAACCCAACATTCACAGCACTTCAGGTAGGGGAGCAACTTCGAGTGAGTGCTGATGCAATAACACTCTATAATGCGAATCCGAGTTATGCCAACAAACTGGGTAAAGGAAGACTTGATGTGAAACGAGCGCTGACCTTAGAGTTGCCTTCTATCCGGGCATCCCTTCCGAAGTTGATTAATCAAAGTGGATTTGCACCAATACCAGGTGATAAAGCCTTCTTATCATTTGATTTTAAAAATTTTCTTAAGAGCACATCAAGTGCAATTCAGATTTCAATCTCTACAACTTCATTTGCAGTTTCGATTACGAAAGGAACAATATCTCCTGGTATTATTGCAGGAGGCTCAACTGTTTCAAATAAATTGAGCCCTTTTGAGTTGACAATAAAATCTACCGCAGCCGCAAATACCGTAGTTGACTTGCTGATTACATATTCGGATGGAGTTTACTCCGATTACCAATACCTAAGTTTCTATGTTAACCCTTCCTTCATTGATGTTAACTCTAATCAAATAGCTACCACTATTACCGGCATTGGAAGAATTGGATATCAAGATACCGAAGGAAGCCGCAACCAAGGCACGGGGTTTATTTATAATCAAAACTCCATTCTCTATGAGATGGGGCTAATCATGGGAAATTCGGCACCTAATATTTATAACAATGTACGGGGCGCAACATCCAGTGTATTTGATCAAGACTTTGTTTCGATCGAGTCCATCAAACAGATTGTTCCGGGCCAGAGAACTTATTCTGAAATCTTTGGGGAGTTTTCAAATTCATCTTCGACCGCGAATCAAGCTGTAGTTGTTGATTATCGAAGCATGGTAATGAAGGAGGCTCCTTACGATAAATTCGTAATACTCGAGTATAAGGTGAAAAACCCAACAGCGAGTGCGATGAGTAATTTTTACTTCGGAATTTTTTCTGATTGGGATATTACAACGGATGGAGCGCAAGACGCAGCGGATTGGGACAGTAGTAACAAATTGGGTTACGTATACCCTGCCCAGACTGCAGCAAAACCATACGCGGGTATTCAGGTTCTCACCGGAACACCAGTTTATTATGCAATCGACAATAGTCAAAGCATTTCGGGAAACCCTTTCGGAGTATATGATGGTTTTACCGACACTGAAAAATTCACCTCCATCTCAACGAATCGCTATAAAGCAGGCCAAACTATTCCTAGCGGAGCTACAGCACCGCCAGGAAATGATGTGAGTCATGTTGTTTCGTCAGGACCATATAATTTAGGGGCTGGAGAGACAATCACCATTGCATTTGCTCTGCACGCTGCAGCGAATTTTTCAGATTTAAAAACATCAGCACGGTATGCTGACTCATTGTATAATTATACTTTTCAAGCGACAATGCTTAACGGTGGAACCGTTTCAGTCTGTTATGATTTTCCAGTGACCTTAAATGCATCCGGAGCGACAAAAATAAAGTGGTATAATTCATTTACTGGTGGTCAATCATTTTACACAGGCACCCAGTACATTTCAGGAAACATCAAAAATGACACGACATTCTATGTGTCGAATGCAGATCATCATTATGAAAGTGTGAGAGCCCCCTTTTTAGTTAAAGCCAAGGCAAATCCCAAAATTTTTAAGTCTGGAGGTACCACCATTTGCCAGGGAGATACATTAAAACTTTCTGTCGCCACTGCTGACTCTACGATTTGGAGCACCGGTGCGAAAACCAATACTATTAAAGCTTATACGGCAGGCAAATATGCAATGCGCTCGGTAGATAAAACCCTTGGTTGTAATTCGAAATCAGATACGATAACCGTAAAAGTCAATCCGAAACCTACTGCTGGATTTGCAATAACAGGAGATTTAAGGACACTACTGCCAATTTCGTTTACAGATCAAAGTGCAAATGCTGTCTCTTGGTATTGGGATTTTGGAGATGGAAAGAATAGCTCCGACCAAAATCCAAGTCACGCATTTACTAGCCAGAACAATGTTGTAAAATTGACGGTTACTGGTTCGAATGGATGTTCAGACTCCAAGACAAATCCTGTTCCTCTTATTACCGCCATTGAAGAATTACCATCGGCCGGAGTTAAAATGTATCCTAACCCAATTGCAACTCAAGATCTTAAGATCGTAATTGATAATGATGATCTGAATCAATCCAGATTGGTCTTAACCAATTCAATAGGTCAGGTCATTATCGATCAGGATATTTCCACCACAGAAACACATTTAGAGTTTACAATTCCTTCTGCATCCCTGAATGCAGGGCTCAACATTGTGAGGGTGAATGTTGGTGGGAAAACAGTTGTTCGGAAAGTGATGAAAGTTCAGTGATTTCTAATTGATGCAATTGCCCGTAAAACTTTTTACGGGCAATTGTGTCAATCCTAAGAATACTGATTTACTTTTGCGGGATTTATCCAACCAAATATGCCCCGCGACAGAAGTATCCGTTCCATTTTGATCATCGGTAGTGGCCCAATTGTCATTGGCCAGGCCTGCGAATTTGATTACGCAGGTTCACAAGCTTCGCGTTCGCTGCGGGAAGAGGGTATTGAGGTGATCCTCATCAACTCGAACCCTGCCACGATCATGACGGACAAAGTGACAGCCGATCATGTTTACCTCAAACCATTAGAGAAAAAATATATCCGCGAAATTTTAGAAAAGCACCATGTGGATGCTGTTCTTCCGACCATGGGCGGTCAAACTGCACTCAATCTTTGCATTGAATGCGAAAAAGCGGGGATCTGGGAACACTATGGCGTAAAGATCATCGGTGTTGATATCCGTGCGATTGAAACTACTGAAGACCGCGAGAAATTCAGATTGAAGATGAACGAGCTTGGTGTTGGAGTCTGTAGAGGAGCCACAGCGACATCGTTTTTGGAAGGAAAAGAGATAGCGCAAGAGATTGGATTTCCATTGGTTATTCGTCCTTCTTATACTCTTGGCGGAACCGGTGGGGGCTTTGTTGAAAAGCCCGAAGATTTTGATGCAGCTCTTAATCGAGGATTACATGCTTCGCCCATTCACGAAGTGTTGGTTGAGCAGAGCATCATGGGTTGGAAGGAATATGAGCTTGAACTCCTTCGCGATGGAGTTGGAAACGTAATCATCATTTGCTCGATAGAGAACTTTGATCCAATGGGCATCCATACAGGTGATTCAATTACGGTAGCGCCAGCTATGACTTTGCCGGATACAGTTTACCAAAAGATGCGTGACCTCGCTATCAAGATGATGAATGGCATTGGCAAGTTTGCGGGAGGATGTAACGTACAGTTTTCAGTTAATCCCGAGGATGATGCCATTATTGGAATTGAGATCAACCCTCGCGTTTCACGCTCATCAGCACTAGCTTCAAAAGCAACAGGATATCCAATTGCAAAAATTGCGGCCAAGCTTGCTATCGGTTATAACCTTGATGAATTGAAAAATGCAATCACCGGAACAACCACAGCTTATTTTGAGCCAGCACTTGACTACGTAATCGTAAAAATCCCTCGTTGGAATTTTGACAAGTTTGTTGGGGCCGATAGAAAACTTGGACTCCAGATGAAATCCGTTGGTGAAGCAATGGGTATCGGAAGAAATTTCCAGGAAGCATTGCAGAAAGCGTGTCAGAGTTTGGAGATCAGAAGAAACGGACTTGGTGCCGATGGAAAAGAGTTGACCAAGCAAAGTGAACTCCTTTATAGCCTTGAGCATCCAAGCTGGAATCGTCTATTCCATATTTACGATGCTATGAAAATTGGCATATCCATGAAGACGATACTGAAGCTGACAAAAATCGATAAATGGTTTTTGGAACAGATCGCAGAGTTGATTGAACTGGAAAAGGAAATTGAAAAATACGACCTGAATACAATTCCTGTTGATCTGATGCGTACAGCCAAAGAGAAAGGCTATGCCGACAGGCAAATCGCTCACTTACTCACCTGCCTCGAAAGCGAAGTGCATCAGAAAAGAAGACAGATGGGTATCAACCGTGTTTACAAATTAGTTGACACTTGTGCTGCTGAGTTTGAAGCAAAGACACCTTACTACTATTCTACTTTCGACAGCGAAAATGAATCTGTTGTTTCGAATAAAAAGAAAGTGATTGTGCTTGGCTCGGGACCAAATCGCATTGGGCAGGGAATAGAATTTGACTACTCATGCGTGCACGGAGTTTTGGCCGCAAAGGAATGTGGCTATGAAACGATCATGATTAACTGTAATCCTGAAACCGTTTCAACTGACTTCGACATTGCAGATAAATTATATTTCGAGCCTGTTTTCTGGGAACATCTTTGGGATATCATTCAACATGAGAAGCCAGAAGGTGTAATCGTTCAGCTTGGAGGACAAACTGCACTGAAGCTAGCAGCAAAACTTCAAAAATATGGTGTGAAGATTATGGGGACTTCTTATGAAGCGCTCGATCTTGCGGAAGACCGTGGAAGCTTCTCTACTCTCCTCAAAGAATTGAATATTCCTTATCCAAACTTTGGTGTTGCCACTGATGCTGATGAGGCATTGGAAGTTTCTAAAACGATTGGCTTTCCATTGCTAGTTAGACCATCATACGTGTTGGGCGGACAAAGCATGAAGATTGTAATCAATGAAAAAGAGCTTGAGTCGCATATCATTGATATCTGGAAACACTTGCCTGAAAACAAGGTTCTTCTCGATCATTTCCTTGATGGAGCGATCGAAGCAGAAGCGGATGCTATTTGCGATGGTGAGGATGTTTACATCATTGGCATCATGCAACACATCGAGCCCGCAGGCATTCACTCAGGAGATTCATATGCAGTCCTTCCTCCTTACAATTTGGGAGACCTGGTAATGAAGCAAATTGAAAGTCATACAAAGAGAATTGCAGTTGCATTGAAAACGGTTGGCTTGATCAATATTCAATTCGCTATCAAGAATGATAAGGTTTACATCATTGAAGCGAATCCTCGCGCATCGCGTACAGTGCCATTCATTTGCAAAGCCTACGATGAACCGTATGTGAATTATGCAACGAAGGTGATGTTGGGTGAGAAGAAAGTGAAAGACTTTGTATTTAATCCAACGAAGAAAGGTTATGCCATCAAAGTTCCGGTTTTCTCATTCAGTAAATTCCCGGAAGTAAATAAAGAACTCGGCCCGGAGATGAAATCAACAGGTGAAGCAATCTACTTCATTGATGATTTGATGGACGATTACTTCATGAACATCTACTCCGAAAGGAATCTGTATCTAAGTAGATAACAGGACATAAGACGCAAGTAGTAAGACATGAGATAAGATTCGGTCTTATTACTTGTGTCTTACTACTTAAGTCTAGTTACTAGCTTACTAGTTCTACGCTTCTCTTAATAAAATTAGTCAGGTCAGCACCTGTCAACATGCTTTGAGAAAGCAGAGCCAAATCATACGCTTGTTTCGCTAACTTTTGTTTTTGCTCTTCTGTATCCGCTTTCAATATTTTTTGAATGATTTGGTGATTGCCATTGATCGCTACGTTGTAGCTATCAGGCATTGCGCCCATGAAGCCCATTCCACCGCCACCGGTGCGCGCCATGTCTTTCATTCTGCGCATCCACTCACTCATCGTGATTGTTACGGGAAGATCATCAGGAGAGAGTGATTCAATTGCAAGTGACATGCTCTTGTTGTTAATCGCACTTTCGAAAACAGTTTTTACTTTCTCTTCTTCATCTTTGCTCAACACGCTGTCGATTTTTTCATCTTTCGCAATGAGCTTGTCGATGATGTCGCTATCAACGCGTTTGAGTTGTGTCTTTTCTAATTTCTGTTCGAGGTTGCCAATAAAATGACTGTCGATCACACCATCGAGCAACAACACATCGTATGATTTAGCTTTCGCAGATTCGATGAACGAATGCTGTTTAGCCGCATCGTTTGAGTAGAGGTACGTTACGTTTTTGTCTTTATCGGTCTGGTTGATTTTTACTTTGTCTTCGTATTCTTTCAAAGTGAAGTATTGACCATCTACGTTTTTCAGTAGCGAAAACTCCTTGGCCTTATCATAGAATTTCTCATCACTGATCATTCCGTAGCGAACGAACACGCTGATGTCGTCCCACTTCTTTTCAAACTCTTTACGGTCTTTGATGAACAGGTCAACCAATTTATCGGCAACTTTCTTCGTTATGTGCTGACTGATTTTTTTAACGCTAGCATCGCTCTGCAAATAACTGCGCGATACGTTCAATGGAATATCTGGTGAATCCAAAATTCCATGGAGCAGCATCAGGAAATCAGGCACAACATCTTTCACTTCATCGGTAATAAATACCTGGCGTGAGTAGAGTTGAATTTTATTCTTTTGAACTTCGAAATCGTTATTGATTTTCGGGAAGTAAAGAACTCCCGTAAGGTTGAATGGATAGTCTACGTTAAGGTGAATCCAGAAAAGCGGATCTTCACTAAAGGGATAAAGTTCTTTGTAAAACTTTAGATAATCTTCATCTTTTAATTCGCTTGGTGCTTTCGTCCAGACAGGCGAAGTGTTGTTGATGATCCTGTCGGTAGTAACAGTTTTGTATTTCGGCTTGTTGCCTTTATCAACTCCGTCCTCAATGCTTTCATCTTTTGTTCCGAATTTAATTTCTACAGGAAGGAACTTGCAATACTTCTCCAAAATTCCTTTCAATCGCCATTCATCCAAAAACTCTTCCGAATCTGCATTGACATGAAGAATTACATCGGTGCCTCTTGTTTCTTTTGTGACTGGAGTCAATTCAAATTCAGTAGAACCATCGCACTCCCATCGTGCGGCATCCGTTCCTTCTTTGTATGACTTTGAAATCAATTCAACTTTATCAGAAACCATGAAAGCTGAATAGAAACCTAAACCAAATTTTCCGATGATATCTTTTGCATCGGCTTTGTCTTTGAATTTCTCTACGAACTCACTAGCCCCTGAAAAAGCAATCTGATTGATGTACTTTTTAATTTCTTCACCAGTCATGCCAAGCCCTTTATCACTTACGGTAATTGTCTTTGCCTTCTTGTCAAAGCTTACTTCAATTTTCAAATCACCAAGCTCCCCGGTTGCTTCGCCCAACGCGGCAAGCTTCTTCAATTTTTGCGTTGCATCAACAGCATTGCTAACTAATTCACGCAAAAAGATCTCGTGATCTGAGTAGAGGAACTTCTTGATGATCGGAAAAATATTCTCGGTGTGGATAGATATGCTGCCTTTTTCTGCGGTTTGTGCCATGATTTAGGTTTTTTTCGTTAGTAATTCGAGATAAGCAGATACTCAAAATTTATTCCATTCAAATACCAATGACAGGATGTCAGGAAAATTTAGAAATAAGTTTTCATCTGATTTCCTTGAATCGATCACATGGCTTTTGACTAACTTTCCTATCATGAGCAAAACAAAACTCTGTTTTATAGGGCTAATTTTCTTATTTGCTCAAGGTCATTCTCAAGAGATAAAAATAGATACCAAAAATGGTATCCAACCATTAAAAGGCAATTGGGAGTTTGTTTGGAATAAATTGCTGGTTCCCTCTGACTTTGCAAAAAAACCCGATGAGATTAATTTGGTCGGAGTGGCTCACTCTTGGAAAAATGATGGGCATCCACACCTCGGCATTGGTACGTATAGAGGAAATTTTCATCTCTCCAAGATAGTTGCCAACTACTCGATTCTCTTCCCAATCGTCAATTCATCTGCAAAGATTTGGGTCAATGGAAAATTAATGGATGAGCTTGGTGTCTGCGATGCTGATGAAAAAAAATACAGAGCGCGATTTGGGAGCCTTCTAATAGCAGTTCCATCGGACACCACAACATTAGAGCTTGTGGTTCAAGTGGCTAACTTCTCATATACTTATGGAGGGCTAGTTCGTACGCCCCAGTTCGGCCCAACATCGGTTTTAATTCATGAAGTAAATAAACGGAAAGGCATAGAGAATTTTTTTGTGGGCAGCCTTATTGCCATGTTTATTTATCAGATCATATTATTCTTTCTGTACAAACACGGAAAGCCATACTTATATCTTGGTCTGATCTGTTTGATTGTTGCCCTTCGCGCAATGGTTACTCATGGAGGGTCGTTTCTCCTGCTTGACTTATTCCCAGGTGTTTCAATGGAGTTTTGGAAAGGGCTTGAATTTTTCTTAGTTTATGCAGTCGGTGCAATTTTCCCTTTATATACCTATCACTTGTTCCCCGCACAGGCATACAAGAAACCAATTCCTGTTTTCATTTCTGTAAGCGTAGTGTTATGCCTTATTGTTGTCTTTACTCCGCAACCAACATATTATCAACTATTAGATGTTAGTCATGCGATGCTCATTGGAGGTTTTGTTTATTCCATAGTCGTAATTGTAAGAGCATGGAGAGCCGGAAACAATGATGCCACCATCATTCTAGTTGGAGTGCTTGCGTCATTTCCATTTATCTTTCTTGAGATTGCACAAAACAGTCAGATCATTTCCTTTAGTGTTTCCTTTCCTCACTTAGTTGAGGTTGGTGTGTTGGTGTTTTTACTTTTCCAGGTTTATCTTCTGGCAAACCATTACGCCATAGCTTATAAAAACCTGGAGCTCGTAAATGTTGATCTGGAAGCAAAAGTGCAAGCGCGCACCACCGAATTAACCAAAGCCAATCAAGTGCGTGAAAAATTATTGTCTGTAGTGTCGCATGATATTAAAGGCCCCTTGAATTCATTGCGAGGTGTACTTGATATTTACGCGCAGGGAGGATTTTCAGAGTCGGAGATGAAATCAATAACCGGAAGTATTGAAGAGAATTTGAGCGCTACCTCTTTACTAATGGATAATGTTCTGCTCTGGGCTTCGAATCAGCTCAAAGGAGTGAAAGTCACTTTCTCAAAAGTAAATTTGAAAGAGCTGGTGGATGAACACTACAAAATTTTTAAAACTATTGCGGATACAAAAAGTATTTCACTGATCAATTCAGTAGATCAATTTGAAGTTCAATCCGACAAGCAAATCCTGAGCCTCATACTCAGAAACCTGATTGCGAATGCAATTAAATTCTCTTTTGAAAAAGGAAGAATAGAAATTTCATCTCAAAAAGATGAATCTACTTTTGTGATAAGAATCAAAGACAATGGAAAGGGAATGCCTCAAGACGTTGTTCAGTCTCTTTTCCATGGGAACTCAACCATTAGCACTGAGGGAACCAACCTAGAAAAAGGCACAGGGCTTGGATTAGCCCTGTGTTATGATTACTTAAAACATTTGAACGGGGAAATTTCCGTGCAAAGTGAACAGAATAAAGGAACAACCTTTACGGTACGCGTTCCTTTTATAAACTAAACTGGGTCAACAACGGTTTGTTCAGTCTTCTGACCAAGATCTATTTCTTCGCCATCCTTATTCAGGAAGTGATATTCAGTAATTCCTAAGGAGCTGTCTACCACCATTTCAACCCAACGCTTGTATTTAAAATACATCTTCATGCGTTTTGAAATAATTCCTTTGGTATAGTAGGCATACAAGAAAGGATGAAGTGCAAGCACCAATTTTTTCTCGTTCTGTTTTTCAAACAAATGCTGAATGTTGCCTTCAATCAGATCGGTTACTAAAATGGAAGCGTTGATCTTTCCGGTTCCGTTGCAAGTGGGGCAAACTTCTTTGGTGGCGATGTTCATCTGCGGACGCACACGCTCGCGAGTGATTTGCATCAACCCAAATTTAGATAGAGGAAGTACGGTATGCTTGGCGCGATCGCTCTCCATCTCATCTTTCATTTTCTGAGAAATCAACTTCTTGCTGTCAGGATTTCTCATATCGATGAAATCGATAACAACAATTCCACCCATATCACGCAAACGCAGCTGGCGCGCAACTTCACGTACAGCCTCAAGATTTACTGACATGGCAGTGGTCTCCTGATTTTCTTCGCGATTGCTTTTGTTGCCGCTGTTCACATCAATCACATGAAGTGCTTCAGTGTGTTCGATGATCAAATAACCACCACCGCGCAAACTTACGGTTTGACCGAAAGCTGCTTTGATCTGTCGTTCAACTCCGTAGTGCTCAAATAATTTAAGCTTGCCTGTGTAGAGTTTTACAATTTTCTCCTTGTCGGGAGCAATGTTGCGGATGTAGTTCTTTACTTCTTCAAAGATCTTCTTGTCATCACAAAGAACATTGTCAAACGATTCATTAAGGACATCGCGCAAAAGCGATGAGGCCTTATTGAGTTCACCAAGAACTTTGTCGCGTGGGTTGGCAGCAACCATACGGGTCATGCCTTCTTCCCACATTTTTACAAGATTGCGGAGATCTTTGTCAAGTTCGGCTACTTCTTTGCCTTCGGCCACGGTGCGAATAATCACACCAAAGTTTTCGGGTTTGATAGATTGGATAAGGCGCTGCAGACGCTTGCGCTCATCGCTGCTTGAAATCCTTTTTGAAATGCTTACCCCGGATGAAAAGGGCACCAACACCAGATATCTTCCGGCTATGGACAACTCGCACGAAAGTCGCGGACCTTTGGTAGAAATCGGTTCTTTAACTACCTGCACCGGAATGAGCTGACCTTTTGTAAGCTGCTGGGCAATTTTGCCGTGCTTATCAATGTCTTTCTCGGTCTGGAATTTATCCAGCTTACCTCCGGTGATCTTCTTAGCGCGAACGAGTTTGGTGAATTTTTGCAGTGAACTGAATTTTGGCCCGAGATCGAGGTAATGAAGAAAGGCGTCTTTCTCATAACCAATATCGATAAAGGCTGCGTTCAGGCCTGGCACCACTTTTTTCACGGTGCCCATGTAAATATCACCAACTACAAATTGGCTTCCATCTTGTTCTTCATGGAACTCGGCCAATTGTTTGTCCTTAAGAAGGGCGATGCGACATCCGTTCTGAGTAGCGCTTATTATTAGCTCATTACTCAAAACTGAAATGTTTAAGGTTTTAAATTCTTCTAACTAGAAGAAGCTTTTATTTTTTCTTATGTCTATTCTTTCTCAAACGCTTCTTACGTTTGTGAGTAGCCATTTTATGCTTCTTCCTTTTTTTACCACTTGGCATAGGATGTGATTTTTAGTTATCCGCCACAAGGCGGACTGGTTAAACAATAATTTTTATTTCAAGTCCTTTAGATAAGAATCGACCATATCTTTTATGGCCGGATCATTACCCATCTTTTTCACTTTTTCAAATTGAGCGCGAGCTTCGTTGCTCTGCCCATCGTTCATGTATGCAACACCTAACAACATTTGACCTTGAACATGTTCCGGGTTTACCTCAGCAAGTTGTTTAAGCCAGTCAATTGCTTTTTTGTTTTGCCCCGACTGAACAGAAAGCATACCCAAGTTGAATAAGGCCAGCTCATTTTTTGGGTCTTCAGCAACTACATCTTTCAGTTGTCGAATACCTTGCATCGGGCCGCCTGTGGTCAAATACGTCATGGCCACATTGATGCGAGCTTCATAATTCTTAGGGTTAGCCTCGATTACTTTGCCTAAGTACTCGCGTGTTTTATCAGCGAGCATCTTTTGCTTCTGAGCATCCATTGCAAAAGTGTAGGCTTTATAAAAGCTGTTGCCGGCTTTTTGAAAACTTTCTGTTGTGTTAAAGAACGTTGCTGCTCTCTCTCCGAACCACGCTGCGCTGTCAAATTGACCCGTTTGAGCGTATAGGCCCTGTAAAGAGTCGGCAAAGATAGCATTTTTTTTATCTGACGAATTCTGGAAAGCCGCTTTAACCTCTTTAATCATAGAAACTAAGGCTGGCGAAGCTGATGTATGACCTGAAGGCAGCGAAGAACTTTTCTTAGAAGATGCAGAGTCAGCAGATTTCAATTGACTTTCATTTTCTACTACCGCCTTTGGTAAAAGAAAAATGAGCCAAACGACAATTGCGCTTGCAGCTATTAATATGATACGAGTCTTGAGCATCGTGGTGGTTGCTAGTTATTCGTTGTTAGTTATTCGAATAAGGATTCGAGCAACAGACAACGATTAATGAATAACTATTTTTCTGCGTGCTGCTTAACTTTTTCGCTGTTCTTGATTTTGTTCACAAAGATTTTGGCAGGCTTGAAGCTTGGAACAAAGTGTTCATCGATAACGATGGCGGTGTTGCGCGAAATATTGCGTGCGATTTTCTTCTTACGCTTCTTATTAATGAAGCTACCGAAGCCACGCACATAAATGTTGTGGCCGTTGGCCATGTTAGTCTTTACAATATTGAAAAAAGCTTCAACACTTGCCGATACGTCAGCTTTGTCGATGCCTGTTTTTTCTGAGATCTGATTGATAACGTCTGCCTTGGTCATAGAAATTTCGAAAGGGCGCAAAGTTAACCGCAGAATGTTCAAACGCAAAATGAATTTATTGATTATCACGTAGATGGCTATAAACGGAGCGTGAATTCGGTGGAATGATTGGATTTTGAGAGATTCACGCCCAAACCGATGAAAAAGGATTTCTTTTCTAAGCGAATAATCGATTGGTATCATGTTAACCATCGCGATTTGCCATGGCGCAAAACGCGTGATCCTTACAAAATCTGGCTAAGCGAAATCATCCTTCAGCAAACTCGTGTTGCCCAAGGATTGCCCTATTATAATGAGTTTGTAAAAACATTCCCCACTGTTTTCGTTTTGGCAAGAGCGCCTGAGCAAAAAGTGTTGCGGCTTTGGCAAGGACTCGGCTACTACTCGCGTGCCCGCAACCTTCATCGTTGCGCTAAAGAAATTGTTAAGAATTACAATGGAGAATTTCCCCATTCGTTTGAAGAACTACAAAAACTTCAGGGCATTGGGCCTTATACGGCTGCAGCTATTGCATCGATTGCTTTTCGCGAAAGCGTTGCTGTGGTTGACGGAAATGTTTTCAGGGTATTGGCGCGAGTGTTTGGAATAGAAAAGGACATCGCATCTAATGAAGGGAAGAAATATTTCTTTTCTCTGGCCAATGAATTGATCGACAAAAATCAGCCCGATCTTTTTAACCAAGCCGTGATGGAGTTTGGTGCGCTTCATTGTCTTCCTAAAAATCCAAAATGCAACGAATGTTTTTTTTCTAAAAATTGCGAGGCGAATCAGGGGAATCTTCAATCATTATTGCCAGTCAAATCAAAAAAATTAAAAGTAAGGGCGAGGTACTTTAACTATTTCGTGATCCATTCCAAAAATGGAATTCTGATGCATGAGCGAAATGGAAAAGACATCTGGCGTGGGCTCTATGATTTCTATTTAATAGAGACTTCAAGAAACAAGAAAACAGAGTCTTTAATTAAAGAAGATAAATTTTTGTCAAAGTCTGCAATCATCCGCGAAAGCGAAGTTTATAAACACATTCTTTCGCATCAAAAATTGATGGTAAAATTCATTGAGGTGCGAAAATCGCTTTCAAAAAAGGATGAAACGACTGCTAAAAATTTCGGACTGAAAAAATTTACCTTTAAAGAAATAGCGAAACTACCAAAACCGATTTTGATCGATCGGTTTCTACAAGAGAATCCATAACGCAGATTTTTGGTAACTTTGCAATCCAGCAAAATCTTTTTCCGTTGCTGCACCGGATTTTGTAAACAAAACGAATATGTCAGGAGTAAATAAGGTAATTCTATTAGGAAGGCTTGGTAAAGAACCCGAATCACGTACACTGGAGAGCGGAACAATGGTAGTAAACTTTACTTTGGCCACCTCTGAGGTGTACAAAGACAGAGTAACAGGCGAACGCAAGGAAGTTACTGATTGGCACAACGTGGTGCTGTGGCGAGGGCTCGCAGAAACCGCTTCAAAATATTTGCACAAAGGAGATCAGGTCTATATCGAAGGCAAAATGCGCACGCGCAGCTGGGAAAAAGATGGAGTAACACGTTACACCACCGAAGTAATTGGTGACAACATGACTTTGCTTGGAGCCAAGCAAGGTGGTGGCGCTACCAATTATGAACGACCTGCTACCGTGCAAAGTGCCGTACCTGCCGATGATTTCAAACCGCAGGACAACGCTACGGATGACCTTCCGTTTTAAAATTGTTAAACGAATAGATTGATCCTTGGAAACTATACTTCTAACAGAAGAACCTCCTAGTCAGTTTTTGTCGGACTTGTTATCTACAGGGCCTAACTGGTTCTATGTATTTAGTTTTTCGGGAGTTGTGGCTTTGTTGATTGTATCCGCATTCATCTCAGCCTCTGAAGTTGCCTTTTTCTCATTGAAGGGCGATTATCTTGACAAATGCCGCACATCAGATGATGAAGAGGACAAAAATATTGTTGACTTATTGAAGAAACCTCGATTGCTTCTTGCAACGATTTTGATTTGTCATGACTTTGTGAATGTAGCGGTGGTCACAATCTCAACATTTTTGATGTGGGAAATGACGGCTACGCGCAAACCGGCTGAAGCGATCGTAGGTATTGTGACTTTCGCTGTAACGTTTGCGCTTACTTTTTTCAGCGAGATCATCCCCAAAGTTTATGCAACGCAAAACAATCTAACCTTTGCAAGAAAGGTTGGTGCAACTTGGAAATTTTTACAAAGTGTCTGGAGACCGATTTCCTGGCTCCTGTTGAGTATGAGCAATGTGGTGGAACGCAGAGTACAAAAAAGAGGATATAGCACAACTGTTGAAGAGTTGAATCAAGCCCTGGAGCTCACCACTGAAAACAATGATACCACCGAAGAGGAAAAAGATATTTTGAAGGGGATCGTGAACTTCGGAACCCTCACGGTTAAGCAAGTGATGAAATCTCGGGTAGATATTTCTTCAGTAGATGTGGAATTGAATTTTACAGAAATGATGGATCAGGTAACGAAATCGGGATTTTCGCGCATCCCTGTTTACCGCGAAACTATAGACACCGTAGAAGGAATTTTATACACGAAGGATTTGCTTCCGTACCTCGATGAGAGCGAAAATTTTAAATGGCAGAAGCTACTTCGTCCAGGCTTTTTTGTACCTGAAACAAAAAAATTAGATTCACTTCTGAAAGATTTTCAAAGCAAGCGTGTGCACATGGCGGTTGTTGTTGATGAATATGGAGGAACCTCAGGTGTTGTTACACTCGAAGATTTGATCGAAGAAATCATTGGCGACATCAATGACGAATTTGATGAAGTGAACACGGGCTATCAGAAGATTGATGACAATACTTTTATTTTCGAAGGGAAGATCTCTATTCACGATTTGTGCAAGGCCCTGGATGTAGACTCGTCTATGTTTGATGATGTAAAAGGCGAAAACGAATCTTTGGGCGGATTGATTTTAGAGTTACACAGCGCTTTGCCGAAGGCAGGAGATCAAATTGTATTCGATCGATTTACGTTTACAGTTTTAAATGTAGATAAGAAAAGAATCACTCGCGTGCGTGTGGCTGTACAAGAGGAGGCAGTGAAGCATGAGAGATAAACAGGTTGCTGGTGGCTGGTTGCTGGTTATCAGCGCTTGGCTTATTTTGAGTTCATGTTCATCCGATTATCAGCCTAAGCCGAAAGGATACAATCGGTTAATTCTTCCAAAACAAGAATATCAACTTCTCCCCGATACATTGCCTTACAGTTTTGAGTACTCCAAGCATGCAAAACTTTTGCGGGATACATCATGGATCAGTGAGCGGCATTGGGTAGAAATTTATTATCCCACCCTGAAAGCCAATATTCATATCACTTACAAAAAAGTGATGGGCAAAGATGCGCTCTTAAAAGAATTGCTGAATGACGCTTATAATCTAACATCGAAGCAACAGATCAAGGCAAATGCAATCGATGAGTTGATCACGGTTACACCGAGCGGAAAAACGGCAGTGATCGCAGAGATTGCCGGGGAGGTGCCGAGCCAGTTTCAATTTACCATGACCGACTCCTCTAAAAATTTTCTGCGTGGAGCGCTTTACTTTAACATGCGTGTTCAAAACGATTCACTTGCTCCCGCTATCGATTTCATGAAAAAAGAAACCTTGCATTTGATCAATACGCTCGAGTGGAAGAAATAAGTGTTTACGTGCGCATGTGTTGAAGTGTTGATGTTGACTTAGTAGATTTGGGAACGTGTTTTGCGCAGCAACAGGCACTTCAACACTAAATACCTCAGCACATCAATACATTTTTCGAAACCCCAATTGAATTTCTAAAAGGCGTTGGTCCGCAAAGGGCTGCACTGCTTCAAAAAGAATTGAAGATATTTTCGTTCGGAGATATTATTCAGCATTATCCATTTCGTTACGAAGACCGCACTAAGTTTTATTCCATCCGAGAGGTTAGTGATGAAATGCCGTACGTTCAAATCAAAGGCAAGTTCACCGACTTTGAAATCATTGGCACACGTTTTAAAAAAAGATTGGTAGGTCATTTCTCAGATGGCAAGAATGAAATGGAGATGGTTTGGTTCCAGCGCGTGGACTGGGTAATTCAAAAAATAAAGCCCAACATTGAATACGTTGTTTTTGGAAAGCCAACCCGATTCGGAAATAAGCTCAACATTGCTCATCCGGAAGTTGAGCCGGTGACCGAAAACAATCTGAAAGGAAATTCTTTTCAACCGGTTTATCCAATCACTGAAAAGCTTCGAGCTCGCCACATCGACAGCAAGCAAATTGCAAAACTAGAATTCGAACTTTTTCGCCTGGCAGAGCAACACATTCGCGAAACGCTGCCTGAACACTTATTGCGTCAGCAAAAACTTCTTTCAAAAAAGGAAGCCTTAAGAAACATTCACTTCCCCAAGACACAAGAACTTTTACTTGAAGCGCAACAACGATTGAAATTTGAAGAGCTCTTTTACATTCAGCTGCGGCTGATCAAAATGAAATTGGTGCGCCAAGGAAAGTTCAAAGGACAAGTTTTTAGTGACGTCAGTATCCTCACCAAATTTTATAAGGAGCATCTCCCATTTGAATTAACGGAAGCGCAGAAGAGAGTGATTCGCGAAATCTATGCTGACATGAAATCGGGAAAACAGATGAGCCGATTGTTGCAGGGCGATGTAGGAAGTGGTAAGACCATTGTAGCCTTCATTTGTATTTTGCTAGTGATCGGTGGAGATGCACAGGCAACATTGATGGCGCCTACGGAAATTCTGGCTCAGCAACATTTTAAAAACCTGAAAAAGTATGCTGACCAAATGGGAGTAACTATTGCGCTGCTCACCGGCTCAGTGAAAAAATCGCAACGCAAACCCATTCATGAAAAACTGCAAAGTGGAGAGTTAAAAATTCTTATTGGTACTCATGCATTACTTGAGGAAGAAGTAAAATTCAAAAAATTAGGTCTTGCTATTATTGACGAGCAACACCGCTTTGGTGTGGCTCAGCGAAGCAAACTTTGGCAAAAGAATACAGATGTTTACCCGCATGTGCTCGTGATGACGGCAACGCCAATTCCCCGCACGTTGGCAATGACGCTTTACGGTGATTTGGAAATTTCTGCAATTGATGAATTACCCAAAGGTCGCAAGCCAATTAAGACAACACATCAATTCGATTCGAATAGATTAAAAGTAAACGGATTCATCCAATCACAAATTGATACAGGTCGACAAGTATATGTTGTGTATCCGTTGATAGAGGAATCGGAGAAACTTGATTTCAAACATTTGATGGATGGATATGAAAGCATGTCGCGAGCTTTCCCAGATGTGCCGATCAGTATTGTTCACGGCCAGATGAAATCGGAGGCTAAAGATTATGAGATGGCCCGCTTTGTAAAAGGAGCGACTAAAATCATGGTAGCCACAACCGTGATTGAAGTTGGTGTTGATGTTCCGAATGCCTCGGTGATGATCATTGAAAGTGCGGAGCGTTTTGGCTTGTCGCAATTACATCAGCTTCGCGGGCGTGTTGGTCGTGGAGCCGAACAATCCTATTGCATTTTGATGACGAGTTATAAACTTGGTGCAGATACCAAGACAAGAATCGAAACCATGGTGCACACCAACAATGGATTTGAAATTGCTGAGACAGATTTAAAACTTCGGGGTCCTGGCGATTTGATGGGCACGCAACAAAGTGGCTCACTGGATCTTCTCATAGCTGATTTGGGGAAAGACGGAAAAATTCTGCAACAAGCTCGTGATGCTGCAAATGAAATTTTGAATAACGATCCTGATTTAATCAAGTCCGAAAATGCCGTTATCAAAAAACAAATTGACTCTATGCGCAAAACTGCTGTGAACTGGAGCAGGATTAGTTAGTCCATTCATGGTCACATAATCATGCGGCTAAGTATTTAAGTACATTGATTTCAGCACCTGCAAAAAATCATTTTAATAGCGTAACTTTATTGATTCAAACCAACCCCTATCTATGAGACGATTGTTTACTCTCATGGCAATTGCTTTTTCATTCTATGCAAGCGCCCAAAATGTTACTATAAAAAAAGTTGAGCTAGCCGGTGAACGGGTGATCATCTATTTTGACCTGGACGACTCCAATACCAACCATGAATTTTTGCTGAATGTCTTTTCGTCTAAAGACAATTTTACAGCTCCCCTTGCCAAGGTGAAAGGAGATGTAGGCCAGGAAGTAAAACCGGGGCCTAATAAAAAAATCGAGTGGAACATCTTACAAGAATATGGCGGGTACAAGGGCAAACTCGCTCTTGAAATCAGAGGAAAGGTTTATGTTCCGTTCGTTAAACTGCAAAACTTTGATAATGCACGTAATTACAAGCGTGGAAAATCTTACAGTATCCCAATAAAGGCGGGTAGCACAAACCCGATTCACGTAGAGCTCTATAAAGGAAGTCAAAGAGTAAGTGGTGAAATGAATCATCCTAACAATGGTGCCTACACATTAAGCATTCCATCTAATGCCGCAAAAGGAGATGATTATCGATTGAAGATTACGGATTCAAAGAGTAGTGAAGATGTGGTGTTTTCACCTTTCTTTAAAGTAAGGCCTAAGTTCCCTCTATTACTTAAGCTATTGCCTGTGGTTGTAGTTGGTGGTGCCGTTGCAGCTCTTGGCGGAGGCGGAGGTGGTGGTGGAGGCAACGGAGGCGGAGGTGCATCAGAAATTTCAACCCCTCCACTTCCTCCACCCGGTGGCTGATTTCTAAGTTTGAATTTGAATAGAACGAAACCAAATGTTTTAACTCCAATAGTAATATTAATATGAATAGGATTTTCAGTGTCTTTATTCTTGCGTTGTCCTTTCAATTTTCTGCTCAAGCCCAAATCACCTGGACAAAGAAAACCGGGCCTTATGGAGGCGCTGTCAAAGATGTAGTTGTTAACCCCAATACCTCTGTTGTATTTGCCTTGTCAGGTGATAACAATAGAGGCGTTATTTACAAGTCTACTGACAATGGGGTTTCATGGGTGGAGGTATCTCCCAGTATATTTGGCAACGATCTTGGTCGGATTAACGATTTTCAGATGTCAAGCAACGGTGCGTTGCTTGCTATTAGCAATAGCAATCTCTTTAAGACCACAGATGATGGCGTAAACTGGACAAAGATTAATACAGGCACCTCATCTTCAAACAATGGATTTGATCAAGGATATGAAGTTGCGGTTAACCCGATCAACGGAACCATTTACGTTTCCGGCTATGACTATTCACAGAGCAAAAGAGTACTCTTTCGTAGTACTAACGGAGGATCAACTTTTACAAAAGGAGCATCTGATGCGAGCAACTGGTTTAGTAAAATCTCAGTGGTCAATAACGCTACGGGCAGTGGCATTGTTTTTTGTGTATTGAGTGGTCAGCTTTATCAATCGACCAACGATGGAGTAAATTTTAATATAGTTAACCCCAACGCTGATTTTTCGGTAGTGCAGTCAATTACTTCTATGTCAGACAATAGTCATTTGGCTTTGGTCACTAGCAACTCTACGATGTATACTTTATCACTCCCATTCACTACGTGGAGTGCGCTTGCAGAAACGAACATAACGAATGGCACAACCTACGGTCCGGCAGCAGTAGTAGCTTACAGCGCGGACAATTCCTCACTTTATTTAATGGACGTCCAGAATCACAAATTCTATAATGGTACGTTGGTTGGAGTATGGGCAACTGTAAGCTCGGCCTGTACCGTAAATAATGAAAACGTTGCTGCTTTCGCAGCCAAGAATGCCAACACTCTTTACTATGCGAGCAATATCAGCTTATTTAATTCGACAAATAGTGGCACAAACTGGAATGAGGCATCAGCAGGTATCGAAGGAATCCAATTTAATAACATGGTAATTGCCGATAATGGCAATATTATTTTATCAGGAGGCAAGCCAAATATCTCGACTAATAGCGGCAGCTCGTGGAGCGCTATTAGTGGTATAAGTAGTGCCTATACCACAGCGTTTAAAGCAACAACAGGTTCACCCAAACCAATTGTGCTGCTTGCCGGTAATGGTGGTACTTGCTATCGCTCTATTGATAACGGTGCGAGCTGGTCATCAGCAGGGTTAGCAGTAACACCAGCTAATGCTAATCAGTTTGTATCCTATGATGGAACGAAAATTTTGGGTTTCGGGAGTAATCAATTTTTCTATACGTCAAATCAGGGAAGCACTTGGTCAGCCGCAATAACAATTACGGGCACAGGATGGCCAACAGACTTTAGTCTCAACAACGGAAACATAGTGGTGGATCAAAATATTATCTATGTCTATTTGTATGACAATACAGTAAGTGCTTATAAGTTCTTCAAGATTACACTTAATAGCTCAACAGCTCCTACCACTGGTGGAGCAGTTCTGATAAGTCTTCCTCCGGGTATTAATGACGTAAACACGATTGGCTACCTCAACGGCAAAGTTTTTTTATCAGGTCGCCCAACCAATGGTAATAGTTCACTCAACATTTCTTCTGACGGAACTAACTGGACTTCCAATACTTCGATCAGCGGGTATCACATGGATAATGACATCACCAACGATTATCTTTTTATAACAGATAGAAATGGTAGTGGCGGCCCCTTCACTATAAACCTGACACGCGATGAAGGCTTGACCTCAGTCCAATCCACCATTAGTGGCCTAAACGCAAATACCACATTTATATATGGAATTGCCGTTGCTCCCAATGGAATTGCCTACGCGGGCATTACAGGAACGAGTATTTGGGCCACAACGGGCACAGTGATAACTCCTTTAGCGCCTTCATCATTTCAAAGTTCTGGAGCTGGGACTGATCGGATAACATTGCGGTGGACAGATAATGCCTCAACAGAAACAGGTTTCATAATCGAAAAGTATAATGGTGTTTCGTTTGATGTTATAGACACTACAAGTTCAAGTAGCGGCACGGGGAAAAAGGTTTACTACGAAGTTCAGAATTTGCAGCCTAACACATCTTATCAGTTCAGAGTAACTGCTACCAACTCAGGGGGCAACTCGGCAGCAGTTACTGTAATCATAAGCACAGTTGCGGGCGTTGCGACTACTATTCCGGATAATCATAGTTGGAATGGACAAGTAGCTTATTCCAATCCAACGGCTCAGACTCCTATAACGTTAACTAATGTTGGTATTAAGCTGCTTGCCAATGGGTTCTTTTCCATAACAGACGTAGCCAATGGTGCTATCCCGAGTAATGCAGTGGTGTCTGGTATTTTTCAAGAGAGCAATGGCAGTACTTACCTTTCACCGGCAAATGCTTTTGAACCAAATTTAACTGGAACGTGGAATGGAACTACACTTGTGTTGAAATGGATTTCAGATCCTGGTCTTTCTCCAGAAACTACAGGAACCGTAACACTCACGAAAAACTTGACAGATCCCGCACCTGGCCCACCCTCAAGCAATGGCGCTTATGTTTACAGCACAACGGGAATTGAAGTCTCATGGGTTGGCAGTTCTTTTGAAGCGTCTTACACAATTGAAAGATCAACGAGCAGTATCTTTGCGTCAATTGACAGATCGTTTAGTGTGCTATACCCTGCTACCTCTGTAGTAGACAACGTTGGCTTGGTGCTAGGCACAACTTACTACTTCCGCGTAAAGGCGGTGGGAAGTGGTGGCACGTCTGCTGCCTCTAACACAGCCACGGTTGCTTTCACCAAACCTTTTTTCACTCCTGGAGGGACGGTGGTTGAAAATAATCCAGTTTACTCATCAACCGGTACCGTATGGGGAGACTTCAATGGTGATGGTTTTGATGACCTGATCATTCCTCAGCTTACCCTTTTCAAAGGAAACATTCCTTATGTGCCTATCATTTATAAAAATAATGGAGCTGGAGATTTTATAGCAATGGTTCCTGGGGGCATTAGCAGTGCGACATACATAAATGCTGCGGTGGCTGACTACGACAATGACGGCAAACTGGATTTGTTTCTTACAGGCTACACCCAAAACTATCTGTACAAAGGCAATGGCGATTTTACATTCACCCTTATTGACCCCTCACCGGTTAGTGAGACCGGCCTTGGCGATTTTGATTTGGGCATCAGCTGGAGTGACTACAACAAAGACGGATTAGTTGATCTCTTGGTGATTCCCAATACCGATGCAATAAAAAATGTACGATTCTACACTCAAGGTCCTGTTAATACTTTTACCAAACAGACTACCGGCACATTGGCATCAGTTGCAGTCAGTGGATCAACAGCCGCATGGGCTGACTATGATAATGACGGAGATCAGGATGTGTTTATAAATAATAATGATACCAACACACCGGGAACTGTCAACCGGCTTTTGACAAACAATGGTGATGGAACTTTCACCAACGTGAATGCTGCGCCATTCACCACCGATATTGGTCAGGGTTCATTCTCTGCGGCATGGGCCGATTATAATAATGATGGATTTCTTGATCTTTTTATTGGCGTAAGCAAGACAACCGCAGGCAATCTTCTGTATAAGAACAACGGCAACGGTACATTTAGTAAGCAAACCATGAATACTTCTATAACTGAACCGCTCAGTTCAAATGATCAAACGTTCTCCGCGAGCTGGGGAGACATAAACAATGATGGTTTTCTCGATTTAATGATCAGCGTTAGTGGTGGAAGCGGAAGTCGTATTTACATAAATAACAATGGCACCTCATTCACCAAGTTTGTCAATGAAAAATTTAATGATGTCAAGGCAGCAAGTCTTGGATCTGGGTTAGCCGATTACAACCACGATGGATTCCTTGACATTGCCGTAAGTGCAGTTGATGTCACAGATTTTGGTGGTGGCTCTAAGAATATAGGCCCTACTGTAAAAGACATGGTGTACAAAAACAATAATGTTGGTAACGGCAACAACTGGACTGAAATTAGGCTTACGGGTACAACTTCAAATAAAATTGGAATAGGGACTCGGGTTATTTTGATAGCAGGTGGTAAGACTCAGATCCGGGAAGTGCAGTCCACAACTTCATTTGGAAGCCAGCCGAGTGCTATGGTTCATTTTGGGATCGGAACAAGTACATCGATTACATCACTTCAAATCAAATGGCCATCGGGCGTAATTCAAACTATTACTTCTCCTACTTTCCTTCCGATTAATCAAATTCTTCAGATTACTGAAGACGGTACTCCACCGGCAGTAACCTTACTCAATCCACTTAATAGTGCTACTAATGTTCCGCTTGCTACAAAAATTGAAATGACCTTTAATGACAACATTTACGCGGTAGCCACAAAAAAAATAAACGTCTTCATTCAAGGAAGTGGATCTCCTGTGTTTTCACTCGATGTAACAACCGGTACGATTACAGGGAACAAAATTTCATTCACCCTTGCTAACCCTCTTGTGCAGCAAACAATCTATGACTTAAGAGTAGATGCCGGAGCTTTTACCGATCAATATGGAAATGGAACAGCGGCCATAACAAGTGGCTGGGTGTTTGTTACACATGACACTCAGGCACCGGTGATTACCTATACGCCTCCGGCAACTCTAGATTACGGATTTTCATCAACACAGTTCGGTGTTAACATCGTTGATAATAGTGGTACGGTTTCTTCGGCAACATTGTCGTATCGAAAAATAGCAGGTGGCACTTTCACTGATCTTGCTGGAACTAACGGAGGAAGCGGCACATGGAATTTCACAGTGCAAGAATCCTTCTTCGATGGAAATGGACTGGAGTTTTATCTTTCAGCTACGGATCCTGATGGAAACAGTGCCCGACTTCCCTTAGATCCAAACACCACTTTTTATATTTATAAGAATTATCAAGCAGCTGATAATGCGATTCCTACCGCCAAACTTGGATTTGGAGGAACTGCTAATAATTGGAAAATTTTTACAATTCCTTTTGAGCTTGGATCAAACAACGCGGTGAGTACGGTTTTCGATGAACTCAGCTCCCTTACTATTAAGACAGATTGGAGAATGGTCACCTATGACCAAGTAAGCAAAACTTGGGATGACTACCCTGACTTCTCAACCTTCACTAGAGGAGTTGGCTATTTCATTAATATAAAAACGCCCATCACTTTAAAGGCACCAACAGCAACAGCGCCATCCAACAACCGCAAGAGTTTATTTCAGATGAATTTGAAAGCAGGGTGGAATCAAATCGGTAATCCTTATTTGACACCAATCAATTGGAGCGATGTGGTAACCATGAATACGCTGACAGGTAAAGCCGTTAACCTTAAGACTTTTAGCAGTGGAAGCTACGGAACTGCGACTTCACTGGGCGCTTGGGAAGGTGGGTTTGTATTTGCAGATAATGATATAAATAACGTCAGCATTCCATTCCAGGGTCAGACAACAATTGGTGGTCGTGAGGGTAATGCAATCGCTCCCGTTACATTCAACAATGGCGACTGGCTCGTTCCTCTCTCATTAACCAACGGAGAAATAGAAAATAAATTTGGTGGCGTAGGTATGCACTCATCGGCTTCACTTGCTTATGACCAGCTTGATGACATCAATGCTCCTCGGTTCATCGATTACATTGAAATGAATTTTCCGCATCCAGAGGATATCTCCAAACATTTTGCAAGAGATGTTGTGCCACTGGTAAATGAATACACTTGGGAGTTTACCATTGACTCAAACATCAAAGGACTTACCGAATTGAAGTGGGAAAACATTTCAACCGTAGCAAAAGATATCTATCTATACGATATCAAACGCGAGACTATCATCAATATGAAAGACAGGGCCTCTTATTCTTTCGATGGAAAAGGTTCTTCCTTGTTCAGAATTTATTATGGAGATAACATTGAATCTAAAATCAGTCCCGAAACGATTTCGTTGGGCGATGCTTATCCCAACCCAAGCAGTAGCAGCAAGGTTACCGTTCCATTCACCCTTCCGGGCAGTCAAGCACAATATCAGGTATCACTGGAAGTATATGATATGCTTGGACAAAGAGTATCGACACTGGTCAACGGATCACTAGCTTCAGGATTTTATTCTGTGCAGTGGGAACCAGGCCAGGAGTTAAATGGAGGAATGTATCTCTACAGAATTAGAGTGGCAGGCAAAGACAACGCGTCTGTACTGAGCAAAAAAATAATTGTTAATCATTAAATCAAATGTGTATGAAAAAATTATTGGTTCTATTGATCGGCCTTACGAGTGCCATCAATCTGAGTGCTCAGAACGTGAGCACGCGCACCAATGAATTTGAGGTTGACTTTAGCGACCCCAAAAAACTGGCTAACTCAGTGATTCCGGTAATCAATTGGATTACCCCGACATCTGAAACTAATTTTGTTGGTGATCAGAAGTATAGAATCAAATTTGAAATTGAATCTTCTACTCCGATTAAGAACATTCAGATTATCATTAAGGAAAGTGTCGAGACTTCTTCTCGGGGGATGCTTAATGTGCAGCCAAATACCGAGGCAGAAAAGCACAAAATTGTGATTGAGAAAAACCTCACCCTCATGGATGGCAATAACGTACTTGAGATTGTTGCCGAGAATGAAGATGGAGTTAAAACTGTAAGTCAGCGCACAGTGCGTGTGGGCACCACGGGTTTAACAGATGCCAGCAAACTTGACAGAACAGATTATGCTGTGCTCTTTGTGACTAATGATTACGACCACTGGCCTGACTTGACTAATCCAGTGAATGATGGTCGAATGATTGCCGATGAGTTGAAAAAGAATTACGGTTATAAAGTTGATGTAGTCGAAGGAGGTTCTCAATCAGAAATTTTGAAGAAACTGCGTGAGTATGCTGAGAAAAAATACAAGCCATTGGATCAGTTATTTATTTTCTTTGCCGGCCACGGCCAGTTTGATCAGACCTTTGGTGAGGGATTTGTAGTTACCAAAGAATCTCAAACCAACGATGAGGCAAAGACAACTTACTTATCTCATAACCGCTTGAGATCAATTGTGAACAACATTCCTTGTGAACATATTTTCTTGGCAATGGATGTATGCTTTGGCGGAACTTTCGATCAGGCCATTGCGCACCGCGGATTGGATGACGAAGTTTATAAAGAAGCATCACAAGCAGAGATGGTAACACGAAAACTTACTTACAAGACAAGGAGGTATTTGACTTCGGGTGGGAAAGAATATGTGCCTGATGGACGCCCCGGAATGAACTCACCATTTGCCCGCAAATTATTGGAAGCATTGCGAAGCAGAGGCGGTAAAGATATGCTATTAAGTTTGGGTGAAATAAATTCTTTTGTAGAAGCATTAAAACCTCAACCACGCGCAGGAGAATTTGGCGACAATGCACCCGGAAGCGATTTTATCTTTGTGATAAAGTAATTTCCATTACTAACCAAAAAAAATGGCAAGCCCGATGTTTCGGGGTTGCCATTTTCTTTTTGAAGGAAAAATTAGGAACAACCAAAGTTTAAAACCGTAATTTTATCTCGATTAAGCTCTTCCGATAATCTATGAAAATTAAATTCCTCTTTGTTTTATTCCTGATAGCCAATCTTTCTTATTCCCAATCAGGCAATTATTTTCTTTCGCACTACACGCCAGATGATGAGCGCTTTGATTACCTCACTTTTGCAATGACGCAAGATGACAAAGGGGTTTTTCATTTTGCAAACAAGCGCGGAGTGATTGAATTTGATGGTCGCAATTGGGGACTGATTTCTACCAGCGGACCAATATTTACTTTGGCCGCTTCGGGCCAGGAAATTTTTGCAGGTGGATATAACGGCTTTGGAAAACTTGGAATTGGAGCAGATCATGTAAAAGAATTCCAATCGCTTTCTCAGAATCAAACGGATGCAACGCAAATTTTTTCGAGTCTTTCACTAAGCGGGAAAATTTATTTTGCTAATACGCATTCGGTTTTTGTGCTGACCGCATCCACAGGAAAAGTGGAAGCAGCAATAAAGGCCAACGCAAACGAAGAATTTAGTGGCCTAATTGAAATTGCAGGGAGGGCGTATGTCAAGTCTTCCAATGGAATTTATTTAATAGAGGGTAATAAAATTCAATCACCAAACTTTCCCTGGCCTGACAAACTGGACATTGATTTTAGTTCGACATCTTCAAGCTCAACTTCACCGCTTACGTTATTGAGCGTAACAGGAGGAAGACTTTTTTTAGCCAGCGCCACAGGATTGAGGGAGATCATTGTAGAGAACAAAGATTTTCTTCTTCACAACGTGCCTGTTTCTGCGGCTTGGGTTGGCGATGGATTGGTAGCCATAGGAACTTTGCGTGGTGGAGTAATTTTTCTTGATCCCCAGACCGGAGTTACTCAAGAAATCACAAACTACTATACCGGCTTACCCGATAATGAAGTGTACACCATGTTTACCGATCGCAACAACGGGTTGTGGGTGGCGCATGGTTATGGGTTCACTCGGATAGCGCCATTTATTCCGTTCAAATCTTTTAATCATTACTCTGGCATTGAAGGAAATCTGCTTTGCGCAAAAACGTTTAGGGGTCAGTCTTATGTGGGCACAACCTTGGGCTTGTACTGCTTAGTCCAGCAGGAAATCGCACTGGAGGTCTATAACACTGGTGCAGCCAACGAGGCCAATAAGAAAACAAAAAAAGGATTATTTTCTTTTTTGAGAAGAGACAAGCTGATTGAAGCAGCAAATCAATCGGCAAATGAAAAGCGACTTATCAAATCGATGGGTTATGTTTTTAAGAAAGTGGATGGGATTGATGGGAAAGTTTCGCAGATCATTGAAACAGACGACCAATTGTTGACAGCTGGAAATTTTGGGTTGTCTATTATCAACGGCCTGAAGTCAACTCCGATATTAAATTCTCCGGTAAGATCAATTTATAAATCGGCTACGCTCGGTCAACTATTGATCAGCACATTAGATGACAACATCAAATCTTTTGTTCCTTCTGAAAAGGGGTGGCAAGAGTCACACCTACTCGATACGCTCGATGATTATGTCAGCTATATTTTTGAAGACAAGCTGCAGAACGTTTGGCTTTGTGGTAGAACAAATGTGATCAAGATTGAAACAGTTGATGGAGCTATCACAGGAATCGAACAGGTACCCTTTTCAAATCCAACAATTGATGAGGGATTAGGAATTGCTTTGGGAACGGATGTTTATGTCGCTTCGGGTGGAAGTTTTCACCGGTTCGATATCAAAGAAAATGTTTTTAAGAAATACGATTCTTTGCCAGGCCCTAAAAAGTATTTTGCCTCGGCAGGAAATTTTTGGTTCCATGACGGGCATCGCTGGCGCACTGTTGATCCGCGATTACAGTCATCACTTAAACTTGAATGGCTAGGACTTTTTTCAAACATCCGATACATCGCTCCGTCAGAAAATGGAAGTCTGTGGGTAATTACTTCAAATAATGAATTGTATAATTTTTCTGGAAAGCAGGCAAGTCAACAAGAATTAAAAGACTACCCGCTTTTTTTGCGCGAGGTGCGCGGACAACAAAATAAATTTGCTCCAACCCGATCGATTATTGTCAGCCAATTAGAGAGCACGGTTTCATTTGATTTCATTCAACCGGATTATTTGGGGATGAGAGCGGTGGAATACCGATACCAGGTGAAGAGCCGCAATAGCGATTGGACCCCATGGGCTACCAGCAACAACATTGTCAATTTCTCTTATCTGCCTGCGGGTACATATAAATTAGATATCCAGACACGCGACTTGATGGGCAAGGTGTCGGCCATCGAGGAAATTACTCTTGAAGTTGAGCCACCTTATTGGAGGCGGTATTGGTTTTATTTGTTGGAGGTAATTTTCTTCGGCTCGATGGTGTATCTATCGATTCGCTTGGGTGCAGGCAATAAAAAATATCGGGTGATTAGTCAGATCCTCTCCATGCTTACCATCATCATGATTATACAGTTGGTTCAGGCGGCAGTCAACACGCAAGTATCTTACAAGGCGTCACCGGTGATTGACTTCTTTATTCAAGTAGGTCTTGCCATGCTTGTGCTTCCGGCAGAGAATTATTTAAGAAGGCTGATGGTTAGAGGTAAATGACCGTATCTAAACATCACAAATTTCTACGCACTTTCTTAGTGATGCGATCTTGTCACTTTTAGATGAAACGAATTCTTGAGCCACAAAGCCCTTGAATCCGGTTTTTACAATGGCGCGCATCACCGCTGGATAAAATAATTCCTGCGATTCATCAATTTCATTTCTACCGGGCACACCTCCCGTGTGGAAGTGAGAAATATATTTGATGTGCTTGGTGATTGTGGCGATTACATCACCTTCCATAATCTGCATGTGATAGATGTCGTAGAGTAATTTAAAATTAGCTGCCCCCAGTTTTTCACAAAGCTTCACACCCCACTCGGTGTGATCGCATTGGTAATCGATGTGATCTACTTTGCTATTGAGCAATTCCATAGTGATGGTCACATTATATTTCGCTGCTACCTTAAGCACAGGCTCTAAACCTTTGGCGCAGTTTTCCAATCCTTGTTGTGATGATAATCCTTTAGCGTTACCGCTGAAACAAATCACGTTTTTCAATCCTGCATCTGCTGCAATAGGAATGCCGGTTGTGTAATCCTTTATTAATTTTTCGTGAAGGGATAGATCATTAAATCCTTTTTGTAAACCCATGTCGCCAGCGTAAGCCATTGCACACGTTAATCCATATTTCTGAGCAATTGGCCATTGAGAAGAGTTGAGCAAGTCGATGGATTTGAGACCGATATCTTTAGCTGCTGCACAAAGTCTTTCCAAGGGAATATCACTGTAACACCATTGGCAAGCGCTGTGATTAATATTCCCTTTGAGTGTTGTAGGACTTAAACTCATTGATTCGGCAATTTCAGGCAGAGCCGTAACGCCTAGTGCCGTGGTAGCTATAGCCTTTAAAGCTTGTTTGCGATTCATTGGGGTTTTTATTGTTGGTATACTACTCCTTCTTTCATTACAAATTTTATTTTTCGCAATTCGGAAATGTTTTTTGAAGGATCGCCAGACACGATAATGAGATCAGCTTTCAATTCTGCTTTCAAGGAGCCAACCAGGTTGTCAACATGAAAGACTCTTGCATTAACACTGGTTGCCGATTTTAAAACATCTAATACAGGCATTCCATATTCACTCATCAACTCAAGCTCGCGAACATTATCGCCATGAGCAAAAACTCCAACATCTCCTCCGGCTAGAATCGTTACACCCGATTGAAGTGCAGCTTTAAAGCTTTCCTTCTTCTTCTTGATTCTTTCTGGTTCTGCATCGCTTCCCTTTTTCCATCCCTTATATTGTGAGACGGCATCTCCTGCTGCGAGTGTGGGACATAGCGCTACATTTTTTTCTTTCATCAATTTGAAAATCTCTATTGTGCCATCATCACCATGTTCTATAGTTTCTATTCCCGCCATAATTGCTCTTCGCATCCCCTCGATTGTTGACGCGTGGGCCACTACAAAACGGCCGCTGCTTTTTGCGGTCTCCACGATGAGCCTCAACTCATCGACAGAAAATGTGGGCATCGCTTCATTGTTTTTTCCCCAGCGATAATCGGCATACACTTTCACCACATCTGCGCCATTTCCAATTTGATCGCGGGTTACTTTAATGAGATTATCGCCATCGGCTTCTTCGGCACCTTTCATTACTTTAACATCCGTATCATAGCCTTTAGGTCCGTAAG
This sequence comes from uncultured bacterium, assembly GCA_967789005.1. Classification (GTDB taxonomy): domain Bacteria; phylum Bacteroidota; class Bacteroidia; order Cytophagales; family Cyclobacteriaceae; genus ELB16-189. Next base: position 315,003 of record CBRFFM010000001.1, on the reverse strand, counting down.
AGCCGGTTGCAACAATTGCTCTTCCGGCAACAATCATTCTCGGCCCGGCAATTACTCCATCATTGATTGATTTTTTTAATTCGACATCTGAATATCCTGCCCCTTCAGAACCAAGATCACGAACCGTGGTGAAGCCTGCTAGCAAAGTCTTTTTTGCATGAACAGTGGCGCGCGCAATTCGGTAAGCATCACTTTCCTTCATCACTTGATCATCCCAAGATGTTTCGTTGTAAGGATGAAGGAGCAAATGCGAGTGCCCTTCAATTAGACCTGGAAGCAGTGTTGAATTCGGATAATTGATTTTTATGGCATTGGGTGGAGGAGTAATCTTTTCCTTTGGACCAACTGAAATTATTTTACTCCCTTCAACAACCACAGCCCAGCCTTCGTGCAATACATCACCATCGAAAACATGGTCTGCTGTAAGGTAATAAGATGGAGTTTGTGTGAAGGCGGAATAGGAGAAGATCAAACAACCCAAGAGAAGAGTTTTTGCAAGTGGATTCATTAAGAAAATGTACTCCAAAATATTGACCAAGACAAAACAAAAAACCCTCTTCAGTTGAAAAGGGTTTTTAAAGGTTGGTGATTTAATTTTTAGAGCGCCTTTAATGCAGCATCGTAATTTGGCTCTTCGCCAATTTGTGAGACAAGCTCGGTATATTTTATTTTTCCCGATGGATCGATAACAACAATAGCGCGAGCAAACAGGCCGGCAAAATTACTGCTGGTCAACTCCACGCCATAGTCTTTTCCAAATCCGCGACTGCGAAAATCAGAAAGTGTAATCGCTTTATCAATTCCTTCAGTGCCACAAAAACGCTTTTGAGCAAATGGTAAGTCTTTTGAAATGCAGAGCACTACCGTATTTTGAAGAGAGGCAAGCTTTTCGTTGAACTTTCGAACAGACATTGCACAGGTACTGGTATCAACACTCGGAAAAATATTGAGCACAACGTTCTGGCCCGCGAAGTCCTTTAAATGTTTATCAGACATATTATTTGCTGAAAGAACAAAGTCAGCAGCGGTACTTCCGATAGCGGGTAAGTTTCCGATAAGATCTGCTGTATTAGGGCCGAGTTTAGTTTGAGCGTGAGCCATCTTGTTTTAAGACTTTAAAATTGTGAATTATGATTTTAGAAAAGATCAATGCCAATGGCCGCTAAATTAAGCCATTACCGATTCACCAACAACAACATCTACACCGGCATTTTGAATTGCTCCAAAGCCTCCGTAAATATTTTTGAGGTTGTTAAAGCCTTCTCTTTTCATCAATGAAATGGCTGTCATAGAGCGATAGCCACCGCCACAATGCACCAGGTAAGGTTTGGTTTTATCAAGATGACTAAGATTGGAAGGCATATCTGTTAACGGTAAGAACGTGGCATCTTTTACATGACTGATGTTGAACTCGCTGAGTTTGCGCACGTCAATGACTTCAATTCCTTTTGCCATTTCACTTTTCATATCAGCTGCAGAAATAGAATGAACTTGACCTAAATTCTTATTCCAACCGGCAATTCCTCCGTGCAAATAACCAAGCACATTCTCATAACCCACTCTCGCCAACCGAAGAATAGATTCATGTTCTTTTCCTTCATCGGTAATCAAAACTAAAGGCTGTTTAATATTGATCAACGTGCCTGTCCAAATTGCATATTGTCCATTCAAGCCAATGTTAACTGATCCTGGAATAAATCCTTTTTCAAAATCATCTGCTTGGCGCGTGTCGAGAATCAAAGCACCATCATTCACAGCTTTAGAAAATTCATCGGCACTAAACGCATGATTATTTCTTTTCACCACCTCATCAATGGAAGAATATCCGTCTTTATTGATGCGGGCATCTTCAAAGAAATAAAGAGGTGGAGGCATAATTCCATCTGTCACTTCTTTTATAAACTGCTCGCGGTTCGAGGCTTTCATGGCGTAATTGAATTTCTTCTGTTCGCCAATGGTAGAGAAAGTCTCTTTGCCAATGTTTTTTCCGCATGCTGAACCGGGACCATGCGCAGGATAAACGAGTACGTCATCAGCAAGAGGTTTCAGTTTAGTGTTTAACGAATCGAACAGCATGCTGGCAAGTTCTTCGCGGCTCATTTTGCCATCGAGTAAGTCAGGTCTGCCTACATCGCCAACAAATAAAGTGTCGCCAGTGAATACGGCATTTTCCTTTCCATTTTCATCAAACAACAAAAAGCAACTTGATTCAGGTGTGTGACCTGGCGTGTGAAGCACTTTAATTTTCAGTTTACCCAAAGTGAAAATTTCCCCATCAGCAGCATTGCGGGCTTTGTATTTCGTGTCAGCCATTGGACCGAACACAATTTCTGCTCCCGTTTTTTTGCTTAAGTCGATGTGACCGCTAACAAAATCAGCATGAAAGTGTGTTTCGAAAATATATTTGATCTTTGATTTGCGCTGAGCGGCCAGTTCCAAATAGGGTTCTGTCTCGCGAATTGGATCAATGATAGCGGCTTCGCCATTAGATTCAATGTAATAAGCCGCCTCTGCGAGGCAATTGGTATAAAGTTGTTGGATGTACATAGTTCAGTTTTAACCGCACAAAGGTCCGAAAAATTCCCTTCTCAAAACATTCTCCTTTACATTTGTGCTATGAAGTGCGGTATGATTTTGCTCATAAGCTGGTTAATGTGTGGACAATCGTTTGCGATTCAATACAGAACGTTTGAGGAAAATGGGAAAGTGGGAATGAAAGATGATAACAATCATGTCGTTCTTCCCCCATCGTTCGAAGCTTTGGGGTGGTCAGACGGAAGTTTCTCGGTGGTGGGTGAAGTGACCGGCTATCGTCTAAAAGGACAGTGGGGCATCATCAACTTAAAAAAAGAATATGTTACCAAAGCTGAATATGAGAACTTGGTTTACTCAGGTGGAGAGAATATCGTGGCTCAGAAAAAAGTCAGTGGGGTATTTCATAAGAGAGGCTGTTTAAACTTACGGGGAGAAATAAAAATCCCATTCTCTTACGATGGAGTTATTGTTCAAGGGTTGCGTGCCATCGTCTTTAATTTGACTAAGTCCGGTTTTCATTACGGGCTTGTTGACCTCGAAAATAAATCCATCCTTCCAATCAATTACAGATACATCAGACCGCTTGGGTCACTTCGCTATGCCATTGAAAATAATGAGGGAAAAATTGCGCTCTTCAGTGAAGAAGGAAAACTAATTACCGATTTTGTAATAGATAGCATCTCCAATTTTTATAAGGGCTTTGCCATTGTTTATCAAAATCACCTGCAAGGACTGGTAGATCGCGAGGGAACAACTAAACTCGAGACGAAGTACCAATCAATAAGAATTTCAGAGGAAGGAAAGGTATTTGCTCAACTTCCCAGCGAATGGAAATTTATAAATAGTAAGAATGAAACGGTGCAGCGGACTTTTGCAGATGAACTTCAATCAGCCGGAGAAAAATTGTTTTACGTAAGAAAGGGAGATTTGTGGGGGGTGATCAACGATGATTTAAAATCAATTATTCCAATTCAGTACGAGAAAATTACGGAAATAGAAAATGGTCGATACCTGGTGCGGGATTCTAAAATGGGATTGATCAACGCGGAAAATAAAACAATAGTCCCATGCTCATTTGATTCATTGTTTTATGAGCATCGTAATTTTCGAGCTTATAAAAAACAGCAAGGTTGGCAGTTGCTTGATACTGATGGGAAGGAGTTGACCGAACATTTCTACGACCAAATGCAATCTTTTTACCAGCAAAACAGGTTGGTGAAGAGCAAAGGTTATTTCGGAATAATAGATTCGAATGGAAAGGAATTTGTTCACTGTGTGTTTGATTCCATTGCCAATCAGATCAATGGTTTGATAGCGGTGAAATTCAAAGGCAAATATGGAATCATAAATACAAATGAAGATTGGGTCGTTACACTTCAAGATTATCCGATAAGATTGATTAATGAGAACGTCTATTTGCAGATGCAACCACGCAATCAGTTTGTGAAAACCTTTGACGGATCGATCAAATATTTTACCCCTTATCCACTAAGGTTTGAGAAAAACAATTTCATCGAAACCCTTCCCAATGGCATTGAGAAAACAATCAGTTATGAAGGATTGATTACTCAACGAACGAAGGCTCCCGAGAATACAGAAGAAGTCTTTCATGAAAGCGAAGGCTACATTGGCATAAAAAAAGATGGGCGTTATGGTTTTGTTGACAGGAATGGAAATTTGAGAGTTGCCAATCGTTACGATAGCATTGGCGAATTTCACGAAGGTCTTGCTCCGATAAAGTTAATCGGCAAGTGGGGATATGTTAGCACCAGCGATCACATAGCCATCAATCCAAATTATGATAGAGCAGTAGACTTTCAGTCGGGACGTGCTGTGGTTTCGAGAAGCAAAAAATTTGGTGTTGTAAATAAAGAGGGCAAAGCTATTCTGCCATTGCGTTATGATCATGTTGCGCGACAGCCCAATTCGTTTCTTCTGACTTTATCTAATTTGAAGGGGATAGCTGATTTAAATGGCAATGTCATGATCGAGCCTCGCTTTGATTATTTGACTGAAATAGGAAACGATTTATTGATAGCCGGTCGTGATGGAAAGTTTGGTTTGATCACTTGGCAGGGAATGAATGTTGTACCCATGATCTACGATAAACTCACGCTTAATTCCTCAAAGAATATTTTTCTTGCTGAGAAGAAATCAGAATGGAAAGAGATTCAGCTCAACTGAAATTTATTGCAGAACAAGAGCAATTAACTCGTTTTCTACACCCCAGTCTTTAGCTAACCTGAGCATAGCGGTAGCTTCCATTTCGGTTACAAACCCTTTCAGATTATTGGCTTCCCACACCATGTTGATTAATTCGATTCGCTTGGTCTTGGGATAATCGCCAATAATTTCGTTGAGATAATCGCGGGCGCGGTCAAAAGCAGTAATGTAATCTTGCTGAATAAACTCAAGAGCCCACTCGAAAGCTTGCTGAGCATCTAATTTTTTCGAAGTGTCTTCCAAATCTTGTTTTTCGGCCTCATCCAACCCGTGATAATGAAAGATCACAGCCTTCAGAAGCATCTGGACTTTCTTTTCGTCATCGCTCATATTCAAAATTAGAATAAAATTCGAATCGCTTATTCATCAACGAAAAGATCTGAAGCGATTTTGTCGGCAAGCAATTTTCCTTTTCTTGTCAGGATCAGACAGTTTTCTTTTCTATCAAATAATTTTAATGAATGAAATTGATCAAGCTCTCTTTTCTTTTCATTCATCAAATCGAATTCGAATTGGTGAAGGAGATAGTCAAGGTCACATCCCCAGCTGGTGCGCAGCGTTGTGAGTAAGTACTCGTTAATTTTGTTTGCCCTGCTCAAAGTTTCCAATTCAAAGGGGACCTTATTGTTTTCCAATGATCGGATGTAAAGCGAGTTGTTGTTTATATTGAATTGACGTGTGTCTCCATTGTAGGAATGCGCGCTTGGCCCGACTCCCAAGTATTTTTTTTGTTTCCAATAACTGGTGTTGTGTTGCGAATAAAAATCCGGCTTGCTGAAATTCGAAATTTCATAATGATCGTAGCCGGCAGCATTGAGTAAGTCCATCAGTATTTCCATCTGCGCTGCAGCAATTTCATCTTTTTCACCTTTTAACTTTCCAGTCTTTTGCCATTTGCCAAAAACAGTCTTCTCTTCAATTGTCAATGAATAAGCGGAGATGTGCTCTGGAGAAAGGGCGATGACTTTTTTAATATTTTGTTTCCAGAGATAATCATTTTGGTTGGGGATGGCATAAATCAGATCAATGCTGATGTTGGTGAAACCAACTTTTCGTGCGAGCATCAAGCAATCAACAGCGTCAGTAGAAGTGTGGGCTCGATTTAAAAACCTAAGTATTTCGTTATCGAATGACTGAATACCTATACTTAGTCGATTCACTCCATTTCCTTTCAACATCTGAAGATTCTCAACACTCAAGTCATCCGGGTTTGCCTCCAGGGTTATCTCAGAGCCTTCGGCAACAGAAAAATTATTGCGAATGGAATTAAAGATTAAGGATATCTCCTTTTCATTCAACAACGAAGGCGTGCCACCGCCAAAATAGATTGTTTTGAGGGCCTCCCCGCCTAGGTAATCCTTTTGCAGATCAAGTTCTTTGCAAATAGTTTCAACCAGTTTGCCTTTATTGTCTTGCAACGTAGAGAAGTGGAAATCACAATAATGGCAGGCCTGCTTGCAAAAGGGAATATGTAAATAGAGACCAGCCATGCGCAAAAATAGAAATCAATTGCGCAACTCTGGCTAGATTTTTAGCTGTGTTTGTTAATCTCTGAGATCTGTAGACTATTTTTGAAACAACTTCGCCCGACATGATAGTTTTGATTTTTGCCTTGGCTTCACTCCTAAATGGAAACGAGAAACAACTGCGTGTTGCCGAAGACCTAAAGCCTCAATGGAAAATCGTTGGTGATGGAAAGATGCAGTCCTATGATGAAAGATCTACCAAAACCATTCATTTCAAAACCGATCTCACTAAAACAGGAGGAAGTTTTTTGCAAATTCAGAGCAAAGCAGTTTTCTACTTGTTTATAAATTCATCTTTAATAGCTAAGGGACATTATTTCAAGCTAAGTGCGGATAGTCTCAATAAGGTATATGGTAAAAACATTTTTGTTAGCATTCACCAAAGACAAGGAATAAAGAACCTGTCCACACGCTGGGTGATGTACCAAGCGGAGAGTCAATTTAACAATCCAATCAGGCCAAATAAATCTTTCCAGAATTTTGTGCTACTCTCTTCACTATTGCTGGTAATTCTTTTTACGGGTCTGCTTCGATCTAACCCCCAGTTAACATTAGATTACTTGAACTTTATCAAACTATTTTCATTCAAGCATAGAGACGATAGCCAATTTGTATTGCGAATAACTTCCAGTGTTAACTTATTGTTTTATTTTTTTTGTAGCCTGCTTACGTCCCTGGCCATACTCATTGCTATAAATAATTCGCAAGAGTTGTCGATTTCAATTAGTCTTAAGTCAAATAGCACAGGCGAATACATGGGCCAATGGCTATTGATTTCCCTACTGATAGCCGGACTGCTTATGCTAAAGCTTGGTTTAGCTTCTACCCTTTCAATGCTTTTTGATTGGCGGGATACAGCCGGGTTTCAGTTTTTCAACTTTGTGCGAGTACTCGTCATTTCTTTGATATTAATCGGGGTGATAAGTATTTTTTGTTTTTCATTAAACATTAATTTGAATTATTATTTTTTGGTAAAATGTTTTTGCGTAATGCTTTCCGTTGGCGCAGGTTTAATGTTTTTCAAATTATTGAATCGTGAATCAGCCTCTCCTTTCCATTTATTTTCTTACCTTTGCGCAACGGAAATTTTTCCGTTAGTGATTCTGATAAAAGTATTTTTGTTTTAGGCTCGAACTGCTACGTGTTGATATGATTGAAACAGCTACTGACAGGATGCGCAAGGTAAAAAGCGTCTTAGTCACACAAGAAGCCCCAACTGATCTTAATTCACCTTACCTGAAGCTTGCAGAGAAATTCAATGTAAAAATTGATTTTCGCCCATTCATTCAAGTAGAGCCCGTGGCTTCGAAGGAATTTCGTAAGCAAAAAATAGAGATCCTCAATCACACAGCAATTATTTTTACTAGTCGCAACGCGGTTGATCATTTTTTTATTCTCTGTCGTGAATTAAAACTGGAGATGCCTCCTGAGATGAAATACTTTTGCATCTCCGATCAAACCTCAAATTACCTTCAGAAGTATATCGTTATTCGCAAGCGAAAGATTTTCTCTGGCTTAAAGGATACAAAAGACTTGCTTGAAATTTTGAAGAAGCATAAGAACGAGAAATTCCTTTACCCTTGCTCGGACATTCGCAAAAATGATATTCCGGATTTCTTGAGAGACAATGGCTTCACTTTCAGTGAGGCAATCATTAACCATACGGTTGCTGCCGATTTAAGTGATTTGAAGAATGTTTATTATGATATCCTCGCGTTCTTCAGCCCATCAGGAGTAAATTCATTGATAGTTAATTTCCCCGAGTTCAAACAGAATAATACCCGGTTGGCAGCATTCGGAACTTCTACCGCTAAGGCTGTAAAAGAGAACGGTCTTATTCTAGATATTGAAGCACCACTTCCAAATGCGCCCTCAATGGCAGGAGCGTTAGAGCTTTATATTAAGAAAGCCAATAACGTAAAGTAATAACTGATTCACGGTTACGTTTTTAGCTTTAAACGTATTTTATTATACTTTAATTACTTCAAGTTTGAAGTGTAAGGAGTTTTAACTTATATTTATCCCTCGTTATTTTTTAAACTGAATGACAAAGAGGAATTTTTTGATGTGTCTGATGATTGTTGGCGCAACGCAACTCTTCGCGCAGCAAGACCCCCAGTTTACGCAATACATGTTTAACACCATCTACTACAACCCGGCATTTTCGGGAGTAGAAGGAGTTACGAAAATTACAGCTCTTCATCGCAATCAATGGTTGGGTTATGCCTCGTCTTTTGGAGATGGTTCAGCCCCAACAACTCAGTTGATAACTTTTTCAACCCCTATTTTCAAGTATAACAGTGGCTTCGGTGGATATATCTCCCACGATCATTTGGGCGTACTAAATAATCTTGAAGCACAAGCCTCTTATGCTTATCATCTGGGCATAAAAAATAGCAAACTTAGTTTTGGATTGAGAGCGGGTATATTTTCTCAAACACTAGACTTCAACAGGTATCGTGCTATTGACCATGAGAGTTTTCTTGATCAAGGTGTTCAGACCCAAGTAAAGCCAGACATGGCCGTTGGCGTTTTTTGGAGGAAGGAAAAATATTATTTCGGGGCAAGTTTCAATCACTTAACTCATGCCTCGTTTGATTTTGGGCAAGCAGCAAAAAACCCGCTGACAAGCCATATGTATCTTACCGGTGGATACATCCATCAGGTCAACTTTGATCTAAAATTTCATTTTATTGGCTTAGTTCAATCTGATTTGGTCAAGACTTCATTTAACCTAACAACATTGGCTTACCTTAAAGATGTAATGTGGGGAGGTTTGTCTTTTCGGCAGGGCGAATCAATGAGTTTGCTTTTGGGTTATTCCTTCTTAAAAGACAAGTCGTTGAGAATGGGTTATTCCTTAGACTACATTGTTAAAGATCAGGCTGCAAAGCAAGCGACTTCGCATGAGTTTATGTTGATCTATGAACTCCCTGCGGGAACAGGTACTGGCAAAAAAATTGTGCGAACTCCAAGATATAGAAAATCTTGAGGGGTGTCTAACACTGAGTAAACAAAAAAGTTTTTTTGGTTTTTTTTGAGATTTTGAACAATTTGGTAACCACTATTTTTAAAAAAGACAGAAAAAAGAATAACTTTCGAGTCTGTTCGTTGATCTGAAATAATAATGACGAGTGTATGAAGAAAATTAATTTTCATCAGATTCTATTAGGCGCAATGATCATTGCCATAGCCAGTGCTATGGGTTCTTGTAGCCTTCTAGGTATTGGTAAGAAAAAGGGTGGTGGTGAAGCTGGCGGAGAAGTAGTTGGCCAGTCAACACTTCAGGGACGCGAACGATGGGCACAGATTATACCTTTCGGTATGGTTCCAATCCCAGCTGGCACTTTCCACATGGGACAAGCAGATGAAGATCCTGCTTCAACACAGATCAACTTTAACAAGCAGATTACAATCGGTCCTCTCTTCATGGATGAGACCGAAATTACGAATGATGAATATTTGCAGTTCACTACTTTCTTTCTTGGAGCCGAGGGTGGAGCGCAGCTCACTAATTTCCCTCAGGTAAGCCAACAAGAATTCATGGCAAAATATTATCCTGATACGACAGTATGGATGAAAGATTTTTCTCATCACATGGGAGACCCACTTGTAGACTATTACTGGCAGCACCCAGGATATCAAGAATATCCAGTAGTTGGAGTAAGTTGGGAAGCCGCTAATTTTTTTGGTAAGTGGAGAACAGCCTTTCTTAACGAGTGGCGTCAAGTGAATGGTGGACAGCCACCAATGCCAGCTTTCCGCTTGCCATCTGAAGCAGAATGGGAGTATGCTGCACGTGGTGGCCGCGACATGGCGAAATACCCTTGGGGTAACCCATACATCCGTAATTCAAAAGGATGTATGCTTGCCAACTTCAAGCCTGGCAGAGGTAACTATTATGATGATGGCTTCGCTTACACTTCTCCTGTAGGAATTTATTTCCCTAACGACTACGGATTAGTAGACATGGCGGGCAATGTTTCAGAATGGTGCCTTGATGATTTTAACCCTGCGTCTGTACCAACCGTGTGGGATCTTAATCCTCAATTTATAGATAAAGCCGCTTATGACAAGCAAGGCAATTCTAGAGAAAAGTATAATGCACGCAAGGTGATTCGCGGTGGCTCATGGAAGGATGTTGCTTACTTCTTGGAGACAGGAACTCGTACTTATGAGTATAAAGATTCAACACGTGCTTATATTGGCTTCCGTTGTGCAATGACAAACCTTGGCCGATCTTCAGGTGCTGAATTTCAATAATTGAAAACTTAATATATATTTAGAAAAAAATCCGACTAAACTTTTAATCCCAACAAACCATGGCAAAGAAAAAAGGCGGTTTTGGAGCCCTACTCTACGAAACTATAATGCCAAAGATTTATGGCATTGGCGCATCAGTTGTTATTATCGGTGCACTATTTAAAATTCAGCACTGGAACGGTGCAAATGAGATGCTTATCATCGGTCTTTCCGTTGAAGCAGGTATTTTCTTCCTGAGCGCATTTGAACCAAAACATCCAGAAGTGGATTGGAGTAAAGTTTATCCAGAATTGGCAGAAGACTATGAAGCGCCCGCAACGCACACTGCAACTCGCATAAGCAATAGACCTGGTGCTGGTGAATCACCTCTTTTGAAAATTGATGAAATGCTGAAAACAGCTAAGGTTGATCAGAACCTCCTTGACAATTTGGGAAAAGGATTAACAAACCTAGCATCATCAGCTTCACAGATGAACAATCTTTCCAATGCAGCTGTGGCTACTAATGAATATGCAAAAAATGTTCAAGCAGCGTCAACTTCATTGAGCGAAATGAACAAGTCTTACGGCATTGCCATGACTGCCGTTAAAGCGATGTCAGATGCTTCAAAAGATACAAGTGAGTATCATAAGCAAGTGCAAACGGTTACCAAAAATTTAGCCGCTCTCAACACCGTGTATGAAATGGAATTGAAAGATGCAGACTCTCATGCTAAGAACATGAATAAATTCTATGAGAGCCTGACTGGTGCGATGCAAGGATTGTCTAAAGTAGGAGACAATACTGCTAAATTCACCTCAGAATTAAGCTCACTCACTAACAACTTGACTGCTTTGAACAAAGTTTATGGCAGCATGTTGACAGCGATGAAAGGATAATGATTGTAAAAGAATTGGAGTTTAGATTTTTCACACCCATAAACTTATAAATCATGGCAGGTGGTAAGGAAACCCCGAGGCAAAAGATGATAGGCATGATGTACCTCGTGCTCACCGCCCTCTTGGCGTTGAACGTGAGCAGTGCCATTCTCGAAAAATTTGCCATTGTAAATACGACTCTGGAAGACCTCGTTAGCGAGGATAAGGATAAGAATCAGCGAAAGCTTGAGGGCATCAATGGCTCAACAAGTAAGGAAGACAAGGTTACAGTTGCCAAAGAGAAGGCGCAAAAGGTTCGTGATATAACGATCAAAATGGTCACTTATCTGGATGATGTAAAGAAAAAAATAGCTACAGGTTCTGGCAATAAAGCGTTGGAAGGAGAGGAACTTGTGCAAAACACTGTTAATCCTGAAGAGGTGATGTTGGATAGTAGAAAGCCAGAGACTGGCCAGGATTATGAGAAGAGCCTTAAGAACTATGTAAAGAATTTGAACGAGATAATGCAGCTGAAAACCCCTTTCCCAAAGCTTAATAAAAAGGCAGAGGATTTCGCTGAGTTCAAAAATGATGCGCACCAGACGGGCAAAGATTTTCTTCAGTTTTCTTTCGAAGGAACACCAGCAATGGCCGCAATAGCGTTGTTGAGCCAAATGCAAACAGAAGTACTCGAATATGAGTCTGCAGCTTTAGATTCATTAAACGCAATTGCAGAAGGTGCGATTATTAAATTTGACCAATTTGTGCCGATGGTTCAAGCAGAATCCAATACGCTTGTTGCCGGCCAGACTTATGAAGGTAATTTGTTTTTGGCTGGTGCTTCTTCAGGGTTAACCCCTACGATGTTTAAGGACGGAAGGCCGGTTCCAATTGAGGATGTAGATGTAGGCCTTGGTGCAGGCGCTAAAATCAAAATGGGAAAGGTAAAGTTCCCTGTAGGAGCATCGAACTTTGATGCGTCTGGCATTGCTAAGATGTCGTTTAAGGTTAAGATCGATCTTAATCTTCCAGGTAAAACCCCTTTTGAGAAAACCATTGATTACAAGGTATTGCGCCCTGTGCCAATATTTGGATCGGCTGCAGCGGCAACATTGTATCGTGATTGCGGTACAGAAGTTAACGTTTCAATCCCTGGATTAACAGATCTTTCAGGCTTGGACTTGTCAATTCCAACAGAGCAAGGAAAAGCATTCAAACTAGCTCCAGGCAAGTTTGCAATTCTTCCTACTCGTGCTCAGTGTAACGTCAATGTACTTTTGGCAGGTCAGGGTATTGGTATACAGAAATTTGAAACTCAAGATGTACCTATGCCAATTGCTAAATTGATGACTGGACCGAATACCATTGATATTGCAAAAGGAATTCCTGCAGGTACCGCCTCTGTTCGTATTGAACCTGAGATCATAGACTTGATTTTTGCTAAGAATAACAATAGGGATAATAAGTACTTTGTTTCGAACTTGATTCTCCAGATTAATGGAGGCTCTCCGATAACAATAAAGTCTGGAACTATTCCGTTGAGTCAATATAATTTGAGAAAGGGAGACAACATCACAATTTCTCAAGTGCAAGTACAACGTCCGGCTTACGATGGTTCGACTAAACAAGTAAACGGATCAAAAATGAGTGTCAGTTGCAGGATTAATTAATTGGAAAGAGAAATGAAAATCACCCTATTTTTTTGCTTGTCGGTAATTGGCCTTGGTAGTCTTTATGCTCAAGACACAATTTCCAACCCTAACTCAATTGAAAAGATACCCTACTATGAGCAGCTTTGGCGCTTTAGAGTAAATAGGGTTATTGATTTAAACGAAAAGCAAAATTCTGGGCTTAATTCAAGAAAATCAGCAATTTCTAAATTGATTATTGATCTTTTAACTGAAGGTAAACTGCACACTTATGGTGGCAACACCGGTGATCCTGCTGATTTTAAGGAGGCCGTTGCTGATACCACGGCTTTAAAGATGTCTGATAACTTTGTAAAGTCTGAAACCCAAGGTGAATGGTCTCCTACAAAGGATTATCTGGCAGGCGATAAAGTAATTTATCAAGGCAATGCTTTTCGTTTGAGAAACAATATTACCGGTTCGGCATCGAACACTCCTCCTCCTGCTAATGCATCTCTTTATGAGGATCTCGGCCCAATGACAGTCAATTTAAGCTCACAAAATATCGTTGGTCTTGAACTTATTGAGGATGTTATTTTCGATAAAAGAAGGTCACGACTGTATTATGACATTCTTGCATTCGGTATTGTATTGGAAGATCAGACTAACTTGGAAAAACTTAGCTATCGATTCTACATTTCGTATAAGGAATTGACCAAGGAGATCAATCGCTTGGCGCATAGTAAAGATTTAAACGAAAGACAACGTGTTTTATGGCAGAATAGATACAATCCTTCTGAGGGTAAGACATTTGTGGATGCGTTTAAACTAAGGTTATTTCATGGTGTAATTAGAAAAGTAGAGAACCCTGATGACTACACCATCCAGGCATGGTATGATGCAAATGGAAGATCGTATTCTGAATCTGTATTTGCACGTTGGGAGCAGGAGATGATCCTGATGGAGAAGGAACACAATCTCTGGGAATATTGATTACTCTTAGATAAAAAATTTAAAGGCTCCATTTGGAGCCTTTTTTATTGTGATATGAATACTATAATCAGGAAGGGAAGGAAAGAGGACTTGCCGAGAGTTCTTGAACTGATAAAGGAACTAGCCCTATATGAGAAGGCATTAGACCAAGTCTCGAACACAGTTCAGCAAATGGAGAGGGATGGATTTGGGCAGAATCCAATTTTCGGATTCTTTGTTGCAGAGCGAGGAACTTCTATAATTGGCCTCTCGTTATATTATTTCCGCTACTCAACATGGAAGGGCAAGCGCCTTTATCTCGAAGATATAGTTGTCACTGAAAAAGAAAGAGGCTCTGGCTTAGGAAAACTGCTTTTCGAAAAGACAATGCAAGTTTCAATAGACGAAGGTTGTACAGGCATGATGTGGCAAGTGCTAGATTGGAATGAACCTGCAATTAATTTTTACAAAAAGTATAACGCTATGATCGAGGACGAATGGCTCAATTGTAATCTCGAGTCTACTGAAATCAGCAAATTTCTATCTCTAAAATAATTTTACTTAAGTCTAAAATAGCCCTATTTAAACTTAAAATTAAGATTCTTGGAGCAGGGTGTTGAAGACAACATGCTTCTCTTTGTAACGGGCCCTATGTTCTTCCACAAGATTTTTTCCATCATTGTTAAGGTAGTGAACTACTTTTTCGATGGCATCTGAAAAATACTGAATACTGTAGGAGACTGAACTTTCATCTTCATGAGTAAGTACCTTGTAAATTCGGTGTTCAATAAACGCCCCCGATTGCATGGCCTTTGGCAAATAATATTCTTTCATCCACGAAAGCCATTCAGATTCAATTTCTTTATCAATCCCAATAGTTACGTTGTATAAAAAGATCATGATTGTTGGTTTACATATTCTTGTAAATACGCAAAATGCTTTGTCAACTGACCATCCTTAGTAATTGTAGCGCGATCAATTATGCCTTCATTATCCTCAATTAAGAGTGGCTTTAATATTCGATCGATTAGATCGCGGCCAAATTCTTCTGACGCGCTCCTGGGGAGCTCACAAGGCAAATTATCTACTGCCATGACAGTAATTAACTGCTCACTGCTTAACGGAGGATGAGTTGTATCTGAAACCGGATCGTAATCATAAAGAGGATCAGTTATTGAGCTTGGTTTTTTAGTAGTTGGGACTGAACCTTCGATATCACAGGTGATATCGGCTACGATTTTTATTTTAAAATGTTTATCCAACATATCGTTGGGGGTGAACAGTACCGGAGCTTTAGGGTTCCAGTAGGCCCCAGCCATTAGAATGTCCGCGACTTTCGTGAACTTGGCAAAATCGGAGTTGTATAATTCAGGGTGTTGATGAAATTCTTCGCGATTAAAATGTCCACCTTCTTTTCTAATGTGGTAATCCGCACTGCTTAATTGAACGTAAACAGGCTCATCAAATGGATGATCCAAAAACTCAGACGCGCTTACTTTGCGAATGCCTGCAGTGTCCAAGGTCTCCATTGCTCCTTTTGCTACTCGACCTGCGCCAGTCAGAACAATTTTTATAGGAGGCAACTCCACTTTTCTAAGTTCTAACTTTAAGTCATTAATATCGAAACACTCAAAGGCTCTGCGCAAGGAATATCTTTTGTATCGATTTCCGTATACCCAAAGCCCATTATAAGCACCGACAATTCCTGCAAATCGGCCAAATGCTACAAGTCGATTGCCTTGTGTGTCTTTCAATGCTTCGTAGTCAATCAATCGTATTTTCTTTTTTAACGCCTCTTGAAGCAATCCTCGGTTGTATGGTTGCTTCTTCATGGTGTGAGAAAAGAACAGATATGTTTTATTAGGAATCAGATTTATAATGGGAACTTCCTTGATTCCCATAAGAATATCACAATCGCTCACATCACCGATCTGAATCCCTAATTCTTTGTATTCAGATTCTTTATAAGCCCGAACTTCACTGGGTTCACAAATCATTTTCACATTTGTAAAACGCTGCTCAATTTCTTCAGCTTGTAATGGAGTAAAGGGTACTCGCTTATCCGGTGGAGTTTTACCTTCGCGGACTAAACCAATTTTAATAGACTTCATGAGATATTAACTTTCGAATAATCCGCCTAACAATGAACTTGATTCTTTTCTACTGTTTCCTCCGTAAGGAGAAAGCGCTTGCACTAGCTTACGAATAGGCATTGATTGTAGCCACACTTTTCCGGTTCCTCGAAGCGTAGCAAGAAAAATCCCTTCGCCTCCAAACACCATCGACTTTAAACTACCAGAAGTCTCTACATCGAAATCAATTTGCGATTCGAATGCCACAACGCAACCAGTATCAACTCGCAGAGTTTCATTGTTGAGCGTTCGTTCAATAACAGTTCCTCCTGCGTGAATAAATGCTTTACCGTCTCCTTGAAGTTTTTCTAAGATAAAACCTTCACCACCCACAAGACCTGCTCCTATTTTTCTATTGAAGAAGATTGAAAGTTTAGTGCCATAAGCCGCGCAGAGGAAGCCATCTTTCTGAACGATCAATTCTTGCCCAGGGCATTGTGAAAGTTCAACAGGAATTACAGTTCCCGGATAGGGGGCGGAGAATCCTACTTTAGCTTTTCTATTTCCACGATTCGTGAAGTGAGTCATGAACAATGATTCACCAGTAAGCAATCGACTTCCTGCTGATAATAATTTATCGAAGAGCCCTTGATTCGGATTTGAGCCATCACCCATTTTAGTCTCAAACAAAATTCCTTCTTCCATGAAAAGCATTGCTCCTGCTTCGGCAATGACGGTTTCCATTGGATCAAGTTCTACTTCAACAATTTGAATGCTTTCTCCTTTGATTTGATAATCAATGACGTGTGATGCGGGCATATTATTTTTTCTTTTTGGGTTTCTTTAATTCTTCATAATCATCTCGCTCGGCTAATTTCTTATCGTCAACATTTTCGTCAAGAAATTGATTAAGTTTTTCAATGGGCAGATTCGATTTCAACTCACCAAATGTATCAATCGATACTTCGAATCCCTTAAGTGCTTGATGCACTCTTGGTTTCCCTTGCTTTTTCGATTTGCCTTCTTTGCCTTTTGCCATAATTTTATGGTTTACGAAACTTTGACCTTGAAGTTTTCTAGCGCGTATGTAATTCGATTTATTGATTCATCTTTTCCAATAATTTCCATCGTCATCATTAAATCCGGACCGGATGCGCCTCCTGTCAAAGCAACTCGGAGCATCTGCATGATTTTCCCTGAACCAATGCCGGTTGAAATCGAAGTTTTTTCTAATTGTGATTTAGCGGTAGATGAATCGATCGAAGACAATGTTTTTAGTTCATCTCTGTAAGCAGTAAGAAATTTTATAGAATCATCATTCCATTTTTTGGCAATCGTCTGTTCATCAAATTGAGATGGTGCAATGAAGAAGAATTTTCCATGCTCCCAAAAATCTTGAGGGAAGGTCACTCTTTCTTTCATCGCAAAACACACCTTAACCGCCTTTTCCTTTGAGCAATGAATATTCTCCTTTTTCAATGAAGCTAAAAGATATGACGATAGGTCTTCATCTGATTTCGCTCGTAAATATTGCTGATTGAACCACTGTGCTTTATGAATATCAAATTTAGCTCCGGCTTTGCCAATGCGCTCTATTGTAAACGCATCAGTCAATTCTCTCATCGAAAAGATTTCCTGCTCTGTTCCTGGATTCCATCCGAGGAATGCAAGAAAATTAATCAATGCCTCTGGTAAATAGCCGTTCTCACGAAAGCCTTTAGAAAATTCTTTTGTCTTTGGGTCAGTCCAATTGATAGGGAAAATCGGGAACCCTGCCTTGTCTGCATCGCGCTTGCTGAGTTTACCGTTGCCATCGGCTTTGAGTAATAGTGGCAAGTGAGCAAACTGAGGCATTGCCTTTTCCCATCCTAAAAATTTATAAAGCAACACATGCAAAGGCGCGCTGGGTAACCACTCTTCTCCTCGAATGACGTGCGAGATTTTCATCAGGTAATCATCAACTACATTCGCCAAATGATAGGTGGGCATATCATCAGACTTCATCAAAACTTTGTCATCAACTTGAGATGAGTTAACAATCACTTCTCCACGAATCAAATCAGTCAATTTTATTTCTTCATTGGCCAGTACTTTCAAACGAATAACGTAATGTGCGCCTGAATCAATTTTTGACTTCACTTCACTCTCAGAAAGAGTGAGTGAGTTTTTCATTGTCATACGTGTGCCGCTTCCGTACTGTTGATCGGAAGAACCTTGCTCTTGCAGACGCTTACGCATGGCCTCCAATTCTTCTTCCGTATCAAATGCGTAATAGGCATTTCCTTCGCTCACTAATTGCTGAGCATACTTTTGATACAAGGGTTTGCGCTCGCTTTGGCGATAAGGCGCATGAGGACCGCCTTTGCCAACGCCTTCATCGATCTCAATTCCAGCCCATTTTAGCGACTCGACAATATATTCCTCCGCACCTGGCACAAATCGATTTTGGTCGGTGTCTTCAATACGCAAAATCATAGTACCACCATGTTTGCGTGCCAACAAAAAATTATAAAGCGCAGTGCGAACACCACCGATATGCAGTGCCCCTGTGGGACTTGGTGCAAAACGAACTCTAACCTCTCTCATTCAGATTTCAAATGAGGTCAAAGTTAAACCTTTGATTGGTCACTGGGAAAGTTTTCGCAGCGATAAATAAGTATTTGCAAAACCTCAAAGGAATGATTTATGTGATTCCCCTGATGATTTAGCTTAGAGGTTATTTTACGGCAATACACGAGATCTCTACGTTCACGTCTTTGGGTAAACGGCTAACCTCTACGGTTTCGCGCGCGGGAGGCATGTCTTTGAAATAGGAGCCATAAACTTCATTCACTTTGGGGAAGTTGTTCATGTCGTTAAGAAAAATCGTGGTCTTCACAACGTTTGTGAAATCCATTCCTCCAGCTTTCAAAACTTCTGATAAGTTCTTCATGACTTGATGCGATTCATCTACGATATTCGCTAGAATTAGATTGCCTGAAGACTTTTGAATGGCAATCTGACCCGAAATGAAAAGCATATTGCCTGCTTTGATAGCTTGACTATAGGGACCGATCGGTTCAGGAGCATTTGATGAATAAACAACTTCTTTTGCCATAATCTTTTTTACTTTTGACCAAATATCAGAAATCTTTTTTGTTTGAATATGGAAATATTGGTGATCGGAAATGAATTGAATCTGAAAGAATGCAAAGAGAAATTTGGCGATGGCCACAATTATCAGCACTTGACAAATCATTCAGGGGTTGAGAATCTTCTTAAAGCAGAATCAGTCGTGTTTGACTTTGAACCGAATGACGTTTCTATTTATAATGGAAAAGACTTGACTGTTTTTGTGAACTCGACAAATGGCACTCTTGATCAGATTACATCCGGTAAATCAATTCAAGCCTCCGTATTCGGCTTCAGCGGAATTCCATCCTTTCTAAACCGAGAAATTCTAGAGACAACGGTTTTGAGTAAAGAATCAGAAAGCTCTCTTGAAAAAATCTGTTCTCAACTGAATACGAAATACAAGATCGTAGAAGATCGCATCGGAATGATCACCCCCCGAATCATCTGCATGATCATCAATGAGGCCTACTTTTCTATCGAAGAGAATGTGGCAACAAGGGCTGATATAGACTTGGCCATGAAATTAGGAACGAACTATCCTTTCGGGCCATTTGAATGGTGCGAGAAAATCGGAGTCAAGAATGTTTATAAGTTGCTAAATGCAGTTTATAACGATACCAAAGATGAGCGATATAAGATTTGTGAATTGCTGAAGAAAGAGGCGCTAGCCTAGGCCACTTTCATCGCGACAAGTCCTTTCGATTTATGAAATTTCACTTCGAATTGCCGCAACATAAAATTGTTCATCCGGTTTTCGGCTAGGTCAGCGTGGCGGTTCTCAGGAAGGAAAACAGTAAGATCTAAAATGGCCTGAACAAACAATTCTTGCTTGCAGAATTCATTGATCCATTCCCTAAACGTTCTGATCCATTCTTCGCGATATTTTTCCATGTGCTCGCGGCCATCCCACACAAACTCTAATTGATTATCGCTGTGTTTGAACCGATAAACACCCGCCATATTTTGGTAAAAATTATAAAGCGGCTTTAAGTTTTGGCCTTGGTAATTCTGAATTTTTGAACTGAATCCATCTAACAACCCTAAAGGATTATAACGTTGCTGGAACTCTGACTTCACTTGTTCAATTAATTGAGAGAGTAGGGTATCTTGAAGCGACAACTGTGCTTCTTCGAGAAGATAGTTTTTATCCAGTGGAAAGAACTTGCGAATCAACGTGAATAAAAGTTTCGCGAAGGTAAATATTTTAGAGTTGAGATTTAAGATTTCTGCCCTTAATTCTCAACTCCTCAATAGCAAAACAAAAATCACTTCAACAATTCTCTCGAGATTACCATCTTCTGAATCTCCGTTGTTCCCTCATAAATCTGGGTGATCTTAGCATCGCGCATGAGGCGCTCTACATGAAATTCTTTTACATAACCGTAGCCGCCATGAATCTGGACAGCCTCGGTAGTTACTTCTTGAGCAATTTGTGACGCGAAGAGTTTAGCCATTGCTGCAGCCTTCACAAAATCTTTCTTCTGATCTTTTAAGAAAGCAGCTTGCCAGATGAGCAAACGCGCTGCATTGATCTTTGTAGCCATGTCGGCCAGCTTGAATTGAATGGCTTGGTGTTCCGCCAAATGCTTGCCAAACGCTTTTCTTTCTTTGGCATACTTTACTGCCAGTTCATAGGCTCCAGCAGCAATACCCAATGCCTGAGAAGCGATTCCGATACGTCCGCCATTAAGGGTAGTCATCGCGAATGTGAACCCAAATCCATCATCGCCAATGCGGTTTGCCTTAGGCACTTTCACATCAGTGAACATCAACGAATGTGTATCGCTTCCGCGAATGCCCATTTTGTCTTCCTTCTTGCCAACCACAAAGCCCGGCATTCCACGCTCAACAATCAACGCATTGATTCCTTTGTGCCTTTTTTCTGGATGCGTTTGTGCAATCACTACGTAAACATTTGCGCTCTTGCCATTAGTAATCCAGTTCTTGGTGCCGTTTAATAGATAATGATCGCCTTTGTCTTCGGCAATAGTGCGCTGCGAAGTGGCATCGCTTCCTGCTTCCGGTTCCGACAAGCAAAAAGCACCAATATATTCTGCGGTAGTAAGTTTCTTTAAATATTTTTCCTTCTGCTCATCTGAGCCAAATCTTTCAAGTCCCCAGCACACGAGCGAATTATTTACCGACATACAAACCGAAGCTGACGCATCAATTTTTGAAATTTCTTCCATGGCAAGTACGTAAGAGATGGTGTCCATTCCTCCGCCATTGTATTTGGGATCGGTCATCATGCCCATGAAGCCGAGCTCACCCATTTTTTTGATTTGTTCTGTAGGAAATTTCTGTTCGGTATCGCGCTCGATTACACCCGGAAGTAACTCAGTTTGTGCGAAATCACGGGCGGCTTTTTGTACGGTCAGGTGCTCTTCAGTCAGTTCGAAATTCATAGACAGGTAAGGTTTCTAATTGGCTGCAATATTACACAGAAATGAAGTTAAATTTGTTATGTATGCAGAGTATTTTGGATTAGGATTTTAAAACGATTTGCAGGATTAATGCAAAAAATAAAGCCATCCCTTCGAGACGGCTTATACTTATGAAAGTCCTTTAAATTAATCGCGGCTGCCCATGTATCTCATCACATAATAAGCCAACATGGTGATTGCGCCTATCGCTGCAACCACGTAGGTCATAGCAGCCCATTTGAGAGCGTCTTTGGCCATATCGTACTCACCAGGAGTTACAATGTTTCTAGATTTCACCCAAGCTAACGCGCGATTGCTAGCGTCAAATTCTACAGGTAAAGTCACCAAAGCAAAAAGGGAGAACACACCATAACATGCAATCATGATTAAGATCACCATATTCCATGGCAAGAAGCTATGGAAGATGAATCCGCCAAAGAGTGATGCCATGAAAATAAAATTCATCACTTGTGAAGTAATGTTTTGAACAGGAACCATCGCTGAACGGAATTGCAACATACTGTAAGCTTGTGCGTGTTGCACTGCGTGACCACATTCGTGCGATGCCACTGCTGTCGCTGCCGCATTGCGTCCATAAAATACTTCATGGCTAAGATTCACTGTCTTTGAAGTTGGATCGTAATGGTCTGTCAATTGTCCTTCAACAGATACCACTTGCACATCGTGAATGTTATTATCGGCAAGCATGAGGCGAGCGATTTCAGCGCCTGTTAAATCTTTGGTTAAATGCGTTTCAGAATACTGCTTGAATTTGCTCTTCAATCGTGAACTCACCAACCAACCGATGAGCATGAAAACTAAACCGATTACTATTGCCATACTTTTTGTTTGTTATGTTCTTTTAATTTTTTCTACAATTCGAGTGGTGGAGTAACCCGGCACAAAATCAATGGTTTTTACCTCACCGCCATTCTTTTTAACAACATCTGCGCCAACGATATTTTCTGCCAAATAGTCACTGCCTTTTACCAGAACATTAGGAATCAGTTCCGAAATCAAATTCTGAGGAGTGTCCTCGTCAAAGAATACTACCAGATCAATAAACTGCATTGACGCCAACACCCTCGCCCTTGAATTCTGATCTTGCAGCGGTCGCTCAGGGCCCTTAAATCGGCTCACAGAGCTGTCTGTATTTAATCCGAGTACTAGTTTGTCGCCAAGATTTCGCGCCTTCTCCAGGTAATCTACGTGGCCTAGGTGAAGCAAATCAAAACAACCATTAGTAAAGACCACTTTCTGCCCCTCTTTTTGCCACGCCTTCACTTGTTGAGACGCTTCTGCAAGCGATTTTATTTTATCTGCTGTTTTCATTTTCGGGACGAAGTTAATCGTTAATCGTTATAAGTTAATCGTGATTAAATTGGGGCAACTTTATTCGTTAAATGGTAATAGAAAATAAAATGAGTTGACTCAACTCAACCACTTACGAATAACGGATAACGATTAACGAATGCACAAAGCTGAAAACACTCAATTCATCAAATCAGTTGCAGCTGAAATGGGATTCAGTTTTTGCGGAATTTCCAAAGCAGAATTTTTAGAAGGTGAAGCTTCTCGATTAGAAGAGTGGCTTGAACGAGGATATGCAGGGACGATGCAATACCTGAAGGAAAATTTTGATAAGCGATTAGATCCAACTTTGCTTGTGCCAGGCGCGAAGTCGGTGATTAGTTTGGCGTACAATTATTTTCCTAAAAAAGATTTGACTAACAATGGACAACTAAAGATCGCAAAGTATGCCTATGGCGAAGATTATCACTTCGTAGTGAAAGACAAACTCAAAATCTTTCTTGAAAAAATTCAGGAGAACATTGGAGAAGTAAACGGCCGTGCGTTTGTTGATTCTGCTCCCGTTCACGAGCGTGCTTGGGCGCAAAAATCCGGACTAGGTTGGATCGGAAAAAATTCTTTGTTGCTCAATCGAAGTGCCGGTAGTTTTTTCTTTCTCGCAGAACTCATCATCGATTTAGAATTGGATTACGATGGGCCGATCAAAGATTATTGCGGCACCTGCACTGCATGCATGGATGCGTGCCCAACCGATGCCATCCCTGAACCTTACGTTGTTGATGGAAGCAAATGCATTTCGTACTTCACTATCGAATTGAAAGAAGAAATTCCGGCCGACCAAAAAGGCAAATTTGAAAATTGGATTTTTGGTTGTGACATCTGCCAGGACGTTTGTCCGTGGAATCGTTTTTCAAAACCTCATAACGAACCAAGGTTTGACCCGCATCCCGACTTAGAAAAAATGAAAACGAAGGATTGGGAAGAGATTACCGAAGAGGTTTTTCAAAAACTGTACAAAAAATCGCCCGTGAAGCGCACAAAGTTTTCAGGGTTAACTCGGAACATTCAGTTTGCTACAAAATAAAAAATCCCACCACTTGGCGGGATTTAGTTCTAATCGTTTTCAAATTTTTATGCTACTACAAAACAGCGATTTATAATCGCTCCATACTGAAGCCCGTAATTGGCATAACACCAGTTTTTGAGCTCCTCCAGTTCCTCAGCAATCAATACTTTGATCGCCTTTCGCAACTCTTTTTCGAATAGTCGCGCGTCAAAACTCACTCTAGAGAGAATTTTTTTGACATAACTAAGCATCTTCATTTTTAAAATTTTATTTAGGATTGCAACCGCCTGTCGCAATTGAACGATCAAGTTAACAAAACAGTTTAACAACCAAAAAGAAGAATTCTATTTTTGTACCGCAAATCCGTTGTGCAACGTGTTGCATTTGAAAATTATGATGAAAAGGATATTTTTTTTACTAGTGGCTCTTTCTGTTTTTCAATTTGGGAAAACCCAGAATATTCAGATTTCGCTTGGCCCTGATGAAATCGGTCAAAATCAACCGTGGACGATTACGGTCACCATAAATAATGACCGCTTTAAAAGCTATGATAATTTTCCTGATATCGAAGGGTTTCAAAAGCGCGGTACCTCTTCTTCATCTCAAACTAATATTATTAATGGGCAGATTAGTTCTTCGCAAAGTATTATAATGACTTACACCCCCACAAGACAGGGGATGGTAACTGTTCCGTCATTCAAAATGAAAGTGAATGATCAGGTGCTTTCGGTTACTGGAAAGAAAGTGAAAGTGGGTGCCCCTGTTCAAGTTCAGCGTACCGATCCGTTCCGCAGTTTCTTTGATCGAGATCCAATGAACGATTTTTTTGGTCGTAATGAACCGACAGAGTTTTTGGATATCAAAGAAGATGCATTGCTCGCCCTCACAACGAATAAAGATGAAGTCTATGTGGGTGAGGGGTTCACCACCACGCTTTCTTTTTTGATTGCCGACAATAATCGAGCACCCATGCAATTTCATGAGTTGGGCCAACAGCTTTCAGAAGTGCTAAAGAAGGTGAGACCAGCGAATTGTTGGGAAGAGAATTTCAATATTGAAAACATTGAAGGCGAGCCAATCAAGATTGGAAATAAGAATTATACGCAGTATAAAATCTATCAGGCAACTTATTTCCCTCTTAATAGTCAACAGGTGAATTTCCCTAGCGTGCCTTTAGAGATGATCAAGTTTAAAGTTGCCAAGAACCCTTCATTCTTTGGACAAAACAGGAAAGAGGATTTCAAGACCTTTTATTCAAAACCAAAGACAGTGAAAGTAAAAGAGTTGCCGCCACATCCATTGCGTGAAGCAGTAGCAGTGGGGAATTATAAATTGGATGAGCGACTCCCGCGCACGGAATTGCAGACTGGGCAAAGTGTTTCTTATGATTTCAATGTTTATGGCGAAGGAAATATTTCATCCATTGCAAAACCCACGATCACCAACAAAAGTGCATTTGATTTTTATGAACCGAATGTGAAACAAAGTATCAATCGCGAAGGTGGGCATGTGACGGGCACAAAATCATTCAGTTATTTCATGATTCCGAAAGAACCGGGTACGTACAAATTGGGCGATTATTTTCAATGGATATTTTTCAATCCGCAAACCAAGAAATACGACACGCTAAAGTCGCAGCAAATAGTGCATGTAGCGGGAGAGAGTTATAAAAACTTATCAATAGGAAGTAATGATTTGGGTTCATTCTATGACAGGATTGATACTGCAGATAATTCCCTTAAATCAATTTCTGATACCCATTGGATGAAGTGGGCGATCAATATTTTCATTCTCATCTTACTAGGCGCTACCGTTTATGTCATGCTCAAAAAATCCGTGTAGTCAGTGGCATGCGTTTGTGCATGATTGATCCAGCCGCTATCTTCACACCCGATGGGCAATAGTTTTGGAAAAATATTTTCGATCACCACGTTTGGTGAATCACACGGTGCTGCCATTGGAGTAATCATTGATGGCTGTCCTGCCGGTTTAGAAATCGATGAGGAGTTCATTCAATCTGAACTTGACCGAAGAAAACCAGGTCAATCAAAAATAACAACGCAGAGAAAAGAAGATGACAAATTCAAAATTCTCTCCGGAGTTTTTGAAGGAAAGTCAACGGGGGCACCCATTGCGATAGAAATTGAAAACACAGATCAGCGAAGCAAAGACTACAGTCATATTGCAGAAAGCTTTCGGCCATCGCATGCGGATTATACTTACGAAGTGAAATATGGTGTTCGCGATTATCGTGGCGGAGGAAGAAGTTCGGCTCGCGAAACGGCTGCACGTGTTGCCGCAGGAGCAATAGCAAAATTGCTTTTGAAAAAATTTGGAATAGAGATCAATGCGTTTGTTTCTCAGGTTGGAGAAATCAAAGCGCCTCATTATACGGCCCTCGATCTCAGCAAAACAGAAGATAATATTGTTCGCTGTCCTGACGCGGCTACAGCGAAAAAAATGATTTCTTTGATTGATGAAGTAAGATTGCAACGTGATACCATTGGAGGAATTGTTACGGGTGTAATCAAAAATTCAGCTGTAGGTTTAGGTGAGCCTGTGTTTGATAAACTCCATGCTGCTCTTGGTCATGCTATGCTTGGCATCAATGCAGTGAAGGGATTTGAATATGGAAGCGGATTTGAGGGAACAAAACTTCGAGGCTCTCAGCATAACGATGAGTTTTACAATGATGGTGAGAAAATTAGGACGCGCACCAATCACTCCGGAGGAATTCAAGGAGGCATCAGCAACGGAGAGGACATTTATTTCAACGTAGCATTCAAGCCGGTTGCCACGATCATGCAAGATCAGCAAAGTGTAGACAAAGATGGAAATGAAGTAACAGTTTCTGGAAAGGGTCGTCATGATCCTTGCGTAGTTCCACGCGCTGTGCCGATCGTTGAGGCGATGGCTGCTTTGGTGATGGCGGATTTTTTATTGCAATCGAAAGTTTCAAAGATCGATTAAGTATTCTTTGTTGGGAATTTACAGGCAAGATATCAAGTGATCATGCACGACATCTCTATAATAATTCCTTGTTACAATCACGGTAAATATTTACTTGAAACGATAGAATCGGTCAAATCATTAAAGAAGGATGGTGTCGCGGAGGTTACTATAGTCAATGATGGTTCCACTGATCAACATACCATTGAAATACTCAATCGACTTGAAGCTGATCACTGGAAAATAATCAATAAAAAAAATCAGGGCCTTGCTGAAGCAAGAAATAGTGGAATAAGAGTATCAAGCACTCCTTACATCCTGCCATTGGATAGTGACAATATTATCGAACCTTCATTTGTTGGTGAAGCGATTAAGATTTTAAAGAATAACCTGTCTATTGATATTGTCTATTCAGATTGTACCCTTTTTGGAGATAGCAATTTTTATAAAAGGGTTGGTGAATTTAATCCATGCCGTTTGATCAATGACAATTACATTGACGCCTGCGCGATCTACAGACGTGAAGTATGGGAAGAACTGAATGGATACGACAAAAATTTGCCCAACATGGGGCACGAAGACTGGGATTTTTGGATTGGCGCGCTCATGCGAGAAAAGAAATTTCACTACTTACCCAAGGAAGGATATAGATACAGAGTTAGAAAGGAGTCGATGTTGAATGAGCTCACCGATGAGAAGGGAGAGGAGAATAGAAAGTACATCTACTCGAAATACAACTTTCAATTATTGAATAGTATTCGTCAAAACTATTCTGGTGATGAAGAAAAATTTAAGAGTAGGTACTTTAAGCAAATCGATTCTCTCAACTCCACGCGTTTAAAAAACATTATTAAGCTTTTGGTAGGGAAGAAATTTGGGTGATTTTTTGTTGTCGAAATACGACCTAAATTTCATTTAGGTATCCATGCTTTACTAATTGATCATCGCTTTGTATCAAATAAGTCTGGCCCTGCGCTAATACATATGTTCTGTTTGCAATGCTTTTCACATGACGATAAAGATGATCGCTGATGATGATTCCCTTTTTTTTCTTTTCACTTTGCAGAACTTCTTTTAAGGTTTCTATGTGAATTGGCATAATTCCCGAGAAGGGCTCGTCAAGAATGCAAAATGGTTTTTTTGAGAATAGGATTAGGAGCGATTCCAACAATCGAAGGCTACCTCCAGAACATTGATCAGGCTTCAGATTGAGCCAATCTTTTGCAAAAGGAATTGCATCCAATATTTTTTGGGAATCGATTTCAAAGGATTCGATGGCGTCTCCGACTTTAACATGGGATGGTATCAAATTTTCTTGGGGCAGGTAGCCAATCATTTTGTTCAACTCGCCATGTTGTATCGACAGCTTATTTATCCTCACCGATTTGAATTCGCAATTCATGTAACCAAAAACAATTTTCATAAGGCAAGACTTTCCTGAACCGTTTCTTCCAAGAAGTCCGACAATTTCTCCGGTGGAACAGGACATAGCTACGCTCGATAGAATTTTTTGAAATCCGAACTCTAATTCGATGCTGTCAAATTCAAGAACTGATTTCATAAGAAGCAGGCATGTGTAAGAAGGACAAGCGCTGCCCAGAAAAATATATCCGCAAAAAAAACGAGCCCAAATATCTTCGCCCTTGAAAATCCGAGATTATGAAAGAAGTAAAATTGCTGCGATTGGAACATGTTGATGTAAATGCCGATGAGGAAGTTAGTGGCGGCTTTGCCAATTAAAAGAGCTGGAATAAAAAATGAATTTTGAGATTCCGCGAGGAGCAGACACGTGGCCAGACTGATTAAGATGGGCGTCCAACAAAAACCCTTATAAAATAATAGGACTTGCTTCATGGCACCGGAAAAGCAAGTATTGTGCCTTAGTTCTTTTTAACCCGCTAAATATGATAAACCCACTCTTTGTACTGACCATCGAGTGCGTTGAAGTCATTTCTTTTTTGAAAGTGTGTTTCAAGAATTTCCAGTTCTATGATTTTCTCCAGGAGCAGATTTCTATAACCTTCTTTTGCACCGGCCTTAGTAAACCCAAGAGCTTGCCAACAGACGAGTACGATTTGATTTTTTGAAGTGCGCGCAATTCCGTAAGGATAAATGGTTCGGGGCAATGGCTCACCTTCCATGGTTATTCTACACGCTCTGAATTTTTCAGAGGCTCCCCAAAATTGTTGTGTGAGTTCTTCGAGCGTCACGTCAATTAGCGATCATGATTCGAAATGTCTTCTTGGTTTTGCTACCAGAAAATTGAACTAAGTAAAGACCGTTACTGAATGAAGAGGTGTTTATGGTAAGCTGACCTAAGCCCACGTTGACCTCATCCATCTTTTGCTCAAACGCAATTTCTCCATTAGATCTAAAGATCGTAATAACGGCATTTTCCTGAACGGCCCCTACCCACTCGATGGTGACTTGACCAGCGGTAGAAGGATTGGGGTAAGGCGTCATCACCACATCTTCACTAGACAAAGAGACGCATTGCTTATTGTTCCCTGAATTGACATCATCAGGAACATCAATCTCTGCGCAAATATATTGCAGTGAACGAGGAACGATTTGCAATCCTAAAGTTTGAACAATTGATTTTCCGGGGCGTACTAATCCGGAAATTTTTTCTTTGACGGATGCATTGCCTCCAAAATCGATCAACACTTCCGGATCAACCAAAGGAATATTTCCTGAATTCAGAATAGTCACAACCGCTTTTGAAGAATTAGAGTTTGGATCATTAGTCAGAGATAAATTATTCATCACAATGTCAATGTGAGGAACGACTACATCGATCTCTGTGCTGAGTGTGTCACTGCAGCCCAAGTTATTATAAGCGGTGAGCAAAACTTTATATTTTCCGAGTAGTGGATAAACAAATTCAGGAGAAGTATTTGTGCTTGTTGTCTGGTTTGCATCGTCAAATTGCCACACATAAGAATCAGCGGTTGAAGTATTATTGAAAGTAACATCCAGAGGTGCAGCACCGGCAAATACGGAAGGAGTGAAACTTGCAGTTGGCCCTGTACTAATTGAAATATTCTTTGAGATAGAATAAACGCAACCCGATTGGCGCGTGGTATTCATAATTACAGTGAAGCCTCCTTCAGAAGGGAATTGGTAACTGGCAGGAGAACCCGTTCCGCTGCTTTGCCCGAAATTCCAGTTCCAGGCAATAGCCGGATCTACACCTCCAAAATTGACTTCTTGAAAATGGGTAGGGTGACCTGTGCACGGTGCTGATACAGAGAAATCAACAACAGGCATCACAGGAACCATTATGCTTTTGGTTGTTTGATTCAAACAACCATTACTACCGGTAACTGTTAATGTGACCGGAAAACTCCCCGATGATTTAAAGACGTAAGACGGTGCTGCACCGGATAAAACAATGTTTTGAACATTCCATTGATAAAGAGATATACTGCCGGAAGATGCATCAGAAAAATGAGTGCTCTGGTTTACACATGCTGCAGAGTTGGTGAACCCCGCTTGAGGAGATGGGAAAATGGTAATTTGTTTTTGTATGGATTTACTGCAGCCAAAATTGGTGGTTGCCTGGAGTGATACATTATAATTTCCTGCAAGAGAATATAAGTATGATGGATTCTTCTGATTTGAAGATCCACTATTAGCATCACCAAAACTCCAGCTCCATAATGAAACATTGCTATCAGTTAGTGGAGCAGTGAGATTATCAAACTTCGAAGGAGTATTTGCGCATGACAAGGGAGGAGCCTCAATGGCAAAATCAGTTTGAGGAATGGAGTAGATGGAAATATTCTTGGAAAAGGAATTTTGACAACCGGAAGCGTTGGTTCCGCTCAAGCTGACAGCATAATTGCCGAAAGAAGAATAAGTGTTTGATGGGCTATTCTGAACAGAGGTATTACCATCGCCAAAAGACCACGAAAAGTTAGCTACCGGATCAGTTGTGGTGTTGACGAACGGAATAGTAGAGCCTTGACAGCCGATGGAGGAAGAAGTAAAGCTGATTAGAGGACCATCAACAAGGCTGGTTATATTTTGCGTGGATTGGGTTGAGCAACCCGGAATGGAGGCGGTCAATGTTACAGATTGAGTTGCTGAGGATGTAAATAAATAATTCAAGTCCTGAGTGGCTGAAACATTTGAGCCATTGACACTCCATTGCCAAGTAGGGTTTGAACCAGAATCAAAAGTCGATGAATTGGCGAATGTATAATTTTGATTTGTGCACAAAGGTGAGATCAGGGGGATAGAAAAACCGGCTTGAGGAGGGTTAAAGATTTGCAAGCTGCTTTGTGTGAAATTCTGGCATCCATTCGAAGCTGTGACGGTTAAGGATGGATAGTATGTTGAGGCTGTCAAATAACTATGCACGGGGTTGTTACTTGAAGAAGTCGCGTTATCTCCGAAGTCCCACGCATAAGTAGTAATTGAACCTGCGATGCTTGCAGGTATAAAACTTATGCTTTGAGAAGTACAAACGCCTCCTGCTGTAGAAATACTTATATCTGGAGAAGTGAGCGCAGAGACAGACACTGATGTTGAAAATAACGAAGAAGATCCTGAACTGCTTTGTCTGGCTACGAGTTCAATTTGTTTGATCCCACTGCTTGAATATACTAATGATGGCGCTGTGCTTGTAGAATACAAAACGTTGGCCCCGCAATCAGATTCAAAAATTGTCTTCTTGATTTCATTGGTGACGTTTCCTAATCCTAATACTACATTTCTGCCCATCCATCGGGCAACGTCAACTCCTAAAATCCCGGGCAAATTTGATGTGACAATTTCACTTGGAACTGAAGCGGGATTTAGGTCTTTGAAATTGACGACTGTAAAAGCCTGGCTGCTATTGCTTACTACGGCAAAATACTGATTGCCTTCTCGTATCAATTTCATTTTGTCAGGATTGACTACGCCCGTAAAAGCATACGTACCCTCCAATGTTGGGATAGATAAAATATCAGATCCAAAAT
Organism: uncultured bacterium; assembly: GCA_967789005.1. GTDB lineage: Bacteria > Bacteroidota > Bacteroidia > Cytophagales > Cyclobacteriaceae > ELB16-189. The sequence goes on along the minus strand of CBRFFM010000001.1, from coordinate 283,097 downwards.
TCAGTTGCGAGATTGTATTGCTTGTCAAAGAACTGACGTGAACAATCCAATTGGTTCCTTTCTGAAGAATGTTTAGTCCGATTGGCAGGTTAGCTATGAAACCGACATCGGAAATATCACCGGCTGAGATTGAATTATCAAAAGAGTTTCGATAGTTGATACGAGTAATCGTGTTTAAATTATAACCCACCAAAATCAATATAAGGTCAGAGCCTTGCTGAACAACCCCTACGTTTCGTATACGCGAATTAAGATTGAAACTACCCAGGTCGGTGGCGGAAGGAGAATTAGTTAAAGAATTGCCAAGTTCTATTTTGATAATACCGCTGGTAGGGGCAACAAAATCCAGTGTTCCAATAAAAATATACCAGTTTCCATTCGCTTTAATAATATCAAGCCCTTCTGGAGAATGTAGTAATCCTCCGGGGTTGCCAAGATCAATGATGGTTGGAACATTTTCAGGACTATCGCCAAAGTCAAACCGGAGAAGCTTGTTATTATCCCGGCTGGCAGCAAACCCGTACCACAGTCCATTGTCTCCAATTAATTTAAAACCTTCGCCAGATTTTAATGAGCTTAATAGACCTAGTCCAGCTGAGCTTTTTAATGAAAAAAAATCGTCAGCACAAAAATCCCACTCAAAAGAGTTAGCATTCGTAGAATTATTCTGTAATGGAATAGTTTCCTGCATGCACGCTGCTGCCGTAGCGTTAAAAGAAGCTACAGGAGCCTGACACCAAACCTTGGCTGGAAGTAAGAGAAGTAATAAGACTAATCCGTTTTTCAAATAATTATGAATTGATAATAAATACACTATTTCAAAATTAGGTAAAAGCTTGTTGCAATTAAATACAGGGAACGTTGATTAGCTATTTGTAATTGTCAATCTTAAGTCTGCCAATCTGGGCAGCGCAATTTTTGATTACCTTAGCCGAAATTTTTTTGTTTCCCAACTCAATCATGTCAAAAATACTCATCACCGGAGGGGCAGGATTTATCCCTAGCTCATTGGCAGATCGGTTATTGCTGGATAGTTCAAACGAGATCGTTCTGGTAGATAATTTTTTAACTGGCAATAAGATAAACTTACCTCAAAATCCGCGATGCAAATTCATCAAGTGTGACGCCAACTGCTATAGAGATATAGCTGAAGTCATGCTCAATTTTAATTTTGACTACGTCTTTCATTATGCAGCAGTTGTAGGTGTGAAACGAACGTTGGAGCAACCGATCAGTGTGCTCAACGATGTAGAGGGAATCAAAAACCTTCTTAACCTGAGCAAGAATACTAAGGTGAAGAGATTTTTCTTTTCAAGCTCTTCCGAAGTATATGGTGAGCCTGTTGAGCTTCCTCAAAATGAACTCACTACACCTCTTAATTCAAGACTTCCTTATGCGGTTGTCAAAAATGTTGGAGAGTCTTTCTGCAAGGCATTCCATCAGGAGTACGGCCTCGAATACACGATCTTCCGATTTTTCAATACATACGGCCCCAAACAGAGTACAGACTTTGTGATATCGAAATTTTTGAAAGCAGCCCTATCAAATCAACCGATTACAATTTATGGCGAAGGCAAGCAAACGAGAACTTTCTGTTACATTGATGACAATACCGAAACAACAGCCTGCATTCTCAATAAAAACCTTTTGGTCAATGAGGTCATTAACATTGGCAGCGATGTAAATTACTCTATCCTGGAATTGGCCGAGTTGATCATTCGAATCGTCAACTCAAAGTCATCGATTCAGTTTCTTCCGCCTTTAAAAGAAGGAGACATGACCAGGCGACTTCCTGATATTTCAAAAATGAAAGCTATTCTTTCTAAAGACCTTATTCCTCTTGAGCAGGGAGTTAAAATGATTTTAGAGTCGGGCACAAATTTTAGTTGAACATAGGATCATCAACTGATTTTTTGACGCTCAATTAAAATCAATCTTAAATTGCGAGAGATGGCAAAGCGCAGAATAATAATATACCTATACAATCAATTATTTGATCCAGTCATACAATCTAATATTTTTTTGTACATCAAAGATTTGGCAAAAAATCAGACAGGCTCATACCAATTTGCTATCATCAGTTTTGAAAAAGAGGATACACTTAATGACAAGAAAAATATTGAAAGAATAAAAAGGGAATTGGCCTCTTTCAATATTGTCTGGTACCCACATCGTTGGCATCAGGGCACGTCTTTGTATTTAAAACTGATGGATTTCAGTGCGAGCTTTTTTCGAGTATTTATTTTACGGATCTCCGGCTACTCACGGATAATATCTCTCGCCTCAGTTGCAGGAGCATATGCCTACCTGTTTTCATTGCTGTTAGGACTTCGCTTATATCTTTACCAATATGAACCGCATAGCGAATACGAAGTAGATTCCGGAACCTATACAGAGTCAAGTACTACTTTTAAAATACTGAATTTTCTTGAGAAGAGATCGGCATTATTCGCTTTGGTTATTAGCTCTGGAACCCATCACATGATGGACCGGCTTACAGCATGGAAGGTAAGGGCGAAATTGTTTAAAATACCTAGTGTAGTTAATGAAGAGAAATTTACTTTCGATGAAAATGACAGGCACGAGATTAGAACCAGATACGGAATAGGCAATGACAAAATTGTGCTGTACTATCCGGGCAAATTTGGAGGGCTTTATTTCAAAGAAGAAACAATAGAGATGTTTAATGTTCTCTTGGAAAAGGAACCGAGGTTTCACGCATTAGTCGTTACGCCCAATCCAATTCAAGAGATCGAAAATTATTTCTTAATCCGAAATATGGATAGAAAGAGATTTACGGTAACCTCTGCCTCTTTTGTAGATATTCAGAAATACAATTCGGCAGCTGACTTTGCTATAATTGCCGTACCCCCTGGGCCATCCAAAAAGTTTGTGTCCAACATTAAAGTTGGTGAATACCTTTGTTCAGGGTTGCCCTACTTAATTTGCCAAGGTGTGTCAGAGGATGATGAGTATGCAAGCAACTACCAGGTGGGTGTAGTGGTTAAGGATTTTAGTAAGGATCAGATCGCGGGGGCACACGAAAAAATAATTAAAATTCTTGAAGCTCCGGCTAATGAGCGCAGAAGGCATTGCAGGAAGGTGGGCATTGATTATCGAGGATTTGCAAAACTAAATCGCGAGTTTAAAATAGCCATTGACGCTTTGTTCCATTAATCTTGTACTAGTCTTACTCCTGTTTTGAAGACTCACTCTTTATAATCATTAACCTTTTCTTTATCTGAATGAAGAAGCGTTCATAGTATGTGAATGACAAGTAGGCGACAACCAGCACTATTAAAACGCTACTTATAAAATAGATTGCCATCCCAAAAGGGGTGCTTGACAACTTATCTAAAACAAGCTTTGAAAATAGAGGATAATCCGGTGCCATAAATAAACTCCATACGAAATTCTTCCAACCCAATCCAATACTGGGCTCTCTAAACTCAGGAGAGGTTTTGAATTTAAACTCACATTAAGAATGATCATTATGAAAACCACGGAATACAGCTCCTGCTCAATCAGGTCTGGTACTAAAGAGAGCTTTCCCAAACAGCCGAAAAAGAAAACAACCCATAAAATAGATTGAGTGACGCTGCTGAAGACTAGATGTTCTGCAGTTCTTTTACTATTTGCCCACCAGGCGCCCAAGCCGCCTATTGCCATGCAATCAATTCGTGTTAAACTTATAAACGTGTAGAGTGTTTCGGATCCCTTTATTCGAACGGCTAACTTAACGGATAGATAAAAGAAAATGACAGCCACTAATGCCCACAAAATATTTTTTTAAAATTTCATCAGGATTGGCCAACACAAGTAAAATTGCTCCTCTACTCCGATTGACCAGAGTGGCACAATTACGGGAGGTAAACATGCAAGGGCCACAGACAAATTAGGCATCAAAAAAAAACAGTAGATAGCGCATCTCGATAGACTATCATTGACCAACAGAACACATCCTGTTAAAATTAAATAATACAACGGCCAAATGTGGAGAATTCTCCGAAGGTAGAATTTGCGTAATGCAATTGTTTTTAACCATTCCTTTTTAAGGATAAGTAAGTACGTAATTAAATAGCCGCTTAACACAAAGAATAAGGTTACACCTAGTGAAGCAGCTTTATAAGGAAGGAATGTAGGGTGATCAAATCCAAACCAATATTGAAATTGCCAGATGTGCGAGAACAAAACTATTAATGCCGCAAGAGCACGAATTCCATTTAGACCTGGAAGATGAAAGGTTGTCATCTATACTCGTGCTAGCTCATTTTTTATAATCGAGACGATTCGATGTGAAGCTTGGCCATCTCCGTACGGGTTAACTGCGTAAGCCATTTTTTCATATTTACTTTTAGTCTTCAGTACCTTCATGGTTTGGTCAACAATGGTCTCAGTATTGGTGCCCACCAAAATAGCAGTTCCTTTTTCTATGCCTTCTATCCGCTCTGTTACTTCTCTTAAAACGAGTACTGGTTTGTGCAAGGAAGGGGCTTCTTCCTGAATACCTCCTGAGTCAGTTAGAACGATTTCAGATTTATTCAGCAACCAGAGAAGATAGGGGTAAGACAAAGGTTCAATTAAATGAATACGTGAATGTTGAAGATATTTCTTTGCGTTAGATAGAATATTTGGATTCAAATGAACGGGATACACGATCAAAAAATCCGGCAATCTTTCTACGATCTCCGTCAAAGCTTTACAGATACTGATAAATGGCTCACCAAAACTTTCGCGCCTGTGGCAGGTCACTAAAATTATTTTCTTTGAGAAGTCGATCGCTTTAAAATGTGATAAATACTCCTCTTGATTATTCTGATTAATTAGCTGAACTCCCAGTAGCACGGAATCGACAACTGTATTCCCAACATTAGAAACATTTTTCTCTATCCCCTCCTTTTTCAGATTACTTACTGCATTTTCGGTAGGGCAAAAATGAGTGTGTGCTAATTTTGAAATGAGTGAGCGGTTCATTTCCTCAGGAAATGGCGAGTAAATATCATGACTGCGCAAACCTGCTTCTACGTGAGCGACTTTTATTTTTCGATAAAACCCCGCAAGTGCACCGACCATTGCGGTAGTAGTGTCTCCCTGAACCAAAATCCAGTCTGGATTAAATTGTTCTAAAACAGGCGATAGTTGTAAAAGTATTTTGGCTGTTACCGATGACAAGGTTTGGTCTGGCTCCATTACTTTCAAGTCAAAGTCGATACGGAGTTTAAAGAAATCTAAAACTTGGTAGAGCATCTCCATATGTTGGGATGTGCTGCAAACTTTCACCGTAAACTGACCGTCTCTTTCTAAAGCTCTTATGACAGGAGCCATTTTAATAGCTTCCGGGCGCGTGCCTATTATAACTAAGACTTTAATCATGGATCTTACTTTTCTGCTATGAGATGAAGCGCAAAGATAAGTGGCTGGGGCTCTAAAAAGCCCAACGACTAAATGTTTGTCGTCTTCAAAATAATTTCTGTTAAAAGGGCGGCATTCAGATCAGCACTATACCCTGATGGGATATGATGAGATTGGAAAGCATCGAGTTCATTGTTCGTAAAACGGGCTATGCTCTGCAATAAAAAATTTACCATGGCCTCGGTTTCTGTATGTTCAAACGCAGCATGATTGTAATCCGCTAAAACCTGTCGTGTAGTACTATTAACAGGTGTAACCGCCCAAATCTTCCTTCTGGTCAAAAAATAATCGAGGATTTTCGATGGAAAGAAAATGGCGCCATCTGAACTGGTTGGATTATCAATGACTAAAAGAAGGTGAGCGGTTTGATACAGCTTCTTCACCTCTTCATGACTCAAAAGGCCTACGTGCGTAATGCAAGGTGGTGCATCAAGAAAAAATTTTCGGTTTTCGCGATCCATGTCGCCTGCAAAAACAAACTCAACCTTTTCCTCAAGTTTTGGAATTCTCTTTGCCGCTTCGGCAAGCACAGAAAATAAGAAAGATATATTCCGCTGCCCAGCCAGACCTCCTGTATAAACTATCCTAAGTTTATTTTCTTTAGATAAAGCCGTGGTGATCTCATCTTTTGGATCATAGATATTAGGCAGCACACTAAATTTAGAAGCGGCCCCCGAGTACTTGTTGGCATAGATTTGCCTGGTACCATTAGTTGTGAAGGTAACAGAATTAGCAGTTGATATAAGTTCTGATTCTTCGTTGAGAAAATACTTCAACTTTTTTTGTGGAATTGCATTAAGTGGAGAGAGCGCCCACGGATCACTCAAGTGCATAATCCATGGACATTTATAATGAGCCTTAAGTTTTTTAGCCATGAATGCAGAGCTGATTGGATTTGAGCGAGAGTAAATAAAGTCCGGTTTTGATTTAATCTGTTTCACCACCTTTCGCCATTGCCAATGGAATGTCATTTTACTGTCGGGAAACAAAAATGAGCCAAGCCCCAGTTTCCTCAATGCAAAATTCACCCATTTGCTCTCAAAAATTTTTATCTCGATAAGCTGATCAATTCCCTGCGCGTACTTCCAAAGAGATTCATCCTTGGGCATGTAGAGTGTGGGTATCTCACTGGTTATAACAGTTATCCTGAACTTGCCCGATTGCTGCAAGTACTTAAAATACCGGGCGGTTTGCAGACACTCTGGATCATTCTTAGGCGGAAAGGAAATACTGATAAAGAGGAGATCTTTCATGGCAGCAAAACTGTGAACATTTTTCGGTTTTACCTTGCAAGAATTTTTTCCGGAGTCCTATTTTGGCTGTAAATGTTAACTTACGAGCCGCAAAAAATAATAGTCCGTGATTCTTTCTAAAAAGAAAATTTTATTGATTTCGCCAGAAAGATGGGGCGTGAGCATGCTTTCAAAACACCATTATGCTATCGCATTGGCGAAAAGAGGAAACTTGGTTTACTTCCTCAATCCGCCTTCCAAGGGCTTAAAGAAAGTTGAGCTTACATTAACTGATATTCCCGGCCTGACTCTAGTTGACTATTCTCAAACCATACGCGGCCTAAATCATATTCTGTCTGTTTTCCCCAAGTTGTTTAGTTTGCTAAGTGTATTCGATATTCGAAAGATTATAAATAGGCTTTCGTTTCAGCCCGACATAGTGTGGAGTTTTGACCCATTCCGGTTTCAGCACTTGCGCCTTTTTAGAGCATCCGTAACTTTATTTCACCCAGTTGATTTTTTTAGGACTGACATTGACTTGGTACCTGCCCGCCATGCTGATATTATTTTTTCGGTAGCACGGCCGATTCTAGAAAGATATAGATCATTGGGCGTTCCTACTTTTTTTGTTAACCATGGTATCAGTCAAATGTATTTTGAACAAAAAGTGGTGAATGAAAAGAGAGACCAGACAATTCGTTGTGGATACGTAGGCAATTTGCTTTCATCCGGAATTCATTGGCCAAACCTCATTCAAATAATCGCAGAAAATGCGAGCGTTGAATTCCATGTTATAGGCCCGCATTCAAAAAGCAATTTGGGTTCGGTAAAAAACACCGAGCATGTTGAAGAAATAAAAAAATACAAAAATGTTATCCTCTATGGAGAACTACCTCCGATCGAGGTTGCAAAAGTCGTGCAAGCATTCGATCTTTTTTTGATTTGTTACGACCCCGAAACAGTAGGAGATGTGGTTTCAAACTCTCATAAAATTTTGGAATACCTCAGCACAGGCAAAGTGGTAGTTTCATCGAGAATGCGCACTTACGATAATTTGGCGAATGAGTTATTTGAAATGGTGCAAGAGAGCTCACAACTGCCTCAAAGATTCAAAGGGGTGGTGGAAAATATTGCATTTTATAACTCTTCGGAACGACAGGCAAAAAGAATAGCTTTTGCGCGAATGAATAGTTATGAGAATCAGATAAATGCAATTGAACAGCTTCTCTCGGATCAAATAGTGCTGTCCTAAGTGGAATGTTGTTGGAACTCGGTGGGATCGGGGTAGCTAATGAGTACGGCCTTATGGGCCCTTTGAATACAAATAGGCTTCCTGCAGCAACGGCCGATGCTCCTGACTCAATCGCCTTTGCAAAATCATTTATATTTCCTTAAGCATGTTTTGCACTGAGGCCAGATTACCTATTCCATAGTCAATAATGGTGATCATGTCAGCTTGCGAATATTTTTTATTAACAGCCAGGCAGGTCGCAGCATTCTGAGTACGGGATACCGGTCATAAATGGATGGCTCCACGGGAAACTCCGTATGTTTTCTTACCGGAGTTTTCATAATGGCCTCAAACTCTTCGGCAGTAAGACCAAGCTTCTTTAGCACAAATTCATAATCTGATCTAAGAGTAGCCTCTTCATATCCAGGCTTTTTGATCTCTTCCAGAGCTTCGGTACGTGTCATTTGATTTGAGCAAATCAAATTTGACAAGTGCGCTTTTCGTTTATCGATGCCAAACTTCTTTGGAAGAATGTGCCCTTGGTAAAATCGGGTGAACACAGATTCGTAATGCTTGCCGCCATAATCGCGCCATCCTAATTCTTTGGCTATCGTTTCTTTTACTTCTTTTTTGTTATAAGGCATTAAATCCAACAGAGAGAGACTCTTTATTCGCTTCCAAATTGCAGTCCACTTTAGGGTTGAGTTAAAAAGAGGGAAGGTCTTTATTGGAATAGCACCAAATTGCTCTTGGATAGCACGGATGTGCACGTGATCTCGCTTGTTGTGAATCCAAGATGAGGGTAGTATCCCTTCCGTTACTACATTGGTACCGCTAAGAATGTATCGGATTTTGTTTTTAATTGCTAGCTGATACAGCTTGGTAAGAATAGCATGATCGGTAACCAATTCAATATCAACAACAGATGCTTTCAAAAATGAGAGTTGAATATCTTTAAACTCTTCCCAGTCTACTACAAACGTAAATAAATCAAATCCGAGACGGTTAATTATGTTCTCAATATTCTTAACAGCAAGCTCAGAATTCCATCCATTATCAAAATGAACTGCCAGAGGCCTCAGGCCAAATTTTTTGGCTTGGTAAGCAAGATAGGTGCTATCAACACCTCCACTTAAACCGATAATACAATCATACGGTTTGCCTTGACCTGCTTCTTTTACTTGGTTGATTAATTTATTCAATTCAGCAGTAGCAGCCTCGCCTTTCATTACATATTTTGACTCCTGGATATCGTAGGAATGACAATGAGAGCACACACCGTTTTCATCAAACCTAATTTCCAAATCATCATTTGTATCCAATATGCATCTTGTACACTGTTGATAATTTCTTTGAATTTGCATTTCGCTTTGAAAAACCTCATTGCCATTGATCGAGTGCAATGCTTTTGAGGATGAGATCAGCCCTTGATAGATCTTAACGATTTTGCTCATCTCCGTATTCCTATCTACAAGTGGGGCGTAGGATGCAACGTCAATTTTAGAAGGAATTGAAAGGCAATGAGTAATGAGGGCTGAAAGTTCTTTTTCGCTCCAACCAGTTAATTGATGAGTCCATATCTTAAAAATTTCCTCATCATAGGGCAGCGGTCCTAAGATAACTTTAGCATTGCAAACGATAGCTTCCATTGCTGAAACAGGACTGCCATCGGAGTGAGGTGTCATTACCACAAGTGAAGATCTCTTATACAACTCAAACATTGCATTTTGGCTCATCTCAGGTAAAAAAATGAATTCTACATCCTTGAGAGAATCCATTTTCGCGAGTAGCGTTTTTTGATAAGTAAAGTCTGTAGAGCCACAATCTTTGCCTACAAATACCATCTTGTATTTTGCTTTAACATCAGCTGGAAGTAGAGAAATGGCTTCAAGGCAAAATTCATGGTTGTACAATGGCTTGATGTACCGGGGAAACAGGATATAGGGAGCCTGACTTTCCAAAGGGAAAAAACCAGAGGTGTCGGTCAAAATCTTATCAATAAGAACCCCTGTGCGCACGATCGAAATATTCTCTTTCCTCTCTGAAAAATTGAAAATGGATTTCAATTGTTGTTCAGAGGTGCCGGTGATAAAATCGGCCTTACGAAAGGCCCGTTTGTAAGCGGGTGCAACTATCAGATTGATTAAATTTTTATTTTGGAACGCTCTCGGGATTGTTTTCAAAACATCAGTACCCCGGCATGAAACTATTATGGGTACTCCAAAATAATCTCTGAAAAGACACCACAGTGCGTTAGGTTCAGCAAATAATATGTGGATGGCCTGAATATTATTTTTCTTAATAAAACGCTTGATTTTGAAAGCAGTTAGCAAAGTTTGATAAAACCGGGTCACTGAGAAATCAGTAATTGAACTCACAACCTCAAACTTTCCATTTTGAAATTCAGTCTTGGTCGAAATTTCATCCGCTTTTCGGGGCATCATAAATCCCTTCACAAACTTCCCTTCAACGAAGAAAGAAATCCACTTTAAATCGTGGCCATCTTTTGGATTAGCTAAGTAGAGTATTTTCATTGTTGATGGTGCGCCCAGATATGAAAAACATAAAGCGACCACAATTTATCAGTATGATCAGCTTTGCCTTCTCCATGTTCGTTGAGCAGTTTTTCTACAAACCCGTAATTAATGTCAATCATTTTTTGCTTTCCGTCCAATACCACTTCCTTCAATTTGTTAGCAAGCTCACCTCTAAACCAGGTTCCTATTGGTATTCCAAACCCCATTTTTTGTCGATAGACAAAGCTTTCAGAAAAATGTTTCTTTGCCAATCTTTTTAAAATGGATTTGGGCTCAGATTTATGAAAAATTTGATCTGGTCTCAAAGTAGCACCAAACTCTGCTAAGTCCTTATCCAAGAAAGGACTTCGCATTTCTAGCGAAGCGTACATAGACGCCCGATCTACTTTTACTAAATAGTCGTTTAATAATCGGGTACTTAAAGAACCAGACAAAACTTTGATAAGATCACTTGAAGAATCAGAAGTACACTCGTTCCAGATAAGATGATGCTCCTTATTCAAGGAATTAATAAATGTCTCTTGATTCAATAACTTTTGAAGTTCGTTCGGTTGAAAGCAAAAATTTCTATTTAGTAAAGTGTAATGAGGAGATTTGGTTTGTCTTAAAAGTCTCTCTAAGAAATCGGTTCTGTAGTTAGGATATATCTTGTGGAGAAATTTAGAAACTGGATACAGTCGACTGTATGATTTAACAAGATCATATTTATAAGCGAAATAGTAAGAGTCATAACCGCCAAAAAGCTCATCGCCACCATCACCACCCATCACCACCTTTTCGCTCTTGGCTATTTCCTTTGACATGAGGTACGTAGGAATCATCGAAGAATCTGCGAATGGCTCACCATATTCCCAGATGAGCTTATCCATAATTTCAAGGCTATCGGGCTTTATAATTAGTTCTGTGTGATCTGTATTAAATCGATTCGCCACTTGCTGGGCGAAGAACAATTCATTGAATTTTTTTTCATGAAACCCAACAGAATAAGTTTTGACTTTACCCTGCGAATGTTCTGCCATTTTAGCTACTACAAGAGATGAGTCTATTCCCCCGCTGAGGAGAGCACTTACCCTTACATCTGAGACAAGTCTTTTCTTCACCGCATTGCTTAACAAATGCTCTGTCGTGGCATCAATATCGGATCGGTCGAGCGTGCAGGATTCGGTGTAATTTAAATGCCAATACGTTTGATAATCAGTTATACCTGATTGATCAAATTGTATAAAGGAGGCTGGTTTTACTTTTTTTACTTCTTTCCAGATGGTGTTTTCGCGGGGTGTTCCATACTCGGCAAAGAAGTAGCCTAAGGCATGGAGGTCGATGGTTAGGTGGTTTGAGTTGATCACGCTAAAACTCCTTATATCTGAACTAAAAATGAGATGCTTGTCAATTATGGAATAGTATAATGGTTTTTTTCCGAAGCGATCTCTGGCCAAGAATAAAGTGTTTCTTTTTTTATCAAAAAGTGCGATAGCAAACATGCCATCGATTTTTGTTAAAAGATTTTGAAGCCCCCAAGAGAGATAACCTTCTAGTAATACTTCGGTATCTGAATTTGAGCGGAATTTAATTCCCCTGGCTTGTAACTCATTTCGCAAATCGCGGAAGTTATAGATTTCACCATTGAAGCTAATAGCTATTGCGCCATCGTCTGCTGTCATGGGTTGATGGCCCATGGGACTAAGGTCAATTATACTTAGACGGGTATGAAATAAGGAAACCCTTACGGTATCTGAATTGAAATGCCAGTCGCCTCTATCGTCTGGCCCTCGGTATTTAAGAGGGTCAGTAAACTTAACCCATCTGTCTTGTGGAAGTATTTCATTTTGAGAGAAGCTTATGGTCCCGGCAATTCCACACATATATGCTTCTTATAAGCTTGAGTACACTGAAAATGTTATTGACGCAATTCTCTTCCAAGATAACTCATCATGTGCAAATTCGTAAGCGAGCTTGCTCATTTGCATTTTTTCGGATGGGTGGTCATATAAGTAGAGAATTTTACTGGCAATTTCTTGGGCAGACTTGGGTTCAACCAAAAAACCGGTTTGTCCATCGTGGATAACATCTGGTAGCCCGCCTACTCGCGTTGCTATTACGGGTTTTGAATAAGCATACGCTATGGGAATAACACCGCTCTGCGTGGCATCAATATAAGGTAAGACCACGATTGAGGCTTTTTGAAAAAGCAAGCCGACTTCGTGAATCGGTATCTTTTTGTTTATTATGACGAACCGATCTTTGTTTTTAATTAGTGTCAAATATTTTCCAATATTTTCTCCTGTTCCTGCAATGCAAAACCAAATTTCAGAATTTTGTTTGTGTACAAGATTAGCGGCCTCAATGAAATATTCTAATCCCTTGTATGGCCATATTCTTCCAAAGAAAAGTATTGTAAAGTCTGTCTCTATCGCGGTTTCTTTTTGTAAGTCTTTATAGATTTCAAAATGACCATGAGGAATATTTACGATTTTGTTTTTATTTACAGCGTATGATGTAGCCAGTTCATTTATCAAATTGCTACCATGCACAATATATTTTCTTGTAAAGAATCGCATCAAGTAAACCGTCAAAGAATCGTCAATTGCGTGCGACAAAACATCTCCCGAATGTTTTTGAGGATCATGGATAGTGTTGACAATTTTAGTCCGTAATGGTTTAAAAAGGGCAACCCAAAAGAACAGGCGGTGACCGTTGGATTGAATGTGAAGAACATCTGGTTTTTCTTTCCATAGTGTTTTCAGGATTCCTGAAATCATTGTAAAGTTCTTTCTTACACTTTTAAAATCGATCAACTCGAAAGTCTCAAGAGTTACCTCTTTGCTTAAGCACTTTTTATGATCCTCAGTCAGTCCGTAGTTATGAGGCATCATTAATATCGTAGTGCAATGCTTAGCCATTTCATTGGCCAGCCCAATCATATATTCTGGCCACTCAGCAGAAAACAAAATCGCTTTCATCCGTTTGTTCTAAATGCACCAAAGCCCTGTTCGTGCCCCGAGGGCTTACTTATGAAGTATCGGGGGGGCTCATAATGATTCTCTGAAGTGAAGGGGGAATCAAACATTTTTAAATCTTGATCCTTCCTAATGAAGAACGCATTACATCCGGAAAAATCACATCCAATGAGCTCATACCCTTTTTCTTTGCCGAGGATCTCTAGTGCTTTTAAGGATGCGCCAAAATAACTTGTTTGATCCCACGAGTGACTTGGGTTATACTCCATGATCCACGATATGTCAGGAGGGAAAGTGGCGTTGTATTCAATGCAGACTACCCGAGGAGCATATTGCGTTATTGCTTTCCAAATCCAATAGTCGTTTCCATCAATATCAATAGATAAAAAATCAAATTCTGAGGGTACATGATTTTCTTTAAAAACATTTTCAATGTTATCCTTTGTAATCCACGTAGCAGAATGTTTCAGCCTTCCTTTATCAAGGACCTGTTTAAATTTATCCTTAATTATTTTTTCTCCATTTTTATCTCCTCCTATCCATAGACCACCCCAATCCCTAATTAAGAGCAAAGAAGAGTTGTTTTTTACCCCATGCACGCCAAACTCCACAAAATATTTGTTGGTTGTTTTTATACGCTTAAATATCTCCTCCACAATTCCGTCTTCTCCGTTTTGAGTAAAAATACTTTTATGAAAGTGAGTGATTTTCTTGGATTCCAGGTAAGATGGATTCTGATACAAGCTCGTTCTCAAAAACTCATCGACATAAATATTTTCAACGATAGATCGTGTTCGGGTGACCTCTTCATTGATATGGTTAATTGGTGCTGTTCCCAGAAGGGAAGAAACTTTTCTGCTAATTAAGTTTATCAATCTTCGCATGATATTACCGGAAGGCCGTAATTAATCCTATTCCTTGATCTCCTCGTATTTGCACTTTGAAATGATTTAATAGCAATACGTCAATGATTGGTTGCGGGTCTCTAAAATGCCATTCAATAATAAAGCCGAAAATTTGCTCAGGAATCATTCGCTTTTGAAGACTCTCAAATATTTCGAACTCCGCACCCTCACAATCCATTTTTACAAAAAAACGTTCTTCACTATTTTCAAATAGCTTATCTAAAACATCGTTTGTATTCTTAAGCTCAATGTTCTCACTTTCTCCACCGGTATTATGGATTGAATTCTTTCCTTTAAGGTCAGATGAGTAAGGTAATTTACGCCACTCTGAATTAGAACTCAGCCCAAAGTTGTTTGCAGCAATCTTAGAGTTAAGCGAGGGGTTTAGCACAAAATTTGAAATAGCATTATTAAACGTGGGCGCAAAAGGTTCGTATCCATGTACTTTGAGAACTTTAGAATTGTTTGCGAAAAAGAGGCTGGCAAACCCCACGTTCATTCCAATATCAATAACGTTATAGGTCCACGGAACTAATACGGAGTAACACGTCTCAAAAAAGATTTCGTGAATAATAAATATCTCCTCGGCCGTAGTTACTCGAAGGCTGACGTTGTCAATTTTGTAAATTAAAATCCTTCCTTCAATTCTAAATTCACCGCGGCCAGCCAGTAAGATTTGGAACTGCTCAAATCGATTAATAACAAAGGAGTGATCTTCAACGGTAAGTAATAATTCCGAACCTTTGACTTTAAAAGTTGTCCCCTTCAAAGAAATCAGTGGCTCATTCCGATTTATGTCGGCCACTTTTTTTTCGAAAGAATTTCCAGTATGATATTTCCATTTTTGACTTAAACGATACAAGAAATGTCGAGAGATCATTAGTTTGAATAAATTCGATGATCGGTGTAAATAAACGTCTGAAATTTCGGAATAATTTTTCCGGTATTAAAAAAGTCGCCTTCCTCGACCTCAAACGAAAAAGCCTGATGGATGTAATCCTCAACATTACCATTCCAGGTAGAATAGAAAGTAAGAAAATAGGTTCCGCTACCTAAATTAAACTTGGGTATGCTCAGGTATATTTTATCAAAACGATCAGCCATTTTACTAATTACGGCATCTGAGCTAAACCATCCAACGCGCATGTCTTGCTCCGTGTCAAGAGCGAAGTCAATTCTAAAAGTTCCTCTCGTGCGATCGATTGTTTTGTTGAACTTAATCTCAAAAACTAATTCATTACCAGTTCTTGCGATGGTGATCGGCTCAGCCTTGTCATTAAGCAACCTAATCCCATCAACTCTAAAATTTCCATCGCCCTTCCTTAAATCAAGATTGTTGATCTTATTGTGCTCCGTCAAACTCTTATTATGCGTGATATAAGAATGAATAATGGAGTTAACATCACCAATTTCAACAAGCTCTCCTTTTCTGAGCAAAACAGCTTTTTTACAGAGTTGTGTTACTGCAGCTAAATTGTGACTTACAAATAAAATTGTTCTTCCACTTCTGCTCACATCTTCCATTTTCCCCAAGCACTTTTTTTGAAACTCACCATCCCCCACCGCCAGTACTTCATCAATGATAAGAATCTCAGGCTCCAAAAATGCAGCAACAGAAAAAGCCAACCTCAACTGCATGCCACTAGAGTAATGCTTGAGTGGTGTGTCAAGAAAATTCTCAACACCACTGAAATCTACGATCTCGTCAAATTTGCCTTCAATTTCTTTTCGCTTCATGCCCAACAATGAGCCGTTGAAGAAAATATTTTCGCGACCTGTCAATTCTTGATGAAAGCCAGTACCAACTTCCAGCAGACTTGCAATACGCCCTCTAGAAACAATGCGACCTGACGTTGGAGGCGTAATTTTGGAAAGGATTTTTAACAAAGTCGACTTGCCTGCGCCATTGCGGCCAATTATTCCAATTGATTCGCCAGCACCAACTTCAAAAGATATTCCTTTTAGAGCCCAAAAATCCTCAACATGGTTTTTCTTGAACTTTAATGCAGTCATCATTCGTTCACGAAGGCTTAGATAGCCCCCGGCTATATGCTGTATCCTAAACTTTTTGGAGATGTCCTGAATTTCGAGGATAGCTTTCACAAATCAATGGGAACAAACTTTAAGAAGACGCGAGTAAAATTATAGAATTTAATTGGACGAGTTTGTAAAAATTTAATTGACCGATGACCTTTCACTGAAAAACGATCAGGCTAAATCGGCAAAAAAATCTTCGGTGCTTCTAAAATAAAATATACCCACCAACAAGAATAGTAGACATGAGAGCAGACTAATGGTCATAAAATAAGTTTCTGGTAATACACCTGTCAGAGGAAAACGAAACAATTCTACAGCGGCATAAACTGGCGAGCAGACAAGCACATATTGCAATACAGGGTATTTAAGTAAGGAAACTGGATAAATAATAGGTGTGAGAAAAAAAAGAACCTGAACCAAAAAAGGTATCAGGTACCTGAAGTCTCTATATTTTACATTAAGTGCGGCAAGCCAGGCTCCCAACCCAAGTGTGGCGATAACTCCGATCATTATAGCAAGCGGCCAAAGGAAAATAGCAGTCCATGAAACGGGCTGCTGGTACACCAATAAGATTCCTATGAACAGAAACAACGTAATAAATAAATCGAAAAGGGCAACAAGAATAGAGGATACTGGAATGATGAGTCGTGGAAAATAAATCTTCTTTATAATAGGGGCGTTGTTCACCATGCTATTGGAAGCGCCTGTGAGACCAGTAGAGAAGAGATTCCAAATTATGAGACCCGAAAAGACATAGACCGGGTAAGGCAAATTTTGCGATGGAATAGCAAGGGCCTTTCCAAAGAATAAGGTAAAGATGGTCATCATCATCAGGGGTTGAAGAATAGCCCACAAAAAACCGAGAACAGTCTGTTTATACTTTATTTTAATGTCTCGCCAAGTAAAAAAGTAGAACAATTCCTTGTATTGCCAGAGCTCTCTCCAGTTAAATGATAATTTTCCTTGTGGTTTTATAATGTACTCCACTATTCTCCCTTAGATTTTATTCAGCCAAAATTAAAATAAATTCCGAGTCCGCTTGAATAAATTTCTTTACAACTAAGATGATGTCAGAGTGAAGGCAATTCCGCAAGTATCTCTACTGAATTAAATTTTGGAGCAATATTGTTAGTGAAACATGAACAGTTAAAAAACTGCTTTACCGATATTTACGACAATTTCAAGAGGCACCAGTTTTACCGACAGTTGAGTTTAAATGACGAGTAACCGAGTTTTAGAAAATAAAATGAGTATTAAGAGTAATAGTAAGGTGCTGGTTAGCGATGTGTGTGATACACTATTCTATTCAAACACCACCTTTGATTTTATTCGATTTGTCGTTTCAAAGCAAAATGTTTTCAAGCGTGCCCTTTTTCATTTGGTGAATGAAAAATGGTCGCCATTATTTTATTTGATCGCGATTTTTTCGCGAATCATTGACTCGGACATATCAAAGTACTTGAGCATTTATTTTCTCAAGGGGCTAACCTATGCTAAGGCGACCAGGTTGGCAAATTCATTTTACGATGAGTTTCTGATGAAAAGGAAAATCATTCCTGTTTTTGAATTGATTGAAAGAGTAAAAAATGACGCGGAGTTAATTCTGGCCTCATCAAGTATTGATGTGGTGGTGAAGGTAATAGCAGAGCGAAATAACATGAAGTATGTCGCCTCTGTTTTGGAAGTAAAAAAGGATATTTTGACAGGTCGAATCTTAATCGAGCTCAGAGGGAAGAAGCATATAGCCCTTCAGCCGTATTTGCAAGAAGTTGAGTTGACAGTAATTACAGATAATCAAACGGACTGGGCACTAGCTAACCTTGCCACTCATCGATTCATTGTAGCTTCAAAAAAAAGTGAGGAATCTTTCTGGGGCAGTCTAAATCCGACTTTTATTTATAAATGAAATGAGTGCAATTCGATTTCTTCCCTTTTTCTATTTTCAACAGACCCGACTTAATTCTGTCAAATCATTTAGTTTCCATTTTGCTTACGAATGGATCCCTTCCATAATTATTGTTTTGCTAGACCACCGTCTTGAATGGAATTCGCTAATTCTTTTATTCTTTTATTATTTGGCATTTATTTCAATTTATGAAATAGGATATATCGTAAATGACCAGGCCGCATTTTATACGGAAGGAAGGACGCGATCAGGCAAATTTTCATTCTTTCAACTGACTACCGCTATTGTTATTCGATTGACGGTTTTTATTGCCATTGCATTCTTTACAGGAAATGAGTTCAATTTATTTTGGTGGGAATGGTACGGTGCCTTAATCATTGTGTTTGCTGGTCATAATTTATTGAACAATTCACTGCTTAAGTGTATTACGTTTTCACAATTGGCATTTTTACGATTTACGACTCCGCTGGTGTTTTTAATTGAAGCGACAACAATGAATCTCCTTATGGTGCCTGTGATTTTCAACTACGTATTCTTTCGATTATTAACTTATATGGATTCTAAAGCATTGATCCATTTTAATAGAAACACGAATGCATTTCGAATTGGTTTTTATCTTATACTATTGCCTGTTTCAACTCTACTATCATTGATTTTTCAATCGATTATTCCCGTTGGCCTGAATGCTTACTATGTTTCTTTAGCCCTCATATTTTGGTTCGTTTCCAGATTAGGATTTGATTTCAAAAACTAAGTGCCTCAACTTAGCGTTACTCACCCTCTTTTTGTCTCATCTGGTCTTTGACGAGCACCAAGCCAATGAAATAAAAGGGAAGCATGGGGAATTTATAGCGTGCTAAAGTTCCAAAATTATAGGTGGATACCCCCACGGCAAAGGCAAATGTAATACTGAAAATAAAGCAGAATAATATGTTAGGATTAGAGAATACCTTAATAAAATTTAAAGGTTTACTTATGATCAAAAGGAGGGTCATAAAAAGCAAAGCGAACGCTTCGAGGGATGATATAAGCATCAACATGTTGTTGACTTCCCATGGATATGGTCGAAATAGCGCAACGTTAATTGCATTTGGAGCCAGTCGCAACATGGAGGCAAATGAGCCATCCAATTCACCCAGAGAATAACCTGAACCAGCATCGCGGCCTGTCCAATAGCGGATATCATAAGCAGTAACGCGAGCCGTTTCAGCAATCTTATCAATTGCATATCTGGGGTCATCTTTACCAATTTTTTGAATGAAATAGAATCCGGTAAAAAAAGTTATGATCAAGATCAAAGGGAATAAGGTCACGCGAGCTACCAGTGATTTTAGTTTGAATAAGTTGCCCGCATAAATCCAAAAAAGCGCTGCAGGTATAAAGCAAGTCAAAACATATTTTTTTATGCTAAAAGAAATTACAAAGCACAAAACCAATACCGATACTGAAACGAAACTGAATTTTTTATCTATAAAAATCCGTTTGATTAGATAGGTAGCCATTCCTAAACAAGCCATAGTAATAGTGTCTTTCAAAATGCCGGATCCCCAAAAAAAGACGGACGGAATAAAAAAAGAACCCACGGCCAACCACTTGTGAAGATGTGGGAACAGCTCATAAAAAGTTAAAAAGAAAAACCAGATCCCGATAAAGCTTACGAAGGCAAAACAAATTGCTGTTGAAGAATAGGTTGAAAAAGTGATGAGGTCGAACAACGTGGCTATCCTAACAATCATAAACGATTGGGGATCTCGCCAATACCAGATTTTATCACTTATTGCCCAAAGCCCTGGGCCAAATTCTCCCTGGTTGAAAAAAACATTAATTGCATCCATAGGAGATTCAATGAAAATATCCCAGATAACTCTGCTTCCATTGGTATGATAATTAATAGTATCCCCACCCTTATAATAGAATTGATAGACAACTCCCAATGCTATGGCACCAATAATCTTTACTGTCAATGCAGGAAAGAAATATTTACGATTTGCCCTATCTGTCAGCCAGGGCCTGATCAAATAGGCTAACGAGTATATTATTATTAGAAAAATTGGGGTTACTATAAAATCGCGCAAATCCACGTTCTCTTAATTTTGCAACCGTAAGTTAATGACAATGTTTACTAATCTTTACTGGCCTTCTCCATCTTCTGCAATCGCTGTTTAGCATCTTTATAGGCTTCGTCTTTGCGATCGGCTTTTTTCTTCACCTGTTTGAAATATTTTTTGGCGGTTACTTTGTCTCCTTGTTTTTGGTAGATCTCGCCAAGTGAAATGAGTGAGTATAAATAGTACCCCGTATCGGTTGCTCCAACTTGTTCAGAATATTTCACACTTAACAAATAATATTTCTTGGCTTCTTCCCATTTCCGCCTGAAGTCATTCATCTGGCCGAGAAAAAAGGCAGCATATCTTCCGCTCACGGCTTCATAGCCAACTTTGCCACTGTCGATGCGCTGCAAAATTTGATTGCACTGCTCTTGCATTTGAGCCTGATGCCCATTAGAATAAAGCATGCGAGCATAGTACCGTTGGAAATAAGGGTTATCGGGATAAGTTTGATGTAAGTACTCTGATATTTGCAGAGCTCGTTGAGAATCATTTTCATAGCCTGCTAAAATTCGCATCAGCCAAACCATGGCTTCAACGCGAGTATAAAATGCGTTGTATGAAACTTCCTTGAGTTGCGTCAGGCCAAGTTTTTTATCACCACTTCTGAAAAACCAAAAGATGGGTTTTAGCGATTTGTAATTTTCAGGTACCCACTCTCGAAAGTAATTGTATAAACCATCACCAAACAAAAGCTCCGGACTCAGATTATTTTTTTCACGACAAATATCCATGTACTTCAAGGCGAGGCGACCCTCACTGGCTGCCTTCATCCAATCTTTTCTTTCGAAGTCGGCATATAATTCGCCTTTAAATCCATGAGCGGCCGCCAGGAAAAATGCAGCTTCGATCTTATATTCCGGAAAGTGATCGTATAAATTTTCAGCTACCCTGATCGAGCTGTCCATGCACGCCAAAAACCGTTTATCATGCTTGGTGTCCTTCATGTTAGGCATGATCTTCCACCATTCGGCCAGCCCTACCAGGAAATAGGGCAACGGATGCCAGGGGTATTTTGCCCTGACACTTTTAAACTGCACTTCAGCCTTGTCAAATTCAAAATTGTACAAGTACTTCATCGCATCGGTTGTCTCGAGCTGCACATTGATATCGGAAATCAAAATTGCGGTAGTGTCTTTCCGCTGCCCAAATAAATTGGGTGCTATCAGGCTAAAAGAGATGCATCCGAGAAGAAACAGAATTGTCCTTTGCTTCTTGCTGGCCATCGGTAATTGCTCTGCTGCTACAGATCTGAAACTTGTTTCTCGCGAGATCGTCTTCCAATTAAAAAAATGCCACATCTTTGAACTATGCATGATCATCCGCAAACTTCATTATTTTCTTCCGATAAAAAGCTAACTTTTATAACGCTTTGTCTCATTTCGGTTTTATTACTGTACGTTAAAAAGTTTTTTATTGAATACGAAACCGCAGCCTTTGAGTTTCTTCAAGATAGGCCCGAGGGCCTGATTCTCAAACTGATCAGCGGTCTGCAGTTCTTTTCAATACCCTTCATTTATTTATGGAAATTTACTGTGATCGGCTTTGTGCTTTGGGTAGGCTGCTTTCTGTTTGGATACCGAATTACATTTAGCCAGTGTTGGAGTGTGGTCATGGCAGCAGAGTTTGTGTTCATTATTCCCGAGTTGATTAAAATCAGTTGGTTTTTGTTTTTTGTGCCCGACCCGCGCCTGGATGAAATCCAAGCATTTTATCCGTTATCGATGATGAATCTTTTTGATCATCATGAAGTTGCTAAGCGATTTGCCTATCCGCTCAAGGCAATCAGCGTATTTGAAATAATCTATGTTTTGGTTTTGGTGCGAGGAGTGAATCACTATTCTCTTCGAATTCATAAACAGCAAAGCGCCACCTGGTGGATTGTATCGTGTTCTTACATCCTCATTTTTATTTTGTGGCTTATCTTTTACATGATCGTTTATAAATAGTCAGGAGAAGAATTTTCTAACTGAAGAACAGCGAATTTCAATTTTGCGAAGCATCATGACCTAACTACCGAAATACAATGTTTTGCCTCGCGGTAGGTGGCAATTCTTTTTCAAACTGATCGACTTCATCACCTAAAATAAATTTTCCACGTTTCAATGCTTTAGTAAAAACTTCTTTCAATTCTCGCTCGATTGAGCGATGCTGGTAATCCAGTGAAAGAAAGGGAACGTGAGGCATAACCTGAAAATATGGTAACACGTAATTAAGACCGCGTTTTGCGCAGATTTAATTTATAGTTCGAAGCTTTAGACGAAGGAGGATTTGCTTATTTTCGCGCCTTCATCCTCTTTGGCTTTGGCAAAGGAGGGTCAAATTCAAAACCAGAAAAATGAACTTTCAAAAAGCTAATAACATCTTGGGTTGGGCGGTCTTCACCGTAGCGTTGCTTACTTATTTTTTAACCATGGAAGAGACGGCCAGCTATTGGGACTGTGGTGAGTTCATAGCTGTTTCCTATAAACTTCAAGTACCGCACCCTCCTGGCGCCCCGTTGTTCTTATTGATGGGCCGGGCATTTTCATTTCTTGCACTTGGCGATGTAACTAAAGTAGCCTATTGGATCAACTTCATGAGCGTTTTGGCAAGCGCATTCACGATCCTGTTTTTGTTTTGGTCGATTACACTTTTCGGCCGCAAAGTAATGGGCATTAAAAAAGATAGCGAGATCACCGACAATCAACTTTGGGTACTCATGGGTGCCGGTTTGGTAGGTGCGCTGACCTATACTTTCTCTGATTCGTTTTGGTTCTCGGCAGTTGAAGCAGAGGTGTACGGAATGTCATCTTTCTTCACCGCTTTTGTGGTGTGGGGTGTTTTGAAATGGGATGTCATCGAAGACGAAAGCAAAGCCAACCGTTGGTTGTTGTTGGTTGCTTATATGATTGGACTTTCCATTGGAGTGCACATGCTCAACCTTGTTACACTTCCTGCATTAGGTTTGATTTATTATTTCAAGAAATTTAAGACTACCACCTGGGGTGTGATTGCCACGCTGGCATTAAGCGCGGGTATCGTTTTATTCATCAACGATTTTATTGTGCCTGGCTTACCTACTCTTGCCGGTTACCTTGAATTGCTCTTTGTGAACACTTTTGGATTATTCTTTGGATCAGGCGCCTTGGTTTTCACATTAATTTTAACAGGGGCATTGGCCTATGGAATCTACTTTACTCAGAAAAAGAATCATCCGGTTTGGAATACTTTTCTACTCGCTACTGCTTTCATTTTGATTGGTTACGGATCTTATGCCACAGTGGTGATTCGGTCAAGCTATAATACCCTCATCGATGAAAACTCCCCAAAGGATGTAATGAGCTTTGTGAAATATCTCAGACGTGAGCAATATGGTAGCAGACCTCTTTTGTTTGGACCATACTTTACTGCAAGACCTATTGGCGTGAAGTACGGATCTCCATCTTACGTTAAGGGCAAAGACAAATACGAAGTAGCAGAACGCAGCTTTGAGTATGAATATGATCCTGGAGAAAGTACACTTCTTCCACGTGCCTGGAATTCAGAACACGCAGCGACCTATCGCAATTATATGGGGTTGCAACAAGATCAGAAGCCGACCTTTGGCCAAGACAAAATGTATATGTTTCAGCACCAGATCGGGCGAATGTATATGCGCTACTTCATGTGGAATTTTGTTGGGCGCGAAAGCGATGAACAAGGCGCAGGATGGCTCAGACCAGGCGAATGGTTTAAGAAATTGCCCACCGCGTTGGCCGAGAACAGGGGAAGGAATAACTATTTCGCTATTCCATTTATTCTTGGATTGATTGGAATGTTCTTTCAATTCACAAAAGACACTAAGAATTTTGCAATTGTGGCGCTGCTTTTTGTAATGACAGGCGTTGCTATTGTTGTTTATCTGAACTCACCTCCAACAGAACCACGCGAGCGTGACTATATCTATGCGGGCTCGTATTATGCATTTGCATTCTGGATTGGTCTTGCAGTGATTGGCATCACAGAATTTTTTGGAAGATTTATTAAGAACGCAAAGGTAGCCGCTATTGCAGCAACGTTGATCGGACTTTCGGCTCCGGCTTTGATGGCGAGCGCCAATTGGGATGACCACAATCGCAGCGATCGTTTCTTCTCCGTGGACTCTGCGTCAAACTATCTTGAATCGTGCGACCCTCAAGGGGTACTCTATACCGGTGGCGATAACGATACTTTCCCTTTGTGGTATGCGCAGGAAACAGAAGGCATTCGTTCTGATACACGCGTTCTTGTGTTGAGCTATTACAATACCGATTGGTACATCCAGCAAAGTATGCGTAAGGCTTATGAGTCTGAACCACTCAAGTATACACTGCCATTGAAAGAATATCAGCAAGGCGGATTGAATGATTATCTTCAGTTTAATGATGGTTTCAAAATCAAGTCCATCGATGCAAGAGAATATCTTGATTTGCTGGCGAAACGCTACCCGCAGCTCAGCGATGGTGAGCGTAACTATGTGCCTAGTCGTATTCTAACAATCCCTGTTGATAAAAACGCAGTGATCGCTAAAGGTATTATCCCGAAAGGAATGGACAGCCTTGTGGTGGATGAAATGAAGATCAAAGTTTTGCGTGGCGGGCTTGAGAAAAAAGATTTGGCACTTCTTGATGTTATTGTCAGTAGCAATTGGGAACGCCCCATTTACCTTAACCCTACTTCCATTGAGCAAATCAATATCGATCTGAAACCTTATGTGGTACAAGTAGGTAATGCTTATCGAGTGTTGCCTGTTCGCAATCCTCGCAAAGACCGTGAGTATTTGGTTGATACCGAGAAGAGCATGGAAGTAATGATGAAGAAATTCCGCTATCGCGGATTGGACAACCCTAAAGTTTACTACAATGATGACTATAAGGGGTTTGTTCTCAATCACCGAAGCTCCACCAACACCGTAGTTCAGGCGTTCCTTGATAAAGGCGAAACAGAAAAAGCAAAACAATTACTTCTGTTTTCACTTGAGAAAATGCCAGACAAAGGCGTACGCTTCGATTACACCGCAGCAGAAGCCGTGAATTTGCTTTTCAAAGTAGGAGAAAAAGCGAAAGCCATTGAGATCGCTAATACTATTGGTGACCGCTCAATTGAAATGGCAAATTACCTAACCAATGAAGGAGGAGGATTTAGTGGTGACCTGAGAAACAACATTATCTTATTGAATATTCTGCAGCGCGCCCTTTATGAGAATGGTGAAAATGAACTCGCCAAAAAATACGAAGCAGCTTTCCAAAAATTGATGGGTACTTTCAGTGAGGAAGGACCCCGTAGCAATTATTAGGAATAACTCTCCTTCTAATTATAAACACATAGACAGATCGTTCACATAGCCTTATGTTTTCTATGTGCCTATGTGTTAATTTTTTCTATTTTCTGGCAATTAAAAATAAATCCAAGGCGCTCGAAGCATTATTTGTAAGAAGATAATCTTCATGTTTAATGCTTGCCACTAAATCATCAGCGGCTTCCTTTAGTTTATTTCTATTCAGACGATTAAGCATTTCATAAGGGACACGAAGTATGGATGCTGGTAATTTGTGTTGAAGATCCAGTATATCCCACTTCATAATTTTATTTACCGACTGGCGATTACGCTCATGGTATTGCATCACTTTTTCATTGCCGGTGATGCCTTTCATGTCAACAGCTCCAAAATAATTCTTAGCTATAGTAGTAAGCTCGTCTGCTGTGTACTCACGCTCATGCCACGGATTCCGCGAAAGCGACATCGGACGGTTAGGTGTTGAAATTAGAGCAAATCCATTTGGCTTGAGTACACGACTGATTTCTTTCAAAAAAGTATGATCGTCTTTGATATGTTCAATCACCTGAAAACTTACTACGCAATCAAAGGAATTGTCGGGGTATGGTAGTGGAGGAATATTTCCGCTTATAATATTTCCTTCCGAATGCTTAGCTTTTAATTTTTCAACGACAGCAACTATTTTATCGATGGCGGAATAGTTTTCAACCTTCGGCATTAACCAATCAATACCTCTCCCTTCGCCACAGCCTACTTCTAATAAATTTCCCTTCACTTTATCGGCAGCAATGACATACGCTTTCAGTAATCGCTGGTGAATGGGGTTGTCTGAAGTGATGGTTTCTGACGCAATCTCGGTGGTGTAAACAGCCATGGTAAAAATTTTGTGGGGCAAAAATAAGTCAATTCATTAGATTTAACGTTTGAAATGAAAGCGAACCTGTTATGAGGCATGCCATTATCCTGACTGCTCTTCTTAGTTTTTCAAAGATTTCGTTTGGCCAATCAGTTGCCGCAAGCAATTTTAATTACTGGTATGATGCCACCAATGAGGTGGAAATGCAAATTCGCCCAATACGCGCGGCCAACAAAATAATTGTTCGTTACACTTTGGTTGCTCGACATGGCGGCCCTGAAAAATATACCATCTCCTGGGAAAAACGAACATCGTATGTAGAAACGGCAGGTACTCCAGTCGTGGAGAAGGATTCTGTTTTGTCTGCGACCGAATTTGCTAAGCGCGGCTTTTTAAATTTGGAGCTGCCGGATAAGCCGTGGCTACTCCTGGCGCACGTGAAAAATTCAAACGGCAGGAAGTGGACTTATTTTAAACAAATCGAATCTATTTACCCGGTGGATGGATGGATAGAATCCAACGATAGAGTAATCACCGAAAATCACTTGAGCAAAAACAAGGAGTACACTGCCCGTAGTGCTGATGGTAAACCACTCATTGTTTCTTATTACAATACCGTTTTCCCTCCCGCGCTTCCTCCATTTGCCGAAAAGGAGGGGCGTAATGAACGATTCTTTTTTCATGACTCCCTTTTCAGAGTAGAAAGCGGAAGCAAGTTTCTTCCAACGAAAGAAGGGCTTTACCTTTTTCAACAAGACACTGCCTCTGCTCGTGGGTTTTCTTACCGCGTGGTGAAAGAGAATTTTCCAAAGTTTACCAAGATCGATGAGCTTATTCCACCTTTGATCTTGATTACCACACCGGATGAATTCACCGAACTCTCCAATGTAAAAGGCGAGAAACCAAAATTTGATAAAGTGATTCTCAACATTACCGGTGATAAAGACCGGGCAAAGACGTTCATGAAAAACTTTTTCCATAACATCGAACTCTCCAACATTTATTTCTCCTCTTACAAGGAAGGTTGGAAAACAGATCGAGGAATGATTTATTTAATTTTCGGACCTCCCGATGACGTAAGCAAAAACACGGGTAACGAAATTTGGCAATACACAAGCTTGGCTACCAAATTCACTTTTGTGAAAAGCGGAAGTATTTACGATCCTGAAAATTATGTATTGTTGCGCGACAAGAAATTTTTAGACACCTGGCTGAGTGTAGTTGATCTTTGGCGTAAGGGCAGATACTGATTTAAATAATTCAATGAAAGATACAGAAACAATTTTCGGCACGCGTGCGGTAATGGAAGCGATCAAAGCTGGACGTGAGATCGAAAAAATCTTTATTCAGTCGGGGTTGAACAACGACCTCATTCGTGAGCTGATCAATACAGCCCAGTCGCGCAAAGTGCCATTCACTTTCGTGCCTCAACAAAAGATGAGCACCCTTGGAGATAAAAATCATCAGGGTGTGGTTTGTCAATTGGCAGTAGTGCAATATGCTTCACTCGAAAATATCATAGACAAATGCTACAGCGAAGGACGTGAGCCTTTTTTTCTCATTCTTGATCGAATCACGGATGTGCGCAACTTTGGCGCTATTGCCCGCACCGTAGAGTGTGCAGGCCTTGATGGCATCATCATCGGTGACAAAGGGAATGCTCCCATTTCAGCCGATGCGATGAAGACCAGTGCGGGTGCACTCAATCATTTGCCTGTGTGCCGTGTGAAAGATATGCGCGAGGCATTTCGCTTTTTGAAAGACAGCGGTATTCTAATCGTAGCCTGCACTGAAAAAGCAGACAAGATTTTGTATGAAATAGAAATGAATTCTCCGCTTGCCCTCATTATGGGGTCAGAAGAAGATGGGATTTCCCCCCAGATGCTGAAAGATGCAGATCATCTCGCCAAGATTCCGATGCATGGAGAGATTGCTTCGCTCAATGTTTCGGTGGCAGCGGGAATTGCTATTTATGAAGCCGTAAGGCAGAAGATTAAGAAATAGTTTAAGGATGAAAAGCTTTAACCATTAAGCTTGTCCATCTGTCAGTAATTTATTCCATTACTTTGCTTTGTGATTTCTCTCTCCGATTTTCTTGAGCTCCGAAAAAATCTTCCTATAGTGGATGTGCGCTCGCCTTTGGAATTTCAGCAAGGGCATATTCAAAATGCAATCAATATCCCCTTACTCAATAATGAAGAGCGAGTTGCGGTGGGCACCGATTACAAACAAAAAGGTCAGGCTGAAGCAATCAAGACAGGGTTTCGATTGGTAGGGCCACGGCTGGAAGAAATCATCAACGAAGCTGAAATGGTAGCCAATGGCAAAGAACTTCTGGTGCATTGTTGGCGCGGTGGAATGCGGTCTAATAATTTTTGTCAATTCATTGGCATGGCACGCATCAAGTCGCAAGCGTTAGAGAGTGGATATAAATCCTATCGGCAATTTGCTCTTGAAAATTTCAAAAGACCATTTCAACTTATTCTGCTAACCGGATTTACAGGAAGTGGCAAGAGCGATATTCTTCGTGAGCTTAAAAATCAAGGCGAACAAATTTTAGATTTGGAGGGATTGGCAAACCACAAAGGATCTGCTTTCGGAGGATTAATGATGCCAGCCCAGCCAACTACAGAGCAATTTCAAAATGATTTGTTAGAGGAAATTTTAAAACTGGATCTATCAAAACGGATTTGGGTGGAAGATGAATCGATAGCCATTGGGAAAATCTTTTTGCCCCAAGATTTTTGGAATACAATGGGCCATAGCAAATTGATAGAGATGGAAGTGGCAAAAGAAATTCGTGTGCAGCGACTGGTGAACGAATACGGAGCGTCTGATCCCGATAAATTTTTAGAAACAATTGGTAAAGTAAAACAGAAGTTAGGTGGCCAAAATTATAAGGCAGCCAAAGAGAAATTAAGCCAAGGTGACATGGCTTCAACCATTGATATTCTCCTTACCTATTACGACAAAGCTTATCGCAGCAGCATCGAAAAACGAAAGGAAAAGATTTTGAATGTCCTTAGCTGGGATGGGAAAGATGAAATTAGATTTGCGAAGGAATTAATAGACTCTAATTCTTTAAACACATAGGCACATAGAGACATAGGATGGCTACAAAGAAGGAATTGGATGAGCTAACATACAGAATTATTGGTGCAGCAATCGATGTTCATAAGACACTTGGCCCTGGTCTTTTGGAGAGCGTCTATCACAAATGCTTAAAGCAAGAATTTTTATTGCGAGATCTTTCGTTTGTTTCTGAGTTTTTAGTTCCGGTTCACTACAGAGGAATTGATGTTGATACTGAACTGCGATGCGATTTTTTGGTAGAAGAGTTAATTGTTGTGGAGCTCAAGGCGGTTGAGTCAATTGCTCCTGTATTTGAAGCTCAAACACTCACATACATGAAACTTTTAGAGAAGCCGAAAGGCATTCTTATCAATTTTTATTGCACGAATTTGTTTAAAGAAGGGCAAAAGACTTTTGTTAACGAGTATTTTAGAAATTTACCGGAAGAATAATATCTATGTGCCTATGTGTTTAAAAAATTATGGAAAAAATTAAACTAACTCAATACTCTCATGGTGCCGGGTGCGGTTGCAAAATTTCACCGGCTGTGCTCGACACGATATTGCATTCCAATTCTCCAAAGCAAAAGTATCCTGCGCTTTTGGTCGGTAACGAATCAAAAGATGATGCTGCCGTTTTTGACATAGGTGATGGAACTTGTATTGTAAGCACCACAGATTTTTTTATGCCGATTGTTGATGACCCGTTCACCTTTGGAGCGATTGCTTCAGTGAATGCCATCAGCGATGTGTATGCTATGGGTGGCGATCCCTTCATGGCGATTGCAATCCTCGGCTGGCCGATCAATAAAATCGCCCCGGAAGTAGCAAAAGAAGTTTTGGAGGGAAGCAGAAAGGTCTGTGCCGATGCGGGAATTCCATTAGCCGGTGGCCACAGCATCGATTGCCCTGAGCCAGTATTTGGTTTGGCTGTTTCTGGTAAATTGAAAAAAGAAAATTTGAAACGAAATGATACTGCCAAAGAAGGTTCTCTTCTTTATTTAACCAAACCAGTAGGAATCGGGATTGTCACGACCGCACAGAAAAAAGGGATTGTTAAACAAGAGCATTTACAAAAGGCGATAGATACTATGCTTACGTTGAATAAGCCAGGAGCGCAATTCGGAAAATTGAATTATGTAAATGCAATGACCGATGTAACCGGTTTCGGTTTGCTTGGTCACCTGTGTGAGATGTGCGAGGGCAGCAACTTATCTGCTGAAATAAATTTTAGTGAAGTTCCTCGTTTCGATTTTCTTGACGAGTACATTCAACAAAAATCAATGCCGGGAGGTACGCAACGCAATTGGGAAAGCTATGGCAGTAAAATCAGCTCCATTACGGAAGAGCAGAAATATATTTTAGCTGACCCTCAAACCAGCGGAGGACTACTCGTTTCAGTTAATCCAGATGCATCAAGTGAATTTGAGATGTTAGCCAAGGGAATGGGACTTCACTTGAAACAATTCGGACGATTGACCAAAAGAAATGAAAAGATTGTACAAGTGAATTTATAAGCATGGGATTAATAGCACTATCCTATGTGAGCTATGTGCCTATGTGTTTAAAAAATTACTACCTTCGTTAAAATATTTTTTAAACTATGGCAAAGAAACTCGGCCCCCTGTTCCGAAATTTTTATGCAGTCACCGGAGTTTGTTTTTTGGTTTGGATGACTTTTCTCGACTCCAACGACTTGATCACTCGCTTTAAAATGGGTTCGAAGCTGCACACGCTGGAGAATGAAAAAGAATTCTATCAGGAAAAAATAGGAGAAGTTGAAAAGGACAAACAAGAACTTACAACCAATAAGGAGCTGCTTGAAAAATTCGCCCGTGAAAAGTACCTGATGAAAAAGCCCAACGAAGATATTTTCATTATCGAAGAAAAATAACAGAGAAGCATGAAGAGGTCAATGCTGCTTATTGTGAGTATTTTGATTTCCACTGCAGTTTTTGCTCAGTTTAGAATCCCTTTCAGAAAGCAATCAGACACGAACTCAAACTCTAATAGCTCAAATTCCAATTCAAACTCTGGTTCTAATGACAATTCGAATTCTTCTTTCAGAGATCGAATTTATTTTTCTATGGGTGGAGGCCTCGGTGGAGGAACAAGCTCAGGTGGATATAGGTACAGTTATTATTCTCTTTTGCCTACGGTTGGTTACCGGGTGACCCCGGAATTCCTTTTAGGATTGAATATTTATTACTCCAAATACAATTTTCCGGACCAAGGTTTTTCTTATGAGCAGTTTGGTTACGCACCCTTTGCCCGGTATTATATACAGCAGCTCTTCTTCCAGGTGGAGTATGATCTTATCAAAACGCCCACCATTAATTATTCAACCGGCACCTACGAAACCAATAAGTATTATGAGCGATTATTAGTAGGCATTGGCTATAAAGCGCCAATAGGAAACCGAGGCGCTGTTAACGCAATGGCACTCTACGATTTGCTCTATCAACCTAATACGGGTCCGTTCTTATCTCCGTTTGTGTACCGCGTATTTTTCTCTTTCTAAAAATCGATTTTAAATTTCTTAGACAGTTCTGTTAAATCAAGAACGACCTTTTCATTCAGTGGAATCCCATTTTTCATTCTCTCGATTTCAAATTCCCTTTCAGGATCGCCTGGGATAATTAGTTTCTCTTCACTTTCAATTGTCTTTGCCGAACGGAAGCGATTGATCCAGTTGTCCATGTGCGTTTTAAATTCGTCTGCCGGACGAAAAGCATCAATGCGCATCGCGCCAAAGAAATGACCGATGCCTTCACCAACAGGGTCCGCAGGAGGCGCGAGAAAACTTACAAACGGAGGAACCCATGGCCCATAATTGGCTCCGCTCAACACGGCTGAAAAAATATCGACCCAGGCACCCAAACAAAATCCTTTATGACTTCCGTGCTCACGGTCGCTCCCAAGAGGAATCAGTGCTCCACCATCTTTCAATTCATTTGGATTTGACGATGGTGAACCGTCTTTTTTCTGAATCCATCCGAGTGGCGCGTCTTTTTCTTTGCGCTGAAGAATTTCAAGTTTCCCATTTGCCGCAGTGGTGGTAGCAAAGTCGGCAACGAAAGGAGGTTGTTTATCGGCAGGAATAGCAACAGCAATCGGATTGGTTCCAAGCAAACGCTCAACAGAAAATGTGGGAGCTACCAACGGGCTCGCATTCGTCATCGCCATGCCAATCATATCGTGAGGCAAAGCCATCATCGCATGATGACCTGCAATGCCAAAGTG
Source organism: uncultured bacterium (assembly GCA_967789005.1). Classification (GTDB taxonomy): domain Bacteria; phylum Bacteroidota; class Bacteroidia; order Cytophagales; family Cyclobacteriaceae; genus ELB16-189. The sequence goes on along the minus strand of CBRFFM010000001.1, from coordinate 250,324 downwards.
ATTGGAATTTTTTACAGCTACCCAACCCGTTCCTGCAACTTTTGCTTTCACGATGGCGATATCCATTGCTTTGGGGGCAACAACTAAACCAAGCCCGGCATCTCCATCGACAACCGCAGTACTCGGACTTTCATGAACAATTTTAATTTTTGGTAGACTATTAACTCGCTTGGCTTCCCACAAGCGAACATAACCACTAAGACGAGCCACTCCGTGCGAGTCAACACCGCGCAAATCTGCTCGAAGCAAAGACTGAGCAGCCAATTTCGCATGTTCAGATGTGCATCCTATTTTCAGGAAAACAGTGGTCGCAAAATCATTTAACTGAGCGTGAGCAAAGACTTTTTCTTTCATATTCGCAAAACTAATCGATTTATGGTTTTGAGAAAGGTTCTATCTTTAATCAGGATTTAAAAAATACTATTCCATTTTTATGGAATTATGGTTTCCGTTGAATCTTAGCTAAAAACTTATTATACATGAAAACGATTTCAATGATCTTATTTTGGATTGCAGCCCTTACAAGTGTTGCCCAAACAAATCAGCCTGTCATTTCAAAAATTACAGATGTGACCGTATTCCTTAATCGAGCACAAGTCACCCGGCAAGTAAGAACTCAATTATCTCCAGGCAAAACAGAGTTGGTGGTTGGGGGCCTAACGTCTATGCTCGACCCACAAAGTATTCAAGTAGCCGGAAAAGGAAACTTCATAATTCTGGGAACCAGCCATCAGCAAAACTATTTGACGGAGTTGAACATGCCCAAGTCATTGAAAGCTTTGCGAGATTCCATCGAATGGATGCAAAAGCAAATTTCATTAGAGCAAAGCCAAAAAGAAATTCTCAATAAAGAAGAAGGAATGTTGATGAGCAACCAGAAAATTGGAGGAGCGAATCAAAATCTTTCGGTGGTGGAGCTTAAAGCCATGGCAGATTTTTACAGGGCGAGGTTGAGTGATATCGTTTCTTCACGAATGAAAGAGGACGACAAAATCAAAAAGTTAAGTGAGCGTATCAATAAGTTGCAGCAGCAGTACAATGCACAAAACGAAATGTATCAGCGCAACACCAGCGAGATTGTGATTAGTGTTTCTGCAGACGCGGGCACGAATGCTGATCTTGAAATTAATTATGTGGTGGCGAATGCCGGCTGGACTCCGCAATATGACATTCGAGCAATCAATACTAAAAGCCCAATGCAGTTGAGTTATAAAGCAAATGTTTTTCAGAGCACAGGTGAAGAATGGAAAAGTGTGAAATTGAAATTATCTACGGCTAATCCCAACCAAAGCGGCTTGAAACCAGAACTTGTAGCTTGGTATCTGAATTTCTATCAACCGGTAGTCTATCATAGAGGTTATGATAATAAAAAGGCTTATCCCAGTGCGCCAATGGCTGTGCAAAAAGTAGACATGGCCAGTGATAAAGGTGAAGAGATGAAAGAAATGACTGTGGCCTCAACATCTGCAGAGTATGTCACCACAGTTCAAACCTCCCTCAATACGGAATTTGATATTGCATTGCCTTACACGGTGTCATCGGCAAACAAGCCTACCTTGGTTGACATACGCAATTACGAATTGAAGGCTGTCTACAATTATTCAACTGCACCTAAGCTTGATAAAGATGCCTTCTTGCTGGCGAAAGCGATCGGTTGGGAAGAATTAAGTCTGTTGCCAGGCGAAGCAAATATTTTCTTTGAAGGAACCTTCACGGGTAAATCATTTATTGATCCCAATAATATTAAGGACACCCTTTCACTTTCACTTGGTCGTGATAAGCGCATTGTAGTGAAGCGTGAGAAACTAAAAGAACTTACTTCTCGCAAGATGATTGGCACAAATCAAAAAGAAAGCTATGCATGGGAAATTTCCGTGCGCAACACAAAATCAGAAGCCATCAGAATTTCTATCGAAGACCAGGTTCCGGTTTCTCAAAATAGTCAGATCGAAGTGACAACCGTTGACCTTGCTGGCGCAGTTTACAATAAAGACACCGGCAAGCTTTCGTGGGATTTGAAATTGCAACCCAACGAAACCAAGAAAATCGTTTTCAAATACGAGGTGAAATATCCGAAAGACAAACAGGTGAGTGGACTGTAAGTGTTATCCGTTAATCGTTAAACGTTAATGGTAGTCATATTTCCGACTAACGTTTAACGATTAACTTAATTCCCGAATCTCAAAATCTTTTCCTTTACCAAACTTGAACAAGTCTTTGAGTTTGTACCGCTCCAACGTAAGCAGATCTTTTACAGCGAAGTCGCCATTGGGTAAGATCTTTTCAATGATGAATTCATTGGTGTCACCATAGTTAGTGAGTTTGTACTTGGAGCCAATACGAAGTGAGCCAAACGCAAGTCCCTTCATTTTTTGAAAGAGAATTTGAAGCAGACAAGCATGAAAGTCAGAATCCCTACAATAGCATTGGTGGCAATTATGGGCCCGCTATTAATCCCTATTCCATAAGCTAACCACGCGATGGTGCTTGAGAAAAGGATGCAGATAGTCCAAACACTTAAGTCACCAACGCTTTTTGATTTCCATGATTTGTAAACTTGAGGTGCGTATGAGACCGAAGTTAAAAAAGTGGCGAGATAGCCAAAGTATTCCGGAGAGTAATTCATGGAGACAAAACTAAAATTTTTCACCGGCTTAATCGCATTCGCTAATTCAAAATTGATGCAAACGATTGTTCATGCTTTGTTGCTAGCAAGTTTTTTTATTTAACTTTCACTTGATGACAGAAGAGGAGATCAGGCGAGAGTACGAAACGATCGATCGGGCCAAGAAAGATCCGGCTGCCTTTGGTCCGCTCTACGAAAAATATTTCGACCGTATCTTCAATTTCATCTTTACGCAAACCGATGACGAAGACCTGACTGCCGATCTTTGTTCTCAAACTTTCCTGATCGCGCTAGGCAACGTGCATAAATATGAATTTCGGGGCGTGCCTGTATCGGCCTGGTTTTATAAAATTGCGAGCAACGAAGTCAACAAGCATTTCAATAAATCGAAAGCCCGAAAGGTTTACAGTTTAGATGAAGTGCATTTACGAACTTTGTTTGAACGGGAAGAAGAGGAGTACTCAGAAGAAACCTTGATTCGCCTGGTCGAATTCATGAAAGACTTGTCTTCAGAGATGCTGGAAGTTTTGCAATTGCGTTTTTTTGAAGAAAAGGAATTTAAAGAGATCGCTTTCATTCTAGATATCAGCGAGAGTAGTGCAAAAATGAGAACATATAGGGCATTAGATCAGCTCCGGATAAAATTTAAGGTTATTGTAAGAGATGGCAAAGAATGAGATAAAACTGCGCAGACGATTAATTGATGAGAGTGCTTTACAGCGCCATCGCAATTATTCTTTGCTCTTGCAAAAGCATTACCGCGAGCAGCGTAAGAAAAGATCTAAACGAATTTTTATTTACTCGATCGTTGTGGCGGTTATTACTGTTTTGCTATTGATCATTGCCTCTTACTTCCTGATTAAATGGGAAAGAGAAAGAGAGTTAAAAAAAGACGCCCATCCTACTCAGCAAACAGAGCTAAAGCCTTAGCTCAAAAAAATTCTTGAAAAATCTTGTGACTTTCTCCGGGCCTACGGATTACTAAGTCAAATTGCAACCAGCCTGCCGGCAAGCATGGTTCATCGGAGTTTTAAAAGTTTAAACCTAAACTATTATTCCTATGAATACCGATAATGATATTACTCAGGGCTATGATGATTTGATCTTTGAAAATCGCAACAAGACCTATGGCGCTTACTCCATTCGGAGAGAGTATGATTCCAATTTGTCTAAAGGAACTTTTGCTAGTTTTTTATTTGTGGCATGTCTTTTCGGAGTTGCTTATGGAGCGATGATGCTTCGAAATGACTTAGACGCTGCGCCCATCGGACCTACTTGCCATCTTCCGAGTCCTCCTCCTACAATCATAAGAGATCAGCAAGTAAAAGAAGTTGAACCACCTCGTGTTAAAGGAAATGCTGACTTGCCTCCGTTAGTTACCGATAAACCAGTGGCCGATCCTCCACCAGCAGAGACTCAAACCACAGCGTCAAATGGAAATGAAGATGGACCGCCAGTGGAGATTGATCCCGGAATTGTTGTTGCCAGCGGAGCAGCAGTTCCCACAATTGTTGCACAACCCCAAACGCTAGACATCGCTCAAGTGATGCCCGTGTTCGAAGGCGGAACAAAGGCATTGTATAAATTTTTAAGGAAGACCCTTCGCTATCCCAGATTAGCACAACAAACAGGCGAAGAGGGAACGGTGTATGTTCGATTTGTAATTGATGTAACAGGATCAGTCACTGGCATTGAAGTGATCAATGGTGTAACTGCAGCTCTTGACAAAGAAGCATCACGAGTGATTAGTTTGATGCCCCGTTGGAAACCTGGATTGCAACATGGTGCACCGGTGAATGTGCGCATGGTGCTCCCCATAAAATTTGAATTCAATAAAGAGTAGTGGTTTAGAGGTTAGGAAAGCCTCAGTTAAACACTGGGGCTTTACCTTTTCAAATTCGTTTCAAATAATTTTAAAATACGCTTGTACTCATCGGTCCAGCTACTTGGTTCTACAAAACCATGATCTTCCATTGGGTAGGGAGCAAGTTCCCAATTGTCTTTTCCTAATTCAATCAGTCGCTGAGATAAACGCACGGCATCTTGAAAGTGTACGTTGGTATCAACCATGCCATGGCAAATCAGCAAGTGCCCCTTCAATCCATTTGCATAATAGATCGGTGAGCTTTTCGCGTAAGCTAAGCTATCTGTAAATGGTTCATTCAAAATATTTGATGTATATCCATGATTGTAATGAGCCCAATCGGTTACAGGTCTTAGTGCTGCACCTGCAGCGAAAATATCAGGTGTAGTGAACATGCCCATGAGCGTGATGAAACCACCATACGAGCCACCATAAATTCCAATTCTTTTCGGATCAATGTTATATTTTTCTACGAGCCACTTCGCCCCATCTACGTGGTCAGTCAAATCTTTGCCACCCATGAACCGATAAATTCCTGTACGCCAATCGCGTCCGTATCCGGCACTGGCGCGATAGTCCATGTCTAAAACTGTGTAGCCTTTATCAGCCAATAAATTATTGAACATGTATTCATGAAAGTAGCTGCTCCACCACTTGTGTGCGTTTTGCAAATAGCCTGCACCATGCACGAAGATCACTGCAGCGCCATTGGGTTTAGCCGGTTTATATATTCGGGTGTAAACATCGGCACCATCGCGTGCTTTGAATGTAGTTACTTCGGGGTCGCGCCAGGAATAGGATTTGAATTCGGCTGTGAGTGAGCTTGTAATCTGTTGTGGTTTTGCGCTGACTTTGTTTTCCTGGAGAAATAATTCCCATGGCTTATTAGTGTAGGAATAACGGAAGGCAATCCATTTCTCATCTGGAGAAAGAGAGACTTCGTGTGCCCCAGTCATCGATGTGATCTTTTCAGCTTTGCCTCCTGTGGCTGAGAGTTTGTAAAAATGTTTCTCCCCCGGATGAACTTCATTGGTGATCAAATAGAAATACTTTTTGTCGAGCGAGAGATGTGCTTGTTGAACTTCATACTTGCCGGAAGTAAGTGCTATTTTTTTACCGGATAAAATATCAAAGGAATATAAATGCGAGTATCCTGTCTCCTCAGATTGAAACCACACGGTTTGATTGTTGATCCATCCGATGTTGGGTGTGCTAATGAAACCGCCTGTACCGGGGCCGCCAATCCAGGCATCGTCATGTTGACGATCGATGAGTTTTATTTTTTGAGTGGCCACATCGAGGGATATGATCCAACGATCTTTGTTATCTACCGACCGGATCGCAAACACATTATTCTTTCCGTCTTCACTCCAAGTCAAATTTTGAAATACTACAGCGCGTGGTTGTGGCTTATTTTCTTTGCTTGATTTGTCTTTATCTTTTTTGGTTTCTTTAACCGGATAATCTTTTTTAAATTCAGGGGAATCAAAAATCCCGACAATCTGATCGGTCTTCACCTGAAGCACAGTGTCTTTTGCAATGTCATAAACAAAAAGCTCTTGAGCAGATTGCATTGCGCCAACATTGGTGCGCGATGGAATGTCTTCGGTAAAACCAGACTCAGTCACATAATTTGGAACAAACGTATTCTTAGTACTTGCACTTTTAGTCAGACGATAGACAATAAACTTTTCATCAGGGCTAAGTTGTATGTTGTCAGCGCTTTTTTCGTCAAGGTAAATTTCTTTCGGGCGCTTGGGCTTATCGCCTTTTTGGTTTTTCTCGGTCAGCTTTTTGGCGGCATTTCTTTCTTTCAGCACTTGCAGGTAAGCGAGGTTATCGGCCTTCAACCATTTTTCTTGCTCAGAGAGTTTGGGCTCGGGTTTCTTTGTTCCTTTTTTGAAATCGGTAAGCTGAGTAAAAGCGCCATTGCTGATTTCCCAACTAAATAAATTTCCATTAGCAAGGAATGTGATCTTCTTTTCATCGGATGAAAAATGTGGATTTGATTCGCGCTCTACCGAATTCGTGATTTGTGTCTTCTTGTTGGATGCAATGTCGAGCAGAAAGAGGTCTCCATTTTTCTCAAATAGTTTTTTGGTATGCGATCGATTGTATTGACCTATAGACGATAACTGTCTTCGCGCTGCCGGACTGACTTTAGCCGGAGTTGTATTGGTAACCGAAACAGAATAAAGAGAATCATCTTGATTTTTATCAGGGTTCCATTCAAAGTAAACTTGTTTGCCATCTTCGCTCCAGAAAACATTTGACGGTGAGACCCCCATCCATTTCGGATCGCGCATTATTTTCTCAACAGTTAGCTCAGAAAGAGTTTGGCCCCAGGAGATGGTTGGAAGAAAGATTAAAAACAGCAACTTTTTCATACGATGAATTTTTAAAAAGTCAAATTTATAAAACAGGCGCATGAGAGATTGCTGATTTTGATAAGTGGTAGAAATAAAAAAGGGGACTAGCTAGTCCCCTTTTTTAAAGTTGTTTTTTGAAAATTTAAATCTTCTTTTTCAGTTCAGCTACTTTGGCAACAGCTTCTTCCTTACCGCACACTACTGCAAGCTGATACATGTCAAGCGCCTGCTGATTGGTGGTTCTTTTTTTACGTGGCGCAAACTTGGTGCGTCTTGCGGTCTCTTCCAAAATTTCGCCTTTGGTGAAATAAAATTCGGCCTGATCTATTTTCGATTGAGTGATCAACTGACTCACCTGCTCTTCAAGTTTTACTGTCTCAGCTTTTTTTGCTTCGATCTGGGCGAGCTTATCTTCAATCTCGGCCTTCTGCAAATCAACAGCATGAACCAGATTGCTGTTTTCATTTTGAAACTCGGTCACCTTTTCTTGCAGAGCAGCGAGTTCGTGATTTCTGGCTTCCAATTCATCTTTCATTTTTTTCACTGCAAGTGCATATTGCTTTCTTGAAGTGGTCGCATTGCTTAAGTGATTTTCAAGAGCTGTGATTTTCTTTTCCGTTTTCTTTACATACTCATTGATATCCTTCATGCTATTCTTGAAATCATCGATCGAGGTGCCCTCCACCATTCGTGTATGCAACACGTGCCTGTTCCGATCAATCGAGTCAATCATGGCTCCAACATCTTGCAGTGCCTGCGAAAACTTTGCATTGTTCTCTAATTCAACTTTTAGAGAGTCAACCTGCTTGTTGAGCTTGCCCATTTCTGTTCTGCGCAGATCACACGCACTTACAATTGCCACCAAAGACATCACTAAAAAAAGATTCTTGTTCATAAGGATTTATTTTGGTTCTGCTCTTAAAACGTGGAACACACAGTAAAAATTTTGGGTTATCGGGTCAGCGACCGTATTTTACGATAAGCAGTGAAATACCTAGATGAAAGCCCCAATTCTCAGTTGATGAATTTTTGTATCCTTGTAGTGTAGAATGAATATTTATTAAAGAACGTGTACGCCATTGTTGATATCGAGACGACCGGAGGATATGCTGCCAGCCATCGTATTACTGAAATTGCAATCTACCATCATGATGGAGTCACGATCACCGATCACTATCGCTCGCTTATAAATCCCGGAAGGTCAATTCCACATTTCATTACAGGTCTCACTGGCATTGATTATGAAATGGTAAAAGAAGCGCCAGCTTTTGCCGACATCGCTAAGGAAGTGCACGGCTGGCTTGATGGCCGCGTGTTTGTTGCACATAATGCGCACTTCGATTACAGTTTTTTGAAAAAAGAATTTGAAGATGTGGGCATTGCCTGGAACACCAAAAAATTATGCACGGTAAGACTCTCCAGGAAAATTATTCCCGGACTTCATTCGTATGGCCTTGGAAGATTAGCCGAAAGTTTAGGGGTAGAGATTCATGATCGGCACAGGGCTGGAGGAGATGCATTTGCAACGGCAAAGATTTTTGATCTGCTTCTCAAGCGCGACAATGGAGGCGTGATTGAAAAAGCCCTCCGCAGAAATTCGGGAGAAACAATTTTGCCGCCCAACCTTGCCAAAGAAGAATTTGAATCGCTTCCTGCCAAACCTGGTGTCTATTACTTTTTAGATGCACATAGTCAAGTGATTTATGTGGGCAAGGCCATCAATATCAAAAAAAGAATTGCTGGTCATTTCACCGGTGAGGCGCGCGAATGGAATCGCTCAAACATTCGCAACGAAATCCATCACATCACTTATGAGCTTACAGGCAGCGAACTGATTGCACTTATTTTTGAATCACAAGAAATTCGCAGACTGTGGCCAAAATATAACCTCGCGCAAAAATTCAAAGCCGAGGAATGGGGCATTTTCGATTATGAAGATAGAAATGGATATCTGCGTTTTTGTGTGAACACGGTAACCAAAGGATCTAAGGCATTGATCACGTTCAGCTCAAAAGGTGATGCCTGGAATTTCTGGTGGGAGAAAGTAAAGGAGTTTGACCTTTGCCCTAAACTAAGCGGATTGCAATTGGCCAAAGGACTTTGTTTTAGTTTTCAATCGGGTACCTGTCATGGAGCTTGCCAGGGAGTGGAGTCAGTGAAAAAATATAACAGACGCGCCCAGAAGGCTGTCGATTCATTTCATGAACAAGGAGATTCATTGGCCATTATTGGAAGAGGAAGGAGCGCAACGGAAAATTCGCTTGTTCTCTTGGAAGGTGGGAATTACATGGGTTTCGGTTTTTTTGATAGGCACGAAAAAATAGAGGATTTTGAGTCGGCCAGAAATTTTATTAAAGCAGGAAAAGATAACCGCACGGTCCAGAATCTCATTAATTCATTTTTGGTAAACCCCAAAGGGGCCGAGGTCATCATCTTTAATTAACCGATCTCCAGAAAACAATTCGAAACTTCATTCGTAATAATTATACTTGCGGTTTGATTTTCAAAAATTATGGCATTTGCAGTAGAAACAGAGCAACAGGCGGCTCACAAGGAAAAAATTAAGAAAGTCTATTCAGAGGTAGGCAAAGTGGTGGTGGGTCAGGAGTACATGGTCAACCGATTGTTGGTTGGCTTATTTACCAATGGGCACATATTATTGGAAGGTGTTCCCGGCTTGGCCAAAACCCTTACCATTAGCACACTTGCTAAAGTTTTGCATTTGGATTTTCAACGCATTCAGTTCACCCCTGATTTGCTCCCTGCCGATTTGATCGGTACAATGATCTACAATCAGAAGGAAGGAAAGTTTGAAGTAAAGAAAGGACCAATTTTCGCAAATATTATTTTAGCCGATGAGATCAACCGTTCTCCTGCAAAAGTGCAATCCGCACTTCTTGAATCGATGCAAGAGAAACAGGTGACCATTGGCGAAACTACATTTAAGCTTGACAAGCCGTTCCTAGTTTTAGCTACTCAGAATCCTGTTGATCAGGAAGGAACCTATCCGCTGCCAGAAGCGCAGGTAGACCGTTTCATGATGAAGGTGTTTGTGGATTATCCTACCAAAGATGAAGAGCTTGAAATCATGCGAAGGATTTCCAACATGCACTTCTCACTTGAAGTTAACACTGTGCTTACGAAAGAAGATATTTTTTCTATTCGTGATGAAGTGAACAAAGTGAAAATCTCGGAATCACTAGAACGATATATCATTGAGTTAGTAACCGCCACGCGCAAGCCAAAAGAATACAAGCTCGAAAAGGAAGCACAATACATTCAGTTTGGGGCTTCACCACGTGCAAGTATCAACCTGAATCTTTCGGCAAAAGCAGTAGCATACATGGATGGCCGCGATTATGTATTGCCAGAGGATATCAAGGAAGTTGCTCTTGATGTGATGAACCACCGCATATTGTTGAACTACGAGGCTGAGGCTGATAACGTGAAAACAGCTGACATCATTAAGGTACTTTTGAGCAAAGTGCCGATTAGCAAATAAATTGAGCATTTTGGACTGAGCAGAACTTCCTGAACAATACGAATTATTTCATCCCATCAGTTCTTTGAGTTTTTTGGCATCAGAAGCATTGAACTGGTTTCGTAGAAGGAATACTTTTCAATAACGATAAATGTTTCCTCTATTTTGGATATTTCTGCATCCATTTCGGCCCTGTGAAGGTGACCAAGAAGCAACCAAAACTTCTCACCCCGAAAAAGGTTAGTAGCATTGAAATCGGCTACTTTATCGTTGCCTTCTTTGAAATAAAAACTAAAATGCCACGGTACGTTAGAATATATTCGGTAGTGCGATTGGTTTTTTGATAATACAATTTTACTGGCTTCCCTGAATTGGCTTTTTTGAATTCTGGTATAATGTTCCTTGAAGAAGATCATATTTATTAAGAAGGAAATGAACAGAATTAAGGACAGACCATATTTCAATTTTGAGGTTCTTAAGTTGCCCCAACCGATCGCAATTATAACGAGCCATGCCGGTAATGTTACTATCGTGTATCGGATGTTGAGCATTGGAGAAACAAATACTGACCGCACGTACGGTACCAGGTAAGAGACGACAATCCAAACAACTAACGTGATATGTAATATTCTAATTTCCTTGTCAGTCGAGCTTCTAAATAATTGCCTCGTGAATAAATATGTAAAAACGAGGAACAGTAAGGTAGTGACGACTTCTTTTCCGAAGTAGTCATAAAAGTATTGAAGGACAAAATGAGGCTCTGGCATTTTAATCCAACCAAGGTCTGCCCCCAGGTCTTTAATGATCACTGAAATCCATGGGCTAAATAATACCACAATTAGGATTGCTGAAACAATGGATAAAATGAGAAATTTTGAATCTCTTTTATAAAATAGCAATAAAGGAAAAATTAAAGCTTGCGAGATGACGATAAACAAGCCGTAGTAGTGCGTGTACAGCAGACATGTTGTAAAAAAACTATAGCAGAGAAAATCCATTAACCTATTCTCCTTGATTGACCTGATAAAAAATAGGTAAGAAACGGTGGCAAAGAGAAATGCCATTGTGTAAAACCTAAGTTCTTGCGAGTAATAAATATGGAAGTAGTTTATTCCAGTTATGTAGGAGGCAAAAAGCCCTACTGCCTGATTCTTGCATTCCTTGCCTAAAAAATAAGCAGCTACGACCCCCAACACCCCAATCAAAGCACAAGCGACTCTGCCTACTACCTCGGTGTAACCAAATGCCTTGAATACAAAATGAATGAATACGAAAAACAATGGAGGTTGATCCTCCTTACAATACTCTACAATTGAACTCAAAGAGTTTTGTGGAGCTGTTGGCACGATTGAATGGAGTTCATCCAGCCAAAGGCTTTGTTTATCTATTTGATGAATTCTGAGAATAAAACTTACTGCAAGAATTCCAAAAAGAATATGGTACGGCCTGTGAGTTATCAAGTAGTCCATGCTGCTGCTCAATTGACGGATTATTTTGTTGGCAAAGTTTCTTTTCTTGCGCCAAGAATTAATAGAGTTATTTGATCAGATGAATACAGAGTTTAGTTTTGTTGACAAGAGCTACTTAGGATTAAGTTCAATTAATCTTCCTTAGCTTCTCTTGATGAGTAGTCATCACTTTTTTGATTTGATCGCTTACGTTGGCAAGTGAATCTTGTGCTTTCTTGTTGCGCTCAAGCTTTATCAATAAAGCCGCATGTTCAAGGTTGTTTGCATCCATCACTTTATTCAAATGAATTTTTTCTTGTTCATTGTTGGAAAGCTGAATAGTCATGTCTCTGTTCTGATTGATTAGCCGCAGCTTTTGCTTGTCCACAGCCGCTGCTGCATCAGTGGTTTCATCAATTTGCGATTGCACTTTAGACCGATAGAATTGAATTCCGAATTGATAAACCAGTTTTTCCAATTGCTTATTGGCATAATCCACATCCTTCTCTTCCCAATCTTTAGGATGAATGCCCAACCATACTCGGGTGGAGCTTCCATTTTCAAAACTGTATCCATACAAAACTCCCTTGGGATAAACCGTTCCATTAAATACCGGCTCTGTGATTATAGTGGGATCTGACGAAAATAATTTTACCCGGCCAAGGTCTTTTAAAAACTTACTCCATTGCGAATTGATGTCATTGTATTTTCCATCGAGCTCTACGAAATATCCTTCAACCTTATCTCCTTTCACTTTTTCATTGGTTGTCTTGACTGTAGCGGTTTGGGCGAATGAGGTTGCGCAAAAAAAAGTAAGCGCGAGCACGTAAAACTTCTTCATTGTAGAATTGTTAATTTGTGACAAAGCTACAGCCTACTTCGTAGCCTGACTACAAATTATGGTAAAAAAAATCCTGATCACCGGAGCAAGTGGATTGATCGGCACAAAATTGATTGACCAATTACAGGCGAGGAATCATAGCATTGCTCAGCTTGGACGAAAAAAGAATGAGGGAAAAGTTTCTTCATTCGTTTGGGATGTAAAGCAGAAACAAATTGATCCAAATGCCTTTCAAAATATTGACACGATTGTTCACCTGGCAGGAGCCAGCGTAGGCGACAAGCGATGGACTGCTTCCTGGAAAAAGGAAATTCTTGATAGCCGCGTTCAATCGTCAAGGCTTTTGTACGTCACAATGAGAAATAATAAACATGATGTAAAGACTTTCGTGTCTGCTTCAGCCATTGGGTATTATGGATTTGAGGGCGATTCAATTTTTAATGAAGAAAGCGCCCCCGGAACAGATTTCTTAGCACTGGTAACGAAGCAATGGGAAGATGAGGTTGATAGAATCGCATCGTTAGGAATTCGTGTCGTAAAAATCAGAATTGGAATTGCACTGAGTGAGCGAGGAGGAGCCTTAGAAAAAATGATACTTCCAATAAAATATGGAATTGGATCACCGTTAGGTTCAGGCAAGCAATATTTATCATGGATCCACATCAATGATCTTTGTGCCATGTTCATCAAAGCGATTGAAGATGAAAGTATGACTGGAGCTTACAACGCGTCCGCCAATTGGGCCACCAATGCAGAGATGACTCAAACGATAGCAAGAACTCTAAACCGACCCTTATTGCTTCCAAACGTCCCCTCCTTTGTGTTAAAAATAATTCTTGGCGAAATGGCCGACATCGCTTTGAACGGCAGCAAAATATCTTCAGAGAAAATCAGAAAGACTGGATTCCAATTTCAGTTTAATGAGTTGGAAGAGGCTATTAGAAATTTGTGCAATAAATAGAATTCTTAACTTGCCCACAGAGAACAAAATTTTATGGCAACTAAAGTGAAGAAAAAGGCATCTGAAAATCAGATGCAACAAGCGTTGGAAGAAGAGCATCGCATTCGTCAGGCGTTTAAAGACAAAAACTGGTCGGAGATAAAGAGCTCAGACTCTTGGGTGATCTTCAAAGTGATGAGTGAGTTTGTAGAAGGGTTTGAGAAGCTGGCTAAGATTGGTCCATGTGTTACCATTTTTGGATCAGCGCGCGTGAAACCAAACAATCCGTATTACAAAATGGCGGAAGACATTGGTGAACAGTTGGTACTGCAGGGTTATGGAGTGATCACCGGTGGTGGCCCCGGTATCATGGAAGCGGGTAACAAGGGAGCGCACAAGGCCGGTGGAAAATCCGTGGGTTTAAATATTTATTTGCCGCACGAACAAAAAGGAAATATTTATATCGATCCTGACAAACTCATCACGTTTGATTACTTCTTCGTGCGCAAAGTGATGTTTGTAAAATATTCGCAAGGATTTATTGTAATGCCAGGTGGTTTCGGAACTCTCGATGAACTCAGCGAAGCCTTAACTTTAATTCAGACAAAAAAAATTGGCCGATTCCCGATCGTTTTGGTTGGAAAGAAATTTTGGTCTGGAATGATGGCGTGGATCAAAACGACTTTGGTTGAGGAAAAAATGATCAGCGCAGAAGATCTCGACTTGATCAACATTGTTGATAAGCCTGAAGAAGCGGTAGCTGTGATCGATGAATTCTATGGCAAATATTTGTTGTCACCGAACTTCTAAAATATTTTTTTAGTCAGAGACGATTTTCGTTTCATCACAAAAATCGATTAATCGAGGCAAGCTAGAAGACGAAAGTTCTTTTCTCGGATATGAATTGTATCCGAGAAATTTCTATTTTTAGTCTACCTAAACCCTAACACTATGACTTTAAACATCAAATACGCAGAGAGTCTTTCACGTGGAGAACTTTTGTTGCGCACCATTTTTGGTTTCATTTACATGTATCTGCCGCATGGCTTTCTGTTGATCTTTGTTGGTCTTTGGGGAGCAATTCTCGGTTTTATTTCCTGGTGGATTATTCTATTTACCGGCCGCTATCCTCAAAGCTTTTTTGAATACCAGGTGGGCCTGGCACGGTGGGTCTTGCGCCTGCGTGCGCGGCAATTCAATCTTACAGATGGCTATCCGGCCTTCGGCATAGATTCAAAAGATGAGGCAATCACTTTTGACGTTGAATATCCTGAAAGCTTGAGTCGCGGCACTTTACTTTTGAGAGCCTTCTTCGGGTGGCTTTATGTGGGAATTCCGCATGGCTTCTGCTTGTTTTTTATTTCAATTGCTGTACTGGTAGCCAATTTCATTGGGTTCTGGATAATTCTGTTTACCGGAAAACTTCCGGAAGGCATCCACAATTTTGTGGTAGGATTTTTCCGATGGAGCACACGAGTGAATTTGTACTTCGGCAACATGACCGATACGTATCCACCTTTTTCTTTGGATTAATATCATTGAATGGAGTTTCACCCTTTACAGCAACCTGACGAAATCCCCGAGCGCGAAAAGGAAGACGCCATGGGTGCATACCTGATGATGTTCGCAGCGGTGGCCATTGGGCTGCCTCTTCCCATCATCAACTTGATCGCTTCTATTATTTATTATTTTCTCAATCGGAAGAAAAGCAGGTTCATTCACTTTCATAGTTTGCAAGCTTTGCTTTCAAATATTCCGACCACGTTGATTAACTGGGTTGCTGTAATTTGGGCTGTCACTATTTTCTTTCGCGAAGATTGGTTTATCACATCAGAATTTTGGGCTTACTTAGTTTTTGCCGGGGCATGTACGTTTCTCTATTTTATTGTCAGCATCATTGCCGCTTATAGAGCTCGCCAAGGGAAGATGTATTACCTCCTGTTTTTTGGTAAGATCGCCTACGAGGTTGCTTATCGTGTTAAGCCAAGTGATACACCAAGCAGTGAGCCAATAAATAAACCTCCGTTCTGATTTATGCGTGCAAGTACTTTTCGTGACCTTTTCATTTTGTTGGCGATTGGCGCAGGACTTTTTGCAGCCGGATATTTCTTGGTTGAAAAAATTGGCCAAAGCGATTTAGACCTGAGCTTTAAAGTCTCGTACAAACAGGAAGAAAAACTTGGAGAACTATTCAAGGATTTAATTTGGGATAAATACCCAACCATTAAAGATAACACAGCGGACTCTGCGCTGCAGCAAATCAAAGACAGGTTGATCAAAGCATTGGATACAACTGCCTATCGCTATCAATTCACCATTATTAAAAATGAACAGATCAATGCCTTCACCATACCCGGAGGAAATATTTATGTTTTCTCCGGTTTGATGAAGGTAGCTGAGTCGCCAGAAGAAGTGGCGGCTGTGTTAGCACACGAGATGGGTCATGCCGAGCAGCGACATGTAGTGACGAAACTGATAAAAGAACTTTCTATTACTGCTATTGTCACCGTGCTTTCAGGTGGCGACCCAAGCGTACTCACACAAGTTTTACAAAGCATTATTGGCAATACCTTCGATCGTGAACAAGAAAGTAAGGCCGATCAGTTTGCGCTAGAGCTTTTAGAGAAAGCGAAAATATCTCCGAAAAGTCTCGGTCGTTTTTTTGAGCGCCTCAATGAAAAAAACCTGGATTATGATGAGAACCTCGAAATCCTGATGACTCACCCGCACAACGACAAACGAATAGACCAAGTGCGGAAATACAAAACAAAAAATGATTTTAAGCCAGAACCATTTCAAATCAATTGGAAGAAGGTTCAAGAGTCAGTGTAAGAACATTTTTTACTCTACTCCAACAGCTTTACTTCTCCGTTCTAACAAAACCGTATCGCGCCAAACATTTTTCATCTTCCCTATTTTTTCGTGATAGCCTACTTTTCTGAATCCACATTGCTCATGGATTTTTAGACTAGCAATGTTCTCCGGAAAAATTCCTGCTTGTAAGGTCCAGATGTTTTGTATTTCGCTTTCGCGGATGAGAGCCTCCAATAACTTTCTGCCAATTCCTTTTCCTTGCTCGTTTGGGTGAACGTACACACTTAATTCTGCTACGCCCGCATACACGCATCGGCTCGACACGCCAGATAACGCAGCCCAGCCAACAACTCTTTCACCATCATCAATGGCAACAAGCCGACATTTCTTCAAATGGTTTTTGTCCCAATCATCCCAGATAGGCGCTTGGGTTTCAAAAGTAGCGTTACCTGTGGTAATTCCCAGTTCGTAAATTTCTTTCAATGAACGGTAATGAGTTTGTTCCAATGGCTTGATGATCATAATTCAATGAGTTTCCTTGTATAAAGATAATGCAGAATAAAAAATGAACACATTTTTCGAGTTAGCCGCAGAAATCATTATTTTGACATAATTATTAACTATGCTAAATCAGATCAACGAGGCCGTCAGGTTTATTCAAAGTCATGGGATCACTCAACCTGAAGTAGGTGTTATTCTCGGAACAGGACTAGGAAATCGTTTTGTAAAAGAGATGAAGAATACGG
This sequence comes from uncultured bacterium, assembly GCA_967789005.1. GTDB lineage: Bacteria > Bacteroidota > Bacteroidia > Cytophagales > Cyclobacteriaceae > ELB16-189. The sequence continues at coordinate 233,195 of CBRFFM010000001.1, read as the reverse complement.
TAGTGATTAACTACAATTCTATTCCACATTTTCCTATCTCTACTGTTGAATCGCACAAGGGGAAACTCATCTATGGCGAACTGAAAGGCAAGCGTGTACTCGCCATGCAAGGCCGCTTTCATTACTACGAGGGCTACGACATGCAGCAAATTACTTTGCCGGTTCGTGTAATGAAGTTTTTGGGTATCGATTATTTGCTCATTTCCAATGCTGCAGGTACCATGAATTTGAAATGGAAGAAAGGCGAGCTGATGTTGATTGATGATCACATCAATCTGCAAGGCGACAATCCACTTCGAGGTGAAAATTTTGAGGTGCTTGGTCCGCGTTTTCCTGACATGAGCAGGCCGTATTCTCAAAAGTTAAATAATCTCTTAATCGCTATCGCCAAAAAGAAAAAAATCAAACTTCATCAAGGAATTTATGTGGCGGTGCAAGGCCCAAATATGGAGACGCGAGCGGAATACAGATTTCTTCATCGCATCGGTGCCGATGCGGTAGGCATGAGTACAGTGCCGGAAGTTTTAGTTGCCAACCATATGAGTTTAGCTTGCTGTGCTATTTCTGTAATCACCGATGAATGTGATCCCGATAATTTAAAGCCTGTGAATATTACTCAAATTATAAAAACAGCAGAAGCCGCAGAAGCTAAGCTGACGGAACTTTATGTTGAATTGGTAAGTAAACTTTAAAGAAACGAAATCATGCTACTGAACCTTGAAACCATTCCTCCTTTTTACAAAAACTATGTGAAGCAAATTGATGAGCCTGATATGCTTCAGGCTCTTCGCATTTCCGGCCACCGCATGTCGGAGTTGGTACACTCCATTCCGGCAAACAAAATCGATCATGCTTATGCCCCAGGCAAGTGGACAGTGCGCGAATTGCTTTGTCACATCATCGATGCGGAGCGGATTTTTTGTTACCGTGCCCTTCGCTTTGCGCGCAATGACAAAACTCCTTTGTCTGGCTTTGAAGAAAATGACTATGCACCTCAAGCAAACGCCTCAGGCCGCTCTCTTCAACAAATTGCCGCTGAGTTGGCGCACTTAAGAAGCGCTACTATCGATTTATTTGAAAGTTTTACTCCAGAAATGCTCAATCGCAAAGGCACAGCAAACGGTAAAGAGCTTTCAGTGATTGCATTGGGCTTCATCATTTCAGGTCACGAAACTCACCACCGCAAAATTTTGGCGGAACGCTATCTTGCGGATAACGCATGAGGATTATTTTTATCCTTTTGTTTTTTCTGACGGGCTGCTCTTCAGCTCGAATTGTTAAAGAAATTAAGGAAACCGAAAACCAACTGCATGAGCACGTTGGTTTTTATTTATATGACCTTGCTTCAAAGAAAGTTAAAGTCGATTACAATGGGGCAAAATATTTTATCCCGGCATCAAACACAAAAATTTTCACGCTCTTCACTTCTCTAAAATTACTCGGTGATTCAATTTCATCGTTGAAATATGTAACGCGAGGAGATTCGTTGATCCTTCAAGGAATGGGAGATCCTTCGTTCTTCTATAAAAATGTTTTTGACAATGGAAAGACTTTCAATTTCTTGAAACAACACCAAGGCAAACTTTTTTTCTCCTCAAGCAATTTTCAAACGGAGAGATTGGGCCCTGGTTGGGCGTGGGATGATTACAACGATGATTATTCTGCCGAGCGATCCTCATTTCCTGTTTATGGAAATACAATTTCGATTCGCAAATACCTGGAGGAAGTGATGGTATTTCGGCCGGCTTTGTTCGAAGCGGATTTTCTTAAATCGGATGAAATTCATCCAAGAGAAGAAATTATTCGCGACATCACCTCAAATCGCTTAACCTATTTCAAAGGAAAAAGGAGATCGAATGAATGGACAATTCCTTTCTACACCAGCGACAGTTTAACGACAACGCTTCTAAGTGACACTCTTCACAAAGAAGTGAAAAGAATCTCCTGGACTAAATTCGACAGCTCAAAAATTTTAAAAACCGTACCGGTAGATAGTCTTTACAGTGTGATGATGAAGGAAAGCGATAACTTTATTGCAGAACAATTGTTGTTACAATGCGCAGCAGTGGTGAGCGATACTTTGAAATCTGAGATTGCAATTCGTTATTCTACAAAAAACTTTCTCACCGATTTGCCTGACAAACCGAAATGGGTGGATGGATCTGGGCTTTCGCGTTACAATCTTTTTACTCCCAGGTCGATTGTTTTTATTTTGAACAAGATATATGAAATAGTCCCCCAAGATCGACTATTCAAAATACTAGCCGTGGGTGGAGGTAAAGGAACACTGAAGAACTATTTCAAATCAGATATGCCTTATGTGTTTGGCAAAACAGGAGCACTAGGCAGCGTTTATAGTGTTAGTGGATTTCTTATCACAAGAAAAGGAAAGATTTTCGTATTCAGTTTTATGAGTAATAATTTTATCTCACCAAGCAGCGAGGTGCGGAAAAGAATGGAAAAAATGATAAATCGCATTCGCGAAAAAAATTGAGTGATGATAAAAAGACTTCTTTGCCTCCTATTTGTACTTCCATTTGCTAACGTTGATGCACAGAAAGATAGCCTCGACATAAAAATCGGACAGATGATTTTAATTGGGATGCCTAAGGCAGAAGTTGATTCGGTCGTGCTGGAGGAAGTGAAGCGAGGCAGAGTAGGATCGGTAATTTATTTTGAAAAGAATATTCCAAAGTCGCAAAGTGCGTTTGCAGCGCTAAAAAAAATGAGCTGGACCTACCAAAAGGCTGCACCAATTCCATTATTCATTTGCATCGATCAAGAAGGAGGTAAGGTCAATCGTTTGAAAGAGAAATATGGATTTGCAAGATCGATTACCGCTGAAACAATTGGTAAATCAAAATCAATGGACTCGGTTCGGTTTTATTCAGAATCCACCGCAGCAACTCTTGCTGGTCTTGGTATCAATGTAAATTTTGCACCGTGCGTTGACCTTGCTGTTAACCCAACAAATCCGATCATTGCAAAATTTGGACGAGCCTATTCAGCGAATGAAGATAGCGTTGCCCTTTTCGCAAAAGAAGTGGTGAAGCAACACCGCAAGTTTCATATCGTCACAGCGCTTAAGCATTTTCCCGGCCACGGTAGCTCGCAAAGCGACACACATTTGGGTTTTGCTGACGTAACCAACACATGGACCTCTCGTGAATTAAAACCTTATCAAGCATTGATCGATTCTGGATATGTGGATGGAGTGATGAGCTGCCACATTGTGAATAGGAGTTTAGATCCAAAGGGGTTTCCAGGAACCTTGTCAAGACTAATAATTGATGGAATGCTTCGCAAACAAATGCGTTACAATGGATTGGTTTTCTCTGATGATATGCAGATGCGGGCAATCACTAATAGCTATGGTTTTGAAGATGCCATTAAGATGACCATCAATGCGGGCGTAGATATTTTGTGCTTCGCCAATAATGTTCCAGCTGCCCAATTGCGCACGGTTAATGAAATTCATTCCATCATTAAAAAGTTTGTCGCCTCTGGGGAAATCCCGAAATCGAGAATTGATGAATCGTTTAAGCGCATCATGCGGATGAAGAAATCCATTACCTCTGAAAATGAGCAGATCAAAAGAATGATTCAAGAGTCTCAACGAATGACCCAACTTCACAAGCAAGAAATGCAGCGAGCCTTGGAGGAAAGAAATCTTATAGAAAAGCTGCTTACGAAAAAGCAATTGAAGAAATTGAAATCAATAAAGTAATATGGAACCATCAGATAAGGATTCAATCATTGGTGATTATAAAAGGCGATCTCGCGCAATGACGGTAGTGATGGGCATTTTGGTATTTATGATTTTTATTTTTTTCGTATACGCCATAGTTCAAAAAGGAATTGCCGATGAAATGCAAAGAGTAGCCAACGAGACTGCAATTAAACTTGATAAATGCGCAGAGGCAGCCATTCGACAACAAGGAATGGCAGAAAAGGCTACTGAAGAAGCAAGACGCGCACGACAACAGACAGAAGAGACCTTACAAAAAGCATTGAAGAAATGAATTACACCATCGCACCTGCACAAGGAAACGAAGTCCCTATTCTCATCAGTGTTCCTCACTGCGGAATAGAATTTCCTTATGAACTAAAAGAGCAATACAATGCCAAATTAACCAAAGCACCCGATGACACCGATTGGTTTGTCCATCAGCTTTACGATTTTGCACCGGCAATGGGCATGACCATGATTGCAGCAAAATATAGTCGCTGGGTGATTGACCTTAACCGAGATCCGCAAAGCAAGCCACTCTACACAGACGGCAGAATCATCACAGCCCTTTGTCCTACAACAACTTTTCTTGGAGAACCTTTATATCGCGACAAGCGAAGTGAGATTAGCTCGGAAGAAGTCAACCGAAGACTCGAAAGATATTATTGGCCGTATCACAATCAACTGGAAGAAAATCTCGCTCGATTGAAAAAGAAATTTGGAAAGGTTTTGTTGTGGGATTGCCATTCGATCAGGCAAGTTGTGCCCACGATTCAAAAAGAAAAGTTTCCCGATATGATCCTGGGCGATGCTGATGGAACCTCGGCTTCTATTGGATTGATTGAAGCCGCGTTGAGTAATTTAGATCATTCGGGCTTTACCGTTAATCACAACCATCCTTTTAAAGGGGGTTTTATCACTCGTAATTTTGGAAAGCCTTCAGAAAACATTCATGCACTTCAATTAGAAATGACGAAAGTGAATTACATGGATGACTCTGAGACGAAATATGATAAACAACGGGCAGACAAAATGAGAAGTCTGTTACAAAAGACATTTTCAAAATTGATTGAACAACTGGTTTGATAGGAACGAACAAATCTGGCAACAAAAATTCTTTGGCGCTTGGCGTGACAACTTACCTTATCTTAGTCAACTTCCCCCCGGTGAAGTATCCCTCTTTAATCAAGGTCATCAACTGAACAGGTGAGGGGTTGATTTGATAGTAAGTCTCATCTTTACGCTTAACCTCCGTCACTTTCAATTTCTTAGAAATTTTCTTGAGCTTGTCTTTGCTTTTAATGTCGTCTTGTAAATCGATTGATAAAAATTCAAATGAACTATCAGGATGTTGCTTAATTAATCGAAGCACCCACTGGTTGTTCAATTTAAAATTGACGAAATAATAGTTTTGATAGAATTTGAGGACAAGTGTATCACTTAATGTTCCGCGTCCAAGCCAGTCTTTCTCCTTTTGGTCTTTCATGTGGTAGCCCCACGATTCAATAATGAGCGTGTCTGAAAAATCGCCTGTTTTTTCTTCGTAAACTTGGAAGGTACCCATCAAATTACTAGGTACTTCTTTTAATGCCGGAACACCCGCAGGCTGAGCTACAGGATAGGAAACTTCCTTGCACGAAGCGAGTAATGCAGCCCAAAGGAATATCAAAATGAAAACGCGCATGAAAATAAATTTTGTACTAAAACGAGAGTCTGGTTCGAATGTTGCTAATCATATTTTTCTTTTGCCAAGTTAAGGGTATTTTTGAAACCAATTTTCAAACATGATTTACAGTTTTCTTCTTGCTCTTCTTTCGTGCCTGCCTGCCGGAACTGCGGTGAAGGATGTGATGCACCCCATCCATATTTCTGTGACGGAGATTAATTACAATGAGAAGTCGAAGTCGTTGCAGATTACCACGCGCGTTTTTGCTGATGAGCTTGAACTTGGTGTTCGTGCCCAGCGAAAAGAAGCCGAGCTTGATTTATTAGAACCGAAAAACGGTGTTACTACAAAACAGTTGATTCAAAGCTATCTGGATGCCCATTTCAAAATAAAGATTGATGGCAAACCCATGAAGTTGAATTTCCTAGGATTCGAAAAGGAAGATGTCTCCATTGTTTCTTATACAGAGATTGAAAATGTAAAGAAGCTGAAGACCATTGAAGTGTTCAACGATATCATCACCGAAATCCATGATGATCAATCGAACTTGGTGCATATTAATTACAAAAGTCCGGTGAAGAGCACCCGACTGACAAGAGAAAACACGACCGAAGTCTTTAGATTCGATCCGAAGAAATAGTCTTACTAACAACGATCAACCAATAACTAACTAAACCAATGCGTCAAAAAATTGTAGCCGGCAACTGGAAAATGAATAAGACTTTGGAAGAAGCCAAAATTCTTACAGCTGAAGTAATGGGCATGGTTGCCGATGAAGTAAAAGGAAATGTGATAACAATTCTGTGTGTCCCGTCTCCGTATTTGGTTCCACTGAAAAATCAATTGGGGAATTCGTCAGTGAAAGTTGGAGCACAAAATAGTAGTGAGCATGATTGGGGCGCTTATACAGGAGAAGTTTCTTCGTTGATGTTGAAGTCAATGGAAATCCCTTACGTGATTCTTGGTCACAGCGAGCGCAGACAATATTTCGGTGAAGACGGAAAGTTGCTGGCGAAGAAAGTGGACAAAGCATTGGCTGCGAATCTTACTCCTATTTTTTGTTGTGGTGAGCCACTTGAAATACGTGAGGCAGGGACGCACGAGAAATTAGTGAAACAGCAAGTAGAAGAAGCATTATTTCACTTAAGTGCAGATGCACTAAAGAAAATTGTAATTGCGTACGAACCGGTTTGGGCTATTGGTACTGGTAAAACTGCATCAGCTCAGCAAGCTCAAGAAATGCATGCAGTTATTCGTAAGCACCTTGCTTCAAAATACGGAGAGCAGGTAGCAGCTGAAATTTCAATTCTGTACGGTGGGAGTGTGAAAGCAGATAATGCTCAAGAACTTTTCTCTTGCCCTGATGTTGATGGCGGACTTGTTGGCGGTGCATCGCTCAAGTCAAGAGAGTTTGTGGATATTGTGAAGGCAATGAAGTAGTCACTCAGAACAATTGCCACGGAAGCACGGTGGATTTATCCGTATTTCCGTGGCAAAATATTAATAAGCTCTCGCAAACAAAACTCTTTTGTTTGAAGGCTTGCCAGAGTAAATGCATTTTCCATTTTCTTCAGGCGCATCTAAAGGAATGCAGCGAATCGTAGCTTTCGTTTCTTCTTTGATAGCCGCTTCAGTTTCTTTGGTTCCATCCCAATGAGCTAAAATAAATCCAGGTTTTTCATCGAGTGCTTTTTTGAACTCATCGTAAGAATCAATCTTCAGCATGTTTTCATTTCTGAATTTTAGCGCTTTCTGATACATGTTGGTTTGAATGGAATCAAGAAGCTTTGGAATTTCATTGACGACATCATCCATCTTCATCACTTGTTTCTCTTTCGTATCCCTGCGAGCAACTTCTACAGTTCCGTTCTCCAAATCACGAGGGCCAATGGCAATGCGAAGAGGCACACCTCGCATTTCATATTCGGCAAATTTGAAGCCGGGCTTGTAATTATCACGATTGTCAAATTTTACTGCGTATCCAAGTTTTCGCACGGCAGATGAGATCATATCTACTTTAACAGAAATTTTATTTAGCTCTTCTTCTGTTTTGAAAATAGGAACAATAACCACATGAATTGGAGCAAGTTTTGGAGGAAGGATTAACCCATCATCGTCTGAGTGTGCCATGATAAGCGCACCCATTAATCTGGTGCTCACACCCCATGATGTTCCCCAAACCAATTCCAGTTTACCTTCTTTGTTGGTGAATGTAACATCAAATGCTCGAGCAAAATTCTGCCCCAAAAAGTGAGACGTACCTGCTTGCAATGCTTTCCCATCTTGCATCAAAGCTTCAATGCAATACGTGTCTATCGCACCAGGAAACTTTTCTCCCTCCGATTTCTTTCCCTTGATCACAGGAACAGCCATAAAGTTTTCTACAAAGTCAGCATAGACATCAAGCATCTGTCGCGTTTCTTTAATGGCTTCATCGGCAGTGGAGTGAGCTGTGTGTCCTTCTTGCCATAGAAATTCAGCCGTGCGTAAGAACAGACGGGTGCGCATTTCCCAACGCACTACATTACACCATTGATTGATAAGAATTGGAAGGTCGCGATAAGATTGAATCCATTTTTTATAGCTATTCCAAATGACGGTTTCTGAAGTTGGGCGAATGATAAGCTCTTCTTCAAGTTTAGCATCCGGATCAACGATCACCCCGCTTCCATCAGGCGCATTTTTTAATCTATAATGGGTTACAATTGCACACTCTTTCGCAAAACCTTCAACGTGACTTGCTTCTTTTGCCAGAAAAGATTTGGGGATGAATAATGGGAAGTAAGCATTGACGTGGCCTGTATCCTTAAACATTTTATCAAGAGCTTGTTGCATTTTTTCCCAAATGCCATAGCCATAAGGCTTAATAACCATGCACCCACGAACGTCTGAATTTTCTGCCAAATCGGCCTTTTTCACCAAGTCGATATACCATTGCGAGTAATCTTCTGAGCGGCTTGTGATCTCTTTTCCCATTTTTAATATTGTTCTATATGATTTGAACCGCAAATATATTCAGTGCTTTGTGTGCGGCATTCTATTTGTGAGGAAATCTTATGGAATAAAATACCTGAATTGATTAGATTTACGTTATTAACCGGAGGAGTAATCCGAATACCATGAAAACAAAATCAGTCTTATTATCTCTCGTTGCTTTGACATCAGGGATTGGTGCGTTCGCCCAAGAGAATGATGATATGTATTTCTCATCAAAAGATAGAGCAAAGATAAATCTGAAGAGTCGTGAAGATTTAGTGCTGGCATCGGCTAAGACCAATGTGGCAATGCAGACGATCAATCCTTCTGATAGCTATTCAGCGCGTAACGAAAATCCTGATTTTGTAGCAGGTGCGAAAGCAGGTTCAAATTCAACGGCTTCGTCATCCTATTTCAATCCTAATTATCAGCCAACTGTAAACCAGAGTTTGTATAACAATAACTGTAATTGCGGCTATAACAATTATGCGTACAACAACCCTTCTTATGGATATAACCGCTACGGATTCGGAAGTCCATACGGATATGGAATGAATTCTTTTGGAATGGGATATGGTGTGGGCTATTACGGTATGGGTTATGGCAGCATGTATGGAATGTATGGTTCTCCTTACATGGGTTATGGCTACAGTCCGTTTGGCTATGGCTACGGAAGTTATGGTTATAGTGGTTATGGTTACAGCTCTACGGTAGTTGTGGTAAATAATTCAAATGATCACGTGGGGCCGGCTTATGGAAGACATCCGGTAAGAAGTTCATCTTCGACAACTAATAGTTATTATACTTCAGCAAGGTCTGGAAGAGGTAATGCAGCGTACTATACCGGAGGCTCGCGTTCAATATCTGGAGCAAGAACCATGGCTTCAAATCAGACTTCTCAGTATTACAACAATGCTTGGAAGCAAAGTGCATCAGGCAATCGCGGCAACGCATGGAAAAACACTTCCAACACTCGCAATTCGTTCTGGAATAATTCTAACTCTGGATGGAACAATTCTAATTCCGGTGCAAGGCAATGGAGCAATCCCTCAAGCAATTGGGGAGGAGGAATGCGCAGCAGTGGCTTCTCTGGTGGAGGAGGCTTTAGTGGAGGTGGCGGTGGCGGCCATGTTGGTGGTGGAGGTCATGGAAGACGATAAACAATTTCCTATTCGTCTTTCTATCTGATTAAATTTTCTTTTTATGAAAAAAAATATTGGCCTTGGGCTGAGTGGAATTCTTGTGCTCATATCAATTAGCACATTTTCACAATCTTTCTTTGATGAGGCATTGCTCTTTACTCGAATAGGATCTGGAGGCAGTGCGCGTATTCAAGCAATGGGAGGTTCACAAGTAGCGCTGGGTGGAGATTATAGCTCGGCTTTTTCAAACCCGGCTGGGCTTGGATTCTTTAATCGATCGGAAGCCACACTTTCGTTGGGTACTAATTTTTTTAAATCTACATCCAATTACTTTGGGAACAGTACAAGCGACTCACGAAGCAATTTTAATGTGCCTGGCTTCAGCATTGTTTTACACAGCGAGAAAAATGATGGCAAAACAATTAGTGGAAATTTTGCGATTTCGCTTACTCGCACAAATAATTTCAACCAGAACTTTTCTTATCAAGGAGAGAATTTCAATAACTCTTTGATTGATCATTTGATTGAAAATAGTGATGGCTACGGTCCATACTATCAATTTATAACTTGGCAACCCGATTTTTATCTCAGTCCGAGTGAGTACGTCAAAGGTGTAGCCTATAGCAATTACTTATTAGGCCCAGACAGTGAAACTACGCTCAATGGAGACTCAACAACATACCATACGAATGCTCTGCAGATTCCCACGTTACAACAGGAAAGAGTGAAGACGAGTGGGGCACAGAATCAAGTCAATTTTGCTTACGGAGTTAATTTCAATGACAAGTTCTATTTGGGAGGATCAATTGGGTTGGCGAGTTTTAATTATCATGCATTGAGTAACTATTCAGAATCATTTAGGTCACCAAGCCCTTTGATTGATTATAACCTGAGCCAGGATTACACGACCAAGGGATCAGGAATAAATGCAACTATTGGAACGATAATCAGGCCTCTGGATTTTTTTCAATTAGGATTTTCGATAAGTACTCCTACTTACTATTATTCAGTGGCTAACAGCTTGAATTGCACTTTATCTTCTAATTGGAACAACTATACCTACGTTGATGCAACCAAAGGCACATCAGAGGTTTTAAATGGCTTGAGCGCTTCTTTGGGCGAAGTCATTGGAAATTATACACTAACCACGCCCTGGCGCTTAAAAGCAGGAGCGACTGTTTTTATACAAAAGCATGGTCTAATTACTGCAGAAGTTGAAAGCGTGAACTACAGCAAATCAAAATATTCTTCACAAACTGATTACTTAAATTTTTCAACGGACAGCAACAATTACGGAAATTACGCCAACAGCGATATTAAGAACTATTACGGAAGCGTCTTGAACATAAGATTGGGTGGTGAGTATCGCTTCAAAAATTACAGAGCGAGATTGGGTTATAACTACATGCCAGACCCTTATATAACAGTGCAAGATGGTATTAACAATTCGATCACAGGATATACTGCTGGTCTGGGTTATCGTACCGACAAATTTTTCGTGGATCTCGGATTTTCATTAACGCAATGGAACGCGCCCTATGAGCCTTACTACATTTATAATGTAAATTATTATGGCCCCATTCCTCTGGTGAAGCTAAAAAACTCAAGTACCTCCGTAATGGCAACGGTAGGATTTACTCTTTAAGCAAGGATATTATTTCCTCAAGTGAAAAAGAAGAATCGGGAGTAACAAGTTGAGCTTGTCTATAAAAACTAATTCGTTGTGAGCGTAGCCATTCAATTTTGTCCTTCAATTGTTCAGAACTAAGTTTTGAAAACAAAGGCCTTTCGGTAAGGCTTGTCTTTTGTAACCGAGATGCGATCTCTGATGCTGGCACATCCAGAAATATAGTTCTGCCCGAGTGATTCATGACATCCATGTTGTCAAAGAAACAAGGTGCTCCACCACCCGTGGCCATAACAAAATCGACTTTTGAAGTGCAAAGATTATTCAAAACCTTGGATTCAATCTCTCTGAAGTAATCCTCTTTCTTTTTTGCAAAGATTTCCTGAACAGATTTCCCTTCAAGTTTTTCAATTTCTAAATCGAGATCGACAAATGACAAATTCAATTTTTCAGCCAGTTGCTTTCCCACTGTAGTTTTGCCACTCCCAGGCAATCCAACCAGGAAGATTTTCATTTAGCAATAAGGATCAAAACTTCGTCAGCCGAAGGAGTATCGTTGTAGTGCCAGTTGCCAAGTACTGTTCCATTTTTCCATAAGGCAATTCCCGGATTAGATCGGATAATTGTTTTGAGCACAGTGGCATCAACAAAATAATATGGAATAGCTAGCTGATTTTCGTGACGGAATTTTTCGATGGACTCTAATGTAGAACCGGTGATGATCATGCAGTCGACCTTGCCTTCTAATTTTGTAGTCAGGCTGCGAATAGAAGAAATATTTTTAGAAGAAGCCTTATCGGTGTTATAAATCACGATCATTAATTTATTCCCTTCAAAACTATAGGCAGTTTTGTCTTCACCATCTGGAGATGTCACGCTGTAATCGGTAATCTTCGGTTTGATTTTATCTTCATTGGTCACGGTAGACGAAATGTATTTGTATCCACCTTCGGTTAAGTATTTCTGAGATTTGATTTGTTTCCCGTCCTTCTCAAAAACATATTCGATGATAGGCAGTTCTGGTGGCTGCATCTGCTGAGGAATATTTCTGCCTACTCCATAAGCTCGGAAATCGATGAAAGGTAAATGCCGAACGGCATAGACACCAAGGAATAAACTCAAAACGGTAACCATAATGATGAGAGCATCACCTTCGCGTTTACGCAATGCAGGAACATACCGATGTTTGTACCAGAACAAGTGCAATACAAAAACCATGAGCACGATATCTTTTGTAAATGATTGCCATGGTGTGAGCTTGATGGCATCGCCAAAACATCCGCAATCGGTAACTTTATTAAAGTAGGCTGAATAAAAAGTGAGAAAAGTAAAAAACAACATCAGCGATAAGAGCGTCCAGCCCGTCAACTTCATCCGCCAATAAACTAAGATGGCAACACCAAGCGCCAATTCAAGAATGATCATGATCATTCCAATCTCCATCGACCAGGGAATGAAATAATGAAAGAACGAACCAAAGTCATCGGCAAAGACTTCAAAATATTCTTCCATTTTTATTTGTGTGCCAACCGGATCATTGAGTTTGATCAGGCCTGAGAAAATAAAAAGCGCACCTACAAAGTAGCGTGAGAATTGGTCTAGGGATTTTTGCATAGAATTTTAAGTCAATAGTCAATGGTCCATAGTCGATAGTAAGGTAGCGATGGACTATCGACCATCGACCATCGACAATTTAATCATACAAAACACCGAGTAATTAATCATATCCTGGTAATTGGCATTCACACCCTCACTCGCCAGTGTTTTACCTTGATTGTCCTCAATTTGTTTTACCCTTAACAATTTCATAAGAATAATATCGGTCATGGAGCTCACGCGCATATCGCGCCAGGCTTCATCGTAATCGTGGTTTTTGTCTTGGAGCAAATCAAATGTTTCATTGGCAAACTTATCATAGAGCGGCTCGATCTCCTTAAAATCCATTTCGGTTTTATCCGAGTTGGTAAGGCTCATTTGGATCATGGCGATGATACAATAATTGATTATGCCAGTGAATTCATCGCGAATGCTGTCTTCCACTTTTTGAGTGCCTTTCTCTTGAATACTGCGAATTCGCTGCGCTTTGATGAAAATTTGGTCAGTAATTGAAGGTAAACGCAGTACGCGCCAAGCGGTGCCGTAATCGTGTGTTTTCTTTGCAAACAACTTTTTGCATCCAGCAATCACCTCTTTATATTCGTGAGTAGTTTTTTCATTCATGTGATAATCATTGTTTTAAAGAGGTCACATGGAATGGCTAACCATTATGATACCTTGAACAAAAGAAATACAAAGCCATTTCATAAGCATGCAAAGTAAAATATTTTCGGTCAACAAAACACTGAATGTAGGCGGTAGGCTTATAGATCTTTCTCAGCCCAGGGCGATGGGCATACTCAACGTTACGCCTGATAGTTTTTACGATGGCAAAAAGTATAATGATGAGCGAGCGATATTGAGCCAAGTTGAAAAAATGCTGGGAGAAGGAGCAGACTTCATTGATGTTGGCGGTTACTCTACCCGCCCAGGAGCGGAGGATATATCTGTTGATGAAGAATTGAACCGGGTGCTGCCAGCCATTAAATTAATTGTTAAAAACTTTCCGGAAGCGGTTATCTCAATTGATACATTTCGATCGCAGATAGCCAGAGAAGCAGTTGAGGCAGGTGCAGTCATGGTCAATGATATTTCGGGTGGCGGGCTCGATGAGAAGATGTTTTCAACAGTTGCCTCTCTTCAGGTTCCGTATATTTTGATGCACATGCGAGGTACCCCTCAAACGATGGCTCAGCAAACGACCTACGATAACCTGATTAAAGAAATCATCGATTATTTTCATTTGAAGATTTTTCAGTTGCAAAGTTTGGGAATGAAAGATATTATCATCGATCCGGGCTTTGGCTTTGCGAAATCAATGGAACAGAATTTCGAGTTATTAAATAATCTAAATCAGTTTCAGATTTTAAGTAAACCTATGTTGGTTGGCCTTTCACGCAAGTCGATGATTTGGAAAACGCTGAAGACAAATCCGGAGGAGGCTTTGAACGGGACAACAGCACTCAATGTAGTTGCTTTGATGAGAGAAGCATCGATCTTGCGGGTACATGATGTGCGTGAAGCGAAAGAAGCAATTCTCCTCACAACCAAAATGAGGTTAACTTAGCATGATGAAATCGATTGCCGCACTATTATTGTCTATAGTAATTCAATCGGCTTTAGCTCAAGGCAAATTTGCTTCGGCACCCTGGAAAACGTTGATTGGTAAATCCTGTAAAAGCGAATCGGAGTTTCCACAGCTCAAAGAATTTGTATCGCAAGGAGGAACACTCCTGTCAGATATTGGAGATGAAGAAAAGAAGAGTGTAGCTGTTTTTGCAAAAGGAAACACAGTCATCGTTTTGTTTGAGGTGATGATCAACGATCGAACTCAGATATTGGATGTGGTCGAAATCAATAACGTTCTCAAGACTCAAGAAGTGAAAGTAGGTACATGCCGCGATGGCGCGAACGACATGGTAGGATTGGTGGCTCTGGTAAACCAATCCAAGGAGGAGCGATGGAAAGCGGCCAAAGCCTGGTATTATAACATGGACAAGGTCAAGGTTGAAGTGTGGCCCCACGCAAGCGTAACTTGTTTGGGCATAGAAGGAGATGATTAATTTTGTGAATGAAAAAACTCAAACTTGAAGAGCTTGGTCGCATTTCTGTAGATCAGTTTAAGGAAGCAGAAAAAATTCCGGTTTGTATCTTACTAGATAATGTACGAAGCCTCCACAATGTTGGATCTGCTTTCCGTACAGCTGACGCTTTTAGGATAGAAAAAATTTTCCTTACGGGAATTACCGGAACACCCCCACATCGTGAAATCCATAAGACTGCATTGGGATCAACAGAATCTGTCTCCTGGGAGTATTTTGAAAAACCGGAAGAGGCAGTCCAAAAATTAAAACAGGAAAACTATCAGATCATTATTATTGAGCAAACCACAGAGAGTACTCAGCTTCAGAACTTTATTCCACAAATAGATAAAAAATACTGCCTGGTGTTTGGCAATGAGGTGAATGGAGTGAGTGAACCTGTTATTGAACTTGGTGACGTTGGATTGGAAATCCCGCAAGTGGGAACAAAGCATTCCTTGAACATTTCAGTTTGCGTTGGCATAATAACATGGGATATTTTTTACAAACTGAGACTTAAATGAGGTCAGTTTCTAGGAATCGTTAATTTTGAAACTCAATTAGGAATCATGTCAAAAATCTATTTCTTGTTTTTGGTCTTACTTTCAGCAAATGCGGTAGCTCAAAAGAATGTGAAAGAAAGTATTTCCTTTGAGAAACCACCGGTTATTGATGGCGATGTGAGTGATTGGTCGTGCGACTGGTGGTATGATCCGGACGGCAAATTTATTTCCAATGTTGGAAACGATGCCGAGAACCTCTACATACGAGTGAAAATTGCTGATGACCTTACACAGCAGAAAATTGGTTTGTTGGGGTTATCATTGAAATTGAACCCTAACGGTAAGCGAAAAGGTAAAGTCGGATTAAAATATCCAATAGGAAAGGACCCCAGCGAACTGAAGAAAATGAAGCCGGAAGAAACCGAGTCGAAGAATGACAGGGAGTCGATAGTTCTAATGAAGAAAAAAATCCTTGGCGATATTGAGGTGGTTGAATTAATTGGCTTAGCCAAGCAAAACATAGTGTCTAGCAGACTTGGCTTGGCTAATGGCATTGAAGCTATCATTGTTGTTCAAAGTGACGGCTCGTATATATATGAAGCAAAAATTCCCTTCAAGGCATTTAGGATCAATAAAAGCGAAGTGACTGTTTTGGGTGTAGAGTTTGAAACGGGAAAGTTTGCTCCAGTACAAAAAGGTTCTGCGGCTTCTCCACAAATGGATCCTACATATAAGAACGCCTATCGACAAGGTTATGCGCAGCGACCAATGATGATGTCTTCTAACAATTATCAGTACAACGCATCCTTAGCTCCTGCTTACTTGTTTTTGGCTATTAAACTTAAATAATAACATCATTCAAGTTGACTTCCGATCGCTACACACAACGCGGAGTTTCCGCCAGCAAAGAAGACGTTCATCAGGCCATTAAAAATCTTGATAAGGGACTTTTTCCAAAAGCTTTTTGCAAAATCGTTCCCGATCTTTTAGCGAACGATACAAATTATTGTACCGTGATGCATGCCGATGGAGCTGGCACAAAATCATCTCTTGCTTATGTTTATTGGAAAGAGACAGGCGACTTGAGTGTTTGGAAAGGAATAGCTCAGGATGCAATCATCATGAATGTGGATGATCTCTTGTGTGTAGGCGCGGTTGGGCCAATAGCTCTTTCATCTACCATTGGAAGAAACAAAAATTTGATTCCGGGAGAAGTGATCTCTACTATCATTGAAGGAACAGAAGAAGTTTTAGAGATGCTTCGAAATAGTGGAATGGAAATTCAAAGCACCGGTGGAGAAACGGCCGATGTGGGTGATCTGGTGAGAACGATTATTGTTGACAGCACAGTAACTGCAAGAATGAAGCGTGCAGATGTGATCGACAATAGTAAAATTCGTAGTGGGGATGTTATTGTTGGGCTAGCTTCCTTCGGCCAGGCTAAATATGAAAAAGAATATAATGGAGGAATGGGCAGCAACGGCCTCACTTCTGCCCGTCATGATGTTTTTCATAAGGACTATTCAAAAAAATACCCCGAGTCGTTCGATGCAAATGTTCCTTTGGATTTGGTTTATTCCGGCAAATACAAGGTGACCGACACGATTAAGGACACTCCAATTAATGTTGGTAAGCTTGTTCTTTCACCTACCCGCACTTATGCGCCCGTTATCATCGCAGCCTTAAAAGATATGCGAAATGAAATTCACGGCATGGTACATTGTAGTGGAGGTGCGCAAACCAAAGTACTGCACTTTATCGAGCAACTTCATGTTATTAAAGATAATTTGTTTGCCGTTCCACCACTTTTCAAATTGATTCACGAATGCAGTGGCACCGATTGGAAAGAGATGTATAAGGTCTTCAACATGGGCCACCGGATGGAAATTTATCTGGATGAAAAAAATGCCGAAAAGGTGATCGAGATATCCAAAAGCTTTGGTATTGAAGCCAAAGTGATTGGAAGAGTAGAAAACGCTCAGCAGAAAAAAGTTACAATCAAATCAGAGAATGGAGAATTCCATTATTAAATTTTGATCGTTTTGATTTTTGTGTTAGGACTAATACCCACCCAAATATTTTCTCAAAAACCACTCAACACTGATAAACATCAATAACAAAAAGAAAAACCATTTGGCTTGTACGAGAGGATTAAATGACTCTTCGGAATGAATCAGGCTCTTAGCTTCCACTTTTTGATAATCAGAAACAAGTTTATTCATTTCATTAGCGTGGTAGAATTTTCCATCTGAGGCTTGAGATAGTTTTCTTAGCAAACCAAAGTCAGCTACCAGATTTTGAGATTCGATATTTTGAGCGGTTACTGTAAACTGACCTGATACCGTTTCTTTTTTAGAATTTACATCAGTTGATGCCGAATAAAAATAAGTGCCTTCTTTTAGTCCTCCAATATTGTAACGCTCACCTCCCGGACTAAGTGTATAGTTGTAGTTGGTGACTTTACCCTGATCGTTACGCAAAGTCAAATCGATTTTGTTGCCATAGATTTTTTCAAACAGATCGTTATACACTTGCCCCTCGAAAGTAACTGGCAGGGCATCGGTAAATTCATTTTGTGTTGGAAAGAATCGGAATTTCCGTTTGTCATCGAGTGTACTCAAATATTGAATCAGCTTAGAAAAAGTATCATCAAACAATTCAGTCTTTTCTGAGCTTGAATATTCAGAAAGTCTCCATCTCCACAG
Source organism: uncultured bacterium (assembly GCA_967789005.1). Taxonomy (GTDB): domain Bacteria; phylum Bacteroidota; class Bacteroidia; order Cytophagales; family Cyclobacteriaceae; genus ELB16-189. The sequence goes on along the minus strand of CBRFFM010000001.1, from coordinate 215,169 downwards.
ACCTTCACCAATAAATGCAGCCATCTTGCGGTTGTTGTCTTCCCACGAAAGCAGCATCGGTCGATCTGTGATGACACTGCCAATCCGCTGAGTAAGCAAAACCTGTGCATTAGGTGGATAAGAAAATTTTCCAAGCGGAACTTGTACCGGTGGATAGCCAGCGAATCCGGTGTTGCTATTGTCTACGAAATCAAAATCATGAAAGGAAGAATTCACGATAGGCGTCACTTCATCTTTTTGAATCGGATTATCAAAACGCAAAGGGATTCCATTAGCTGATAATTGCTGCAAGTTGGTCTTCGTTCCAATGATCAGGAGAATGGAGGATTTGGTTTTGCTCAATTGAGAATAAAGTGCAGACGTTTTCATCTGTTGGTCAATTGCTTGATGAAAAATGACCAACTCAGTTTGATTTGGTTGCAACAATTTTGGATCGGTCTTAGAAACTCCAGGGATGTGAACAATTAATTCATAATTTGGATTCTTCTCAACCACTTCGCGTAGGGTCTTAATATCCGGATGAGGCGCAGGTGCAATCAGCAAGATTTTTTTCTTGCCCTCAATCACTTCAATAAAAATTCCCGCACGGTTGTTTTTTAAATTCGATTCATTGGCCACAGCATGCACTGCTATTTCATATCGTTGAATGCCTTTGTCTTTGGCATCGGCCAGAAAATCAAATTCAAGAAATGATTTGCTGTCAGTAGTTTTTTGCAGCTGACTGATCACCGCACCGTTTTTTAATACAGAGACAGTGACGTTTTGGTTGGGCAGACCTTGCACTGCTACTTCTGCACGAATGGGAAATCGATTTCCCTGGTAAGCAATCTTATTGTAGGCAACGTTTTTTAGAATCAAATCAGGATGCTCAGTTGTGTCTCCAAGACCAACTGTGTGAATTGGAATTCGCCAGGAAGAATATAATGGCGATGAGCCGGAATTATATATTCCATCTGTAAATAAGACCATACTCGCTAAATTTCTTCCCTCGTAATCTGAGATCGTATTTTTGATCGCGTTATTCAAATCAGATGTCTTCTGATCGAATTTTATTTTTTGGCCACTCTTATCTGACAACGTTTTGATAGCGATTTCATAGCCTTGTTCTTTGAGCTGATTAGCCGTGGTGGTTAATTCATTCTGCAGTTTCACCGAATCGACAACTCCTTTTAAAGAGGATGAGTTATCAATGAGCAAAACAATTTCAGGTTTCTCGAAAATGTTTTTGGTGAGTTTTAATATGGGCCCCATTAGCAAAAAGAATAGCAAAGAGACAGTGATTGCCCTCAAGGCAAATAAGATTCGATTTGTATTCTTAGCCCACGGATGTTTAGCCTGATAAAGGATAAATGCATAACCAAGTCCGAGCAAAATGCACAGAACGATAAATGCCGGAGATGATTCAAAGATTAGTCGCTGCATATTAATTACAGATTACAAATCTCAAAATTGAAAATTTAGTAACCATATTTCTCTTTCCACAATTTTTTAAGGTAACTCCTCAATTCTTCTTCCCGCGCATTTTTTCCGGGCTCATAAAATTTTGTGCCTTTGATTTTATCGGGAAGGAATTCCATTTCTGCAAAATTATTTTCAAAGCTGTGTGCATACTGGTAATCTTTTCCGTAACCCATTTCTTTCATGAGTTTGGTAGGAGCATTACGGATAGTAAGAGGAACAGGTAAATCCCCCTCACCACGAACAGCATTCATCGCACTTCCAATGGCTACAGTTGCCGAATTGCTTTTGGGTGAGCAAGCTAGATAAATGGCGCATTGAGAAAGAATGAGCTGAGCCTCCGGGTATCCAATTACATCCACCGCTTGAAAGGTTGTTGTCGCCATCACTAGGGCTGTTGGATTTGCATTGCCAATGTCTTCACTCGCAAGGATCACCATTCTGCGGGCAATGAACTTCACGTCTTCACCGCCCTCAATCATTCGCGCCAAATAATAAACCGCGGCATTTGGATCACTTCCTCGCAATGACTTAATGAACGCAGAGATAATATCATAATGCTGCTCTCCACTTTTGTCGTAAATGGCGATGTGCTTTTGAGCGGTATTGATTACGAGTTCATCAGTTACTTCAATATCACCGGGAATTGATTCACTGATCAGTTCAACAAGATTTAAAAGTTTGCGTGCATCGCCTCCGGAGATATTCAAAAGGGCTTGATGTTCTTTAATAAGAATTTTTCTATTCTTTAATTGTTCATCGCGCCTCAGTGACTGATCAACAAGTTTCAAAAGATCTTCCTCGCTTAGAGGTTTAAGCGTATATACCTGGCATCGCGAAAGCAAAGCGGAGTTGACTTCGAACGAAGGATTTTCGGTTGTTGCTCCAATTAAAGTGATGGTGCCTTTTTCAACGGCACCAAGCAGCGCATCTTGCTGTGATTTATTGAAGCGATGAATTTCATCGATGAATAAAATTGTCCTTGCAGAAAATTTAGCTTTCTCTATAATTTCTCGCACATCTTTTACTCCAGCACTCACTGCACTTAGGGTATGAAAAGGTCGCTTTACTTCATGCGCAATAATGTTGGCGATCGTAGTTTTGCCTACTCCTGGAGGCCCCCACAAAATCATGGAAGGAATATTTTCTGATAGTACTGCTTTACGAATAATGCCATTCATCCCCACCAAATGCTCCTGCCCGATGAGGTCATCGAGGGTAGCAGGCCTCATGCGTTCGGCCAATGGTGACGGTGAATTGAAAAGCATTTTTAGAAAGAGAGTTTTTTGAATATATCGATTGCCTTGTTCAACATATCATCAGTGAAATCCAGATGTGTTACTAACCGAATTTCCGTTTGACTGAATGGAAGTGCTTTGATGTTGTGCTCATTGAATTTTGCCATCACTTTTTCGGGTGAAAGACTTGGGGCCACTTCAAAAAGAACAATGTTCGTGTCCACAGGCATCACCGATTTCACCCATGAAAGATTTTGTAATTCTTTGCCGAGTACTTTAGCTTTTGTGTGATCTTCTTTCAGCCGCTTTACGTGGTTATCCAATGCATAAATTCCTGCAGCTGCCAGAAATCCAGCCTGCCTCATGCCTCCACCGAATGCTTTGCGTAGCCGTCTTGCTTTCATCGCATATTCTTTTTTGAAGGCTAAAATAGAGCCAACAGGTGCACCTAGTCCTTTGGAAAGGCAAATGGAAATGGTATCGAAATATTTTCCGTACTCCGTTGGACTATCGCCAGTTTCGGTCAGCGCATTAAATAAACGCGCTCCATCTAAATGGACTCTTAAACCTTTTGATCGGGCGAATTCACTGACAGTTTTGATTTGAGATAGAGTGTAATAACTCCCTGCTTCGCGCACGACAGTATTTTCCAAGGCAACAACCGAAGAGACTGATTGATGCGCATCTTTTGCATTGTTGATATTGCTTTCAATTTCTTCGACTGACAATCGGCCCCGATCACCATTGAGCAAGCGCACACTCACATTGCTATTTCCAGCCAAGCCACCGCCTTCGTATTTATAAATGTGAGAGCCTTTGTAGCAAATTACCTCTTCGTAAGGCTGAGTAAGAACTTTAATGCCAATTTGGTTAGTCATCGTTCCTGAAGGACAAAACATGGCACCATCCATTCCTAAAAGTTGCGCACATTTCTCTTCGAGCTGGTTTACCGTTGGGTCTTCTCCGAAAACATCATCGCCTACAGGTGCTTGCATCATTGCCTGAAGCATTAGAGATGTTGGTTTGGTTACCGTATCGCTGCGCAGATCAATTGTCATTGTCAAAATATTAAGTGCTCAAATTACAAAACGGACAACGAAAGAGGTAGAAGTTTGTTTTGGATTTGGTTTTTACGGTAAGTGGTCCTACTTTTGCACTCCTAAATCGCGGGGTGGAGCAGTTGGTAGCTCGTTGGGCTCATAACCCAAAGGTCACAAGTTCGAGTCTTGTCCCCGCTACTAAAGCAAAAGCGACCTTTTTGGTCGCTTTTTTTATGCTCACAGTTTACGTTATTTATTCCCCGTCAATTCGACAAGATATTACCGCTCCGAAACCTCTAACGGCTGAGGCCTGCTACTTCTAAAATGCCGTAGCATCTGTTCGGAGGTGGCTAACAGGATTTTCGTTTCACATCGGTTTAAACAAATAATGCTTAAGGGTACAAAACCGGCCCTTTTGATATTTTCCAGAATTAAGTTCACGCGGAGGTAGGACTCGAACTTAAATAGTTCTCTGCAGCAACAGCTGGATTTTTACGTCTCATAAATTGAGGGAGAAGTTTTGCCAATGTTGGGTTTCGCCAAAAACTCTTTGTGCCTTTATCGTATTGTCTAGTTCTTGTTCGATGAGCTAATGTGCGGCATTTTTTAATCCAGTAATTTTTCTTTTCAAACTTCTTCTTCAATTCGGCTTTCAGGAAATCGTCAATCTCGTCAAAGTATCTTTCAATGTCCAGGTATGAGTAAATGGCAATCCATTTTTCGATTGCACGGTAAATGGATTTAAGTAGGTGAGAGTTTGCCGACCCTTCTTTGATGAGTTGTTTTACCTTATGTTTTAAATACCCGACAGTTTCTCTGCCTGGATATATGTTATTCCCATCAAATCTTATTGAAAGGAATGAGAACTCGTTTTCGGATGGATTAGTAATAGTTGTTTTTCCATTTTTATCGCCTAAAGGATGGATTAGTAATGAAAATTCGTCTCTCAATATTGTGAAGATTTTCTCATAACCAGCAATCGCATCTTCCTCCGAGCGAAAAATGACAATGAAGTCATCAGCGTATCGAACTAAGGAATAGCCGAGCTCTTTTAGTTGTAAATCAAATCTTGACAAATAAACATTTGAAAGCAGAGGTGAGAGTGGATTCCCCTGGGGTATGCCTTTACCTGCATTCTTAAAAAGCTCTTTGTGTTTCATGTCAATGCCTCTCGTCTTCTTCAGTTTCTGGGACATTGACTCATCAATTAGTTTGTTAATTGATGAGTCTTTCAAATTAGGATGGATAAGATCACTCAGTAGTTTGTCTTTTTGCACTTCCTCAAAAAAATTTATGATATCTGCCTTAAGAATTACTTTCTCTCCCGACTGATAACTGGATTTCATTTTGAGTATTGCATCCCTGACTCCTTTACCAGACTGATATGCAAAACTGACGCCTTCGCTTTTAGATAATATTCCCGCTAATTGTTCTTCCAATAAAATAGCCATAGCCTTAAGGACTACCCTATCTTTAATTTCAGGAATTTGCAAGGGCCTGTACTTTCCATTCTCCTTCTTAATTATTGCGGCTCTTGTCGGGGAAAATTTGAAAGTTTTCTGATTGAGGTCATTGCTAATCTTGTTAAGATTAGCCTCCAAATCTTGGCTAAAGTCTTTTATCGTTGTTCCGGTCCACCCATAGGAATCTTCATTTTCTTTGTTGAGTTGACTCCAAGCGTTATTCAAACTCTCAAGTGATGCTAACCGTGTAAGTAGGGATGTTTCTGTCAAGGTGGTTTTGTTTTTGGATGAATGTTTAGGGGGGGCGATTTTATAGCCAACTAATTTAGGGAAATTCATCTGCAGCCACTGGGGGTTTCGCTGGTAATCCTCCACCTCAATAGCTCCATGGAAATCCGTACTTTTAATTACAGATAGCCATGAAACCACTCCTGATCCTTGTTCTTCTCGTTGGGGCTTGTACAACCCTGCTTTCCCAATCAAAAAAGCCTCAGCGCCAAATGTCACTATCGTGGCTTACAAGTGAATCAAACAAAATCTTTAATCAGGGAGAGGTCAATATTGAAGATTTTTTGTTTTCTGCCGCCAAAAAAGGAGATATCCATTTCTATGAATTTAATTCTTTCAACAAAGAAGCGCTGCCGCGCGGGTGGCCTGAAATAAAAAAGAAGATAGAAGCCCTCTACATAAAAAAAATTCCAGCCTGGGGCGATACCGCAAACTATCATCCGTGGTACGTTTACGGCCCGACCGAATATTCCCCGGCTTCTGTCGTAGCTTGGAAAGGGATACTCTACGAGGCGCGTAAAGAAAATAAGAATGTTGCTCCGCCTGATTCAGGGGCTTGGAAGCTGGCGGAAATCGATTATTCGCTGCCAGTTGTTGGCCTTGATTATGCTATCATTCCGCCTGCTGACACCCTGTTGCAATTTGTTCACTTCTTCACACAACCGTTGGAGTATGTGTGTTCTTTCAAAGCCTCGGACGCAATACGTATTCTGAACCAAAAAAATTATGCGTGGTATAAGCGTCACCTTGCTAGTCACGTAAGAGGAGATCTTTTTCTTTTCGACTCTAACGATGCCAACACAATTCTCAAGGACTTGTGGCCCTTGCTTGACACCACCAAACTAGAGGTAAGAAAAAATGACCTAAAACAATACGACCTGCATGCACCAGTGACCTTTAGTGATAATAAGATTACCTCTTTTACAATTCGAACTGAATCCAGTAGCTATGGAAACGTGCCCATTTCTAAGTTGCAGAAATTTATCGGAACAGATAAATCAGAGTTTTACTTTTTGGGTGATGCGCTGGCCAAAGTAAAATTCATGAAGTCATTTGGTCTTTTTAAAGGAGAACTGCTAAAACCCTTTAAAAAATATGAAACGACTAGCGTTGAAAAAGTAAATAAGGTTGGCTATTCTGAAATAGAAGAGCTTACGTTAGCAGAACAGCCACAAGACAATACCTTTTCTGAAAAACTATTTCAATGGCTCCACTCTATTTACCAGGGTGTTTCCGAAAAGAAAATAAAAGTTTATAAATCTGACAGTCTCACCACATTCTACTCACCAAAGGAAATTATTGAACAATGGGCGAAAAATTATTATGAATGGGACAGCCAAACGGATTATGGAATGGATGACATGGTATTCTATAACAATGTGATATATGTGTCGAGATCACGCAAAAATTTCAATCTCACACCAGGCCAGTATCCTACTAAATGGCTTACAAATAGAATCTCTATTATTCAGCCGGAGGAAATTGGCTACCTCACTTTTAAATACAATGTGGTGTTTAACACCCAGGGCCAGCCCCTGTCAAAGACTCCGGTCTATTTGCAATTGTTTGGTAAGTCTGGCTTTTTATCTTTTCAACAGATAAAGGATTTTACTTACAAGCAGCAGCCTTCGCTTTGGAAAGAAGTGATGGATTGGATAAATAAAAATGCAATCGTGTCTGTGCATCCTTCACCATTAATGGTTATTAAATGAAGCGGATACTTTTTATATTTTTCTGCATTCAAAAAACGTGCGTCTTTGCCCAATCGGTTGAATTGGTAGTGCCGCGCTATCACATCGATAGAATCTCCAACCTTGAGTTTAGCCTCGATGGGAAATTTTTATTGAGCACCGCAGGTAATACCATCATTTTGCGTGAAACATCTACAGGCAATTATTTGCGCGAGTTCAAGGCAGGTCATCAAATTTCTGCAGTCAAATTTCTAAGCGACAGTAAATTATTTGTGGCAATTGCAGATGGGATAGATGTTTTTAATATTAACAAAGATGAAGTAGTTCAGCATATTTCGGGAGACTTCTATTCTGCCGTTGCAAATAAAAAGAGGAATGAGATAATCGCTTTTAGTAGAAAACAGACTTTTGACGGGAGCAAGACGATCTCTCTTTTTGGCATTACGGAAAAAGCCTACTCGCTTCAAAAACGCATCAATGAAAAATTTGTCTATTGTAATTATTCTGAAAGTGGAGATAAAATTCTGCTGGTAGATAAGTCGCTCAAAGTGTATGACATTAAAACGGCCACTTTTACAAAGAAGACATTCGTCAATCTTCCAGATTCACTGATAGCATCAGCAGCACTGCGAGCCGATAACTCTACCTATGCTTTGGGCCTTAATGATGGCTCGGTTCGTTTGTACAATTCAAAGAATAATACCAACCATGATTTGTTTACCTATCGTCCTTTTTGGATAGGTGATCCGGAGAAGGGGCTTGTGAAAGATTCCGTAAGATTAACAGTAGCCGTGAGGGAAATAGAATTCGTTGATTCAAAATATCTTGCTTGCAAACACAGCCCCTGGGAGATTTCAGACTCGAAATATGTGGACCCAAATGAACTCGATGCAATGTGGGATAATTTACAGGCTGAACTGGATGACAATGGGGAACACAAACAAGCGCAATATTGGTGGAATATCCGCCCGACAATCGTTGTCTGGAACTTGGACAAGCAAAAAATTGATTACCTCAATACAACTGACGATGCCATTTCTGTTTGTCATGAGGTAATTGCAACCCCAGCGTCTATTTATCATTTTAATACTAAAGAAAATATTTCCATTGAAGGACATAATGTAGAAGTACGCATGGCTAAATTTTCTTCTTCAGGAAAGAAACTTTTGATTGAAGCAAATTACCGCGAGCGTATCATGGATGTTCAGCAGGGTACCAGTACGCTTTTGTCCACTTCATTCAATTTGAAATCTGACCTTGTAAGTTTCTTGCACAAGAATTTAGTAGCTATAGAATCAGAGCAGAACAGTATAGCCCTATATGATATTGAGAATGAAAAAAAAACGAAGGAATACTTCAATTTACATTTTGGGGACAAAATTATTTTCAATCGTGTGAAAGAGCAGATGGCCTTCAAACGATCGGACACTGTGTATGTGGTTAATTTTGAAAACAAAGTATTGTTCAGCACGCCTTATGTACATGAGAATATTGGATTAAAAATGTCATTTTCTCCGGATGGGGAATTGTTCACTTTTAATGATGAGAGTAAAAATTATACCTACAGCGCTAATGACTTTGCTGTAATCGATTCCATCCCGCAATTAGGGAGCGGTGGATACTTAAATTATTTTGAAAAAATTATTCCTGGGAACAAAGTCGTTTATTATTTGTCGATTGATAAGTCTGCCTGCTTCGTTCGCGACTTTATGCATCATCGTTTCATTGATACATTGAAGTTGGAGGAACGTAATTTTTATGGCGAACCCGCGATTTCATCTGATGGAACCATGTTGGCTACGGGTCATTATGATGGAAACATTCTTCTTTTGAATTTTAAAGGATCACCCACCTCCGCTAAAATTCAGGCTCATGCCTCCCAGGTATCATCGCTCGATTTTAGTAGCGATGGAAAATACTTAGTGTCCACAAGTACAGATGGCTTTATCAAATTTTGGGATACACAAACTTTGAAAGAATTGGTGCGGTTGCTGCTTTATCAAAATGATTGGATAGCAGTAACGCCCGATGGATTGTTTGACGGAACACCAGGAGGTATTGAAAAATTGTTTTTTATCAACGGCCTTCAAACCATTGAACTCAATCAATTGAAAGACCGATTCTATGAACCGGGACTGTTATCAAAAGTATTAGGTCTGAGCAAAGAGATGCTCAGAAAATCGCAGGGATTGAATGAGATCAAATTATTTCCAAAAATCGATATCAACTATCCAGATGCGAACTCAAAAGAGTTATTGGCAATTCATGTGTCGAGTCAGGGCGGAGGAATCGGGCAAGTCAAAATTTCTATCAATGGTAAAGAAGCATTGGCCGATGCAAGGAGTGCCAGCACAGTTGCTACCCCCGATAATTTAGTCATCCCTTTTAATCTTTCTGGCCATCCTTTCTTGCGAAACCATGAATTGAATTTAATTGAAGTGAGTGCCTATAATAGTGATGGCTACCTCCTGAGTCCACCGAAGAAAGTATATTATTATGCGGAGGGCGAAAAGCAATCGGCAACTAAACTCTTCGCTGTGGTCATCGGCACTTCCGATTACAACGGCACTCAACTTGATCTTCGCTTTGCAGCGAAAGATGCAGAGCAGTTTTCTCTTGCACTTCAGGAAGCAGGTTCCAGATTATTTGGTCAGGAAAATACGAATGTCCATTTGCTTACTACCAATAAAAAAGAGAATTGGCCCACGAAGGAAAATATCAAAAACACTTTTGTTAACGTGGGCAAGCAGGCAAAGCCAAATGATATATTGATTGTGTACCTGGCAGGGCACGGTACTAACTACGGAACAGATGAAAGCGACTTTTACTATCTAACAGCCGATGCGCAAAACGGAAACTTGGGAGATCCGGTGGTCAGAAACCAGGTGGCGATATCCAGTCATGAGTTTACCGAACTTATAAAAATGGTGCCTGCCTTAAAACAAGTGATGATCCTGGATGCCTGCCATTCAGGAAAATTTGCCGAAGATCTTTTGGCCAAGCGTGAAGTAAAGTCAGCGGGTGAAATCCGGGCGCTGGAACGCATGAAAGACAGAACGGGCATGTATATTCTATCAGGGTCTGCAGCAGATGCCGTGAGCTATGAAGCCTCTTCGTACGGTCAGGGATTGCTCACGTATAGTTTGCTTTTTGGAATCAAGGGAGGCGCACTGCGCGACAAACAATATATTGATGTGATGAACTTGTTCCAGTATTGTGCTGACGAAGTGCCCAGGCTCGCAGAAAATATTGGGGGTATTCAAAAGCCTGAATTGAGAGTACCGTATGGTGCCGAAAGTTTCGATATCGGGTTGGTGGATGAATCAGTAAACAAAAAAATAGAACTGCCCACGCCCAAGCCTATTTTCCTGAGATCCATTTTTCAGGATGAGGACACCTTTGGAGATCCATTAGAGTTATCAGATCGTTTGGATAGTCTCCTCAAAAATGGAGAAGGTGACACAAAAGTTATTTTCGTTGACGCTACTAAATTCACAGATGGGTATTCTTTGCACGGACGGTATAAAAAAACTGACGACTCCTATGAAATTACTTTTAAGCTTTTGAAAGGCGATAAGCTTATCAAAGCTTGGAAGACTCAAGGCAAGAACGTTGATGAGATATCAAAAAAAATCCTTGCAATGGGGTTAAGCACTAAATAACGTTTGTTGAGGTAGTACAAAGTTGGGCTTGCCTACCCCAATAGGAGTATACGTTTCAATGTAAGGATTTTTAAAAAGGAGTAATTTTTGAATTGAAAAACAGTCCCAAATTACGGGTTCAATAAAACACCTATGAGTCTAAAACCTTTTCTGTTAGCTGTCGGATCTTTAATCTGTTTTTACTCGGCCCAAAGTCAAAATTTGAATTTCTCCGTAAAGTGGGGACAGGAGATTGAGGCTTCGCGCAAATCTTCTCTTAGTGATATTATTGGTTATGATGCTTCGGGCATTTATGCCATCAAGGTTAGGCATCGAAGCCTTCTTGCAGGAGGTAATTCTTACACGTTAGATCGCTTTGATAACAACTTCGTCCCTACCAAAACTTTTGATCTCGATATTGAAGAAGACGGCAACGAATGCGATGTAAGTTCAGTGATGCAGCTTAAGAGCAAGCTGTATGTCTTTTATTCCTACTTAAAGAAAAAAGAAAAGAAGAACCTGCTCTTTGTCGATGAGATAGATAAAACTACTCTTCAGCCAAAAAAGCAAAAACAAAAGATTGGTGAGATTGATTACAGCAATCATTCTAATCGCAACAGTGGCGATTTCTCGATTCGAGTTTCGCGCGACAGTTCAAAGGTCTTGGTTTACTACTCCCTCCCTTATGACAAGGGTGAACCGGAGTCATTCGGCTTCAATGTTCTGGACAATAATTTGAAATCATTATGGGAGAAGAACGTGACGATTCCATATAAAGATGGATTATTTGACGTGCAATCTTTTAGGGTGGACAATAAAGGAAATGCTTACATCCTGGGATTGCAGTATAAGGAAAAAAGAAAGAGCAAAAGACATGGTGCACCCAACTATACCTACGAGGTTTTCGCTTACAGTGACAAGGGCAATAGCACAAAGCAATACACCCTCAGCCTTGATGATCGCTTCATCACCGATATGCAGATCGAAATTCTTAATAACAATTTGGTTTGCGCGGGTTTCTATTCTGCACTAGGTACATACAGTATACGGGGCACCTATTTTTTAACTGTTGATATTGCAAGCAAGCAGATTAAAACAAAGAGCTTTAAGGAATTTGATATCGATTTCATCACGCAAAACATGACCGAACGTCAGGCCAAAAAAGCAAAGCGCAGGGAAGAAAAAGGAGATGATCAGGAGTTGTATGAATATGATCTCGACAAATTACTGATAGGAAAGGACGGTAGTGCCATGCTGATTGGTGAGCAGTATTACGTGAAAGTTGTTACCAATTATAATGGCCGTACCACAACCTACACCTACCATTACTACTATAATGATATTATTACCGTAAAAATTGATCCTTCAGGGCAAATTCAATGGGCTCAGAAGATTGCAAAACATCAACATACCATCAATGATAACGGCTTCTTTTCATCGTATGCTCTGGCGGTAGTGAACGGAAAAATTAGCTTCATATTTAATGACAACCCGGATAATTTGGATTATGATGGCGTTGGCAAAATCAAGAATACGAATACCAGAAAGTCGGTGGTGGTAATTGCCAGTCTTGACAAAGACGGCAAGCAAACAAAGCAACCTATATTTAATACGGTTGATGTTGAAGTAATTGTACGACCAAAAGTGTGCGAGCAAATATCCAATCGAGATGTCATCTTGTTTGGGCAGAAAGGACGGACCCAACAGTTTGCACAGATGACTTTTAAATGATTTGAAATAATAAGGTGAGGTTCTGAAGGGTAAATCAATTCAGAACCTCACATATTTTTTTGTTAGCTCACCATCAAGACCAATCTTCTTCGCTTTTCTAGCTTGTCTTCTAAGGATGAATTCAAAGATGCTCATCCATCCCGGCAGATTACTTTCACTGATTTCAAAAAGCCACGCCAATGCTAGCCTGTTTTTGGGAAATCCTCTGGAGTTGGTTTCACCATCTCGGGCAAGACCATAGCTTATTTGCAAAGTCTTCTCAAATCCTTCACTGGCCGGCCTGAGCTCTACTCGAAAACGACAAGGATTTTTGGTGTCGTTAAAGAATCGATGGTTGATATTTGGATAAGCTGTAGCCGATTGACTCGGTTGCAACCGATGAATTTCTTTGCCGAGCTGAACACCTAATTCTCCTTCCAGGCAATCAAACTTTTCTAAATAGGTTTTGTGAAAGTGGATTCCAACTCCGCCTCCCGCTGCTAACTCTACCTCTACGAGTGTGTACTCTCCGTTCGTGTCGCCCGATGTCTTTAAAAAAGTAACAGTGTCTTTTTGTACTGGATTGTAAATGCGTCTTTCGTTTTCCATACAATAGTTTACGAAGTAAAGGAGGTTAATGGATTTGATAACCACGAAAGAAATGAATTGTGGCAATAATCGCTAGTTCATTTAATGGCTTTCAGGGCAAACGACCTTAGCCTGAATACTTAATGAACACTATTTAGTCTTTCGTTGTACTTTTGTTCATGCATAAAGCTGGCTTCGTTAGTATCATCGGTAAACCCAACGTGGGCAAGAGTAGTTTGATGAATAAACTCGTGGGCGAGAATTTATCCATTATTACAGCCAAGGCTCAGACCACCCGCCACCGCATCATGGGTATTTTGAATGGCGATGATTTTCAAATCGTTTATTCTGATACTCCGGGCCTTCTCGAACCCAAATATGAATTGCATCAGGCCATGATGGATTATGTGAAAGTTTCATTGGATGATGCTGATGTGATTTTACTAATTGTGGAGTTGGAAGAAAAATTTGATGAAACCCTTCTCGCCAAATTCCAGAAGATCCAAACACCAATCATTCTACTTATTAACAAGATCGATTTGGCCAAAGGCTCTCAGGTTGTTGATAAAATAGAATATTGGAAGAATCTGATCAAAACTGAAGTGATCATTCCTGTTTCTGCTAAAACAGGCGAAAACCTTGATCAGGTTTTAACAACCATTAAGAAATCTCTCCCCGAGCATCCTGGGTTTTACCCGAAGGATGATCTTACCGATAAAAGCGAGCGTTTCTTTGCTTCTGAAATTATCCGCGAGAAAATTTTCCTCAATTACGAGCAGGAAATTCCTTACAGCACAGAAGTAGGCATTGACTCATTCAAAGAAGAAGAAACGATCATTCGCATTCGCGCCACTATTTTTGTAGAGCGCGATTCACAAAAGGGAATTGTTATAGGCAAAGCCGGGAGTTCTTTGAAGAAAGTGGGAACGGAAGCCCGACAGGACCTCGAGAAATTTTTTGGAAAGAAGATTTTTTTGGAAACCCATGTGAAAGTTTCCGACAATTGGCGCAAGCAGAAACTTCGCCTAAAGCAATTCGGATATTTTAACGAATAGCTGGCAATTAGACGATTAGCCAATGTTGCGTAACTTGCGCGCTTATTCAATAGCCAATGAGTCATTGGCCGCTGAAAACTGATCTTTATCCATGGCAAACATAGTAGCAATTGTTGGCAGACCTAACGTAGGCAAGTCCACTTTCTTTAATCGATTAGTAGAACACCGTCAGGCAATCATGGACGATATGCCGGGCGTAACCCGCGATCGCCATTACGGTTATGCCGAATGGACAAACAAGTTTTTTACGGTTATCGACACCGGTGGATATGTTACCGGCTCTGACGACAAGTTCGAATCTCAGATACGCAAGCAAATTGAGTTTGCTCTCGAAGAATGTATCGCGGTGATCTTTATGGTCGATTGTCAGCAAGGCCTTACGGGTTATGACAAGGAGTTTGCCAACATCATCCGTAAATCGAAAAAGCCAGTATTTATTGCTGCTAATAAGGCGGATACTCCTAAGAAAACAGTCGAAGCAAATGAATTTTATGAGTTGGGCATGGGCGAGGTTTACCCTGTATCAGCTGAGAATGGTTCTGGTACAGGCGAGTTGCTTGATGAATTGATAAAAGTATTTCCAACGGAAGGAATTGAAGATCCGAATGCGGGCATTCCCAAAATTGCTATTCTTGGCAGGCCAAATGTGGGCAAGTCGTCATTGCTAAATGTGTTGCTTGGCGCTGATCGGAGTATTGTAACCGATGTGGCCGGTACTACACGCGATGCCATTGACTCGCATTACAAAATGTATGGCAAAGACTTTATTTTAACAGATACAGCCGGCATTCGAAAGAAAAGCAAATTGATGGAGGATGTGGAGTTCTACTCAGTTCTTCGTTCACTCAGAGCACTGGAAGAATGCGATGTGGCGATTATTGTGATTGATGCTGAACGCGGACTGGAGTCACAAGACGTAAACATCATCAGTCTTGCACAAAAGCAAGGCAAGGGCATGGTAATCATGGTCAACAAGTGGGACTTGATAGAAAAAGACAGCAAGACTGCCGACAAGATCAAGAAAGAGATGACCGAAAAAATTGCACCTATCGATTACGTGCCGTTCGTATTTGCTTCGGCCCTCACTAAGCAGCGGATTTTCCAAGTCATCGAAAAAGCTGTTCAAGTCTACGATAACAAAAACAAGAAAGTGCCGACTTCAGCCCTGAATGATGGAATGCTTCCGGAGATATCGCATTACCCGCCACCGGCAATTAAGGGTAAACTCATCCAGATAAAATACATTACCCAGGTGGCTGCCAAGACCCCTACGTTTGTGTTTTTCTGCAATCTGCCCCAGTACATTCAAGAATCGTATCAACGGTTTTTGGAGAATCGCTTAAGGGAAAAATTTGACTTCGAGGGAACGCCCGTTAGGTTATTTTTCAGGAAGAAATAGACTGCAAGCGATTGCGAAGGGCATGATCGGGTAACTTTGAGGCCAGTTTATCTACTATTTGCAATTTTTTCTTACGTATTGATTTAAAATCGATCATTCCGCTTATATTTGCGGGCAAATTTATAACCTGTAAACTATGAAAAAATTGTTCGCTCTAATGATGGTATGCAGCTTTGCTGTAGCTTTCGTAGCATGTGGTGGCAAAGACAAAGCCGCTGAAGCTGAAAAAATGAAAGCTGATTCAGTTGCTAAAGCTGATTCTACCGCTAAAGTAATGGCTGAAGCAGCCGCTGTTAAAATGAAAGCTGATTCAGTTGCTAAAGCTGATTCAGTTGCAGCAGCAACAAAAGCCGCTTCAGAAAAAAAGAAGTAATCTCTAAATCAGAGATTTTCCCGGGAAGGCTTTAGGAAAACTAAAGCCTTTTTTTATTACATGAATTTGAAGACCATCCAGGAAATTTTAACACAGCATGTACCCGCCAATGCTGTTGAATACTGTACTCACCTTTGGCAGGAACGCCCCTTCAATTTTAAACTTCGTAAGGCCCGTCAGTCGAAAGTAGGTGACTTCTCTTGTAGAACAGGGCATAC
Source organism: uncultured bacterium (assembly GCA_967789005.1). Taxonomy (GTDB): domain Bacteria; phylum Bacteroidota; class Bacteroidia; order Cytophagales; family Cyclobacteriaceae; genus ELB16-189. The sequence goes on along the minus strand of CBRFFM010000001.1, from coordinate 199,007 downwards.
ACCTCAGATTACCGTTAACCGCGACCTACACCCTTGTTTGTTTTTGATGACTTATATTCACGAAGTAGCACATCTTCGGGTTCATCAACTCCATGGATTCAAAGCTGAAGCGCATGGTGGAGAATGGAAGCAGGCATTTCAGGACTTGATGGAACCTCTTCTCAATTCTGAGATTTTTCCTGAGCCGTTGCTTTCAGGATTGAAGAAGCATATGGCTACTCCCAAAGCCTCAAGTTTTGCTGATTCAGAACTGACTCATTTGTTTCGATCATTGGATGGCCGTGAAAAGGAAGCCGTATTACTTTCTCATATACCAGAAGGAAGTGTATTCCATTTGCAAGGAAGATGGTTTAGGAAAGGAAAGCTTAGACGTACCCGTGTATTATGCAAAGAAGTAAATTCTAAAAGGCAATACCTTGTGCCCGTTGACGCTGTAATCAGCAACGCGCAACTTTCTCTCCTTTAAAAAATCATTTTGAGCTAGTAATGGCTTTGCGAACGCTGCCATATTTTTTCAACAGCTTTTCTGCCTTAAGTTGATCTACTTTTAATTCGCCCATGATCATTCGAACTCCGCGATCAATAAGTTTATTATTGGTCAGCAACATGTCTACCATTTTATTTCCTTTCACACGGCCAAGCTGAACCATCACCGAGGTAGAAATCATGTTGAGGCAAAGCTTCTGTGCTGTGCCTGCTTTCATACGCGTGCTGCCGGTGACGAACTCCGGACCGACCACAAGCTCGATGGGATAATTAGCACATGAAGCTAATTCACTTCCTTCATTGCATGTAATGCAGCCGGTGGTGATTTTGTTTTTGCGAGCATCTTTTATTCCGCCAATCACATAAGGTGTTCTTCCCGATGCGGCAATACCAATCAATACATCATTCTTGTTGATCTTATATTTTTTCAAGTCTTGCCATGCTTGCTTAAAATCGTCCTCGGCATGTTCTACTGCTTTACGAATGGCTTTATCGCCACCCGCGATAAGACCAATTACTTTTCCCTGAGGCATTCCATAAGTGGGCGGAATTTCTGAGGCATCAACAATTCCAAGCCTTCCGCTTGTGCCCGCTCCGATATAAAATAAACGCCCGCCCTTCCGCATTTTCCTTACGATCACTTTCACCAAGGCCTCAATCTGTGGAATTTTTTTCTTTATGGAAATCGGGACCTTAGCATCCTCTCGGTTGATGTTAAGAAGCAATTGGCGTACACTCATTGCTTCGAGATTGCTGTAGCGTGACGATGATTCGGTAGTGTTCAAAATAGCAGATGTCTAAAGATCTTTTTGATGATATAAAGCTAATCCTGAGATAGGGCCCTCTTGTATATTTCTAACAGCGATGCCTTTATCGTTTCCAACTTGACGTAGTACATCGCTGAAGTAAAAGCCAATTGATCCTGTAAAGTGAACCTTCAGGTCTTTATAGTTTGGATACTTCATCACGTTGTTCTCAAAAAACTCAGAGAAGCTTTTGTAAACAAGCTGATAACAGTAGGGCTCTTTTAAATGCTGAAAAATAAATTTCGCAAAGCTGGCAAGGAAGGCACTCGGCATCTCTTGCTGATAAACCTTCTCCAAAACTTCTTCTCTGCTCCATGGGAAACGAGCATGAAACTGCTTAGCCAAACTTTCAGGCATTTGGTTGCGAAAATAATCAAACACCAAACGCTTGCCCATGTATGTTCCAGAACCTTCATCGGCCAATATCCACCCTAGGTTTGCAACATTATCGGTGATTTTCTCGCCATCATACAAACAAGAATTTGATCCTGTTCCTAAAATGCAAGCAATGCCCGGCTCATGCCCGCAAAGCGCGCGGGCAGCAGCGAGCAGATCCCAACCTACTTCGATTGATGCTTCTGGAAAATGTTCAGCAAATACGGAGCGAATGACTTGTACATTCTTGTCTGACGAAACACCCGTGCCATAATAAAAAATCTTTGAGGTCTTCTCATGTACTTGTGGAAGAAGAGAATCTTCAACAATTTTTTTAAAATGATGGACAGGCTGGTAATAGGGATTGAACCCAACACTATTCGCCTGACCGATGGTACCGTCATTACGGATAAGTCGCCAATCGATTTTTGAACCACCGCTGTCGGCAATAATTATCATGCACTAAATATTAAGTTCATTGCGCGTGAAGTTACATTGTCTGGTAGTATTTGAAAAGGGATTTGAATTTTTATGAAGATTGGTAACTTCACAAAAGCAATTTATGAGAATACTATTTCTGTTGATTTTTTTATTGAGCCGATCAGCGTCAGCTCAAGAAATGGTGATTGTGTTTTTGCACCACAAAACCGACAAGCCTGAGCTGCCCAAAGAGCAAGTGGATAAGATTATGGAAGGGCATTTTGCCAACATGAAAAAATTGGCAAGTGAAGGTAAGCTGTTGGTAGCTGGCCCATTTGAAGGCGGAGGTGGCATATTCATTTTCAAATCCAAATCAATGGATGAAGTGAGAGAATGGATTAAACCAGATCCCGGTATACAGAACAATCGATGGAATGTGGAATTGCAACCCTACCATCCTCGAGTTGGAGTTCCAAGATTGGTGAACGAGCCGTATCAAATGACCTCTTATAATTTTATCAGGTTCGATTCTTATATCGCCAAGTTCAATGTGAACATGGTGGCTGAGATTTTAAAAAAGCACGATGATTTCATTAATGAAATAAAAAAGTCGGGCAATGTTGTAGCCGAAGGAATCTTTAATGATACGGATGGGGGCATTCTTATTATCAAGGGTGAATTAGATAAGAAAGTAATTGAATCCGATCCAGCCGTTCTCGAAGGCCTACTGGGCATCGAAATTAAGAAGTGGTATGTAGCTAAAGGAGCTTTTGGGGAGAACTGATACCGTATCTATTCAGCAATTACTATTGCCAGTTTAGTGCCAGAACTATTCACTGCTATTCGTGTCATCCCTTTAAGGGATGGAGAAACTTCTATTTTCACCTCTTTCCATACCACATCTGTTTGGGGGTCTAACCAATAGATTTTAGATTCGCCACTCATTAAAATTTTCCCATCGATGGTCCAGCACATGTCTTCATTGCCGGGAAGAGTTGTAGCAATGACAGAAATTTCATGAGTGGAGGTGTTAAACTTTTTTATGATCCATTCCTTTTCAGAAATTTTATGAACAAAACTGATGGCCGATTCATTCGGAATTTTGTGTAATGACCGCCCGATGCTCTGGGCAACAACTGTATCTGATTTAGTGGGAAGCCTGAAATAATGCAGCTCATTGGGTCCACCATTCTGGCCGAGCACAAACAAACCAAGGTGGCTGTTGTCGGCCCAAACGTGATAACCAACGATAAGATTATTAATTAACACGGTGGGCTCGCCTCCATTGATTGGATATTTGCCCAAATCTTGAGCACCATTATCTCGCTGTATGATGCACGAGATAAATTCTTTGTCGAGAGTGAGAGTTGGTGAGTATTCTTTTTCCTGAGTTTGAGTAAGCGCTTTGCTCTCCTCAGTTTTGTAGTTATAAAATTTAATATCCGATCGGCCGTCTTCATTGAATGACGCGTAGTAGATCAGCGGTTTGTCGATGTGAAAGAAGGGCTGATTGTCGTAGCCTTTGTGGTTGGTAATGTTCTTTGGGTTATCGATCGAAACACTCTCTTTTCGCAAATGCAAATCGAAAAGAAAAATCTCAGAACCTGTTTGACTAAATGCGTTTACGGTGATGGACAGAAAAGTACAAGCCAGCAGTTTTTTCATAGGCGAACAATCATCCAAATTAAGGAATATACTCACGATTTAAAAGCGAAATCGCTATAGGGCTGCCATAACATTCCATCGTGTTTCAGTAAAGTGAATCCGCTTGCCGGAAATGATTCTGAAAATGATTTTCCTTTGAATTCACTCCACGCTGCAGCAAACATCTCTTTTTTCAAATCACGGAAGGCAAGTGTGAGATGTGGATGAAAAGGTTGGTCTTTGTATCGAGCATCTAACAATTTCAATTCATTCTTGCAAAAATGTTGAAGCTGTTGTTGAAATTGATTGAGTAGCTCATTTAGTTTTACTGAAATGAAAATGACGCGCGGAGCGAAAACGCCAAAGCCTTCAAACTCAATATTGAATTGCTCTTTTCCTTTACTGAAATCATTTAAGGCGTCCAATAGTTCTTCTTCCTCTTTGCTCTTCCATTGAAATGGCATGTACAAAGTAATGTGCGGAGGAGAATTGAGCGATGCCTTTGAATTGTATTTCTCTTTAAAATAGTTTTTGAGAACGAAAGCCTCGTCACGAATTGGAGATGGTGGAATAATCGCGATGAAGTATCGGCTTGTGTCTGAAGGCAGTTTCATCTTTGCGCCTCGTCAATGGTCAGTGCGACTTGAAATTGGTAAAGGCTAAATTTTTACAACCGATTTAAATCAGGAATGAAGCACTCCTTCTTTATCAATCTCTTTTATGAAAACCAAATTCTCTTCGCAGATGGTGTCAGGCACAAACACAAATCGTTTGTCGTAAATCTCTCGCCCAATGTAATAGCTCACCCAGTATTCATTGTTTAGATGAAAAACTTTGGGGTCGATCGATTCAACCACGGCCGAGCTCATCGCGCCAACAGTTTCCAAAAAATGCCGAAGTGTGGAGGTTCGCTGTTCTTCGCCATTTTTTTCTCCGTAGCCGCGGCTGGCAACCAAAGTATTTTCAATCGGGAAATTGTTGTTGTTGATGAGGTAAACCTTCCATTCGTTTTGGTCGAGAGGGTTTTTTTCGCGCACCACTGCCAGCGTCACATTTTCTACTTGGGGTACTTCGATGTCTTTCTTCATTCGGTCAATTGCATTTCAAACAATGAGGCAAGTTTCATTTTGATCACTTCTTTCACTTGCCACAAATCCTGAGTTGAATTTAATTCTTTTTCCATGGAAGTAACAGCCTTATCGGTGATTCCACACGGCACAATGTTGTTAAAGTAACTCAGATCAGTATTTACATTCAGTGCGAGTCCATGCATCGTCACCCAGCGACTGGTCTTCACTCCCAGTGCACAAATTTTTCTGGCTCTCTTCGGATTATCAATATCAAGCCAGACACCTGTCAATCCTTTGATTCGCCCGGCTTCAATACCAAACTCATTCAGCGTTTGTACCACCGCTTCTTCCAGCGTGCGCATGTACACGTGTATGTCGGTGAAGAAATTTTCAAGATCAATGATTGGGTAAATAACAATTTGTCCTGGTCCATGATAGGTGATATCTCCGCCACGGTTGATGTTGTAGAAATTCGCGCCAATGGATGATAGATCAGATGTTGGAATGATCAGGTTCTTTTCATCTCCACTCTTTCCTAACGTATACACATGTGGATGTTCGCAGAAAAGCAAATAGTTGTTGGTGGCTAGTTGTTCGTTGTCTGCCCGGTTTCTGTTTTCAGATTTGACAGCAAGAATCTTGTTGAACAGATCTGTTTGATAATCCCATGCCTGCTGGTAATCAATCAGGCCGAGGTCGATGAAGGTTGTTTGTTTATTGAGAATAGAATTCATTAGTAAAGACCTCAATCACAAACTCGGTTTCGATCAAATTGGTTTCAACTACTTCAACTTCGCCAATTCGTCTTTCAGAAAATTGATGTTATCGATTGAGTCGGCATCGACACCATTCTCTTTTGCAAGGTAATACGAAATCCAATCGGTGAGGTGAATGAGATAATAATATTGCTCCAGCAGCGATGCTCCTTCAGCAACAATGTCTATGATCGGGTTTGATTTCTTTTCAAAAATATCGCGGCAAATTTCCATGCGCTTTTCTACACGCTCATGATCATGATCGGAATACAAGTAAACCACTTGCGACTGTTGTAAAATATTTTCAGGGAAACGCCATCCCACAATCTCGTTGTGATTCATTTCAGGGAATGTATTCACATGTGCCATTTGCTTCGAGTTTTCATTCAACTGATTTTGAAAACGAATGGCCATGGCCTTCAATCGCTCATCGCAATAAATGATGGGAAGTTTGCCACGCAATTTTTTGGCAATCAATTCTGCCTCGGATTGAACTGCTTTCTCTCCGCGATCTAAATATTCAATCGCATTTTCAGTTTCTTTGATGAAAGCTGCACCGATCAGGTTGGTATGGTAAAGCGCATACAGCAGCGAAGTCATCATGTATCCGAGTTGTGCGCGCGGACTTGGCGATCCGCCCGGCACTTGTATGTAAAATAAATTATACTCTTTGGCTAGCTCCAGCATCTTGCCTCCTGAAGTCACGCAGATAACATGAGCCCGTTTGAGCATTCCTTTTTGCACAGCAGCCAGTGTCTCTTCGGTGTTGCCACTGTAAGAGCAGGCAATGAAAAGAGTATGCGGACTCACAAACTGTGGGATATTATATCCTTTCGAAACTGTAATTGGAATGGGTACTCGGCCGAACGTAAGCGACTCAACCAGGTTTGCACCAATACCGGAGCCACCCATGCCGGTGATGAGCACATTACGAATGTCGCTGCCGGGCCGAACCAAATCCACGGTCTGACCGAGCTTCAAGGCGTGTGCTAACTGCTGAGTAAAACCTTCGATGAGTTTCTTCATTCTTTATTTTAACTTTAATTTTCAAAGGTAAAACAATCTCGTGAGCGACAAAATAAAAAAGGGGAAGGAAGGCGAAATGCTCGCAGCCGAATTTTTAGTGTCCAAAGGTTTTGAAATCGTTGAGCGAAACTACCGGCACAAGCGCTCGGAGATTGATCTGATCGTGAAGAAAAATAACTGGTTGATTTTTGTGGAAGTGAAAATGCGAAGCTCTGATGCCTTTGGCTACCCGGAAGATTTTGTGGACTACAAAAAAGCAAAGAATGTTATTGACGGAGCCGAAGAATACACCTATCAAAAAAATTGGCAAGGCAATGTGAGGTATGATATTGTTTCAATCCGAGAGCAACATGGCGAAAGAGAGATTGTGCATTTCGAGGATGCGTTTTATTAATCTTTTAGTGATATGATTGGTGAGAAAAAATATTTAGAAGACACAAAAGTATATCTGAACGAAGAGCAGAGGTCAAAAGTAGTGTGGGAACTTCTAAGTTATTCTCATATGATATATAAGAGAGTCTACGTGTTCCAAAATCTTGAAGCTTTTGCTAATAGCTTTAAAGACGAACCGAGCAAAGAATATTGGGAAGTAATGCACTACGAGAAGCTTATTGATCAAATTAAGATTTGTATTGCATTTGAAAACTTCAATAAGGCAATTTTACTATCGAAAGGATACTTGGTTCATTCGATTGATAAGAAGAAAAACAGGATTCTCGCGGAGCGTCAAAAAAATCAACCTATATCGATAGCTGAGTTTACAGAATTTAATCAGTTTAAGCAGGATAGGCCGCATGACGAGTGGTATTTAGAAGGGCTTGAGAACTTTAAGACAATATCGTTCTCCCAAACCTTAAAAGAAGAATACCAAAGTGTTGTTAATCTTAATGCGGATTTTCTCAATTATTTAAAAAATATAAATAAAATGAGAAACAGGCTCCATTTTTATAAAAATCATTTAGGAGCAAATCGGATGAGTAGCCTGATTCAAAGTTTTGAATTCGCGAGGTCGTACGGAACGCAATTATTGGTTAATGAATTAGAGAGTTTTAAAAAACTGTAAGCTGTTAATTTATGGGATCCAAAGACAAACGCGTAGACGCTTACATCGCCAAGTCGGCTGAGTTTGCAAAACCGATTCTAAAACATTTGCGCTCGCTTGTGCATGAGGCGTGCCCGGAAGTGACAGAGACAATCAAGTGGGGATTTCCCAACTTTGATTACAAAGGCGTGTTCTGTAGCATGGCCGCCTTCAAACAGCATTGCTCTTTCGGATTTTGGAAAGCATCGCTCATGGATGATCCGAAAAAGATTCTTCAACCTGAGGATAAAGGAAGCATGGGCAACTTCGACCGCATCACTTCATTGAAAGATTTGCCTTCGGACAGAGTCCTCATCGGCTTCATCAAGCAAGCTGTAAAACTCAATGACGAAGGAGTAAAGCGTAAGGTTAAGGTTACACCAAAGGGCTCGAAGACCATTTCAACTCCCGCCTATTTTCAAAAGGAGTTGAATAAAGACAAGCTGGCTAACGAAGTTTTCAAAAACTTCAGCTACACCAACCGCAAAGATTATATAGACTGGTTTGAAGAAGCAAAGACAGATGAAACTCGCGCAAAGAGAATCGCTCAAGCACTTGAATGGATTGCTGAGGGCAAGGGCAGAAACTGGAAGTATCAGAAAAAAAGTTAATCGTTGATCGTTAATAGTTAATCGTTGGTCGACAATCGATTGGTGTTGTGTAGTTTTCAAAGTAAATTCACCTTACGATTAACGTTTAACTATTAACGAATAAGCATGGACTGGATAAAAATTTTTGAAAGCACATCGGATGCCGAAAGAGTTTTAGCCGAAGACCAGCCAAAACTTTTGAAAGTGCATGGAAGAAGCATCTGCCTTGTAAAACACGAGGGAAAGATTTTTGGAGTGCAAAACAATTGTACTCACAGCGAAGGCTCATTACACTTGGGTGACATAAACAAATTGGGAGATTTGGTTTGCCCACTGCATCAACACACCTATCATCTCGATAGCGGGCGAGAAGTTGACCAAAGGAGTGCAGACCTGGAGAGCTTCCCTATTCGCACTGGTGGAGATGGAGTTTTTATTGGGTTGAACTAGAAATACCCTCTTTGCCAAAGACTAAGCCAATTCATGCTTAGACCAGCGGCAGCATGCAATAGCGAGCCCATCCAGATGGATTGGGTCTTGTAACTCATAAGCCCTAAAAATATTCCAGCGAAGATTGAGCCTAAGCATTCAGGCAATGGCTTTCCGAAATGGATCATACAATAAGGTATTGTCATCACAACAATTGAGTACAAACCCAATTCTTTTTTTAATCCGTGAACCATAAAGCCGCGGAAGAAAAACTCTAAGGCAAAAAATTGTAAAGCGTAAAATACTTCCCAAATAAAATAACGGGGCATTAGGCCGCCATTCGGGGGAACATAAAATGGATATGCTGATTGGAACTCAAGAGAATAAGATACTAGGAAGATCAGCGGAAATATGAATAGAAATACCAGCAAGTAGACTTTGTAATAGCCGAAAAATTGCTGGCGCTTTAATCCGTAATCTCTTAAGCGCTCTTTGAATAGAAACTTAATTGCCAAAATGGGCAATGCCATATAGAAGAATATGGTCGCCATAGCCCAATACAAGTAATGAAAAAAAAGATACTGCTTGCCCTGAAACAGTTTGGCAAGAAATGGTATTGCGCTTGCGTTAGTGAAAAAATTCATCCCGATTAGGCAACATACGCTCACGATCATTACGATCACCGGTTTGTTGTTGAGTTGCTTAAGATCAAGCCAGCTGAATGGAAGTAATTTCATGGCAACGTAAAAGTCTTTTGATCAGGAAAAATTTACGCCACATCTTTTCCACTCACCCACTTCAGCATCTCAAACCAGTCTTGCCGGTCGAGGTTGATATCTATTGATTTTGCCGCTTCGATGATTCGCTCGGGTTGCGTGGTGCCTATGATCGGAAAAATATTGGAAGGATGTTTAAGTAACCATGCCAACGCCAATTGGCTGTAAGATGCATCGTGCTTTGTAGCCACGCTGAAAACTTCACGTTCACCCGCCATCAATTTTCCCCCGGCAAGAGGTGACCATGCCATTGGTGAAACCCCAAGTTCGATCATGAGATCAAGATCGCCATTAAAAAGTGGATCAATCCGCGAAAGCGAAATTTCGATTTGGTTAGTAACTAATGGAATCGACAAATGCTTTTGCAACATCCTGAATTGACTCGGAGTGAAATTGGAAACTCCGAAATGCAAAACTTTACCTTCTTTTTTCAATTGGGTGAATGCTTCCGCTATTTCCAGTGGATTGAGCAAGGGATCTGGTCGATGAATCAACAACAGATCAATATGATCGGTGTGCAACATCTTCAACGAATTCTCTGCCGACCAAATGATGTGCTCTTTCGAAGTATCGTAATGTTTAACTCGTGTGGAAGGTCTTTTGGAAGAGGGAAATTTTATTCCACACTTCGAGATGAGTTCAATCTTGTTTCGCAACGAAGGATTTTTGGCGAGCACTTGTCCGAATCTTTCTTCGTTGCTGTGATCACCGTAAATATCGGCATGATCAAAGCTGGTAATACCTTGGTCTATTGAAACAAGAGCCAAACGCTCTACAGTTTCGGGCGAAACGGTGTGCCACCGCCAGGCGCCTGCAACGACCCGCGAAAACGTTGGCCCTTGTGCATGAGTCTTTCTTCGCTGCATCAATTGTCTTTATGCTGAAAACATTTTCCGTTTTTACTGACAGTCATTCTTTTACATTGAGTGCCATCTTTTGTTTTACCCGTGCATTGTGCCATTTTATCTTTTAAGTGCTCATCGGGCTTGCAGATTCCGCAAGGGCCTTTTCCGGCCTTTTTTGCTTCGGCTAACGTCATGCTATCAGCATCGCCCGAAAGTTTGCAATCTGCTGTGTGATATTTTTCACCTTTCGCAGACGAGTAAACAGTCTGTGCCTTTGTTTTGATTGCCAAGCCGACCATCAAAACGATAACTACCACAAGAAATTTTTTCATGATTATTAAGTTTTGGTTATCGTTTTCGAAGTTGATACTTTTTCGATTAAAAGAAAAACGGTTCAGTCAACAGTAATTTCGTGATAAACAACATCATCATTATCGAATTACCAAATCAACAAATTACTTAACCAACGAATTGACTATTTTTACCACATGATCGAGTGGGTAATTGTGATATCTCTGATTTTCTTCGGCCTTGCGCTTGTGGTGGCAGAAATTATTTTTGTTCCAGGTACCACGCTGGTTGGCGTTTTGGGGTTTGGTTTCTTGATTATTGGTGCAGGTTTGAGTTTCCGATACTTTGGAAGCTCGGTAGGATGGATTACAGTTGGGGTCACGGCAGTTTCCTCGGGAGTCATTTTATATTATTCGTTTTCGGTCAATGTTTGGGGAAAATTTTCGCTCAAGACATCCAGCCAAGGCAAAGTGAACGAAGGAGAGCTCGATCAACTCACGGTAGGGACAGAGGGACAGACAACCTCTACACTTCGCCCGGTAGGCAAAGCCGAGATCAATAATAAAACCTATGAAGTAAAAACATTGGGCGAATACATCGAAACCGGAAAGCGTGTACGCGTCATTAAAATTTTATCCAATCAAATTTTTGTAGAACCTATAAACTAAAACTATGGAAGGTATATTCTTCATTTTCATTGTATTCATTTCGATCATTGCGTTCTTCATGTTCATGTACTTTGTGCCGGTGGGCTTGTGGATCACCGCCATTTTTGCCGGAGTAAAAATTACCATAGGCGAACTGATCGGAATGCGCATCCGTAAAGTGCCACCCGGAATTATTGTTAACTCATTGATCACGGCAACCAAAGCCGGCTTGCAAGTAACTACTCGCGAACTTGAAACACATTATCTCGCAGGAGGCGATGTGCCAAATGTAATTCGTGCATTGATATCAGCAGAGAAAGCAAACATCAACTTAACTTTCAAACAAGCTACCGCCATCAACCTGGCAGGTCGTGATGTGTTTGAAGCAGTTCAGATTTCGGTTAACCCAAAAGTGATTAACACTCCTAAAGTTGCAGCCGTTGCAGCTGATGGAATCCAGTTGATCGCCATCGCGAGAATTACCGTACGCGCCAGCATTCAACAATTGGTGGGTGGAGCAGGCGAAGAAACAATTCTAGCTCGTGTAGGTGAGGGTATTGTTACTTCCATTGGTCAGGCCAGCTCACATCGTGAGGTACTTGCCAATCCGGACAAAATTTCAAAACTGGTTTTATCAAGAGGCTTGGATGCAGGTACAGCCTTCGAAATCCTTTCCATTGATATAGCTGATGTGGATGTAGGTGCAAACATTGGAGCGAAACTTCAAACTGACCAAGCTGCTGCTGATCTAAAAGTAGCTGAAGCCCGTGCTGAAGAGCGCAGAGCTATGGCTGTGGCATTAGAACAAGAGATGATCGCGAAAGCACAAGAAGCAAGAGCGAATGTAATTCAGGCTGAAGCGGAAATTCCAAAAGCGATTGCTACTGCATTTGTGAATGGCAATTTGGGCGTGATGGATTACTACAAAATGCAAAACGTGCAAGCGGACACAGATATGCGTCAATCGATTTCAGGTTCAGGTAAAGGAGGCGGACAGCCACCTCAGAAGTAATTTAGTAAAGAACGTTAAATACGAAAGTCCTCGAAAGAGGACTTTTTTATTTCAAGCTAGCTTGATCTGATCGGAATATTTTCCCATGGTCTGTGTCCACACAGACCATGACATGGGTTCAGGTCAGAAAGCTGGTGTTTATAAACTCAATTTAATTTGATCTGAATAAAACTTCATTCGCGAATGTGAGCGATCAAGCAAATCGATTTTGTCGATCATTGCTTTTTTATGGTTGACAAAGACCTCAACGTATTCCGTTCCCAATAAATAGAGATTTACTTTGTGTCGATAGTAGCGGATGGCGGTAACAAACGTGGCGTGCTGGTAAAGCACCATGACTTTTTGATCGAGAGGAAATTTTCGCAAATCGGTCCACGAAATCATGAAGTGAAGATACTAAAAACAAAAAGTCCTGACGATACTGTCAGGACTTTGAATTTTTTGGGGTGAGTGACGGGGCTCGAACCCGCGACCTCCAGAATCACAATCTAGCATTCTAACCAACTGAACTACACCCACCGTTTGGTCAAATTCCGCTCTTTTTACAAGAACGGATCGCAAAGGTAACATGACCGATTGAAAATGCAAAAGGCTACCTCGAAAAGAGCAAACGCATGCCCTGTTTCCCTTCTACAATCTGCCCATCATTATAAACGAGATTACCCGATACCCATGTCTTCAGCACCGAAGAATTGAATTTTTGCCCCTCAAATGGCGACCACTTGCAGTGCGACAAAATGTTTTCGTTACTCACTGTCCACGGTTTGTTGGGGTCAACTAAGACCATATCTGCGTAATGGCCTTCGCGAATGAAGCCACGGTTTTCAACCTGGAAGAGGATAGCAGGATGGTGGCTCATCTTCTCAACAACTTTCTCAATAGTGATTTTTCCTTGGTGGTAGAACTCGAGCATGGCTACCAAGCTATGCTGGATCAACGGCCCGCCAGAAGGAGCTTTGAAATAGGAATTGTTTTTTTCTTCGAGCGTATGGGGAGCATGATCGGTGGCAATCACATCAATATGATTGTCCAACACTGCTTTAAAAATGGCCTGCTGGTCTGCTGAAGTTTTAATGGCCGGATTCCATTTGATTTTTGTTCCAAGCTTCTCGTAATCTGAATCATTAAACCAAAGATGATGAACACAAGCTTCGGCTGTGATTTTCTTTTTCTCTAATGGAATAGAATTATCGAACAAAGAAATTTCTTTGGCGGTTGAAATATGGAGAACATGAAATTTAGTTCCGTGTTTTTTCGCCAAGCCAACGGCAAAGGATGAAGATCGATAGCATGCTTCTTCACTTCGGATGTTCACGTGTTCCCGAATAGGAACATCTTCACCGAATTTGGTTTTCCAGTCGTCCGTATTTTTCCGGATAGTTGGTTCATCTTCACAATGCGCTACAATCTGGGATGGGTATAGTGAAAAGAATCCTTCTAACGTCTTTTCATCATCCACCAACAGATTACCTGTAGACGAGCCCATGAAAATCTTTAGGCCGCAAACCTTTTTTATGTCTGTTTTTAGAACTTCTTCCAGGTTATCGTTGGAGGCGCCTATGTAAAAGGAATAATTCGCCAACGAATTTTTTGAGGCAATGAGATATTTATCTTCAAGCAGTTTCTGAGTAAATGTGGGAGGAGAGGTGTTGGGCATCTCCATGAAACTGGTTACTCCTCCGGCAACGGCTGCACGCGATTCAGAAAAAATATTGCCTTTGTGTGTAAGTCCCGGCTCGCGAAAGTGAACTTGATCATCGATTGCACCAGGCAAAAGGAGTTTTCCGTTGGCATCGACTATTTTTTCAGCACGGAGAGAAAGCAGGTCCTTTCCGATTTTATCGATTCGCTGACCTTTGATAAACACATCGCCTTCGAAGACCTTGCCTTCGTTTACAATCTTCGCGTTAAGAATAAGAGTTGAGTTCATTACCTTGCAAAGATATACACGATTGATCAGGATTTGTGGATTCCAGGATAGACAAGATTAAATAATGGAGTGGATTGATTTTAAATTGAACAAACAACTTTTTGATGCGATCGAAGAGGCAGGATTTGCAGCGCCAACGGAGATCCAGCAGAAATGCATTCCATTAATTCTCGGTGGACAGGAAGTGATTGGCATTGCGCAAACCGGCACAGGTAAAACCGCTGCATACGTTTTGCCACTGCTAATGAAAATAAAATATGCACAGCCAGGGGGGCCACGTGCTTTGATTTTAGCTCCCACCAAAGAATTGGCAGTTCAGATTCACGAGCATTCATCAAAGCTGGCTAAGTATACCGATCTGCGATTAGCTGTTTTATACGGAGGTGTTGGGCCTAAAACGCAAATCGAAGAAATGAAGAAGGGAGTCGACATTATTATAGCAACGCCTGGACGTTTCCTGGAAATTTATTTGCGAAATGAAATACCGGCAAAGCAACTAAAAACATTGGTGCTTGACGAAGCCGATCGGATGATGGACATGGGCTTCATGCCGCAACTTCGAAAAGTTTTTGAAGTGCTTCCGCCCAAAAGACAGAACTTACTTTTCTCAGCAACATTTCCTCAAAAAGTAGAACGCCTGTCGCAAGAATTTTTGGAGTTTCCGGTGCGGGTGGAGATCACCCCGCAGTCAACACCGGCAAAGCAAGTCGAGCAAGAGCTTTATCACATACCCAACATCAAAACCAAGATCAATTTTTTGGAGTATTTGCTTACGAGTTCTGACGAATATAATCGCGTCATGATCTTTGCGCGCACGAAAGATTCAGCCGACAATGTTTTCAAATTCATTGAGCGCAAGAAATTGGCAGAGGTGCGGGTGATTCATTCCAACAAAGGACAAAACACCCGTATCAATGCGATGAATGAATTCAAGGAGGGCAAACTTCGGATTCTTGTGACCACCGATGTTGCCGCGCGTGGAATTGATGTAGAAAAAGTTTCGCACGTGATCAATTTTGATGTACCCTCTTTATATGACGACTATGTGCACCGCATCGGCAGAACGGGCAGGGCTTTTCAGACCGGCAAGGCTATCACTTTTGCAACAAAGGCAGAACTATTTCGCATCGAAAAAATTGAAAAACTGATTCGGGGGAAAATCCCTGTTAAGAAATTGCCAAACTCAGTTGTGGTTGAAGAAACTCCAGTAGAAGAAGCTCGCGAAATGGCTCGCGAAATTGATCGGTGGAAGAGAAGAAATGATCCGGAGTATGGAGGAGCATTTCATGACAGAAAAGGTTCTAGAAAATAATTCACTTTCACCAGAACATAAAGCATCAGCCCCTTTCAGATATTTGCCTTTTAATGATAATTTTTTTTAACCTTTTTTAACCTTTAAAATGAGATACTTAATTTTCCTGGCCTGCCTGTCATTTTCTTCTTGTGCAATAGTTTATTACCCTAATTCACGTAATGTGCCAATGTTTTCAAGTAAGGGTGAATTTCAAGGCTCAGTAACAACCGGAACCGGAAACAATCTTCAATTAGCGTATGCAGTTACAAACCACTTTGGTGTCATGTCCAATGGAATGCTCTGGGGTGCCAACGGAGTTGATAAAAATCATATTAATCAACATCGATATGGTGAGGCAGGTGTAGGCTATTACAACAACTATGCAAACAAGATGTTCATGGATATATGGGGAGGCTATGGAATAGGTAATGTTAATGCGGTAGATTCCTTGAATTATGTTGGGTCAAGCGCAAACTATAATTCCGTTCAAGGCAATTACCAGAAATTCTTCATACAGCCGAGTTTTGGATTTAAGACTGAAGATATCGGCATAGCATTCGCCAATAGGTTTTCGTGGATCGATTTCTCGGGGTTGTCACATCATGAAGCGGGAGCACCAGCTTTGATTACGCAAAAGCAACAGCTCTTCTATGAGCCGTCAGTAGTTTTTAAAGTGTTTATTAAGGAATTTTATTTTACTACTCAGGGAGGGTTCAACATTCCGTTAGGAAAAATAGATGAGAATATTAGATACAAGGCGCTTCAATTGTCGTTTGGAATCGGCTGTCGGCTTAATTTCAAAAAAGCCAGCAAGTAATTAATTAATTGAAGGGCATCATAGAACATAAAGCATCAACCCTTTCAGATACTCACCTTCCGGATGATAAATTGAAACAGGATGGTCAGCCGGTTGGCCAAGAAGCTGCAATACTTTGATCTCTCTTCCTGATTGAATTGCAGACGAAACTACTGTATCGTAAAACAATTGTTTATCGACTACTTGTGAGCAAGAGAACGTGAGAATTATTCCATTCGGCTTGATCACACGCATGGCCTCGGCATTCAAACGCTGATAACCTTTCATGGCTTGATGCCGTGCGTCTTTGTGTTTAGCGAATGCGGGCGGATCAAGGATGATGAGATCGTATTTGTCTTTTTTGTCTTTCAGAAAATCGAAAGTGTCAACAGTAAAACATTCATGTAGCTGAGGATCAAAACCGTTGAGCTCAATATTTTTTCGAGTTAGGTTGATTGCTTTCTCTGAGGCATCAACGGAATGGACAAGTGTTGCCCCTGCATTCAACGCGTAAACAGAAAATCCACCGGTGTAACAGAACGTGTTAAGTACGGAAATCCCTTTCGTCATGTAGCCTAGCAGCTTTCTGTTCTCTCGTTGATCTAAAAAGAATCCGGTCTTCTGACCATCTTCCCAGTCCACGTAAAATTTGTTGTTGTGCTCAGTGATTACGTGAGGTACTACGCCCATACCAAGTAGGTATTCATTTTCAGTCTTGATACCGAGCGTGCTTTGGCTTTTGTAATAGATGGAATGAACGGCATCAAACAAGGTTTCTTTAATCGCGGTAGCAATCAATTGCCTGTCGTTGTGCATGCCAATGCTGTGCGCCTGCATCACGGCAACTCCGTTATAGACATCCACAATTAATCCGGGCAAACCATCGCCTTCACCATGAACCAATCTATAACAATTGGTATGGTCGCTAATCACCTTGGTGAATACTCGCTGGTTAAATGCGTTAACGATTTTGTCGTTGTAGATTTTCTTGCTCGGAATGTCTTTTAAAAATGAAAGGAGCCTAACGGTAATCGTTCCTTTTTGAAAATGACCAAAGCCAAGTGTATTTTTTTGTGCGTCTTTAACTTCAACCCAATCACCATCTTGTGGGGTGCCTTCAGTAGCTTGAATAGCCCCGGAGAAAACCCACGGATGGAGACGCTTAACAGATGCTTCGCGGCCGCGCTTTAAAGAAATTGTTCCGGTAGTCTTGATCATTTGATTTTGATAAAGGAATAGCTGATGGTCTTATTCTCATCTCCAATGGTAGCTTTTAGATGGGTGTCATCTATTTTTTCATAGGTGATTTTCTTCGGGAAATCATGCGCTGGATTTTCGGCCGTGAAATTATTTTTTCCTAACGAAGTGATTTTGAATTCAATTGCCCCCTGTGGCCCCGACACATCGGGCACGTAATAGAAATCATTTCCTTTTTTGATCAATTTGATTTCTTCAGTAACGATTTTGTTGCCGTCTTTCATTTTATAGGACTCGGCCGAGAGAAATCCATTATCATCTCTCCAGACTTCGTAGGAAGTCTTGCCTTCCTCTTGCCAGGTGCCGATTAGCCAAGCAAATTCTTTTTGCTGCCCAAAAGAACAGGTCGTGACAAACAGCAGAAAAGCTAAAACTACCTTCATAAAATTCAGTTAGGGGAAGTAAAAATAACCAATTATCCCTGCCAAAATTTTTTGAAAATGAATCAAATGCTGCTATTCTGTTCTATAATGCAAGGAAAAAATGTCAGTCCTATTGCCTCGTGAACCTAATTGGCATATTTTTCGTATTTAACACACCACTAAAATGATACATTGCCTGAAATGGCGTTTGAACCGTGCGGTCTAAGATCTTCTGAAAAATCAAACTTTTACTGGCCGTAGTTCATCTCCATTCTCAATGGAAAAATTAATTATCGTATAAACATGAAAAATTTTGGATCTCTTCTGTTGGCTGCAATCTTAGGCAGCGTGATTACAATGGCCGGTTACCAATGGATTGTAAAAGAAAAAAGCAGTGTAAAAATTGAACATATCGATGGGGTACCCACCTCACAAGTGGCCTACCGCATCAACGAAAAAGGTGAAGCCGTTCCGCTCGACTTCACAGGCACTGCAGAAAATGTCACTAATGCTGTGGTACATATTCGCTCCACCCAAACTGGTGAGAGCATTCGCCAGCCAAATGACCCAGTTCAACAATTCTTTTTTGGACCTAATGGTCCTCAACAAGGCCCGAGTGTAAGTTCCGGCTCAGGAGTAATCATCAATTCCGATGGTTATATCGTTACTAATAATCATGTGGTACAAGATGCCGATGTAGTTGATGTAACCCTTCATGACAACCGTTCATTCAAAGCCGAAGTTATTGGTACAGACCCCGACACCGACTTAGCTCTAATCAAAATCAATCAAAAAGATTTGCCTTATCTCTCATTTGTGAATTCTGATAATTCTAAAGTAGGCGAGTGGGTTCTTGCGGTTGGAAATCCATTCAATTTGAATTCAACTGTTACAGCTGGAATTATCAGCGCGAAAGGAAGAAATATTGGAATAGTAAATTCAAATAGTCAAAATGGTAATAACGGTCAGCGCACAGCAATTGAATCATTCATACAAACCGATGCCGCTATCAACCCCGGAAACAGTGGTGGCGCGTTAGTGAATTTGGATGGAGGACTGCTTGGCATCAATACAGCTATCGCAAGTCCCACCGGTTCTTATTCTGGTTACGGATTTGCAATTCCAGCAAACATTGTAAGTAAGGTAGTAGAAGATCTCATTGCCTATGGCATGGTGCAACGCGGCTGGTTAGGAATTGAGGTAGGGAGTGTGAATAGCGAAATTGCCAAAAGGGAAGATTTAGATGTAAATGAGGGCGCTTATGTTTCGGGCTTTGCTGAAAATGGAAAAAGTGCTGCGAAGGATGCGGGTCTTCAATTAGGTGATGTTGTAGTCAAGATGGATGACGCTGCAATCAAGTCGAGCACAGCGTTGATTGAATACGTTGGTCGCAAAAGACCTGGTGATAAAATCAACATTACTGTTAACCGTAAAGGAAAAACGGTGGTGATTCCGGTTACCCTTCGAAACAAAGATGGCAAATACGGAACGGTAAAGCGCGAGGAGAAAGATGCGGCCACTTCGTTGGGAATAGAATTACAAGACATGGATGCTAAGAAATTGAAAGCACTCGATCTTCAGGCGGGAGTAGAAGTGAAATCGCTGACCAATGGCAAAATTGCAAAATACACCGATATGCACGAAGGTTTTATTATTACACACCTTGATAATACACCCATAAAATCTGCCAAGGAGGTCAATGAGCGTCTTAAAGCGAAGAAATCAGGAGACCAGGTGATCATTGCAGGTGTTTACCCTGACTTCCCCCGGGAGTATCTATACGCATTCAGGTTCTAAATTTAAAAATGGAAATCTCGGAGGTTTTTAACACCTTGGAGGTTCGATTATCAAACTAAATCAAAAGATATGAGAAGGTTATTCAAAAAAGGCGATCGCGTACGCAGCAAAATTGATGGCAAAGTGGTCGAGGTATTGAAGTACATCAAAAACAAAGTAGTAGAAGTAAAATGGTTCGACCTTAGCGCGAAGGAAATTCGAATCAACAAGATAAAAGAAGATAAGCTGTCGAAAGCGGCATAAAAAAGAAGCCCCGAGTAATCGGGGTTTTTTGTTTAGTGACATTGCGTTTAACTTTGAAATCTTAATTCACCGCATATCAAAAAATTTGACATCCCGGCTTACTACCGTTCTTCCATCACCGGAAGGATAAAAGAAACACGCAGAACGAAGGATTATCGCAAGCAAGATTTTTCTCCGGCTGTTCTGGATTTCGGTCCTGTTCAATTTATTCTCGCTCGCCATTTCGGTTTTTGTTATGGCGTTGAAAATGCAATAGAGATCAGTTATCGTGCCCTTGAAGAAAACCCTGACAAGAATGTTTACTTGCTAAGCCAGATGATTCACAACCAAGAGGTGAATGCAGATCTGCAAAGCCGTGGAATAAAATTCATTACCGATACGGATGGAACACAATTTATTCCCTGGGAAAAAATAGGTAAAGATGATGTGGTAATTATTCCAGCTTTTGGAACTACACTAGAAATTGAAAACTTCCTTTTGGATAAGAACGTGGAAGTTCAGAAGTATAACACCACCTGCCCGTTTGTAGAAAAAGTATGGACGCGCGCAGAGAAACTGGGGAAAGAGAATTATACCATCATCATTCATGGTAAGCCAAAGCATGAAGAAACACGTGCAACATTTTCACACAGTGCGCACAATGGAGCATCGGTGGTTGTGCAAGATATGGAGGAGGCTAAGCGACTAGCGAAGTATTTAACAGAAGGAAAAACCAATGAAGAGTTTTATAAAGAATATGAAGGAAAGTTTTCAAAAGGATTTGATGTTGAAAAAGATTTGAGAAGAGTAGGTGTTGTAAATCAAACCACCATGCTGGCCACAGAAACTCAAGCAATTGCGGATTTCTTTAAGCAAGCCATGATCAAAAAATACGGAGAAGCAAGTTTGAAAGATCACTTTGCCGACACGCGTGATACACTTTGCTACGCCACTAACGACAATCAGGATTCAACTTACGAGCTGCTCAAGACAGAAGCAGACCTGGCTATTGTGGTGGGAGGATATAACAGCTCCAACACCTCGCACATCGTAGAGCTTTGCGAACGAAATTTCCCAACCTATTTTATCAATTCAGAAAATGAAATAAAATCTTCGAGCGAGATTCATCATTTCAATTATCATCAGAAAGAAAAAAAATCAACGTTCAATTTCCTTCCGGACAAGGGCCCGGTGAAAATTGTTCTTACCAGTGGAGCGTCTTGCCCCGACACGTTGGTCGATCGAGTGATGTTGAAGCTGTTGAATTATTTTTCGAACACTAAAACGGTTGAAGAAGTCATTTCAGTGTTTTAGTGAATGAGAAAGCGCTTGCTTTGGGGTTGTGCTCTTTTCAGTTTCCCTCTGGCAGCTCAACAATTGCAAAATGATTCAACAAAAGTTCTAAATGAAGTTGTTGTAAAGGCCTATCAATATAATCGCACTTTAAAAGAATCTCCGGTATCTCTCACCATTGTTACAGAAAAGGATTTTAACAGATTCAATAATTCATCCGTTGTATCAGTCATGAATACCATTCCCGGTGTGCGAATGGAAGAACGCTCACCCGGAAGTTATCGCTTTTCTATTCGCGGTAGCACCCTTCGTTCACCTTTTGGAGTTCGCAATGTAAAATTTTATTGGAATGGATTACCCCTCACCGATGGTGGTGGAAACACCTATCTCAATTTGCTCGACTTCGATGCATTTGGCAGAGCAGAGATCATTAAAGGACCAGGAGCAAGTTTATATGGAGCGGGAACCGGAGGCGTGGTATTGCTGAACAATCCTCTTGCTAAAGAAAATCAATTTCAATTATCGGTAAGCGGAGGAAGTTTTGGCCTTCAACGTTATCAGGCAAGTGGCGCTTTTGGAAACGCGAGAAATAAAGTCTTCATGAACTATGCTCATCAGCAATCTGATGGTTATCGTCAGCAGTCAGCGATGAGACGTGATGCTGTGAATGTGGAGGGAAAGTTTTCAATCAATGAAAAAAGCAGTTTGCAAACTTCTCTTTTTTACACAGACCTCTACTATCAAACACCCGGTGGCTTGACGTTGACTCAATTCAATGCTGATCCAAAACTAGCACGACCCTCGGGTGCTTTGCCAGGAGCCATTCAACAACAAGCAGCGATTTATAACAAGACAATTTATGGTTCGTCTTCGTACGAACGCCAGTGGAATTCTCGTTGGTCATCGCGAATTGGTGTTTATGGATCGAACACTGATTTTACAAATCCATCCATTCTTAATTATGAAAGAAGAACTGAACAGAATTTTGGAGGACGCACAAACACGCGATATGAGTTTGAACGAAATACCTGGAAAGGAAAACTAACATTCGGTGGAGAGTATCAATACTTTTATTCGCCACTGACGGATTATGGAAACAAGAATGGAGTTCGCGATACTACACAAACAGATGACCGGTTGACTTCAAACTCATTTCTTGTATTCACTCAATTGGAAATCGACTTGCCTAATAATTGGTATGCAACGATTGGAGGAAGTGCGAATTTCTTGAAATATCAATTCGAAAGACTTGCCGGTTTGCCAACTGGAAATGATCATCGGAATTTTGATCCTGTTTTTTCTCCAAGATTAGCACTGATTAAAAAATTCAACTCATTTTCAGTATTTGGATCAGTGAGTAAGGGATTTTCGGCCCCGACTCAAGCAGAAGTACGGCCATCAACGGGAGTTTATAACAATACGCTTTCACCTGAGCAGGGAATTAATTACGAAGTTGGATTTCGAGGATCAGTTGGAAAGAATTTTTCATTTGACGTTGTGGCTTATGATTTCGAACTGGCTCAAGCTATCGTAAGTCAAAAAAATATTTTTAATGCAGATTATTTTATCAATGCCGGAAGCACTACTCAACGAGGAGTTGAAACATTTCTCTCCTATCAAACAGAGGCATCAGCCGAGTTTATTTCGAATCTGAAACTTTGGGCCTCGTATACATTTACAAATTATAAGTTCACCAACTATCAGCATGATGGAGTGAACTACTCTGGCAATCGATGGACCGGCTCTCCATTGAATACGCTGGTAGCTGGCGCAGATTTAAACATCTTTAAGTACTTCTATTGGAACCTGACCACAAATTATGTCGACTGCATTCCGCTGAATGACGCTAATTCTATTTATGCGGCAAGTTATTTCCTGGTGGGTTCGAGAGTGGGTTTCCGAAATAATTTCTCAAACAAAACATCGCTTGAAATTTTCTGCGGTGTTGATAATGCCTTAGATCAGCGATACAGCCTCGGCAATGATCTGAATGCTGCTGGCGGAAGATATTTCAATGCAGCTGTTACACGCAATTTTTATTTTGGAGTAAAGGCGAAGATATTTTGACGACTTAATGACTCTGCATCTCCTTGATCGTCTCTGTTATTTTCTCAGGGTTAAACAGCACTTGATCTAAAAACGCTTCTACTTCTTTAATTAACTCCAGCGATTTCAAATTGTGCCCCAGTCCATTAGTGGTGATCATTGCAGAATTCGGCCAATTCTTGTGAGCCGCCAAAGCATATTGATACGGTGCCTCTTTGTCTTCGGTATCATGAATGATCAACCCCGGTCGAGTCATCGTCTTTGCAAACTCCTTTAATGAAAAGTAATCTGGGCTCTTACCAAGTTTATCCACAAAGATTTTTCCGATTTCATTCATTGTCCGATCAGATAGGCCCAGGAATGTTTGATAGAAGTCAACCCATTCTTTTGCTTCACCTGGGGCAGCCATCATCACCAATTTAGAAACGGCAAGATGAGGTGCACGATGCATGGTATAAATAGATGAAAATGAACCAAGAGAATGACCAAGAATGGCGTAGAAGCCTTCATGTTCCAGGATCATTTTTTCAATGAGTCCGCTGTAATGTGGTATGTTGATGTAGGTACCTTCCGATAATCCGTGACCAGGTGCATCGATGGAGTAGATCGTAAATTTCTCTTTTGAAAGAGCGCTCACAATGTTTTTCCACCAATAGCTGTGACTTTCCCAGCCGTGAACTAACAATAATTTTTTTTCGCCATTACCCCACTTGTATCCCTGTACTTTCTTGCCGGCATAATCGATCGTAAATTTTTCAGCGGTGTCCAAAAACTCCATGTGATGCGGCTTCACCGGTCTTCTCCGCGGGTTGCAAAAAAGATAAAAGCCTTTGTTGCCTGCTTTCTTAGGAGCAACCCATGCCAGTGTATTGAGATACACACGAATGGAGAAAATCAATAATTGTTTTTTCATATCTATTAATTTTAGAGATACCAGTCGGTATCTACGTATTCAAATTTTTTAAACCTCTATATCGATGATGAGTTTCTCCAGGTGGCTAATAACAATTTGGATGTCATGGTCGGTCTTAGAAAGTTTGCTCATCATAATGGCGCCTTCAAGGCTGGCAATCATAATCGTAGCAAAAGAGTTTTTATCTACCGATTTTTTGATCTGTTTAAATTCGATACCTCGATCTAAAATATGAACGATCGATTCTTTTAAGGAATTGAGAACAGCGTGTGCCTTTTTACGGAGCAATGGATTGCTGTCATCAGCTTCTATGGCAGCATTTAGTAATGGGCACCCGCCCTGAATTGGAGGTTTGGAAATATAGGATTCAAAATAACTAAGCACAGCCCTGAGTTTATCACCCGCATTCTTTTCGTTTTTGATTCGCTTGCCCAAATTTTCGTTGAGCAAAGAGGTAAGGTAAGTCAGTGTCTCAGCCTCGAGTCTTTCTTTGCTCTTAAAATGCCTGTAAATGGCGCCTTTGGTGTAGCCGGTGGCATTAGTGATATGGCCGATCGAGGTTGCCTTGTAACCGTGTGAATTAAACAAGCGGCCGGCATGCTTTAGAATCGTCCCAATAGTCTCGTCTGGATTGCGCATGCACAAAGATACCGATCGGTATCTAATTTTCCAAAGCCTCATCAAGCCTCTTCAGAGGGAGAGGGGTTTTGGATTGATGAGGTTTCCTTTTTTCTTTGCGCTGTGAAATCCCCGCGCTTACCCTCAGCCCAAAGAATAGTAATCGATAGGGGATTCCATCTGACCTTAAAGTCAAATATTAGCAGATGAAAGTTTTGATTTTACATCAGCATTTTAAATCACCGGCAACGGGTGGGGCCATTCGGTCTTACTATTTGGCAAAAGCCTTGGTAGATCGGGGAATAGAGGTGGTGGTGATCACCGGAAGCAACGAGAAGAAATACAGGAATGAAGTTTTAGAAGGAATTGAAGTTCATCATTTACCGATTGCTTATGAAAATGCATTTGGGTTTTTAAAACGAAGTATCTCTTTTTTGATTTACGCTTGGAAGAGCGTGGTGCTGGCAAAAAAAATTCAAGGAATTACTGTTTGTTATGCCATCTCCACACCGCTCACGGTTGGTCTTGCGGCTATGCGGTTAAAAAGGAAAATGAATTTGCCGTACCTGTTTGAAGTAGGAGATCTTTGGCCTGATGCTCCAGTGCAAATGGGATTTATTAAGAATCATTTCTTTGCATCTTTTCTATATCAATTAGAAAAAAGTATTTATAGAAATGCCGACTCCATTGTAGCGCTTTCGTCTTCAATAAAAGAAGTGATTGAAGAAAAAGTTGATCGAAAGAAAGTTCATGTCATTCCAAATTTTGCCGACTGCGATTTCTATAAACCAGAAGCCAGAGTATTGGCTCTTGATGAAAAATATTCTGTAAAAGGAAAATTGGTGGTGTCTTACATTGGAGCAATTGGTGTTGCGAATGGCCTTGATTATTTTATCGAATGTGCTAATACCGCTCGCAAAGCAGAACTCCTGATCCATTTTATTCTTTGTGGTGAAGGCGCGATGCTTGCGCATTTAAAGTCATCGGCACAGAAATTGAAGTTGAAGAATATTTCGTTCACAGGTTTTGTTGATCGTAATTCCGTAAAGGAAATCATGAACATTACCGATGCAGCTTTTGTCTGCTATAAAAATGTGGCGATTCTTGAAACCGGTTCGCCAAACAAATATTTTGATGCTCTTGCCTCAGGTAAGCTGATCATCACCAATTTTGGAGGATGGATTAAAGAAGAAATTGAAAAACGGCAATGTGGCATTTCCGTTAACCCGATGCACCCTACAGATTTTGTAAAAAAAATATGCCCGTTTATTCAAGACAGGAAAAAACTTATGGAATTTCAGCAAAACTCAAGAAGGTTAGCCGAAGAAAAATACAATCGAAGGAAATTATCAGGTCAGTTTGCCGACATCTTCATGAAAAGCTGAACCGAATATTTTAAAAATAGGTTAACCCATTTGTATTTTTGCGAGACACGTTATGAAGAAATATTTTTTAAGACTCTTTCAGTACAATGCATGGGCAAATCAACGCGTATTGAATTGCCTCGAAACACAAAACATTACGAACGAGAAAATTCTTTCGCTCATGGGGCATATAGCAGCAGCAGAAACTTTGTGGCTGCACCGCGTGGAAGGGTTGCCCAAACCAAGTGTGAAGTTGTGGGACAGCTATTCGATTGGCGAACTAGAGTCTATGCTCGGAAAAGTCGACCATCAATGGTTGGAATACATTGAAGCTACCGACCAATTTGACAGGGAGTTGAGTTACACCAATTATGCGGGGGATCCATTCATTAATAATGTAGAGACGATTATTATTCATACGGCCAACCATGCGAGCTATCATCGTGCGCAGGTTGCTCTTTTGCTTAGACAAAATGGGCATGAACCGATAAACACCGATTTTATTACGTATGACCGAATCATCCGAGGACAATTGACGAATTGATTGTAAATTGATTTTGTTCTTTCTTCACAACTTAAACCTAATTCTATGAAAAAAATATCGCTTGTCCTTGTAGTGGCTTTCATCGGAACGAAAGTTTTAGCGCAAACAGATCTTGTAGTCTGTCATACTTCATCTACTGACAAGTTTGCCATGTTTGCCTCCAACAAAAAATTCAACAGTATGCACCTCGAACCTAAGGCCTACACCCACATCAGTGATGCGGGTGGTAAAATGATAAAAATCAAAACGGACGGTGCCGAAGCAAATGCTTATTTAATCGAAGCCAAAAAGAAAACCAATAATTGGATTTTTGTTTTCCAGGAGTGGTGGGGTTTGAACGATAACATCAAACGCGAAGCTGAAAACCTCTACAAAGATTTAGGAAATGTAAATGTACTCGCATTGGATATGTATGACGGAAAGTTGGCGACTAATCGTGATGATGCAGGAAAATACATGGGAGAGTTCAAACAAGAACGAGGCAACGCTATTGTGAAAGGAGCTCTCGCGTATGTTGGCCCGAATGCAAAAATTGGAACCATCGGTTGGTGCTTTGGTGGAGGCCAGTCAATGCAGGCGGCTCTTGCAGTGGGCAAACAAGCAGCAGCTTGTGTAATTTATTACGGAATGCCCGAAGAAAATCTTGATCGACTCAAGGGACTAAACTGCGATGTGCTCGACATATTCGCTACCCAAGATCAGTGGATTAATAAAGATGTGACAGCCAAATTTGAAAAGAACATGGCAGCAGCCGGAAAGAAGTTGACTGTAAAGTCTTACGATGCCGATCACGCATTTGCAAATCCGAGCAATCCGCAACATAAAAAAGAAGCTACTGCTGACGCCTATAAGAACTCCATTGATTTTTTGAAAGAGAGGATGAAGTAATTTTTTTATTGGCTGAGATTCAACAAAGGTCAAATCTCAGCCACTACCTGATTTCGTAATAAATCATCTAACGTATCGCGTTTGCGAATGAGTTGCGCTTTGCCATTCCATACTAATATTTCGGCAGGACGAAAACGCGAATTATAATTTGAAGCCATGGAGTAACCATAGGCACCGGCATTTTTTATGGCGAGCAAGTCGCCTTCACGCACTTCATTTAATTTCCTATCGGCTCCTAAAGTATCTGTCTCACAGATATTGCCGACAACGGTATAAATTTTTTGATCGCCTGTTGGGTTGGAGGTGTTTATGATTTCGTGATACGCGTCATACATCATGGGGCGGATGAGATGGTTGAGTCCGCTGTCAACGCCTACAAATGTTACCGAAGGAGTAGCTTTCACTACATTCACATTCACTAAAAGAACACCGGCTTCGCTAACCAAATATTTTCCCGGTTCAATCCAAAGCTCGAGTTGCTTGCCGTAGCTGTGGTAAAACTCTTTAAAATTCTTTCCGAGTTTTAGTCCGAGATCATAAATGTTGGTGATATGATCTCCGTCTTTATAGGCGACTTTAAATCCACTTCCAAAATCGATGAATTTCAGAGCAGGAAAATCGCGGGCAACGCCAAAAAGGATTTCTGCCATTTTCAGATACACATCGGTTTCGGTAATCTCCGAGCCGGTGTGAATGTGAAGGCCGTTCACCACAATTTTATATTGCTCTACCAATCGCATGACATCAGGCAACTGGTAAACCGAAATCCCAAACTTTGAATTGCCGTGGCCTGTAGAGATTTTATAATTGCCGCCTGCCATAATGTGCGGATTCAGTCGTAAGCCACATGGATAACCGCTCCCGTATTTTTTACCAAACTTCTCGAGCATGGTAAGGTTATCGAGGTTGACGGTGAGGCCCAGTTCAACGCCTTCTACGATTTCACTAAAGTCAACGCAGTTGGGCGTGTATTGAATTTCATTATTTTCAAAACCTGCACCGATGGCGAGTTGAGCTTCTTGAATAGAGACGGCATCCACGCCAGCACCATATTTCTTCAGTAATTTCAAAATGGAAATGTTGCTCAGGGATTTCATCGCAAATTTTACCTTGAGCGGATTTTCAGAGAAAGCATTCTTCAGATTTTGCAGCTGCTCTACAATTTTATTCCCATCATAAACATAAACAGCTGTGCCAAATTCTTTGGCAATGGCAGACATCTCGATGCCTTGTACCTGATATTTCCCGTCAATCAATTCCATGAGTAAAAAAGAAGCTTCAAAGATGAAAATAATTCAGCAATTGAGCGCCCGTTGATTTTCATTTTATAACTTACTTTTGTTTACAGGTCGAATTTTTATATGAAACTTTTCTTTCGTCAACAAGGTCAGGGTGAAGCGCTGATCATTTTACACGGACTTCTTGGCTCTTCCGACAACTGGCATTCGCTGGGAAGATTGTTTGCTGAAGACTTTTCGGTTTACCTCGTTGATCAGCGCAACCATGGCCAATCTCCGCACAGCGATGAGATCAACTATAAACTGATGACCGAAGACCTGGAGAATTTTATGAAGGAAAATAAAATTGAAAAGGCGCACCTGATTGGTCATTCGATGGGCGGCAAGACGGTGATGAACTTTGCCGTTAAAAATCCGTCTATGGTTGACAAGCTCATTGTGGTGGATATTGTACCTAAATACTATGTAGTTCGTCATGACCGTTTGATCGAAGGAATGAAAGCTATTCCATTGGATGAAATTACTTCGCGATCAGAAGCGGAAGTTGTTTTGTCGGGATATGAACCTGATGCAGCTGTGCGCCAATTTTTGTTGAAGAACTTGACTAGAAATGATGCAGGAAAATTTGCATGGCGACCCAACCTTCACGCCATTGACGAGCATTTGGATGAGATTGGCGAAGGCATGGTGTACGAAGGCTCATTCAATGGCGTAAGCTTGTTTGTGAATGGAGACCGATCGCGTTACTTTGAAGATGGTGATCAGGATTTGATCAAAAAGATTTTTCCCAAGGCGAAGTTTGTTACCCTGAACACCGGCCATTGGGTGCAGGCCGAAAAACCCCAGGAGTTTGCGCAAACCGTATTGCAATTTTTAAATGGAAAGTAAAGGCAAACTTTTTCTAATCCCAACAGTAATTTCCGAAGGTGCGTCAAGCACAATTCCTTCATCGGTTATTGATTCCCTCAAAATGATCAATCATTTCCTTGTGGAAGAGGTTCGCACAGCCAGGAGATTTCTAAGCAGCTTAAAAATCTACGACAGCATTGAAGCGTTGCAGTTTTCTATTCTTAACAAAGACACCAAAGAAACTGAATTGGCAGAAATGTTTGCTTCGATCTTCTCAGGACAGAACATTGGCGTTCTTTCAGAGTCAGGCTGCCCGGGTGTTGCTGATCCGGGTGCGCTTGCTGTGAATTTTGCTCATCAAAAAAAAATTCAAGTCGTTCCATTAGTAGGGCCGTCTTCCATTATGCTAGCGTTGATGGCATCGGGATTGAACGGACAGCAATTCGCATTTCACGGCTATCTCCCAATTGATTCAAAGGAAGTCTCGCAAAAAATTAAAATGCTTGAAAAGGAATCATTGCAAAAGAATCAAACACAGATTTTCATCGAAACTCCTTATCGCAATAATCAAATGTTGAAACACCTGAGTGATGCATTGAATCCGTCAACTCAATTATGTATTGCTCTTGACCTTACCGGCAAAAATGAATTCGTGAAAATGCAAACTGTAGGTGATTGGAGAAAAAATATTCCAATGCTACCCAAAGAACCCGCTGTATTTTTATTTCTGTCGTAAGACGAAACTTTTTTCGTATGGCTGGTAAGCATCCTGAAAATCCTTTAATCTTTATAGCGCAGAGAGCGCCTTATTGTTTTAAGAATAGCAGATTTATGATAATGCGTAATCCTGATTAAGATATGAAGTGTGCAATTATTGGAGCCGGCATTGGAGGCTTGACAACTGCCATCGCTCTTCGCCAAAGAGGAATTGAAGCAAAAGTCTACGAAGCAGCTCCTGAAATAAAGCCTTTAGGTGCCGGAATCGTCATGGCAACAAATGCAATGATGGTGTTTCAGCGATTGGGTATTGCAGAGAAAATTCAGAGAAGTGGGTATCCGATCAACGGAGGTTTTATTGCCGATCAACATTGGAGGCCGATACAGAAATTTGATACAGATTACGTAAGCAAAAAATATGGTGTGGGCTCGTATGCTTTGCATAGGGCCGATTTGCATAAAGCTTTACTCGATCAACTTCCACAAGGAACAGTTGTCCTTAATCACAAACTGACTTCACTTCAACAGGATAGCAGTAAAGTTTATCTGGAGTTTGAAAATCAATCGAAAGAAGAAGTTGATCTCGTTATTGGAGCAGATGGAATCAAATCGATGGTGCGCGAATCTCTTTTTGGAGAGAGTACCTATAGATATTCCGGTCAAACCTGTTGGAGATCGATTGTTGAGATGCTGGTGCCATCCAAGTTTAAGGGCTCAAGCTATGAATTGTGGGGAAGTGAGGCAGGTCTGCGTTTTGGACTGGTGGTTGTAGGTGAAAACCGAATTTATTTTTTTGCTACCAAAAAATCCGCAGAAGGAGAGATTGATCAGAATGAAACTTTAAAACAAGATCTCCTTTCAAAATTCTCGCAGTTTGGAAATGATGTTGTTGCTGTTTTGGAAAAAGCAGAGCTAGAAAAAATCATTCGTACGGATATCTATGACTTGTTGCCTATTAAAAATTGGTATGTAAATAGAATTGTATTGCTCGGAGATGCGGCTCATGCCACGACCCCTAATCTCGGGCAGGGCGGGTGCCAGGCTGTCGAAGATGCGTATGTGCTAGCGAAAGCACTAGTGGAGAGTGATTCTATGTCCAAGGCTCTTCAGTCTTATCAAAATATAAGGTTCGCAAAGGCGAATTACGTTGTTAAGACTTCTTGGCAACTTGGTCAGGTTACTAATGCCCCTGCCCCATTAATCAAGCTAAGGAATTTCGCTTTGCGGTTGGCTCCGCCTTCATTGGGGAGAAAGACGCTCGATACCCTGTTTGCTTTGAACTACTAATCTGCGTTTTCACACGAATTTTAGCTAAATCTTACAAAGTCATTAGATTCAAAAATGACTGATCGCAAATCGTGAAATAAATATTATTTTTGCCGCTCCTTAACCGGGACTATTAGAATCGTAAACCTTGAATTTTAAATCTTAAAACAATATGCCTTATTTATTCACTTCCGAATCGGTTTCTGAAGGCCACCCTGATAAAGTAGCCGATCAAATCTCAGATGCGCTCATCGACTACTTTTTGGCCTATGATCCAAATTCAAAAGTAGCTTGCGAAACTTTAGTAACTACTGGTCAGGTGGTCTTGGCAGGTGAAGTAAAATCAGAAGCTTACTTAGATGTACAAGACATCGCTCGTGAGGTGATCAGGAAAATTGGTTATACTAAGGCCGAGTACATGTTCGAAGCCAACAGCTGCGGAATTTTCTCGGCTATTCACGAACAGTCTTCAGATATCAATCAGGGTGTAGAGCGTAGAAAAAAGGAAGACCAGGGAGCTGGTGATCAGGGAATGATGTTCGGTTATGCAACCAACGAGACTGACAACTATATGCCGTTGCCATTGGATCTTGCGCACATGTTGCTACGTGAAATGTCGGTGATCAGACGCGAGGGTAAGGTAATGACTTACTTGCGTCCGGATGCTAAATCGCAAGTGACGATCGAATATAGTGATGACAACAGACCGCAAAGAATTGATGCTATCGTGATTTCTACGCAGCACGATGATTTTGCAAAGGATGCCGTGATGTTAAAGAAGATCAAAGATGATGTGATCAACATTGTGGTGCCACGTGTGATGAAAAAATTGCCGAAGCGTGTGCAGAAGCTTTTCAAAACAGAGATAAAATATTTTGTTAACCCTACAGGAAAATTTGTAATCGGTGGACCTCACGGTGACACTGGTTTAACCGGAAGAAAAATTATCGTTGATACTTACGGTGGAAAAGGTGCACATGGCGGTGGAGCGTTCTCTGGAAAAGACCCAAGCAAGGTTGACCGTTCGGCAGCTTATGCTACACGTCACATTGCGAAGAATATGGTAGCCGCAGGAATTTGCGATGAAGTATTGGTGCAAGTTGCTTACGCAATCGGTGTAGCAAAACCTGTTGGCCTTTACGTAAATACGTACGGCACTTCAAAAGTGAAATTGAATGACGGAGAGATCGCAAAGAAAATCGAGAAGGTTTTTGATATGCGTCCTTACTTCATCGAAGAGCGTTTCAAACTAAGAACTCCAATTTACTCTGAGACTGCAGCCTACGGACACATGGGCCGCGAATCGAAAATCGTAGAAAAGGTTTTCAATAAAGGTCAGAAGAATGAGAAGAAGATGAAGGTTGAATTATTCCCATGGGAGAAGCTCGATTATGTTGAGCAGTTAAAGAAGACTTTCAAAGTATAGTTTTATCTCACTTTAGGAAAATAAAAAAGCCGACCAAACTGGTCGGCTTTTTCATTGTTAAAAAATTGATTACGCCTTTTTTACAACAAGCGTTCCTGCCATCATATCATGAAGTGCTTGTTTCTTATCAGTGAAACCGGCCATTATAAATCCGATGCATAAAATAAATCCGGAAACTATTTTGCCTAAGTTTCTTATTAACGCTTTTGTGAAGTCAAGCTTTGCTCCATTGGCGTCAGTTACAATAAGTCCAAGAGCCATTTTTCCAAGAGTACCTTGATACTTGGATGATTCCATAAAGGAGTAGTAAAGTACTTGTAGTGTAAAGACTAAAAACGCTACGGCCCCAGCTGCCGCGATAATAGTTGCTACCATAGCCATTATATCTCCATCACTCAAATCCCCTCCAGATGCAGCAGCCTGACTCGCAAAATTAATTCCAAGAATGCCAAACACAGGAACAACAATAAATGCCTGTGCGCAATAGATAATGATATAGTCAATAACATAGGCTAAGAACCTCATCCAAAATCCTGCATAATTGGTGTTCATAATAGTAGTGGGTTTAGTGGTTATATTATTAAAAGTAACAAAAGCGGTTTGGGGTAACAACTCATTTAGAACAATTTCTATTTTTGCTTTGACGAAATTCATGAACCACCGACTACAAGCTCTTTACGATTCTATCGAAGATCAAAGGCACTCGTTGATTTCTTCGCTGAAGGATTTGCCATCAGAAAAATTAAATCATCATATTCCCGATAAGTGGTCAGTCAATCAAATCGTGGCTCATTTGATTTCAGCGGAAGATCTTTCTGTTGAGTACATTAAAAAAAAGATGCTAGGCATCGACCAGACAAAGGATACCGGTGTTCTTGAGGAATTAAAATATTTTGTACTTAAAATTTCGCAGCGAGTTCCTTTGCGATACAAGGCTCCGAGAAAAGTAGTAGAACATACTTCATCGGAAACTGATATTAAGAAACTTATTCAGCAATGGGATTTGGTGAGAGGTGACCTTAAGTCTGTTCTTGAAAAAATTGAGGACGATCAAATCAAACGAGGGATTTACCGGCATGTGCGCGTGGGTATAATCAACATTCAACAGGCGGTAAAGTTTTTTGGTGAACATGTAATCCATCATATACCACAAATCAAAAGGCAATTATGAAAAGAATATTCCTCTTGATTTTTGCAACTCCCTTTTTTCAAACAGAAGCTCAAGTAACTGATTCAGTAAAGCAGCGAACAGACAGTATCGAAGTTTCGGTTGCCAAGAAAGACTTTAAATATTATTTCGGTCGCATTCCATTAAAGACCTTGCATCAATCAAGGAAATTTGATGTTCAAATCGATACTCGAAACTCATTCGTAAAAGATTTTCCGATCAATGTTTACGGAGCGAACGTAGGTATTATTCTTAAGGAGCGATTTCGGTTAAGTGCCGGATACTATTGGATCAATCAGAATTTCAACGACAAGCTTTTGGGTATAAATTCATCTACGGGTAAAGTTGTTGTTACGCCCAAGGGAATTCCTATCCCAGTTGCCACACTGGATCAATGGGTGGCTGAAGGAAAAATTCCGGCCGGGAGTTACGTAAAAGCAGCACAGCAAATCGATTTATGGTTTACATCAGTGGGCTTCATGTACACCTTTTACGCCAGTCGATTGGTTGAGTTTGCCATCCCAATTGAAATTGGCTACGGAAGATTTTCGGAAAAACTTTACGATGTGTCAGGAAATGATTTTGGATCACTAAGCACAAGTCTTAAACCAGGAACTACGCAAGGAAGTTTTGTGCCTGGCCAAATCGGATTTAACATGCTGATCAAGCCGCATCGATGGGCCTACTTGGATGCGTCAATTGGTTACAGGCAAACGCTGATTCAAAACTACGATTCAAAATACCGGGCCACGAGTTTTGATAGTCAATTCAATGGAGAGTACTATAACGTTGGCGTAAAAATCCAGCTTGGCACTATCGTGAAAGAATGGAGAGAACACAGAAAGAAAAAGTCGAAAGGCAACGCGCCTTCAATAATTATAAAAGAGTGAGGATATCTTTTCCGATATCCTTTCGGAAATAAACATCATCCCATGAGATTTTCTTTACCGACTCATAGCTGTTCTTCATTGCTTCGTTCAAATCTTTTCCTTTGCCCGTAACAGCAAGAACACGGCCGCCATCACTTACGATAGCGCTATCTTTAGTTTTTGTGCCTGCATGAAACACCTGAGCTGTTGATGCATTTTCAAGACCCGAAATCACTTTTCCTTTTTCATATTGATCAGGATACCCACCGGCAACCATCACAACCGTGGCTACGTATGACGGATCAATTTCAATGGATTGATTTTTTATTTCACCCTTCGCACAGGCGGTAAGCAAATCAACAAAATCACTTTTGATGCGCATCATCACGGACTGTGTTTCCGGATCGCCCATGCGAGCGTTGTATTCGATCACATAGGGTTCGCCTTTCACATTCATTAATCCTATGAAAATAAATCCCTTGTAATCGATGCCTTCTTTCTTCAATCCATCAACCGTAGGCTTGATAATTTTCTCTTTCACTTTTTTCATGAAAGCTTGATCGGCAAACGGAACAGGGGAGATGGAACCCATGCCTCCGGTGTTGGGGCCGGTATCGCCATCGCCAATGCGTTTGTAATCTTTTGCTTCCGGAAGAATGACGTAATTGGTTCCATCAGCTAAAACGAAAACCGAAAGTTCGATGCCATCCAGGAATTCTTCGATCAATACTTTAGCGCTGGCTTCTCCAAATTTTTTCTCTTCCAGCATTTCTCTCACGGAAGACTTTGCTTCACTTAATGAAGTAGAGATGACCACACCTTTTCCAGCGGCTAATCCATCGGCTTTTAAAACAAACGGAGGTTGAAGTTGCTCGAGATATTTTTCGGCCTCGTTAGATTCATTACCAAAAAATGTTTTCGCCTTTGCCGTTGGAATGGCATGACGAACCATGAACTGCTTTGAAAAATCTTTGCTGCCTTCTAATTGTGCTCCTACTTTTCCCGGGCCTACCATCAGAATATTTTTCAGTTTGTCATCTGCAGAAAAATAATCACGAATGCCTTTCACTAATGGAACTTCGGGACCAACTAAAATCAAATCTATTTTTTGTTCTAAGCAGAAGGTTCCAAGCTGAGCAAAATCATCAACCGCAATTGGAACATTGGTAGCAACCAATGAAGTACCTGCATTACCAGGCGCAACAAATAACTTTTTACACTTCGGACTTTGGCCGATCTTCCAGGCGAAAGCATGTTCGCGACCTCCGCTTCCAATAATGAGAATGTTCATAGAATATTTAGAGGAGCAAATATATTCCTTAAAATCAAAAAGGCCTTTTCAATTTTGGCCTTTCAGGGTTATTCAACAACAAATTTGAAATGTGCCCCCTGTACATTCAAAATATAAAGGCCAGAGCCAAGATTAGCAGGAGAAATAGTTGCTTTAAGGGTTCCGCTGCCATCGGTATTTACTAAAGCTTGCTGAATGGCAGTTCCCTGCATATTCAAGATTTGTATTTCTGTTGGTGTGTTTGCACTTAACCCATTGATTTCAACATTTAAATTCTGTTGTTGATTGCGCAACACGGGATTGGGGTAGATTAAAATTAAAGGATCAACGCTAAGAACATCCACCTTGATTGCCTCTGATTTTGTAAAGTGCCCATCGAAATCCGTTTGCATTAACTGGTAATAATTTTTTCCGGTAACCGGATTCTTGTCAATGAGGGTATAATCGTGTTGCGTATTTGTCGTTCCATTTCCATTAACCGTTCCGATGGATTTATACTCAGCGCCTGTTGGCGAATGGAGTATGGTGAAGTAACTATTATTTATTTCAGATGAAGTTGACCACTGCAATTCTACTCCGTGTTTTTTTGCGTCACCTGTAAAACTTAAAAGAATGATTGGCAATCCAGAGGCCCCATCCATTGAACCGAAGGTGAGAGGACTGAAAGATGTAATGTTCTTTACTGTTACTGTGCCGGCAGTATTGGTTCCGGTCCGAGATACGGATCCACCGCCCGATGGCAAATCCCATCGCGAATTATTACTATCCCAGTGGGCAATCAATAGACTGGACAATTGACCAATATCAGGAGGGTAATAACTTCCTGTATTAAAAGAAAGCGTCACGTCAGCTGAAGTAGAGCCGGAACGAGAAATGTGCCAGTACTCAAAGCTACTTACTTTAAGAAAGC
Organism: uncultured bacterium; assembly: GCA_967789005.1. Lineage (GTDB taxonomy): Bacteria > Bacteroidota > Bacteroidia > Cytophagales > Cyclobacteriaceae > ELB16-189. The sequence continues at coordinate 161,696 of CBRFFM010000001.1, read as the reverse complement.
TAGTCGCGTTAAAACTAGAATTAGGGTATCCACCGTTTGTCGGGTTTTGTGCGAGATATTCAGCAGACCAAGTATCCACGCCACTTGCATTAGTCAACGATGCAGGTCGATAGTAGTTAGCAGTAACATTGCCTAATGGGAAATTAAATGTGGTGCTACCAGCGATAACTGCTGTCATCGGTCCGGATATAAAACTGGAAGCAGAGCCACCACTTACTGAACCTGTCAATGGAATTGAAATAAGATGACTTGCGGACGAGACAATATTTCCTGAGGTCATAGTCAAGACACTATTAACCGTTGTTGTTCCTGTTCCAGATAATGTTGTATTAGCTGAGGCCGCCATTGTAAGATTATTAAATGACGTTGAGCCTGCTATCGCTTGAGCAGAATTTCCATTGAGAGTTACTGTACCTGTACCTGGAGTGAATGTGCCGCTGTTTGTCCAGCTACGCGCAACAGACATGTTTGCATTATTGGTGCTGTTGTCTAAAGTTGTTCCCGAAGGAATGGTAATACTTCCGTTGACGATAAGATTAGAAGCAGTCATTGAAACCGTTCCTGAAGAACCGGAGTAAATACTTAAGTTATTATAAGTAGTTCTGTTGTTCATGGTCATTGGAGCGATATACTCAATCGTTCCGCCAGGGGAGGAGACGAACGAAGTATAATTACCAGCCGGAAAAGTATTTGTTGCTGTTCTGAACGTTCCGGTTCCATCAATCACGCCCAGGTTGTGACTTGTCTTTGAAGTTGAGTTATCAAGCAATCCATTAATAGTTATTTTGTAAGCACGCCTTCCATTGCCGTTCATATTTATTCTTGCTCCACTAAGAATAACTACGGGAACTCCTGACGGGACTACGCTCGAAGGATTATTATGATCAAGGTCACCATCAGTGTCGGTAGTCCAACTGCTTGCTGCCGTCCAATTTCCACCCACACTAGAATTTGCAACTGATGCCTGCCCTAATCTACTGTAAAGAGGAACGATAGGATTAGGCAAAGTATTTATAGTTCCAACGGAGTAGTCGTAGGCAAATCCAGCCGAAGGAAAGTTTGTAGATGGAGTGGAAATAAAATCCATTTGAGTTGTTGTGGCTGTACCTCCATGACCACTGGTTATCCAACCCGATGGATTTGAATCGTCAAGATACCCGGCCACGAGAGTTCCACTTCCACCGGTAATTAATGATGACGGGTAGTTGAAAGTATGATTGGCTGTTTTTGTTGCGACCAAAGTACCACCGCGATTTACTGTCCAGTAGTAGTTGAGTATTTGTTCATTGCTTCCCTGGTTGTAAGTGAGATGGGCACTGTTCACGGGCACGACATTTAATGTACCACCACTTGTTACATTCAAACTAAAAGAAACCGGAGTGTAATTAGTAGATGTTCCAATTTCATATTTAAATGCATTCGTTCCTGTCGCCCAATTTTTTGTTACCCCTAAATCGCTGGATACGCCATTAGTTCTGATGAATCCATTCGCAGAGCTGGCACCTGTTATAGATGCATTATTACCAAACGTAAGTTGGTTGGAGGCAATCATTAAATAACGAGTGGGTACGCTAAAGTTCAATGCGCCATTGATTGTTAAATCGCCACTGACATCAATTGTTTTATTAGTGGATGTGCCACCCAAAGTCAAATTGGTGAAGGCTCCGCCTGAACTATAAATAGTATTTGAATTGGAAGATGTTGAATAAACTACAACCGAACCATTTCCCACTTGAGAACTATTGTTAGTAATATCTCTGCTTACGTTGAGGTTCAAAGAGCCCACATCTAAAATGCCACTTAAAATATTCAGGTAGCTTAAAGCAGGAGCTGTTCCCGATAAGGTGAGAGTAGAACCGGCTGTTTTATTCACTGTCAAATTGTAAAAGGAACTGGTTGAAGAAAGAGCTCCTGTTTGCACGCCTGTTCCATTAAAAGTTGTGGTGTTTGTTCCTCCGGTGTAAGTACCTGAAGCATTGAGGTCACCTGCGATTGAAACGTTGAGTGAATTGGTAATGAATACAGACGGAGAAGGTATTGTTAATGTTCCTCCAACCACCAACGAGTTTGAATACATATTTACCGTCTGTGCATTTGTGCCAGCACCATTTTGAATAGACAAATTGCCAATGCTTGGCGCGATGTTTATGCGTAGGCTTTGCGTAGTTGCTGTTGACAACCCCACAGAAACAGTACTCGTTGAAGATACGCTGCTGCTTATGGGATTAATGTAAACGTCAGCGTAACTGGTTCCACTAGTTGGTCTTTGAACAATCAAAGAACCAGTTCCCGATAAAGTAAAACTACTTCCCGTGTTGTTGTCGATTTCAAATACTCCACGAGTATTGTCTGATGAATAGCCGCTAACGGTTACTGTCGTTCCACTCGCTTGATTGTAGATCAATGCGCCAGAGAGTGAAGATGTTGATCTGCGAATTGATCCGTTCACATTTAAAGAACCTGACGTAACTGAAATGGTTGGCGTTCCTGCTGCAGCGTATTCGATATCATTTCCACTGGTTCCACCTGCTATGTTTACTGTTCCTCCAGCAACTTCCAATGCACCGTTAAGTAAGAGGTCTGCCGAATTGCTCACGTTGTTCAAAATATTTACTGTACCAGAAGTTACTCTAAGCTTGGCCGTTGATGGAATAGTGAAAGTGTTGACGCTAGTCACAATCGCAACAGTACTTGAATTTTGATAATCGAATGTTCCGTTTAATAAAGTCAACCATCCGGAAGTATTTGCTGTTACGGTTCCGCCAACATTGAAAGTGAGCGTTGGGGTTTGAGAGGTTCCTTTATTTACAGTTAACAAACTAAGAATTGTTCCGCCAGAGCCTGTTCCGCTGAAATTAGTATTCGAGGATCCTGTAAAAGTCAAATTCACCTGGGCGTTGTTATTGAAATTGACAGTGCCGTTGTTGGTAAAATTACCTGGAGTAGAAAAAGTATTTACATTGGCCGTCCCTCCACTCGCTGCTGACATCGTTGCGCCATTAGCTACGGTGGTATTGCCATTAACAGTCATTGTAGTGATGGAAGGGTTGGCATTTGAAAAGCTGAATGTGCCAAGAGATATTGTCAAGTTACCGTTAACCGAAATCGTTCGTGAACCATTTGTAACAACTGTACCTGTAAAGCCAGCAACACTACCTTGAGTGAAATTGTTATAAATGGTAAGGTTAGATGCGGGAAGTGTGATCGTGCTACCTGCATTGGGATTGACTACTAAATTGTAATAAGACGCCAGGCTGAGATTTTGCGGAGTCGGTCCTGCAGAAGGTATTGTATAACTTGTTCCGTACCACTCTGTAGTACCGCCACTGGATCCGAGAAAATTTGTAAAATCGCCAGCGGGAAAATTAGCAGAAGCAATACGCAGTATTCCAGCACCAGTCACTGCACCCCCATTGGTGCTTCCAAAATTAAGTGACGTAAACGTGCCACAATCTAATGTTGACCCTGAACTAAGCGACAGTGTGCCGCAAGTTCTGCTGTTGGCATCTATTGTGATTGTGTGATTGTTAGAAGCACCATCCCCAATAATAACCGGACACGTAGCGCAAGCAACTGGGCTACAAGAACACGCAGCTCCACTATTGCTTACTGTGCTCCAAACATTTGTTGCATCATTCCAATTTCCAGATGCGCGACTATAATAAGCAACAACAGATCCGAAGGCAGAAATATCACCGCATGTATATTCACCATCCAGTTGATCACCTGATATGCTTACCAATGTCCAACCGGTGCCAGTATTGAAATCAGGAATTGCTGTTGTACCTGTAGCATTGTAGGGCGTGTTGATTGTTCCCCATTTATTATTCGTTCGATCATATCTAGCAGAACGATAGTTTGCGCCTGAGATTCCATTCTTGGTAGCGGTGCTAAAAGTATAATTCTTGTGCATGACCGCACTTACTCCCAAAAAACCTGAGCTGGTGATGCGCCAATAATAAACCAGACTTTTGTTTGTAGCAGTAACATTAGGGTGTTCGCTGTTAACAGGCCGAACAGTTATTGTTCCCTGAGTAGTGGCGCTCACGTTAATCGTAATTGGCGTGTAGGCAACAGCAGCATTTGAACCTACGGCAGATGATCCAATAGGAAAAAGTAAATCTCCTGATATCCCTTGTAGGGTTAAGCCACCGGCATTATGTAAACCACTTGCTAAAATTCTTTTAGTAGTAGAAAAAGCAACTCCACTAGAAGCATCACTATAAATATTACCAGAAACGGTAAGTGCATAAGAAGCAATATTCAGCGTGGAGTTAGCGCTGATCAATCTAAGATTTCCACTTACGGTTTGATCTCCTGATGTAGCAACTATATTATCTGAAGAGATCGTTAAATTTCCAAACTTCCCATTACTTCCTGCTATTGCATTAGTACCACTGAAATTAATATTCCCGTTTCCTACTGAGGTATGTATTGCGCTATTGCTTAGTGTACCTGTCACGCTCACTGTGCTGCCGCCATCAGCAAAAGTTCCTGAGGTAAGAGTGAAACTGCTAATGCTTGGTAAAGTATTTCCGGCAAATGTGAGTGTGCCAGATTTATTTACCACTACTGAATTTAAGTTTGTAACAGTACCATTGTTCGTCAAGGCTTGTCCAGCGGTGCCATTAAAAGTTATCGCGTTTAAGCCAGGAGTTAATGTAGTACCTGATTGAATTACCAGATTACCTCCAACAGTAAGATTGGTGGCATTACAACTTAATGTTGTGCTACTGGACGTAACTAAAGTGAGATTATTCAACACAGTAAGTGGCTGCGCAGTTTCTGCAATGGTAGATGTTCCGTCAAAAGCAGAAATAGCATTCAAGATGGCAATAGCAGCTCCAGCTCCGTCCTGATTAATGTTTAAGTTATAAAATGGAGCAGTGGAAGCTATTGTGAAGTTGACACCAGATGCAGGAACGTATGCGTTTACTGTTCCACCAGTTACTGAAGTTGAACTGGTAGCAGTATTAATCTGGATTCCTCCAAGATTTCCCGTGCCACCATTCATCGGGTTTCCTACATTCAAAACACCGCCCGACATTTGGAATGTGCATGTGGTATAGGTCAAAGAAAAGCGAGGGTAATCGGTTATATCAACACCACTTAAACCAGAAGTACCAACATTAACTGTGCCTCCCGTTTGCACATATGCAAAATTATTTCCTGTTCCTAAATTGGTTGTTCGCAGTTGCCATGTATTAATAGTTCCTCCTTCAATTAGGAGATAACCTGAACCTCCACCCAAAAGCCCACGAGAGTATCCAAGATTTAGTGTTCCATTTGAAACTCGTAGAAAACCAAAGACATGCAAATGCTTGTTGTCTCCCGATGCTGTGTTTGAACCTACCTGAACTGTAACATTGGAACTGTTGATCCACATCGCACCATTTTGTGGAATGGGCCAGCTATTGCTTGCTCCGATGTCAACAATCAAAGAAGGAATGTTAATACTTCCGGTTAACTGAAGCGTTCCGTTTGAAATTGATAGATTATTATTTGAAACATAGTTCGGTGCCGAGCCGGTGCGTGCCTGATTATTAGGACCAAACAAACGAAAATTGGATGTGCTTGCAGAGTTAACGGTAAGCATCGCTTGTTGTCCTGTTCCTTTATTTAGAATTAACCGATAAAAATCTGTCTGAGCATTACACGTGAGTACTTTATTGGTGACGCCAGAAAATGTAACGTTGATTGCATTACCTTTTAATGCAGTAGTATAAATGGCACCAGAAGTATAGTTCGCTGAAGAAAAAGAGGCATCCGTTGGATCAAAAAATTGAACGATACCATTGTTGGTGAAATTTCCATAAAAAGTAAGACTGTGTTGAGATGTAGATGTTGAGTTTCCGTTGCCAGTAGTAATTGCTCCACCTGAACCAACTGTCAAATCACTATTGAGAGTAATGGTGCGTTGAGTATTCGATGCATCATTGATTTGCCACGTAACTGTTCCCGATCCGGTTGCGGTCAAGTTCAGAGTTCCATTCACGGTCATATCACTAACAAGAACATAACTGATGTTAGAGCCGGTGCTGTTCGTCATCAACAGTTTATTGTAAGTAGTCTGAGCGGTTGGCAAATTCCCGCCTGCATCATAGTATTCAATTGTCCCGCCTGATGTAGAAACAAAATCGGTATAGGTACCCGAGGGGAGGGTTGAACCTTTTTCCCTGAGGAGACCAGTACCTGTTATTACGCCAAGGGTATGACCTGTAGTAGTTGAGAGATCTAAAGTGCCGCCACCATTAATAGTTGTAGCTGATAAATTTTGTGAAGAGATATCAACCGTAACGGTGAAACCATTCAGGATATGAATTTCATCTCCAATGGTTGGATAAATATTAAGTGCATTATCAAAAGTTGTTCCGGAGGGATCGAGAGTCCATGTATTAAAGTCAGAGTAGTTTCCGGTTTGATACGAGTACCATGTATGCTGTGCGTTAACTGTACTTCCACAGGTATAGTAGTAAGTGCCGGTGCTAAGAGAGGCAGTGGCTGTGGTTCCACCAATGATTGTAAAAGTATTGGTAGTTGTGTTTACTGTTCCTGCATCACTTGACCAAGTGCCTCCGGAAACGAGTAGCCATCCGGTAGTATAATCTGTTTCTGCATCGCCAGAAGAAACATCCATTGCATCACTATAACTAAAAGCTCCATTTGAAAATGTTGTTGCATTGGTATTCCCAACCACTGTTAACCTGAAAGTTCTTTTCAAACGTCCGGTTAAATCACTTGTGACAATTGGTTTTACTGAAAGCGTACTGTTATTGGTTGGAAGATTACCTGCGGAAATGATTGGTATTGTCAATGGAGTGTAACCACCGCTGGCTGTTCCAACAGGAAATGTAAACTGCCATTGGGTAATTGAGTTGCTTGTTGTTCTGAGTAGGTTGCTGTTCGATCCTGATGCTCCATCCAATTGAATGTAACGCGCAGAAGTTGGACTACTGATAGGTGTTGCTTGTGTTCCGAGAGTTACGTTAGAATTTGATCCAACCACTAATAATCCATCCGCAGTCCAGGAAATTGTTCCATTCACCGTGATGTTACTGCTCACGGCAACATTAGTTGCACCTGTAGTGCTCATTATGACATTACCGAAGTTGAGAGAACCCGATCCACTAATTGTTTGTGCTGAAGATCCATTAAACACAACAGTTCCTGTTGTTGAACTCGAGAGGGAACCAGATGTATTCACTGTAAGATCTCCGGAAATGGTAAGACTTGCTGCGCTACTGATTGCTAAAATAGAGGTGGAGGCATCATCGCTTACGGCCACGGAAGCAGCAGCCATCGAAGTTCCGGCTTGCACAGTGATCGTATTTGAACCACCAATTAATGCGATGTCTCCTGCTACCGGGTATGTTCCTGTATTGGTTGAAGAAGCATGACTGACAGTAGACCAACTGCCACTTGAATTCCAATTGCCACCAAGACTGTAATAAGTTTTAGAACAGAAAGAAGATGTTACTCCAAGAGTTGAAGCAGCACTTGTGCCGCAACTATTACTTGCGGTTACAGTGACATTTCCATTTTGTCCTGATACTCCGGACGTTACTGTGACCGAAGTAGTTCCTTGTCCAGCAGTTATTGACCAACCCGTTGGCACTGCCCACGTGTAGGTTGTTGCATTAGCTACCGCGGTTATACTGTATGTGAGCGCTGAAGTTGATGCGCATTGTGCCGTGGTTCCGGTTATTGATTCAGGTATTGCGGGAGCACTGCTGGTTGTGAATGCTGCAGTACCAACAGACAATGAAGAAGAGTTATTTGTGGATTGATCTGTAAACTTGGTTACGTTAACAACATTAGCTGCGCCTGCGGTTACAAGAGATGATGTTGTAAATGTTCCGGTTCCGGGAGATCCGGAAGTGAATGATATCGTTGCGGTGGTGGAAGAAACGGAATTCGTTCCCGAAACATTATAGGTAATGGTATAAGTACCTGTCGATAAGTTAGAAGAACTTACTGTTACTGTTGCACTGCTGCCAGAGCACGTATTAGCAGCAGCAGCGGAGAGGCCTGTAACGTTAGGCAATGTGTATGTTACCACTACTTGACCATTCGCGCCACTTCCACCAAATTTAGATGCAACGTCATCACTGCCGCCACCGCCACCACCGGGAGCGGAGCCTGCTTCTCCATTTCCCGCGTTAGTAGCAGATCCACTATTTCCTCGTCCACCATTTCCACCACCACTTGGCGCAGTCGTTGCAACGGTGATGTTTCCGTTTGTTGCAGCATTAGCTCCATTACTTCCATTTGCGGCTGTACCAGCTGAGGAACCACCCGCACTTCCGCCATTGTTAGATCCGTTACCTGCGCTTCCTCCAGAGAAAATAAATCCGGCATCACCAATGCTTGTTCCAATACCTAATCCACCTGCTCCTCCTGAGTTACTGTTGTTAAGTCCATGTGTTCCCCCTTTCGCCATTACAGTGGTAGCATTAGAGAACCACGAATCGCTACCATCGATGGCAAGAGTTGTTGAACTTGCCAGAGCTCCGCTACCTCCTGCTCCAACATTTATGGTGTAAACAGTGCCGGCAGTTAAACTGGTAAAAACTTTTTGTGCAAATGCGCCACCACCCCCCCCGCCACCGCCATTACCTGTGCCATTATTACTGTTGCCACCTCCGCCACCACCACCCCAGCATTGAACAGTGATTGAGGTTACCCCGGCAGGAACCGTAAAAGAGTTGGTGCCACCATTCTGTGCCGGGTTATTGAAGGTGAGTGTTGTGGTTTGTGCTGAGGCTCCAAGTTTAAGAAGAGCCACAAAAGCAAAAATCAGTGGCGGAGCAATTCTCGTTTTCATAAAAAGATTATGAAGTGATTAAAAAACGAACTAACCAAAAGGAGCCTGAAGATAAATGATTCTCTTATTCAAGAGAATTAAGTTCACCTCCAGTAATTGTGGGTAACCAATATCAGACCAACGATGGAATTCTGTCGCAACGGGTTATTTACCCTTGATCAACTCCCAAGAAGAGAGGGCATGAGCAATTTGGGAACCCGCACTTCTTATTTCGGTCCGATGAGGTATTGAATTGTAAAACAATAACGGATGTATCTAATCCAGAATAGGATTGCTCTTTTAAATAGAAATGCTAACGAAAAAATATAACGCTGCAAATTCACAGCGCTCCAGAAACTAGTCAGATCTTAGTTCAACCTTGATTTGGTTCTACTTCCTGCTGTAATTCGGAGCTTCGCGTGTGATTGAAACATCATGCGGATGACTTTCGGTCACACCTGCGGTGGTGATCTTTACAAATTTTGCACGCTTCAGTTTCTCCAAATCTTTTGCTCCGCAGTAGCCCATGCCTGCGCGCAAACCTCCAACTAACTGATATAGAACTTCGCCAACTGAGCCTTTGAATGGAACGCGCCCCGAAATTCCTTCGGGCACTAATTTCTTGATATCGTCTTCTACATCCTGGAAATAGCGGTCTTTGCTTCCATCTTCCATCGCTTCGATGGAGCCCATGCCTCTATAAGATTTGAATCTTCTCCCTTCGTAAATGATTACTTCGCCCGGAGCCTCTTCAGTTCCTGCTAGCAATGAGCCAATCATTACGCTATCCGCGCCTGCTGCAAGTGCTTTAACAACATCTCCTGAGAAACGAATGCCTCCATCGGCAATCGCTTTCACTCCAGATCCCTTTAGTGCTTTTGCAGCTTCGTATACGGCTGAGAGTTGAGGTAATCCTACACCGGCAACAACGCGAGTTGTACAAATGCTACCAGGTCCAACACCAACTTTCACTGCATCGGCTCCAATTTTTGCCAGCGCCTTTGCTGCCTCACCTGTAGCAATATTGCCTACGATTAATTCAAGTTCAGGAAATTTTCGCTTCACTTTCTTGGCAGCGTCCATCACTCCTTTTGAATGGCCGTGAGCAGTATCAATACTAATCACATCAACGCCTGCAACTTTCAACGCTTCGATGCGATCCATAATATCATTCGTCACTCCAACTGCCGCGCCCGCCCGCAATCTTCCGAATTCATCTTTGCACGCGTTAGGTTTGTTTTTCTTTTTCAGGATGTCTTTGTACGTAACGAGCCCGGTGAGCTTTCCTTTTTTATTGACAATTGGGAGTTTTTCAATTTTATAACTCTTCAAAAGAATTTCTGCTTTCTCCAAAGTAATTCCTTCCGGAGCGGTGATGAGATTTTCTTTGGTCATTATTTTTTCAATTGACAAATTCATGTCCTTTTGAAAACGCAGATCACGATTAGTGATAATGCCCACGAGTTTGCCGTTGTCATCAATCACGGGAATTCCACCGATTTTATTTTCGCGCATGATCTTCTCAGCATCGCGTACTGTGGAGTTAATCAGGAGGGTTATGGGGTCGAGGATCATTCCACTTTGCGAACGCTTCACTTTGCGCACATGCTCAGCTTGAGACTCGATCGACATATTTTTATGGATAAACCCAAGGCCGCCTTCAAGCGCCATACCAATAGCCAAGTTTGACTCGGTTACGGTGTCCATCGCAGCCGAGATGATGGGTATATTGAGCTTTATTTTTTGAGTTAAAAAGCCGGAAGTGTCTGTAGTACGTGGCAGCACATCGCTGTAAGCGGGCACGAGCAGAACATCATCATACGTTAGGGCTTCAAAGAGGAATTTGGACGAATCGAGAGGCATGGCAAATAATATTTACGATTGATTATTTGCCGGGCAAAATTAAGACTAATCGTTCAATTCGCCAATTCGATGATACGACAATTTGAAATTAATCATCTACGAATTGATAAATTGGCGCAACGAACGATAATTCATGCGTTATTTTTTTGAAATCAGTTATAATGGATCACGCTACCATGGCTGGCAAAATCAAGCAAATGCCATTGGGGTACAGCAAGTAGTGGAGGATGCGCTGAGCAAACTGATGCGCGAAAAAATAGAAATTGTAGGTAGTGGCAGAACGGATTCAGGAGTTCATTGTGCACAGCAATTCTTTCACGCGGATTTTAAACAGGAATTGGAGGCAAAGGATTTAATTCATCGGTTAAATTCTTTTCTCCCCCGCGACATCGCTATTCATTCGATTAAAAAAGTGAAAGAAAAAGCGCATGCACGCTACGATGCGCGTGAGCGAGGGTATGAATATCGGATTACGACCAAAAAAGATCCATTGCTCGTTGGCTATACTTACTATTTCTTTAAGCCCTTGGATTTTGAACTGATGAACAAGGCAGCCAAACAGCTCATTGGCAAACACGATTTCACCAGCTTCAGTAAAGTAAAAACCGATGTAAATCATTTTGTGTGCGATATCAAAAAAGCAAAATGGAGTAAGAAGAAGGACTTACTTGTTTTTGAAATTTCAGCCAATCGTTTTTTACGGGGAATGGTGCGAGCGATTGTAGGAACATTACTCGATGTAGGAACGAAAAAAATCTCCATTCATGATTTTCAGGAAATCATCAAAGGCAAAGACAGAAAAAAAGCCGGTATGAATGTGCCGGCCGAAGGATTGTTTTTGGTGAGGGTTAAATATTCAAAACCCTTATTTAATTCTAATTAGAAGTTAAATTCATTTTCTTAGGTCACTCGCCTGGCTATCTGCTAACGGGACCCTGACAGGTTTAAATATCGGCTCTGTGCCTAAATAAAAATTCTCGACTACTTTTTGTGCTTACACTAATTTTCAAAAATCAAGAACCCTGAGAATTCTGTATAAGCATTGCTGGACTCTACAGTTCCAAGAGCTGCTCCATTACGAGCCGCCACCGAAATTTTATCTCCAGCCAGTAAAAGAAGTGTAGTAGTGCCCGACATTCGAGGAAATACAGTCCCTGAATTGTAATAGGCATCTGTAAAAACACTAATTCCGTTTTTCTGAAGGTTCATGTATGTATAATTTCCACTGCTTCCGGTATTGTTAAAATAAATTTTCCATGAGAAGGAGTAAACACCTTTCACTGGTGCTACAAATTCATTGTTGGTTACGCTAAAGTTACTGCTGATATCAAAGTCCAGCGTATTAAAGGGAATTGGTTGTGAAGAGGCGGTCAATGACAGGACGCTACCGGCAAACACTCGAAACGCAGATTTTGATCCTTGCCAAACCGGTGCCGTTCCGCCAGCATTTATGGTAAGCACCTGTCCTGGTGAGCCAATTGCCAATTTGCTTAATGTGCTTGGAGTAGAAGCGTAAAGAATGTCGCCAGCGGCATAAGAAGTTTGGTTTGTTCCGCCATAAGCTTCACTGATTTTGGTACCATTCCATGTACCCGCTGTAATGGTTCCAACCGTACCGATATCAGTGCCAACAAGTTTTGATGAAGCAATTGATCCTGCCAGCATTGCGTTGGTGATACCCAAGGCTTTTACCGACATCGTCAATGCGGCACTTCCATTATAAGTGGTTCCGCTGCTTAGTTGAAGAGATGAGTTGTCAACAGAAAGGGCATTGGTGACACTTCCAGCACTTCCAGTCGTGCTTTGGTTAAGCGCTGGGATATCCGATGCTACTATAGCTCTGAACGATGGAACACCGGCAGCTGCATTTGGAGCAGCATAGAAAAATTTGGCGGTTTGAGAGCCGAAGGGAGTCAGGTAATCAGTGCCAGCCGTGGCTATTCCAAGCGCACCCGTACCACCTGAAGTTTTGATCAATCCGTTGGAGATAAGGTTTGAAAGCGTTGAAATGTTTTGAGAGGCATTTACCGAGAAGGTATTGGCGGTCAAGCTCAACCCCGTTCCGGCAGAGTAAGGTGTTCCCCCCGGCACCGCTTGCCACGACAAATTTCCTGAGGCATCAGTTTGAAGAATAGTTCCCGCTGTTAATGTTGGATTATTTGGCCAGCTGTACGTCTTGTTATTGAATGATGTCGTTGCTCCGGATATGGTTAAACCAGTTACTGTAGTTGCTCCACCCGCCAGGGTTCCGGTTGTAGAAATATTCTGAGCACCGAAATTTGGAGTAACCTGGCTACCGGGTATTGTGCTTGACCAAGTGGGTATACTAGAGGCATTGGATGTTAGTATTTGATTTACTCCCGCTGCAGGCAGCGAACCAGAAGGAGTTTGAAATACCCATTTGTTCTGAGTTACATCGTAAGAAAGATATTGGACTCCCGAACTAGGTAATGTGATTGATTTACCAAGAATTCCGGTCACGCTGGGTGTTCCTAATGTTCCGCCCAAGTCACCTCCACTTAGTGCTGTGGTAGAAATATCAATAGTGGCTGTTCCCGAGGTATTCGGGTTTAGGGTAATCACTTTTGTTGCGGCATTGTAGCTCAAGGAATAGGTACTTGCGCTTCCACTGCCGCCCACGGTATTCCAGTTAGTGCCGTCATAGGCGTAAACCTGGTTGGTGTCAAAAATGAGCATTCCTTTAACAGGTGTGGCAACATTTGTTCTACTACCTACCGGAATAATCAAGCCCTGATTTTGGCCCGGTGAATTTAGCCAGAGCACAGCGCTTGAGTTGGTATTTGCGGTGCCAATAGAAACAGAACTATTTTGGGCACTAGAGGCAAATCCAAGAAGTAAAAATGCAGCCGTAATTAGACGGAGTCTGTAATTGAGGTTCATACCAAGGGATTTGTATCGAATTTTCAAAGATAGGATATATACAGAATTATTGAATTTGGTGAGTAACCAAATTCAATTTTGAAGGGAGACCTACGGAATGACAACAAGAGTCACTTTAATGCATTTTAACTAGGCTAAGGCAGAAAAAAAGCCGACATGAATGTGCTGGCTGTAGGTTGGTTTTAGTTAAAGTTTCTTACCGTAATGGCATTATTCTTCAAGACTTAAATCCTTATTTCTTTTTCGCGTTGGCTTCAATGCCTAGCGCTTTTTTAATATTGGCAATTTCAAATTTCAATTGATTGAGTTCTGATTGGGCCGTTGTCTCTTTTTGATTCTGCTGACCTTTCAATTCTTCAATTTGTTTTTTCTGTTCATCAATCAATTTTTGTTGCTCCTGTACGGCTTTGATGAGCACTGGAACCAAGTTGGAGTAATTCATGCCGAGGTAGCTACCATCTTTGGGGACATTGACGGCTTCGGGTACAACTTTAAGCACCTCTTGCGCTATGAGACCTAAATTAATTTTATGAGTCGAGTCTTTTTTCCAAGTATATGACACTGGCCTTAAGTCCATCACTTCGTCAAGACCATAATTAAGTGATCTGACATTTTCTTTTAGGCGTATATCAGAAGTTTGTATTGTGCCGGTACCTGCATAAACTGTCCCCCAACGATTTGCGCTGGTCCCGAGATCATATACATCGTCAAATGTAGAAACAATACTACCGGTAACATTAGTGGCAGAGTTTAAAATCAGCTGCTTTTGAAAAAGCACGCCCCCATTAAAAGTTGAAGATGACGAAAAAGCACCAGTGGTACTGTTTGCTACATTAAAAGTATTTACGGAGGAAGAGCCATTCACATGCAATAGATAAGAAGGTGAACTGGTGCCAATACCCACATTGTTTGAGCTTGACATAAACATGGTGCTTACACTGCCGTTGTTTCTTATTTGAAATCCCCCACTGCCATAGTTCAAATACATTATGTTATCAGAATACCGGGGCCACATGTAGGGTTCATAGGTGCCCGCACTATTTTTCGCCAATAACTGATATGTATTATCAATCGCAAAATTACCTCCCGAAAGAGTTAATTTGGAAGCAGGTGTTGCTGTGCCGATACCCACAAAACCTCCAGAGCTTATCCTTATGGCATCGGAGACAGAAACATTATTATTCAGTGTGCTAATGGCAAAATCGCCCGTGGAAAGTATACCCATAGCATAACTCTGGCCTGATGAATTTCTGAAACGCATCGAGGCTGCGGAGTTGGTACCCAATGCTTCAATAGTGGCGATTGGATTAATGTTGCTTGTCAAATTCCAAGCAGCATGAAGTACGGAGCCTGGTATGTTAGTACCAATACCAAGATACCCTGAAGTATTTAGCCGTGCCCATTCTGTATTATTAGTTTTAAAGATCAGGTCGGATGGATTAGTTGATCCAATAAATTCTGTTCCCCCTAACGAATTTCCAGACAGCCCCCAGCCAGTGCTGCCGTTTACCCAACTCAAATTTCCATTATTGTCAGTACTTAAGTATGTTGTGCTGGCAGCTAATGGAGTTGTTGGCCATGTGTATTTAATGCCGCCAAAGGTTGTGGTACCGGAAATAGATAGACTGCCACCCGTAGAAATGATATCACCCGAAGTGTTGATGACCGTTGAGCCACCGATTGTACCTGAGGTAATGGCGCTTCCTGAAACTTTTCCAGCCGTAGTAATTCCACTAGTATTGATATCGGCATCCACAATCGTGCTCCAACTTGGTGTTGTTCCGTTAGATTTTAATACCCCCGTTGCCCCACCGGCCAGTCGGGTAGCTACGCCAGCGGCTCCACCATAAATAATATCACCAGCCGATGTCATCGGGTTACTTAATGCTCCCAAATTTGTAAGCGCACCTGCAGCAGTTGTTGCTCCCGTACCCCCTTGTGCAATGGCCACAGTGCCAAGTTTTGTAGAATTGATTGTTGAAGAACTGGCATTGATTGCAGTAACAATATTATTTCCAGTTGCCGGTGTGCCCCCGATTACGAAAGATCCTGTAGTTCCCACTACAGAATAAGTCAAATCACCGCCAACAGTAACACCCAAATTGGTCGTACCATTGTTGGAGAGCAATTGGTTATTTGTTAGCACTGGCAGCGCTGCACCGGCAGCGGCCCATGACAAATTTCCCGCTGCATCGGTTTTAAGAAATGTTCCGGCTGTTAATGTTGGATTATTTGGCCAGGTGTAGATCTTGTTGTTGAATGATGTCGTTGCTCCAGTTACGATTAAGCCAGTTACTGTAGTTGCTCCACTAGAAAGAGTGCCTGTAGTAGAAATATTCTGGGCACCGAAATTTGGAGTAACCTGACTACCGGGTATTGCGCTTGCCCAAGTGGGTATACTAGATGCATTGGATGTAAGAATTTGATTTACTCCTGCTGCAGGCAGCGAACCAGAAGGAGTTTGAAATACCCATTTCGCCTGAGTTACATCGTAAGAAAGGTATTGAACTCCTGAGTTAGGCAACGTAATTGATTTGCCAAGAATTCCAGTCACGCTGGGTATTCCTAATGTTCCTCCTAAGTCACCTCCGCTTAGTGTTGTGGTAGAAATATCAATGGTGGCAGTTCCTGATATATTCGGATTTAGGGTGATCACTTTTGTTGAGGCGTTGTAGCTCAACGAATAGGTACTTCCGCTTCCTCCTCCACTGCCGCCCACCGTATTCCAGTTAGTGCCGTCATAGGCATAAACCTCGCTGGTGTCAAAAATGAGCATTCCTTTAACAGGTGTTGCAACATTTGTTCTGCTCCCCACCGGAATAATCAAGCCCTGATTTTGGCCGGGTGAATTTAGCCAGAGCACTGCGCTTGCGTTGGTATTTGAGGTGCCAATAGAAACAGAACTATTTTGGGCACTAGAGGCAAATCCAAGAAGTAAAAACGCAGCCGTAACTAGACGGAGTCTGTAATTTAAGTTCATATCAAAGGGTTTGTATCGAATTTTCAAAGATAGGATATATACAGGACTGTTGAATTTGGTGAACGACCCGACTTGGAGGTCTTTTTTAAGTGATGGATCTGAAATTCTAAAATAGGGAATCCCCAAAAAGGGTGTTTATAAATTCCAAATTATTTCAGGCTTTCTGCCCAGTCTACCAATGTTTTGGTTTGCTCTCCAGTGAGCACGGCATCATGATGCATGAAGGTATACGTGCCCAAAGGCATGCCTCCTTCCTTTACCTCATCTGCAATTTGATCAAACTTGCGTTTCGCTTTTTTCTCTGGATAAGAGACAAATTCAGAAAAATTCAAATGACGTTTACCATCATTCACATGTGAATATTGAATCCACCAACCCAGAGGCTGAATGTTAGCATACCATGGATATTTTGTGTTGTTGCTGTGGCAATCATAGCACGATTGTTTTAATATGGATTGCACTTCTGCAGGCACCTCGTATTTTTTTGAAATGGCATTTGCTCCATCTGCATCACCATTGTTTCTTGTTGGGCGAATGAATTGGAGAATGACTAAAACAACAGCTATTGAGATTAGGATCTTTTTTGTGAGAGTCATGACTAAGATTAGAAATTGGAGATCAATCGATCTGAATAAACTGTGAATCGAATTCATAATTTTCGAATTCTGAAATTAACTTCTAATTCTTCTTACAGCCGCAATTCCAAAACCAATCATCAGCACTCCGGTGCCAAGCCACAGCACATTGATGTAGGGTTTTTCCAGGGCTTTGATCACCACCCAATCTTTTTGCCGTGAATTTGTGCCCAACAAAAATTCATTGGTTTGAGGAAAAATGTTGAGTAATAAAATACGCGCGCCCAAGTCATTCACTTCCGATGGCATGCGACCTACTTCTTTTTTATTACTGATTAGAAATATCGGTTCAGCATAAAATGCTTCATGTTCGCCTTGCAGTTTTATTTTTGCTTTGACGGCAACGTCTTCCTCTTTCAACTTAAAGCCTTCAATGTTATCGATTCGTTCTACCTTTTCAATCACAGCAACATAATCATTCACAAAAAATTGCTGACCTATTTTTACCCTCACTTCTTCAGTCTTGCTCCAATGAGGTTCTTCATCGCGCGTCATCATTGCTGACACGTGCGTATAAATGTCGCGGCCAAAATTTCTCTTGATATCAGGGGAAGCTAAGAATCCACCCATGGCCGGATTGATCTGAATGCGCGGATAAAGTGTGGCAGCAACTTTCCCGTCTTTGCGCATCTCAATTTCATAAAAAGTGTTTTCAGGGTAGACGTCAAACGTGTCTTTTACACTGTACAACTTTTTGCTTTGATAAATGATGTCTTTGTTCGCCACCACTTTGTAAGGATCAGAAGTTGGATCAATATCATTCTTGCGTACAAATCCTTTTTTGCTGCGCAGCTCTAAATTTTCACTCCGGTATTCAATGTCATAACCCGCCATCGATTTGGTTTCATTGATAAACAGCAACAAGTTATCGCGGTTGAATTCCGTACCCATCTCCTTGTTCACGATTAGCCCGCTGTTGTTGAGCGATACCACTTTTGAATATCCGGAAGAGAACATGATTCCTATCAGCATCAAGCCCACACCAATGTGAGCCAGAGCTCCACCCGATAGACTTGGATTGACCTTTAATGTTGAAGCGATGAACTTGATATTGGATACAATCAGGTAAACACCGCAAAGTGTAAGCACCAGATAAAATGGATCATAGATTTTTGCTATCGCGATAACGAGCGCAAAAACAACCAAAGTAATGAGTACTGGAGTGAGCAGCTCTTTTTTCAACTTCTCTTTGTTCATTTTATTCCACCAGAAAAATTGTGCAGTGCCAGAAACTAGTGCAATTGCAACTGCAAACCACAACTGAAATTTGGAATAGAATTGAATTTGATTGGCGGGGGGAGCCAAGTTGGAATGACCACCAAATAACTCTACGATTTTATTATAAACAGGAATGGATGTAGGCATCAATACCTGAAAGCCCATTAAGCATAAAATGGTTGCCCCTAAAAAAATCCAGAATTCGCTTGAGTAGGCTGAGCTTTCTTTTTCATCGGATGGAATTTCTTTCCAGCGAACGATCATCAGGACGATTGCCGCAATGGTGAAAAATAACAGATATAAGAGGAGCTGACCTGAAAGTCCGAGGTCAGTGAAAGAATGCACAGATGCATCTCCTAAAATTCCACTTCGCGTTAAGAAGGTGGAATACAAAATCAAAATGAAAACTGTAATCGCTAAGATAATAGAGGTCTTTAGCGCTGTGCCTTTATTCTTTTGTAGCATCATCACATGTATAGCTGCAATGAGAATGATCCACGGAACATAAACGGCATTTTCTACAGGGTCCCAATTCCAGTAGCCACCAAAACTCAGAGTTTCATATGCCCAGTAGCCTCCCATTAAAATTCCTAAGCCTAGAATGGCTCCACCTACCAAGGCCCATGGCAACGCAGGTTTGATCCACTCCGAATATTTTCTTTGCCACAATCCCGCGATACAAAATGCAAAAGGAGGAAGTGTTAAAGCAAAGCCTAAGAATAATGTTGGCGGGTGAATCACCATCCAATAGTTTTGAAGTAAAGCATTCAACCCGTGTCCGTCTCTTGGAATAAAATCAGGATTGGTTTTGAAAATAGGATCACTCATGGCATCGCGAAGCAAAATGAAAGGCGAACTTCCAATTTTGAATTCAGCAAAAGGAATTACTACTCCTAAAATCATAGAGGCCAGAAATGCCTGCACCAGGGCAAACACAATCATCACAGGTGCTTCCCACGCACGCTGCGAGTGAATCAAAACAATACCGATAACGGCTTGCCAAAACATCCAAAGCAAAAAGCTTCCTTCTTGCCCTTCCCAAAAACAAGAGATCATGTACTGATTTGGCAAATGAAGTGAAGAGTGACTGTAAGCATAATGGTACTCGAAATAATGTTGTTGAATAATAGTGTACAAAACCACTACAATACCGAGTATGGCAATGCCGTGAACATAGAACGCTGTGCGCCCATTAATTCTCCAAGCGCTTTGTTTTAACGGATCGGTTGAATAAAAATTCTTCCAATAAGCGAAAGCAGAGACCAGTGAGGCAACCATGGAAGTGATTACAAAAAGATGGCCAAGATTGCCGATGAAGTAATGCATTCTTAATTCAAGATTTAAGATTTCAAATTCAAAATTGAAGGACAAATTTAACCCCGAATTTGGAATCTGTCCCGATAATTATCGGGCGAAATTTGGAATTGGTTAAACCCCAGCGTCCAGTTTTTGCTCCTGGTATTTAGAGGGGCACTTAAGCAGAATTTTTTTGGCGATGAATTGATCGCCTTGATAACTTCCAATGACAACTACCTTTTCGCTCCGTAAAAAATCGGGAGGCATAGGCTCGTTATAATAGACTTTTTGCTCTTTCCTGTTGTCATCAATTAATACGAAAGAAAAGGAAAGCTTGTCGATACTGTTTTCTAAACCAACGATGTGGCCTGCTTCGTCTTTCTTCAATTGGCCAACTACGTGAATAGGTGTGGTGCTCCCTTCAGATGCCATCTTTTGAGCCTGGCCAAAATTTACGTAGGTGCTCGCATCGCCAGCTGTAAGGATGATGATGCCAACGGCAACAGCAATAATGACCAGTGCTATTATATATTTAGGTTTCATCTCGATTTACAATTTAGATTCACATTTCTTCACGGGACTCAAAAGGTAAATTTAATCAGTAATGAGCGACTAAATAAATGACTTTTGTTAACCTGCAGTTGGTGTTAAATCATTTCAAATCATTCACCCGTTTTTCAAGACTAGAAACCTTTCTGTCGGTATAAATGAGAAATCCAATCAATCCAAAGAAAATGACGAGGATGATTGCCACGACTACATAAATTTTCCCTTCACTTCGCAAAGTGTCGGCCATTTCGGCACCTTGAGCAAAAAGAGCGGAGTTTGTTAGCAATAACAAACCCATCAACAAAATCTTACTTAATTTTTTCATCTTCAAATTGTGCTATTTTTTCTTCTGTCAATTTCATTCGAACACGTAAAGTGGCGATCCAACATCCCAACAAGATCCAGCCCGTTACAGCCGGATAAAATACAACGCGCATTCGGCTATCGAGGTCGTACATGTTAAAGCCGGGATTACCGCCTGAGCCGGGGTGCATGCTGCTGGTCATTCGTGGAATGATGAAAATGAGTGGAATCATTGCTACGAAAGCAAAAATATTATAAGCCGCACTGAGACGAGCACGCTGCTCTTCGTTGTTTACAGAGCCACGCAAAACGAAATAGGCAAAGTAGACAAGCAGAGCGATTGCTGCACCATTTTGCTTTGGATCTCCATGCCAGGGCGAGCCCCAGGTGTAATTAGCCCAAATCATTCCCGTAACAATTCCTAGCAAGCCAAACACCATCCCTACATTGGCGAACTCAACTGACCAGGTGTCGTTTTTGAAATTTGGATTTCGGAGATACTTGATCGCGCAAACCGCTGAGGTGGAAAAGAGCGCGACCATTCCAAACCACATAGGTACGTGAAAGTAAAGAGCCCTTATAGTTTCATTTACAATATTAAGCCGAGGCACTCCAAACAGAAGGCCACCTACAATAGTGTAAACCAATAAAGCAATGCAAAGGATTTTTAACCAATTCGATTTCATATTGATCGCGAAGGTAATTGATTTTAATTTTAAGACTCAACCATCTATAAGTAATTCAGAACTTCCTTGATGTGGGCGACCTGTCTAAAATTTTCATGATCAATGGCTGTATCAATCCTCTCGTGTGCCCACGTTACATGGTAGGGAATGTGGATGGCATGACCACCCAAATTCAAAACGGGAAGAGCGTCTGACTTTAGAGAATTGCCGATCATCATTAATTCAGAAGGACGGATATCCAAATGATTTATGAGTTTGGTATAGTCGGGCTCCTTTTTCTCCGACATGATTTCGATATGGTGGAAATAATCAATCAATCCAGACTTCTTGAGTTTTCTCTCCTGATCAAGCAAATCACCTTTAGTTGCCAGCACTAATCGATAGTTTGCTTTCAATGCTTTCAAAACATCTTCAACTCCGTCAATCAAAATCACAGGTTTGTTCAATAACTCCTGACCAAATCCGATTATTTTTTCTATAGCTTCTGCGTTTACTCTCTTATCGGTGATACTTATTGCAGTTTCGATCATTGAAAGCATGAACGCCTTAATGCCGTATCCGTAGAGAGAAATATTTTTTAATTCGACTTGTAATAACTCGCGCTCGACTGTGTGTTGAGGAAGATAGTCTTCTAACAGTGCACAAAACTTATTTTCAGTTTCCCGAAAATAGAGTTCATTGTCCCACAGGGTGTCGTCTGCATCGAAAGCAATGATTTTTATACTCATGGTGATATCTAACTCTTCCAGATAAAAGGAAAAAGTAAATAGGAAACTGCTCCAACTAAAGCGTCAACAGCCAACAACACTAAGAGCTTATCATAACTCACACTAGGATCTAAACCGTCCATGCAGTTTTTTGTTATTCGAATGGCTATCAATAGAATGGAAATTACCACAGGAAAACTTAGCACCGCCATAAGAATGTTGCTGTTGTTCGCTTTTGAAGAGAGACTGGAAAGCATCGTGAGTGACGCTGAAAATCCAAGTGATGTCAGCATCAATACGATGGCAAAAGTCATCTTGTCCTGAATAGGATCGTTCAGGAAAAGTGTAAACAGAAAGTACGCGGCAAGTGACAGTAGCAGGCAAAGCAGAAAATTGTAAATGATTTTTGAGATCAAGACATCAGTAGGGTTGGCAATCGAGTAGAAGTAAATATCGAGACCACGTTTTTCGCCAATAAAACTTTTGGCTATGGTATTGATGGCTGTGAACAGAATGGTGATCCAAAAAAGGGCGCTCCAAACCAATGGAGTAATCAGACTTTGCCTTAGCGCAAAGGCCAGATAGGCAATAAATACCATGCTCAGCAAATAGAGCGCAAGCCCCGCTATAACAGATTTGCGCTTAAGCTCTAGTCTGAATTCCTTGATTAGGAGATGACGCACTATTGGAAGGTAGCCAAGTACCTGTTGAATTGCTTTAATCCAACGATGACATAACCCAAGCCAAAAGCAATCAGCATTGCTATTACGATTGTTTTCAATCGCCTGTCACTGGCAGGTTCACTGAATTCGGTGAAACCATCGACTACTTCAAAATCAGGCTGAATATATATTTCTCGTTCAATGATTTGGAGTTGATTGTAAAGCTTTAAGTCTTCACTATATATCTCAATAGGGTTGGTAACAGCTTTATCGCTTAAAATAACATTATTGGAACCTTGCCTACTTTGTTCAGCCATTGTTTTGTAGTTTGAGAAAATGACTTTTTTCAAGCTATCAAGTTTTGATGATTCGCGCTTTAACTTGTCCTTTTTGGCAATCAAATTCTCATGGTTAATCTGGATGCGCTTCTTGGTGTAATCGTTATTTTTAAAATAATTCACTAAAGCATCTTGGAGAGGCTTTACAACTGTTGGGCTGAATGTTCTAACAGTGAATTCAAACGCATGCTGATTTTCGATTTCAATTCTCTTAATGATCTGATCAATCACTACTTGATTCTTTAGTTGAGCACTTTTTAGTTGCTCTTTCAGCACTTCAATTTCAATCAATTCCTTTTCAGCTACAAAAGGTTTTGATTCAAACCTGATTATGTTCGCAGCCAATGAGTCTGATATATGCAAAACGTTAGCTAAACCACTAGGGGATGCCTCGGCAGCTAACTGGTTAAGCTTGTTTATCGAATTATCAACAATTCTCTTGTTCAAGTATTCTGAACTAAGTATCATGGATGAATCATAGTATTTCTTTCTGAGGAAAGAAGAATACGAGTAGCCCCAAACTGCGCCCGCAAGGGTAACGACAATAAACAGAGTCTTGTTCTTCAGCGGGGTGCTCCTCAAAAGCGCGAGAAATCTTATTAATCCGAGCCCGATGTCTTTGAGAAAATTTCCAATCTTGGCAAAGATTTGACCTAAATCGATTTCTTCTGACTGCGGTTGATTTTCCATTTTGATTATTTATGTAAATAAATTCTGGCCGAAATTACATAGTGTGGCGACTACTCCAAAATTTTGTGAACAGATATGTAACTAATTAAACCTTAGGCTATGGTTCTCGCCTATGAACTCTTATTGAGTTTTTCCAATTCTTTCAACCTAATGGGTTAAAGAAATTTAAGTTTCATTAATTTTGTGTTATGATTTTATTATATCTAGATCCGGGAGTTGGAAGTGCCATCATTCAGGCCATAATTGCCGGCACAATTGGTTTCCTTTATACTCTTAAGCTTTATGGACATAAGCTTAAGTCCTTTTTTAAGAGAAAAAAAGGTGATTGAACTAAAAGGTGAGTTATTACAAAATCACCCAGCCTCCTTCAGGGATTCAAGCGGTTTTGTGTTTGAGATTAATGGCACCCCGTACCGATGGATCAACAGGGCATATGCAATTGACTACAATTTTTTAATTAGCTCTGGATTATCTGATAAACTTTTTGCTGATCATATCTTGGTAAGACATGAAGAAGTAAATGTTGGTCAGGAAAACAATAACGATTCGTTTAAAATTATAAAGCCAGAGAAAATTCCAATTATAAGTTACCCTTACGAATGGAGTTTTAGTCAGCTCAAAGATGCCTCTCTTCTGACATTAAGAACCCTGAAAACTTCGCTTGAGTATGGCATGATACTTAAAGACGCATCAGCTTTTAATATTCAATTCCGTACCGGTTACCAACCGATTTTTATTGATACGCTTTCGTTTGCTGTTTATGAAGAGGGTCAACCATGGCTTGGGTATAAACAATTTTGCGAGCACTTCCTGTCCCCTCTATGTCTGAGCTCATATCTTGGTGCCGAATACCAGTCGTTGCTGAAATTATCAGTTGATGGTATACCTTTAAAAATGGCTTCCAGGCTTCTACCCTGGTATTCTAAACTGAAGCCTTCAGTTTTAATGCATATCCATCTTCACTCAAATTCGGTTGATTACTATTCAGATAAAAGAAAAATCACTTCTGGAAGAAATCGAAAGATTCCGAAACGCAATTTACTTGCAATGATCGATCACCTTGAGAGCTTCATAACAGGTTTAGAGCTCCCAAAGAAAGATAAAACGCAATGGCAAGATTATGACAAGGAGACTCATTATGCTGATAGAAGTAAGATTAGTAAGGCTGATATTGTTAAGCAATTTGTAGAGATCGCCAATCCTAAGGTTGTCTGGGATATTGGTGCAAATGATGGCTTTTTTAGTCGACTTGTTCAGGGAGAAAACCGACAAGTACTTTCCTTAGATGCTGATGTGCTAGCCGTTGAGAAAAATTATAGTTACATAAAAAAGAATAATTGTAATATTTATCCACTGGTATTTAACCTCACAAACCCTACGCCAAGTATAGGTTGGGCTAATAAAGAAAGAGAAAACCTTACAAAGCGTTCCAACCCGGAATTAATAATGTCTTTAGCTCTTATCCATCATATTGTAATTACCAACAATGTGCCCTTTTTAGAGGTAGCTAAATATTTCTCTAATATAACAGAATGGCTTATCATGGAATTTGTGCCCCCAGATGATGAAAAAGTTTCATGCTTGCCAGATACTGCCGGCAAGAAGAACTATTGCCGCGAAAATTTTGACAAAGCCTTTCTTTATCATTTTGAGTCAATTAATGAACTTAAAATTGAAGACTCAAATCGGAGCGTGCTGTTATTAAGAAAAAAAACTCTATGAAATTCTCATTAATCGGAAAAAGGCCTCTTCATCTTCTGTTCTTTCCGTTGCTGTTCGTGCTGAATCATTTTTTTACGATTGTCACCCCCAGAAATGTTTTCCATATTAACATTTTTGGTTATTGGGTAGTCAATTTTGTAGCTGCAATTATTGTTTGCCTGGCAATTTCATGGGGAATTTATTGGGTGTTTTTGCTTAAGTTCAATAAAATCAAAAGCGCACTTTTCTCAATAATATTTGCATTCCCTTTCTTTTTCTTTCAGGACTTGTTTTTATTTTTTGAGAAATTATCTTCCGTTGGACTTCGAGCCAGGTGGATATTGCCCATCTTCTTAATTCTATTGACTGGAATCATTATCAGGTTGATCAAAACTGAAAAAAGACTCTTGTCAGTAAACCAGTACCTGAACCTAACTTCACTTTTCTTAGTAATCTATACAGCTTGTGCCGTGCTGCTAAATTATTTGGGAAATCCGCCCAAGGCGCTCATGGATAAATCCGTTCAGCGTAATTTCAATTGCAACGATCAGCCGGATGTATTTTTTTTTCTGTTAGATTCTTATACCAGCAATAAGAGTCTCCAAGATTTTTTTCACTTTGATAACAGTCTATTTACCCATGAGTTGAAAGCCCGCGATTTTGCTGTTGCAGATCAGGCGATCTCGTCCTATTCCCGTACTTCTTATTCATTATCAGCAATTTTGAATTTTGATCAAGTAAAAAATCTGGATCAGTATAGCGCCATCGGTTATTCCTTAAAAGAAAGTTCTGTTATCAATTCTTTCAAAAAGGCAAACTATAAAATACATAATTACTCCTTATTTGATATCGCTGACCAACCGGCATACTACCACATTGGCCCTTCATACACCCTTGGATTTTTGAACGGGATAATCGAAAGCTCAATTTTGAACATGGCCTTTTATGACATTAGGCTCAAACTATCAATGTACAATACTCATGTAGAGGTTTTAAGTAAAATTTGTAACGAAGCAAAGAAAAAGGATTTAAGACCCCGGTTTTTTTACGGTCATATTTTATCTCCTCACCCTCCGTTTGTAATAGACAATAAGGGTCAAAGAATTACTTTCTTTAATCAGCCTAACTATTCAGCGAACGAGAGTGCTTACACTAATCAGATTCAGGGTCTTAATCAAATGATGATAAAATCTGTTGAGGAAATAATTAAATCTTCCCCCAATGCGATTATAATAATTATGGGGGATCATGGATATAGATATTTAAAGAGTCCAGCTAAAGAAAGAGAGGCATATACTGTTTTTCTTGCATATCGTGGGCCCCACAAAGAAGGAATCAATTCCTTGACCAAGTCTAATGGAATTTTTAAGTTATTATCCTGCGACTAAGAGGTATCAGTAAATCGTTTAGCCCTTTAAAATGATTACTTTTGCCGGGAAATTCTTAGAAATCAAATGGCTAAAAAAGCGTTAATAACTGGAATAACAGGTCAGGATGGAGCTTATCTATGTGAACTTCTTTTGAGCAAAGGTTATGAAGTGCATGGCATTAAGCGCAGAAGCTCATTGTTCAATACCGACAGAATTGATCACCTGTACCAGGATCCACACGAAAAGAATCCTAAGCTAAAACTACATTATGGTGATCTTTCAGATTCTGTCAATTTAATACGTGTTGTTCAGGAGGTTCAACCTGATGAAATCTATAACCTGGGGGCGATGTCACATGTGAAGGTGAGTTTCGACACGCCAGAGTACACAGCCAATGTGGACGGCATCGGAACATTGCGCATTCTTGAGGCTATTCGGATTTTAGGATTGGTCGACAAGACAAAGTTTTATCAAGCCTCTACTTCTGAGCTTTACGGGTTGGTCCAGCAAGTTCCACAAAGTGAAAGCACACCTTTTTACCCTCGTTCGCCTTATGCTGTGGCTAAATTATATGGTTACTGGATTACGGTGAACTATCGGGAGGCCTATGGGATGTATGCTTGTAATGGTATTTTATTTAATCATGAATCACCAATTAGGGGAGAAACCTTTGTTACGAGGAAGATCACGCGCGCTGCTTGTAGAATTGCGCTTGGTCTTCAGCAAACCATGTTTATTGGTAACCTTGATTCAAAGAGAGACTGGGGTCACGCAAAAGATTACGTAGAGGCGATGTGGTTAATGCTTCAGCAAGAAACTCCTGAGGATTTTGTCATCGCCACTGGAATTACCACAACCGTGCGCGAATTCATCGTTAAAGCTTTCCAGCGATTGGGTGTAACCATTCGTTTTACTGGCGAAGGCACCAACGAAAAAGGAATCGTTGAAAAATCGGAGAACCCAGAGTTTCATTTCAAAAAAGGCCAAGAGATTATCAAAGTAGATTCAAACTATTTCAGACCTACCGAAGTAGATTTATTGATTGGAGATCCTGCAAAGGCAAAACAAAAGTTGGGCTGGGAGCCAAAGTATGATCTTGATCGCCTTATTAGTGAAATGGTAAGTAGCGACATGGAGCTTTTCAAACGCGACCATTATTTAAAAGAAGGTGGACATAAAATATTTCAGTACCACGAATGATGGAGAAACATTCAAAGATTTATGTTGCCGGTGGTCGGGGCATGGTTGGCTCGGCAATCATTCGAAAATTAAGAGCCGAGGGCTTTGATAATATATTATCGCCCTCATCCAGCGAGTTAGATTTAAGAAAGCAGATTGAAGTTGAGAATTTCTTTTCTCAAGAAAAGCCTGAATATGTTTTTTTAGCTGCAGCCAAGGTGGGGGGTATCCTGGCAAATAATATTTATCGCGCAGATTTTTTATACGAGAACCTGATGATTGAATCGAATGTCATTCATCAGAGCTATGCTCGGGGCGTGAAGAAACTTCTTTTCCTAGGCTCTTCTTGCATTTACCCTAAGCTAGCACCTCAGCCTTTAAAAGAAGAAACCCTTTTGTCTGGATATCTCGAAGAGACTAATGAACCTTATGCTATTGCAAAAATAGCAGGCATAAAGCTTTGTGAGAGCTATCGGAGGCAGTATGGTTGTGACTTTATTAGTGCGATGCCAACCAATTTATACGGTCCTAATGATAATTATGATCTGAAAAATTCGCACGTCATTCCTGCCTTGCTGAGAAAATTTCACGAGGCAAAGGAGAGCAGTAAAACAACTGTAGAAATCTGGGGAACTGGAAACGTTCGAAGGGAATTTTTGCATGTAGACGATTTGGCTGACGCTTGTTTATTTCTGATGCAGAAATATTCAAATGAAGGTTTTGTAAATGTTGGTATTGGCAACGATTTAACAATCAATGAACTTGCCTTGTTAATTAGCGATATTGTAGGGTTTAAAGGAGAAATTGTCTATGATAGAAGTAAGCCTGATGGTACACCGCGCAAATTAATGGATGTGTCGCTGTTAGCTTCGCAAGGATGGAGGCACAAAATTGAATTGAGGCAAGGGCTTGAGAATGTATACCATAATCACTTTAAGACAATTGCATTAATGAAATAATCACTTATGGGCACCTTGCTAAAATATTTTTTGATGCATGAGAAAGAGTGATTTTGTTCCGCCCATTCTGTACAAAATGATATCGGAGTATTCCAACTTCGGATCTTCATACGGCTGGTCTGGAAATTATAAAAGTTGGCAGGATGCTTTAAAGGATTCGTCAGGCTATGACTCGATGAGCATAGTTGAAAAAGTAAAAGAGGCGCTACTCAAAGTGAAAAAAGGTGAAGCCGTATACGAACGCGATTCCGTACTCTTTGATAAGATTGAATATTCTTGGCCACTCCTGGCCGGGCTGTTGTGGGTGGCCTCACACGATGGCAGGCTCAATGTTCTTGATTTTGGAGGGTCGCTCGGAAGTTCCTATTTTCAGAACCTTAAATTTTTAAATAAAGTAAAAGACTTCCGATGGAATGTAGTCGAGCAGGGAATATTTGTAAAATATGGCCGAGAATATTTTGAGGATGAGGCATTGAGTTTTTATGACGATGCATCACAATGCTATCAACATCAGAAACCAAATGTTGTTTTGTTTTCATGTGTTCTTCAGTATATGGAGAAACCCTACCAGACATTAGAGTCGGTATTTAAATTTTCTCCTGAATATATTATAGTTGATAATATGCCCTTTATAGAAACAGAGCAAAGAATAACACTGCAAAGAGTTCCCCCTAGCATTTATTCAGCCTCCTATCCTTGTTGGATGCTGAACAAGACCGAATTTTTAGGGTTTTTTCAAAACGATTACGACATCATTGCTGATTTTATTTCGCCTTTATCAATTAAAGTAGATTCAAAGATCATTCCATATCAGGGGTTTATTTTCAAGAAAACACAAAATTCTGTTGCTAAATGATTGACCGAATATTGCAGCGGCAAGAACTGAGAGATAATCCTCCGGTTCTAATTGATATAGGAGCCTCAGGAGAAATACATAGCAAATGGAAAAAAATAGCCAAGTATTCCGTTTGCATCGCATTTGATGCTGATGACCGTGAAATGAGTTTCACTGAAACAAAAAGCAGTGGATTCAAAAAACTTATCACTATCAATAGAATAGTAACCAATAAGCAAGATTCTGAAATAGATTTCTACTTAACTCAATCTCCGTTTTGCTCAAGCACCCTTGAACCAGACATCGACAAACTTTCTGTTTGGCCCTTTAAAAAATTGTTTCTGGTTGAAAAGAAAATAAAATTAAAAGCAGTACAACTTCCAGATGTGCTGTCAACATCAGGTATAAGTTATGTTGACTGGCTTAAAATTGACACTCAAGGCACTGATCTAAGACTTTTTAAGAGCCTTTCAGAATCCATTCGTAAGCAGATTCTTGCTGCTGAGTTTGAACCAGGCATCATCGATGCCTATCGGGGTGAAGACAAATTGTATGAGCTTATCGGCTACATGAGCAAAGAAGGTTTCTATATGTCAAGCCTGGAAGTAAAGGGTGTGCCAAGAATAAGCTCAGAACTTAGTCCGCGCTTCGGGCATCAGAAAAAAAGTTTCATGCGCACGCATCGGATCTCACCAGGATGGGCTGAAGTCTGCTACCTAAATACTTTGGGAAACGAAACATTCGATACAAGGGCATACTTGCTCGCCTATGTTTTTGCACTAATAGAACATCAGTACGGCTTTGCATTGGAAATTGCTGAAATGGCCCTGGCGAAAACAGGAGATAGTTTCTTCAAAACGTTAAGCGATTACGCCAAAAAGCGAATATCAATGAATCAGTGGAAATGGCCCCTTTTCGCAGTAAGGAATAAATTGGATAAAGCTTTCAATGCCCTATTCGCATAATGACAAACTTTTGCACATTATTCGACTCCTTTTATTTGAATCGTGCTCTTGTCATGTACGAATCTCTCAAGAAAAATTGCCCTGACTTTCATCTCTATATATTTCCGTTCGATGACCTTTCGCACCAGATACTCAAGCAGCTCAATCTCGAAAGAGTAACTCTCATTTCTCTGGCAGAATTTGAAAGCAAAGATTTATTAAGTGTAAAGCAAACCAGATCTAAAGGTGAGTACTGCTGGACCTGCACGCCCTTTACCATCAGATATTGTCTGGATAGATTCAACCTTTCTGAATGCACGTATATTGATGCGGACCTTTGCTTCTACAGCGATCCCGCGTGCTTGATCAATGAACTAAAGGACAAATCGGTCTTGATCACTGATCACCGATACTCTCCAGAATATGACGTGTCAAGTACCCACGGAATTTATTGCGTTCAATTTCTGACGATCAAAAATACCACATTGGGATCCACCGTTCTCAATTGGTGGAGGGATCGATGCCTTGAATGGTGTTACAATAGGTTGGAAGATGGAAAATTTGGTGATCAAAAGTATTTAGATGACTGGACGACAAGATTCGAAGGCGTTCATGTGTTGGAAAACATTGGCGGTGGGGTAGCCCCATGGAATGTTCAGCAATACGACCTATCAAAAGATTCAGAAGGCACGCGGTGGATAACCGAAAAAACAACCGCACAAAAAACAAAATTGATTTTTTACCATTTTCACTATGTCAAGTTCTTGAATCATGGCTTGGTTGATATCAGCGATTATCAGATAAATCACTCGAAAATGTTCAGCTTATACGCGGAATATCTTCGACACATTGAATTGGCTAACGACACTCTGTCAAAATACAACCTAAAAATTCCGAATCAGGCTTTTCGCACGAAAAGAGTATGGCTTACTCCGCTAGATCAAATCAAAAGGAAATTAAAAGGTGTATACAATGTTTTTGAACAAAAAGCTTTTATAAATAAATGGCTCGATTAATTGACTTAAAGACGCTCACTGATAAGCGAGGGAACCTCACCGTCATTGAAAAGGTCTTTCCCTTTGACATTAAAAGGATCTTTTACATCTATGGGGTAGACGATTCAGCGCGTGGAGGACACAGGCATCACACCACTATTCAGGCAGCGGTATGCATTCAAGGGCAATGCACTATTCGCAATAACAATGGTGTCCAAAAAGAAGAATTTAGCTTAGACCATCCAAGTAAATGCCTGATTCTGGAGCCACAAGATTGGCACGAAATGCATCATTTCTCAAAAGATGCAATCCTCATGGTGTTTGCTTCAGAATTCTATAACCCTGATGATTATATATTTGAACCCTACTCATGATTGAATACGAAAATCTCTTTAGTCTCAATAAGCCATTTCTCGATGAGTACAAAATTCAGTTTGAAAAAGTACTAAATAGCGGATGGTTTATCCTGGGGAATCAGGTTACAGATTTTGAGACAGAATTTGCTTCTTACACAGGTTCTAAGTTTTGTACTGGTGTAGCCAACGGACTAGATGCTCTTACTCTCGCACTCCGTGCATTTTCCTTTCCTCGCGGTTTTGAGGTTATCGTTCCGTCCAACACTTACATCGCTACAATTCTCTCAATATTAAACTGTGATTTAAAACCTGTTTTGGTAGAACCAGATCTTGGTACGTACAACATTGATCCTAAGAAAATAGAAGAAGCGGTAACACCAAAAACAGTCGCCATTATGATAGTCCATCTTTACGGCAAATGCTGTTCAATGGATGAAATAATTCAGATTGCAAAAAGATCAAATCTGAAAATCATAGAGGATTGCGCTCAGGCACATGGGGCAAGATACAAGGGGAAGCAAGCCGGAACCTTTGGCGATTTTGGGGCTTTTAGTTTTTATCCGACTAAAAATCTTGGGGCGCTTGGTGATGGGGGATGCGTCAACACAGACAATGAGCAGCTCAGGAGCACTATTCGTCTATTAAGAAATTATGGCTCTGAGAAGAAGTATTAT
Organism: uncultured bacterium; assembly: GCA_967789005.1. Classification (GTDB taxonomy): domain Bacteria; phylum Bacteroidota; class Bacteroidia; order Cytophagales; family Cyclobacteriaceae; genus ELB16-189. The sequence goes on along the minus strand of CBRFFM010000001.1, from coordinate 129,052 downwards.
AATGAGCTGGCCGGTGTCAACTCAAGGCTTGATGAGTTACAGGCCTCTTTCCTTAGAGTTAAGCTCAAAGAACTTGACAAAATCAACGAACATAAGCGAAAATTGGCCTCTCTCTACCATCAGGGATTGAAAGATGATTTTGTTAAGCCTCTAGTCAACAATGATTATTATGATGTTTACCATATCTATAACATAAGGCATTCCAAAAGAGACAGCCTTCGCGATTATTTACTTAAAAATGAAATAAAAACAGAGATTCATTATCCAGTACCTCCACACTGCCAAAAAGCAATGAAGGGAATATTAACGGAAACGTCATTCCCGATTTCGGAGGAAATCCATAACACAACATTAAGCCTTCCGATATCCTTTATGCATTCCACGAAGGATATTGAAAGAGTTATAGAAGTGATGAATAAATTCTAGGCCATAAAGAGTTTGGATGTTGAAGAAGTGTCAAGAATAAGAGGATGATGGTTGGGTCGGTTTTTTTAAAGCTTTAGTTGTTAACGATTACAAGAAAAATGCCTGCGCCTATTGCCATGTTTGTTTATAAAAGGCTAGACCATGCCAGAAGAACTATTGAGTCTCTTTCTGCTAATAAATTAGCAAGCGAAAGTGACCTCTATATCTTCTCAGACGGGCCAAAGACAGAAACTGACAGAGAACTTGTTAAGCAAGTCAGAGCTTTTGTAAGTTCTATTCAGGGGTTTAAGAAAATCGAAATCCGCGAAAGCCCCATCAACAAGGGGTTGGCAAAATCAATCATTGAAGGTGTAACTGATATTCTAAAGGTTCATGCATCAATCATAGTGGTGGAAGACGATCTAGTATGCTCTCCGTACTTTCTTTCATATATGAATCAAGCTTTGACTTTATATGAGCAGGAAGAGGCAGTAATCTCAGTTCATGGGTATGTATTTCCAATTAAAAACAAGTTGCCGGAAAGCTTCTTTTTGAGAGGTGCTGATTGCTGGGGTTGGGGAACTTGGCGCAGAGGCTGGGAATTATTCGAGGAGGATGGGGTCAAACTACTTGCAGAACTCGAAACTAAAAACTTGGCGCAAGAATTTGACTATAATGGGACATACCCCTTCACTCAGATGCTTAAAGATCAAATTCGGGGGAAGAATGATTCATGGGCTATTCGTTGGTATGCCTCAGCATTCTTAAAAAACAAGCTTACATTGTATCCGGGGATTTCATTCATAAAGAATATTGGAATTGATAACTCAGGGACCCATAGCGGCAAAAGCAATGTCTATGATACAGATTTAAATAATAAAGGATGTATCCTTGCGCGGTTAACGCCAACCGAAAATAAAAATGCCAGAGATGTCATTTCGAAATACTTTGCATTAACATCAGGAGGAAGAATAAAGAGACTAATCAAAAAAACTCTTCGAATTTTTAATAGTTAATTTTTACACAAATAATTGTGAATTTCCTTCGTAATAACCCAATCATAAGGAATCGAGTTGTGACAAAGATTGTGACCCATTCAGGGTTTCAGCGCTACTTTTTTAATACCGGTTGGATGTTTGCGGAAAAAATTCTGCGTCTAATCGGGGGCCTATTTGTTGGGGCATATGTAGCTCGATATCTAGGACCTATAAAATTTGGCCTTTTAAACTATGTCATCAGCCTGACTTCAATTTTTTCAGTTTTGGCTACCTTAGGGCTGGACACATTAGTCATACTTGAACTAATTAAAAACGAAAAGAAAAAAGATGCAGTATTAGGTACAGCATTTGGGCTCAGAGTAATTGCAGCTTCTATAGTGATCTTGTTGCTGCTCATAATGATTAAAACGACCCATCAAGATGATTCAACTGCTGTACTGGTCTACATTATTGGATGTGGCGCTTTTTTTGAAGCATTTGGAGTCATCGATTATTTTTTTCAATCTAGGGTTTTGTCCAAATTCGCAGTCTGGAGCCAAATGATTGCTTTAATAATAATTTCAATCGTGAGGATTCTATTGATAGGACTTCATGCTTCGTTAGAATGGTTTGCAATTACATATGTGTTGGATTTTATTATTATTGCCATTGGGCTCGTTCTATTCTATTCTAAAAACATTGGTAGCATTTTTAATTGGAAATTTGATCTTGCGATAGGTCAAAAATTTTTAAAAGACTGCTGGCCTTTGATTACTGCTTCGCTTGCTGTGACGATTTATATGAGGATTTCACAAATCATGATCAAATGGATGCTCGGTGACGAAGCCAATGGGAATTACAGTGTAGCCGTTAGGCTTTGTGAAATGTGGAATTTCATTCCAATGGCCGTTTGTGCTTCTGTATTTCCCGCGATCTTAAATGCGAAACAGTCAAGCGAGGAGCTGTATTTAAAACGGCTTCAGCAATTGTACGACATGATGGTAGTCGTTTCAGTGGGTATTGCATTGCCAATGACTTTTTTGTCGAGCTTTATAGTGGGATTTCTTTTTGGCAATGCTTATTCAGAGGCTAGTAGTATTTTAGTGCTCTATATATGGTCAAGCGTTTTTATTTTTTTAGGAGTTGCAAATGGTAAATGGATAGTGAGCGAAAATCTGCAAATATTCAGGATGACGACCCTTGTAATTTCAGGCATCCTAAATATTGCATTGAATTATATTCTCATTAAAGTCATGGGCTTAAATGGGGCTGCTGTGTCATCATTGATTACTTACGCATTTGCGGGGTATTTTTGTTTTTTGTTTACTGAGAAAACCAGGACCATGTTTATTTCAATGTCACGTTCATTTAACCCTTTTCGCTTAATACGTTTGTTTACCAAATCAATCTCTATATGATTTTAAAAAGAATCTTTTTTTTGATAGTAAATTTAAAATTAACCAAGACAATCCTGTCTTTCTATTGGACAGGATATCTTGCAGAAATTGGTTGGTTTAAAGCTTTTCAGCAGCAAATGCCTGTAGGAAAGAATAACGAGCCAATACCCTGGGTAACGTACTCCTTTATCCAGTTTATAGAAAAGAGGCTAAATAAAGATTTAACAATCCTTGAATACGGAAGCGGAAATTCAACCTTATTTTATAGCAAGCATGTAAAAAAGGTTTTCGCTGTTGAACATGAAATGAGTTGGTATGAAAAAATAATTCAAACACTGCCGAAAAACGTTGAGTTAAAATATATAGCATTGGATTACAATGGGGACTATTCTAGATATGCCTCTAGTATTAAAGAACCGATTGATATTATTATCGTTGATGGTAGGGATCGCGTCAATTGTTTGAAAAACAGTTTAGATAAAATATCCAGTCAGGGCGTGATTGTACTTGACGATTCTGACCGCAAAGAGTATTCCGGTGGAATAGAATATTTACAGGAAAGAGGATATAAGAAAATTGACTTTTGGGGTATTGCTCCAGGTGTTTTTTATAATAAATGCACTACTGTCTTCTATCGCCCTGAAAATTGCTTGAACGTTTGATAATGTGATGGTGATTTTCTGACTATTGAATTTTGTTCCTTACAATATAGCTGCGCTCATTATCTTTTCAAGGTCATGGACTAAACCTTCAATTTTAAAAGAATTAAGTTAAAATAGAACGCGCGTATGCTAGATTCTGTAATTTCGATAGTTACTCCCAGTTACAACATGATGGAAAGCCTAAAGCTTTGCTGCGCCTCTGTTGCTGATCAGAATATTGACGTTGAACATGTGGTGATGGATGGAGGATCTACCGATGGAACGGTTGAATGGCTCCCCACTCAAAAGTTAGCCTGGTTTTCTGAAAGAGATAGTGGAATGTACAATGCCTTAAATAAGGCCATTGCGAAATCGAAAGGTGAAATCATTGGACATTTGAATTGCGATGAGCAATACCTGCCGGGTGTGCTGAACTATGTGAAGGATTTTTTTGACACGCATCCTGAAATCGATTTTATAGCTGCTGATTTCATTGTGACAGATCCGTCAGGAGAATTTTTGGCCTATCGAAAGTCCTTTCAACCGAGATGGCATTTTTTTTTCAGTAACTACTTGTACACAACCACCTGTACTCTCTTTTACAGGAGAAGGATTTTTCAAGAAGTCAAATTCGATGAATCTTATAAATCAATCGCTGATGTTATTTTCCTCTACAATGTGATCAAGAAAGGCTTCAGGGGTGCCCATATTAAAAAATATTTTGCTGTCTTTACTTATTCAGGAAACAATTTAAGCCTGAATCCAATTTCAGCCATTGAAAAAAAACGATTTAATAAGACCCTTCCTACCTGGTATTTGATCACTAAGCCTTTCTTCAAATTACTTTTTTTTGTTGAGCGTGTTTTGCAGGGTACATATTTTGAAAAATCTGTTCTGAGTTATTCCATTTATACGAAGAGTAGTTCAGCTAACAGAATAACCATTTCAAAGACTAGTCCAGGGTTCAAACTAAATTTTATCGCGAAAACACCGATAGACTAAAACCACGATGATAATCGTATTTTTGCGAGCACTGACGCACTATGATTTCATCTATACAGAAACCAATAGAGTTGATAAGGACTGAATATTTCTGATGGCCGCGAAAATCAATAAATATTTACCCTTTGCATTTATCTATTTTTTCATAAATGCTGTCGGGCTTCCTTTCGGAATGCTTTACACAATCTTGCTCACCCCGGTATTTTATGTGTGGATATCTTTAAAAGGCAGGACGTGGATAGTTTTAAAGTTTATTCTTCTCCTAACCCCGTTTATAATAATGCACTTGTTAAACGGAGTAGATGTTTATTTCTATGAAAGATCTCTATTGCTATTCTTAGCGGTCTATATCTTTTGCATGGCCTTTCACACGCTAATCACCACGAGCGGGGATATTGAGCAGATCTTTAGAAAAATACTTTCACTTAATTTTATACTTATTGTCTTTGCCTTACTACTTGTACCCACAACTTATCGCTTCCTTTTTTGGTCTGATTGGTCTTATCATAGCGAGGGTATAATGGGATTACCGAGATTACAAATGCTCACCTATGAGCCCTCTTATTACTCCACTTTATTTGTACCCATTTTCGCCTTTTACTTCATAAAGTATATTTTAAAACAGCTGAAAAAAAATGTAGCGCTCACTTTAATGATGATTATCCTGCCATTGGCTCTTTCTTTTTCACTTGGTGTAATTTCCGGATTGGTTGCAGCAATTGGAATTTTATTTCTTTTGAACCTATCCAAATTTCTAAGCAGCAAGCGATTATTTTATTCTCTGTCAATTTTGACAGGTTCAGTTTTGTTGATTCTGATTATACTTTTAATCTTCTACAGTGATAATCCTTTATTCGTTAGGGTTACTTCTTTTTTAAGTGGAACAGACCAGTCAGGTCGGGGTCGAACATCTGAAGCTTTTCAGCTCGCTTACCTTATAGCCGAAGCAAAAAGTATCTGGTGGGGAGTGGGGCCGGGTCAACTCAAGGTTATTGGAGATCCTATCATTAAAGAGTTTTATAAATATCAAGCTGACTATGGACAAGTAAGTATTCCAAACGCCTTTGCAGAGACCATGGCTTTATTCGGAATTGTAGGTGCCATCATGCGGATGCTTGTTGAAGTCTATCTCTTTTTCAGAACTAAAGTGATGAACAATTATTTCCGAACCTTGTTGTTCTTCTTCATCTTTATTTATCAATTCACAGGAAGCTTTACAACCAACATTGCAGAGTACGTGATTTGGATATTGGCATTTACCAATGTTTTTCCTGAATTTGATCGAAATAAAAAAAACAATCTGAATGCAATTGAAATCGCTTCAAAGCCGAAAAATTAATAGGAGTTAGACAAGAAAGTAAAAGATCTTATGAAAATTGGCATTGATGCAAAATGGTATTTCGAAGGGCCGCCTAGCGGGAAAAGAGTAGTGCGTGGTCTTGTTGACTCTATGTTGGCAATGGATAATGAAAATCATTATTACATTTTTCTAAACCGTAAACACAAAGGCGAAAAATTTCCGGCACAAGAGAAAAAAAATGTAACGCTGTGTTATGTATGGGCTGGTAACAACTTCTTATCTAACGTTTTTGTTCTTCCATTTTTCTCCTATAAGTATTCTCTCGATTGCTTACTCTACCAGACTTTTATTTCGCCTTTTGACAGGGGAAAGCGTATTGCCTACATTCATGATGTTCTTTTTTTATCGAATCCTGAATACTACACTATTTACGAGCGATTATACTTTGCTCCGCTGAAATTCCTTACTAAGCGATCACACGCGATCATTACCGTTTCTGAAGAAGAGAAAAAGCGTTTGCTTAGCTACGGCTTCAACAAAAAAGGTGAAGATATCGTTGTCGCTTATCATGGTGTGGAGGCTGCATTTATGCCGCGCGAGAATTACCCTGCAACTATTCTTGAGGAGGTTAGAAAAAAATTCGATTTGCCAACCAATTTTTTGCTTTACGTTGGCAGATTAAATCTCAGGAAAAATGTTGACCACCTGCTTCAAGCCATACCCTTATTGAAAAATAAAACCATTCCGCTAGTAATTGTGGGTGCAGATGACTGGAAGAAATCAAATCATAATCACATTATCGAGAAGCTAAATATTGCCGACCGAATCCACTTCACAGGAGCAGTTTATCGCGATCTTGGAGTTGTTTATTCGATGGCTACTATATTCTGTTTCCCTTCTTATGCTGAAAGTTTTGGATTGCCTCCTTTAGAGGCGATGGCAAGCGGAGTACCTATCGTTGTTTCAAACACTACCTCTCTTCCTGAAATCTGCGGAGACGCGGGTCATTATATTCATCCAAATAAGCCTGAAGAAATTGCTGCCGGTATTGATAAGTTATTAACTGACGATCAATATTATGCCAGGCAAAAGCAAAGAGGGTTATTGCAAGCTAAAAAGTTCACCTGGGATAATGCCGCTAAAGGTGTACTCAACTGCATGATTGCAACCACTAAATTGCCACAAGGTTGAAAAGGATAATCGAAAAAATAATCTCCATACTTAAAAACGATCCGTCATACAGGCTGGATAACAGTTATGCGTTCAGACAATTGTTTTTCATTGTTTGGTATCGCTCCTTTCAGATTTTGCGTGGCCTTCTTCTTAAATTAAGAGTATCATCTTCGGGTATCATATTTTGCGGCCGCAAGGTTATTGTGCAGCATGCCTATCAAGTGTTGGCAGGAAAAAGTCTAATCATTGAAGATGGAGTTCACATCAACGCACTCTCAGCTAATGGTATAGTTTTAGGAAACAACGTGACGATTGCGAAGTACGCCATACTTACCTGTACGGGTGTGATTGCCAATAGGGGCACTGGAATTGAAATTGGAAATAATTCTGGCATTGGGGCGCAATCTTTTCTTGGAGGGCAAGGAGGCATTAAGATTGGCAATGATGTTATCATGGGGCCTCAGGTAAAAATCTTTTCTGAGAATCATAATTATGATCGTTCGGATGTAATAATTCGAAAGCAAGGTGAATCAAGAAAGGGAATTAGCATTGAAGATAATTGTTGGATTGGTGCTGGCGTAACAATACTGGATGGTGTAACTATATCCAAAGGATGCGTGGTGGCTGCCGGCTCTGTTGTTACAAAGTCTATTCCAAAGAATTCAATTGCAGCCGGGGTTCCGGCAAAAGTCATAAAGACCATTATGTAATGAATAATAAAAAAGCGCTCCCTTTTTTTTTAATCTGCATTACCCTTATTGGCGCAGGTCTGCGCTTATTTCATATCAACTTTCAAAGTCTTTGGATTGAAGAACTTTACACCATAAGAGTAACTGACCCTATAAACAACATACTAACAATAGTAGACATTTCCAGAGGTGACGGAAGCCAGGCTTTCTCCATGCTCCTTCATTATGTTTTTAATGTTTTTCATTATGAAGATAGCGTTGGCAGAATCTTATGTGCGCTCATTGGTATTGCTGCTATTCCAGTCACTTATTTTCTTGTAAATGATTTGGAGGGACACAAAACAGGTCTTTTTGCTTCATTATTGATAGCTATAAATTATTGGCACATCTACTATTCTCAGGAGCTAAGTTCTTACTCAATGGCTTTCCTTTTTTCCACGTTATCTTATCTTTTTTTTATCAGGGCATACAAGTTTACCCGAGGAGTAGATTTCATGGGCTATGTCATTTGTACGATCGTACTGTTGAATACTCTTAGTTTTGGATTCTTAATTTTGACAAGCCAGATAATTACTCTTGTTCTGCTTGACATAGTCTATCACTTATCCAAGAAACATAGAGAGGGGTTTATCATTGGGGTTGTGACTATTCTACTCTTTGCATCCTGGACTCAAACAATAAGTATTAATCTTTTCACTGGGTATGCCTGGATGCCTCACCCAAAGTTTTATTTTATCCCTGCCTACTTTCACAATTACTTTGGAAAAGATATTTTAGTTTCTATTGCCTTTTCCTTTTTGTCTGTTTTGTTCTTTCGCTCAGTTATAAAAAATTACTCGCAGAAACAATCAGACCCGCTGCACTTAATCCTTATTCTCTGGCTCGCTCTCTCATACCTAATTCCTTATGCCATATCCCTGTTTGGTAATTCTATTTTAGATATTCGTTATACAATGGTTTCGCTGCCGGCATGGATCGCTATTATTGCCATAGGCTGGAGTAAAATTGAAAATCCAAAATGGAAAACGGTGTTGATCGTTATTGTTTCATTAGCATCATTCATTAACCTTTTCTTCATAAAAGAGCATTACTCAAAAATTCAAAAGCAACAGCTAAGAGAAGTTAGCCAACTCATAAAGACAAAGAATAAATCCCGATACCCCATGTATTCCAGTTTCTCATGGGAATACAATTTTTATTTTAGAGACGATCAAGAGAAAGTCATCAAATTCGATTCACTCCAAAACAATCAAAAGAGTTTAACTAAGTTCTGGTTACTGCAAGTAGGTAGCCCGGAAGGGGAGGTATTGAAATTAAAAGATCAGTTTACAGTTGTGGAACAATATTCATTCTTTAACGCCAATGCGTTATTAATGGAAAAAAGAAAAAGAGAGTAAATACGCGCCAAATTATGAGTGATAAATTTTACACGAAGATTAAGCCGTATCAGTGGATATTAATAATTTGTTTTCTGGGGATCGTATTGCGCATTTATAATCTTGAAGTAAAGGGGTTATGGATGGATGAAATTCACAGCACAGTAGGCACCGATCCTGATAAAACGATAGGTGAAGTTTACGAGTACTGTAAGCAAGATCAACCCCCGGTTTTCTTTATGCTCCTGCACTGGTGGTTTAAGATGTTCTCTTATAATGATATATACGGCCGGCTGCTCGCAGTTCTTACGGGAATGCTGGGGATACTTTCGATGTATTTTCTCGGAAAGGAATTGAAGAACAATCGTGTGGGGTTGATGGCATCATTTCTAACAATGATCAATTATTTCCATGTTGATCATTCTCGTCAAATTCGATTTTACCCACTTGTTTTCCTTTTCTCCTCGCTATCGTATCTGTTTTTCATCAGGGCGCTCAAAAGAAAAAGGCCAATCGATTTTATTTTGTACTCTCTATTTACCGCAGCACTACTTAATACTCACTATTTCGGAATTGTAGTATTTGGCACGCAGTTCATTTTATTCATTGTCATTATTCTTTGGAAGAGAATCACCGATATCAAATTCATCTTATACTCATTATTGTCTGGTGTTATGGTTGGGCTTTCTTTCCTTCATTGGCTCCCGGTTGTTCTTTCCGATTTGGAGATTCCCCAGTTTCATGCGCAAGTATTACATTGGTACTCGCCATTCGAGTTTTATTACATCTACTTCCGCGATGCTGTGACCTGTAGCATCTGCGCAGTTTTAAGTTTTCTTGCGATTCGTGAAATGTATTTTCAAATGAAGTTACGATCAACTAGAATAGAAGACGTTGTTTTACTGGGTTGGGTCGGATTGGGCTTTCTTATCCCGGTGCTCTACTCAGTGTTAAGAATGCCAATACTGGAATTCAAATATAGTTTTATTGTAGTGCCCGCAATCATTGTCTTAGTCGCCTTGGGCTTTGATACCCTCAAAAGAGAGATGTTGAAAACCTATATCATCCCGATTCTGTTTTTCACCTTTATCAATAATGCTCTTTTTGTCAGATCCATTTACTACGTCCCGTATCCTCCTGAACAATGGAGAGAAGTGACCCGGGAAGTAATTAAAACCGACAAGAGCAATCAATACGTATTCAGCGAGTACGCTTGGTATTACAGATATTACTTTAAAATCAATAAAGCAATTAATCAACCTTTGGAACCAGCATTTGCAGATTTCGATGCAATAATTTCTAGCGCAAATTCCCTATGGGTTTTGAAGTCTTTACGATTTCCTGACAGGGGTCTATCTCAAGAACAACAGAAAAAAGTTGACTTACACTTTGCCTTAGTGAAAGAAATAAACTTCACTGACATGAATGCAAAGCACTACGTGAAGTTACAAAAGCCTATCGAGTAACTTCGGAAGAGGATGCACTGTTCTTGGCGTAGAGTACACTCAGAATTGAAAAGAAAAGTGTAAAGAAGACAATTCCTTTATTAGACTCCAGAATTGATTCAGTAAGACTGAAGAGAAAAGTTACTGTTAAAAAAATCAAGAGGTCAAGGTCCCTTTTCTTGATCGCTTCTTTAAAATAATAGGCATAGAGAAATCCCATCAATATTACACCTGTTAAACCGAACTGCACGCAAGTAAACACCCACTGATTATGACTATCCCATCCAACGTATCCGTACAATTGATACTTGGGCAAATTATATAATGAGTCAATGTAGTCTTGCGCGTCACCCGTACCCACGCCCGTAAGAATCAGGTTATCCTTTATGAGGTGAGTCATAGAGATTTTCCAGAACACTAGTCTTACGTTTAGATCATTGAATTCAACTTGCTCGTGCAGGTCGTCCTTTTTTAAAATTGCCAGGTTCTCGGCCAGGCCAGAAAACCTGCTGCGCGTGGTTTTGTTGGCATAGAGAAAAGCGAAAAGCGTCAGTATGATTGAGGCGGAAAAGAAAACGAAGGCCTTCTTATTTTTTGTTTTATGGTAAACTAAAACTATTGATCCCGCCACAAATCCGCCAAGGCCTGTCTTTGAGGCAACTAATATCATGATGGCAAGGCTGTAAGCAAATAAGCCAAAAAGCAGCCAGAGTCCATTTTTTCTTGATGCGAGATACTCATAAATAGAATTCAGAAAAATCAGAGAGCCGCATGCGAAATACATGGAGTAGTAGACATAGTGAATGGACGAGAACCCTTCGAAATTGCGAAAGCTTTCGAAAGAAAAGGCATTAGCATAGTCAAGAAAATAATACCTGTAAAAAGCAATGATCAGCAGCACAAGACTGCTCAACATAGTAATCAGTCCTAATTTTTTTAGAAGTTGATTGAGTTTTTCAGCGTCTATTTTCTGAATCAATGGAAGGAAGAAGATCGGGATTAAAAGAAGGGTTATTTTTTTTTCCAGTATGAAAAAACCAGTTTTAAAGTTAGTGGTATAGAGTAACCCCAACACCTGAATGGCAATCATTACAAGGGATACTTGAGAAAAGATATTTCTCTTTATAGCCGGAATTATTTCTTTGACCTTGATCCTGAATATGCAGTATGAAAGGAGTAATGTTAAGACTCCGTTACTGACTGTTATTGAAAAGAAAAGACTGGCATACATTGCGCAAATCAACCAAAGCAGCACTTCATCAGATTGAAGGGCATTATTTTTATTTACTTTTGTCATCTTAAAAAAATCAAAGCTAACACAAAGTAAAATGAAGATTGCTATCCTGGGAACTAAGGGAATTCCGAATCATTATGGTGGATTTGAACAATTCTCTGAGTTCATCTCAACTCGCTTAGTTAAGCGAGGCCACTCGGTTACAGTATATAATCCTCATTTTCATGCTTATAAAGAAAATACTTTTAATGGAGTTGAAATCATACGAAAGTATAGTCCGGAAAAATTGCTAGGCGGAGCAGCTAACATCATCTATGACCACCTTTGTTTAAAGGATGCCTTAGAGAAAGATTTTGATATTATTTACGAAGCCGGCTATCACAGTGTAGCATTATCTTTCAAGTGGTTTAAAATTCATGCCAGGACAAGACCTGTTATAATTACGAACATGGATGGCCTTGAATGGAAGCGATCAAAATGGAGTAAGACGGCCCAAAACTTTATTAAAAAACTGGAAAAAATAGCGGTTGCCGAATCTCCCTATTTGATATCGGATAATTTAGGGATTCAAAAATATTATGAAGATGAATTCAATGCGAAATCGTTTTTCATTCCTTACGGAGCAGACCCGGTTGAGAAGTTTGATACGACTCATTTAACCTCTTATGGAATTAAAGCAATGGAATATTTTATTCTTATTGCCCGCCTTGAGCCGGAAAATAATATTGAGCCTATCATTCGGGGGCATCTATTGTCAAAATCAAACTTCCCTCTTCTAATAGTTGGCAATCATAATACCTCCTATGGAAAGTACCTGAAAGATTCCTTTAAAAGCCCTCAAGTCAAATTTCTGGGCGGCATCTACAACAAGGTGCAATTGGATTCTATCAGGCATTACTCCATTGCTTACTATCACGGTCACTCGGTTGGAGGAACAAACCCGTCATTGCTTGAGGCGATGGCAAGCCAGTGCTTTATTGTTGCGCACAAAAACTCTTTTAATGAAAGTATACTAGGGGACTCAGCCCTTTACTTCGAGAATGAAAATGATGTTAGCCGACTTATCGAAAACGTCCAGAAAATAGATTCTCAGAAAAGAGAATCCTTTATTAAAGAAAACCTAAACAAGATCATTACCACCTATAATTGGGAGATCATTGTGCAGCAGCATGAAGATCTTTTTTCTTCCTTCCTTCAAAATAAAATTCAATAAGAGGTAATTAAATTTAATGACTACTAGGTCCTGAAGAATCGAACTATCTCTTCAGTGATACCTTTCGCGTCATCAATATTAAGATTAAAAAATAGCGGAAGCCTCAGTAAGCCTGATGAATAAAAATCGCTTTGGCTGAGTTCTCTTTTTTCGTAGTTAAGCGTGGCGGAAAAAGGACTTTTGTGAAGAGACAGATAATGAAATATTGCGTTTATTCCTTTACTATTTAGGTAGCCCAATAAGTCGTTCCTTAATGCCTCATTTTGACAGACCAGGTAAAATATGTGCGCATTTTGTTTGCAAAAAGAGGGCACTGCCGGCAGACGCACAAAACCATCGGCTTCAAGTTTCCTCAAATTTTCAAAGTAAGTACTCCAGATCAATTGTCGCTTATGCTGGATTTCATCGATCTTTTCCAGTTGGGCAAACAAGAACGCTGCCGTAATTTCTGATGGAAGAAATGAAGAGCCGACATCCACCCAACTGTATTTGTCTATTTCGCCTCGGTAAAATGCTGCGCGGTTGGTTCCCTTCTCCCAAATTATTTCTGCTCTCTGAATGAATTTCTCGTCATTAATCAGAAGCGCTCCGCCTTCGCCTGAGATTATGTTTTTGGTTTCGTGAAAAGAAAAGCAAGCTAAATGCCCAATTGATCCTAGAGGTTTGCCTTTATAAGTTGACTCAATGGCTTGAGCGGCATCTTCAATAACATAGATGTTGTGTTTCTTAGCAATAGACATTAGAATATCCATGTCACAACATATTCCGGCATAATGCACTACTACAATTGCCTTGGTCCGCTTCGTAATTAGTTCCTCTATTTTGGTGACATCTATATTTGGATTTTCTGGGGAGCTGTCGGCAAAAACAATTTTGGCTCCGCGCAGTACAAAAGCATTTGCCGTAGAAACAAATGTGTAAGAGGGCATAATAATCTCATCGCCTGGCTCCGTATTAATAAGTAAGGCAGCCATCTCCAGTGCATCTGTGCAAGACGATGTTAACAATACTTTTTTAATACCATATCTGCTCTCCATAAACTCCTGGCATTTCTTAGTGTAATGCCCGTTGCCAGAAATCTTCTCACGCGCAATTGCGTCAACAATGTAATCTGTCTCCTTGCCTGAAAAATAGGGTTTATTAAATCCAATGGTCATCTCTTTCTTAGTTGTAAGGCTTTTAATTTTTTCTCACGATGATGGTAAAGTCGTACTGATCATAATCATGGAGAAGTGCCACATTCTTTGAGTAGTTCTTTTTGCAATAATCGAAAATGAACAAGGGGTCAGCGTAATACAAGTAAGACTGCATGTATTCCTTGTCAGAGTACAGGGTGAGCAAATTAAATGAAAAGCCATTTCTGCTTTTAGAACAAATTGCATCGAGAGTGGCCAGAATATGACTCAACCATTGCTCATTGGATGCCTCATATTTTACATTAAATACTCCACTTGCTACTGTGTAGTCAGCAATAATCAGGTCTTCTGGCGAATCAATCTTAATAAGGGTTGCATTATTATGGCCACTGAGCTTTTTTCTTGCAGCCTCAACCATTTCGCCAAGTATATCATACCCATTATATGTCACGTTGCTATACCCCTGAGATGCCATGTAGGTAAGAAACTCACCCGTGCCACAACCAAAGTCATTAACTGACAGGGACTCCGTTTTCTGAAAAACTTTTGCCAATTGAGAGAACCGAACCACTTGTGCATGGTCATTTTTCCAACCTACGCCTTGCGAAGAGTCTCCGAACTCTTTTAAGTGGCCTGAATAAAAATCAATTATTTCGGCACTCGTGTAAATTGGTCTATTTGGTATAGACATTTCGAACTATTGTTAATGGTCTGTTTTTTATCTCCAAAAACATTTTCGATAGATATATACCGAAAATCCCTAGCACCAGAAGAATCATACCTCCAACCAACCACACGCTGGCTAGAATACTTGCCCATCCATCCACGTCAACGCCTAAAAAAAACTTGTCATAAACAATAACAGCAACGTTTATCAAAGCGATTATAAACGACACCATGCCAAATATAAAAGTGAGGTACAATGGACGATGGCTGAACGAAGTTATTACCTCAATTGCTCGTTTGATTTTTTTCTTGAAGGTATAGGTTGAAACTCCCTTATATCCTTTTACAGCATTTACCGGAACTTGCCGAAACCCCGCTGTAGCAAAGATGCTCCAGAGATCGAGTTCCTTTTCCTTAAACTGCAATAGCGAATCAACATACTGTCTTGACATTACGCGTGCGGTAAGTGTGTCGGCCGGATACTTTATCGATGAAAGAACATCAAGAATCTTATAGAATAATTTACCACTGAGGCGCTCGAACCAACTTCCTTTTCGCTTGATCTGAACCCCATATACTACGTCAATGTTTTTCTCAATTTCAATTTTATTCCAAAAATCTTTAAGTAGTTCAGGATTCTCCTCAAGATCACAATCAATCAAAAATACAAATTCACCTTTGGTATACTGAAGCCCCGTCATAATTGCTTTTTGATGACCAAAATTCTTAGCGAGTTCGATGATTTTTATATTCGAATCTTCTTTCTGAAGAAGAATTGCAGCCATCAAAGAATCATCAGGGGAGCCGTCATCAACAAAGACAAATTCGTATGTCAGATTGAGCTCTCTTATTATTGATAATGTCCGGGCGTAAAACTCCTTCAAATAACTTGACGAGTAATACATCGTGGTAACTACGCTCAGATTCATTGCTTGTCAATTTTCATATACTTACGGGCCGTAGTGCCAACATTAAACAATAAGTCAACGATACTTACACTATGTTCGAAGGGCGGAAATAGTTGGGAATATTCCGGATAATTCGAATAATCCATCCACTCAATTTTTATATTTTCTTGCACAAATAAATCTTCCACAAGGTAATTTTTTGCCGCTGGCCCCGAAACATAAGTACTCGCACCCGATTGTCGACACAAATCAACCAGTTTTTCTGTGGGGTTTCCTCTCAGATCGTACTCAGTGGAGTTGGAAATTTTGGTTTCAATCCTCAGGAAATCACAAATTAACTTAATCAAATGCTCATTTATCTTGCTTAAGTACGGGGTATTTGAAGACAAATAAAACTCCTTAAAAGCGTCTTTATACAAATCTTTGAAATGAGGGGCTCTGGCATAATTCGCATTGATCGAATTCCAGTGTTTCACACCCCATTTGATATCGCATATCTTCGTTTCTGAAATTCGTTGATCAAGATGCTGCTGATAAACAGGGATGGTGATCCATTGCGGTCCGGTCAGAGTTTTGATTTTGTTTCTGTTCCTCCAGTCGTTTTTTGTGTACTGAACTTCGTCATAAATAATGAATTCATCTACAGAGCCAATGATATCAAAATATCCTTTCCAGGGGATATAATTTGACTGAAGAATGGCTACCTTTTTAAACGCCACGAGATGTTACTTTAATGTGAGAATAATTATCAAAGGCGCAAAATAACTACTTTTGACCGCTCTCAAGCGGAACAGAAATTATGAGTTTAAAAAGAATATTTGATTGGTCTGTCTTACTGCTCATCTTTTCAATACCACTTTCACCTTTTGTAAGCGTAAGGATACAAGTCTTTGTTCTTGGCCTTGCCATTGTTCTGAGGATTGTTTCGGGTGGCAAAAGCAACTTCTTCGCCCGAACCTGGGATGTGGGGATCTATATTTTAGTATTAGTTATAGGATTGCTGTATACACAAGACCTTCACACCGGATTGAGGGTCTTAGAAACCAATTTTAGTTTCTTAGGTATCCCTATCATCTTGAATAGTTACGGTGATTTTGGAATATCACGGCTAAAGAGATTTTTATACGGCTTTACCTTAGGTCTATTTTGTGCGTGCTTGTTATGCATAGTCAACGCAACTATAAGCTATATCCACTCAGGGAATATCAACTCATTCTTCTTTTATGAGCTTACAGGCATTATAGATTCTCACCCGGCATACCTGGCGTATTACCTGATTTTTGCAATTACCTTCTGTCTTTTCTTGTTGGACCTCGAAGCAGTCAGTTATCCGTATATTATTTTGTCATTTATCATATTCTTCTTCCTGATGCTTTTGTTAACAGGGGGGCAAACTACTTTTGTAAGCGCCCTGCTTGTGTTTTCTTTTTTTATACTTCGATTTTTTCTTGAAAAAAGAACAAAATCACGAAGGCTGATTTTTATTTTGGTCTCCATCATGATCCCCTCAATGCTCATTTATAGTTCACTTAACAATGACAAACAAGAGCAATTAAATGACTCGTGGGACCGATTAGCTCTATGGCAATCATCACTAGAGGCTAATTCAAATAGTTTGCTTGGTGAGGGCACCGGTGACTACAAGATTGTTTTGAACGAGTATTACCGAACCCACGGAATGCACGACTACGCAAAAATTAATTTTAACTCGCATAATCAGTTTTTACAAATTCTGTTTTCAAATGGCTTGTTGGGCGTACTCGCCATATTTATTCTGATCGCCAGGCCAATGTACTTAGCCTTTAGAAAGAATGATGCCTTCGGGATACTCGTTTTTTTCCCTTTTATCGTCTATGGAATGACGGAAGTTTTTCTCGGCAGGTATCAGGGGGTTGTCTTTTTTTCTCTTTTGCATCAACTATTTATCATTTATTACTTGTCCACAAAATCTACCCTATCTTTGGGGGGTGAATAAAGTAAAAATCTTTTCGGGAGACACTACAACCTATTGATCAGGATACATGTCTAATCTTATTAAAATCCTGTTTTTTTTGGGAGACCTGATTTTCTTGAATTCTTCCGTCATCATTTCTTCCTACTTGGCCGGAGATTCAGGAGCTACAAGAAGTGACAAAATATACTTGCTCATTTTCAGCAACCTCGTTTGGCTGTTTTTGACGTTGGTGTCCAATCCCTACAATCTTAATAAAGGGTGGTCAGTATCGAAAGTTATCAAGAGTCAGCTGGCCTTTGTTTTCATCCACCTGCTGGTAGTGGCTTCACTTATCTTCTTTTTTAGACGAAGCTACTCAACATTACAAATTGGCCTGATGTATGTGATTTTTACCTCAATATTTTTCACTTGGAAAATGATCATCTACTACTTGCGCAAAATCCTTACCCCCGATGCCTTAACTAAAAATTATATTCTGGTTGGCAACAATTCTATTTCCAATGAAATCAGAAAGTATTATCTGCTGAATCCACAATTGGGGTACAAGTTCAAAAGGTATTTTAACATTACAGAACCAGAATCTTTGCTTGAAGAGATCCGGGTCTTCAGTGAAAAAAATGAAATCCACGAGATCTACTGTTGCAGTCCATGGCAGGATAATTCTTCTCTTCGGGCGCTAGTCAATTTAGGTCTCGATTCTCTAATTAAAGTTAAAATAGTTACTGATTTCAGTGATTCAACTCAGCAAGTCATACAACTGGACAGGTTTGACCACGCACCCATCTCGAGTGTTACCGCATTGCCTATTGACGATACCCGAAACCAATTCGTTAAACGGCTTTTTGATATCATCTTTTCTTCAGTGTTTTTGCTCCTGGTCATGTCCTGGCTTCTACCGCTCATTGCCCTTCTGATTAGACTTGACTCCAAAGGATCTGTTTTATTCCTTCAGCTTAGAAGTGGGAAAAATAACCAGCCGTTTAAATGCTTTAAGTTTAGAACTATGGTAATAAACCATCAAAGTGATTTGAAACAAGCCTCTAAAAACGATGCACGGGTAACAAAACTAGGCAGCTTTCTTAGAAAGACGAGTATTGATGAGCTACCCCAGTTTATTAATGTCTTCCTTGGGACCATGTCAATTGTAGGGCCCAGACCTCACATGTTGAAGCATACCGAGGAATATGGAAATCTCATAAATGAATTTATGGGCAGACATTACGTTAAACCTGGCATTACAGGCTTGGCTCAGTGCCTCGGATACAGAGGTGAAATTCGAGACATTACGGATATCAGAAATAGGGTTCGGATGGATAGATACTACATTGAAAATTGGTCTTTTCTCTTTGACCTGAAGATCATATATATGACCATTGTCAGTTTATTGCGAGGGAGCGAAAAAGCCTATTAAAATGTCTTTAGTTAGCAACGCGAAAAGTGAATATTGAAATCCTTCAAATACAAGTGTATGTTTTATATTTGGCGGACATAACCCAAAATTGGAAAAAAGAAGAGTGAATTATATTGTACAATTATCCAAATGTTGAAAATCAGTGCGCTTATTATAACCTATAACGAAGAGGCAAACATATCTCGGTGTTTGGACTCACTGAAGAGGATTGCAGATGAAATTATAGTTGTTGATTCGCATTCGCATGATCGTACAAAGGCAATATGCATTGAAAAGAATGTTCGGTTTATTGAACATCCTTTTAGTACCCATATCGACCAAAAAAACTTTGCTCTTGCGCAAGCAGAATTCGATCATGTTTTTTCTCTGGATGCAGATGAATATTTGTCCGAAGAATTGATCAATTCTATATTGGAAATAAAGGAAACTTGGCCAAACGAAGCTTATCAGATGAATCGCCTTTCTACTTATGGCGACAAATGGATTAGACGCGGCAATTGGTATCCAGACAAAAAAATTAGATTGTGGAACAAGAAGATTGGAGTTTGGGGGGGAGAAAACCCTCACGATCGAGTGATGATTCTAACTGGGGAAAAGCCACTTCAACTGAAAGGTGACATCCTTCACAGGGCTTATCAAAATTCTCATGAAACGTTAAGTAAAATTCAGGCTTATTCTCAGATTTTTGCCACCGAAAATGTAGGCAAGAAATCCAGTTCAACATTCAAAATAATTCTAAGGGCAAGCTATACCTTTTTCAAGAGTTACATTCTTAAAAGAGGGATTTTTGATGGCTTTGAAGGACTTATGGTTGCAATGGCTGAATCTAACCATACATTTTATAAATACGCGAAGCTTTATGAAGCGAATAGAAGCCTTACGAAAAGACTTTCAAAAGAATCAGATTAAGTCTTACTCTTATCTTGAGATTATTTATAGATGAATTCCCATAAATTAATTTTTGTTACAGGCGCTTCAGGATTCATTGGCTTTCACCTTTCGAAGAAGTTATTAAGCCAAGGCCACCGAGTGGTAGGATTTGATAACATTAATGATTACTACGAAGTCTCATTAAAAGAAGCGCGCATTGCCATCTTGCAAAAGGAAGTTGGTTTTACTTTCGTTAAAGGAGATCTTCATCATCGGGAGACGGTGGAAAAAGTCTTTGCTGATTTCAAATTTGATTACGTTGTAAACCTTGCCGCACAAGCAGGTGTACGATATTCCATTTCGAACCCGCAGGTCTACCTTGAAAGCAACATTCAAGGTTTCTTAAACATCCTTGAGGCATGCCGTCATCACAAACCTGAGCACTTAGTTTACGCCTCTTCCAGTTCGGTGTATGGCGCAAATAAAGTGATGCCGTTTTCGGTAAAGCATAATGTAGATCACCCGCTTTCGCTTTATGCTGCTTCGAAGAAGTCAAATGAGCTAATGGCGCACGCCTACTCTACTTTATATGCACTGCCCACTACAGGTTTGCGTTTTTTTAGTGTTTATGGCCCATTTGGACGACCCGATATGGCCTTGTTCATTTTTACTAAGGCGATATTAGAAGGCAAACCAATTGAAGTTTTCAACGAAGGAAAAATGAAGCGCGACTTCACTTATGTTGATGATATTGTAGAGGGCATTTCACGATTACTTCCACATGTAGCCAAACCTGATAAAAATTGGGATGCGCTTAAGCCGAACCCTTCCAGTAGTTTCGTGCCTTATCGACTTTACAACATTGGAAATCATCAACAAGTGGAATTGCTCCGGTTCATTGAAATCATCGAAGAAAAACTTGGTAAAAAAGCAATCAAAAAATTTATGCCAATTCAGGAAGGAGATGTTCCCGAATCACTTGCCGATGTTGATGAATTGATGAATGATGTTGGCTTTGCACCAAGCACGTCCATTGAAACGGGAGTGAGCAATTTTATTGACTGGTACATGGATTATTATAAGATCAAAAAGTAACAAATGGAAAAAATTGGAGTTATCGGGTTGGGTTATGTAGGCTTACCATTAGCGGTAGAGTTCGGAAAAATTATGGGAGTCGTTGGCTTCGATATTAACCAATCGCGTATTGAGGAGCTTGGCAGAGGAGTGGATCGTACACTTGAAGTTGAGAGTGATGAATTGAAAAGTGCCAAGCACCTTGCTTTTTCGTCTAATGCCAATGATCTGAAATCGGTCAATTATTTTATAGTGACTGTTCCAACTCCGGTAGATGAATTTCATGTTCCAGATTTGAGGCCGCTTCAATCGGCAAGCAAAACAGTAGCATCAGTTTTGAAAAAAGGAGATATTGTAATTTATGAATCAACGGTTTATCCCGGATGTACGGAAGAAGTATGTGTTCCTATTTTAGAAAAGGAAAGCGGATTAAAATTCAATAAAGATTTCTTTGCAGGATATTCCCCGGAACGCATTAACCCGGGCGACAAGCAACATCGTCTGCCCACCATCAAAAAAATTACAAGTGGTAGCACGCCAGAGGTAGCTGAAAAGATTGATCAACTCTATAGAAAAATCATAACAGCAGGAACGCACAAAGCGTCTTCTTTGAAAGTAGCAGAAGCTGCCAAGGTGATTGAAAATTCTCAACGTGATTTGAACATTGCCTTCGTTAATGAACTTGCATTGATTTTCAAACGCATTGGTATTGATACGCATGAAGTGTTGGAGGCAGCAGGTACAAAATGGAATTTCCTTCCTTTTAAACCTGGCATGGTGGGTGGTCATTGCATCGGTGTTGATCCGTATTATCTCACCTACAAAGCCGAAAGCTTGGGTTATCATCCAGAAGTGATTTTGTCGGGAAGAAAAATTAATGATAACATGGCGATGTACATTGCCAATGACGTGATCAAGCTGATGGCAAAGAATCAATTGCCTATTCATGGTGGCAAAGTCTTGGTGTTGGGATTGACATTCAAAGAGAATTGCCCCGACATTCGGAATAGCAAAGTTGTCGATTTGATTCGCGAGTTATCCAGCTTTGGAACCCAGGTAGATATTTATGATCCTCATGCCGATGCCGAGGAGGTGAAACAGGAGTATAATCTTACACTGACCCAAACGATTTCAAAAAAATATCATTCAATTATTCTTGCGGTTAGCCACAAAGAGTTCTCCTCCATTAAATGGAATGAATTAAAAGAACCTAATGCTGTGGTTTATGACGTAAAAGGTTTTTTGGATAAATCACTAATTACAGCCCGCCTTTAAGAATGCGGACCAAGAAAAAAATATTGCTTACAGGTGGGGCTGGCTACATTGGCGCTCACACGGCAGTGGAGTTAATCCAGCAAGGATTTGATGTGGTGCTGATCGATGATTTTTCTAAAAGTGATAATTCTCTTTTGAATGGGATAGAAAAAATTACAGGTAAGAGAATCAATTTTGTTGAAGGAGATTGTAAAGACACAAAATTCCTTGATCAATTATTCGGAAAAGAGAAATTTGAAAGTGTCATTCATTTTGCTGCGTACAAATCAGTGGGAGAATCGGTGCACGAGCCTTTGTCTTACTACAACAACAATCTGAATTCGATGACGGCCCTACTTGGGGCCATGCAAAAATTTAGTGTCAACGAATTTATTTTTTCTTCCTCGTGCACGGTTTATGGTCAGCCTGATATAATTCCGGTTGACGAAAGTGCCCTATTCAAAAAAGCTGAATCTCCTTATGGAGCTACCAAGCAAATGTGTGAGCGCATTCTTGAAGATGTAACTGCTACGAATAAGAATTTGAAAGCGATTTCTCTTCGTTACTTCAATCCCATTGGAGCGCATCCTTCAGCTTCAATTGGTGAGGTTCCCATTGGCGTTCCAAATAACCTGGTGCCTTATGTAACTCAAACAGCCATTGGCTTGCGCGAGAAGCTTGTGGTTTTTGGAGATGATTATCAAACACCAGATGGAAGTTGTGTGCGCGACTACATCCACGTAGTTGATCTTGCTCAAGCGCATGTGGTGGCTGTTGAAAAAATTAATTTGATGCAATCCAATAACGAGGCATTTAATTTAGGGACGGGTGAAGGAGTGACTGTACTTGGGTTGGTAAAAAAATTCATTGAAGTAACGGGTGTAAAATTGAATTATCAAATTGGCTCACGCAGAGCGGGCGATGTTGAGAAGACATATGCTAATCCCGCCAAGGCAAAAAAACTTTTAGGGTGGCAAACGAAACTTTCTCTGGAAGAATCGCTAAGGGATGCGTGGCGGTGGGAGCAGAAATTGGCCGAAAAGTTTAAGTGAAAATTACCTGATGGAAGTGATGAATATGAAAGAAATTAAAATGGTTGATTTGCAGAATCAATATCTGCAAATAAAAAAAGAAATAGACTCTGCAATTCAGGACGTGCTGATGTCAACAGCCTTTATTCAAGGCCCTCAAGTAAAATCGTTTGCTGATGCACTTTCGAAATACAATCATGGCGCTTACGTAATTCCTTGTGCCAACGGAACAGATGCATTGCAAATCGCGATGATGGCATTGGATTTAAAAATTGGTGATGAAGTTATTCTGCCAGTTCACACGTATGTTGCCACAGCTGAAGTAATTGCACTGCTTGGATTGACTCCTGTATTTATTGATGTTGATGAGAAAACATTCAACATCGATCCGGTTCAGATTAAAAGTAAGATCACTACAAAGACCAAAGCGATTGTCCCTGTTCATCTCTATGGCCAGTGTGCCGACATGGAACCCATCTTGAAAATTGCAAAGGAGAATAATCTGGATGTAATTGAAGATTTGGCTCAAGCACTGGGCGCTGACTATACTTTTTCAGATGGAAGCGTGAAACGTGCTGGCAATATGGGAATCATTGGATGCACTTCGTTCTTTCCTTCAAAGAATCTTGGTGCTTATGGTGATGCGGGTGCCATCTTTACGATGGATCAAGCGCTTGCGGAAAAAATGAAAATGATTTCTACCCACGGCCAGAGAGTAAAATACCAGCACGACATTGTTGGTGTGAACAGCCGACTGGATACGTTGCAGGCGGCCATCCTTGAAGTGAAATTGAAATATGTGGACGAGTACACACGTAAGCGAAATGAAGCAGCCGCTTTTTACGATAAGCATTTAGGAAGCGTTTCTTTTCTCGAGCTACCAGCTCGGGCAAAGAATTCTACACATGTCTTTCATCAATATACAATAAAGACAAAGGGCATTGATCGTGATAGCCTCAAAATGTATTTACAAGAAAAAGGAGTTCCTTCAATGATTTATTATCACATTCCGTTGCATCTGCAAAAGGCTTATCGTCAGGAGGGTTTTGGTGAAGGTTCATTTCCCGTGACGGAAAGACTTTCAAAGACGGTTCTTTCATTACCCATTCACACGGAAATGACCGAAGACGAATTGTCTTACATTTGCCAGACGATTAAAGAGTACAATGACTGAAGAAAAAAAATATTTTGCGCATTCTTCGGCTTTCATCGATGAGGGCTGTGAAATAGGTGAAGGCACAAAGATCTGGCATTTCTCACACATCATGTCCAATTGCAAAATTGGGGAGCACTGCAACATCGGTCAGAATGTGGTCATCTCTCCCGAAGTGATTCTTGGCAGAAATGTGAAAGTGCAAAACAATGTTTCCATTTACACAGGCGTGATTTGTGAAGATGATGTATTCCTTGGTCCGTCAATGGTATTCACGAACGTGACTAATCCTCGTAGTGCTGTCAATCGTAAAAATCAGTATGCAAAAACAGTTGTTAAAAAAGGCGCATCTATCGGAGCTAATGCAACCATTGTTTGCGGACATGATATTGGACAATTCGCTTTTATCGGAGCCGGTGCTGTAGTTACAAAAAATGTTCCCGATTACGCTTTAGTCATTGGCAATCCAGCAAAGCAAATGGGATGGATGAGTGAGTACGGTCACAAATTGAGTTTCGATAAAAATGGAGAAGCAGTTTGTCCCGAAAGCGGAGAGAAGTATTTATTGAAGAACGGAATCGTTACAAAAACAGGATGAAGAATTTTGCATTGATCGGAGCAGCGGGTTATATCGCACCCCGGCATCTACAAGCGATCAAAGACACTGGAAATAATTTAGTGGCCGCGCTTGATAGGTTTGATAGTGTGGGTATCATGGATTCGTACTTTCCTCACGCTGATTTTTTTACTGAGTTCGAGCGCTTTGACCGGCACATCGACAAGCTGAAACGCATCGGGAAAAAGATTGATTATGTAAGTATTTGTTCACCGAATTATTTACATGACTCGCACATTCGTTTTGCGCTAAGGCACCATGCAGACGCGATTTGTGAAAAGCCTTTAGTCCTTAATCCTTGGAATGTTGATGCGCTGAGTGATATCGAGAAGGAAACAGGCAAAAGGGTCTACACCATCCTGCAATTGCGATTGCATCCTAACATCATTCAATTAAAAAAAGAAGTGGAGGCAGCGCCAGCCGATAAAATTTTTGATGTGGATCTTACCTACATCACTTCTCGTGGCAAGTGGTATCACCACAGTTGGAAAGGCGATGAAATCAAGTCGGGTGGGATTGCCACTAATATCGGCATTCATTTTTTTGATATGTTGCTGTGGGTGTTTGGAGGATTAAAGGATTTGAAGATCCACAGTTACGAAACGGACAAGGCTTCAGGGTTTTTAGAACTGAAGAAGGCCCGAGTAAAATGGATGCTTAGCATCAATGAAAATGATCTTCCGGCAGAAGCAAAATCAAAAAGCAAGCGCACCTTTCGTTCGCTAAAGATGAATGGAAATGAGATTGAATTCAGTGATGGATTTACTGAACTGCACACAAAAAGCTATGCGGAGATTTTGGCTGGCCGTGGTTTTGGATTGAATGACGCAAGACCATCGATTGAACTCGCTCATCAAATCAGACCTAAAAGAAATTGACAAGAATAAACTTAAATAGACGATGAAAGGAATTGTTTTAGCTGGTGGATCGGGAACGAGACTTTATCCATTGACAAAGTCTATCTCGAAGCAATTGTTGCCTATCTATGATAAGCCGATGATTTATTATCCGTTGTCAGTGTTGATGCTGGCGGATATTCGAGATATTTTGATCATTACTACCCCTCACGAACAAATTCTTTTTCAAAATTTATTGGGGGATGGAAGTCAATTTGGCTTGAACCTCGAGTATCGTGTACAGCCTTCACCGGATGGACTGGCGCAAGCATTTATTATTGGAGAAACTTTTATTGGAAAGGACAATGTATGCCTTGTACTAGGCGACAATATTTTTTACGGCTACAATTTTTCTTCCATGCTGGAAGAAGTCGGTCAACTGAAAAATGGCGCTGAAGTGTTTGGTTATTATGTTAATGATCCTGATCGATATGGTGTTGTTGAATTTGATTCGACAGGAAAAGTTATTTCGATTGAAGAGAAACCAAAAGATCCGAAATCAAACTATGCTGTAACAGGTTTGTACTTCTATGACAACAGTGTGATTGCTCGCGCAAAAAAAATCAAACCATCACCCAGAGGCGAATTAGAAATAACCGACTTGAATAAAAGTTATTTAGACGAAGGTCAACTTCAAGTAAAATTATTGGGTCGTGGTATGGCTTGGCTTGACACTGGTACGCACGAGTCGTTACTTCGAGCATCAACTTTTGTTGAATCTATTGAGGAAAGACAGGGATTGAAAATTGCATGTCTAGAAGAGATCGCGTTTCGCAAAGGATATATTTCTAAAGAAAAACTTTTGGAATTGGCTAAGCCCTTGAGCAAGAATCAATATGGTCAATACCTGATAAAAATAGCTAACGAAAAATTCATTGCATGAGTAGGATAAAAGTAATTGAAACCGGATTTGATGACTTGCTGATTATTGAAACGCAGCGCTTCGGAGATTCTCGCGGTTATTTTTCAGAGACTTATAATTATCGCGATCTGAAATCGATGGGTATTGATATTCGTTTTGTGCAAGACAATCAATCGCGATCAGCCTGTGGAGTGATGCGCGGACTTCATTTTCAAAATGCCCCCCATGCTCAAACTAAATTGGTTCGAGTTCTTTCCGGAGAGATCTTAGATGTTGTAGTTGATTTGCGTAAAGACAAAAAAACCTTTGGTAAAAGTTTTCAACTGGCTATGTCTTCAGAAAAAGGACAACAAATTTTGGTTCCCAAAGGATTTGCTCATGGCTTCATTGTACTGAGCGATAACGCAGAGCTTTTGTATAAGACGGATGAGTTTCATTCCCTTGAATCAGAAGGAGGAATTTTATTCAATGATCCAGCGCTTAATATTGATTGGAGAGTTCCTGTTTCTGAAATGATCATTTCTGATAAAGATAAAAAGCATCCCAAGTTGGCTGAGGCTAAATTTAATTTTTAATTATTCGAAGATGAAATCAATATTAATTACAGGAGGAGCAGGATTCATTGGTTCTAATTTTGTTTTGCATTTTTTAAACAAGTATCCGGATTATCAAGTCATCAACCTTGATTTGCTCACCTATGCAGGAACGCAGGATAATCTAAAAGAAGAGCAATCCAATCCACGTCACCTTTTTGTTAAAGGAGATATCATGGATAGAGCTTTAGTAGAGAAAATTTTCGATGAGCATAATATTTCAGGAGTAATTCATTTTGCGGCCGAGTCGCATGTAGATAATTCAATTTCCGGGCCAGAGGCATTTATCAAAACGAATGTCTTTGGAACATTTACCTTATTAGATGTGGCGAGAAAAAATTGGATGGATGCTCCGTTCCAATTTAAATCAGGCAAAAATGAAAACCGTTTTTTACATATCTCTACAGATGAAGTGTATGGCACTCTTGGAGCAACAGGTTTGTTCACGGAGCAAACAGCTTACGCACCAAACAGCCCCTATTCTGCATCAAAGGCAAGCAGCGACATGTTAGTGAGAAGTTATTTTCATACCTATGGAATGAATGTCGTTACCACCAATTGCTCAAACAACTACGGCCCCAAACAACATCAAGAGAAGCTGATTCCTACCATCATTCGTTCAGCAATAACAGGTAAGCCAATTCCCATTTATGGTGACGGTAAAAATGTGCGCGACTGGCTTTATGTTTTAGATCATGTGAAAGGAATTGATCTCGCCTTCCATCACGGTAAGGCTGGGCAAACCTATAACATTGGTGGACGTAATGAGCGTAACAACAATCAAATTGCAGAAACGATCTGCTCTATCCTTGACAAACTTAAGCCTCGGTCAGACGGAAAATCTTATCGTGAACTAATTACCTATGTACAAGACCGCGCTGGCCACGACAAACGGTACGCAATAGATGCTTCCAAAATAGAAACCGAATTGAAATGGAAGGCCGATGAAAATTTTGACAGCGGCATTCAGAAAACGGTTAAATGGTATTTGGAAAAACACTGATATTTTTAGCAATTGACCCTGAATACTTAACTCCGGAAGTCGGGGTTAAGTGTCTTCCACTCGTCAATTGAATCCTTGCCCACTTGGCAATAACTTCTTATCATTACCTTCTAACACAAGAAACCCATGAAATATTTTCTATTCATTGTTGTTGCGTTGACTCTGTTGATCTCGTGCAACAAGACACCGAAGGTTGAACGGACTTTTATCTATCCGGCTTCGCAAAAAGGAGCGATCGTTGATACTCTTTTCGGGACGGCCGTTGCAGATCCTTATCGCTGGATGGAGAATGATACTGCTCAGGTCACAGCGGATTGGGTGAAAAGCCAAAATGAAATTACGTTCGGGTTCCTAAAAAAGATCCCTTATCGCGATTCAATAAAAAAGCGTTTAGAGAAATTATTCAATTATGAACGCTTGAGCGCCCCATTTAAACGAGGTGACTATTACTATTTCTATAAAAATGACGGACTGCAAAATCACAGCGTCCTTTATCGTAAAAAGAAAATTGACGGAACGCCCGAAGTCTTTCTTGATCCCAACACTTTCTCAAAAGACGGAACTACGCGCTTGGCAGGAGTTTCATTTTCAAAGGATGGCTCAAGAGTGGGATTTCAAATTTCAAAAGGCGGAGCCGATTGGGAAGATGCAATTATCATTAATGCATCTGATAAAAAGCTTTTAGAAGACACCTTGCGAAATATGAAATTCACTGGCATTGCGTGGAGAGGTAACGAAGGATTTTATTTCAGCACGTATGAAAAACCCAAAGGCAGTCAGCTTTCGGCTAAGACGCAAAATCATAAACTCTATTATCACAAAGTGGGAGCACCACGCAATCAGGACAAATTAGTCTTTGGTGATGATAAAAACCCTAGAAGGTATGTAGGTGGCTATCTTACCGAAGACGAGCGCTTCCTTGTAATCTCAGCAGCTACCAGCACCACCGGAAATGAACTTTATATTCAAGACCTGAAAAATCCTTCCGCAAAATTGATAACGATGGTTAATAACTTTGATAATAACCATGGTATCATCGCAAATGATGGTGATCGATTAATTATTGAGACCAACCTCAAAGCGCCTAACACCAAGGTTGTTGAAGTCAACTTGTCAAAGCCTACTCCAGAAAATTGGAAGGACATTATTCCGGAAACAGAAAATGTGTTGAACACAAGCACCGGGGGAGGAAAAATATTTGCGAGCTATCTCGTAGATGTAAAAACGCAAGTGAAGCAATTTGATATGAAAGGAAAGCTGGAACGCGAAATAGAGTTGCCAGGCATCGGAACAGCGTCTGGTTTTGGTGGGCGAGATGCAGATAAGGAACTTTACTATTCATTCACTTCATTTACTTATCCCCCCACCATTTTTAAATACGAAATCACAAGTGGTAAATCGGCTCTTTACGAAAAACCAAAAATTGATTTTAAGCCGGAGGAGTATGAAACAAAGCAAGTATTCTTCAACAGTAAGGATGGCACTCGTATCCCTATGTTCATCACCTATAAGAAAGGTCTTGACCTGAACGGAAAAAATCCAACAATGCTTTACGCATATGGTGGCTTCAACATAAGCCTAACACCAAGTTTCAGCACCTCAAGAATAGTATGGCTCGAAAACGGTGGAGTTTTCGCTCAACCCAATTTGCGTGGAGGTGGAGAGTATGGAGAGAAATGGCACCTGGCTGGAACCAAAATGAATAAACAAAATGTGTTTGATGATTTTATTGCCGCTGCGGAATACCTGATCAAAGAAAAATATACATCTAGCGACTACTTGGCTATTCAAGGTGGATCGAACGGGGGATTACTTGTTGGCGCAACGATGGCGCAACGCCCTGATCTAATGAAAGTAGCATTGCCAGCCGTTGGAGTGATGGATATGTTGCGCTATCACAAATTTACTGCGGGCGCTGGCTGGGCATATGACTATGGAACTGCCGATGATTCTAAAGAGATGTTTGAATATTTGAAAAAATATTCTCCAGTTCACGCATTGAAACCTGGTATAGCTTATCCGGCCACATTGGTAACTACGGCTGATCATGACGACCGCGTGGTGCCAGCGCATTCATTTAAGTTTGCAGCAACATTACAGGAAGACCATAAAGGAACTTCTCCAGTGTTAATTCGCATCGATACCAAATCAGGTCACGGTTCTTCCAATCTTTCTAAATCACTTGATGTAACTGCCGATCAGTATGCATTTACCTGGTATACTATGGGCGTGCTCCCTCCATTAGCTAAGAAAGACATGTAGAGCAATTAAGCGCATGGCATAAGATTTAAGACAAGTTCTACACGTCTTTGGTCTTATGTCTTGCTACTTGAATCTATTTCTTTGATTCTCTCAGCTGATTTTTGGCCAATCAATTCGGTCAGCTCCTCCAAGGATGCTTCTTTAATTTTCTTTACTGACTTGAAATGCATGAGTAATTTGTCAGCTGTTTTTTTGCCGATGCCGGGAATAGTTTCCAATTCCGTAACAAAAGTATTTTTGCTTCGCTTCAATCGGTGAAACTCAATTGCGAAGCGGTGCGCCTCATCGCGGATTTGCTGAATCAATAACAGCCCTGGAGATTTTTTACTGATGAGCAATGGCAATGGATCTTCCGGATAATAAATCTCTTCCAACTTTTTTGCGATGCCCACAATAGGAATTTTCCCATAGAGCCCAAGTTCTTTTAAAGCTTCACAAGCGCTACTCAATTGGCCTTTGCCGCCATCTACAATAATCAAACTTGGGTATTCGCTTTGTTCTTCCATGAGACGCTGATACCTGCGCGTTACAATTTCTTTCATTGAAGCAAAATCATCGGGGCCGATTACTGTTTTAATATTAAAATGGCGATATCCTTTTTTGTCAGGATAGCCATCAACAAATCGCACCATACTTGCCACGGGCGAAGTGCCCTGAAAATTAGAGTTATCAAAACATTCGATGATTTTAGGAAAATGGACGAGCCGTAAATTCTCTTGAAGAATTGCCAATACTTCTCCCTTCTTTGATTTGCGCGAATCTTTTGAAAGCTCCTTTTCCCGCTTCATGAAAAGCGCATTCTTCAACGACATTTCCACCAGCTTTCGCTTGTCGCCAATTTGGGGAACAACGTTTTCAAAATCATCTGACTTTAATGATAGAGGAATGTTGGTGAAGACTTCGGGGTTGTTGCTTCGGTAAGTCGCTCTCAATTCAACTACTCCGTAATTCAAAATCTCTTCATCCGTTTCATCCAACTTCTTTTTGATCTCGGTGTTTTTCGAGAAAATGATTGACCCCTCTTTCACTTGTAAATAATTAATGAAAGCCGAAGTTGGAGAACTAGCAATCGTGATCACGTCAATATTGGTAAGCTTACGATTGACAACCAGTGACTTTGACTGAAAATTTTCTAGGAGCGCTAGCTTCTGTTTAAATTCATCAGCTTTTTCAAATTCCATTTTCTCGGCAGCGCTGTTCATGCGTGAAGCGAATGCTTCTTCTACTACGCTTAAATCTCCTTTCAATATATTTCTCGCTTGTGCGATATCATCAAGATAGCTTTTCTCGTCTTGCAATCCCTCACAGGGACCCTTGCAATTGCCAATGTGATATTCCAGGCAAACTTTAAATTTCTTCAGTTGAATATTCTGTTGCGATAAAAGCAGATTGCAGGTACGAATGGAATAGAGTTGACGAACAAGCTCCAAAATATTCTTCATAGACACTACGCTGGAGTAGGGCCCAAAGTATTCGCCATGCTTGGGAATAAATTTGCGGGTAGCAATGATTCGGGGAAACGGCTCTTTGATAATGCAGAGAAACGGAAACGTCTTATCGTCTTTCAATAGAATATTGTACTTCGGCTGATTTTGCTTGATGAGATTGTTTTCAAGCAGAAGCGCATCAAATTCATTATTGGCCAAAGTGAATTCGATATTTCTGATTTCAGAAACCAGCTTTTCCGTTTTTCGATTGTATTGTGATTGCTTATTAAAATAACTACTTACTCTTTTCTTTAGACTCTTGGCCTTGCCGACATAGATAAGTTCACTCTCGTCATTGTAGTAACGGTAAACCCCTGGCGAATCGGGTAGCGTGGCAATTATTGATTTTAACTTCTCGTCACTGGTCATAGCGCAATTTCTAAAATATAGCTCTCTTTGTTTCAGCCAATGTTATTTAAACTTTGTTGTCATGGTATAAAATTCAAATTAAGGAATTTTGGTTTCCGTAATCACTTCTTTTCCGTACTTCAAAAAATCTTCATCTTTGAAGACGACAACAGTATGCACCCATCTTTTTTACGCCTTTATTGTTTTTTCTTCACTTTACTCTTGCTCACGGACGACTTAAGAGCTCAATCTCACTCCCACAAACAAGAACCTGTTAAAGTAACTTTCTATTATAACGCTGTTTGGGAATTAACTACGGCAGAAAATTCCATGTATCGTAGAGAGGCCTACTTTGATTTGAATAACATGGTATTTGATGGGGTGTACAGCGATTATAACCGAGATGATAAATTAATCGCAGATGGCATTTACAATCATGGCGTTAAGACTGGAATACACAGCGAATACACGGATCATGTGGTCAGAACCAAAATTGAATACTCAGGGAATGACTTTTCAATTTGGGAATGGAATGACGGCAAAAGTGATGGCGTTAAAAATGGCAACGGAAAATTTTCAACGATCTATTTCTATTTCATAAGTGCTGATGGCCGTATCGTGCCGAAGGAAGGAATCGTTGATGGAGAGTTTCGTTTTGGCCGTAGAGTCGGCCGGTGGACTTACCGCGATCTTAGCAAGTCAAAGACAGACGAGGAAACTTATGTGAACGGGAAATTTTTGAAGAGAGTCAGTTACCTAAAAGGTGACTCGGCAGAAATGAAAGAAAGAAAATCGATTTACTTCTCGCTCAGTTTTTTGAATGCCGAAATCCTGATGTTCGATAAAGGATCATTTGAATATTTGAATCAATACTTTGAAAAGTATGTGACTTATCCACCGACATTCACAAGAAATGTTAATTACCCCGGAGGCCTGAAACGATTCCTCATCCTTCTCTCACAATCGATGACCGTTCCAGAAGATGCTCTTGAAGTAATTCGACTGAAGGTGAATGTAAATGGAAGAATAGAGAAATCATCGGTGGTGAGATCGATCAGTTTAACTTATGACAATCTCACAGACGAAATTCTGCAGATACATAAGAATAGACTTTTCCCTGCAATGAAAAATGGCAAACCTGTGGCTACAGTCATTTATTTGCCCGTAGCTAGCGGCCCCCAATGGATGCAAATGCTGGAGGAAATGCCAACGGAATGGTTTTTAGACCTCAATAATTTTATGAATTAATTGATGTCTTCGGGCACTACATCCTGCACTTGGGTAGTATCCTGCTGATGTCTACCTCGATCAATCGTAATATCCACACCAGAAGATGGTCTTTTGAAAAAGCCTTTCGTTATTCCTGTTGAAGGGTCCGCATACACTTTAGTCATAAACTTAGCCCAGATGGGTCGAGCCGTTCGAGACCCCTGACCAAAATCCCACGAGGGAAAATGTACTCCTCGCTCATCACCGCCTACCCAAACGCCCGCCACTAAATTATGAGTTACCCCAATATACCAACCATCCGATGCATCGTTGGTTGTTCCCGTCTTGCCGCCAATCTCGTTATCTTTTTTCAGGTCATTTGGAAGTCCTACGGATGAGCCTCCGCTCTCTTCAACTCCACCTTTCAGCATGTAAACCATTTTGAAAGCGGTTTGCTCACTAATTGCTTCTTTTGTTTTAGGAACGAAATTTTCAATCACATTTCCGTTTTTGTCTTCAATGCGCGTGATAAAGAATGGTTTTGTATTTATTCCGCCATTCACGAATGTGCTATAGGCGCCAACCATTTCAAAAAGAGAAACATCACTTGTGCCCAAACACAATGATGGTACTGCATCAAGTTTGCTTTCAATGCCTACGCGATGCGCAAACTCAACTACATTTTCTTCGCCAAGTGCCTGCATCATCTGAGCGGTAATTGAATTGGTAGATCTGGCCATTGCTTGGCGTATCGTCATCTTCTCTCCATTGCCACGTGTTCCATCTGCATCGAGCGGATACCAAGGGGGTTGACCCGGTAGCTTGAATTGAGGAGATATATCTCTCAGTGTATAGGAGGGGGCGTATCCATTTTCCATGGCAAGCCCATAGATAAATGGTTTAAATGTAGAACCCGGTTGTCGCTTACTTTGACGCACGTGATCAAACTTAAAGTATTTGTGATCTACTCCGCCTACCCACGCTTTGATGTGACCAGTGTTGGGATCCATTGCCATCATTCCGGCCTGCAGAAAGCGTTTGTAGTAATTGAGTGAATCAAAACTGCTGAACAAAGTATCACGTTCTCCTTTGGTAGTATAAACGGTCATTGATTTTTTCATTCGAAGCATGATCTTCAATGAATCTGAATTTTCGCCATACTTGTCAACGAGATACTTATAGGCATCTGTTTGCTTGATTCGCCTTGCCAAAAAATCTTTGATCTCATGACCATCTTCATCAACCCATGGGTTTCGTTCACGCCTGTTCCATTCTTTGAAGAACTCATTCTGGAGCGGCCTCATATGTTCAGCCATGGCTTCTTCGGCATAGCGCTGCAGACGACTATCAAGAGTGGTGTAAATTTTTAATCCCGAATTGTAAAGATCAATGCCTTTGCTGTTGCAATAGTTTAATAGATAATTTCCTAAGACAGTGCGGAAGTAAGTGGCAAGACCTTCGTTTTGATTCTGAACATTATAGGTTAACTGAATTGGTAATGCGCGGAGTGAATCAAATTGTTCAAGCGTTTTAATCTTATATCCGTGTTTATAGATTTTATAAAGTACTTCATTGCGTTTCTTCAATGCATTTTTCGGATTTCTTTTTGGGTTATAAAAGGAAGGCGCTTGCAACATGCCCACAAGAATAGCCGACTCCTGTAGATTTAGACTATCGGGTTGCTTATTGAAATAGGTTTCAGCTGCTACTTTTATTCCAAACGCGTTGCTACTGAAATTACTTGTATTCAGATACATCGCGATGATTTCCTCTTTGGTAAAATTCTCCTCCAGGTTTACAGATATGATCCACTCTTTTGTTTTTTGGATAACGCGTTTGGGGATTTTTCCCAATCTGGCCAAAGGTCCGTCTAAATTGCGATCCTGATTTTGGGTGTAGAGATTTTTGGCGAGCTGTTGAGTAAGCGTACTTCCTCCGCCAGAATTACTAAAAGTGAGCAATCCCTTGATCACACGAAAATAAGCTGGTAAATCAAGACCAGAATGTTGATAGAAACGGTGGTCTTCAGAGATCAGTAATGTATTAACAAGATCTTGGGAAAGTTGAGAATAGTATACTTGGCTTCGGTTATATCGATAATAGGATCCGAGCGAAACTCCATCCGCAGAAATAACTTCGGATGACAAATCGTTTTCAGGATTTTCGACTTCGTGAATGCTGGGCATTTCTCCATACAACCCAAACAAATTAATTTTTACGGCAAACACATAAAGAGGCAACCCAATAATAAACGCGAGAAATGCAATCCAGATATATTTGGAGGCACGCGGTATCCACTGAAACCGCTTTTTCAGGATTTCCTGAATTTTACTTTTGATAGTTTTTGTCGAAGAACGTGAGGTACTCATCCAATGATTTGGTTCGATAGAAAATCTGAAAATTATCTTTGGTAATTACAAAGTTATAGAATTTGTAATCGGAAAATGGCTTGCCTTTGGCTACTTCATTCAGAAATTTATAATAATAGGACATCGCGGTTTCCCGATTAGGAAATTCTACACACATCGTCAGTGTCTTGTCATCAAGGCCAAGGTTACTGGTGGTGAGTTTTAGATCTTTCCAGTAATTGGAATTGAATTTCTCTAAAACATCAACAACTGGTGAGGTCAGCCGATCGGCTGAATTATAAGCCACTATGAAGAAATGCTGGCCATCAATTGGTCCGAATTTATTTTCTTTGGCCTTCTCTACTTGCTCAACGAAAGTCTTTGATGTAGCCATCAATTGCTCGGCATAATCCTTGAGCGGATGTTTTGGATATTTTTTAATAAACTCACTCAAGTTGTATTGATAACGCGAAAGGTCTTCTGTGCGCCCCGAGATTAATACTTTCAACAATTCCAGTTGAGGAATGAAACTTGTCTCGCCACTTCCCAATGCCTCATTCACCTTATCGATGGCAGGCTTTAGATTGTTTTCTGCGTAGTAGGTGTAAGCCTCTTTGTACATGAGCTTTTGCTTTTCGGCAAGGACACTGGTCTCTTTAATATAATCCGGGTTAACAAGGATGCGTGCAAAGGTGGAAGTTGGAAATTCCTTTTGAAGCATGTCAGCATACCTGCTGGCGAGGCCATCATTTTTCTCTTTGTGTATCAGGTAAAGTTTATACAATACTTCGGGTCTTTTTTCCGATTGCGGGAAACGTTCCAGCAATTTTTCGTAAGACTCGGCTGCATTATCTTTTTCGCCCAAGTTGAAATAATACAGATCACCCAAATGGAAATAAGCATCTTCAATTTTGGCGAGTGCTTCTTTTTTCTTTTCTGGCGTGTTTGGAAGCTGAGTGATAAGCTTGGCAACTACGTCTTCTTTTTTCTCTGCTTTCTCTTCCTTCTTTTCCTTTGCGTCAGTTGTTTTCGCAGTGGTTTGTTGAACAGTAGTGGTAGCGTCATTCAAAGAAGAGGTGGTTTTGCTTGACCTTCGCCAATTGTCTTCCAATTGAATTGATCCCCATATTCGCTCAAATTCAGTTTGACCCGTTGCCACAAGGTCGCGGTTGGCGAAATACCAATTGCCGGTATTGTTATCCTCATTAGTGGCTCCGCTAATTAAACTTGAAGGCGTTGGATTATCATCTTGTGAGACTTTTTTCTTTTTCTTTTTTAAGGTAACCACTTTTTGATCCTTCGTGGCCAGTGAATCAAATCGATGACGAAGCGTTGCTGTATCCAATTCTGATAAAGCGAGCAGGCTGTCATTGAGGGTAATGGTTTCGGTGTACTTGACAAACTGACCAAGAATGTTTTGACGCTTGATAATCGATTCTAAATTTTCAAATTCTTTCGGCAATGTGGCAACGGCACTGTCGTAATACAATTTGGCAGGCTTGTATTTTTTCAGTGAATCAAAATTGATCTGGCCCATGCGCAAGTAAGACATCCCCTTAATGCGTTTGTTCTTTCCTGCATGAGCTGAAAGTTTGTAATCTTTGAGCGCATCATTCAGGTTATTCTGTTTCCGTTCAAATTCGCCTAGCTCGTAATAAATTTTGTCTTTGAAATCGGCATTTTTGGTGTCTTTCAAAAGCTTGGCAAATTGTTTTCTTACAATGCGGATATCTTTAGAGCTTGCCAATTGTGCCACCTGAGCCATGTTTAGGCGTGCATAAAAATCAATTTCGTAATCCGGATTGGTTGCCAAACATTTTTTGTAAAAACTATAAGCCTCAGCATTGAAATTCAGCTTTTGATATACTTGTCCTACAATAAAATAGATCCTTCCCTTCCGGTCTTGACGCGTTAGAAGCGAGTCAGCTTTTGAAAGGTTGTTGACCATGTTATTGTAGTCATTGCGCACTTGATAATAGTTTGCCTTTTCCAGGTAAAGTTTTTTCTGATTGGTCTTATCCAACTTCTCTTTATCCAAAAAATGAAAGGCCTCTTCAGCCCGGTCATAGTCGCCCATTTCTGTAAAGGTGCGTGCCAAGTTGAGTAATGCTGTATGGCGCAAGTGTAGATTTTGACTTTTGGTATTTACATACTTAAAAGTGAGAATGGCATTTTGGAAATCGCACGAGTAAAGTCGTGCCAGCCCCACCATGATGTAATTATTGTTTACCCACCTGCTGTTGGGATGGTATTGGATGGACTTAGATGCCATCTTAATGATCTCGTCTGTATTCTTTTTGTAGGCCTTTGCTTTGACCGTATCCAGGCGTGGGAAGAGCAGCAGGATTTTATTGTGGTCATCATCAAGTGTTTTTAAAACCATTTTATCGACTTCACGCACGCCCTCTTTGGCGTAGAAATAGCCATTGTAATGGGCCGTGAGGTTGTGGTAAATATTACTTGTAATGGTATTTTGTTCAACTGAACAGCCGACTAGTGCAATCAATGCAATAAAAAAGTAGCGAGAGAGGTTAACTTTAGACTGCTTCACACCCAAATATCTGGTAATTATTTGAACGAAGATAAGGGTAAAGTATTGTTAGTTTTCGATCAGCGGCAATGAGATAATTTAATATCCCTACCTTTGTGAAATTTTTCTTGAATTGAAACCTAAAAAAACCATATCAGAGCGACTTATAGCACCTTATCAGCTGGTGGTGCGCAGTGAAGAGAACCTGGCGGAGAAGAGAACGCTCTCCTTTACGTATGCCAAATTGATTGTGATTCTCTCGTCTCTTTTTTTCCTGATTTTTATAGCGAGCCTTTTTTTATCAAAAACATTGCTCGCCAAATGGTTTGATCCCAAGTACGAAATTGCGGCTCAACGCAAACAGCTGATCACCCTTGCGCAGCGTCTCGATTCACTCGCTGTTGAAGAAGATCGCAAGGAAAAATTCATCCAGAATTTTCAGCGCATACTTAGGGGCGATACCTCTAGTGGGTTTGTTGATCCTGCTAAAGTACTCAAGCCCAATACAGATCAAGTAAAGTCGGTCGGCAACATGAAGCTGGCCCCGGCCGATTCTCAATTCAGAAAAGAATTTGAACAATCGCAATTCTCATTTGTGTCGCTCAATAGCAAGTATCGCGAACTGCAAGACATTTTCTTTTTCACACCTATCACGGGTTTTATCAGCGATAAGTACGACAGTAAGAAGGGCCACTACGGAGTAGACATTGTTGCCAAGACAAACGAGTCGGTGAAATGTGTGGCAGATGGTACTGTGGTGATGTCGAGCTGGACACAAGATGCGGGCTATGTGATAGCAGTACAGCACCGTGGCAGCCTGATCAGCGTCTATAAGCACAATGCCGTACTATTGAAAAAAGTTGGTAGTTTTGTGAACGCAGGAGATATCATCTCTATCGTTGGTAATAGTGGGGAAATGACCGATGGGCCGCACCTGCATTTCGAAATGTGGTACAACGGCAACTCACTCAACCCGGAAGAGTTTGTAACATTTTAAAAGAACAAACATGTTAACATCAAAGGAGCAAAAACGCGTGGCGGATGAGATCAGCAACAGCAGCAACGTAATTGGCAAAGGAACCGTGCTGGAAGGAAGCATTGAAACGTATGGCAATATCCGCATTGAAGGACGAGTCAATGGCAATATCAAGTCCAAATCAAAAATCGCATTGGGCAATGGTGGCCATGTTGAAGGAAATATTGGCGCTCAAAATGCCGACATCGAAGGCGAAGTAAAAGGCAAAATAGATATTACTGAATTGCTTGTGCTGAAATCAACAGCCGTAGTGCATGGCGATATCTCTACCGGAAAGTTAGTAGTTGAACCCGGGGCTATTTTTAACGGCAATTGCCGGATGGGAACTGTGAAAGACATTAAACTTTCCGATGGGAACACAGTTAGACAGCCAGAGGCACGAATGAACTGATTAAGCTTTGTCGCACTTAGCGCATCGCTCTTACCTTGGAAGAGAAAAATCCAAAGAACAATTTTCTGAAATACTCAAGCCTTGGGCTTCAGCTCTTATTCACTATAGGTCTATGTGCTTGGCTCGGTCTCAAGATTGATCAATATCTGCAATTGAAATTCCCGGCATTCCTACTGACACTAACTATGCTTTCCTTTGCGGGACTGATGTACAAACTTTATCGCTCATTGAATGAATAGGAATTTACTAGTCTTTTCAATCATCCTTGTTGTATTGACAATCGCTATTGGTTTTGGCGCACTTCAATTTACCTCTCCTTCATTTCTTAAATTGATTCTAGGAGCGTTATCAATTACAACTTGGCTTGTTTATTTTTTTATGGAGAGAGGCAATACAGAAAACTTCATTAGAAATTATTTGCTCACCATATTGATTAAGCTATTAGCCGGAGGCATTTTCATATTCGCGATTATATATGCAGATATGGATGGGGCTGAATCAAATGCCCTCACTTTTATGGTGGCTTACCTTTTGTTTACCGGTTTAGAAGTCGGATTTCTGTTCAAGAAATTCAATCAGGGTTGATTTACCTCTTTGTATCTGAAGCAATCGATTAAGTGATCGTTCACGAGCCCACACGCTTGCATGTGCGCATAAATCACTGTGCTCCCAACAAATTTGAAACCCCGTTTGATCAGGTCTTTGCTTAATGCATCAGATTCTTTTGTAGTTGCCGGAACAGGATTAGTTGATTTCCATTTATTTACAATGGGTTTGTTATTCACAAAGCTCCAAATGTATTTGTTGAAACTTTCAAACTCCTTTTGCACTTCGAGGAATCGCTTGGCATTGTTTACGGCTGCATGAACTTTTAATTTATTACGAATGATGCCGGGATCGGTCAGAATTTTTTCGATCCTTTTCAAAGTAAATCGAGCTACTTTTTCCGGATCAAAGTCAGCAAAATTTTTACGATAGCCCTCACGTTTTTTTAAAATTGTACTCCAGCTCAGTCCGGCTTGGGCGCCTTCAAGAATAAGAAATTCAAAATGCTTGCGATCGTCATGTACGGGCACGCCCCACTCTTCATCGTGATATTGAATGTATTGATCAAACTTTAGACACCACGGACAACGGATTTTTTCGGCCATACTTTAGAGTTCAACTTCTGTTAAATCAATTAACGAATTAAATATGTAACTTCCAGTAGTCAACCGTTTCAGATGAAAATTCTTTGCGTAGTTGCCATCATTCTTTTAGGAAGTACTGCCTTTGCGCAATTGCGAAATGCGCCAACGCCAAATCAATATTTTCATTCCATTAGTTATCCTACTCAGCAAAAGACTTTTATTCCAAATCTCATGGCTGACCCTGTTCAAAATTCTTGTCAATCATCACCCATGTTAACTAACCTTTCCACTTCCGACTGGCGTGCACAAAATAGCTTCTTCTGGGCAGGGGTAGTCACTACTATGTCTTTTAATAAAGGAAAATTTGGAACGGTTTATTATTGGGATG
This sequence comes from uncultured bacterium, assembly GCA_967789005.1. Lineage (GTDB taxonomy): Bacteria > Bacteroidota > Bacteroidia > Cytophagales > Cyclobacteriaceae > ELB16-189. Next base: position 87,644 of record CBRFFM010000001.1, on the reverse strand, counting down.
TTCAAGGCAATTTGCGAGGCACCCGTGGCTTCATTGATATTTCAGGTAAAAACAAACGCGGAGTCAAGCTGGTGTTTCCCTGGAGAAAATTCTGATTTGAGCGAAACATTTATTGATTCATTAGCGAATGATCAGATCATCAATTATTCTTTCATCCATTCAAAAACCTGGTAGTGCTCGCCATTCATTTTTAGATTTTTATAGACTTGTTGTGCTGGGCTATTAGTCTTGTCCACATACAAGCGAATTCCCTTTAGATCAGGATCGTCATTCACCATTTGCTTGATGTGCTCATACATGAATTTATAGACACCCTTTCCGCGGTGATCACGAGCTACATAAACAGATTGAATCCAAAGTACAGTTCCGTTTCTCCAATCGCTCCATTCGTAAGTTGTCATTAGACAACCGATTACCTCGTTGTCTTCTTCCGCCACATAATATCTTCCCTTGGTTGGGTCCTTGAATAATCGGTTGACACCAAGTGTCAGAGAACTAATTTCAAGCGTAATATTCTCTGTTTCAAGCGCCATCTTCAACTGAAAGTCGAGTAGATGGGGAATGTCTTTGGCAGCCGCCTCTCGAATGAGCATGGATGAATTTTTGCTTCCCAATTTACAAGGCTTGTGAAATGTCTTGAATTAAATCTTCGACCTGTTCAATGCCTATTGAAAGGCGCAACAGCTTATCGGAAATGCCTGCCTCTTTTCTTTCTTGCGCAGTTAATTTTGAGTGAGATGTCTTTACTGGCTGGGCAATAGTTGATTCAACACCACCAAGACTTACCGCCTTTCGAATGATTTTCAATCGCTTCAAAAACTTTTCTGGGTCGCCCTTTACTTCAAATGAGAGCATTCCACCAAAGCCACCCTTCATTTGTTTCTTAGCGATGTTGTGCCCCGGATGATCTTTCAGTCCAGGGTAGTAGACAGCATTTACTTTGGGTTCATCACCTAGGAATTTGGCAACAGTCATCGCGTTCTTATTTTGTTGCTGAACCCGGATGACGATCGTCTTTAGGCTGCGCTCAACTAGGTAAGCGGTATGTGCATCAAGGCTTCCTCCGAAATGCTTGGCGCTTTCCCTGATTTTATCAGTAAGTTTTTTAGAAGCAACAGCAACGCCACAACACAAATCGCTGTGCCCTCCAATATATTTTGTGCCACTATGTGTAACAATGTCAATTCCTAAATCAATGGGGTTTTGATTGACAGGTGAAGCAAAGGTGTTGTCGATGATGGTGATGATTTTGTGCTTTCTTGCAATCTTAGCAACAGCAGAAATGTCAGTAATTTTTAATAAAGGATTCGATGGCGTTTCAATGTAGATTACTTTCGTGTTTGGGCGGATGGCTCTTTCAAATACCGATACATCGGTTACATCAGTCATCGTGTGACTTATGCCGTATCGTTTCAATTCATTTAGAGCTGCGTGATGGGTGCCACCATACAAGTCGTTTTGGAACAGAACATGATCACCCGACTTGAGCAAGGCGAATAAGGAAGTCATTATAGCCGCCATCCCAGAGCTGAAGAGTAAGCCATCTTCTGCGTTTTCTAGTGCAGCTATTTTTTGAACGACTGCAGCTTGGTTGGGCGTATTAAAATACCTTGGGTACCGAACAAGCGTATCATAGTCATAAGCTGATGATGAATAGATAGGATTAACAAGACCTCCAAAAAGCGGGTCTCCTACGGAACCAACATGTACACTTTGAGTAAGTTTATGAGATGATCTTTTCATTTGTCCAACAAATTTGAGAAGTAAATATAACCCTACAGAGCCCAATTCTTTTTGAGGTGAAGTTTTTATCTTGCGGTTTATGCAAAAAATTGACATTTGCCTTACCGATGACCATCAGATTTTTCGGAAAGCGATGATGAGGTTGTTGAAGACTTTTGATCGGATCGGTGAGATCAGTGAGGCCGGTAATGGAGAAGAATGTCTCCAGCGAGTAAAGGATAAAAAACCTCAAGTAGTACTGCTGGATCTGGACATGCCGGTGATGAATGGATCGGATTGTGCTGAGCAATTATTGAAGAAATATCCTGACGTAAAAATTATTGTTCTCACTTCACACGATAGCGAGAAATACATGCTCTACATGCTTGAGCTTGGAGTGAATTCTTTCTTGTTGAAGAATACGGATCCGGATGAATTGGAGAGAGCAATTTATTCGGTAGCCGATAATGACTTTTACCACAATGAGCTGCTCAATTCAGTGATCCGCAAAAGCCTGAAAGACCGACTGGGTTCCTCACGACCTGTTTTTAAAATGGAGCATCCAATTACCGAGCGTGAACGCGAAATCTTAAAAATGATCTGCGATGAAATATCTTTAAAGGATATTGCAAGCAGATTAGCCGTGAGTGAGAAAACTATCCAGACTCACAAACTCAATATTCAAAACAAGCTCAACGTAAAAAGTACCGTAGGATTGGTGAAGGCGGCCTATCAAATAGGTCTATTAAATTAGATTCACCCAAAAATCTACTATAAGGAATTCCTGAATTTTTTAGGGATATCCTTACCAAAAATTTTAGTAAAAATCATCAGAATCTTGTTTTTGGTGAAATTTCGCAGGGTTAAATGCAGCCTACAGCCTTGTCGGTTAATCGAATTTAAAACCAACTCTTTTTTTCATGCACTTTTAAAGTGATGATTTGACGCAAAAATCATCTGAGGTTTTGGTTTAATTTTTTGGATTATGAAGGTACTGGTAGTTCATCGGCAGGAGGTTGTTCGCAACAATATCAAAAACCAACTTGGGCAATGGTACGTTGAAACGTATAGCAATGGGCTGGAAGGACTCATGGCTGCTAAGTTGGAATCATTTGATCTGATTCTTTGCGGACAAGATCTGCCGGTGGTTACCGGTATTGAAATGATCAGATCTATTCGTAACTTAAGTTTGAACAGGCGCACGCCAGTGATCCTTTTGGCAGAAGGGACAGAAACGGAAAGTCATGAACGTATTGTGCACCTGCTCAACGCGAACTTGATGACAATTGATGAAGTCAAAGAGATGAAAGACTTAGAACTAGAATAAATCAAACCAAATCAAATCAAATGAAAGTAGTGGCATCTAATCAAAATCAGAATTACCAATTGGGATTGCTTCACTTTGCACATCTGTTGGTAACCGTAGATGGATTCATTGACGACCGGGAAAAAAACGCAATCAACAGCTTACTTAAAGAAGAACAAATCCCGGAGGAAGTTTACAATGACTTTCAAAAATTAGTTAAGTCAAAATCTGAACGAGAACTTTACGATCGGGGGGTAAAACTTTTGGGCCAATGCTCAGAGGAAGAAAAACTGAGTGCCTTGGTGCACCTCTACCGCCTTTCCGAGATTGACAATAATGTGCATGTGAAAGAAGTTCGTCTGCTTCTTTATTCCCTCAAAGCAACCAATGTTGAATTTGAGGATGTCGTTCTTTCAGCCAAAATGCTGAAAGCTGGCAATCATTACGCGGCTTAAATCTTTTTTCTTATGGATTCATTAGTAGTCCAACAAATGTTCAGGGAACTGGCCTTCATGTCCTTTTCTGTTGTCTTTGCTTATTTTTTGGTGGGAGGGTTTATCTTCTTAGAGGAACGACTCAAGAGGGGTATAATTCAATCTGCTAGGCATTAAGGGATATTTAGTCTGCGACTCGCAAAATTTCTTTGGTTTGGCTGTAAGACTTTGCTGACCACGGATTTTGTTGAGACTGCAAGTGACTAATGTAATCAAGACCGACAAGTACCTCAAAACCCTATAAAAAAAGCCCAGATGTCTGGGCTTTTGCTTTGCGGACTGCAGAAACTATACTCTGCCGTCTCGTACTTTCGTTTTGAATTTTTTTAACTGCGCGCGCAATGCTTCAGTAGCCAGATCGGTTGCCTCCTCAAAGGATTTAGCTTGTTCTTTGGCAAAAAGCTGGCTGCCTGGCACCTTAACTTTTATTTCAACGGTTTTGTTTTCAATCCCTTCGTTGTTCAGGCGAAGAAAGACTTCACCATCTACCATCCGGTCGTAAAATGTCTCGAGCTTGTCAACTTTCTTCTGGATGAAATCGATCAGTTTTACATCGGCATTGAAGTGGATGGAGTGAACTTGCAGCTTCATAGTTTTAAAAATTTAGAGTGAAACATTTAGAATTTTGAATTATGCTTTAGGATGAGCTTGATCAAATACCTTTTTTAGTTTTTCCATAGAGTTATGAGTGTATACCTGCGTGGCCGCTAAACTGGCGTGACCAAGCAAATCTTTCACGGCATTGATCTCTGCACCTTTGTTTAATAAATGAGTTGCGTAAGTATGTCGTAGCACATGCGGGCTTTTCTTCTCAACGTTGGATTCTTTTAGATATTTCTTTACGATTCTATTCACCAGCATTGGGTAAAGCGGCTGACCATTTTCAGCCACTAATAAATTCTCGTTCTCACTGTCGATTTCTTTGTTTCGCACTTTGCGGTAATCCTCAATCAATTTAACGAGGCTTTGGGTGAACGGGATCACGCGCTCCTTGTTTCTTTTACCTAAAACCTTCAGCGTACGATCTTTAAGGTTTATCGAAAGGTCTTTTAATCCAATCAATTCAGATAAACGCATTCCGGTTCCATATAGAAGCTCCAATACCAACTGATCTCGAATTCCTTCAAAATCTTTTGCGAATTCAATTTGATCCAGTGCTTTTACCATGTCCGCTTCTTGTACAAAATGAGGAAGCTTCTTTTTGGTCTTCAGAATTTTGATTTTCGACATGGGGTCTTTATGGATGACCTCTTGTCTGAGTAAGAACTTATAATAGGAACGAAGGCAGGCAATTTTTCTGTTAACTGATGTAGCATCGATTTCATTTTCTACAAGAGTCACGATCCAGGAGCGCACCAAACCATGATTGGCTTCCCCGATGGGAACGGCATCAAAATCCTTCTTTAGAAATTCCTGAAACTGGTGGAGGTCGGTTTGATAGGCAAGGATTGTTTTTGGGCTATAACGCTTTTCGTATTGAAGATATTTAAGAAAGGATTCGCCCATTGACTGCACTAGTCCGCTTGCCCTTTCAAGATAAAAAAAATCCCTCGCCAGATGAAATCTAGCGAGGGATTTGTTGAAGAAATGTCTATCGAATGTTAATAATTATCCTGAGCGTACTTATTCTGAATATAAGCAGCGTGGATAATTTCTTGTCTTCTGCTTACTGAAGGCTTCGTAAATGAAGTCCTTTCGCGCAATTCTTTCAAAACACCAGTCTTTTCAAACTTCTTTTTGAAGCGCTTAAGAGCCTTGTCAATTGATTCGTTTTCTTTAATGTTGATAATCAGCATGTTTTAGCGATTTGGGCTGCAAATATAGCTTTTTCTAATTCAATTGTGCAAATATTACTTTAAAATAGCTCTGGAGATCACCAATTTTTGGATTTCAGAGGTGCCTTCACCGATTGTGCACAGCTTTGCGTCACGATAGTACTTCTCTACCGGAAAATCCTTGATGTATCCGTATCCTCCAAAAATCTGCACGGCATCGTTAGCTACCTCTACGGCAATTTCAGATGAGTAAAGCTTTGCCATTGCCGATTCCTTGCTCATTGGCTTATGTCTGTTCTTTAAATCAGCAGATTGATGAATCAATAGTCTAGCGGCTTCAATTTTAGTTGCCATTTCTGCCAGCTTAAAAGAGATTCCCTGGAAAGAAGAAATCGGTTTATTGAACTGATGACGCTCTTTAGCGTATTGCAAAGCGGCTTCGTAAGCGCCTACGGCAATTCCAAGGCCAAGGGAAGCGATTGATATTCTTCCGCCATCTAATACTTTCAAGGCCTGAACAAAGCCATCGCCTTCCTCACCTAACATTTGGCTTTTGTGAACACGGCAATCCGTAAAAATCATCTCGGCAGTTTCACTGGCACGCATTCCAAGCTTGTTTTCCTTTTTTCCGGCCGTAAATCCGGAGGCCCCTCTTTCTACAACGAAAGCAGTCATACCGTGTGAATCGCCAATCTCTCCTGTGCGAACCATTACCACAGCCACGTTTCCTGATTTCCCGTGAGTGATGAAATTCTTTGCCCCATTTATCACATAGTAATCGCCATCTTTTTTAGCAACTGTGCGCATGTTTCCAGCATCTGAGCCTGTGTTGGGCTCTGTTAAACCCCATGCGCCAATCCACTCACCTGTAGCGAGTTTAGGAAGGTATTTTTGTTTTTGCTCTTCATTTCCAAATTGAAGGATGTGGCCCGTGCAAAGTGAGTTATGGGCAGCCATCGACAGACCGATGGAACCATCAATTTTTGACAACTCAACAATTGCTGTCACATATTCATGATAACCAAAGCCCGCTCCACCATATTCTTCAGGAACGAGTACGCCCATCAGCCCCAATCCACCCATTTTGTTGAAAAGTTCCACAGGGAAGTGTTGACTTTCATCCCACTCCATCATTTTAGGTCTGATTTCTTTCGCTCCAAAATCGCGAACCATCTGCGCGATCATTTTTTGGTTTTCAGTCAAATCGAAGCTGATTTGCTCTTGGGTATCTGTCATCACTTCCATAAATAGGTTTGTTTTAAGGGCACAAAAGTAGGGTGCATTCCGCTAACCACCAAACGACTGTTAGTTTGTATTATCGATAATCTATATTATTTGCTTAGAAACAGCTTTAAACGGCTATTTTTGCCGACTTTATCTTTTTATTATGAATATAGCTGTTATCGGAACCGGGTATGTAGGATTAGTAACAGGTACTTGCTTTGCGGAGACTGGAAACAAGGTTACTTGCGTAGATATCGACCGCGAGAAGGTTGAAAAACTGAAAAGTGGGAAGATCACGATCTATGAACCCGGCCTCGAAATATTATTTGAAAGAAACATCCGTCAAGGAAGGCTGTCCTTTACGACTAATCTTGAAGAAGGAATTGCAGGAGCTAAAATTATTTTTCTAGCCTTGCCAACACCCCCCGGAGAGGATGGCTCAGCCGATTTAAAATATGTACTTGGGGTTGCCGATTCACTTGGTCCTATTCTTAAAGACTATTGCGTCATAGTGGATAAAAGCACTGTGCCCGTTGGCACGGCTGAAAAAGTAAGAGACCGAATTGCGGCCAAAGCCAAAGTTGAATTCGATGTTGTATCAAACCCTGAATTCCTTCGTGAAGGTGTGGCAGTTGAAGATTTCATGAAGCCCGAGCGTGTTGTGGTTGGAACTTCTTCTGACAAAGCGAAGAAGATCATGGAGGCTTTGTTTGCGCCTTTTGTGCGTCAGGGCAACCCAATTATTTTCATGGATGAACGTTCGGCCGAATTAACCAAGTATGCCGCCAATTCATTCCTTGCCACCAAAATTACTTTCATGAACGAGATCGCCAACCTCTGTGAGCTCCTTGGGGCAGATGTGGATTCCATTCGAAAAGGTATGGGCACCGACAGCCGCATAGGGAAGAGATTTTTGTTCTCAGGAATTGGTTATGGAGGAAGTTGTTTTCCGAAGGATGTTCAGGCGCTAGCAAAATCATCAGACGATGCGAATTATGATTTCAAAATCCTTGATGCCGTCATGACGGTGAATCATTCTCAAAAAACCAAAATGATTCCTCTTATGAGGGAATTCTTTAAGAACAATCTTAAAGGAAAGACCATTGCTATTTGGGGACTATCTTTCAAACCTCACACAGATGATATTCGTGAAGCACCTGCACTAGAAAACATAGACCAGTTATTGAGCGAAGGAGTTATTATCAAGGCGCATGATCCTGAAGCTATGAACAATGTGAAGAAAATCATGGGAGGCAAAATTCAGTATTTTGAAGATCCTTATGATTCGGTTAAGGGAGTTGATGCAATACTAATTGCGACCGAGTGGCCCGAGTTTCGCACACCAGATTTTGAGAGAGTTTCAGCCCTCATGAAAAGCAAAGTAATTTTTGACGGGAGAAATCTGTATGACCTCGCTCAGATGAAAGAATTGGGTTTTACTTACTTCAGCATTGGCAGACAAGCTATCTATGGATAAGAAAAGGATTTTGATTACTGGAGGAGCAGGTTTTCTTGGGTCTCACTTGTGTGACCGTTTTATCAAAGAAGGATTTGAGGTGATTGCAATGGACAATTTGATCACGGGTGACCTTCGCAACATCGAGCATCTTTTTAAATTGAAGGAATTTGAATTTATCAATCATGATGTTTCAAAGTTTGTGCATGTGCCAGGAGAGCTTCACTACATTTTGCATTTTGCATCACCTGCCAGCCCGATTGATTATTTGAAAATTCCGATTCAGACATTGAAAGTAGGGTCACTCGGAATCCACAATTTGTTGGGGCTTGCTCTTTCAAAAAAATCGCGGATCATGATCGCCTCCACTTCCGAAGTATATGGTGATCCAACAGTGCATCCTCAGCCTGAAGAATATTATGGTAACGTAAATCCGGTTGGACCTCGCGGAGTTTACGATGAAGCTAAGCGTTTTCAGGAAGCCATGACCATGGCTTATCATACCTATCATAAAGTTGACACGCGCATTGTTAGGATTTTTAATACCTACGGTCCGCGCATGCGACTCAATGATGGACGTGTGTTACCTGCTTTTATTGGCCAGGCTTTGCGTGGTGAAGATCTTACTATTTTTGGTGATGGATCACAAACTCGCTCGTTCTGCTATGTAGATGATTTGGTAGAAGGAATTTATCGATTGCTGATGAGTGATTACGTTCAACCAATGAACATTGGCAATCCGGCTGAAATTACCATCAAGGAATTTGCAGAAGAAATTATTAAGCTCACTGGCACGACACAGAAAATAATACGTCAACCTCTTCCTAAAGATGATCCAAAGCAACGTCAACCCGATATTCGCAAAGCAAAAGAGATTTTAAAGTGGGAGCCAAAAGTTTCTCGCGCAGAGGGATTAAAAATCACTTACGAATATTTTAAATCACTGCCGAAAGAAGTGCTTTACCACCGCGATCACAAAAACTTCGAAGGGTTTATAAAATGAAACGAATAAAGTTGTTTTTTAGGGCTGTAGCGGCTGCATTTGGTTTTGCAATAATTGGCGTAAGCTTGGTGTCGATTTTTCAAACAGGTTTCAGTCTCGACAAGAGTTTTGGTGAACACTGGAAAAGCTATTTCCAACATTTTAGCTCGCACGTGTTTTCTACAATTTGGCTATCTATTTTCATTCCAGCACTCATTGTTTTTGTCTACATCTCTTCGAAAGAAGATGTGAAAACTAGAACCACGTCCTAATCCTTGCTTAATGCCCGAACTTCCAATTTGTTTTACAATCTCTGGTTAGGTTTTGATTAGTCATAAGGGCACGTAACAACTCTATTGGTATCGGGCCATTTTGTAGAATTGTGTCGTGAAAATCTTTCTCCTTCATTTTACCTGAAGTCACTAACTCAGTTCGAAGCGCATAAATTTCTTTGGCGCCAATCATGTAGGCAATTTGATATAAGGGCCCGTAGCCTCCAGTAAAAGATCTGCGAACTTCTGCCGTGGCATTAGCGCGTTCGTGGCCAACTTTATCAACTAGGAAATCAATGCATTGTTGTGGAGTCCAAGCACCCAAGTGGTAGTTGAGTGAAAAAATAATTCGGGCACAACGATGCATACGCCAGAACAACATTCCCACTTTGTTCTCGGGCGACTTCGGAAAACTCTTCTCCCACAAAATCATTTCCCAATACAAGGCCCAACCCTCCATCCAAAATGGAGTATAGAAAGACTGTCGGTGCGGATTATATCGATCCGTCATGAAGCCTTGAAGATGATGGCCTGGAATTAGTTCATGAAAAACTGTAGCTCTAGAAAAATGTTTGTTGTTGCCCCGCATGCTCATCATCCTATCTTCGTACGACATGGTTGAAGTAGGGAATGCAATCCAAATATTTTCGCCTCCTAAAAAGAATGGAGCAAATTTTTGTTGTTGTACAGTAAGCATGATCATTCGCCAATCTTCTTTAGCAATATCGGGAACGGTCACGAGATCATTTTTTTGCAAGTAGTCGATTGCCTCATTGGCAAGAAATGAAACCAGTTCGGGTTGTTTACCAGGCTCCACATGATCGGTCTTTACTTTTTCTAATGCCTTTTTCCAGTCACTGCCGAATCCCATTTCTTGCGAGGCCTTCAACATTTCTTTTTCGCACCATGCAAATTCTTTGTTGGCTATTTCAACCAACTCGTCTGGTGAATATGAGATGAATTCGTATTGAAGACTTTTGATAATCTCGTCTTTGCCGATGGGATTGCCAATGATTCCACTGCCGTCATCTTTTCCTTGCACTTTCCAAGTCTTAAGAAAGCGAATGTATTGGCTGAAAGAAGAATCCAATTCCGTGTGGGGCACGCCTGTCCACCAGGTAAATTGAGGATCAAATTCATTATAAAATGAAAACAATTCATTGAATGCTTTTCGATAATCCGTTGCAGCCATTACCGCTCTTTTAGAAATCTTCTCAGCGTATTTAGGTTGTTTTTCAATTTCCTTCTGAGTCGATTGCAATTCTTTTTTCAGATCGCTGAATGTCTTTGCGGTTTGTTCTCCATTCAACTGTACACCATTCCTTCGCTGTTGCACAATTGACATGATTTTGTCTGCAAATGGGATGGCAGGTTGAATCTGATCATACTCACTTTTATTTAGCTGCAACTCATGAGCATCTTTCTCGATCGCGTTTCTTAGTAACACATAATCTACTTTGCCATCTTGGCTCATCGATTCAAATGGGATCGCTTTAAGTTTTTTCAACCAGTCGTTATAAAATCGATCGAACCTAGAGTAATATTCTTCAGACTCCTTGATCAAGTATTTTCTATTGAGACTCGCTACATCGGCCTGATACTGAGCGATGGCATCGCGCATTTCACTGCGACCTCTAAATTGTTGTGCAAAGATTTGCAAGGAGCAGAAGCTGAAGAATAGAAAAGCGTTTATCAGTTTCATTTTGAGTGAAATTTTTTATTCCTCCTTACGACTTAGCGTCTTTGCGTGAAAAGCATTCTCAACTCTTACTGAAGTGTTTATAAAACGCCACAATCGTTTCAATGCCCATTAGAAAGTTTTTTACTCCATAATGTTCATTAGGTGAATGAATCGCATCACTGTCCAAACCAAAGCCCATGAGCACCGTATCTAATCCTAATTCTTTTTTGAAGAGGGAAACGATTGGAATACTTCCACCATCGCGTGTAGGAATTGGTGCTTTGCCCCACACTTCCACAAATGCATTGCTTGCCGACTTGAATGCTTTGGAATCAGTTGGCGTAACAGCTGGTTGACCTCCGTGATGAGGAGTCACTTTTACTTTAACTGATTTCGGAGCAATGGATAAAAAGTGCTTTGTGAATAGTTCGGTCATCTCCTGACTGTCTTGGTTTGGAACCAATCGCATAGAAATTTTAGCGGATGCTTTAGAAGGCAAAACAGTCTTTGCACCTTCACCAGTGTAGCCACCCCAAATTCCATTTACATCTAACGTTGGGCGTATGCCGGTGCGTTCGATGGTAGTATATCCTTTTTCACCACGTACGTCATCGATGTTTAAATCTTTTTTGTATTCGTTCAGATCAAAAGGAGCCTCGTTCAATTTTTTGCGATCGCCATCTGACAGAGAGACTACTTTATCGTAAAATCCGGGAATAGTCACTTTTCCATTTTCATCGTGCATGGACGCAATCAGTTGCGACAGCACATTGATCGGATTGGCAACGGCTCCGCCATAAACGCCCGAATGCAAATCGCGATTAGGGCCAGTCACTTCTACTTCAAGATAACTCAAGCCACGAAGTCCGACAGTGATTGACGGATGATCAAGAGAGATCATAGCCGTATCTGAAATCAAAATCACATCGGCTTTGAGTTTGCCTTTGTTCTCTTTTACGAATGTGCCCAGGTTATCAGAGCCAACTTCTTCTTCACCTTCAATCATGAATTTGATGTTGCAAGGAAGTTGATTCAACTTCGTCATCGCTTCAAATGCTTTTACATGCATGTAAACCTGGCCCTTGTCATCGCATGAACCGCGAGCAAAAATTTTTCCGTCTTTAACCACAGGTTCGAATGGAGGTGAAGTCCAAAGATCGAGCGGATCGGGAGGTTGCACATCGTAATGTCCGTAAACCAAAACCGTTGGGAGCGATGGATTCATTTTCTTCTCGCCAAAAACAATAGGGTGGCCTTTCGTCTCACATAACTCGACAGTATCAGCTCCTGCATCTTTCAATTTCTTAACGATAAACTCGGCTGCTTTGCGCACATCGTTTTTGTGACGACTGTCGGCACTTACTGATGGAATGCGCAGCAAATCGAAAAGCTCATCGAGAAAGCGCTGTTGATTGGATTGAATGTATTCTTTGACCATAGTTTTTTATTTACACACTAATGAATATTCTTCTAATACTTTACTGTCTTATCATCTTTAAAAAATGCTGCAAAACCAAGCATCAATACAAAAGCGATTGCTGCCGGTATCATCCAGATGGTTTGCCACGCGTGGCCGCTTTCAGTTTTATAATTTCCCGTCACCTGGCCTGCGACCCAAAAGCCAATGAACATGCCTACACCATAAGTGGCGAGCGTAATCAATCCTTGTGCTGAGGATTTGTATTCTTCACCCGCACGTTTGTCGGTATAGATTTGGCCGGTAACAAAAAAGAAATCGTAGCAAATTCCGTGAAGGATAATACCCAAATACAAAAACGAAACGGTGTAATCTACAGCGTTACCAAATCCAAACAACAAATAGCGAAGCGCCCACGCACCCATGCCAATCAAAAGCATTTTCTTAACACCGAAACGATTAAAGAATAACGGCATCAATACCATGAACAACGTTTCTGAAACTTGACCAAGCGTCATCTTCGCGGCCGTATTCGACAAACTGATTTCGTTCAAAAATTTATTTGCCTCCTGGTAATAGAAGGCGAGCGGAATGCAAATGAGCATTGATGAAATAAAAAACACCAAAAAGTTTTTGTCTTTGAGCAGGCTCAAGGCATCGACACCCATTATGTCTCTGACGGTTACTTTTTTTCCCGCAGAAGCGGGAGGAGTATCTGGCAAAAAGAAACTCATTGCGCCAAGAATCAATGAAGTGATCGAAGCCAAGCGAAAGGTGTTGGCCAACGAATTATTTCCTTCCCAGCTCATCCAGCTAATTACCAACCCAGCCATGATCCAACCAATCGTTCCCCAAACCCGCAATGTTGAAAACTCTTTTTCAGGATTGCTTAGTTGCCTGAAAGAAATTGAATTCACCAAAGCCAAAGTCGGCATATACAAAATCATATATGACAGCAGATACGGATAAAACGAATTGAAATTGGTTTGAATAGAAATGAAATACATCAATGCAGCTCCGGCTAAGTGAAGCACACCTAATATTTTTTGGGCTGAAAAAAAACGATCCGCTATCAGCCCGATAATAAATGGAGCTATGATTGCGCCCATCGACTGTGTGCCGTAGGCCATTCCGTTTTCGGCATCAGTTGCCCCAAGTGTTTTAGTGAGATAAGTGCCCATGGTTACAAACCACGCTCCCCAAATGAAGAACTCAAGGAACATCATAGTTGAGAGTTGAATGCGAAGAAAGAGCTTCATACGAGTGATCGGCTAAAGATTTATCGAAACAAGTTTACAAATTATTGACCTACTTGTGCACTGTATTTTGATCCGCGGAGAATTTTCTGGGAATCGACTGTTTCCATTAACCCGCGCAATGATGTTTTGGGATTCTGCCGGGCGTATTCATTTACAATCTGCCAGCCTACCCACAATCCGATTCTTCCCGGGCAGTCCGGACTTACTTCAATGGTATGAGGCCTCTCAGAAATGTATTTTTGCTTCATCGTTTGAGTAGTCGAAAAAAGAACTTCGTTATCGACCAGCCTTTTCCAAATCATTTCCTGATTCACCTTCGCTCCTTCAATTTCTTTTTCAGAGTACCCAATAAATGCACTGTCAGGCGCACAGGGAAGCATGTGCTTGGCGAAATAATAGGCTTTGCCATAGGCAATCATTTCCGCCAGCATAGTACGATCATTCATGTTGACCCGATCAATTCTGGAATCGATGCCAATGAGTAGAAGAGCTGAGGGCACAATAAAATTTTTCTCATAACGCTTGAGCATATACTCGTACATGTTGGGGCGATATTTTGCTTTTTTGCCGAGATAGTAATCTAAACCAATAATGATAAGTGAATCACTCACAAAAATGTCTGTCTCCAATCCGGTGATTACTGTTTCAATTCTAGGCGTTTTGAAATCGGGATAATAGTATTTGATGTTGGCAAAAGCATTTTGAAATTCTTCCTTCAACTCATGCATGTCACCAAATACCTTTTTGGTTTCTAACAGAAGCGTATCAAATGCAGGATGAGTGAATTTATTGAAAAGCTGATTGATGAAAGCTGAATCGTTGGAAAAGTTGCCACGTCCAAAAAATATGTCACGCAACTCTGTATGACGCGCCAGGAAACCCACGAGTTGCTTTTTGGTTTGAATGGATGGGATTGAATCTTCATACGATTGGAAGTTCAATTCTATCTTGATGTCGGGCGAAACCACACATTTTTCCTCGGTAATGGGGGGGTCGCAAGAAATTAAAATTGAGACAGCAAGAGCTAAAAATAAAACCTGGCTTTTTATGATAGGCATAACTTCGGTCGATTTCAAAAAAATACTGTGCGATATTAATTCAAAAATCAATACATCAAATATGAAGTGCGGCCAAACTTTATAAATATTTCTGGTAACCCCCAATCCAAAGAGACTTCTATAATCGCTTTACGATAATTTGCATTTGAAAAGCGATTGTCAACACGCATGATCGGAAAGTTGTCTGGCAACGATGATTTAGGGATTTCCTCGAAAGAGTTTTTCAAATAGAATCGATGGGCCGCATGCATCGTATCAATGGTGCCGAGAAAGATCTCTTTTACGTCTCGATTCTTACACCACTTAATCAATTCATCCATTAGCATTTGCGCCACGCCCTTGTCTTTGCCCCGGTGATCTTGATGCACAAACATCTTTCTTAAAGCGGTTTGGTGGTTGCCAATATCAATTAATGCGATTGAACCGATTACTTCATTATTATCGAGTGCCAACCAGAAATTACCATTGTCTTTTTGATAGACAGATGGAATGTTTTTCAGATCGGGTTGGTCATCAATGGTAATGGGTACATGAAATTCGTTTTGCTGAATAGGCAAAATCAAATTCACTACAGCTTGTTGGTATTTATCAGAATAGGCGGCAATTTGATATTCCATGTAACAAGTTTATTAATAATTGTTGAATAGTTTTTAGGGCGATGTCCTTTCACAGTCACGGAATTATTTCAACTTTGGGAAACGATTTTTTTTGAAAACATTAAAGCACATCGCTATATCGGGCAACATCGGTTCTGGTAAAACCACGTTAGCAGAAAAGCTTGCCAAGCATTACGGATGGAATCCTTTGTATGAATCAGTTGACAACAATCCCTATCTCCGCGATTTTTATGAAGACATGCACCGGTGGGCTTTTCATTTGCAAATTTATTTTTTGAACAGCCGCTTTAACCAGGTTCGTAAAATACGCTTAACCGAGAAAACGATTATTCAGGATCGAACCATCTACGAAGACGCCTACATATTCGCAGCAAACCTTCATAAGAGCGGGCATATCAACGATCGCGATTATCAAAGTTACCTTGATCTGTTTCATTCGATGATCAACTTTGTACAGCCACCTGATTTGCTTATTTATTTGAAAGCGGATATCCCTAAACTGGTGCAGCAAATCCAATTGCGTAACCGCGACTTTGAATACAACATCAAGCTCGAGTACCTAAAGAATCTCAATGAGCATTACGAAAACTGGATTGATAGCTACCGCCACGGCAGACTTCTAATCATCGATATGAACCACCTCGACTTTGTAAACAATATCGAAGATTTTTCAT
This sequence comes from uncultured bacterium, assembly GCA_967789005.1. GTDB lineage: Bacteria > Bacteroidota > Bacteroidia > Cytophagales > Cyclobacteriaceae > ELB16-189. Next base: position 71,707 of record CBRFFM010000001.1, on the reverse strand, counting down.
TCATCGTTGGCAAGGTAGATTTGGAGGTAAATAGCTTGTTTGGGTAGTCGATCTTTCAATTAATCATTGCCCCACCATAAACACAGCATTAGCGAAAAGCATTTTGCCGTTCTCCCAAAAATTGCGGAAGGTTGGATTGTCCACCAGGTAAACCACTTGTCCACGGCCTTTGTCTTCTACGCCAAACACCAAAGTGTTTTCTAACTTCTTATTGATCTTATTTCCGGCAAAGCCCATGACTGGTTTTTGCTTGCCTTTCAGCACACCCACATTCCAGCCACGCTCTAAATACACGTAATGAAGTTCGTTGGTGCGCAGCGAGTAGTAAATGTCATCGAGACCAAAAGCGAGCGGATGGCTCTTGTCCATGGTCACTTTGTAAATTGCGCCTGAAATATTGCTACTCAATTCTTTTCGTTCTGCATCGGCATATTTTACTGGCACCTCTAAATCCTTTTGTTCTTTCTCCGCTTTCTCCGCTTTTTTCCTAGCGTCTTCATCGGCAAATTCTTTGAGGCCAAATCCTTTCTTATCAGCAAAAACCGTATTGGCTCCGGCAATGACAATCAAACGTCCACCATCGGTTACCCATTTCTCAACGGCAGCAAGTTGCGTTTCATCAAATAACCGATAATTGCCTTCGGGCACAACAAGTACGTTGTATTTAGAAAGATCAACATTCTTGAAGTAGTCCGTTGCAATCATGTTGACCGGGAAATGAATTTGTTGTTCGAAAAAATTCCAGGCTTCGCCCACATTCAATGATGAAGTTTGGTCGCCCATAAGCAATGCTACCTTAGGAATTTTTAAAAAATTCACATCGCCAGAACCAAAGTCTAATCCTTTATCAACAAAACCAGTTGCAGAGAAAAATATTTTTCTGTTCAATGTTTTAGCAACGGATTGAAGGGTGTTATCAAAATCGTTTATGGCTTCGTTATTCCTTCGAGTTACGATCAGCGTGCCTGGCTCAAAGCTTTGTCCATTAAGATGAAATGTCTTTTTGGATGAGCGGACTTTTATTCCCTTCTTCATTAACGTAGCGAGTAACTCAACGTCATTTAGACTTTGGTATTTGAACACATAAGCATAAGGCTTGGCGGGAATATTTTCTGATGTGATTGGTTTCGACTGAAAGGAATTTGCAACTGCAATTTTCTCATTGAGGGCAAAGGCCTTCATTCCATAGCTATAAAACAAATTCCATGCGGTGATATCGTAGGTGAGTGAATCATTGAGTTTGCTTTGCGGCTCAAACACAGTGGTGATAAATCTCCCTTTCGGTTGATGGATATTAAAAATGATATCGTCTGTGGTCAGGTTAAAATTATTTAGGCCTTGAGTTGTGAAATCGAATCCTCGTGAAGGCTTGCTTGTACCGGCATGACCAAATTGAATTTGATGCAAAGTCAACCAATCCGTTAGCTTTTTGATTTTGTCAGCATTGTTCTCTGACTTGATCACGTAAGTCTTGTAGGGTGAAGAAGTGTTATTACTATTTTCCTTGAAGAATTTTTCAAACTCATCATTGAGCTTCGTAGCGTTCATCGATGAGATTTCTATAGTACTCATTCCGGTAGTGTAGTGATGAGTGAGCCTGTCTTTTAGAGAAAGAGGATCGCCTTCGGCTGTTGTTACGGTCAAGCCCCCACCAGGACCGCCACCCTGCTCATAGGTCATGCCAATGGCACCACTATAAACCGGATAGGTATCACCATAGCTTGGATAAAAAAGATCAAATCGCTCCTTGGTAAAATAAAGCCAGCCTTGCTCATCAAAATACTTCGCATTGTTCTTGCCGATGGTAGTCTGGAATTCACGTTGCCAGTTGCTGATCACTTCGTGAAATGGTTCTGCTGCAGGCGCAAAATAATAAGGTGAATTAAAACTCTGTTCATGGAAATCGACATGTACCTGGGGCATCCATTGATTGTAAATTTTTATTCTTGATTGTGATTCAATTTGGGTAGTCCAGGCCCAATCGCGATTCAGGTCAAACATGTAATGATTGCTTCTTCCCCCGGGCCATGGTTCGCGGTGCTCGCGTGTTTGAGGATCAGCATTAGCAGGAAGATTTCCATATTGATTGTAATAATTGGCATAACGATCACGGCCATCAGGGTTAATACAGGGATCAATGATCACCACTGTATTCTTTAGCCACTCTTTCGTTTTATTATTTTCAGGATTGACTAACTCATAAATTGTTTTCATAGAAGCTTCCATCGAGTTGGCCTCATTGCCGTGCACATTATAACTCAGCCAAACGATTGCCACTTTTGTTGTGAGAGTTCCTTCCAAAAGTCCGGCCCTTTTTAAATTATCCTGTCGGATTTGTTCCAGATTCTTAAAGTTCTCAGGGGAAGCAATGATTACGTAAACCAATGGCCGATGCTCAAAAGTCTCTCCATATTGTTGAAGTTTAACCTGAGTGGGTGCTGCATCGGCTACGTGTTTAAAATATTCTACAACACGATAGTGGAGCGTAAATCTGTCACCAAGCTCATAGCCTAAAAAGGCGGCAGGAGATTGGAGTTTTGGCTGAGCAAAAACAATGGAAGATGTGATTGAGAAACAGAGAATAAAAATTCTTTTCATAGGATGAATGATAATGAAGAAGCCAAAGTAATGAGAAATGCTTATCTGTAAATGGGAAAGTTATTTTAACGGTTGCAGTCGATTTGACTTTGTTTTACGTACATTCAGAATTTTTTGAAAATAACCGATTAACTTTACGCTTTTATCTCAACAAAATATTCATGGGCTGCGCGTGTGGAACGAAAAAGGATGGTAAAGTATCAGGCTGCAATAACAATGGGGCTTGTGGCACTGGCGGCTGCAATAAAATGAATGTATTCGATTGGCTCAGCAATATGGAGATGCCATCGGAAGAGCGTTTCAATGTGGCCGAGATTCGATTCAAAAACGGACGCAAGGATTTCTACCGTAATTCAGATAATATCAGTTTGCACACAGGAGATGCTGTGGTAGTAGAGTCGATGACAGGCCATCATATAGGTTATGTTTCTATGCAAGGTGAATTGGTACGCCTTCAAATGCAAAAGAAAAAAGTGGCTAATGATGATGAGATCAAAAAAATCTATCGGGTAGCCCATACCAAAGACTTAGAGAAATTTGAAGAGGTAAAGAATCGCGAGCTTCCCTCGCTTTATCATGCACGTGAAGTCATCCGCAAGATGAATCTCACCATGAAGCTTTCAGATGTAGAGTTTCAAGCCGATAATACCAAAGCCGTATTTTATTATTCAGCAGACGAACGCGTTGACTTCCGAGAACTTATCAAAGTGCTCGCGAGCGAGTTTAAAGTGCGTGTAGAGATGCGCCAGATTAGCTTACGACAAGAAGCAGGAAGGCTTGGAGGCATTGGCGTTTGCGGAAGGGAGTTATGCTGCTCTACCTGGCTAAGTGATTTTAAAAACGTGGCTACCAGTGCAGCGCGTTATCAAAACTTGTCATTGAACCCAAGCAAACTCTCTGGTCAGTGCGGGCGATTGAAATGTTGTCTTAACTACGAGTTAGAGACATACATGGAAGCTTTGAAATTCATTCCGGATATTGAAACTCCGCTACTTACTGAAAAAGGGGAAGCGCGATTGCAAAAGACAGACATCTTCCGCAAGATTATGTGGTTTGCTTATAAAGAAGAAAATAATTGGTACGCTTTGAATGTAGATCGGGTGAACGAAATTCTTGAATTGAATCGTTCTGGAAAAAAGCCAGCCTCACTGGAGCTAGATCAGGAAGAAGTAAAAATTCCGATCGCAACACTTAACAGCGATCTGGCGACACTTGATAAGAAATTTCAGGATAAGGGGCGAAATAAGAACCGCAATAAAAATAGAAGAGGCAGAGACGATCGAGGAAACAAAAATCCAAATCCCAACCCGAATCCGAACCCTAACCAGAAGGGGCCTACCAACCAGAATCCCAATAGGAACCGGAGAGGACCCAATCCGAATAGACCCAGGCCGAACAATCCGAATCAAACCAAACCAAATCCTAATCGCGACAAATGAGAGTTGTTCTTTTTGTGCTGATCTTTTTTGTTTTGATCAGCTGTGATTCCAATCGGGTTTATGAAAACAATATCGATTTCAAAGATCGATTATGGAAGATAGCGGAGCCTGCCAATTTTGAATTCCAAATTGCAGACACAGCCAAAAAATACAATTTGCTCATGGATGTGCGTAACTCGATTGACTACCCATATGCTCGTTTGTTTGTGAATTACGAATTGAAAAAAGATAGCCTCTCGTTTTCTAAAGAATTGGTATCCGTTTATCTCTTTGATCAGAAAACCGGAAAGCCATTTGGAAAGAGTGGTATCGGAGATATTTATGATCACCAGTTTTTTTTGATGAAAAATTATTCATTTAAAAAAGCCGGGCAATACCAAATGGGATTGCAGCAATTCATGCGTCAAGATACTATTCCAGGAATTTTGGCTGTGGGCTTAAGAGTTGAGGTAGCCGTAAAAGAATAATATCCATTGTTTGGTGAAAAGACCTCCTTTGCCAATACTTTTTATGCACAAGATTAAAATTATTTTCTACCCCCATTTATGGGGGTTGATTGCTCTCTATTTCGAAGATAGCTTCGCAAAAAATTACTTCTTGTGAAGAAGAGCATGCAAGCTTTGGTTGCAGATGACCACAAGTCGGTGTGCGAGGGTCTAGCCGCACTAGTAGAAAAAACCGGTTTGTTTGAAAAAGTGTTTACCGCTTTTACGGGCGAGCAAGCGCTGGAAATATTTAAGACCAAATGGATTCATGTTGCCTTAGTTGATGCACGCATGCCCGGAATGGGCGGCATTGAGCTAATCAAACTCAAGAACCAACTTTTCCCATCCATGAAAGTAATCTGCATTACCAGCTTTGATGAGGAAGACACTTTGAAAGAAATTTGGGCAAGTCATGTCAACGGCATTTTACTGAAGCGAAGCACCGATGCCAATGAAATTCGGGAGTGCCTTCAGCAAGTGATAGAAGAGGGTCAATATTTCTCGCCCGAAGTAAGGGCAATGGTTGACAATTTCAAGTTGCATGAAGAGTCGAAGCCGTTACTTACTCCCCGTGAAAAGGAAATTTTGCATAGGATATGCATTGGCCAATCATCGAAGGAAATAGCAACCCACTTTAAGTTAAGTGTAACAACTGTTGAAGATTATCGAAAGTCAATGTTGCGTAAGGCGAAAGTGAAGAATACACCTGAGTTGGTGGATTACGCTCACCGCAATGGTCTGGTTTAATGCACTACGCTCGGCAGGGTGATTTTCACCACTGCATGAAAAGGATTGCCAGGTCGATTAAACTTCTCGAAAGAAGCACCAATTTTCGAACAACGCTCCCTCATTGAATTCAATCCGATGTTTGGTTTAAATGCATTTAGAAAAATCACCCCGTCATTAGTGATTTCAATAGTTAAATCGGTTTTCCAGTTTACCGAAATGCATATTTCAAAACCGGCTGAATGCTTAAGTGCATTTTGCACGGCCTCTTTCACCAGCAGGTAAAGCTCTTTGGTAACTTCATCAGGCATTTGAAACTTTCTGTCGCCCCCTTGGATATCGAGTTCGAAACGAATGGAAGTGATTAACCTCAACTTCTCAACCATGTCGGTGAGCAGTAGATCGAGATCCTTGCCTTCAATTTTCGGATGCTTTAAATCGCGGATCACATATCGCAAATCGCCCATCGTACTTTCAAGCTCTCCACGCAAAAGATTTATTTCCTTTTCAACCTCCGGTCTTGGAAAGAAACAAAGCAACTGTTCCAGCCTGAACCTGATTGCGATGAGGCGTTGCACGATATCATCGTGTAGTTCGTTGGCAATTCGTTCGCGCTCGTTTTTCAAAATGTTCTCTGCTTCCGAAAATCGATTTTCAGTGGATATCGCCAGTTCTTTTATTTGCCCCTGGTATTCTTGTTCTAGCTTGGTGATTGCCTTGTTGAGGAGTATATTCTCATTCTTGAGCTTGGTAGATGCTCTAAAAAAATAAGCAACAGTAATCGCTAATCCTACTGAGATACTAGCAAGAATGATTGCAGTGAACATCAAGAATCCTTAAACATCAAATTCATTGAGAATCTTCTGCACTTCATTTTTATGAAGACGAGGCCCCCACTGACGAACTACATGAGAAGATGAAAGTGAAGCAAGTTTACCTGCTCCTGCATAACTGTGCCCATTCGTAATGCCATAAAGAAAAGCCCCTGCAAACATATCACCGGCACCGTTGGTATCTACCGCACGGGCTGGGTATGGTTCAATCGTAATAAAAGTGTCACCATCATAAACCATTGCTCCGTTCGCGCCAAGGGTGATCACAAAATGTTTCGCTGCTTGTTTTAATTTTTCTCGAGCATCTATGAGAGAATTAGTTCCCGTGAAAATCATTGCTTCCTCATCATTACAAAAAAGAAGATCTACGCTGGCGCCAACGATCTCATTCATCTGCTGAGAAAAATATTTCACCATGCTCGGATCAGAGAATGTAAGTGCTACGCTTACTTTATTATGTTCTGCAATTCGTTTCGTCTCCTTCATCGCTTCCAATCCTTTAGGACTGGCCACTAAATAACCCTCGAGATAAACGTACTTTGAATTGACAATCGCTTTCTCGTCCAGATGTTCAGGTGAAAGGAAAGAGCTCACGCCCAAAAATGTATTCATTGTTCGCTGTGCATCGGGCGAAGTCATCACCAGGCAACGACCCGTGTGCCCGTTCGGGCAATTCTCAAACTTTAGATTGGTATCAACGCCATGATGCTTCAAATCATCGAGATAAAGTTTTCCAAACTCATCATTTGCTACTAAACAGGAATAAAACCCCTTCCCACCAAATTGATTCAATGCTACAACCGTGTTTCCAGCAGATCCACCGCCAGCCTTTTTGCTGTTTTTCATGTCGATGACATTAATCAACTCTTGTTGACGCTTATCATCTACTAGAGTCATCAGACCTTTTTCAACTGAATTCTTTTCAAAGAAATCATGGCCTACCTCAGTAACTATATCTACTATGGCATTACCGACACCAAAAACATCGTATTTCATAAATATCTTTTACGGGCGCAAAAATAACAGAATCAAGATACGGATACATCCTGAATCGATTTGATTAATTTTGTTTAGGGCTATGAAGGATTTCATTGCAGTAGTAAATGCGTATAAGCAAATCGATTTTTCTCAGCGAAAAGCTGCGTTAGCAACCGTAGTACGGGTGCACGGTTCATCTTATCGCAGTCCGGGTGCACGAATGTTGATTACTGATGATGGCCGATGGACAGGGTGCATCAGTGGCGGTTGCCTGGAAGGAGATGCTTTGCGCAAAGCCCGACAGGTAATGAACGACAATCGTGCAATCACGGTGACCTACGATACCCGTGAAGAGAGCAATCAAAATTTAGGAATAAGTCTGGGCTGCAATGGAGTGATCGATGTGCTGATTGAGCCTGTTATCCCATCAGATACGAATAATCCAATACTACTCTTTGAAAGTTTCATCGCTTCAAAGGAGCCTTTGGCTTTAGCTACTACCTTTTCGGGCTCAAGAGTTGGCTCTAAAATTATTGTCAAAAACAAACCAAAGGAAGGGGAAAGTATCAATGCTGCCCTGTCGAATGATTTGACTTCGATTTTCAGCTCTAAAAAGTCAGAGGTAAAGGAATATTTTCTCGATGGCGAGCAGTCGGAAGTATTTATTGAACTTATTCAGCCAACCATTTCGATTCTCATTTTTGGAGGAGGCTTTGATGCGCGGCCGGTGAGTCGCCTGGCACAATTGCTGGGGTGGAATGTGCAGATCACGGATGAATGCGTTGCTCATTTAGCGCCCGTATTTTTCCCTGACGCAAAACTTTCATTATGCCAACGCGAATTTGTAGATCGTGACTTTGAGATTACACCTTATACCGCGTGCGTGCTGATGTCTCATAACTACGAATACGATAGAGATGTACTGCGTAAGCTGATTAAAACAGAGGCGCCTTACATTGGCATACTGGGGCCGCGCAAAAGATTTGATAAGATGCAGGAGGAATTTCAATTAGAACGAATCGCATTATCTGAAACAGACTTTGAGCGCATTCATTCGCCTATTGGAATTGATATAGGTGCAGAAGCACCAGATGAAATAGCAGTTTCAATTATAGCCGAAATACAGGCTAAGTTTGCCCATAGGGAAGGCGGATTCTTAAAAATGAACGATGGCCCGATTCACCAGCGTGATCTTAGTGATCAAGTCTTGAAAAGAAATTTTTAAAAAAAGGAATTGGGTTTTAGCCTACAATCAATTTTTGCCCAGGCTGAAGTTGGTTACCCTTCATATTGTTCAGGCTTTTGATTTTCTCGATCGTAATGCCGGGAAGTTTTTTAGAGATGTCCCACAGCGTATCGCCTGGTTGAACGATGTAAGTCTTATCATTGATCAGAGATGAAGTCGTGGGTACTACAGGTGCAGCTTGTTTAACCGATGTTTGATTAGCTGAAGGAGCAACCCATATGGTTAATCGTTGCCCGGTTCTGATCGTGTTCCCACGGAGGTTATTCCATTGCTTTAGATTCTGAACACTTACACCGAAACGTCTGGCAATAGTGCCAAGAACATCGCCATAGCGCACATGGTAAATGCTGCGATCTCTGCCATATGACTGGTCTCCCATTTTCTTAGCGACTGTTTCCCATTCCTTCTTGCCGGCAGCAACCGAATCAAGAATGGCGCTTCTATTTGCTTCCAAAATTTCTTTTATGCCTTTCGGAATCTTGATCACGCGAGGTTGACCGTCCTCCGGCACTGCATTTTTTCGAATGGTAGGGTTTAATGCTTGTAAGTCTTCAGCGCAAGTACCGGTTAACTTTGAAAAAGTTTCGAAGTGAAAAAACTTGGATACCACTAATGTATCGTGTGGAAGAAATTCTTCTCGCGAGTCTTCGTAAAGATTATGTTCAGGAGCGAAATTCATGGCATAAATCATAGCAATGAATTGCGGAACATATGATCTCGTTTCTCTTGGAAGGAAATTGTAAACTTCCCAGAATGATTTTTTGTAACCCGATCTTCGCACAGCCCATCTCACAGTTCCAGGGCCTGAGTTATAAGCCGCCAATGCCAAATGCCAATCGCCAAAGATGGAATAGAGTTGTGATAGGTAACGACAGGCAGCATCGGTAGCCTTTTCAGGATCCATTCGCTCATCAATTGACCAATTATTTTGCAAGCCCAAGTATCGACTGGTACCCGACATGAATTGCCACAATCCTACCGCATGTGCAGCAGAGTAAGCACGCGGGTTCAAAGCCGATTCTATAATCGATAAATATTTAAGCTCGTCCGGGAGATTGTACTCCTTCAGTTTTTTCTCAAACAGGGGAAAGTACAAATCTTTTCTGCGAAGCATCGAACGGGTATAATCACGATCGCGAACAGTAAAGTATTCAATGAAGGCATGTACTTTCTTATTATAAGGAAGCGCGATGGTACGCTGAATGCAGCTTAGCCTGTCGGCAATTAATTCAGGGGCGTCATCGGCAGGAATATATTCCAGATTAAAAGGCAAACTGACTAGCTCAGCCTTCACTGTGTCTTTCACCAGCAAAGAATCATTTACTGCCGGGGCTTGAGAAACCACAACAGAATCCTTTGTTTCATCTTCTTGCGCTAGAACAGATGAACCAATGCTTAAGGAAAGTATGATCGCAAAAAATCTCTTCATGTCACGATCTGGCTTAAACCAAACTTATAATTACTGGCTGAATCCTCGCATAATTCATGCCGAGGATTAATATGTAAACCGTATCAACGGTAAGCGAAGCGACTTATTTTTCAATTTTAGGAATTTCATTTCCCGCATCGTCCACTTCTTTCTTCACGTCCTTTACGGCATCCTTAAATTCGCGAATGCCTTTGCCAAGACCTTTGGCGAATTCAGGAATTTTCTTTGCCCCAAAAAATACGAGCACAAATATTCCGATCACCATCCATTCCCAAACTCCGGGCATTCCTATCAAAAAAATTGCTTTCATAGTCATTAAAAATTGAGCGTGTAAAGTTAGGAATTAATTTTGTCAATTCTTCAACCAGTCCTCAGGGTCCATAGGGACAGTATTTTTTCTAACCTGAAAACGTAATTCAGAAATGCCATCGGGAGTTGAGCGTACACGTCCTAATTCTTCGCTGGTAGAAATTTTTTGGCCTGATCTTACAAAAACCTCTTTGAGGCCCATGTATATAGTATAATATTCACCATGACTGACTATAACAGCATTTCCAATCCCTGGGTAGAAGGCTATGACTCTTACCTCTCCATTGAATACGCAACGCACAGGTTCATTTTGCCTGGTCTGAATATTAACGCCATCATTTTTTATTTCTATTCCCTTGAGCACAGGATGCATCTGCTTTCCAAATTTTTGAGACACGAATCCAGAAACGGGCCAGGCGAATTTTCTTTTATTTTCTTCAAACGAAGCTGAAAGCGCTGTCGCTTCATATGCATTGGCTACTTCTTTTATCTTGTCCTTTGCTCGTGCCTTTGCTTCCCTTGCAGCGCGTTCAAGTTCTTCTTTTACAATTTTTGCAATGAGGTTATCAAGTTCCACCAGTGATTTACGTGTTTCTTCAAGTTCACGCTTCAGTCGTTTTTCTTCTTTCTCTAAGTTGCGCACCACTTTGCGCTGCTTTTGTTTAAGGCCGGCAAGGCTTTCTTTTTCCTTTACCTCATCGCTCAGTAATATTTGTTTTTCATTTCTCTTGGCTTCCGTTTTTTTCACTTGCTCGCCAAGCAATCGCTGAACTTTGTCAATTGCCTCGGCCTGAGTTTTACGTGCCTTACTGTATTGCTCCATGTACTTCAATCGCATCAATAACTGATCGAATGACTCTGAAGAAAACAATAACATTAGCTTATCTGTTTTGCCACTTGCTTTCTGTGCTGCAAATAGCATGGCCGCATATTCTTCCTTAAGATGATTGACATCTTTTTCTAACGCATCGATTATCTGATTGTCTTCATCGATGTCGGCATCCAGCAAATCGACCTCATCTTTGATAGTGCTCACTAAATTTTCTTGTTGACTGATTCGCTTGTTCAATGCAACCAGCTCGCCCAAAGAAGTCTTTTTTTCGTGTTCAGTCTCTTCAAGGATTTTCTCAGTCTCTTTGATTTTCTCCAAATTAAGCTGGCGCTCTCTTTGCAACTGAGTTTTGTTTTTCTTTTGGGCAATGGCAAAAGAAGAGGAGAATAAAATCAGGAATGACAGAACAAGGATGTTCTTATCTGCGATCATACCTTTTTGGAATCTTAAAATGGAAACGCAGCTCTTTAGTGCCCACGTCAGCTTTAGAATATTCAAAAAGAATTGTGCTGTTGACCACACCCGCTGTGGTTTTGTAAATCACATCGATTAATCCTTTATAAGGAAAAAGCTTGTCGCCTACAGGTTGAAACTCGGAGTAATTTATTTTGACGGAGTTGCCAGTGCTCGGCTCATTGAGGTCAACGCGCTCTAATTTTTTAGTGTTTTTATTGATCAGATTTTGAATAGTGATAGAATCTTCTTTTTGGATCAGTTTATTGAAAAAAGCGTCCTCATCGATCTTATCTCCAGCTCGTTTAGGAACGATCAGATTACCAAGCAGGGCAGCTTGCACAATTTGATAGTTAATTTTAAAATTGAATCTTTTGGATAATTCGGTATAGCTGAAAACGTAATACTCTTTTTGCAGATCGCTTTTGATAGTGATAGAATCCTGGTTAATCAATACTTCACCTCCCTTGATACCGAGCACATTCAGGTTCATCCAGATGACGCTGTCCTTATGGATTCGGATATTTGCTTTTACTTCTCGTTCTTTAGCATTGTCGCGATAAACGAGTTTGGCTTTACCGTGCATGTATTCAAAATCAATCTCTTGCACATCAACAGACTTTGGCGTGACAGGCGGGAGTGGCCCAACCTTACGGCTGATACGGTGACTACACCCTGCAGCTATCAGCACGAAAGAAAGAAGGAAGGCTACTCTATGCATTAAGTCTAATTTACCCGCGAATTTAGTAATTAAGAGTTCTCTAAAAATTATTTAACGTTGATCAGTGGATCTTACGATCGGTGATTTTCTTGTTGAGCACTTCGTTATCACCGTGAAGTGATTTAGCTTTTTGCCATTGCACCACGGCTTCTTCTACCTCTCCCAATTGATAAAGAATATCACCATAATGTTCATAATGAACAGCGTTTGCCTTTCCTCCGGAGAAAACCCGCTCAATGGTTTTTTTAGCTTCTTTGTATTTGCTCTCCTGATAAAAGACCCAGGCATAGGTATCGATGTAAGACATATTATCCGGATGGTTTTTGGTTAGTTGAGCAGCCATCTTTTCAGCTTTATCGAGATTGCTCTTTCTCAACGCCAAATAATAGCTGTAATTGTTAAGCACATATTCATTGTTGGGATTAATAGCAAGCGCATTATCATAGGCCTGATCTGACTTCTCGTATTCTTTAGCCCCATTATACGCATCGCCCAATAGTCCATAAATCTCATCCATGAGATTGGAATTGCCAGAAGAAAGTCTTTTTGCCTGCTCAAGTGCTTTTGCTGCTTCGCGATAATTTTTCTTCTTGCTGCAAGCGAGGCCTTTGAAGTAATAAATCATTGACTGATTGGGAAAAAATTCAAGCGCATCGTCAGCGTGAACGATAACGCTATCAACCATACCCGAACTAGTCTCGAGGAAAAGAAGATTTTGCCAAGCTTCGAAACTACTCGCTCCGGATTTCACAGCTTTTGAGTATTCGCTTCGAGCACTTTCTGTTTTCTCCAGCAACATAAAAAGGTCACCACCAACCAAATGGACATCAGGGTCAGTAGGGTAATTAGTCGCTAATTTTTTGAAGAGGGTTTGAGTGAAATTTTCCAGGTCGGTGTCTTTTCTCTTTTTGCTTTTGCTTTGCGAAATCCCTGCATTGTAAGTGCCAAGCATTAATACTTTGCTACTCACTGCCACCTCGGGATCATCAAAAAGTTTCAATACCAATTCTCTTGATTTTTGGTCCTGGCCAGTATCGTGATATAACCCAGCCTGAAGCATTTTTGCACTTCCGGCATCAGGATGTGTGGCAATAAATTTTTCCAGATAATTAATGCCCCGTGCTGCTTGCCCTTGTTGCGATAGCATTTCAGCTTGCGCTAAAATATATCGCTCTTCGTCAGGAAAGGCTTGAACCAATTTATCCCCTTCTATGACCGCATCCTCCAACTTACCTTTCAACAAGTAGAGATGCTGTTTCTGCAAGGATGACAATTCATTAATTCCCAGAGCGACTTCGGCCCGGTTGTATGCTTTTAAGGCGTCATCCAATTGGTCATACTGCAAGTAAACAGCAGCGAGTTCGTATAAATGCTCTTCAGTTCCGCTTACCTCTTTCATCATGGTTTCCAAAACCTCAGCAGCCTTTTTGAAATTATGCTGGCGTGAGTAGATCTGTGAAGCGAGCAAATAGAAATACTTGTTCTTCTTTTCAAGTTTCAAGGCACTCTCAATACTTTGACTTGCGCGTTGCAAATCATTTTCAGTAGTTCCCTTCAGAAAGATTTCGGCTATTTTGTAATGAATAGTCGCATTGTTGGGGGCGTATTCTAAAGCCTGCTCAAATGAAGCAAGGGCCTTCGTGTAATCTTCGAGGATGTAATTCTTTTCCCCTTCGGTAAAGATTCGTTCGGCCTCGGTAGCAGAGGCTACGGCATACGCTCCGTCTTTTGGCTTCTTTTTATTCTTTTGTGCGAAAGAATCCGGGAAGCACAAACCAACTAGTAGAAAAACAAGGAATGTTTTCGTCTTCACATTTAAAAATTCAGTCTTCAAAGTTAGGGAATAAATTACGTCTGTCTTTATCCCGATTATCAAAATAGGGAAGCTATTTGATTGGAGAAATCAATTCTTTTCTCTCCAAGAGGAAGACAATTCCGCAATACCCGAGGATAATCAAAGTGTGAGAGACTGTGGCAATTATTTGATTTGAAAACGTAATTGAGTTCAATCCAATAACCAAACCGTACGTGCCAATGATGTATGCCATACCACTCATTACGCGATATGGAATGGGATAATACTTTTGGCCAAAGAAATAACAAGTAATCATCATTGTTCCATAAACCAATGCTGCCGCAATACTACTTCCATAATATCCCACCACAGGAATTAAAACGTAGTTGAGAGCTATTGTAAGGATTGCACCACCAACGGTGATGATAGTGCCATAATACGTTTTGTCGGTAAGCTTGAACCACACACTTAGATTGTAGTAAACACCAAGGAATAGATAAGCAAGCAATAAAACAGGTACGATATAAAGCCCCTCCCAAAATTCCTTCCCTATGAAATGTTTTAGCAAATCCAGATTGATGCCTATAGCGAGTAAGAAGAGGCAACAAGTGATTATGAAGTAGTGATTGATTTTTGCGAATAGCTGAGGTGAATCTTTTTGTGAAGCATTAGAAAAGAAAAAGGGCTCGGCAGCATACCGAAATGCCTGAACTCCGAGGTTCATAAACACCGCGAACTTATAACATGCGCCAAAAATTCCGAGTGCATCTTCGTTGGTTTGACCGCTGTAAAAATCTTTAGGCAACCACCACTCCAAAGTAAAGCGAGAAAACATTTCACTGGTCATACCCGCTACACCCGTTAACATCACCGGATAAGCATAATGAAACATTTGACCCGAAATTTGTTTGTCGAATGCAGGACGCCAGGTAAAAAGTGTTTTAAAAAAAAACAGAATAAAAAATGAGTTGGCAATCAGGTGTGCCAGGAACACATAGCCAATTCCAATGGAGGGATTGAAGTTAATTTTTAAGAAATAATAGTTGAGCCCAAGCAAGAGAAGCACATTTACTATTTTGGCAGAGGCAAATAGCAATGCTTTTCTTTCTAACCGAAGTCTGGCAAACGGGATTGCCACAGCGGCATCAATGAGCATCACGAGTGTAAGCCAAATAATAAAGTCTGGTTTTACTCCTTCACCAAGAGTGGCGGCAATAGAGCCTGAAAAGGCGATGAGGAAAACGGAGAATGAAATGCTGATGGTAAGCACGACTGTTTGTGCCAAATCAAATATTCTTTTTTTGTCAGCGTCTCTTGTGGCAAACCGAAAAAATGCCGTTTCCATCCCAAATAAGTAGACCACATTAACAAAGGCTACCACAGCAAAGAGTTTGGTGATAACACCGTATTCAGCCCTGTTGAAAGTATTGATGGTATGAAGAGGGACCAATAGGAAATTAAGGATGCGCGGCAACATACTACCAAGCCCGTAAAGCATCGTATCTCCAGCTAACCTTTTGATCTTCGACATTCCCAAAAAGAGTTTACGGCTCCCAAAGTAGAAATTTTAAATTGGTTAAAGTGCCTCTGTCGTTGGATTCCACAGCATTTTGATATAAGTCTAATGTTGGCCATGCATTTGCTGACTCTTAAGTAGAATTACTTACCTTTGTGGATTGGCTTGTATTTAATTTGGCTTTAATCTAAAATTATGAAGAAGTTAAATGTTTTTGGATTTGCAGTTGGCTACCCGTCAAGGGAACAAATAGTGTGTTATTCCCTATTTTTAATGGGAATCGTTTGTTCAACCAAATCATTTGCACAGACCTGTACTTATACAATTAATGGCACCAGTGCAGGAACATTGGCCAACAATTCAGATTTATCGTCATTAAATAGTACGTCAGATTGGTTAGCAACCGGAGGTGCCACTCAGGCGCAATGCGTTGCTATGGCTGGTGGTGCTTCATTTGCCGGGAACGTAGTTATTGATATAGCTAATAATAAAACACTCACTATTACTACTGACCTGACCATTACAGGAAACTTTGATGTTACCGGAGGTCCAGGGGCAGAATTGGCAATGAGTGGAGGTCACTTACTTCACGTTACAGGTGATTTGGGAGACGCTACTAATAACGGAGTTACGTATAGTGTCCCGTCTTCTTCTGATGGAATTCAAGTGGATGGTACTCTCTACGGAAAAAACAATAATGCTTTTACAGGCTCAGGAAGCATCAGTGGTGGCACTTTGAATGTCAAGAACGGTTCTACCTGCGGATCTCCTTGTCCCGTGTCAGGTAATTTTTCAAACTGCACCTCCCCTGATGCATTCTGTACTACGTATTCAGTTCCGGTCATTTTAACTTCTTTTGATGCGCAGGTAAATTCTCAAGGAATAGCCCTTAACTGGACAACCGAATCGGAAATTAATTTTTACTATTTCTCTCTTCAAAGATCAGGTGATGGAACCTCATTCAATGAAATTGCTCAGATCATCGGTCATGGAACTACTAATGAAGCGAACAAATATTCCTATCAGGATTTAGATCCATTTATTGGCCGTTCTTATTACCGCCTGACGTCAAATGATTTTGATGGCTATCAGGAAACGTTTCCTGTTGTGTCAGTAGAATATCGTGGAGAAAAGAAATTTCATGTAATCCCTAATCCATCCGATGGAACCTCAGTCAAATTGCATTTCAATTTTGAGACTGAATCTGATGGAGTTGTTACCATTTATGATAACCTTGGTTCTGCAGTTGGATCCTACCCCGTAGGAAGCGGATCAATCCCATTTGAGAATACCCTGAAGACAGGGGTTTATCTTGCGAAGTACACTTCGTCTTCGTTTACAAAGACAGAACGATTCTTGGTGAAGTAAATTATTGCTGAGTAGAATTTGAGTCGTTCTTGAATTTTGCTCTAAGCTTTACAGATAATCTGTTCCGTTGCCTTTGCTCTTGAGGTCATTCACAAACCTTCGGAATAAATCTTCCTTATCTTTTTCGCAGACGATAACCACGTTGTCAAACGCACCCACGAGGTAACCATTAAGGCCGTGTACTACAATCAACTTGCCTTTCTCACCTTTGACAATCGAATTACGCGTGTCATAAAGAAGGGCATCAGCATCAATGAAATTATTGTTGGCATCTTTAGCTGAAAGCTCATGCAAAGTTGACCATGATCCTAAATCGCTCCAGGCAAACTGACTTGGCCACACGTATACATTGCTGGCCTTTTCCATAATGCCATAGTCTACTGAAATATTTTTCACTTGAGCGTAAGCAGATCGAATGGCAGATCTTTCATCACTTGTGGAAATTTTCTCTGAGATGTCATCAAAGATTTCAGCCATCTCAGGCAAGTATTTCTTGTAAGCTTCTAAAAATGCGCTCGCCCCTCCAATAAAGAGACCCGCATTCCAAACGAAGTCTCCGCTATCGAGAAATTTTTTAGCGAGCGAGAGCTCTGGTTTTTCAGTAAACGTCTTAACTTTTTTTAACGGACTTTTATTTTCTATGAATTGGATATATCCGTAACCTGTTTCTGGACGGGTGGGCTTAATGCCCAGTGTAATGAGTTTGTCTTGCCCTTTTGCATGATCAGCAACTTTGGCAATGGTCTGTTGAAAATCAGATTCATTCAGAATCAAGTGATCAGTTGGGGTTACAATAACTATAGCCTGGTCGTTAAATTTCTTTATTTTATGACAAGCGTACGCAATACAAGGAGCTGTATTTTTCCGCATTGGTTCGGCAAGAATTTGAGATGCGGACAGTTCGGGTATCTGTTCTTTCGTAACAGATAGATGCTCTTCATTTGTGATCACGAAAATATTTTCCGCTGGACACAGGGGCAAAAAGCGTTCGTAGGTAGAGCGAAGCAGTGATTTGCCTGTTCCCATGACATCAAGAAATTGCTTGGGATGTGAGTTGCGGCTATAGGGCCAAAAGCGCGTTCCAACACCACCGGCCATCAGCGCCACAAAAAGGTTTTTATTCATTGAATTTTCCCGATTGGGAATCGCGAAGTTAAAAAAGTAATTGAAGTTCCTCTTTAGGAATCGAAATTTTCACCAATGCTTTTCTGTATTCGAATTTCAAGCCTAATGAATTTAATCAATATTTTTCATAGGCGAACATCTGTTTGCAAACTGTTTATAAAAAAAGACTTATTTCTTACACCCTTGAAGGTTATCGCTTTTTTTTTTATTATCTTCATTGCCTTGAAAAATTTGTTGGCTTGTTAACTAAAGTGGAAGAAAAATTTTATTCGTAAGAATATGTTGGTGGCAGAAGAGAAAGATGAATTGAAAGCAAAACTCAAGGAAATATTCGGTTATGATAATTTCCGGGGCAATCAAGAAGTAGTAATCAAAAACTTACTGGGTGGAAGAAATACATTTGTGATCATGCCTACAGGTGCAGGCAAGTCACTTTGTTATCAGCTTCCCGCCATGGTGAATGAAGGACTGGCCATTGTCATTTCTCCGCTCATTGCATTGATGAAAAATCAAGTTGATCAACTCAATGCTTACGGAATCAATGCTCGTTTTTTGAATTCCACTTTAAGCAAAGGAGAGATCACTCGAATTCGCAAGGATGCGATCTCCGGGAAAATAAAATTGTTATATGTTGCGCCAGAGTCGCTTACTAAAGAAGAGAACATCGAGTTCTTACAAAAAGTAAATATCTCTTTCGTGGCGATTGATGAGGCACACTGTATTTCAGAATGGGGTCACGATTTCCGGCCTGAGTACCGCAAGATCAAATCCATGATTGGTCAGTTGGGTATTAACATGAATGTGATCGCCCTCACGGCAACAGCAACTCCCAAAGTTCAACTCGACATTCAGAAAAATTTGCAAATGGAAGAGGCCGATGTATTCATCTCCTCTTTTAATAGAAAAAATTTGTACTATGAAGTCAGGCCAAAAAAAGAAACCAAGAAACAGCTCATTCGCTTTTTAAAAGATCACAAAGACAAATCAGGAATTATTTATTGCCTCAGCCGCAAGAAAGTAGAGGAAATAGCTCAGCTTTTAAATGTGAATGGATTTAAAGCCGCGCCTTATCACGCTGGTCTCGATCCGGATGTGCGAATGAAAAACCAGGATGATTTCTTGAATGAAGAAGTCAATATCATTTGCGCCACCATTGCATTTGGAATGGGCATCGACAAGCCTGACGTTCGCTTTGTAGTGCACTATGATGTGCCCAAATCATTAGAGGGTTATTATCAGGAAACAGGCCGAGGTGGCCGCGATGGGCTTGAAGGTTTGTGCCTGATGTTTTACAGTCACAATGATTTGAACAAGCTCGAGAAGTTCAATAAAGATAAATCGGTTCAAGAGCGGGAGAATGCACGCATCCTCTTACAAGAGATGGAATTCTATGCTGAGTCTCCCGTGTGCCGCAGAAAACAGCTGCTTCACTATTTTGGTGAAGAGTACCAAGGCAACAACTGTGGCATGTGCGACAACTGCACCAACCCGCGTGAACGATTTGAGGGATCAGCCTTTGTAAAAATTGCTATTGAGGCAGTTAAGCAAACCAATGAGCGATTTGGTCTGGCGCATTTGGTAAATGTGATTCGTGGAGTTGAAGATGAATATGTAAAAAGTTATGCTCACTTCGATTTACCAATCTATGGCAAGGGCGATACGGAGGATGCAGATTTTTGGAAATCAGTTATTCGCCAGGCATTGATTTATCAATACCTCGAAAAAGATATCGACAACATTGGTGTTCTTAAAATCTCTCAAAAGGGTTTGGCTTTCCTGAAAAAACCGCATGAGATCGAATTAGCAAAAGATCACGACTTTACCACCATTGCTGAAGAAGAAGAATCAAGCGACAGAGCACCAATCTCCAAATCGTATGACGAGAAGCTGTTTGAGATGCTCAAGGCGCTTCGCAAGAAAGTAGCCAAGGAAAAAGATCTTCCACCGTATGTGATTTTCCAGGATCCTTCACTTGAAGAGATGGCTACTACCTATCCTACCACCAAAGAGGAAATGGCTGGTGTGAATGGTGTGGGCATGGGCAAGGTGAACAAGTTCGGGAAAGAGTTCCTCGAATTGATTGAAAAATATGTTGATGACAATGACATTGAGACCGCTGCCGAAGTAGTTGTAAAATCATCAGTCAATAAATCGAAAATAAAAATCTTCATTATCCAGCAAATCGATCGCAAGGTCGACCTCGAAGAAATAGCCGAAAGCAAAGCATTAAGTTTTGCAGAACTACTCACCGAAATGGAGAACATCTGTTATAGCGGCACCAAACTGAATGTTGACTATTATATAGATGATGTGCTTGATGAAACTAAACAGGAAGAGATTTATGATTATTTCCTGAACAGTGAAACCGATAGCATGGACAATGCGATGTCCGAACTCAAGGGCTACAGCGAAGAAGATGTTCGCCTAATGCGAGTTAAGTTTTTGAGCGAGTACGCGAATTAGTACTCATTCCATCTAATTTTCTAGAGAAAGCTCGTTCCACAACGGGCTTTTTCAATTTTGCTCTCTCCCCTGAGAAAAGTCACCCAAAAATTTTCGCAAAGATTTTTTTGGGTAAGGATAATTTTTACTTTTGCAGTCGCATAAAAAACGACTCCCCCAATACTGATGAGAAAGCCTTTTTTTACAGCAATTCCTGCGATTTTAACTTTGTTTTTTGTTACTGCCTTTGGGTTTTCCGGTTGGGCACAACATTCTGAAGGAAATCATAGCGATTCAACTCAAGTTCAAAGTCACCTTGATTCAACAGCCGCTGAAGGCCATAGTGAAGCACATGAGGCGTTCAATGCCAATGAAGTTATTATCGAGCACGTACTTGATGATCACCAGTGGCATTTTACTGACCACCTAGTATTGCCTTTACCGATCATTGTTTATTCTTCTGAAAAAGGTCTTGAAGTTTTTTCTTCATCTCATTTCTATGAGGGACATCACAAAGTAGAATACAACGGCTACAAGCTCGAGGGACGGAATATTCTTTCGACTTCCACAGGAAAGCAAGTATTGGATTTGTCGATTACTAAAAATGTGGCGATGCTCTTCATCAATGCCACAGTATTGTTGCTGGTATTCTTCTCTGTTGCGAAGGCTTATAAAAATAACTCTGGCAAGGCCCCCAAAGGACTTCAATCTTTCATTGAGCCAATCGTGATGTTTGTTCGTGATGAAATTGTGAAACCCAATCTTGGCCATCATTACGAAAAATACTTGCCTTACATTCTGACACTTTTCTTTTTTGTTCTTTTTGGAAACCTTTTAGGCTTATTGCCAGGCGCAGCAAACCTCACCGGAAATATTGCAGTGACCTTTACCCTGGCAATAATCACTTTCTTGATCACTAATTTGAGTGGTAATGCAGCTTATTGGAAGCACATTTTCTGGACTCCCGGTGTGCCTCTTCCATTACGTCTAATCATCTTGCCTGTTGAGATCATCGGTATTTTTACTAAGCCTTTCGCTTTGACGATTCGTTTGTTCGTGGCGATCACAGCAGGTCACATCGTTTTGTTAAGCTTGATTTGCATGACATTTATTTTCCACAGCTACTTCGTTGGAATCGGAGCTTCACTGGTGGTATTGTTTATTAATTTGATTGAGTTATTGGTGGCAGGTATTCAGGCGTACGTGTTCGCTTTGTTCACTTCGCTTTACATTGGCATGGCCACTGCAGAAGACGAGCATCATTAAAAGAGTTTTTTTGTTTCACTTTAATTTATAAAACTATGTTATCTCTAATCCTCGAAGTAAGCTACGCAGTAATGGGCGCAGGCATTGGCGCTGGTCTCGCAGCAATTGGCGCGGGTATCGGTGTAGGCCGTATCGGTGGTTCTGCAATGGAAGCTATGGCACGTCAGCCTGAAGCATCTGGCAAAATCCAAGGTGCAATGTTGATCATCGCTGCGTTGGTTGAGGTTGCCGCGCTTTTCGCGTTGGTTATCTGCTTCCTTGTTTCTAACAAGCTTTAAAAAAAAATGAAAGGCTTGCTTTGGCAATGGGCCTGGCGGCCTTTCTTTTAATTGAAGAAGTGAACAAAAGATAAAAACAAAAAAATTAGATAATGGAATTCTTAACACCAGGTACCGGCCTCCTTTTTTGGCAAGTAATTATCTTCGTTGCATTGGTTTTGTTGTTAGGCAAGTTCGCCTGGAAGCCAATTCTTGGTTCTTTGAAAGAACGCGAAGAATCAATTCAAAAAGCCCTTGATTCAGCAGAGAAAGCAAAGATGGAGATGGCTTCATTGAAATCTGACAATGAGAAATTGTTGAAAGAAGCACGCGAAGAGCGCGATAAGATTTTGCGCGATGCTCGCACTATGAGCAACCAACTTCAAGATGAAGCTCAAACCAACGCCAAGAAAACAGCAGATAAGATTATTGCAGATGCAAAATCGATAATCAATACCGAGAAGCAGGCAGCATTGAACGATATCAAGGCACAAGTAGCAATGTTCTCTTTGGAGATTGCCGAGAAACTTATCAAGAAAAATCTTTCAGACGATAAGTCACAGAAAGAACTGACCGAAACTTTAATTAAAGACCTCAAGCTTAACTAACAATGGCTGATTCACGTGTAGCTTCGAGGTATGTAAAATCATTGCTGTCTTTAGCAGTGGAGCAGAACGCTGTAGAAGCGGTGCACAACGACATGCAATTGTTTGATAAAGTATGTCTTGAAAATCGCCCGTTTGCTAACATGCTTAAAAGCCCAATTATCAAACACGATAAAAAGAAAGATATACTCGAAGCAATTTTCAAAGGCAAAGTTCATGCACTGACACTTGCTATTCTTGAAATGTTGACCGACAAGAACCGCGAACCTTTGTTGCCAGCAATTGCCCATGAATTTCATAATGCTTACAACGAATATAAAGGCATCGAGAAAGCAACGGTTACAACGACAATCGCTGTTGATGCGAAGTTGAAAAGTGAGATTGAAGCAATGGTGAAGAAGTTGAGCACCAAAAAGCAAGTAGAATTAGTAGAGAAAATCGACAAAGATTTGATCGGTGGTTTCATTTTAAATGTAGGCGACCGTCAGATTGATGCATCAATAAAGAATAAGCTGAAATCACTTAAAGTGAAATTCGCTGAGAACCCATATATCAAAGAATTTTAATAAGACTCATTACTAAGGACTAAAGACTAAACATCATGGCAGAAATCAGACCAGAAGAAATATCAGCAATCCTCCGCGAGCAACTTTCAAAGTCGCGCACTGATGCCGAACTCGAAGAAGTAGGTACTGTGCTTACTGTTGGTGACGGTGTTGCGCGTATCTATGGACTCACACAAGCGCAAGCAGGTGAGTTGATCCAATTTGAAAACGGTGTGAAAGCACTCGTTCTTAACTTGGAAGAAGACAACGTGGGAGCGGTGCTTTTGGGTGAATCAAAAGAAATTAAAGAAGGTGATACTGTAAAACGTACTCGTCAGATCGGTTCTGTACAAGTAGGTGAAGGCTTACTTGGTCGCGTGGTTAACACATTGGCTGAACCAATCGATGGTAAAGGACCAATCGCTGGCCAACTATATGAAATGCCACTTGAGCGCAAAGCTCCTGGTGTAATTTTCCGTCAGCCAGTGAATGAGCCTTTGCAAACTGGTATCAAGGCTATTGATGCCATGATTCCAATCGGCCGTGGTCAGCGCGAGTTGATCATTGGTGACCGTCAAACTGGAAAGACTGCGGTTGCGATTGATACCATCATCAACCAAAAAGAATTTTACGAAGCTGGCAAGCCAGTGTTCTGTATTTATGTAGCGATCGGTCAGAAAGCATCAACAGTTGCAGCCGTTGCCTCAACTTTAGAGAAAGCAGGAGCAATGGCTTTCACCGTGATCGTTTCTGCGTCAGCCGGAGACCCTGCTCCAATGCAGTTCTTTGCGCCTTTCACTGGAGCAACGATCGGAGAGTTTTTCCGTGATACCGGAAGACCAGCACTGGTAATTTATGATGACTTGTCTAAGCAAGCTGTTGCTTACCGCGAAGTTTCCCTGCTGTTGAGAAGACCTCCAGGCCGCGAAGCTTATCCTGGTGACGTATTCTATTTGCACTCACGTTTGCTAGAGCGTGCTGCGAAGGTGATTAACAACGATGAGATCGCGAAGAAAATGAATGACCTCCCTCCAAGCATCAAGCATTTGGTGAAAGGTGGTGGTTCACTTACAGCTCTTCCAATCATTGAAACACAAGCCAATGACGTATCGGCTTACATTCCAACGAATGTGATTTCGATTACAGATGGTCAGATATTCCTTGAAACCAACTTGTTCAACTCAGGTATCCGTCCTGCTATTAACGTGGGTATTTCGGTATCACGCGTGGGTGGTTCAGCACAGATCAAGTCGATGAAAAAAGTGGCAGGTACTTTGAAGTTGGATCAGGCGCAGTTCCGTGAATTGGAGGCATTCTCTAAATTTGGTTCTGACCTTGATGCGGCTACAAAATTGACTATCGAGCGAGGACGTAGAAATACTGAAGTATTGAAACAACCTCAATACGCTCCGGTTCCTGTGGAAGAGCAGGTAGCAATGATTCTTGCATCTACTCGCGGATATATTGACCACGTGCCTGTGAGTAAAGTGAAAGAATTTGAAAAGGAGTTTCTTGGCTTGTTGAAATTGCAAAACAAACAAGTACTCGACAATTTCCGCGTAGGCAAGTTTGAAGATGCCGATGCAGAAGTGGTGAAGAAAGTAGCAATGGAATTAGCTTCTAAATATTAATTCGTTGATTCGTTAATTCGGTAGAGAACATCACCGAATCACTGAATCCTCAAATCAACAAATTGAAATGGCGAGTTTAAAAGAAGTAAAAAGCAGAATCACGTCAGTGGTTTCAACGCAGCAGATCACCAAAGCCATGAAAATGGTGGCGGCTGCTAAGTTGCGCAAGTCGCAGGAGCGAATCATGCAGATGCGCCCGTTTGCCCAGAAGCTAAACGGACTTTTGCAGAACTTGTCCTCGGCAGGAAGCGAAGGACCGACTTGGTATAATACAGCGCGTGAAGAGAAGAAGGTATTGATCGTTGCAGTCAGCTCGGATCGTGGATTGTGTGGAGGTTTTAACAGTTCGATCTTTAAGGCCGTTGCCAAGTTGATTGAAGAAAAATATTCCACACAACACAAACAGAAAAACGTAACGATTCTTCCGATAGGAAAAAAAGCCTCTGAATTTTTTACGAAGAGGAATTACCAAGTTATCAATGATTTTTCGCAGATCTTCCATGATTTGTCATTCGAAAAAGTTTCTGAAGCGGCACAGTTCATGATGGATGGTTACCGTAAAGGAGAGTTCGATAAAATTGAAGTGGTTTACAATGAATTCAAAAACGTAGCCACTCAGATCTTACGCACGGAGCAATTCTTACCTGTACTTCCTCCTGCTAAGGGAAAGAAGACGGAAGAGGTGGATTATATCTATCAACCAAACCAGGAAGAAATTATTACTGGTTTGATTCCAAAGTCGTTGAAAGTGCAGTTGTTTAAGGCTGTCCTTGATAGCAACGCTTCTGAAAACGGAGCTCGCATGACTGCCATGGATAAGGCAACGGAAAACGCAGGAGAACTTTTGAAAGATCTTCGCCTTTCTTACAACCGTACACGTCAGGCAGCAATTACCAAAGAGATCCTTGAGATTGTTGCTGGTGCTGAGGCTTTGAAGTCGGCATAAGACAAACATTTTGAATAAATTGAATCCCGTCCTGAGCATTTAGGACGGGATTTTTATTTTAAATGGGTAAACTGTTTCGTGCATATCGATTTATAAATATCCTGAGTCTTGATGTAGCCGCGGGTGCAGTGATCTGTGCCTTGTTCTTTGCTAAAATATTTGATGTAGTCATTTTACCTTATGGGATAATTTCTCTTGGCCTTACTGTATGGACCATTTACACCGCTGATCACTTGATTGACGCAAGAAAAGTAAAGCAGCCGGCATCAACCGAGCGTCATCGGTTTCATCAACGTTATTTTAAAACACTTTTTGGTTTACTGGTCATAGCAGCAATAATTGATGCATCTCAACTATTTTTTATTCGCAAGACGGTTTTTGTCGTTGGACTTGCCCTGGCCTTTATAATCGTGATATATTTTCTTCTTCAACGCAATCTGAGATTCTTAAAAGAACTGATTGGAGCACTGTTGTATACTGGGGGGGTATTATTAATTCCGTGGTCAGTGAAAAACACGAGTTATGATTCAGCTCAATTAATTCTTATTACACAATTCGTAATTACAGCGTTGATTAATCTGTTGCTTTTCTCCTGGTTCGACAAAAGTCAGGATGAACAAGACCACCATTCTTCTTTTGCGACCACCATGGGCGGGGACGCCACTAAAAATTTTCTAATGGCTATATTCTTTATTCAGGCAATCTTCGCATTCGTTCAGTTTACCATTTGGGATGCAAAGCCTGAAATCATAATCGTTTTAATGAATGCCTTGCTATTCCTGATTTTCATAAACAGAAAATATTTCGAAACAGAAGATCGTTACCGGCTTCTAGGTGATGCGGTGTTTTTTGTGCCATTGATTTATTTATTGAGCTGACATGAAATCGAATGACTTCGATAAATTGGCTTTCATTTATGATCAATTGGCTAGATTGGTTTTTGGAAAAAGCATGGTTGAATCCCAGAAACACTTTCTGAATGCAATCCCAGAAGGCTCGAGAATCTTGATTCTTGGTGGGGGCACCGGTTGGATTTTGATGGAGCTTTTAAAAATCAAAAAGGAAATGAGTGTTTGCTACATCGAAGCGTCTGCAAAGATGATTGACATTGCGAAAGCGAGGTTAAACAGGGATGAGCGTATTCAATTTATCCACGGAACTGAAAGCGATATCCCATCTGATAGCCAATTCGATTTCATTATTACTAATTTCTATCTGGACCTGTTCACGAACGAATCTCTTAAAATCGTTATTGGAAAAATAGGGAATTCACTGGCGCCCCAAGGCAAATGGATTGCTACCGATTTTACTAGCAACCAATGGTGGCACAGGGTAATGCTGAAAGTGATGTATTTTTTCTTCAACGTGACTTGCAACATTGAATCGAAGAAGCTGCCTGAATGGAGTAAAGAGTTTCAAGCAATAAGCGCTAAGCAGTTAGATTCAAAAAAATTCTACGGAGGATTTATCCAGACGACAATCTTTCAAGTCTGATCGTCTTCCTTCATTTGCTGCTTCATTCCTTCCACAAATGCTCTCCGACTTCGCGCTTCATAAACATCTTTTTCACCAAGCATCACTTGCGATTTGTTTTCGGCAAGTCGAAAGGAAAATGAAGCAAGCTCACCGGTCTGCGCACAGATCGCATGAACTTTAGTAACGAACTCAGCCACGGCAAGAAGAAATGGCATTGGTCCGAAAGGCTTGCCTTCATAATCCATGTCAAGGCCTGCAACAATCACACGTTTCCCCTGGTTGGCTAATGTATTACAGACTTCCACAATCGCTTCATCAAAAAACTGAGCTTCATCGATTCCAACCACATCGCAATTTCCTGTAAGAAGTAAAATGTCATTCGCGAAATTCACCGGAGTTGATCTGATGGCGCGTTCGCTATGAGAAACAATATTCTCTTCGTGATATCTTTTATCAATGGCAGGCTTGAATATTTCTACTTTCTGTTGAGCGATCAGCGCACGGTTAAGCCTTCGGATAAGCTCCTCCGTTTTTCCTGAAAACATGCAGCCGCAGATCACTTCTATCCATCCCGTTTTTTCACGGCCGCCCATGTGTGGTTCTATGAACATGCTGCAAGATAATAGGTTAAGACACCACTTTTTAAGCCATCTGTACATGTTTTGCGACCCACGTTGATTGTTTATCTTTACCCGTTCGCTTTGTCAACTTATGGAAGAAAAAATCAGTCTTAAAGCAATCGATCAATACAGCAATTTTTTTGCCTCTAAGCTGGCGGATAGCTTTTTCCTAAAGAACGAAAAAATCACAGGGAAGGAAATCCTATCCCTGACGGAGATCAAACAGGTCAATTTATTTACCGTGAGGGAATTGATGCGCTTGTGGAACGCGGAGAGTGAAAAATGGCGTAGTCCTTTCTTCAATTACGATTCGGTTGAAGTACAAGAGATGGTCGCTCAATTCAAAAACGTTCTTTCGAATAACATACTCATCACAAAGAAGGATTTTTTACCTCTGCTTAAGACGGCCGTATCGCAGACTTTGTTTTTAGTTTTGGCACCTTATGATTTCTATGCCAACATACTGGATCAAAAGAAGGGCATCGTGCGGGCCGATGAATTAAAAAACGAGACGCGCTATATAAAGATCAACCAAAAACCTTTGGAAAAACTGGTTGAGAAATTAGAATTGCGCAAAGCCGATGCCATCATGGGCAACGAGGCGTTTGGTATGCTCGATCACATTCTTGAAGAAGTCAATTTTACTCCTGAGGATGTTGACGCCTATTTGGCGGCCTTCTCGAAAGTTGTTCCGTTAAAAATTGAGAGCTTGTTTGAAGCGAAAGAGAACAAGCCTGCAATAAGCGAGGTTAAGGCAGTAATGAAAGAGCAACCTAAAGCTGTTCTGGCTGATTCAAACAACAATGAAGACAAAAAGAATGAATTCCGAATCAAAGACAGCCTGACGATCAATCAGAAATTCATGTTCACCAAAATGCTCTTCTCCGGTGACTTCGAAATTTTTTCGGAGGCGATAGAAAGACTCGACAATCTCGATACCCTAAAACAAGCCACCAATTACATCAACGATAACTACCCTCACTGGGACAGAGAAAGTGAAGAGTACGAGGAATTCATGGCGGTAGTTCAGCGAAAGTTCGCTTAGGGCCAACAAAATAAAAAACCCGGCTCATCACCGGGTTTTGTTTTTCAATTCTATTAATGATTAGCTTCCACAAGCCTCACACGCATCGGGATTATCGAGCGAGCAGGCCATGTCAGACATTTTTTGTTCATAGTCGGCAACAGGGCGCTGTTCGTATTGAATAGCATGTTGCATTTCTGGCTGAATAGAAACTACATCGCCTACCACCGTTGCATTTTCTGTAGGTTGCTGATGTACGGATTTGTCAAGAGTAAACTTGATCGCATCAGCAGCAGCCGTTGAACGCAAGTAGTACATACCTGTCTTCAGGCCTTTCTTCCACGCATAGAAGTGCATCGAAGTAAGTTTGCCGAAGTTTGGATTGGTCAAGTGAATGTTCAAGCTCTGTGATTGACAGATGTAAGCCCCGCGATCAGCGCTCATATCAATGATTGACTTTTGAGAGATCTCCCAAACGGTCCTATAAATGTCTTTGATGTTCTGCGGGATCTCTGCGATCTGTTGAACAGAGCCATTGGCTGCAATCAATTTTTGGCGCATAGTCTCACTCCATAATCCAAGACCGATAAGGTCTTTCATCAAATGCTTGTTGGCAATGATAAACTCACCTGATAAAGTTCTGCGAGTGTAAATGTTTGAAGTATATGGTTCAAAGCATTCGTTGTTGCCAAGAATCTGTGAAGTAGATGCCGTTGGCATTGGTGCGAGCAATAATGAGTTGCGTACGCCATTTTGCTTCACTTCACGCTTCAGGTTCTCCCAATCCCATCTTCCTGAGTCTGGGGTTACGCCCCACATATCGAATTGGAAAATTCCTTTCGATACAGGAGATCCTTTGAATGACTGGTAAGGGCCATTCAGTTTCGCCAACTCCATGGATGACTCCATCGCAGCGAAGTAAATAGTCTCATGGATATCTTTATTCAAGCCACGAGCTTCTTCTGAATCGAATGGCATGCGCAGTAGAATAAATGCATCAGCCAAACCTTGTACCCCAATACCGATAGGGCGATGGCGCACATTGCTATTGCGGGCCTCTTCTACCGGATAATAATTGACGTCAATCACTTTGTTTAGGTTGCGGGTAACAACCTTCGTGATTTCATATAATTTCTGATGATCAAATTTGCCATCTTCAGTAACAAACTTAGGCAGTGCAATTGAGGCCAGGTTACAAACCGCAACCTCATCAGGTGAAGTGTACTCAATGATTTCAGTACACAAGTTGCTCGACTTGATCGTGCCGAGGTGCTTCTGATTTGATTTTTTGTTAGCCGCGTCTTTGTACAACATGTATGGTGTACCAGTTTCGATTTGAGCCTCGAGAATTTCGAACCACAAATCCTGAGCCTTTATCTGTTTACGTGCTTTGCCTTCTTTCTCATATTTTTCATATAGGCGCTCAAACTCATCACCATAGCAATCTGCTAAGCCCGGAGCTTCGTTAGGGCAGAAGAGTGACCACATCCCGTTATCCTCGATTCGCTTCATGAACAAATCAGGAATCCACATCGCATAGAAAAGATCACGAGCGCGCATTTCCTCTTTGCCGTGATTTTTCTTCAAGTCAAGGAAATCAAAGATATCAGCATGCCATGGTTCGAGGTAGATTGCAAAGCTTCCTTTGCGCTTGCCACCACCTTGATCAACATAACGTGCGGTCATATCGAAATTGCGGAGCATGGGAACAATGCCATTAGATGTTCCGCCTGTGCCTTTGATATATGAACCTTTCGCACGCACGTTGTGAATACTTAGACCAATTCCACCGGCAGACTGCGAAATCTTAGCGGTTTGCTTTAAAGTATCGTAAATGCCATCAATGCTATCATCCTTCATCGTTAGCAAGAAGCAAGATGAAAGTTGAGGCTTAGGTGTTCCCGCATTGAATAAAGTAGGAGTAGCGTGTGTAAACCACTTCTCTGACAACAGATGATAAGTCTCGATTGCAGCAGGAATATTTTCTCCGTGAATACCAACAGCTACGCGCATAAGCAAGTGTTGAGGGCGCTCTACGATTTTGCCATCGATCTTCATTAAATAAGAACGCTCCAGAGTTTTGAAGCCAAAGAAGTCATAACTGAAATCGCGGTCGTAAATGATCGCTTCGTCAAGTTCAGCAGCATTCTCGTGAATAACTTTCCAAGTCTCTTTAGAAATCAACGGAGCATTTTGCCCTGTCTTTGGATCCACGTACTGATAAAGTCGCTTCATGGTATTTGAAAACGACTTGCTGGTGACTTTGTGCAAGTTGCTCACTGCAATGCGTGCAGCAAGTTTTGCAAAGTCAGGATGACGCGTAGTCATCGTTGCAGCAATTTCCGCAGCCAGATTATCAAGTTCTGAAGTGGACACGCCATCATACAGACCATTGATCACTTTCATCGCCACCTCTACTGGGTTGACAAACTTGGGATCCAAACCGTAGCAGAGCTTCTCAATGCGGGCGGTGATTTTGTCGAACTTAACGGACTCCCTGTGTCCGTCACGCTTGAGTACGAGCATTGTAAATGGGGTTGTTTAGTAAAAGTTTAAAAAGTGATCGAATTTATTTAAAAATCTTCGTTCAATGAAAACTTTGGCGAAGTTTCTTTTTCCGTGCTTTTCATAACACCAGCTTTCTGGTATTCGGCCACACGTTTCTCAAAGAAGTTAGTTTTTCCACGCAACGAAATCATTTCCATGAAATCAAATGGGTTGGTGGCACCGTAAACTTTTTCGCCAACTAGCTCATTGATCAATCGATCAGCAACAAATTCTATGTATTGACACATGTGTGCAGCATTCATGCCTATCAAATTCACAGGCAATGCATCTGTCACAAATTCTTTTTCAATTTCTACAGCGTCTTTGATGATTTCAATAACACGCTCTGTCGTTAATTTACTGACAACGTGCTTAGTGTAAAGATGACAAGCGAAGTCGCAATGCAATCCTTCATCGCGCGAAATCAATTCATTAGAGAAAGTCAATCCCGGCATCAGTCCGCGCTTTTTCATCCAGAAGATGGAACAGAATGATCCAGAGAAGAAAATTCCCTCCACGGCAGCAAAAGCAACCAATCGCTCCTGAAAATTGCCCTGATCAATCCAACGAAGTGCCCAATCTGCCTTTCTCTTTACGCAAGGCATGGTTTCAACGGCATGAAAGAGCTTGTCCTTCTCCTTTGGGTCCTTTACGTAAGTGTCGATAAGCAAAGAATAGGTTTCTGAATGGATGTTTTCAATAGCGATTTGAAAGCCATAGAAGAACTTCGCTTCTGTGTACTGTACCTCCGAAACAAAGTGCTCAGCCAAGTTTTCGTTTACGATCCCATCGCTTGCCGCAAAGAACGCGAGTACATGCGTGATGAAATGACGCTCACCATCGTTCATCGATTCCCAGTCCTTCATGTCCTGACTGAGGTCTATCTCTTCGGCAGTCCAAAAGCTTGCTTCAGCCTGTTTATAGTACTTCCAGATATCGTGATGACGGATTGGGAATATGACAAATCGGTCTTTGTTTTCTTTAAGGATGGGTTCCAATGATAATTCGCTCATCTATAGTTCTTTTAAAATATTAGTAGGCTAAAGTTGAGATTAGCCAAAGATTTTTTTGATTTCGGGTTTGCTGAATACTTAGAGAGGATACTCTCCCTAAAATACAGTGAGCAAAGATTCGAATTTGGAAATGAAAATCAAACCCATGCTAACGGTTGTTCCGAGTGGAAATGAGTTATCAACACCATCACTATTTTGTAAATCGTTTCACAGTCATTCACTTAGTGAGTTGATTCAAAGTGAGTGGTTAAAAGAAAAATTTATAAAGATTTTTTTACTTGCCTGATTTTCTAGTTATGAGATTAATTGTTACGCCTTTTTTGAAGGATGTGGCGACCAAGTATGATGACCGTAAGGCTCTTTCAAAGCAGGCACAGTATATATATAGACTAAGCTATCACGAGCGGTGCGAGAGTGAATAGCCAATACCATTGGTATCAGGAACCCGTGAGAAGGTCATTACAACCCTATAAATTCTCTTTAAACAGCCCATTCTGATTGTTTTATAGGTTTTATTAATCCACAGCTTGTTTTTCAACACGTTTGGCCTATCTTTGCACTCCATTTTTAAAACAGGAACTATGTACGCGATTGTGGATATTGCAGGTCAGCAGCTCAAAGTAGCGAAAGATCAATATGTTTATACGCCTAAGATGGAAGGCGAAGCAGGCTCAGCTGTGAGCTTTGATAAAGTGCTTTTGCTTGACAACGGCAAGGCAGTGGAAGTTGGCTCACCTTTATTAAAGGGTGTAAAAGTTTCTGGAAAGATTCTTGAGCACGTAAAAGGTGATAAGCTGATCGTCTTCAAGAAGAAGAGACGTAAGGGGTATGCCAAAAAGAATGGCCACCGTCAGCAGTATACCAAAGTGCAAATTGAAAGCATCGGTTAATCCAATTATTAATTATTGAATCTTAAATTTTGAATTAAGATATGGCACACAAAAAAGGTGAAGGTAAAGTAAAGAACGGCCGCGAATCGGAAAGCAAAAGATTGGGCGTTAAAGTATACGGTGGACAGAAAGTTGTAGCCGGAAATATCATCGTGCGTCAACGTGGCACAAAGCATCATCCTGGTAAGAACGTAGGTATTGGCAAAGACCATACTCTTTTTGCTCTTACCAATGGAGTTGTTGCTTTCAAAAAAGGCAGAGCCGACAGATCATTTGTGTCTGTTGTTGCTGAAGCATAGGTCGATACAAAAAAAAATATAACGAAGCGCGGGGTATTCCTCGCGCTTTTTTTATTGCCCCACGGTCTGGGGTATATTAATATTCAGTTCACAATGATGAGTTAAACTAAATCTCGAAAAACTGGATGCTGAGAGGCAACAGAATATTATTTGGGACTAGCTTGAGCAGAGGGAACTAGAAGAAAGTCTAACAAAGAAAAGCCAAAATTTTGTTTTTGATAATTTACCCGTAATTTTCGGGTCTATATATATTATTTAACCTAAACCTAAATCTATGAAGAAGTTTTTACTATTGTGCTTCTCATTCGGTTTTGCTCTCAGTGTCTGGGCGCAGGATCGGGTAGTGACGGGTAAGGTGACGTCTAAAGCGGACGGATCGCCTATACCTGGTGTGAACGTAGTCCTTAAGGGATCTACAAGTGGAACCGTAACAGATTCTGAAGGTAAATACTCCTTAAGTGTACCCGGCTCTGGAGCTTCTCTTGTTTTTTCTTTCATCGGTATGAAGAGCGAAGAAGTTGAAGTGGGTGAAAGAACTGTGGTTGACATGCCAATGGCAGAAGACGTTACTCAACTTTCTGAAGTAGTGGTAACTGCTTTGGGTATTGAGAAAACGAAGAATGAATTGGGCTATGCTGCCCAGAAGATTGATGGCAGCCAACTCAGCCAGACCCGTGATAACAACTTTATTAATGCTCTTTCCGGAAAAATTTCTGGGGTAGATATTAAGAGAAATAATAGCATGGGGGGATCAACCAACATTGTAATACGGGGTATTAAGAACTTGGCCGGTAGCAATCAGGCGCTATTTGTGGTTGATGGTGTTCCTATTGACAATTCAAGTACAAACGGAGGAACTCAGGCACAAGGTGGTGGCGGATATGATTTTGGTAACTCTGCTGCTGATATTAACCCTGATGACATTGAGTCAGTTAACGTTCTAAAAGGAGCTGGTGCCAGTGCACTTTATGGTACGCGCGCCTCTAATGGTGTGATTATGATCACTACTAAGAAAGGTAAGAAGAAGAACGGGGTAGGTTTTACCGCAAATTATGGCGTCAATGTCGGTTCATTTGATAAGACTACATTTCCAACCTATCAAAAGAAATTTGGTGGTGGCTATGGAGCGTATTATGAAGATCCTACCGGTTTCTTTTTATACAGAGATAATACATTTAGCGCTGCAAGTGCAGGCGCGGGTCCAAACTTGGTCGTACCTACCAGTGAAGATGCTTCATGGGGTGCACCGTTTGATCCAAGTTTGAACGTGTACCAGTGGGATGCTTTTGAACCTACATCAAAGAATTTCGGAAAAGCAACTCCATGGGTAGCTGCAAAGAATCAGGCAGATCATATGCTCCAGACGACCGTTCAAAATAACGTTAGTTTTTTGCTTGATGGACAGACAGATAAAGGTTATTACAAAGTAGGATATACCAGGAGTTCTGAGAATGGGGTGATGCCAAACAGCTCACTTAACAAGGATTTCTTCAACTTCAGTGCCTCTTATAAGTTGAGCGAAAAACTTACTGCAACCGCATCTGCCAACGTTACTAATGTGGATGGTAAGGGAAGACAAGGCACTGGTTACGATGGGGCTTCAGCCCGTAACCTTATGACTACCTTCAGAGAGTGGTACCAGGTAAACGTGGATAATAAGGATATGGCAGATGCCTATTTCAGAACCAAGAAAAACGCAACATGGAACTATACCGACCCATCTGCCCTTGCTCCAATTTATTGGGATAACCCATATTGGACTCGTTACGAGAATTACGAAACTGATAACAGACTAAGAGTTTATGGTTATGCCATGTTGAATTATAAGGCCACTAAATGGATGGACATTATGGGAAGGGCCAGCGTGGACACTTATAACGAATTCCAGGAAGAGAGAATTGCTCTTGGTAGTGTTGGTGTAGCCGGTTACACAAGATTTAATAGAAATTTCATAGAAAAGAACTATGACGTGATGGCTAATTTCCATAAGGATTTTGGCTCCGACATCAAGTTTACCGGACTTCTTGGTTCAAATACAAGAACTACAAGAATCCAATCAGTTTTTGCTTCAACAAACGGAGGCTTGGTTGTTCCGCATCTTTATGCGATCAACAATTCTCTAAATGCACCATTGGCGCCTACTGAAACATTCTCAGAATTGGCAATTTATGGACAGTTTGCAGGAGCTTCTGTTACCTGGAAAAAGATGCTGACTTTGGATGGGAATATAAGAAGAGACCAAGCTTCATCTCTGCCAACTAGTAACAACACCTATTACTATGGTAGTGTTTCAGGAAGTTTTGTGTTCTCTGAGTTGGTTCAACAATCATGGTTGACCAATGGTAAATTGAGAGTTAACTATGCCCAAGTAGGAGATCAGGCAGCCGCAAGCTCTACCAAGGATGTTTATGATAAACCAGCACCCTATGGTAATGTTCCCCTCTTCTCTGTTTCTGCATTAAAAAGAAATGATGCTCTAAAGCCGGCCATCACTCATAGCCAGGAAATGGGATTGGAAATGTCATTCCTTGATGCGAGAGTTGGATTTGATGTGACTTACTATAAGGCAAGCACTATTAACCAGATTCTTCAAATACCAGTTTCAAGGGCAACGGGTGTTGATGCTAAAGTTATCAACGCTGGCGAGCTTCAGAATCAAGGATGGGAGTTTTCATTATATGCGGACGTGGTTAGAACAGACAACTTCTCATGGAGAACAACTGTAAACTGGACCAGAAACAGAAATAAAGTTGTCACCCTTGCGCAAGGATTGGATAATTACCAATTAGGTGCATATCAAGGTGGAGTGTCCATCAATGCTGCTATTGGTAAGCCTTTTGGAGAAATCAGAGGAAACAACTTTGTCTACACTAATGGACAAAAAACCATACGCTCTGTTGCCTCTCCATACTATGCCTTTAGCGCTACCTCTAATGAAACAATTGGAAATGTTCAGGCAGACTGGATAGGAGGTATCAACAACAAATTTACCTATAAGGGTATCACTGCCAGCTTCCTTATTGACGTGAAGCAAGGCGGACAATTGTTTAACCTTGATATGTATTATGGACTTGCGACAGGATTGTATCCTGAAACTGCAGGGTTGAATGAGTTTGGTAACTCTGTAAGAACAGCTCCTGGCGATTTCGCTGGCAATAAAGGAGGTATTCTTGTACCTGGAGTTATGTCTGATGGATCTCCAAACGTGACTCGCTATGACGCGACTAACTTTGGAATTTACGGATACCGTAGAAATCCTTCAGCCGCATTTATTTATAATGCAGGCTACGTTAAGCTGAGAGAAGTGCTTATTTCTTATTCGCTTCCTTCAACGATAGTTTCGAAATTGGGCCCTGTAAAAGGCATCGATGTTTCATTGGTTGGAAGAAATCTTTGGATCATTCAGAAGCATGTTCCATATGCTGACCCAGAAGATAACTTAGGAGCGCAGGGTTTGCTTGCAAATGGTTACCAGGTAGGAACCTATCCTAACATGAAAAACATTGGGTTCAATCTTAAGTTTAAATTCTAAACCTGATTTATCATGAAAAAATTATTAATACTATTTATTGGTCTGTTTGCGGCAGTTTCCTGTAAGGATATTGCCAGCTATGACGGTAATCCGAAGGCGGCTACTAAGGTTGAAGCAGGATCTTTATTTGCAAATGCACAGAAGAACCTGGTAGATCATTTGGCATCGCCTAATGTGAACCTGAATATATATAGGATGCTTGCCCAGCATTGGACAGAGACAACCTATATTGATGAGAGTAACTACGATTTGAGCACTAGACCTATACCTCAGACTGTTTGGCACAATCTTTACAGAGATGTGTTGAGAGATCTTAAGGAAGCTTACAATAATGTTAATAGCGATCCTTACATATTGCCGGCTAATAAAAAGAGCCAGCTTGCAATGATCGATGTTTTACAGGTATTTACGTTTGGTATGTTGGTGGATACATTTGGAGATGTCCCTTATTCACAGGCGCTTAATACAACTAATCTTTTGCCAGCATACGATGACGCAGCAACGATCTATACAGATCTGATTGCCAGAATTAACACTGACATAACTGATATTACAACAGACGAATTTGTCGGCTTTGATCTCATCTATGGTGGATCGGCAGCGAACTGGGTAAAATTAGCGAACTCAGTAAAATTGAGACTTGGAATGAATTTGGCTGACGTAAATCCTACTACAGCGAAAACTGTTGTAGAATCTGCTGCTGCGGGTGTGTTCACTTCGAATTCAGATAATGCAATGTTCGCTTACCTGGATGCACCTCCAAACACGAATCCAATTTGGGCAAACCTTATTCAGAGTGGTAGAAAGGATTTCGTTGCGGCTAATACGCTTGTCGATGCTATGAATGCACTGAGTGACCCAAGGAGACCTTTTTATTTTACAAAAGATGCAGGTGGGATAAATTATACGGGTGGTATCTATGGTTCAAATAATAGCTATGCTACTTTCTCTCACGTTACAGGTAATGATGATAATAGTGGCGCGACTGGGATCTGTGCTACAACATTCCCTGGCGTCATAATGGATTATTCAGAAGTTGAGTTTTATTTGGCTGAAGCTGCGGCTCGTGGGTTTACTGTTGGTGGCACTGCTGATACTCATTACACTAATGCTATTACTGCATCTATGGAGGCATGGGGAGTTGATGCAGCAAGTATTGCTGTTTACTTGGCAAACCCTAGTGTAGCTTATGCAACAGCAACTGGTACTTATAAGCAAAAAATAGGTACTCAGAAGTGGTTAGGTTTGTATAACCGTGGATATGAGGCTTGGATGGAATGGAGAAGATTGGATTTCCCAGTTTTAGTAGCTCCTGTAGACGCTCTTACACCTATCCCTGTTAGATATACTTATCCAGTAAGTGAACAAAACATTAACGTTACTAACTTTAATGCAGCTGCCGGTAAAATTACTGGTGGTGATAAAGTAACATCCAAGGTATTCTGGGATGTTAACTAGTACTAGTTGATTTCACTTTTAAAGAAGAGGCTGTCCATTTGGGCAGCCTCTTTCTTTATTATGAAAATAAGATTCGAACCTTTAGTCTCTATGGAAAAGGACGATGGAATTTTATATACCTACCATTACAAATGCACCCCAGTAATAGGGCTCCTTGTACTTTAACATCAGTTGTTGCTGTGCTTGTTTGAACGCTTTCAATTTGCTCCCGCCTTTTGAGAGGTTGGTATAAAAATTTGTCATCAGGGCCTGTGTTGCAGCATCATCTACTTTCCAGAGACTCATCACCAGAGTTTTTGCACCCGCGACTACAAATGCTCTTTGCAAACCATAAACACCTTCACCAGCACGCACATCGCCAAGGCCGGTTTCACAAGCGCTCATCACGATCAGGTTCGTTCCATTCAGATTTAAATTCATTGCTTCATAAGCGGTAAGCACTCCGTTGTCGTTGCTTTCCAGGTTTGGAAGCACTTCACCTGACATCGTCTTTGAGGCACCTGCCAGTAATAAGCCGGAGCGAAGAAGAGGATTGTTCTTAGCACTCTCAGCAGTCACACCGACCGCACTCTCTGCGTCTTGCAGAAAGTATCCATGCGTGGCGATATGTACTACGGAAGGACCATTCATCGATTTTATTTTAGACTCTGTGGCTTCATTTTGTTGAGAAAGAGAAACCTGATAACCGGAAGTTTTTAAAATTCTTGAAATTCCTTCTACTTCTATCTTTGTTCCAGGCAATGCAGCGATGGAAGTTCCTCCGTAGTTAGGGAAACCAAGGAGGAATGCATCTTTCTTTAATGTGGATGGCTTTTCATTTTTCAAGGCGATCAAATCTTTTGAGTTACCAATAATGGCTAAGTCAAACTTGTTAATCACAAAATCGCCACCAGTCTTTTTGAGCGTATTTAAATTGATTTGATTGTAAACACCATCCGGAGAAATGTAAATAGTCTTCTTTCCCAAAAGAGCTGGCTCAATGCGAGCCCAGAACTGATCATATGAATATTGATCTGCAATTTTTTGCTGAATGGCGTTGCGATAAAATTTGGCGTAACGTGTTTCTAACTGATTGCCATTATCGAGAACAATTAATTTAGGTTGAGTTGAATTCTTTTCAAGAATAAGTGCAGCATACTTTGAGTCATTAGTAAAATTCTTGTCAAAGGAATGAATACGAATCAATTCAACCACAGCTTCAGTTTCCGTAAGTAATGATGCGATTTTATCGAAAGTGATTTTTTCGGTTGAATAGCCTTGAGCAAAATCGCCTGACTTTTGAGAAAGTGAACGCTCCATATTATTAGCTTCTTGCTCCAACGCAGCCAAATCAATTTTTTGCTCAACCAGTTCGTCTTTGGATAGAGAGTAGTAGCGGGCAAGCGCTTCTTTTTTATCTAACCAACTGGTGTATTCTTTGATCAAATCAGAATTGCCACTATTGAGAATTGCCTTCTTGATTTTATTTGTAGAGTTGAGCAGCAAAGCTTTCGTGGCAATCTGATAGTTGTACATGTCATTCGCAATGGATGGATTAGTGGTCTGAGCATCCAAACAATAATTAAAGAATCGTTGAAAGCGTGGTTGTAAGATATCCCAGTATTTTGTTTTTTCAGCCTCGCTCATCGGAGGGAAAAATTGATCTACAAAATCCAAGGACTTGTTCATGGCCGATTGAAGATTTGTATAGGCTTTTGTTAAATCTCCTTTTTTCCAATAGAGAATTCCTAAATCCTCTTCCGATTTCACATAATCCGGATGATTAGAATCTAACGCACCGATGCGGATGGTCATCGATTCAGTGAGTTTTTGTTCGGCCACATCAAAGCGGCCTTGCATCCTATAAAAATTACCAAGATCATTTAATACTTTGGCATAGCCCGGTAGTTGCTTTCTTGACTTATAGATGTCGGCAGAGCGTTGAAAATAACTCTCCACCTTATCCAGCTTGTTCATTTGAATATAAAGTAATGCGAGGTTATCGAGTACTCCGGCATAATAAGGATTGTCACTAAAAGCTTTCAGCGTGCTTTCCAATTTTAAATAGATTGTTTCGGCTTCAGCGAGCTTCCCGGTTTGTTGGTATAGCAGTGCAAGGTTGGATTGAAAACCTACCGCATCACGAGAATCTTTTTTGTTTTGTTGTTCAAGAATAGCGATTGCCGCTTTCTGCTTTTCAATAGCTTGATCAAGTCTGCCGATTTTTGAAAAGAAGATAGCTTGGTTATTTAACACGGTAGCAAATTCCTGACTTTGTTCACCTAATTGTTCTTTTACTATTTGTGCGGCATCAATAAAATATTTTTCAGCTTCATTGTAATGACCCATTTCCTGGTTGAGCACTGCAATATTGTTCAACGAGGAAGCATAGGCTTTGCTCTTTTTTCCCAGCGACTGTTCTCGTATCTCAAGGGCTTGGGCGGTATATTGATTTGACATGTCAAGACGCCCCATAGAAGCATATAGTAGACCCAAATCAGCTAATACTTTGCTATAATTAATATTGCTCGTAATGCTATTGTTCTCGTATGCAAGTTTAGCTTCCAAGAATTTCAACTCTGCCCATTTATATCTTTTGCGGTCATAAAACTCTTCAGCAACGTCTAAGGTGTTTCTTGCTTTTTGGGCAGGAGTAACTTTAGATTGATCCTTCACCTGAGTATTCATCACAAGGTCCATTTTTTTTGTTAGCCCTTCTTTAGCATCGCGAATGCTCATCATTCCTGAATTATCGATTACAGAAATGGCATAATTGAAATCAGCGGAGTCAAGCTTGTCGCGTGCAGCATCCGAATTTTTTGTTGCTTCGCTTTTACCTGTTTCAGCTACTTTTTTAAGCCCTTTTTTTACTAGGTCTCCAAATTGAGCATGTGAGAAAAAGGGAAGTAGGAGAATTGTGAAAAGGATGAGTCTATTTTTCATTTTGGGTTTGATTTTCTTTTGTGCGGTGATCTCGTTAATTCAGTTTAAATTTCAGTCAAAAAATTGTAATGGTAAAGCTCTATCGCAATTTATGCGAAGCAACGGTGCACACGCTAAATTCAATCTTCACGGAAAATCGGTATGCTGATAAAGCTATCGAGAAAATATTGAAACAAAACCCGAAGTGGGGTGCACGCGACAGGCGTTTTATTGCGGAAACCACGTATGATATCGTGCGCTGGTACCGGCTACTCGTATATTTATCCGATGCCGAAGAGAATGATTTTTGGAAATTGCTTGGAGCGTGGTGCATTTGGATTAAGAAAATGGATTTGCCGTCATGGGATTGGGATGAATTTAGAGGATTGAACCCCAGGAAATTTCAAGAGCAATACGATTCTATTAAATCCATTCGAAAAATCAGAGAATCAATTCCTGACTGGCTGGATGAATTAGGTCAAAAGGAATTGGGAGATCGATGGGATGAAGAGCTTCATGCACTGAATGAAGAAGCAGTGGTAGTGTTGCGTGTAAATACCTTGAAAGTATCGAGTGAAGAGTTGAGAGCGCAATTGGAAGAAGAAGATATTTTTACGGAAGTATCACGCGAATATCCTGATGCATTATTGCTTGAACAACGACAAAATATTTTCACTCGCCAGCAGTTTAAAGATGGATTTTTTGAAGTGCAGGATGCGGGCTCGCAGTTGATTGCTCCTTTTTTAAATGTGGAGCCGGGTCAACGCGTAATCGATGCATGTGCCGGTGGTGGTGGCAAAACACTTCACCTCGCTGCGCTCATGCAAAACAAAGGGCGCATCATTGCGCTGGATACGGAAGCATGGAAATTGGAAGAGCTCAAGAAAAGAGCAAGACGTGCAGGTGCATCAAACAATATTGAGACGCGTGTAATTGAATCTTCAAAAACAATTAAACGGCTTGAGAACTCGGCCGATCGTCTGCTGCTCGATGTACCTTGTTCAGGTCTTGGTGTATTGAAAAGAAATCCTGATGCGAAATGGAAGTTGACTCCCGAGTTCATTGAGGACGTAAAAAAGACTCAGCAGAAAATCTTGAACGATTACAGTTCGATGCTCAAGAAAGGTGGTATGATGGTTTACTCTACCTGCAGTATACTTCCATCTGAAAATGAAAAGCAGGTTGAAAAGTTTTTAGAGGAGAAAAAGGAATTCCAACTGGTTAAACAGAAAATGCTTTATCCATCGGAAGGCTTTGATGGATTTTATATGGCGTTACTGAAGAAGAACTAAGTCTTTCAATTTGAAGTTAGTCGGGGTGAGAGGATTCGAACCTCCGACCTCTACGTCCCGAACGTAGCGCACTGCCGGGCTGTGCTACACCCCGATCTGGAAGTCGATGATATAAAAATATTAATTCTTCGTCATCAACGCCATAAAATAATGATGGTTCGAATCCAGTCCGACAAAAAGAGCAACTTAATTGGTTGCTCTTCGTATTTAGACACTTCTAAAACGTTTCTTTAACTTGTGAATAACCTCAAACCCATGAAAACCTCAATTTCGGCATTTACCATTACGGGCATGTTCCTCGCCTTTTTTGGAGCAACCATTGTTCTGGCGATATTTAATCAATTCGTGCCAGGACAGCTTACTGATACAAACGTCATCATTCGCGAACTTTCTGTTTTTGCAGTAGCGGGTGTATTAATCTGGATAATTTATAGTGGCGAGAAATTAGACGTCAGTTCAATCGGCTTGCACGGCCGCCATTGGGGCAAGTCCCTTTTACTAAGTTTAATACTGGTGCTTTTAAGTTTAGCGGTAACGGTGATCTGCATGTTGATTTTTAAAGCGGTAGGCATTTCTTTCGGAGGAGGAGGAGGTGGAAATCGGTACGATAATATTTCTCCCGCGGTGATGACGCTGATTATGTTGAGAGCCGGTGTAGTAGAAGAAATATGTTATCGCGGTTATCTCATGGAACGCCTTGAAAAAATATCGAGTAGTTGGCTGGTGTTCTTTTTACTGCCTTCATTGGTTTTCGGACTCCTTCATTATAAGCAAGGCGTTGGCGGAGTCATTGTTGCCTTTGTCCTGGGTTTGTTAATTTCTTATGTGTATTGGAAGAAGCGCGACCTGAAAGCAAACATCATTGCACACTTCACGGTAGATTTTATTCCGAATGTGCTCCTGCCGTTACTTGGAGGCGAGTGATATAAAAAACTTCGCTAACGGTCATGCCATTAGCGAAGTTTAAATACAGCTTCAAAGGTTTATCTGATCGAAATTAAACCTCTATTGGCACTTCCATCAGCAACACTTCAGAATCAGAATTTATTTTAAAGGAAATGTTTTCTGTATTCCAAATTCCGATAGCGTCACGTTTGCTCAAATCATTTCCATCGACTACAGCATCACCGGATAAAACGAAGATGTAAACACCATTTCCCTTTTTCTTTAATTCATAATTCACCGATTGCCCTTGATCAAACTTGCCAAGATGAAACCAGGCATTTTGATGAATCCATACGCCATCGCTTCCTTCATTCGGAGAAACGATTTGCTGAAAGCGATTATGCCGGTCAATTTCATTTAATGTGACTTGGCCGTAACGTGGTGTGACATTTCTTTTATTAGGGAAGACCCAAATCTGCAAAAACTTTACGGGCTTGTCGGTGCTCTTGTTCATCTCGCTGTGTGCAATTCCAGTTCCTGCACTCATCACTTGCACATCGCCATTTTTGATCACAGCAACATTGCCCATGCTGTCTTTGTGTTGTAAATCTCCTTCAAGCGGAATGGAAATAATTTCCATGTTGTCATGTGGGTGTGTGCCAAAGCCCATGCCCGCAGCAACGGAGTCGTCATTGAGTACACGTAAAGCGCCAAATTGAACGCGCTCTGGATTATAATAGTTTGCAAAACTAAAACTGTGATAGCTCTGCAACCAACCATGGTTTGCAAAACCTCTCGTGTTTGCTTTGTGAATAACTGTGTTTGCCATAATTAATTTTTGATCTGCTCCTAACAGATCATACTTTTTCAATTTTGACTGACGTCATTGTTAAAGAACCTGCCACTGGTTTGTCGTTGAAGAATGAAATTTTTTCATTCTCCTCTTTTAAGGCCAATGCATACAACAATGGTAGATAATGATCAGGCGATGGAATGGCAAGATCAAATGCTCTTCCCTGTGCAGAGTAGTTGATCAGCGGTTGGTAGTCACCATTCAAAATATGGTTTTTCATTTTCTCACTAGCTTCAATTGCCCAGTCATAACCATATGCATCGGCATTGAGTTTATCCCAGGCTACCATTCGAAGGTTATGCACCATATTGCCACTGCCAATGATGAGTACTCCTTTTTTTCTAAGCGATGCCAATTCTTTTGCCAACTCAAAATGATGTTGCGGAGTTTGATTGTAATCTAAACTCATTTGGATCACGGGCACATCGGCATGGGGATAAAGATGCTTTACCACGCTCCACGCACCG
Source organism: uncultured bacterium (assembly GCA_967789005.1). GTDB lineage: Bacteria > Bacteroidota > Bacteroidia > Cytophagales > Cyclobacteriaceae > ELB16-189. The sequence continues at coordinate 26,905 of CBRFFM010000001.1, read as the reverse complement.
TGATCGAGGCCCCAGCTCTGATCTAAACCTACTTCTGTTTTCTTAATAAGGTCTTTGGTTTCTTTTGCCAACTCAGGACTTCCCGGAGCAGGATATTGAACTTCATACAACGCAGGTGGAAATCCACCGAAGTCGTGAATGGTGCGTGGCTTCTCCATCGCGGTTACGAAAGTTCCGTTTGTTTCCCAATGAGCAGAGACTACAAGAATAGCTTGAGGCTTCGGAATTTCTTTGCCCACTTTTCTGAAGCCGACAACAAACTCATTCTCTTCGATGGCATTCATCGGGCTACCATGACCCAAAAACAATACAGGCATTTTATCGGTGGCGTTCAATGGGTTTGTTAATTTATCTAAGGCGCTTAATTTCATAGTTGCTCCTGCTAATCCTGTTAGGGCTAACGATTTTATGAAAGTTTTTCGATTCATTTATAAAATCAGAAAAAGAAATGTTTCGTTCTATCTCCAGTACTCTGTGATCTTCGTGGTTTAGAAATGTATTAACCACAGAGAACACAGAGTTCACAGAGAAGTCACTGGATTATTTTTTTACAAATTGCACTTCAGCACTGATCTTCACTTCTTCGCTTACTAAAACACCACCGGCTTCAAGTGCGGCATTCCAATTTAAACCAAAATCGGTGCGATTGATTTTTCCATTCAAAGAGAAACCGGCTTTCTCATTTCCCCAAGGATCTTTTGTGATTCCGCCAAATTCTACTGAGAAAGTAACGTCTTTGGTTATGTTTTTAATGGTCAGCTTACCATTCAATTCATATTCATCTTCGCCCTTTCTATTAAACGAGGTTCCAACAAAGAAAAGCTCTTTGTAGTTCTCTACATCAAAAAAGTCAGCGCTCTTCAAGTGACCATCACGATTGTCTTCGTTGGTGAAGATCGATGATGCATCGATGGTGGCGCTAATAGATGCATTAGTGAAATCTTTCCCATCACTTTCAATTTCAACGTTGAATTTTCTGAATTCGCCTTTCACGTTGGTGATCATCAGGTGTTTTACTTTGAACACGATTTCACTGTGTGTAGGGTCAATTGCCCATTTTGTTTTGGTTGAGGTTTTTACTGTAGTTTCCATAATTGTGTTTTTAAATTGTTAGTTGATTTATTTTTTATTGTTTAATTCTTTAGTTCACCAGTTGAAGTTGAGCTTTGCTAACTTCTGAGCGAGTAATAATTGCATCCGCTCAAGTGCTCTGCTCATTGAAAGATCTCCTACCACGAATGGATTGTAGCCTGCTGATCTAACCAATTCTGAAACTGTTTCGATAGCATCACTATTATTACCGGCAATAAATGTGTCGGCTGGTTTTCCTTGAATCACCTGCGAAGCAAAATTTTCTATAAAAGAAGTATTGAAGGTCGTCACCACTTTAGAGTAAGGAAGCAATCGTTGCAACTCTTCGGCTGCGCTATTATTGGGTGAAGGAAATAGACTTTCATTACTGCGATCAACCGGGTTTGAAATACTGATGACGATTTTGCCTGTAGCTACGTCTTTGATTTTTTCCGCTACTTCTTTTTCGATTTCGTAAGGCGTGGCCACAATAATTATATCGGCTTCCCAGCAAGCGTCTTTTGCACAGCTGATGGTTTCAATCTCAGCGGTTGCTTGAGCGAGCTCGTTTCCTAAAGTTGAAAGTTTCTCCGCTTCTTCGCTCATCAAAAGCAAACGATAATTTCCTTCGGCAAGGTTTTTAGCAATGGCGGAACCTCTTGTGGTGGTTGCGCCTATAATTGCGATTGTTTTTTTCTGGGCCATAGTTCTGTTCGTTTTGATGACACAAACATACTATGAGCACCTACCCTATGTCATTGATGTGTGATAAGAAAGGACTTGATATAGATCAAGAGAATTGAGAAGAATGGAATTTAACGGCTTTATTTATGTGCTGACACTTGTTTCCTCACGCGACTTAAAGTTTCGGGAGTAATGCCAAGAAAAGAAGCGATGTGTTGTTGAGGAGCGCGCTGAAGAATGTTGGGATAGAGTTGCATCATCCGCTTGTATTTTTCTTCTGCAGATAAACTTAGCGTACCTACAATCCTCCGCTGCATAACGATCAAACTATTCTGTGCCAGCAATCGAAAATAGCGTTCCATTTTGGGTTGCTGCTCCAGCATTTCATCCATCGTTTTTTTAGTGAGTTGAAGTAACTCTGAATCTTCGATAGCCTCGATGTTGTAGATGGCAGGATCACCAGAGAGAAAGCTGCACATGTCGGTGACCCACCAATCTTCCGGTGCAAATTGCACCACGTGCTCATGACCGCTATCATCAATACTGTACGCTCTGAGTAGTCCCTTTTCTACAAAGTTTGAGTACTGGCAAGCATCGCCTGCATTAAGTAAGAATTGGCGTTTCCTGATTTTCTTTGGAATAAAGAAAGGCTTGATACGTTCAAATTCTTCTGCAGTTAGAGATACCCTCTTGCTTATGTTTTCAATTAACCGTTCGTACATAATACAAGTAACAAAATTTTGAAGAGATGAGCCAGTAGGCCCGCTACTTCACTGATCATTATGTACGGAAGAGCAATTATTTGTATCTTCAGTTACTCTTCAAAATCGAATAACCATAAGGAATAAATACCTAGTGCTACTGATTCCATGTTTTGAATGGATTGCTAAACTTTGATTGTCTATTTTGATTTTAATCTAAATGAAGCAAATCTACATTTTGCTATTTTTCTTCCTTCCGATAATTTCTTCGGCTCAATATTTTCCTGTCTCTCCTAATAAGATGGATGAGAACGGAAAGCGAACCGGCTTTTGGACCATTCTCTACGATAGCGCATTTACTAAAGAGACAAAAAACACAGACTCTGTCTACTATTATCGACTTATCAAATATGAAGCTGGGAAACCTTCAAGCAAGGTGCGAGACTTCTATCGCAACGGGCAAAAGCAATGGGAAGGATTTTTAATCTCAATGGATCCGCAAGTATTCGATGGCTCTTGTATTTATTATTTTCAAAATGGTCAGCCGCAGTTCAAAATAAATTATGTAAACGGAAAGGCAAACGGCCCTTACCTGGAATTCTCTTCTAACGGAAAGTTGGTAGGTGAGGGAGCGATGAAAGATGATTTGCCTATTGGTAAATGGAATTACTACAACGAAGAGGGTGTAAGAATACAATCAACAGAAATCTTAGCAGACCAAAGTCAGGCAACAACTGTCTACTATCCCAGCGGAGGCATTCAGAGCAAGGGCATTAAACTTAAAAATCAAAAAGAAGGAGCGTGGTTGAGCTATTACGAAGACGGCACGATAACCACCCGATGCGAATACAAGAACGGTGAGCGAAATGGCAAGTGGGAATGGCACAATGCGCAAGGAGTTGTTGAAGAGACTGGCGAATATCTCAAGGGAAAGAAATTTGGATATTGGGTTACGTACCAGGATGGAGCGAAGGCGTTGATGAAGGTTGGATCTTATGATACTGCTGAACGCGAAACAGGACATTGGACTTACTACTATCTGAGTGGCAATAGGAAATCAGAAGGTGAAATGCTGGAAGGCGGCAACATTGGCGGATGGAAATTTTATCATGAAAGTGGCGGCATCAAGTCAGTGGGTATGCTCAAGCGAGGAAAGTTTTTCGGAACGGTGAAGTATTATTACCCAAGTGGAGCATTGGAACAAGTAGGGGAATATTTGCGCGACACCGTAAACGGCCGCTTCACCGATTATTATGAGAATGGAAAAATTAAAGCTGAAGGAGAGGAGGTCATGGGCAAAAAGCACGGGCCATGGAAATACTATTCGGTTGAAGGAAAACTGGAAACAGAAGAAATATTAAAGCTGGGGAAACTCGAAGGTCGTGCAGTGATTTACTATCCGGATGGAAAAGTTAAAGAAGAGAAATTTTATAAGAATGGAAATCAAGACAGCATTAGCGTAACTTATTTTCCTAACGACCGCGTGGAAAGCAAAGGGTATTACAAGGAAGGCAAGCGCGAAGGCGAATGGAATTGGTATTACAACAATGGCAGACTGGACTCCAAATATTTTTATAAAAACGGATTGTATGAAGGCCCCTTTGAATGCTACTATGAAAACGGTGTGCTCTGGAAAACAGGAGCGGGTCTTCAAGGACAGAGGCACGGATGGACCATAAGGCGTTATCTAAACGGAAAAGTAAAAGAGGAGGGACTCGATCAGTTTGGTAAAGGAACAGGTCAGTGGAAAGCCTATGACTCTGCAACCGGAAAAGTAACTTCCATATGGGGTTACAAGAATGGAAAGTATCATGGCAAGAATATTTATTACACAGCCGCCCGAGAACGGAAAGTGGACTACTACATCGATGGTGTGAAAGAAACCCCATACAACATTCGTGATAGTATGTATGTGCTCGTAAAAAAATTAAAGTTGTTTGACCAGGCATGGAAAACAGCCGACTGGGCCGAACAAGTGGTTAAGCGCGATTATAAAAAGAATGATCCTGCCAATGCAGTGCCCCTTTATATCAGGGGTTATGTTTTGCAATATGGAAAAGGCGAACCAGCGCAAGCATTGCCCTATGTGCAGAAGTATATTGAGTTAGAAGAAAAACTAGAAGGCAAGAACTCAGAGAACTATATCAATGCGTTAAATGATTTAGCAAATCTTTATGGCAACATGAATCGAAACAAGGAGGCACTTGTTATTTATGATACACTGGTAGAGAAGACTCGAGCTAAAAATGATTTCAAGTCATTCAATACCTATCTCTACAACAAAGTGCTCGCACTGGGAGAACTTGATCGAAAAGAAGAGGCAATGAAACTTTATCTTGAAGAGATCAGGCTTCAGGAGAAAAAAGGAAAGACTCATCCCGATGCATTTGCTATTAGAAAGAACTGGGCAGAGTATAATTTCAATTGGAATTTTTCAGAAAACACATCATCGATCTTCCAAGAGCTTTTAAATGATGCGGTAAAAGTAGACCCTCAAAGTGACCTGGTATTGCTCTGCTTACGCCAGATTTCATTTTGTTATAATGTATTGGATAGAGAGAAGACAATCCATTGGCTAAAGAGAACTATTGATCTGGCTGAAAAGAAAAATATTCCATCCTTTATTGATTACAGCCATGACTTAGACCTGCTGGCCAATCATTACTTGAATATCCGTTACCTCGACAGTGCGTTTATGACGTACGACAAAATGAGCAAAGCGATTGAAGCGCGAAATCTTCAGGGCACTTATTTCGAGGCAGATATGCTTGATGGAAAAGCGGAGTTACATCTTGTTAACTATGAATACGACAAGTCTTTGGAGCTGTGGCAAAAAGCAAAAATTATTCTTGAGCAAACCGGGTTTGAAAAAACGGTGCGTTACGCTGATGTCATTCAAGGTATAGCCCTGGACTACAATGCAACGAATCGAAATAAAGAAGCGATTGCGCTCTTCGAACAGAGCCTTGCCATCAGCAAACAATTGAATGGCGAGTATGATAGAAATGTGATTCAAAACGAGATCACCTTATCCGGCCTTTACTACAATGCCGAAGACTATACTAAGGCAGCGGCCATACTTCAAGAAGTGTTAAAGAAAATTGGAGACCCACCTAAATTGATTAACCGAGAAAATTATTCCTTTGCTCAACGCAAACTGGCAGACATCAAACGCAACAGTGACGATTATAAGGGAGCGATTGTGTGCAATGAGAAAGGAATTGTCTTTTATGAGGCCAATAAAGCCAATGATGTTAATTCGTTTGCCGAGGTCTCAACCGATCTCGCTTATGATCACCGGCAATTAGGTGAGTATGAGAAAGCAGAGAAATATCTCACGCGAGCTATGGAGTCGGTAGAACAAATTCTGGGCAAAGAAAACCGAACGTATATAAGAGTACAACTGGCGCTAGCGAGTTATTATCAAGAAAGGTCGTTGTATGCTGATGCCATAAAAACGTACAGCGAAGTTCTTAAAGGCTATGAGAAACTTTACGGCAAAAACCATATCCTCTATTACAGTGTCTTGCGCGATCTCGCTTCTTGCTACCTGGATGCCAGCGAAAATGCAAAAGCAGAAAAGACCTATGAAAAATATTTGCAACTGGCAATGGCCAATGGAGAAGATCATACTTACAATTATCTAAAGGCCACTAAAAACTTAGCGAGAGCAAAGTACCTTCAAGACAAATATGTTGAAGCTGAGAAATTTTATTTAAACACGCTCCCCTTAGCCGCAGAAATTTATGGAGTTCAACATCCTACATATGCACTCTATTTGAAATACCTGACTGAATTCTATGTCAATATTGGTAGAAATGCTGATGCTGAGGAAAGGATAAGCCATGCTGCCCAAATTATGAGAGAGAATAAAGACTATGGACCTAAAAGTGCTGCCTACTCACGTTACATCGTTTTGCACGGAAGAATTCTATCGACACGTGACAAGAACAAAGAGGCAGAGGAACTCTTGAGTGAGGCGCTGACTATAACATCGCCTATTAAGGCCACTCAATATTTTGATCATGTAGATGCACTGGAAGCGTTGGCCGACTTTTATCAAAAAATGGGATTGTACCGCAGTGCTGAAAAACTTTTGAAAGAAGTCCTTAATCTGACCGAAACGAGAAGCGGAAAAGATTATGACTATGCGGTGAAGAAACTAAACCTAATGTCTCATTATTACGCTTCTTCCCGATACAATGATTGTCTTACATTGGGTCGAGAGTTGCTTCCCTACTTTGAGACCGAACTTTCCATGAGCCATTATATGGTGCGCGATGTTCGTAACCTTATGGGGTTATCAGAATTGTTATTAGAAAATTTTAAGGCCGCAGCGGAGCACTTTAAATTTTGCATCGAAATACTTGACTTGGCCAAGGCATCAAGACATCCTACCTACGCTACGTACCTCAATAATCTTTCTTTAACAACCATGGCCACAGGTGATTTTGTCACTACGGAAAAATTGTTGAATCAAGCTGCCGATATCCGCAAAGAGAATAATGTAATTCTGTCTCCCTTCAATTATGCTATTATCACTGATAATTATGCTTCATTATACCAGGCTTGGGGCAAACTGGATAAAGCAGAAAAATACTGGCTTGATGTAACTACTACTTTGCTTACTCACACACGCCAAAATTTTTATTTTTTGAGTGATGAAGAGAAGGCGCAGTTCTGGAATCAGATCAAGGCGGATTTTGAATACTTCAACACCTTTGCTGTACTTCGCTCAAAACAAAACCCGGCTATCCTGGGTGAAATGTATAATAATCAATTGGCCACCAAGGCAATTTTGTTGAGCGCCTCCAACAAAATCAAGAAGCGTATTCTTTCCAGTCGCGATAAAGAGATGATCAATCACTATTACAATTGGGTAGATGTACGTGAACGGCTGGCACAACTTTACACATCCTCCGATGCTGAGTTAAAAAATAAAAAAGCACAAGTAGATTCGTTGGAAGTAGTGGCCAAAAACATTGAAAAGGAATTGAATATTTCAGCCGAAGATTTAGCTCAAGATAAAGGCGGCCAGAATAAGCTGACCACTTGGAAAGAAGTGCAGCGAACACTGACTCCCACCGAGGCAGCTGTAGAAATTATCAGGTTTCGCTATTTTGATCGTTACCTGCGTGATAGTATTATTTATGCTGCCCTTGTCCTCACTAGCGAAACTAAACTAAATCCTAAGCTTGTGATTTTGCCCAATGGCAAATTGTTGGAAGGAAGAGCTATTCGTTATTATAAAAATTCGGTGTCGGCACGGCAGGAAGATAAATTTTCATACAACTATTTCTGGCAACCTCTTGATGCTGTGCTGCAAAGCAAAACAAGAATTTACCTTTCGCTCGATGGGGTTTACAATCAAATTAATCTCAACACTCTCGCTGATGCGAATGGAAAGTTTTTAGTGGAGAGTAAAAATCTCACTATCCTCTCCAACACCAAAGATTTGCTGCTACTGAAGAGCAGGAGGAATCCTAAAGGGAGTTCTTCTTCTGCTTCGCTGTTTGGTTATCCAAAATACTTCATTGGGAAAAAGCACATGCAAGAAAAAATCCAAAACCAGAAGAGGGACTTTGATTTTGCTTCGCTAGACGAAAATGACGCCACAGGGATAGCAGAGTTACCGGGAACACAAACAGAAATAGCGCAAGTAAAAAATATTCTGACCACACATCATTGGCAAACATCTGATTTCACCGATGAACTGGCCACAGAAAAAGCATTGAAGTCGATTGACTATCCGCGTGTACTTCATATTGCCACACACGGATTTTTCGTTGATGAAAACGAAACCTCGTCAACATTTAAAGTTGGCGCGGCCACCGAGTATGCAAAGAACAATCCGCTGCTGCGATCGGGCCTTTTGCTTACGGGTGCATCTAATTTTATTCAGAACAATGTGAGACTTGATGAAGAGAATGGAATCCTCACCGCTTATGAAGCTGCGAATTTGAACTTAGATTATACTGACCTTGTGGTATTGAGTGCGTGCGAAACCGGCAAGGGCGAAGTTCAAAATGGTGAAGGCGTATATGGTTTGCAGCGTGCGTTTCAAACTGCGGGTGCTCAGGCCATCATCATGAGTTTATGGAAGGTAGATGATGAGGCCACGCAAGAATTGATGACTTCATTTTATCAGAATTGGATGAAAGGCATACCGAAGGCAGAAGCATTCCGTCAGGCGCAGCTCCAGTTAAAGAATAAATACACCCATCCGTATTACTGGGGAGCTTTTGTGATGATGGGGAATTAAAAACAGAAAACCCCAAGCTTTTCGCCCAGGGCTTCTGTTTTACCTAAACAAACCCAAAATCAGATAAGTATTGCCATTTGCGAAAGTGCGCTGGCTACTTTTAAATTCGATGCTTCAATGGCGTGTTGATTCAACTCAAAGCGGAGTTTCTCATCTACTTTCTTGAAATTGATACAGCTTCCCTTTGAGCCTAGACCGTTGTGATCGGTTACTACCAATGTGCCTTTACCTTTAACCTTACTATGAATAGCATCAAATTCGTTGCTCTTGCTACGATCGAGGAATACCACTTGGCAATCTGTAATTTCAGAAGCGCTGTTGAATTTCTTTATAACAAGAGTCTTATTGCCTTTTGCTTTTCCGGCATACCAAGTATTAAGCGTACTGTAAATTTCGTTGTTGCCGACTACTCCAATCACAAACTCTTTGCTGTTGTCGTCAACCGGCCACTGTACATACTTCACAAAGTTGAACATCATCATTGAATATATTTCGTGTGATGGACGCTCTTGTGCTTGAGCAAATGAACCAGCCAACATTACTACTGCTACTACTATTGCTTTTAATGTTTTCATATTTCTTTTTTGTTTGTGATTGACGATGCAAAAGTAGTTGGTGACGATGTCGCGGAAACCCAAGTCTTGAGCTGATACTTTCGGCTGTATGTTTTAGGGGCTATTTTTTTGGATGCTAATGGCCGTGAGGCAAGCGGCCAAACCATAGATTAAAGTATGAGCCAACGATTGCGGTAATCGACTCAAACTGCATTTTTGGGAAAAGCCGAAGAACGTTTGGTAAAACTGGGAATAACGGTCATGAACCAAGGGCTCATTCCAAGTAGTATTTTGGAGAGAAAGGCAAATCGGGCCGGATTGCCGATGTTAGTTTGTAATAAGAAATGAAAGATATAGAGAGTTTCTTTCACGAAAAGGCGATCGTAGGAGAACCTAAGACATCCGCTCGATACTACTGCCCAACGTATTTGCTAAAATACCCGCATTCATTAACCACTTCCTGGTAGTATTTTGTTGTCATATAATCATCTCTCAATTTCTTAAAACCATTCCATTCTTTAAAGGCAATAGGAACGTCACTGTAAAAACCCGGCTTGCTATGATATTCGGCTGTATAGAAATCGTTGCGTTCGCATTTTGCAATGAGGTATGAGCACTTTGCTTTTTGCTCGTTATTTACTGCTGCGTCAAAAGCTCTTTGATAAAATTTCCGAGCCGTTGAGGAGTTTAAAAGTATTGGTTGATAGAATGGGTCGATATAGTGGCCGTCTTGATTCAAGATTTTATTGCTATAAAAGACTCGAGCATTGCCGAAATAGGACATGTTGTAAAATGCATTGCCTAACAAAAGACTGTTGTTATAGACGTCTTGACCTTTCTCTACAAGAGCTTGCATTTCTTTCATCTTCTTTAAGAATGTCAGCTTTGTGTAAGGCACGCGCAGCGTTATGGCGTGATCACAGTCATTACAATCTTTAATCTTTCCATTGAATGGATTTCCTAGAAGCTCATAATTCAATTCTGATTTCATCGTCAATTCGATGGCTTCATCGAGTTTGCCCGAGTAGGCGCGCATGATTGCCTGGTATTCAAAAATGTCGGCCAGTGATATATTGTAAATTGTGTTGGCGAATTTCTCCATGGGAGTTTTTCCAGGTTTTACCAAGAAAACTTTCATGGCTTCACTATTTTTCTCTTCTCTGTAGAATTGCCCGCTACTATTGAAAAGTTCTGCCAAAATTGTTTTTCCCTGGTCTTTATAAAGCGAAGAAATATACCTTCTGCTCCACCTCACGGCATTCTGATATCGAAAGTCATTATGTACTACGGGATTATTGTAAAGCCACATTAAATCGGTCAACAAATTTTCCTCGTCTTTGCTAGTTGCCAAGTTTGTATTACAAATGAAGTTGATGAGGTTAAGCAATCTCAATTGGGCCGTTGCGAGCGGTGCGTTATTATTTCCGATTGATGCTTGTGCAAAATATTTATTTGCGATGGAATAGTTTCCGGCAAAAATATTGAGGTAGCCTGCTGCCGTATTCCATAGGAAAGGTTTACCTGTTCTGTTTTCAGAAGCAATGTTGTTGACTAGTTGTAAGGCATTTTTATTGATGGATTTTTTCATCGCCTGTTGATAATCACTAGCAGATGAAAATTGATACTCGTTTAGTTGTGTCTCTTCTTTATTGACCAGGCGTGTCAACAGGAAATCCAAATGTGAACTTGTGGGGTTCAGCCTATAAATTTCCTGTATACCAATTTTCTCATCTGCATAGTACCCAAACAATGCCCAGAGCGCTACTTTCTCTTCGGTGGTCTTCGCCAATGCAAGTGATCCCTCAAAATCTTTTTGTTCTTGAGGGTGAAAATTATAAGTCATTACTGCGCGAAGTTCGGGGCATTTATCAAAGACGATGCTGTATAGATAATTAGACTTCGTGTAGTCTTTAGCTTTATAATATGTGCCGGCAACATAGGCAAGACCTCTATAGTAAAGGATGTTAACGGGAACAGCCGATTTAGTCTTTTCAAAAAATGTGATAACGTTTTGTTTGTTAGCACTATAAAAGTGCGCCTTCATCGTTTGAAACCAATAGCGATTTTTTAAATATGTATCACTTGTTGAGTTATAGAGCCTGTCAACATCTGCTATGACTTTAGTATTCACGTAAGAGATTTTAATCTTATCGTAGTCCCATCCATAAGTAATTGCGCTGCTGGCTTCAATTATTTTAGCGTAATGCATGAATTCTAAAAAGCTGCTGAGTCTTGCATCAGAAATATTTAGGTAACCGTAATGTTTAGGAGCCGGTTGTTTATTTTTTACGCAACCATATAAAAGTTCAATATTCGTTTTGGCATTGTCGTCTAATAGTAAAAATTTTAAGTCTTGTTTAGGCAATCTATTTTGCAAATAGCCCGACCAGTCTTTGATAATATTTTCATTAAAACGAGAGGGACTGCCAAGGTCCTCACCTTTATAAAATAACTTAGGCGAAAAAAAGAGAGGATTGTACGAAGCATCTGATACAAATGCCTCTGGAGTGAAGTTAGAATTGTAGTCGTCACTGAAATCAAATCCTCCGCAGGCCAAAAGAATTCCATAGGTACTGATGGCTGCGACACTAAAAAGAAGCAGCAACTTTTTTGAAAATGTCTTTCTTGTTTTCATAGCGACTCAAATTAAGACTGTCCAGATCGTAAAAAACAATCTCTTTAGTTTTTTTTGAAAAATTGACGCTCAAATCGGAAGCCATCTCATATAGATCGCTTTCCTTGATTGATTCAATTTTAATATGATCTCCCTTTTGAAAATAATAACCGGCCACGAATCCATCTTTCTTCACACTGAAAAAATGTGGAGGTTTCGGTTCAAAATAAATGCTGTCCTGAAATACGCCTTCATTTACTTTGTTTAGCAAACCGACCACTTTGTGCCCACGGATATGAATTCCCCACGAAAAGATTGGCAAAGCGACACGAAGTGGTAACGGATAAGTTTTCAACGAGAGCACATAGCGTTGAGCAATTTCATGCTCGTAAATTGAATTCGTTGTGTCGTCTGAAATTTTCCCCATGTTGTAATACATCAATACTCCGTGGTCTACATTGGGTACGCCTGTTCGTTCCAGGTATTTGACTTGATGAAGCCGGATGGTAGCAGAAATTGTTTCTCCACTCAATTTTTTTACGGAGTCAATAAATTTAAAATACGCTTGGCGGCTCTTCATCGTCCAATCGCAATCCAGTTGAATCTCAGTATTTCTTAGAGAATGCTTTGTGTTGATTTTCTCAATGTAGGAGAGGACTTTCGTGGCAAGATCATCAGCGTCAAACTGTGGATCAAGCATGACTTCATTTTTGATATAGACCACGGGCACAATCGAAACTCCACGCGGCAATTCATTTATGATAATAGGCGCCACCGGCACGGCCTTTCCATTATTCAACTCAATGTCAAAATATCTGATGTACAGTTTTTCAACGTCATTATGTTCGATTGCTTTCATTTCATCAGATGAAAGACGGAACACTGTTTTCCAATAATAAAAAGAGATGGCCGGTTGGTTGCGATCGGTAGCGCAACTAATTGCCAGAGAACAGAAAAGCACCAGAAGAGTAATATGCTTTTTCATTTAACAACAGTTGCTATAATTCTATACTCAACCTTGCATTATCAAATAATCTCAAAATACCTTTTCATCTCCCAATCGGTAACTGGTTTGAGATGTTGGCGCCATTCCCACTCGCGGGTTTGCACAAAGTGGTTGGTGAATTTTTCACCCAGAATTTCTTTGGCCACTTCCGATTCTTTCATTGCTTCGGTTGCTTCATGCAAAGTGGTTGGCAATGTACCGTGTGTGAAATCGCGATAGCCGTTGCCTTCAGTTGCTAATTGAAGTTTCAATTTCTTCTTGATGCCGTATAAGCCTGACGCAAGTGCCGCAGCCATCGCCAAGTACGGATTTACATCAGAGCCGATCACTCGAGTTTCAAGTCGGCATGATTTGTTTCCTCCACTCAACACACGGAGGGCCACTGTGCGATTATCAATTCCCCAAGTCAATGTAGTTGGTGCCCACGCGCCTTCCACCAAACGTTTGTAGCTGTTCACTGTTGGGGCGTACATCGGCAAAATGTATGGAAGACAAAACAATTGACCAGCTATATAACTCTTCATCACCTCGCTCATTCCGTTTTTGTCTTTGTCGCTGTGAAAAAGATTTTTCTTTGCAGTCTTATCCCACAAACTTTGGTGCACATGCCCGCCACAACCCGGAAGTGATTCGCTGATCTTGGCCATGAACGTAGCCATGATGTTGTGCTGATAAGCAATTTCTTTTACGGCTGTTTTAAAAAGTACGGCACGATCGGCTGCTTCTAAAATCCCTGAATGTGTTATTGCAGCTTCCAAAACTCCAGGGCCTGTTTCTGTATGTAAGCCCTCAATGGGAACATTGAATTTTTTGAGCAGATCAAACAGATCGGTGAAGAAAGGATTTTGCAGCGTGGAGCGAAGAATAGAATAACCGAACATGCCCGGTGAGAGTGGTGTGAGGTCTCTGAAGTTTTTAGCGCGAGCACTTTCAGGTGTCTCTGAAAAGTTGAACCATTCAAACTCTTGTGAGAAGAAAGGAGTGAAGCCTGCACGCTGCGCATCGGTTAAGATTTTCTTTAGTAATTGGCGGGGACAAACATGTGCGGGCTTGCCTTTGTCATCTAGCAGTTCGCCAAGGAAAAATGGAAGGTCATTCTCCCACGGAATTGTTCTGAACGTATTTAAGTCGAGTTGTGCTGGGGCATCCGGGTAGCCCGAGTGCCAGCCTGTGTAATCCGTGTTATCGTAGGCTACATCATTGCTGTCCCAGCCGAAGATTACATCGCAGAATGCACTGCCGCCATCAACTACTGAAAGAAATTTTTCTGTAGAAATGTATTTTCCCCGCAAGATGCCGTCAATGTCAGCGTAAGCAATCTTCACTTTTCCTGCAGGATGTTTTTTAACGTAGTCGAGGATCGATTTTTTGGTCATGATAATTTTAGAAAGGGGAATTTACGAATTACTAATTTAGGAATTAGGAACCGGTGGAGCTAAAGGAAGGGTTACAATAAACTCTGTACCAACACCCACTTGACTTTTTACAGAAATTTTCCCGTTGAGTTTTTCAGTTAATGTTTTAATGATTGACAGCCCGAGACCATTCGAGCTTTCTCCGTCTGTGGGTCGAGCAGACAATTTTTGAAAACGCCTGAACATCTTTTTTTGATCGGACTCATCTATACCAGGCCCTTCATCGCGCACACTAAAGCTGAGCAAATGAGTATTCTGAAATACGGTCACATATACATTTGTTCCTTTCTCAGAAAACTTGCTCGCATTGGTCAACAGGTTATCTAAGATCCGTGTCAGGAAAATGGGGTCGCAATGAAAAATTGCGTCAGCGATTTCAATTTTGTCACGCAGCTGCTGTTTCTTCCGCTGTAATTCCCCAGTCATGGCCTTCTTCCATTCGTCCATAAACTCAGAAATTTTAATTTCAGAATAGTTCGGCTTCGAGTCTTCATATTCAAATGAATGAACATCAAGCAAGTCTCGAATTAAGTAGTTGCCATGCTTTGTAACGCGATCGATGTATTGAACATATTCTTTCTGTTCAGGATTTAATTCGCCTGATTTTCCGAGAAGAAAGAGTAATCCCGATATTTTGTTTAACGGTGCTCTTAAATCGTGCGCAACGATATTGATCATGCCGGTGATCTCAGTATTCTGCTCCTGCAGGCTTTCGTTCTTGTGGGCGATCTCATTGGTTTTTTCAACCAACTCTTGGGTGCGCTTCTCTACTTCATTTTCAAGAAGCTCAGATTTTTTCTTGATGGAATTAGTTCGCCACCGCGAGTAACCGAACACTATAAAAATAAATCCGCAAAACGACAGAGTATAAAACCAGCGGGTCTGAAAAAAATAGGGTTCTACGCGAAAGCCTATCGTTGCGCCAGTGGTATTCCAAACATTATCATTATTGGCCCCCAACACCTGAAAGGAATAACTGCCTTGCTTCAGGTTAGTGTAAACTGCCTGGCGCTCACCTCCTGCCTCTACCCAACCGAGATCAAAATTTTCTATTCGGTAACGATATTTTGGAGACATGGGATATAATAGACTCAATGCGGTATAATGGAAAACGATGCGATGATTGCCTGGTGGAAGAACCATACTTTTGGTTAAGTCAACTGCCTTATCATCTACAGTTACTTTTTCTATATACACTCGTGGCGGAACGGTATTCGTTGCAATGGTCTTGGGGTCAACAGAAACAATGCCACCAAAGGTTGGAAACCAGATGTGCCCGTTGCGGGCTTTTAAGGAGTGAGATGCCCCGGTGCACTGAGATTTTTTCATCCCATCGTTGCGGTCAAATAGCTTCCATGAAATCGTTTTGATTTTTCCTTTACTAAAATCGATAAGCTCTTGTTTTTTTGCCCGCACAATGCCTATTCCCGTGGGCATCCATAAATAACCCTGACCATCTTCAATCACATCCATGATGCTTTCAAAGGGAAGCCCCTCTGCATAGGTATAATTAAAAAATGTGTCGCCTACCATACAGCTCAATCCCTCTGTGGTGGCAAGCCAGGTGATTCCTTCAGCATCAGTGTAAGTGCTGAAGACCACGTTGCTATTGAGTCCCTCTGCCTTTCTATAAATTTTAATATCTCCTGAAGATGTAATAACATTCAGTCCACCCGTATTTGTACCAAGGAGCAAGTCGCCCTGATTATTCTCTTTGATAGACATAATAAAGGAGGCATTTATTTTTTCTTTCTGGTACTCACTAAACACAGGTTTGTCGGGATAAGTAATGAAATCCATTTTGATAAGGCCTCCTGTTCTGGACCCGAGCCAATAATTGTTTTTCCTGTCTTGCGTGATTACCCAAATTTGACTTGCGAGCAGCCCATCCTTCTTGTTAAAAAGTCTTTCCTGGCCATCGGGTTTAATAAGTAATAGGCCGGTGTGGGTGGCAACCCATAAGTTATTGTTCTTATCCAACAAAAAATCATGCACTCGTTCTGTCATTGGTGTTTTGATCTTCATTGTTGTTGCGCTGCCATGATCAATGAGCATGATCTTACCGTCCATTGAGCCAAGAATGAACTTGTCTTCCGAAAGTTGTTTGATGGCACTTATTTCATCTGTTGCTAATCCATTGGTTGTGGAATAGGATAAAAATTTACTTTCACTTAATTGCTGCAACCCGCCACGGTAGGTAGCCAGCCAGATACTTCCTTCCGAATCAAAAAGAATATCCTGGACAGAATTATTTGACAAACCGTTGCTTGTATTTAAAGTCTCTAACAAACCATCTGCATTTTGTTTAAAAAGTCCCGATGAAGTTAGAATCCATAAATTGCCCAGGTTGTCTTTAATGATGCCGTTAACGAGCTTATTGATGAATTCTGGAAGCCTCGTAAAGCGTAATCCATCATATAGATACAGGCCGGTATTTGTTCCCACATAAAGTGACCCATTTTCATTCTGGTATAAACAATTAATCTCGTGATTGGGAAGGCCATCTTTTTCGGAAAATTTTTCCCAATGACCATTCAGATAATATGACAATCCAGCCCTTTCGCTTCCTGCCCATATTCTTCCGCGATCGTCTTTTATAGCTGCCCTGATAATGTCCTTATCATATGGAGATTCAATTTTTTCGCATCGCCTTGCCTCGATATCGTAAGTGAATAACCCTTGTCCCCGGGTTCCGATCAGCAGTGAGTGTTTGCTCTCGTCAATCCACAGCGTTTGAATAACAAGATCAAATGCGTTTTCCAGGCGGATGAATTCACCAGCGCTATATTTCACAAGCCCTGCACCTGTACCTATCCATAAATTGCCGCTGCTGTCGTCAATCATGGCTTGTACTTGACTGGAAGGCAGGCCGTTGCTTTTGGTATAGGTAATAAATTTTGAACCATCGAAGCGAGTGAGTCCATCGTAACTTGATATCCACAAATAACCTGCTTTGTCTTGGTAGAGCCTGAGTAATGTGTTCGAAGCAAGACCGTCATCGGTAGTCCAGTTACGAATTTTGTATTCCGTTAAACTTTTAGATAAATGAGAATTGATGGTTTGACCAAGAATGGTAGTCAGCGGGCAACTGATTGAAATCCATGATATGAACAAACATATGTTTTTCATAATCCAAGATGAGTGCAACCACTAAGAAATCGTACTAAAAGAGAAGACGGGGCTTATAGCTAATGTAAGCAATTTGTAAGTAGAACAGAACCAGGTGACAGATTATCTCTTCACAACTTTAAAAATGAGATAGCTTAAGCCGAGAATGAGAAAATAAACCAGCGCCAATTTGATATTGTAAAACGCCATTGCTACGAAAGAGAACGAAGCGATGACAAGTGCGATGATGGGAAAGATTGGAAATAGAGGCGCACGAAATGGGCGAGGGAGTTCGGGTTCTTTATTTCGTAACACCAACATGGAAATCATAGAGAAGATATAAAGTGTGAGTGCACCGAAAACGGAAATCGTGATGATCTCTCCAGTCTTGCCGGTGAGCAGCGCTGCGATGCCGAGAATCATATTGGCAAAAAGTGCATTGGCTGGAGTTTGAAAACGAGGATGGATTTTTCCAAGAAAAGCAGGGGCGTAGTTTACTCTACCGAATTCAAGAGTAGACCTTCCTGCTGCAAGCATTAGTCCATGAAAAGATGCAACCAATCCGAGCAAGCCCACCATTACCAAAAATTGATATTGCCATTGACTACTGTCAACGATGTGAGCCATCGCCAATGGCAGAGGAGAATCGGAAGTGGTGCCATCTGTTTTAAAAACGATCGCTTCCCATCCCGCAATTCCAATGGAGCTTACAAAAGTGATTAGGCACAAGACGACAAGTGTAACGATGGCAGATCCAAATCCGAGCATGATTGTTCGCTTAGGGTTGATTGCTTCTTCAGCAAGATTGGCTACACCTTCGATGCCAAGAAAAAACCAAATAGCAAATGGTGTGGCAGCAAATACTCCGTTCCATCCAAAAGGAAATGCATTTTGCTTTAAATGACTCACATCAAAATGTTGAAATGAAATGCCACTGAACATCATCACAGCGATTACCGCAAGTGCAGTTACAACCAATTCAAAAAGTGCAGCCACTTTTACTCCCGCCACATTGATTGAAAAGAAAAATAAGTAAGCAATGATTGCGATCAACGTTACTGAAAGGTTTGGAAAGAAAAGGTTGAAGTAGGTTCCGATGGCGAAGGCTATTGCCGGAGGCGCAAAAATAAATTCGATGTTCTGCGCCATACCAGTTATGAAGCCAGCATCATTTCCGAGTGCTCGCCTGGCATAATCAAATGCACCACCCGATTTAGGAATAGCACAAGCCAGCTCGGTATAACTAAAAGTAAAAGTGATGTAGAGAATGATGATGAAGAAAAGCGCGATGGCCATTCCGAGTGTGCCCCCTTTTTCGAGGCCAAGATTCCAGCCGAAATAATTTCCTGAGATGACGTAACCCACGCCAAGTCCCCACACCATCAATGGCGAGAGCGTGCGTTTGAGTTCGGGTTGTGAAGACATGATCTGAAAAATACATTTTTTAATCTTAAATTGAATGACGATCAATTTAAAATCAATGCTATGAACTTAAATTGGAAACTCATCATTCAACTTTCAGGATTTGGATTAGCAATGGGAGTTAGTACCGTGTGGTGGATTTCTTCGATGATAGAACCATTTCTATGGATCGCCATTTTTACATACAGCGCCTATATGGTTGCGAAGCAGGCGGCAGGTGGTTTTTTTCTACATGGGTTCCTAATCAGCTTGGTGAATTGTGTTTGGGTCACATCAGCGCATGTCATTTTCTTCGGGTCCTATGCGACCAATCATCAGGCGGAACTGGAGATGACACCTTTCTTACCCGAACATCCTCGCCTTGTAATGCTCATCATTGGACCAATCATTGGAGTGGTGAGCGGCTTGGTCCTTGGATTATTTTGTTTGGTCGCTTCAAAAATTGTTAAGAAGTGATTCTTATTTTCAATCAGTATTCCGAATAACGAATAACGAATAACGATTAACGATTAACGTTTTCTGTTCCAATAAAAATAAAATGGGATGCCGGTCATCATGAGCACGAGGCCCATGGTTGCTTCGCGCGGTTTGCTTGCAAAAGTGATGAGGAGCAGAGCAATGCAGAACAAAATGAAAATGGCAGGCACCACTGGGTAACCCCAAGCCTTGTATGGTCGAGGCGCATCAGGCATCTTCACACGCAACACAAAAACTCCAATAGTTGTAGCTCCATAAAAAATAAATGAAGCAAAGATCAGCATGTCGGTAAGTTGTTCGAAGCTTCCGCTGATCACAAGCAAGCTTACAATCACAGCCTGAAATACAAAAGCTTTTGACGGAGTGTTGTATTGAGGATGAATTTCGGCAGCACTTTTAAAAAACAGACCTTCTTTTGCCATGGCAAAGTACAATCGCGGTGCCGCGAGGATGGTAGTATTGGTTGTGCCAAGTGTAGTTAACAAAATCAATAACGACATGAATAGTGCTCCACCATTTCCGAGCAAATGATTCATCACGGTTACGGCAGCAATAGTGTTGGTCGATTTTGATTCGGCAATCATCTCATCAATAGGCATTACATAGAGATAGGTGAAATTGATGCCGAGATAAACTACCATGACAAATAAAATCCCAGAGATTAATCCGAGAGGTAGATTCCGTTGGGCATTTTTTATTTCGCCACCGAGGTAGCCAATGGTGCTCCAGCCTTCATATGCCCAGAAGGCACCGAGCAGAGCGGCAAAAAGACTTTTGATGAATACGGAATCCGTCCACGAATGTGAAACATAACCCGAAGCGTTGGTAGTAATGTTGTTCCAACTTCCATCGCCCATTGTAAAGCCGAGCACAATGATCATTGCAATGGTAACGATCACAATGTAGAGCACTACTTTGCTAAAGTTGCCTCCGGCTTTCAAACCAATATAGTTGATATAGGTAAGTACAATGATGAGCGCGATGGTGAAAACTTTCACTCCGAAATTATCGAAGGGAGTCAGGAAGCCGAAGACGGTAATGGAAGATAATGTATCAGGCAAGACCGGAAGCTGAACTAGGGAATTAAAGGATTGCGCAGACACATAAGCAATCGAGGCAATGGATGCGGAGCGAATGGCTGTAAAATTTGCCCATCCATAAAGAAATGCAAAGAAGCGATTATAGATTTTTCTGTAGTAAACAAACTCGCCACCAGAGTCGGCCAACATGCTTGCTACCTCCGCATTACTAAGAGTTCCGAAAAGTGTAAGCACTCCTCCGAGCCCCCAAGCCAGAAGCACCAATAATGGTGATTGCATTGATTCGGCCATGGGTGCTACTTTTTTGTAAACACCTGAGCCAATCACCGAACTGGCAACCAGGAAGAAAACAGAGAGTAGTCCGAGTGAGCGAACGAGCTGGCCTTGCTTAGATTCAGAATTCAAGATTCAAGATTTTAAAGTTTGAAAACATGCTCGCCTCAATTACGGTATTCTGTTGATTTTTTAAATCGTAAAGCTGTTGAGTTTTCAAGATAGTATTTTGGATTGTAACTTCAACCGATGACTGACCTGGAAACGGCACGCAATTTATGTCTCGCTCTTCCTGAAGTAAATGAGTACGATCATTTTGGGAAGCCAGCTTATCGCGTGAAGAAGAAAATCTTTGCCACGCTTTCGCTCGATGAGAAACGGGCTGTGCTCAAGCTTTCAAAAACTGAACAACCGATTTTTTGTGAAGAATATCATCCCGCTGTTTTTCCTGTGAAGAACAAGTGGGGAGAATTCGGATGGACTTATGTTGACCTGAATAATGTAAACCAAGAAGTGTTTAAGAAATTGCTCAAAGCTGCATGGGCCAACGTTGCACCCCAAAGTCTTAATAAGAAAATGAAGAAAGGAAAACCTTCCTAGTTCCGGGAGTTTTTCACTGCTGCTTTTTTTCCATCTCCAATGTATTCCTGATCTCTCGTACAATGTCGTTGAGATCGGCCGCACAACTTCTGATTTTCTTTACGATCTCATCGCGCTCCGAGTTTTCAATATTCTGATTATCAAAGAGCATGACAAGGCCAAGAAGTGTGGCCACCGGAGCTCTGAGTTTGTGTGCATTCAGAAAAGCGTAATTGGCGAGTTGGATATTTTTATTTTCGAGCTCCGTGTTTTTGTCATTTAGCTCACGTGTTCGATCATCTATCCGTGTTTCCAGGTCGTTGTTTAATTCAAAGAGCGACTTATTTAATTCCCTAAGTTGCTTTTGTTGTTTTTTAATTTCCTTATTCAGTAGCCGTAATCGAAGGTTGGAAGTTTTCTTTCTTCTGAAATTTCGGTAAGCATACAGCGCTACAAAAATCATGATGATAAAGCCGGCAATGAAAGTATTTCTGATCCATCTTGCTTTGGCGAGCACCCTTTCTTTCTCCAGATTTTCTATCCGCTGAGCAACCTCTTGCTCCTTTTTAACAATTGCAAATTCGTGTTGAGCTTCAAGCTTGCCAATGGCCCGGGCGTTTTCGTTATTATATAAAGAGTCTTGTATGGCGTTATATATTTTGAAAATCGCAAAGGCTTCTTTGGTATGACCTAATTTCTCGTGAAGCTCTGAAAGGGATTTGGCGGTGACGCCTGTCTCGCGATTAAACCCTGACTTCATTCCATACTGAAATGCTTTTTCTAAACAGGGCAACGCTTTTTCTAATTGGTTGGTGGCTTTGTAGGTGTCAGCCAATTCCGTTAAGAGACTCATATCAATAATGGGATCATTGCAAATTTTTGACCCCACCAGCGCCTCATTCAAATAATATTCTGCGCTGTCGTATACCCTCATCTTATAATAGGTGACCCCAATGTTCTCGAGCGGGTACCTTCGGGCACAAACAGCCTTGAACCCGTATATTTTTAGCGAGCGGAAATAATATTGCAATGACATTTTATAGTCTTCCTTATCAGCATAGACCATTCCGATGTTACTCATGCAAGCAGCAGCCGAAAGTTTATCTCCAACTTGCTCCTGAAGAGCCATGGACTTCTTCCAATTTTCAAGAGCGAGATTATAATCTTTGGTATTATAATAGAGACCGCCAATATTATTGTAGATGAAAGCCGTTATTGCCCTGTCTTTAATAGACCCACTTATGGAAAGCGCTTTCTGATAAAATTCAAGAGCAGTTGGGTAATCTCCCTGATAATTGTGAATCAACCCGATGTTGCTCAATGCATCGGCTTCGGTGTCTTTGAAATTATTTGCAGAGGCGAGTGTCAAAGCAGCCTGGCACAGCTCAAGCCCGGCAGCCAAATTGCCGCGCTTCCATTGACTGATACCCATGATCAAATTGGATTTGGCTTCACCTTTTTTGTATTTGAGTTTCAGTGATAATTCGTGCGCCCGCTTGCTGAAATAAAACATGCTATCAACGTTTACCCTTCGGTAAAGCGTGCCAATTTGTAGGTAAGAATTAATAAGAGCAGTGTCTTGCAGAGGCGGCAATAGAGATCGGAGACTATCTATCTTTTCTACCTGACCAAAGGAAGGATAGCATGCCCACAAGCATAACAAGAAAAAAGGCCGCCTCATAGGCTAAAGATATGCAAAACATTTTTTGTGGTTTGTTCTTAAAAGCAGCAGACACTTGCTGTCGGTGAAGAACAGCGGCAATGCAGAAGTTTTTTACGTCCAGTAGGAAATGCCCACCACCGAATGATATGTTCCGATTGAGTCCAGGCGTCCTCCTGACTCAGATGAAAAGAAATGCTCTAATTCTAATCCTGATCCAGAGAACGCACAATTTGCTTTGCGAACCTCCTTAAAGAATATTTTCCTGCTTTTTCTAATATATAAAATATGAAGATTAAGATCAGCACCCAGACTATTAATGGAATAAATATGATGAGCACTACAAGGCCGATGGGTAAATCAGTTCTTAAATTGATGATAAGCGCAATCACGAACATGATCACTGAAAAAATAATGAGTATAGTCCTTGAATACGAGACGGAGTTCTTCTGTTCTAATCTTAGCGTGGTTTTTCCACCAGGAATCTCTTCAAGGTAAATATAAATGGGGTCTGGGCGGCCTTTGATAATTGACTTGATTACAATTCGTTCCTTTTCAATTGTGAATCGAGAATAGTTGGTATAATTTCGAGCAGAATCGAATAGCTGTCTCCAATTGAATTTGTAATTTTTTATTCTTTCCTCAAGCTTCTCAATGATTTTGGATTTTGACTGAGTCAATTCAAAAGAAAAAGAATCGTTGGTTTCACTCGCTTCAAATATCTTCATGGGTGGTCTTGATTAAAATGACTGGTATAAAGTTCTTTAATCTCAACTTGCCGTTTTTGGTTTTCTTTTCGAAAGACATAATTTTTATTCTCAATTTCGACAATATTTTAATCATGAGGCATTTTCAATTGTATCACAAAGGGACGCTTGCGCTGGAGAAGGAACACCGCAAAGACAGAACCATCACCATCCGATCAACACCTCTGTAAATCAGAACTCGCGTTATTTTATTGTAATTACATTTCAGTTTTTATAAATGAAATATCGCTCCATATGCTTTCTTGTTTCCGATTCACTCAATGCATCATAAATTCCGGCAATGTAATTGTCGGGCCTCACCAGAATAAACAGTTCGCTTTTTACTCCTAATTTTTCCCACTTAGCAGATAGCAAGTCTTCTACTACTTCAACCGTAAACGGGAAAACCTTACTTACTCTTTCTTTCATGGCCGTGCCCAAAGACTGATGGCCTATGTATAACACATGAAAGGATGGCTTCTTAAATAAAGGATATATGTTTCCTTCCGAAAAATAAGGTAAACGATCTCCAGCATTAAACGATAATTTTTGACGGCAAAGCGAATGCGAAAGTTTTTTGCCTTTATATGAATACCAGATCTGCGATATGGTGTTGAAGATTAACGGTCTAATCCAATGGATGGTAAGCACGACACCCGCTAATTTGAGTGCTACATATTTTCTAAATGTCCTTATAAACCAATTGCGTGTAGTCATCAGATTAAACATCCTGTCGGTGAATGTAAGCAGCCATTTCGCGAACGGCAGCCTTTCTTCATTGTAGGTATCAAGCAACGAAGTTTTGAGCTTGCTTGCGAAGTACAAATGCCAACTTCCAGCAAAGGTTGTAGGCATCTTGCAAGCCGGTATTCATTCCTTGCCCTCCGGCCGGACTATGAATATGTGCACTGTCTCCTGCCAAAAAAACTTTCCCTTTACAAAATTCCTCTACACCCCGATGATGAAGTTTATACGTAGAGAACCAATTCACCGCTTCAAATTTCATTTCTACCCCAATCGTGTTTGCAACAACTCTTTCAAGTTCAGAAACGGAAATATCATTAACATCAGAATACCGTTTGGGAAGCGTTCCTATGATTCGATAGGTGCAGTCATTTTTAAGTGGCAGAAACGCACAAAAATTTTGATCGCCCGGAGAAATTATAAGTTTGTCAAATCCGAGGTCCCATTTCATCAAGGCATCGGCTACAAAAAACTTGTGTTCATACGTTCCTCCTTTAAAACCAAATCCGGACTGAATCCTCACCGCGCTTCCGGCACCGTCACAAGCAATTAAATACTGCGCAGCAATGGCTATCGTTTCATTCTGACTACTCACCACGGCCTTTATTCCGTGGCTGTCTTCGGCATGTTTAACAAATTCGTGATCCCAATAAATGGCTTTACCGTTTGCAACTAAATTATTAGAAAGCAATTCTTCATTCTTGCTTTGTTCAAACGCCAGCATAAAACTAAATTCGGAAAGGCCTTTGCCAATCTCTCCGATCTTCACTTCTGCTTTTCGCTTTCCGTCTACAAAAAGGTTAAAGTATTCTATTTTTTTTCCTCCTTGAATGGCTTGCTGCACTAACCCCATCTGTTGATATATCTCCAGGCTCCGGGCGGTGACGGCAATCGCTCTTGATTCTTTAGTAGGTCCGCTTTTTTTATCGACAATAATAAAGTCAATGCCAAACCGCATGAGTTGATTGGCAGCCATCAAACCTGTAGGCCCGGCACCAATGATCAATACCTCTGTGGTTAGGTCTTGTGCCATAATTTTTGAATCGATATGAAAATCGAATAGGCAATGACCAGCGGTATGAGTACGATAGACAGGATAGAAAATAGAGTACCAAAGACCAGGAATCCGGCAAAGGATATAAACCCTAGAACTGAATTGGAGGAAGCTCTATTTTCATTGTGTAACCTTAATTCTTCTTTAAGTTCTCCAACGGATTGATTCATCACCTCTTGTAATTTGAATTTTTCAGGATACAGGTTCTTGCTTATTCTTCCCCTCATCCATGCATGCCATATTCCTTTCAAATTAAAAAGCACACCGCTCATCATTCCGTAGGTATTAAGGGTAAAAGCTACCCAACTCTGAGTGCATCCCGTTGATAACTCCCACGCGCTAATTTCAGTTTCTCCCTTCATCAGCGCGGAATACCCCGTAACCACATGGTGAATATCATGCTTTAAAACCACTCTCCTGCGGGCATCAGAATTTGGTATGTAGATTGAAAGGTCTTTAAGAATAACAATCTTTACTGATGAATCATTGATACCCCCATCCGGCTTTAAGTTGTAATTCTTATATAAAACCGGCAGGGCTTCCTTTACTGTTAAGTGATCCATTTTATTCATTATTGAATTCCGGTTTATTGACGAGAACTGTTATGTCTTCACTCTAACGTAAACTAGTTTGATTCCTTTTTTATCAGTTTCGCGTTCGTCAACTTCAAACTTGTGTATGCTTTTTAACATGGGAGCAAGTTTGCTGTATCCAAAATTTCTTGGATCAAAGTCCGTCTGCTTTTTTATAATCAAATTACCAACCTCTCCTAGAAATGCCCAGCCGCTGTCGTCAGCTAAGTCGGATATTGAATTGGCTATGAGATTTATTGTTTCCCTGTCCACTTTTTGAATTGCTGGTGCCTGGGTTGAAACTTTCTTTTCAGGTTTACCGGGTTCGATTTTTAATTTAGCCGCAGTTACAGCAGTGATCGCAGGAGTCAATATTTCTAAGTAAATAAATTTGTCGCAAGCAACAATAAATGGATTGGGAGTTTTACGTTCACCAAGTCCGATGACCGTCATGCCGGCCTCTCGAAGTCGGATGGCAAGCTTTGTGAAGTCACTGTCGCTGGAAACAATTGCGAATGCATCAACCTTGCCAGAGTACAAAATGTCCATGGCATCGATGATCATCGCAGAATCGGTGGAGTTCTTTCCGGTGGTGTAACCGTATTGCTGAATTGGAGTGATGGCATTCTCGAGAAGGACATTCTTCCAACCACCCAAATTGGGTTTAGTCCAATCTCCGTAGATTCTTTTGAAAGTAGGGGTTCCATACTTCGCGATCTCCTCTAACATCGCTTTTATGTTTGCAGACGGAACATTGTCAGCATCTATTTGAACAGCAATTCTTATGTCTTTAGTTGTCTTCATCGTTTTGAGTTCTCAACATCCGAAGATACGAAATAGAAAAGGGGGTTTTGGATTAGAAGTTGTCGGTGAAGAACACCATAGTCGTTAACTTAAGGTAAAGAGAGAGTTTAATATTTGGT